>NZ_SJNT01000018.1 GCF_004331035.1 Acinetobacter sp. ANC 4910
TGTATTAAAACAACACAACCGTGAAATCAATAAAAGAAGAATAGGAATTGAACATGTATTTGGTGTACTCAAGACCTTCAAAATACTTTCAGAGCGCTATCGAAATAGAGGGAAAAGGCTCGGTTTAAGATTCAATTTAATTGCTGGAATTTACAACTTAGAATTGAATGAAAAATGAGTTATGAAAGAGATCTAATATATTTCTACACTGTATTCCCAATAGCAAGAAATAACATAAAAGTCCAAAAAATAAGCCCCATAAAAAATTTATTAATGCACCTAAAAAATATCCAAAAAAATATACATTATTAAAAAAACCAGACATCGTAAACTTACTTTTGGTTTCATATCTTGCATCTACTAATGACTTACTCGTTACTTGATCCATTAAGTAATAAGCACCCGAAACCCTGTCACTCACAAAGAAACCATAATATCTATCAAAAAATGTTCCTAAATCTCTTGGATAAGCTCCAGATTGCTCATCTAAAGCCCACCACATTTGTGGTTGTAATGCTGCACGCATAACTACATTATCAACAGGGTTTGTATTTTGATCAATTGCTGAGAAACTTTTCAACACAGTAATCCCAAGTATAAATAATGCACATATTAAAAAAACTGTTTTTTAAATGCACTAATTTTAATATTTATTTTTTGTTATTTACTAATATTGGCATAAAGAAAAAGAAGAAGGAGTAAAGAATCCCTGTAAAACGCTCTCCTATAAGAATAATTGTTAAAATCACAGTTCCATATAAAATCACATCAATTTTCGATTTTATTTTTGAATAATTTAAACCAAAAATAAAATTAAACTGAATCAAGAAGTATACTAATTCTCCCCCATGATGGAGCAACAAATGTCCAGCAATCATTTCTATGAAGCTCATGACTTACTGGTGTACCATATTTAATCGCTATTAAATATGGTATAGAAATAATAATAACAAGGGATCTACATGACCAGATTATTATTTGATTCAATGATTCATTTAAATTTATTGCTCTTAACAAGCTCCTACTCAAGAAACTAAATAATAGGAATGCTCGCAATAAAAATGATGATAATTGAATCGTAGCTTTTACTGGTAAATCAATAGAATAAGATACTTGACCTATTTCAATCAAGAAAAACTCCATTTTCCAGCAAGATACTAATAAACAACATTGATACCATTGCCAACAAAGCATAAGCACACACATATATAAAGTTTGGATTGTGCTTATATAAACACCATATTAACAAAATTAATGATAAAAAACTAATTACATATATCGCATTACTTAGTTGAAAAAATACAATACTCCAATGAATATGAAATTAACAATGAAAGTTAAAATAAATACAAAAAAACCTATTCATTAATTTCACCAATATTTACAAAATCTATATAAGATTTAAAATCAAAAACATGATACACGCTCTTATATTTTTTCATTAAATAATCATTAAATAAAACATAAGACTTTAAGTTTTCATCCATCATTCCAATATTTATAATTGCTGTACTAAAAAATGTATAGAAATGTACTTCATAATTTCTAGAAATTTCGACATAATAATCTTCTAAAATCAAATTTGATTCTATGTAATTAAAATTACCATTTAAGCTCTCTCGAGGATGTGGAAAATAATAATCCACACCAATTTCACTCAACACTTTTATTAAAAATTCCTGTGTAAAGCACTCATCAACCTCATACAGTGGTTGACCTATATATATCTTTAAAACGTCTTTTTTACCCTTATAATCCAATATATTAGATGAGGTTTGTAAATTTATATAAGTTACCTCATCAATAATGTTATCCTTATCTCTATAGATAGAATAATGCATTTGGCTACTACTTTTAATTAATTTTAAAGACCAACTAACACCCAATATTCTTTTAATAAATTTCTGGATCTTTGCTTCTTTATCAATATAATAGCCACTATCTTTATATAAATTTGCCAATCCATCATCAAATGTAAAGATCCGATAAAAATTCAATTCCTGCAATGCAGTATGTATTAATGCATTATTAATACTGGACACATATATATCTTCAAATTTTCTATTCTTACTTTTATTTATAAAATTTTTAATCTTAAATAATTCAAGCAGTCTTCCTGCTTTAGTTTTTGATTTTATTTCATAGAAATCATAATCGAAACCATTCCTTTCTAATAAATCAATATAATATTTATATTTACTATTATCATTATAATAAAAAATTAGGAAACTACAGTTTTCAATTTTTTTATCAGAAATAATACTTTTTGCTATCAGTATTTGAAGTGGTGTCATACATATAAATAACGCCTTATCCCTTAACATACTTTACACTCCACCACAAACCAAAAACTAGCACTAAATTACTTAAAATCAATGCAAAAGGGATATAAGAAATATTTATTGAGCATAAAATCCAAAGCAATATTAAATAAATACAAGAGGATATTGCACTTAATGTTGATATGAGCTTATTCCTTGCATAGTAGAAATAATAATTAACCATCGTAAGGTAGGTTATGTTCATACCAAATCCAAGCAAATACATTACTACATAGTACTTTGCTCCAATGTAATTCCCACCCAAAAACCAAAGATAGAAATTTTCAGGAAATAGCCATGCTATACCAGCAGGTAATAAACCTATTGGCATCGAGAGCAATGCATATTTTTTAATTTTTTCAATCGTTAATCTATTATCTTTTAGCCCTTGGTAATAGTAAGGGACAATAGCCTTATTTAATGCCATCAGCACAATAGGTAATACTGCCGCAACTTGTATACCTGCAGAATACACACCTAATTCTGTTTTTGAATATTGTTGATATATGAGGATACGATCTAACTGCCCCTTAATAAAAAAGCTTGATTGATGAAGAACTAATGGAAGCCCAAATGAAACTATATATAAGAAACCTAAACGTAACCTGCTCCAAGTTAACTTATATTCATTTTTAAATAAGTTACCAAGTACAAGACTCGCAATAATGAATGTCGTTACATTAGCCAGAACTATTGCTAAAATTCGGTAGACAACTAAATCATCACTGAAATACTCTAATGCAGCAACTGTAAATATAACATTCGTTAGAGATAGAATAATTTGAATCGTAATATATTTTAATGGTTGTTTCTGACATTGTCTTAATGCCAATTGCACACTTACAAAGGACTGAAACATTGTGGCCAATACGATATACGCCATAATTTCTGAGTGGAACCACCAACAACCAACAAGAAGTAAACCCGAAACTAAAATATTAAAGAGATAGCCAGCCTTAACTACAGTATTTAATGCTCTGTTTCCATAAAAATAGAAATAACGGGTTATTGCACCATCTTGACTTAAGCCAACAAAAATTCCAAAGAGAGATAACATTGTCAAATAGTATGAAAGCTCACCAAAGCCTTCTGGCCCTAACTTCCTTGTCAGGTATGGCAACATGAGAAAAGGGAGACTTTTAGCGAAAAGCTCCCCTATTAGATATATTAAACTATCTTTAATAACACGCATGCTTATTTAATAATATCAAGCTTAACAGGTGTATTTGAATAAATTTCCTGCACTACTTTTTTTCCAATTATTTCATCATAAAACTTAGGTGCTAAACCAAATCCTGGGCGGACGCTACGAATACACGACTCATCAATAACATCGCCTGCCTTCATATCTTTCACAAAATACAGCGAACGCCTAAATTGAGCATTTCCTTGCTCACTTGATTTTCTACCGTAATCTACACGCCCCATGGCCTGCCATGCTGTTTTAGCAGACTGACATAAATGTTGTAACTCTTTAGGCTCAAGCGAGAAACTATCATCAGGTCCTCCACCGCTTCTATCTAATGTGAAATGTTTTTCAATTACACATGCACCCAATGCTACAGCTGCAATCGCAGTAGTATTGTCCAGTGTATGATCAGACAGACCAACAGGGACATTAAATGATGATGCCATATCCGCTAAAGTTAACAAATTATAATCTTCAGCTGGAGCGGGATAGCCACTCACACAATGTAAAATGACTAATTCCTTACAACCACCATCATAAGCAGCCTGAACTGCTTCCGCTATTTCTTCTTTATTCGCCATACCTGTAGAAATAATCATAGGTTTGCCTGTAGCAGCTACATATTTTATTAAAGGTAAATCGACCGCCTCAAAGGAAGCAATTTTATATGCAGGTGCATTTAAATCCTCTAATAAATCAACAGCAGTACGATCAAATGGCGAACTAAAAATTGTGATATCTAAAGTACGGGCATATTCAAAAAGTGGTTTATGCCATTCCCATGGCATTTGCGCTTTCTCATACAACTCATAGAGCGATTGACCATCCCATAGACCGCCACGAATCATAAATTCTTCATTTTGGCTATTCAACGTAATGGTATCAGCACTATAAGTTTGTAACTTGACCGCATCTGCACCACAACGCTTGGCTTCTTCAATAATTTTAAGTGCGGTTTCCAAATGCCCATTATGGTTTGCAGAAAGCTCAGCTATCACATAAGGTGGATACTGAATACCAATATTTCTCTGATTTATTTGCATTTCTTTTACCTATATTATGGACATTAGCTTAACAAAAACTCAGATTCGCCTTGAGCAACAAGCTTATCATCCTGATAAAGAGCAAACTCAATAATAACGTAGCGACCTATTTGTGTTTTTAACTTTGCCTTTCCTGTAAGCTCTACATTTGGATAAATTGGGGCTTTAAATTCAAGGTTCTGTCCAAGATAAATTGCATTTCTGCTTGGGTAATCCATAGCGGCAATTTTTGATATCTCAGCAACAAGCAAAGCACCATGTGCAATCCTATTTTCAAAGCCTAATGAAATCGCAACATTCTTATCTAAATGAACTGGATTTTTATCACCAGATAAAGTGGCAAATTGATCAATTTTCTCTTCTGAAATTGAAAAATTCCACACATAGCTTTTTTCTATCGGACTATAAGCTTGTGCCTGTATTTTTTGATAATCTTTTTTGAACAAAGCCAATTGATAAACATCATAGAATTTACCATCTCTATGGTAATCCTGTTTCTTAACACCCTCTAATTTAAAGCCAAATTTACGGTGAAAATTAACAACAGCAAAATTGAATTCTAAAACTTCACAACATAATTTGTTTAAGTTTAATTCATTAAAAGCGTAATCTAACGCTAGTTGCTCCATCTCAGATCCAATACCTCTTACAGTGGTATCCCCAGAGTAAAAAGCCCAAGATGCTTTCTTATTTTTTAAATCTATATCATTAAAAGAAAGTACGCCGAGTGGCGTATTATTTTGTTCGTAAATAAAATAGCGGCAAGAATCATTGACTAAAATAGAATTAAACCATTTCAGATGAGCATCCAACTCAATAACATCATGGTTATACATATTCATACGGACAGAATCTTGATTACGCCACGTTAAAATCATTTCTGCATCTGTCAATTGAACAGGTCTTATTATTCCTTTAAACATTACTTAACTCCAAGATTTTTTCACATGTTCTCACAGCACCAAGACCATCAACAAGTTCCATTATTTTGATTCTTCTTTGGTGGTAATAAGTACTAGTGATGTCTAATTTATTTAAAAAATTGAATAATTGATTTTCAGATAAGTCATTCCAATCACCTAAATTATCAATCAAATCTTCCTCAGCCAAATATCCTAATAAGACACGTTGGTTATCTGCGACTTGTACCAGAGCGGCATTTAGCCCTAAACAAAAACGCTCCCAAACCGTTGAACCGCAAGCACCTATCGCAAAACTTGCACTGTTCATTAATTCAGCCATCTTTGTTGACGACTGCATAATTCTGATATTCGCCTTATTGGCAACCAAACTTTCCAGATACTGAAATCGATCTTTCTCTAACATTCCCGTAATTAAAATATAATCATACTTATCTACATGTTTAATAACAGTGATAACTTTTTGTAAAAGTACAAAGTTTCCTACACCACCAAAATTAATCAAAATCCTATTACTATTAATTTTTTCTTTATTTTTCGACGATCTAAAGTAACTAAATTCTTTTTTAAGAAGACAGTACTCTGGCCCCAACAGTTTGATAGTTGTTGAGGGGGTAATAAAGTCATAGCGTTGTTTATAGTTCGGAAAAAAATTCTGATCCAATAAGATGTCACATTCATGTTTACGGGCTAAATCATCTATAACGATCAGCTTTGGAACATATTTACGAATAATTCGTTCCCACCGAATATCTAATGCATAATGATCTACAATACAGATATCTATTGTATTCTCTTTTAATTTTTCGATAAACTCTTGACTGTCTTGTACTACAGTTACTCCCAACCAGTCTTTTTCAGATTTTGGCAAACTGCCAATTTTTGTTTGACCCAAAATTTCTAGTTGGAAACCTGCATCCAATACTAAGTAATAAAAACCTTGTCCATAATCTCTACAATAGAAAATACATTCATGCCCTTTAGCCTTTAAGTAATAAGCCAAAGTTAAACACCGATGCAAGTGACCAGTTCCAATATGTTCAGCAGCATCAACTCTAAAGCCTATCCGCATTACCATAACTTCAAGGCCCCAAATAACAGCTCTGCCAATTGCCAATCTTCTAAAGTATCAATATCCTGCACGTGTGTCCTAGGAAGCTCTACAATTCGAGAATTGCTTGAGAAAACTGGAAATTTATCCAACCATGCCTGTGCTGTACCCCAGTAAAACTGCCCTGCATCATGCCAAGCTTCCTCTAAGTCTTGAGATCGAATATTAAAGTTTTCAGGATTAAACATTTCAACAGTCCCTTCTTTATTCAGCTTTATTGCTCTTTGAATTGGAAACGGAAATGTTGTAGCACTAAATGCATAATCAATCGAATCATTCTTAAGTAACTGCAATCCCTTTCTTAAATCATTAACTTGAACAAAAGGAGCTGTCGCGTAAAGACAGCAAACATGTTCTGGACGCCGACCTGTTAAGTTTTCAAATTTCTGAGTCGCATGCTGCATCACATCTGCGGTGGTTGCATAGTCATCTGATAAATCAGCTGGACGCATGAAAGGAACTTTTGCCCCATACTTCAAAGCAATTTCTGCAATTTCTGCATCATCAGTAGATACCCATATTTCATCAAAGCATTCACTTTTCAGAGCAGCATCTATAGACCATGCAATCATAGGTTTGCCAAAGAAATCTTTTATATTTTTACGAGGAATCCTTTTGCTTCCGCCTCGTGCTGGAATCACAGCCAATCGCATTCTTAGACCAAAACCTCTTTTAAGGTTTGGTAAATGTACTGAAGTTGCTCAACTGTTAAATCAGGGAACATTGGTAAACTAATCGCAGCTTCATAGTAAGCTTCCGCTTCAGGGAAATCACCTTGTTTAAAGCCAAATTGCTGATAATAAGGTTGAGTATGTACAGGAATGTAATGCACGTTCACTCCAATTCCTTTTTCTCGTAATGCTTCAAAAACCTCTTTACGACTTTTACTCAATTCATTCAGTTTTAAGCGAATCACATATAAATGTAATCCCGAATAAGTTTCTGGCAATTGATATGGTGTGATTAAAGGTAAATCTTTTAATAACTCATTATATTTTTTAGCAATCTCGTGTCGTTTAGCAACAAAAGTTTCTAAACGCGTCAATTGTGTAACTCCTAAGGCCGCTTGCAATTCAGTCATACGATAGTTATAACCCAATTCAACCTGTTGGTAATACCAAGGACCTTCAGACGGTTTAGTCATAAATTCTGGGTTTCTGGTTACTCCATGACTACGTAACAAATCAATTTTCTTTGCAAGCTCTTCATTATTGGTAAGCGCCATTCCACCTTCAGCCGTTGTAATAATTTTGACTGGATGGAAACTAAAAATTGTAATATCAGAATACTGATTGGAGCCGATATAATGGTCTTTATACTTCCCACCAATTGCATGAGATGCATCTTCAATAATGCTAAATCCATACTCTTGTGAAAGAGCATAAATTTTTTCCATATCACAGGACTGCCCACACAAATGTACTGGCACCACAATTTTTGGTAATTTATTATTTTGTTTTGCAAATTCTAGTTTAGCTTTTAAAGCATTGACTGAAAGGTTGTAGGTATCTGGATCAATATCTACAAAATCAACATCCGCTTCACAGTACAATGCACAGTTTGCTGATGCTACAAAAGTGATGGGAGATGTCCAAAGGACATCTCCTTTCTTTAATCCCAATGCCAAACAAGCTACATGCAAAGCTGAAGTCGCACTATTCATGGCAAAGGCATACTCCGCACCTACCAATTCTGCGACCGATTTTTCAAACAGAGGAACTTGTGGTCCTTGTGTCAAAAAATCAGATTGAAGAACCTGAACAACCGCATCAACATCAGCCTGATTTATATTTTGTCTACCATAAGGAATAAACATATTAAATATTACCTACTTTCTCTGCATTTTTTACTAACCAAGCTTGTAAGTCTTCAGCGCTCATCCACTCAGCATTGTTATCACTTGAATAATGGAAGCCTTCTGGCACTTTTGTACCATCTTTAATACGTTCTTGAGTTTCCGCCCAATCATTGATTACAGGTAAAATTTTATAATGTTCTGGATACTCGTAAGTATAGTAAGCATCTTCAACACTAATCATTTGCTCATGCAACTTTTCACCTGGACGAATACCTACTACTTCTTGTTTAGCTTCTGGTGCTACAACTGTTGCTAAATCGGTAACTTTCATTGAAGGGATTTTTTTCACATAAATCTCTCCACCGACCATATCTTCAAATGCGTGCCAAACCAATTCCACACCTTGTTCCAAAGAAATCATGAAACGGGTCATACGATCATCTGTAATTGGTAAAATACCTTTATCTTTAATTGACATGAAGAAAGGAATAACTGAACCACGAGAACCCATTACGTTACCGTAGCGAACAACGGAGAATTTCGTACCGTGCTCGCCAGAATAGGCATTACCAGCAACAAATAATTTGTCAGATGCAAGTTTTGTTGCACCATATAAATTAATTGGGCTACTAGCCTTGTCTGTTGATAGTGCAACTACACCTTTTACTTTTTTATCAATACATGCATCAATTAAATTCATTGCACCATTGATGTTTGTTTTAATGCATTCAAAAGGATTATATTCAGCAGTCGGTACAATTTTTGTTGCAGCCGCGTGAACAACGTAATCCACACCATCTAAAGCACGATATAAACGCTCTTTATCTCTTACATCACCAATAAAGAAACGTACACGTTTATCATCTTTAAATTTTTTCGCCATTTCCCATTGTTTCATTTCATCACGAGAAAAAATGATTATTTTTTTAGGATTATATTTTTCTAGCGTCATTGGAATAAATGTATTCCCAAAAGAACCTGTGCCGCCTGTTACTAATATTGTAGAGCCTTGTAGCATTATTTCCTCGAACTTTTTTAAGCTAAATATAAAATTTCGTTAATTATAACCGAATATTAGATTCTTCTTTGTCTAATATATATTTCAAGTCATATAAGACATGATTCTGTCTACCCAATGCATGCATTTCTTGTGAGGTCATTGCCTTAAATTGATCATGTGCAACTGCAAGAATAATGGCGTCATATTGCCCTGATTCTAAATTTTTAACAGGGGCCAAACCATATTCTTGTTTCACCTCTTCTGGATCAACCCAAGGGTCATAAATATCCAAATCCAAGTCATAATCTTTGAGTGCATTAACCATATCGATGATTTTACTGTTTCGAATATCTGGACAATTTTCTTTAAAACTCAAACCCATCACTAAGATTTTTGAACCGACAACCTGAATACGCTTCTTCACCATTTCTTTAATGAGTTGTGTCGCTACATATTCACCCATGCGATCATTCAATCGACGTGCGGCTAAAATAATTTCCGGGTGTAATCCTATCGATTGAGCTTTATGCGTTAAATAATACGGATCAACCCCAATACAGTGCCCTCCGACTAAACCTGGGCGGAAGGGTAAAAAGTTCCATTTGGTTCCAGCAGCCTTAAGAACATCTTCTGTATCAATATCTAATTTATTAAAAATAAGTGCCAACTCATTGATTAACGCAATATTCACATCACGTTGGGTATTTTCAATGACTTTTGCAGCTTCAGCCACTTTAATGCTGGGGGCTTTATGTGTACCTGCCTCAACAATTAAATTATAAACCTGATCGACATAGTCAGCAGTTTCAGGTGTAGAGCCTGAAGTAATTTTCAAAATATTAGTCACACGGTGTAACTTGTCACCAGGATTAATGCGCTCTGGGCTATAACCCGCAAAAAAGTCTTGATTAAATTTAAGTCCCGATACTTGCTCTAATACAGGAATACAAACTTCTTCTGTTGCACCAGGATAAACGGTTGATTCATAAACAACGATATCGCCTTTTTTTAATACTTTACCGATGCTTTCGGATGCTTTAATTAATGGTGTTAAATCAGGTTGTTTAAAATCATCAATTGGCGTTGGAACAGTCACAATAAAAAAATTGCAGTGTTTTAAATCTTTTAATTCTGCGGAATAGCTTAATTGCGTTGCAGCCAATAGTTCATCAGGAGTAACTTCTAGTGTATGATCTTGCATACTTTTTAATTCATCAATTCGTTTTTGATGAATATCGAATCCCACAACAGGGACTTTTTTCCCAAACTCTACCGCCAATGGCAACCCCACATACCCCAGACCAATAATGGCTATTTTTAACTCTGAATTCTGCAACATGTGTTTGCCTTGATGCCCGTGTTCATTGACTTTGGAATAAATTAAAAGCCATTTAATTGGCTTTTGGCTAATATAACAGAAATACATTTTGTCTTAACGTAAATGCGTATAAATAAATTATACAATTTGTTATAGTTAGCTAAATTTTGAATAGATACACTCAATCTCATCCAAAGATTGAATTATTTTTATAATAGGGTTCAGAGTGAAATTTCTACAATATATTGGCCTTTTGGGGTTCACACTCAGCACTGTCGGTTGTGCTTTAGCGCCCGGCCTACAGACATATGATTTACCTGAACAAGGAATCTATCAAACCGAACTTGGAAGTTCTGTAAATGTTATCCAGTTAAACCAAAACACTTTGCGTCATTTACAGCAAAACCAAAATACTGATATACAAGATATTTCAAGTTTATTTCGCCATTCTCAACTTAACTACAAACTTAGTCCTGGCGACATTCTGTCTATCTATTTATGGGCTTATCCTGAAATTACGCCACCAATTAATACAGCGGTTAATAATGATCAATCAATTCAAGCCAACGGCTTCCAAATTGATCAAACAGGCTATATTCAATTTCCGATTATTGGCCGTTACAAAGCTGCAGGGAAATCACTCGCCCAAGTCAATCAGGAACTACGTAGTCAACTTTCACGCTATTTAAAAACCCCTGACGTGATTGCACGTGTACTGTCTTACCAAGGGCAGCGTTATTCTGTGCAAGGCAATGTCATGAAAGGTGGACAATTCTTCCTGAGCGATCAACCTGTGAGTGTCTATACAGCACTTGGCTTAGCAGGTGGCGTTAACACACAATTCGGTGATAACACCTCCATTACTTTGGTTCGTCAGGGTCGCACCTTTCAATTAAATAGTATTGATTTAGAGAAAGCCGGTTATTCACTGCACAATCTTTTAATTCAACCCAACGATACACTTTATGTAAATTCAAAAGAAAATCAGAAAATTTATGTGATGGGTGAATCTGGTAAAAATCAATCCTTATTGATGCGTGATCAGGGCATGACCTTAAGCGATGTCTTAGGTGAAAGCCTCGGATTAAATCCAAATACCGCCAGTGCCAGTCGGATTTATGTGTTACGTAGCGATGCACAAACGCAACAAACTGAGCTGTACCATATGAATTTACTCAGTTTGGGTGATTTCGGTTTAGCCAATCAGTTTAAAATGCGCCGTAATGACATTGTTTATGTAGATTCTACTGGTTTAGCTCGTTGGCAACGTATTGTGACCCAAATTCTACCTTTCTCAAATGCTTTATATAATATCGACCGTTTGGGGCAATAATGCATATTCAAAATATTCTCGTAGTCTGTATTGGAAATATTTGTCGTAGCCCGATGGCTGAATATTTTTTAAAGCAGGAATTTCCTCAACTTCATGTTGAATCAGCTGGAATCTCTGGTTTAATTGGTCATAATGCTGATGATAAAGCCATTTTATGTATGCAAAGACATGGCATTGATATGCAGACACATATCGCAAAAAAATTAAATGCCGACCTAATAAAAAAATCCGACTTAATTTTAGTCATGAGTCAAAATCAGCAAAAACATATTGAGCAGACATGGCCTTTTTCCAAAGGAAAAACCTTCCGATTAGGACACTGGCAAGGTAAGAATGTCCCTGACCCTTACCAACATGAACAAGCCGTTTTTGATGATACCTGTCAGCTTATACAAAACTGTATAAATGACTGGAAGAAACATATTTAACCCATTGATAGCAAAATTATGAGCCAAAATACCAATACAGAAGACACAATTGATTTAAAAGAGCTGTTCTTTTCGTTAATTGCTCAATGGAAACTGATTGCATTATGTACCATCTTAAGTTTGGTGTGTGCATTACTCTATTTAAGAACAACTCAAGATATCTATGCGGTTGATGCACTCATACAGGTTGAAGATAGCAAAGGTGCGGGTACCGCAGCTTTATTGGGTGACTTATCGTCAATGGTCGACCAGAAGTCCCCTGCCCAAGCTGAAATTGAAATTCTGAGATCGCGTTTGGTTTTAGGGCAAGTTATTCAACAACTGCATTTAGATTTTAGTATTTCATCAACAGATGATACGACCTTTCATCGTTTACTGAATCAAGATAGTTTTCAAACTGAGTATCTGCCACAGGCTGTAACTTTTCACAATAATGAACAATCATTTCAAGTTCGAAAGTTTGATGTCCCAGCTGAATACCTCGATAAACCGCTGCTTTTAAGTTTTGAGGATAAGCAATTTACCCTGACCGATCAAAAGACGGATGAAGTGGTTTTTAAAGGGACATTAAACCAAGTCAACCAAAGTCGCTCTTCTGTTGGTACTTGGAATATTGGCATTTTTAGCCGTGATTCATTGAATTCAAGTTATACTGTGCACAAGATGTCTTTACCTGCAGCAGTAGATAGTATTCTTGAAAACTACTCGGTCGCAGAAAAAGGCAAACTTACTGGCGTACTTGGACTTAATTATCAAGGGGCAGATAAAGAGCACATTACCAAAGTTCTGAACTCTATTTTAGTTGCCTATAGCAAACAGAATATTGAACGTCGTTCTGCCGAAACAGCACAAACCTTAAAGTTCCTCGATGAACAATTACCAGAGTTAAAACAACAACTCGATGTGGCTGAACGTGAATTCAACAAATTCCGTGAACAGTACAACACTGTTGATGTTACGAAAGAATCTGAACTTTATCTCACTCAAAGTATTAGTCTTGAAACTCAAAAAATTGAACTGGAACAAAAGCAGGCTGAACTTTCAGAAAAATACACTGCTGAACACCCAGCCATGCAACAAATCGGTGCTCAACTGGCAGCCATTAACACTAAAATTAAAGAGCTGAATGCAACGCTGAAACAATTACCCGACCTGCAACGTCGTTATTTACAGTTATATCGTGAAGTTGAAGTTAAACAACAGCTCTACACTACACTATTGAACTCTTATCAACAGTTACGTATTGCCAAAGCGGGTGAAATTGGTAATGTCCGTATTGTTGATACAGCAGTCTTGCCGATTGAGCCAATTAAGCCTAAAAAATTGTTGGTCCTGTTGTTATCGATTTTTGTCGGTGGGTTTATAGGTGTATTAGTCGCATTAATGCGAAATATGCTACGTACGGGTATTAAAGATTCTGGTCAAATTGAAACTGAACTCGATCTTCCTGTCTATGCCACGGTGCCACGTTCGCCTATGCAAGAAAGTCGTATTAACATTATCAAGAAGAAGAAGCACATTCCTATTCTTGCCGTTAAAAATAGTGATGATATTGCGATTGAAAGCTTACGTAGTATGCGTACTGCAATTCATTTCGCCCTCAATAATGCGCGTAATAACATTATTATGATTTCAGGTCCTGCACCAGAACTTGGTAAATCATTTGTATCAACCAACCTTGCGGTTATTTTGGCACAAAGTAATAAGCGTGTATTGTTGATTGATGCGGACTTACGTCGTGGCTATTTACATAAGTATTTCCATCAAGATAACCAAGCAGGGCTTGCTGAATACCTCAATGGTCAAGATCCACTCGAGAACATTCTCAAAACCACAGAAGTTGAGAATTTATCAGTGATTACTCGTGGTAAGAGTCCCGCAAATCCATCTGAGTTACTCAGTACTGAACGCTTTAAAAACTTATTGGAACAGCTATCTACCCAATTTGACCATATCATTGTCGATACGCCACCTATTTTGGCAGTTACCGATGGTATTATCATTTCCCAATATGCAGGTGTTAACCTTGTGATTGCCCGTTATGGTAAAACCCAAATTAAAGAACTTGAGTTGGTAGCCAACCGCTTTGAACAAGCGGGCGTTAAAGTAACAGGGATTATCTTAAACGATATTCAACGTACGGCAGGTACAAGTTATGGCTATAACTACGCCTATGCCTATAAAAATGTGAAAGACGATTGATCATTTAGCACTTATTTTTCACCTAAAAGGATCAGCATAATGCTGGTCCTTTTTATTTGTATAAAAAATGTTTTAGGTAATCAGTCTGTTATAGCTTCTTTGCCTATACAGGCATATAGTAATATCCAAATATATGGTCGGTTGAAATACCATCTAAGCATTAAAAAATTTGCTAAAATAGCAGCAAATTTTTGATTACTACAATGAATTTTGGAAAACCCTATGAGTAAAGCCTTACCCATCGCTGTTGCTGTAATTTTAGGCGGTGCTGCACTTGTTCCAGTTTATTATGCCACCAAACATCCAGAAGCAATCACATCAAAAGCCTCTAAAAATGCTTCTGCTGTTGAAAAAATTAGTTATGCTTTAGGTTATGAAGTTGCACATCAAACACCTCCTGAACTTGACATCAATAGCTTTGTAACAGGCGTACGTGAAGGTCATGCTCGTACACAACCTGCATACACCGAACAAGAATTACAGCAAGCTTATCAGCAATTCCAACAAGAAATGCAGAAAAAACAGGCAGATCAAGCTAAAAACACACAGAGCGCAAGCGACAGCTTCCTGACCGAAAATGCCAAAAAACCAGGAGTGAAAACGACAGCTTCTGGACTGCAATATATTATTACTCAAGAAGGCACTGGCAAGCAGCCAGCGGCTGACTCAGTCGTAACGGTACACTACACAGGTAAATTGGTCGACGGGAAGGTATTTGATAGCTCAATCCAACGTGGTGAGCCAATTGAGTTCCCACTGAACCAAGTTATTCCAGGTTGGACCGAAGGCTTACAATTGATGAAGGAAGGTGGTAAAGCCACTTTATTTATTCCAGCTAAATTGGGCTATGGCGAACAAGGCGTACCGGGTACGATTCCAGCCAACAGTACACTAATCTTTGATGTTGAATTGATTAAAGTAAAGTAAAAAATGAAGGAGAGCTCGGCTCTCCTTCTTTCACTTTCAATATTAAATTTTGCACAATATATAGGTTTAAATCGAACAAGCAGATCGACTCAAAATGATTTTAACGTGAGACTGATTTAAATCTAACGCGCAAAAAATAAAAAAGAACTGTCATCGGTATTCCCCAAACTTGTGGATATTCCGACACGAAAAATACTTTAGGAAGGTTGAATGAAAATACAAATTCTCTTGGCATCGACGCTGTTATTCAGTGCGACTACTTTTGCAAAACCCATTACCACCAGCAGTTCAAGCTCAGAACAGGTTGGGTA
Source organism: Acinetobacter sp. ANC 4910 (assembly GCF_004331035.1). GTDB lineage: Bacteria > Pseudomonadota > Gammaproteobacteria > Pseudomonadales > Moraxellaceae > Acinetobacter. Next base: position 15,902 of record NZ_SJNT01000018.1, read on the forward strand.
TAGTTTTGGCTATTTAATGGGTCGTACCAATGCCGAATCAATGAAAGATTTAAATCTTGAAGCCTTCATTCAAGGGCTAAGAGAAGCCGCTCAGGGCAAAGAGGCTTCATTAACAGATGAAGAAATGGCACGCATCTTAACCCAATACAAAAAACAGGCAGAAGCCCAACAACTGATTGAATTAAGAAAAAAAACTGAAGAAAATAGCAAGATCGGGACAGCCTTTTTAGCAGAGAATGCCAAAAAGGCCGGCATGCAAACCACCGCATCAGGATTACAATATCAGGTGCTTAAAGCAGGTACAGGAAAAACCCCTAAAGTCAGCTCAAAAGTTAAAGTGGATTATGAAGGTCGCCTGATTGATGGCACCGTTTTCGATAGCTCGATTGCACGCCAACACCCTGCTGAATTTCAAGTCAATCAAGTCATTCAAGGCTGGACTGAAGGCTTACAATTAATGAAAGAAGGGGCTAAATATCGCTTCTTTATTCCAGCGAATCTCGCCTATGGTCAGATTGGTTCTGGCGATATTATTGAGCCGAACAGCACGCTGATTTTTGATGTCGAATTATTACAAGTCTTACCTTAAAAAAAGGGACTGATCACAGTCCCTTTTTTCATTCTAAATCAATTCACCAGAGCAACCATTGAGTCTAGATTTCAATTTAAAATCAGGCTTATGGGCGTAAATCACGCGGACGAAAACCCATCACAATTAACGCAATCAGATAAGCCACAACGCCAACCACACACAAGCCAATCACTTCGGCCACGCGCAACCATTGGGATAAGCTACCATCATACCAAGTTAAGCCATAAGCCAATGCCGCAATCATGACGATATTGGACACTCCGTATTGTAAAAACAGTTTTTTCCAATGCGGACCAAAGCGGAAAATATGGCGTTTATGCAAATAGAAGTACAACATGCCTGCATTGACTAAAGCCGAACCAGAAGATGCCATTGCCAACGCCATGTGTTCAGCATGCCAATCAATTAATTTAAAGAAACCAATAAATAACACGTTTAAAATAGCATTTGCTGCTACCGCCATTAAACCAACGCGTACTGGGGTTTTGGTATCTTGCTGGGCATAAAACCCAGGTGCAAAGACTTTAATCAACATGAAAGCAATGACCCCAGCACTCATACACTGTAAAGCCAGCGCCGTCATTCGCGTATCTTCTATCGTGAATTCACCACGTTGGAATAAGGCTTGAATAATCGGGGTCGACAGCATAAAAAGTGCAATGCTGGCAGGCAGCCCAACCAAAACAATGACTCTCGCGGCCCAGTCCATCATGCCACGGAATTTATGTTGATCTTGTTCCGCGTGTCGTGCCGACAATGACGGTAAAATGACCGTTCCGATGGCAACACCAATCAGGCCCAACGGTAACTCGGTCATACGCTCTGCACTATATAGCCATGACACAGAGCCATCCTGCATAAATGAAGCCCAAATGGTATTCAGCAGTAAGTTAATCTGCGTCACAGATACCCCAAACAATGCAGGCAACATCAGCTTCATGATGCGATCTACACCTTCATGCTTAAAGTCGACCTTAGGGGGAATCAACAAGTTTTTACGCCAAAGTTCAGGAATTTGAACAGCTAGCTGTAACACCCCCGCCACGACGACAGACCAGCCCAAGGCCATAATCGGCTCAGCCATATACGGTGTGAGCCACCACGCCCCTGCAATCATTGCTACATTGAGCAGTACTGGAGAAAATGCGGGCGAAGCAAATGAACCATAACTGTTCAAAATACTGCTGGCAAAAGCAGTCAGTGACATGAACATTAAATATGGAATGGTGAGGCGGAACATGCTCACGGCCAGATCAAATTTCTCTGGATCTGAATGGAAACCCGGCGCATAGATATACAAAATTGCTGGCGCTGCAACCATCGCGATAAATGTCAGCAAGGTCATTACCGTCAGCAAACCACCAAATACACGACTGATGAGAATCTGAACTTCTGCATGTGCCTTACTGGTTTTATATTCGGTCAGTACAGGAATAAAGGCTTGTGAAAATGCCCCTTCCGCGAATAGGCGCCGAAAAAAATTGGGGATACGAAAAGCAACCACAAATGTATCGAAATCCTTCCCTGCACCAAAGACATTGAGCAAGACGATATCACGTACTAATCCGAGTACACGAGACAACATGGTCATTGCACTGACAATAAAGGTCGATCGCCAAAGCGCCATCGTATCCACCCAGTTAAAAAATTAGTCGCTATTGTAATGAAACTTGTGAAGAAAAATCGTTGTTAAATGATTAACCTCAACGGAAATGTCTCTTTATTTTGAGTTCTTTATCTGTTGTACCAAGGTTCTGAACTTCACCCAATCAAAGTAAGGACCGGGATCGGTTTTACGCCCCGGCGCAATATCCGAGTGCCCTGCTACATGCTGTTGTATCGTTGGATAAGCTTGTTGCAAACTCACCATCACTTGCGCTAAGACTTGATATTGCTGGGTTTCAAAGGCACAGTCATCACTGCCTTCTAGCTCAATTCCAATGGAATAATCATTACATTCCTGCTGTCCTAAATATGAGGAACGTCCTGCATGCCAAGCTCGTTGCTGAAAATTCACAAATTGTAGTACTTCTCCAGTACGTAAAATCAGCAGGTGTGCCGAAACCTTCAAGTCTTGAATGGTTTCAAAATAAGGGTGTAGCTTTGAATCTAGCTGGTTCTGGAAAAACTGCTGGATATAACCTCCCCCAAACTGCGATGGCGGCAAACTGATATTATGAATCACCACCAATTCAATTTTCGCTTCTTCTGGTCGCTGATTAAAATTGGGCGATGGAATTTGCTTCGCACCGATGAGTTGACCATCGACAACCTGAAAAGACGAGCGCTGCTGCATAATCCATTCCTCGCTATATTGAAGCTTTATTTATAAGTACACCATGCTAAAACTTTCATCATAAAATCTCAAATCTACGCAATAAACTGTTTAGAACAATGTTAAGATAACGCGCAATTTTCATGGGTTAAAAAGACACGGAAAGACTATGAGCATTTCTCCAACGCTGCTTGAACAATCAATTCAGATCAACATTCAACAAGCACTCCAAGAAGACATTGGTGATGGGGATATTACTGCCTTATTAACCCCTGAAGATGAGCAAGCAACGGCGACCATCATTAGTCGTGAAGATATGATTCTCGCAGGTCAACCTTGGGTGGATGCCTTAATTCAGGCTTTTGATTCTACAGTTCAAGTCACTTGGTTAAAACAAGACGGCGATAAAGTTGCAGCCAATGAAGCTTTTTTAAAGCTTGCAGGCTCAGCGCGCAGTCTACTGACCGTCGAGCGCCCTGCGCTGAACTTTATTCAAACTTTATCTGCGGTTGCGACCAAAACTGCTGATTATGTCAAACAGCTTGATGGTTTAAACACCAAATTGCTTGATACTCGCAAAACCCTACCTGGTTTACGCATTGCACAGAAATATGCTGTTGCAGTAGGCGGCGGACAAAATCATCGCTTAGGCTTATTTGACGCCTTTTTAATTAAAGAAAATCATATTATGGCAGCAGGTGGCATTGCCGAAGCAATTGCCAAAGCCCATCAGATTGCACCGGGTAAACCTGTCGAGGTTGAAGTCGAAACTTGGGATGAGCTTAATCAAGCCCTTGAAGCCAAAGCAGATATTGTGATGCTGGATAATTTTAGTCAGCAACAAATGATTGATGCCGTCCAACATGTCGCAGGTCGTTGTAAATTAGAAGCCTCGGGTAACATCACCATTGATAATTTACGCCAAGTCGCCACCACAGGCGTTGACTATATTTCCATGGGTGTACTCACCAAAGATGTCAAAGCCATTGATTTATCGATGCGTTTTAATGGCTAATGATTGATCCGATTCTGGTGATCACCGTTAAACGTGATCACCAATTTTGAATCTATATAAAGTGCATTGAAAATAATCTTGAAAGTTCTATAATCCTGAGCTGCCTTTCTCCTCCCTCAACATCTGTTATGAATATCTGGAAACAGCAACTTTTATTTTTGCTGATTGCCCTCGTGTCTGTGGCCTTTTTCTGCCTGTATCCTGCCCTTCCTCGCATCCTGAATAATCCCGAGCAGTATCTTCAACTCAATGGCGCAAAAATTGTCATTTCAGTGCTGATTAATTACGCCCTGATTTCCTTTATTTACTTATTGTTCAGAAAAACCTTTATTACCATTTTTTTTAGTCAGTTTATTTTTTTATTGCTGATTTTTATCAATACACAAAAAGAAAAATATTTATCCGCCAGTTTGGTGCCTAGTGATTTCTTATTGATTAAAGAAACCTTTGTTGTCGCGCCTGGGCTACTTAAGTTTTCGGTCCTATCAGGAGTTGCTGTATGTATTGCCCTTATAGTTTTTCTCTACCGTAGAGAACAGCTTGAGAAAAAACGCCTATTTTTCTCGAATGCATTACTGTCTCTTTTGGGTTTAGGACTTTTTGTTAGCGCAAATTTTAGCAATAACTTTGGTCAGTTATGTAAACAAAATCAGCTCGGCTGGCTATGCGAATATCGACAAGCTTTTCCCAACACTAAAGGTGATTGGATCGGTGATCATCTCACCATTCAAAAAATTGGTTTTATTCCCTTCTTTTTTTCAAAGTCGATGGATAGTCTGAATACTCGGCTATTTAATACCGAAAATATTCCTGAACCCACCATCAAAGCGCTATATACACCTTTTAGCACAAGCCCACCTGTGCTCAAGCAGGCGCAACAGCAACAGCCGAATATTGTAATGATCATGAGCGAGGCACATTGGGATGCGCGTCAGTTGGGCAAAAGTATTCCACAGAACATCACCCCAACACTTGATCGCTATCAAACCTCAAGTTTGCTTTCGCCAAGTTTTGGTGGCGGTACAGCCAACGTAGAATTTGAAGTCCTGACCAGTCTGAATATCTATTTAAATCATAATGAATTGATGTATGTATCCAAACTGAAACGCCCTACTTATTCCTTGGCCACTTATTTGAATAGTTTGGGTTATGACACCACTGCCATGCACAACAGTGGTAAGTTTTTTTACAACCGCAACACGGTTTATCAAAACTTAGGTTTCAATCGTTTTACTTCGCTGGAAAACATGACCAGTGCACAAGATCGTGCCAAATATATCAATCAGGCGGGTTGGGCAAGCGATGATTTACTCTATCAATCCATTCGCAATCAACTAAAACACACAGAACAAGCGCAATTTATTTATGCCATTACGGTCGAAAATCACTTTAACTACAATGATGATCGCTATGGTAAAGATCATTTCCAGATTGATCAGCCAGGACTGAGTGCGAGTTCAAAACGTCAACTCAATACCTATCTGACTGGCTTACAGCGTGCGGATCAACATGTTGAACAATTGCTGCAAGATTTAAAACAACTAGAACGCCCAACCATTGTAATTTTCTTTGGTGATCATTTACCTAATTTAGGTCAAGTCTATGATGACTATCATTTCTTCGCTTCAGCTCAGGAAAAAGCTGAGAAGAAAGATGTAAAGTTTTTTAGCACACCGTTAGCGGTCTGGAGTAATTATCCAATAGACCGTAAACTGTTTACGCAAAGCAATATCCCCGCACATTTTCTTGCGCCTAAAGTGCTCACGGCAGCCCAATTGCCACTTCCGCCCTATTATCAATTTATTCAGGAAGTAAATTCTTGCTACAGCGCCATTCATCAAACAGGAGTCGAACTCAATCCTGAATGTAAACATCCTCATCCACAATTGTTAAACCAATACAAAGATTTAAATATGGATGTATTGAATGGGAAGAACCATAGCTATCAACTGCTGACTCAAAAGGCCTCCTAAGTTTTTATGAGGCTGATTGATCTTTAGCGTTGTGTTGAGCTTGTTGTGAAGTATGAGAGGTTTGATTCCAAGCAGATGCTGTTTGTTTTAATTCAGTCGGACGCGGATCACACGCCATGAGTGCAAAGGTTACCACTGCACAGAACAGTATAAAAAATTGAGCCATAAACATATGCTCCAATAAAATGAATGACATGTAGTCTACCTAGTGATCATGACCATAAAATTGAGCGCATGTTATGGATTGATCTTGATTTGATTAGGTTTTGTAATAAAAAATGCACCCATCAGGGTGCATTTTTTATTTTTTACATGATTAAGCGTATTACCAGCCCAAAGCTTCTTGCTGCTTCTGGATCAGCGCTTGAATACCTTGTTCAGCCATTTCTAACATCGCATTGGTTTGCGTGCGGGTAAATGGTTTGTCTTCCGCCGTGCCCTGAATTTCGATAAACTCACCGGCTTGTGTCATGACAACATTCAAGTCGGTCTGGCAGTTTGAATCTTCTTCATAGCACAAATCTAACAATACTTCGTCTTTAAAAATGCCCACAGAAATAGCCGCAACTAAGCCTTTTAATGGATCATGCTTAATTTTCTTTTGTTCAAGCAAGACATTCATGGCATCTACCAATGCCACAGCCGCGCCCGTAATCGCAGCAGTACGTGTGCCACCATCGGCCTGAATCACATCACAGTCGATGGTAATGGTATTTTCACCCAGTTTTTTTAGATCGATCATGGCCCGTAAGCTACGACCAATCAAACGCTGGATTTCTTGAGTACGCCCAGACTGTTTGCCACGTGCCGCTTCACGGTCACTACGAGTATGCGTTGAACGTGGCAACATACCGTACTCTGCAGTTACCCAACCTTGTCCCTTACCTTTTAGGAAACGCGGTACAGAATTATCAATACTGGCAGTACATAGCACTTTGGTGTGGCCAAATTCAACCAGCACAGAACCTTCAGCATAACGTGTGTAATTGCGGGTAATTTTTACATCACGTAATTGATCTAGAGTACGTTGGTCGATACGCATAATTCGCCTTTAATATTGACAGGAATTCGTTGTGCACAAGTATACCAGATGCAATCTCGTCAAATGGGATATCCACAATCCTGTCATCAAAAAACTCCGTTGAATAACATGCCACGACTTTTTACCCCCAATTTCTGCTGTTTTTTTGGACAAAAAATTTGTTAAACTCTATCAAAACCAGTCGAGAGCTATTATGTCGATTAGAGATGAACGTAAACAACAAAGCCGCCAAGCCCTGCTGGATGCTGTCTTAAGTTTAAGTTCATCAGGAATGTCTTTTAGCAGCATGAGCCTACGCGAAATTACGCGTCATGTTGGTTTGGTTCCAACGGCGTTTTATCGTCACTTCTTAGATAAAAATCAGCTCGGGTTAGAGTTAATTGATCAGGTTGCCCTACAACATAAACGGGTCTTGCATGAACTCAAGTTAGCCTCCTTGCTACTACAACATACTGACATAGAACCTCGCCTAGATCAGTTTTTTACAGCCGTACAGCAACATCCTGAATGGTGGATTTTTATTAGTGCTGAGCGTTGGGGTGGAAGTGCTTTATTACGCTATGCAATTGCCCGAGAAATTGAATATCTCATTGAAGATTTGAGTGATGAACTGAGTGAAGTCGAGCCGACTTATGCTGTTCAAGACCTTCAAGTCCTATCTAATCTGTTGATTAATTTATCTTTTAACTGGGCAATGTCTTGGATTAATTTAATGGTTAGCACCGACACCCCTCAACTGATACAGCAACGCCTAAGTTTTAAAAATCAAACCGTCCAACAAATAGAGTTGCTGTTTCGGGGCATCACCCATAAAAAATAAGCGGCTATACAGATTGCAAACCGCTAGAAAATCTCATAAAAAAACCTGCAAAAAATGCAGGTTTTTTAACACGTCACAAATTATTTGGCTTTACGCTCTTTCTCAACCAAGTAACTTACGACTTGCGTTACTTTGGCATCTTCGCCTTGCACCACATATTTACCATTCACCACCACCGCAGGTACACCCGTTAACTGGTACTGTTTTGCCAGTTGATTGGCTTGTGCGACTTTAGAGGTAATCATGAATGAGTTAAACATGCTGTTAAATTTAGCTTCAGAAACCCCATATTTGCTAAAGAATTTCGCTTGAGATTGCTGATCAAAAATCTGTTGACCATTCACATGAATCGCATGGAATAAGGGTAAATGGGTCTTTTGACGTACACCTAAAGCTTCAGAAACATAGTAACCACGTGCTCCCTGCTCCCACACTGGGTTCATGGAGGCTGGGGTACGCACAAAACGTACGCCCTTTGGAATGTTCTTCAACCATGCTTGCATATGCGGTTCTAATTTAAAGCAGTGTGGGCAACCATACCAAAAGAATTCACGCACTTCGATTTTTCCTGGCACTTCAACTTTGCCTGGGTTAGCGACTACCGTATAGTCCTTACCTGCAACAAAATCTGCTGCCATAACACTACCAGAAAATGCCAATACGACTGTTGCAAGGCTACCCAAAAGGAATTTTTTCATTGCGTTTGTTGTCCTCTAAATCATTATGATGAGCTTATGCGAAAACTATAAAACAATTTAGTCGATTTCGTTTTCCTTCTGTGAACTTTTTTACTGCTTTTATCGCTTTTTTTAGAATTAACGCTACACTAGCCGTATTGATCTTTATACGAAAACAACTTGATTGAGGTGGCGCAGATGTCGCAATTAAATGTTGATCCGCAAGAAATTGCCAAATTTGAAGCCTTCGCTGCTATATGGTGGGATCAGCATTCTGAATTCCGACCGCTCCATCAAATTAACCCGCTACGCCTCAACTGGATTGATGAACGCGCCAATGGTCTTGCGGGAAAAAAAGTGCTCGACGTGGGCTGTGGTGGCGGTATCTTGGCAGAAAGCATGGCGCGTCGTGGAGCACAAGTGCTCGGCATTGATATGGGCGTGGCGCCACTGAATGTTGCACGTATTCATGCAGAACAGGAAGGCGTGCAAAATATCGAATATCGCCAAATTCCAGTGGAAGAATTAGCCAAAGAACATACAGGTCAATACGATGTGGTGACCTGTATGGAAATGCTGGAACATGTCCCAGATCCTGCCTCGATTATTCAAGCGTGCCAAACGTTGGTAAAACCGGGTGGACAAGTGTTTTTCTCGACCATTAACCGTAATCCAAAAGCCTATTTATTTGCCATTATCGGGGCAGAATATATTTTAAGAATGTTGGCCAAAGGCACGCATGATTATCATAAATTCATTAAACCATCTGAATTGGCGCATGATATTCGTCAAGCGGGCTTAAACCTGAAAGACATGACAGGATTACACTATAACCCGCTCACGAAACGCTACTGGCTGGCACCAAATGTCGATGTGAACTATATGGTCTACACCGTAAAAGCAGGTGCAGAATGAAAGCCGTTCTGTTCGATCTTGATGGTACTTTAATTGATACTGCTGCGGACTTTATTCGCATTATTCAAGGCATGTGTCGTGATGCAGGTCGTGAAGTGGTCGATGCTGCGCTCATTCGTACCCAAGTGTCTGAAGGCGCGCGCGCCATGGTCAAACTGGTCTATCCAGAACTTGAAGTGGATGATCCCATTTTTCTGATGCACCGCCAACGCTTTCTCGATTTATATGGCGCTGAGATTGCAGTGGATACTGACCTCTTTATGGGGATGTCTCCGCTTTTGGCAGAATTAGAGCAACACAATATTCCATGGGGCATTGTCACCAACAAACCCCGCGGACTCAGTGAGTCTTTACTGGCTGCGCTGAACCTGACTGAACGTTGTGCCGTATTGGTTTGCCCTGAAGATGTCAGTAAAACCAAGCCTGATCCTGAACCAATGTATCTTGCAGCACAACAATTGCAACTGCCAGCAGAACAATGTATTTATGTGGGTGATCATCCACGGGATATCGATGCGGGTCGCCATGCTCAGATGTACACCATCTTGGCGGCGTATGGTTATTTACCGTTGGCGCACAAAGATGACCTCGCGGCATGGCAAGCCAATTGTATTGTGAACACTGTGACCGAATTACAACAGGTTATTCAACAAAAACTCACGCTCAATCGCACGATAAATACATAAACTTGATGAAATAAAATAAAAAGGAGGTGACCATGAAACATTCTGAATATCAACCTCGCCCAGATCTGCTCAAAGATCGCATTATTTTAATTACTGGGGCTGGCGATGGCATTGGTCGTGCTGCAGCACTCAGCTATGCCTTACATGGTGCAACTGTAGTCTTGCATGGTCGCACCTTAAACAAACTGGAAGTCATTTATGATGAAATTGAAAGTTTGGGTGCACCACAACCTGCAATTTTGCCACTACAATTATCCAGTGCTTCACCGCGCGATTATGAATTGTTGTACGACACTTTAGAAAAGCAGTTTGGTCGGCTGGATGGTATTTTGCATAATGCAGGCATTTTAGGTGAGCGCACCGAACTTGAGCATTATCCGATTGATGTATGGGATGATGTCATGGCCGTCAACCTTCGCGCTCCTTTCATTTTAACGCAGGAGCTGTTACCTCTGCTGCAAAAGTCAGACAATGCCTCGGTGGTTTTTGCCAGTTCTGGGGTTGGACGTCAGGTTCGGGAAAAATGGGGAGCTTATTCGGTTTCTAAAGTTGCGATTGAAGCGGTGAGCCAATTGTTTGCCAAAGAAAATCAACATCCGAATGTCCGCTTTAATTGTATTAACCCTGGTGCAACACGTACTGCGATGCGTGCCAAAGCCTATCCAGATGAAGATCCAAAAACCTTAGCCACGCCAGAATCCATTATGCCTGCTTATTTATATTTGATGGGCGATGACAGTCTGCATCTTAGTGGGCAAAGTATTGATGCTCAAGATTAATTTCTTTGCTGTTTAAACCCGAATCAAAAATCCTTTGTTTTTAACAAAGGATTTTTTTATAGCTCAATAATCGTTTTATTTTATTAAATTAATAAAAATATTCGGTTTTATAAATTAAAACATCTCTCCTAAACTCTATCGACATGCTCAACCACAGATTTAGGAGGCTATTTTCATGACCGATTTACAGCACAAAGGTGAATTGATTCGTTCAATCCAATCCCTGCAACTGCCTGAAACGCTGGTACACGCCTTGGATGATGCACAACAAGCGCCGAGCGTGATTGAAGCAATAGACTATTTACAACACTGGGTCGAACAGTGGAATTAGACTATGAACTGATCCTGTATAGAAATGTCTACCACTCAAAATTTGCTGGGTTCTTGCCGTATAAATCTATTGAACGGAGAAAATTGCCCATACAGAGAGATTTCCAAAATGGATGATTTCATGGATAATATTCTTAATTTATCTATTTTTTTAAAGAATTAATCTAATTCCTTCACAGTTTCTCTGCATTTTTTTCGTACATTAAGAACTGTGAAATGAATACATCTATAACGAGGGGTCAACATGAAAAAGACGATGGCGATATTGACCATTTCTTTCAGTGCATTGATGGCAAGCAGCCTGAGTTCTGCTGCCCCCCACTTTGATCATCGTGGGGATGACCATCCACGCGGCAATCAAGGTAAAGGGCGCGACTTTCGTGATTTTGATCAAGATGATGAACGCATGCAAGATAAACGCCGCATGCGTGAAGAGCGTGGGGTAAAACGTCTACAGCAGCATCAATGGCAAACTGGTTATGTCATGCCACAACATTATCGTGGTAACGGCTATAAAGTCGGATATAAAGAACATAACTTACCGAAACCCGCACGTAATCAGCAATGGTACAAAATCAACAATGACTACATTTTAATCGACTCAGACAGTAATGGTATTTTACGTATTGTGAATGATTAAGTACTCCACTTTAACCATTCTATTTTGACCAGTCTTACATCCAGTTAGACTGGTTTTTTTATGACTGTATTTTTCTGAAGCTCTATAATTCACAGCGTCATAAGCCTTAGACCTAAACGCTTAGACCCTGTTTACAATCTTCGTTTTTTCTTCATCAAATTCACATTTGCATAATACTGCTCTCATTGTTTCTCTGCTGTTGTTGGTTACCTTAAGCCTATCGAAAGACATAAAGATACATTGAGGTTCAACATGAAAAAAATCGTTTCTGCTCTCGTTTTTACTTTAGGCAGTGCAATTGCGGCATCAGCCATCGCAGCACCCGCTTATGAACATCGTTACGATGAGCGCCACTATGCAGAACAACATGATCATGATTGGCACAAAGAAGATGGTCGTTGGAACGATCAGCGCTATCAACGTATTAACCCAAGCCGCGATTGGCGTGTAGGTCAAACGTTACCTCGTGGTTATGATTCTTCACGTTATACCGTCGATTATCGTGATGCAAAACGCTTACACAAACCTGCCCGTAATCAACAGTGGTACAAAATTAATGGTGATTATGTCTTAGTCAACGAACGCAACAACCGCATTATTCATATTTTGAGTTAATGCTTACGGTCCTCCATATAAATTCCTTCCCCCCTCGGCACCTTAACGAAAGTTAAGGTGTTTTTTTATCTAAGATTGTTCGCCTGTCAGTTTTTTGATTAGAATCTACTATTGATCAGTTTTTTTGAGATAGGCATGCAAGCGAATTCGAACGATGTTTCACAAAGCACAACCTTACAATATGTGCACTGGTTTCGACATTCTGCACCCTACATCAATGCACACCGTAACAAAACCTTTGTCATCATGTTTGATGGTGAAGCGGTTCTGCACGAAAACTTCCAACATATTATTCACGATATTGCCTTGCTCAATTCATTGGGTATTCGGCTAATTCTGGTACACGGCGCTCGCCAACAAATCAATCAGAATTTAAAAAGTACTGGACTCAGTACCCCATTTCATCAACATCGTCGCATTACCACCCGAGAATCTTTGGGCTGTGTCATGAATGCCGTGGGTTCAGTCCGCCTACAAATCGAAGCTTTGTTGTCTATGGGATTGGCCAATTCGCCCATGTATGGTGCGCGTATTGATGTCGTTTCAGGTAATTTTATTACTGCTAAACCGTATGGCATCCGCGATGGCATTGATTTTCAACTGACGGGGGAAGTCCGCAGTGTCGATACCGATGCCATTCAAAAACATCTGCAACAACACAATATTGTGATGCTGGGTCCAGTAGGATATTCGACAACGGGCGAAGTCTTTAACTTACCTGCCGAAGAAGTGGCGACCAAAACCGCCATTAGCCTCAAAGCAGATAAATTGATTTTCCTAGGTAAACAGCATGGTCTACTCAATGCACAAGGCCAATTACAACGTGAAATTACCCCACAACGCTTAGATCAGTATATTTTGCAATCTCAAGAACACAATCCTGAACTGGCACAGCAACTCCGCAGTGCACAAAATGCCTCACTCAAAGGCGTGCATCGCGTGCATCTGATTTCCTATACCTATGATGGGGCTTTACTCGAAGAACTGTTTACCCGTGATGGTTCAGGCACCATGGTCACAGATGCACATTATGAAGATGTACGCATGGCCAATATTCAAGATGTCGGTGGACTGATCAATTTACTACGCCCACTCGAGGAAGATGGCATCTTGGTCTACCGTTCACGCGAACGTCTGGAAACCGAAATCGAACAATTTGCGGTGATTGAACGCGATGGCATGATTCTGGCCTGTGCAGCCCTGTACCCTATTCCTGCACAAGAACACGAATTACGCTGTGCTGAAATTGCCTGTGTGGCCGTGCATCCGAGTTACCGAAAATCCAATCGTGGTAGTCAAATCCTGCACTATTTGGAAGGCAAAGCCCGCAGCATGGGCATACAACAGTTATTTGTTCTGACCACGCGTACTGCACACTGGTTTTTAGAACATGGTTTTGAAACCGCTAATGTTGATGATTTACCCAATGCCCGTCAGGCATTGTATAACTATCAGCGCAATTCATTGGTGTTTAAAAAGCGGATTTAAGTCGCTTTAGCCATTTCAACAACATTCACATGGATCACGATGACTTTACCTAGCTCACAAAAGGCGAAGTAAAGTCTATCTGAGATTGATCTTTTCACCTGAGCATCCATCCATGTGCGATTGCCTTAGTAGCATTTATGCAATCTATATCGTTTAGCGTGCTAATTCAGGTTGAATGCTATATTCCGCTACAGCATAAACTTATACAGATATCTTAATTATAAAATAAATCCAATAATTTCAATCAATTAAATAAATACAAATTGATATTCTATTTTTCTTATAAATCAACTTTAACGCTAAGTTTTGCATTTTTTTATTTATCTTTTTTTTTCATGACCAATCCCTTTTTTTTTATTTTTTCCGCAAAAGAAAGCGCTATAGCGTATCTGCTCAAGCTTATCGCAACTTAAATTACAACGGAGCACGTCGAACATGAGCAAGCCATCTTTTACTTCAACACGTCCATGGATTCTTTTGACTGTTGTGGCTGGCAGCATGCTCATGGCGGGCTGTACCCCGAAAAAAGTTGAAACCACCACTTTAAATATTGGTTTTCAAAAGTACGGCATCTTACCGATTGTGAAAGCCCGCGGCACTTTAGAGCAAGCTTTGGCAGCACAAGGCGTACAGGTGAAATGGGTCGAGTTTCCAGCAGGTCCTCAATTACTGGAAGGGCTGAATGTTGGCAGTGTAGCGTTGGGCGAAGCAGGTGAAGCACCACCCATTTTTGCCCAAGCTGCCAACTCGAATTTAGTTTACCTCGCCAATCAGCCACCCGCACCACAAGCAGAAGCCCTGATTGTGCCGAAAACCTCGAACCTTAAAACCATTCAAGATTTGAAAGGTAAGCGTGTAGTGCTGAACAAAGGCTCCAACGTACATTATTTACTGTTAAAAGTGCTTGAAGCCAATCAGCTCAAACTCTCCGATATTAACGTAGTGTACCTGCCACCTGCGGATGCTCGTGCCGCTTTTGAACGTGGTGCAGTCGATGCATGGGTCATTTGGGACCCATTCTTTGCCGCAGCCGAGCAACAGCTTGGGGCACGTGTACTCGCTACGGGTAAAAATCTAGTCAACAATCATCAGTTTTATTTGGCAGATCGCAAATTTGCACAACAACATCCTGACATTTTAAAAACGGTGGTGAATGAATTAAATCAGACCACCACGTGGGTATCACAGCATCAACAACAGGCGGCTCAGTTGCTACAACAACCGACAGGCTTGCCCGTTGAAGTCTTAAACCGTTCGATCTCTCGCATGGGATTGGGAGTTCAACCCATTTCTGACCAAGTGGCAAAACAACAGCAATTTGTCGCAGATGCTTTTTATCAACAAAAGCTGATTCCGAACAAAATTGACATTCAAACTGCGCTCTTAAAAACGACACCATAATAATGAGGAACAGCAAAGTGAACTCACTTAAAACAATAACTTTCGTTGGCATTACTGCACTGAGCCTTGCGCTGAGTGCTTGCCAAAAATCTGAATCGAGTCAGACCCAAGCTGCCACCCAAAATAAAGTGGAATCGGTAGATACACTTTCTATTGGCTACCAAAAATCTTCCCTAAATTTGTTAGTGGCGCGTCAGCAAAAGTTGTTTGAACAGGAATTTCCTCACGCCAAAATTGAATGGAAAGAGTTCCCTGCGGGTCCGCAAATGTTAGAAGCTCTAGCGGTAGGTGCTGTTGATTTTGGAGCCGTAGGCAATACTCCCCCCATTTTTGCTCAAGCGGCAGGTAAAGACTTAAGTTATGTCGGTTATGAGCTAGTGCCTGCCAACTCTCAGGCATTACTGATTCCCAAAAGCAGTGGCATTCAGTCCATTCAAGAGCTAAAAGGCAAACGCATTGCGGTACAGAAAGGTTCAAGTGCACATGAGTTACTCGCCAAAATTTTGCAAAAAGCGGATTTAAGTTGGCAGGACATTCAACCAATTTGGCTACCCCCTGCGGATGCACGCGCCGCCTTTGACAAACAGTCGATTGATGCTTGGGCCATTTGGGAACCCTACCTTAGCGCGGCGGAGCAAGATGCACACGCCAAAGTGCTGATTGATGGGACCGCCTTCCCAAAAACCTACTCCTTTTATATTGGTAACCCAAAATTCATCGCGGCACATCCTCAAGCAACTGCACAGTTTTTACATGGCTTGAATCAGGCCGATCAATGGGTATTAAAAAATCAGCCGCAAGCCTTAAGCGTCTATACCCAAAGTACGGGATTACAAACTTCGATTGCCCAACGCGTAATTGATAAGCGCCTGAAACCATCGCCGATTCATACCTTAACCCCTGAAGTGGTGCAAGCGCAGCAACAAATCGCAGATCTGTTCCAACAGGTTCAATTGATTCCGAAAAACATTCAAGTTCAAACCACCGTTTGGGCAGCACCTAAAACTCACTAATCTGTAGAAATTGTAAGGATATTGATAATGAAAATTTTCTGGTTTATTCCCACACATGGTGACAGTCGTTATTTAGGAACCAGCAAAGGCGCGCGCCAAGTCGATCATGCTTATATGAAGCAAATTGCAGTTGCAGTGGACAATTTAGGCTATGAAGGTGTGCTGATCCCAACGGGACGTTCATGTGAAGATCCATGGATTACTGCGGCCAGTTTAATTGATGCAACCAAGAATCTGAAGTTTCTAGTGGCACTACGCCCAGGGGTAACCACACCTGCTTTAGCGGCGCGTATGGCAGCAACCTTTGACCGTTTATCCAATGGACGTGTCTTGTTAAATCTAGTGACGGGTGGTGACGAACAAGAGCTTAAAGGTGATGGCATTTATGAAGACCATGCCACCCGTTATGAAACTGCCAGCGAATACACCAAAATCTGGCGTGAGATTCTGACCCGTTCACACACAGGTGAATCTTTCAGTTTTCATGGAGAACACTTAAAAGTTGATGATGCCAAGCTACTCTATCCACCTGTGCAACAGCCATACCCGCCTTTATGGTTTGGTGGTTCTTCAGAAGCAGCCATTGAACTGGCAACCGAACAGGTCGATACCTATTTAACATGGGGTGAACCACCCGTAGCAGTCAAAGAAAAAATTGAAAATGTCCGCGCTAAAGCCGCTGCAAAAGGACGCCAACTTAACTACGGTATTCGTCTGCATGTGATTGTGCGTGAGACCAACGAAGAAGCATGGAAAGCAGCCGATGAGCTGATTCAGTATGTCGATGATACGACCATTGAAGCGGCACAACAAAAGTTCAAACAAATGGACTCTGTGGGGCAGCGTCGTATGGCTGAACTGCATAATGGTGATCGCAGCAAACTTGAAGTGTCACCAAACTTATGGGCAGGGGTTGGACTGGTACGTGGCGGAGCGGGTACAGCTTTGGTAGGTGACCCGCAAACTGTGGCAGATCGAATTCAGGAATATGCCGATTTGGGCATCAGCACCTTTATTTTTTCTGGCTATCCGCACTTGGAAGAATCGATTCGCTTTGCCGAACTGGTGTTCCCTTTATTGCCTTTAGAAACACGAAAAAAATTGACGCAACCAAATCTGACTGGACCTTTTGGAGAAATTGTCGCCAACAATTATGTGCCGAATCAGACCCCAGTTTCGCGTCCAATTAAGGAGCCTGCCTAATGTCCAAAAGTACTGCGGCTGAAACTTTCCCAAAACGGAAAGTTTCACGTGGAACAAACTTTGGGCAGCGTTTGCTGCCTTGGTTGTTCCCTTTTTTACTGATTCTAATCTGGCAAATTGCATCGAGTACAGGTTTGCTACAAAGTCGAATTTTACCTGCACCGACTACGGTCATCAGTGCCTTCTGGCATTTACTGATCAGTGGTGAACTTTGGCATCATGTCAAAGTTAGCGCAGGACGTGCCTTATTAGGACTGGCTGTTGGTGGTGGCTTAGGTTTATTGCTGGGCTTACTCAACGGTTCTTCCAAAATAGCTTCAACCCTACTCGATACCACCTTGCAGATGATCCGAAATATCCCTGCCCTTGCGCTAATTCCATTGGTCATTCTCTGGTTCGGGATCGATGAAACCGCAAAACTGTTTTTGGTGGCGGTTGGGGTATTTTTCCCGATTTATATCAACACCTACCACGGCATTCGCTCGGTCGATCCTCAATTGATTGAAATGGGCAAAAGCTACGGACTCAGCCGCTGGGAATTATATAAAAATATTATTTTACCTGGGGCAATGCCCTCCATTTTAGTTGGCTTACGCTTTGCACTCGGCTTGGTTTGGGTCTTACTCATTGTCGCGGAAACCATTTCTGCCCAAGCGGGTATTGGTTATATGACCATGAATGCACGTGAATTTTTACAGACCGATGTGGTTCTGGTCGGCATCTTACTCTATGCCCTATTAGGTAAACTGGCAGATGTGCTAGCAGTCAGTTTAGAAAAATACTTATTGCGCTGGCACCCAGGCTATCAAAAATAAGGAGCCGAAAATGACAGATCTCAGTATAGGCCAGCATGTTGCTGAACAGATTCAACACCCACAATCACCACAGGCAGATATCCAACCGAATGCCTTGATTGGTGCGGAAATTCTGATTGAACAACTCTATAAGTTTTATGGTGATGTCAAAGTTCTTGAAGATTTAGATCTCCATATTCAACCTGGAGAGTTTCTTGCAATTGTCGGGCGTAGTGGTTGTGGCAAAAGTACCTTATTAAGACTGATTGCTGACTTAGAACAACCGAGCTACGGCGAAATTAAATTCAAGTCCGCTCGCCATTTGCGTGAAGGCATTACCAGTGACGATATTCGGGTTATGTTTCAGGACCCACGTCTGCTGCCTTGGCGCAGTATTGAACAGAATGTGCAGCTTGGACTCAACAAAGACGCGCATGCACATGCCACTGCATTATTAGAAAAAGTCGGTTTAAAAGAAAAAGCACCTCTTTGGCCTGCACAACTTTCAGGCGGACAGCGCCAACGCACGGCGCTGGCACGTGCATTGTCCCATCAACCCCGCGTGTTGTTATTAGATGAACCGCTTGGTGCTCTCGATGCCTTAACTCGACTGGAAATGCAAAATCTGATTGAAAAGCTATGGCGAGAACAAGGCTTTACCGCCGTTTTAGTCACCCATGATGTCAGTGAAGCGGTACAACTGGCAGACCGTATTATTCTACTCGACAAAGGCCATATTGCCCGTCAGTTTCAGGTAGACCTACCACGCCCACGTGAAAAAAATCTGCGTTTTGCTGAACTTGAACAGCAAGTCTTGAATGCCGTACTCGCCACTTAAATAATATTTTTGCTCCAAGCTTAAAACCAAGATTGGAGCAAAAATGCTAAGTGAAAGGGATCAATCACATTCGCCACACTGTCATCAAACTGTAATATTTGAAATAAAAAATGACCCAAATTGATGCATTTTCCAGCTCCGCTATCCTTTTGATTTTTTTAATGGAATGAATGTGAAATCGCGCACTGTTTTTTTATCTGTAAAATGCACGATTTCATCAAATTACCTGATTTGTTGATGCACAAATCTGATGATTTGCCGTACAATTTGAGCTTCCCTGAATTTTTTAAAGCTACGAATGGAACAAAAAAAGAGTACTCAAAAGCGCCATCAATTGCTGAATGCCGCACTTGATGTTTTTTCCTTATATGGATTTAACGGGGCTAGTTTAGATGAAATTGCTCAACTTGCAGAAATGCATAAGTCGAACATTTTTTACTACTATGAAAATAAAGAAGCACTGTATGTTGAAGTGCTAACCACTGTTTTACAAAAATGGTTAGCGCCTCTGCAAATGCTCGAATCAGAGCTTGAGCCGACAGAAGCCATTACCAATTACTTAATGCAAAAAATTGAGCTGTCGCGCACTCAGCCCAAAGCATCACGTTTGTTTGCCTTAGAAATTATCCAAGGTGCACCGCATATCTTAGAAATTCTCAAAGGACCGCTTAAGAAACTGGTCAAGCGCAAAGCCAAAGTCATTAGCATGTGGCAAGAACAAGGTAAAATTTCAGCAGATATCGATCCTGAATTGCTCATTCTCAATATCTGGGCTGTGACGCAAAACTACGCCGACTTTGCGACTCAAATGGAAATGGTAACAGGTAAAACTTTACGCAACCGCAGTATGCAACAACGCGTCATTCAACATACCGTTCATATGATGCTATACGGCATTCTACCGCGTGAGCAACACAACTAAGCCCTATATTGATTTTGGCATACGACCATAGACGCCTATGGTCGCCGAGCCAATTAAGTCGTAATAGACTGATATAACGACAATAACTTTTTCGCCCCGAGCATTAAATTGTCTTCCCAATCAAGATGCGCGCTATCGTCTGCACCATCAGTAATATATTTGACTGAAATTAAACGTACCCCCAGTTTTTTACAGACTTTGGCCATGGCATAGCCTTCCATATCAACCAAATGACATGGGACTTTCGGTTGACCCACTTCAAAGCTATCCCCTGTTCCACACACACCCTTCGGCAAATGGGCAAAATAGGGTTCTAGATCAATTGCCGCAGGATGGTCGTGATCCATAGGCGTTACCCCCACGGCAAAACCGAGCGGTGAAACATCCATATCGCGCTGTACAAAGCTGGTGACTTCAACCAATGCATGACGGTCAAAGTGCGAACTGCCCGCACTACCAAGGTTTAATAAAGTTTTGCAGCCTGTCGCCTGAATCACTTCAAAGGCTTTAAATGCCGCATTGACTTTACCAATGCCACTGTAATGCACATCAATCTGTGCTTGCTCAAATAAACCTTTCGACTCATTTGGTAGAGCCATAATCAGCGCCAAAGAAGATTTCATTGCACTACTCAAAATCAGAATTGTGCTATTAAAAATCAAAACCACCCTGTGTGCAAATTCTCCCGTCATCTATCTCTCAATGAGTTTTTTAACCCGTGCTGTGCAACTTTATTTTTGTTGCAGATACAGATTTAAACACGGTGAAAAGAAAAGCCGGCCTGCATAAAACCCAGCCACGGTTTTGCTCATGACCAATCCCCATAACAGCATCAACAATATTGCCAAGGCATAGCCGATATTCAGCAACCAATGAAGCTGCAATTGCTGGGCAAGTTGTAAAGTGGCCAAACTGAATACGCCTAAGGGAAAAGTCATACCCCACCAGCCTAAATTAAAAACCAAATGTGAACCCGCATGTTTCAGGGTAATCATGATCGCAATTCCTAACCACCACACCCCAAAACCAAGCAGTAACAAACTGCTCAAAAACCCTGCATGATGCAGAAATTCACCCAGTCCCGTAAAATGTGTTGCCTGTAGTACGCGAGCAGCCTGCTGCCCCAAAAGTAATAACGCCAATGCCCCAGTGCCAATGGGTCCAACTGCTAACCAGCCTGTCATGGCCAATTCCTGACTGGGCAATTGATGCAAGGCCAAACGCAAAAATAAAATACCCAAAATCAGCATGGCAGGAAAAACCGAAATGCCCCACAAAATATAGCTGCCAAATAAAATACCCACGGCATGAGGAGTTACTGGCAAATGCTGCAACAACACCGCGCCCGAGGCTGCCGCCACTTCACACGCCACAATGGGTAAAAGCCAAACTGCGGTCATCTGTTGCAATTGATGGCGCTGACAACTAAACATGCAAAATGGCACCACAAACGCCACCATTAATGCTATCAATACATCGACATACCACAACCATTCAGCAACACCTATTACGGCTGCACCATACAACAGTACACCATATTTCAAAGCGCCATTAATCAGCGTCGCCAATGCCATTGGGATCGTACCTAAAAATAAACTCATACTGGGATGGGCAAAAATCTGCTTGGCTTCCAGTGGGTACAATAGCCAACGCAAACCATACAAACTGCTAAATAAGATAAAAAGCAGCCCATTGAACACCCACAACCCCGCACCCAATTGCCAGAAAATAGGATGCACAAGACTAAACTCCGCCAATACAATCGACAGAATGCCTGTCCCCATACAGACGGTAAACCAGTTCGGTGTAAACTGACGGATCACATCATGCCATTGTGGCAATTGATGAAAGGGCTTGTTCATGTGGCATCAACCCAAATTAAGAAGTTATGTTGATATTACAACCCATTTAAAATAAGAAAAATTGATTCTTTTTTATTTTTTAAATCATTTTTATTGATATTAATGCAATAGATCAATAAATTTTTCTGGGTAAAAACACAACAGCAAGACGAATGCTCAAGAATATGGCAATATATAAGCCTGATTATTTTTCATTTATTGATTAGCCCATGAAGCTGCTCCGCCTGAATGCTTTAGCGCCAGACTTTCAATTACCTAAAACCGCTGTGACGATTGGTAATTTTGATGGCGTCCATTTGGGACATCAAGCGATGATTCAGCAACTGAAACAGGTTGCTGCACAACAACAACTCAAATCGTTAGTCATGATTTTTGAGCCACAGCCTTTAGAGTTTTTTCAAGGTTATGAGGCTCCGCCACGCATCAGTTCACTTCGCGAAAAAGTCGAATACTTAACTGAATTGGGCGTGGACTATATTGCCGTGGCCAAGTTTGACAATACCTTCCGCAGCTTAAGCGCAGAAGCATTTGCCAGTATTTTAAAAGACCAACTGAATGCACAAAGCCTGATATTGGGCGATGACTTTCACTTTGGCAAAAACCGTCAAGGCAACAGTGAATTTCTGAAAAATTATGGTTTTGATGTTCATAATTTACAAACCATTGCACTTGAAGGTGAACGGGTCAGTTCAACCCGTATTCGTCAAACCCTCGCAGAAGGTAATTTAGCACTCGCAGCACAGTTATTAGGGCGACCTTATAGCATCACAGGTCGAGTGCAATATGGCGACCAAATTGGACGAACCCTAGATTTTCCAACTATCAATGTACGCCTTAACCGTCATAAACCCTGTTTAAACGGCATTTATGGTGTCGATGTCATTTGTGAAACCACGTCGTTACAAGACAAAGTTGTGCAAGAGAATTCAGAACAAAAAGGAATTTTGGGTTATCAAGCAACAGCTTTGTTTGGTGCAGGGCATGTCGGAACACGACCTGCCATACAACAAGCGCATCCAGAATGGCGATTAGAAGTACATTTTCCCAATGTTTCTGCTAATCTGTATGGCTTGTTAATGCGGGTCACTTTCTTAAACTACCTACATGGTGAAAAGAACTACCCTTCGCTGGAAGCACTTAAAGCGGGAATTGATGATGATGTGGTGAAACTACTAGAGTTTCGCCAAAACACCCCCACATTTCCCTTTTAAATACCAATCAATTTTATGTAAAACGCGTCAGCCGAGCCGCTGATTAAATTGGAAGACATCTTGCATGAGCGATAAGCAAACTCCTGAAAATGCAGTGGATTATAAAGCCACACTAAACCTCCCAGGTACTGAATTTGCAATGAAAGCAAATCTTGCAGTACGTGAAGCAAAATGGTTAGAAGAGTGGTATGCCGACAACATTTATCAGCAGATTCGTGCGTCGCGTATTGGCAAGAAAAAATATGTCCTGCATGACGGCCCTCCGTATGCCAATGGTCAAATCCATTTAGGTCACGCGGTCAATAAAGTCTTAAAAGACATCATTATCAAAAGCCGTATCATGGATGGTTTTGATGCACCCTACGTGCCGGGTTGGGACTGTCACGGTCTGCCAATCGAATTAAAAGTGGAAGAAAAAGTCGGTAAAGTGGGCGTGAAGGTAGATGCTTCAACTTTCCGTAAAGCCTGCCGTGAATATGCCTACACCCAAGTTGAACTGCAAAAGAAAGACTTTGTGCGTATGGGCGTATTTGGCGATTGGGACAATCCTTACCTGACCATGAACTTCAAGCAGGAAGCGGACATCGTTCGTTCGCTGGGCGCAATTGCAAAAGCAGGTCATATTGAACCGGGCTTAAAACCTGTCAACTGGTGTTTGGACTGTGGTTCAGCTTTGGCTGAAGCCGAAGTGGAATACGAAGACAAAAAATCGGATGCGATTGACGTGGGTTTCGGTGTTGTTGATTTGGCGGATCTTTCTGCCCGTTTAGGTATTGACGTTCAAGATACGACAGACATTGTGATCTGGACCACCACCCCGTGGACTTTACCTGCGAACCAAGCAGTAGCTTTACACGCTGAACTTGAGTACCAATTGGTCAAAGCACGCGGTGAAGAAAAAGCAGAACAAAACTTTATCTTGGCGAAAAACTTAGTTGAATCTGCCACTGAGCGTTATGGCTTTAACAGTGTTGAAGTATTGGCTGAATTCACTGGGAATAAACTTGAGCATTTAAGCTTACAACACCCACTCATCGCAGATCGCCACGTGCCTGTGATTTTAGGTGAACACGTGACTGCTGATAGCGGTACAGGCGCAGTCCACACTGCACCTGGCCATGGTGTAGACGACTATAAAGTTGGCTTACAGTACAACTTAAAAGTTGAAAACCCAGTGGGTGGCAACGGCGTCTACTTACCAACGTCTCCAATTTTTGCAGGCGAACATATTTATAAAGCCAACCCACAAATCATTGCCGCTTTAAGCGAAGCAGGCAAATTGTGGGCGCATAAACCAATCAAGCACAGCTACCCACACTGCTGGCGCCACAAAACGCCAATTATCTTCCGTGCCACACCACAGTGGTTTATCAGCATGGATGCACAAGGTCTACGTCAAAATGCTTTAAATGCAATTGAAAACGAGATCAGTTTTGTACCGGATTGGGGTAAAAACCGTATTCAAGCCATGATCGAAGGTCGCCCTGACTGGTGTATCTCACGTCAACGTACTTGGGGTGTGCCAATCCCATTCTTCGTGCATAAAGACACCAATGCGCTCCATCCGCGTACAGCAGAGTTGATCGAAGAAGTTGCGAAACTGATCGAACAAGAAGGCATTGACGCTTGGTATAACCGTGAAGCCAAAGATTTTATCGGGGACGAAGCAGAACAGTACAACTGTGTGCGTGACACTTTAGATGTGTGGTTCGACTCAGGCACAACGCACTATGCCGTGCTGCGTGAACGCGAAGAACTCACCGATCCTGCTGATTTATACCTTGAAGGTTCAGACCAGCACCGTGGTTGGTTCCAGTCTTCATTGCTCACTTCAATTGCGATTAATAAACGTGCACCGTACAAAGGCTTACTGACCCACGGCTTCGTGGTGGATGAAAAAGGCCGTAAGATGTCAAAATCTTTGGGCAACATCATCACTCCACAAGACATCATTAAAGATATGGGTGCAGATGGCTTACGTTTCTGGATTGCATCGGCTGATTACCGTTATGAAATGACCGCAGGTAAAGAAATCTTTAACCGTGCATCAGATGGCTATCGTCGTATCCGTAACACGTTGCGTTTCTTATTGGCGAACTTAAATGGTTTCACACTATCGACTGATGCCCTGCCTGTAGATCAATTGATCGCACTGGATCAATACATTTTACAGCGTGCAGCAGAGGTACAGAAAACCATTCAACAAGCCTATGAAGATATGAACTTCCATATCGTGGCAAATGCTTTGACCAACTTCTGTATCAACGACTTGGGTGGTTTCTACCTCGACATCATCAAAGACCGTCAGTACACCACTAAAGCAGATTCGCAAGCGCGCCATTCGGCTCAAACTGCGCTGTATCATTTGGTTCAAGCCTTTGTACGTTGGATGTCACCAATTTTAAGCTTTACCGCGCAAGAAGCATGGCCACTGATTCCAGAACAAACTGAGAAATATGTGTTCACTGCGGAATGGTATGACATTCCTATGTCATCGACTGCAAACTTGTTGTCAGAAGCAGACTGGCAAACCTTGATCACGATTAAATCTGCCGTGAACAAGCAGATTGAAGTTGCACGCAACGAAAAATTGGTGGGTTCAAATCTTTCTGCCAAAATCGAACTTTGGGCAAATGAAGAGTTGAAAGCGGTACTAGATCGCCTAGGTGATGAACTTCGCTTCGTACTGATTACTTCACAAGTACAGGTCTATGCCTTTGATGCAACTCAAGGTCAGGAAGCCGATCTAGCGGGTTTACGCGTGAAAGTCTCTGCTGCGGAAGGTGAAAAATGTGCGCGTTGCTGGCATGTTCTACCAGATGTGAATACACATCACGAACATCCAGGGCTATGTGCACGTTGTATTATTAACCTCCCTACTGGTCAAGGCGAAGAGAGAAAATATGCCTAATCCACAACAGAAAGCGGGCCTGTTTCAATTTTACCCACACAATTTACTGTGGGTAGGATTATCTATTTTGGCGATTGTTCTAGATCAATGGACCAAATGGATTGCGTCTACGCACCTGAATTATGCAGATCCGGTACCTGTACTGCCTTTTTTAAATTGGACCTTGTTACATAACTATGGCGCAGCCTTTAGTTTCTTGTCCGATGCAGGCGGTTGGCAACGTTATTTCTTTACCTCACTTGCAGCCTTGGTTTCAGTGATTTTCGTGTTTTGGCTGATGCGCATGCCAAAACACATCACGATTTTACCCATGGCAATTGCCCTGATTTTAGGCGGTGCAGTAGGAAATTTAATTGATCGCGTCACCTTGGGTTATGTGGTCGATTTTATTCATGTCTATTACAACAATAGCCACTTCCCTGCATTTAACCTTGCCGACAGTGCCATTACCTTGGGCACCATTCTGCTGCTTATAGATACGTTTTTCTTAGAAAAACATCGAATTCAACGTGCGGATATGCAACACCATGAATGAAATTATTAATCCAAATGAAGAAACCCGTATTGAACACGGTTCAAAAGTCGATCTTCATTTTTCTGTTGCCATTGAAAATGGCGTAGAAATTGACAATACCCGTAGCCGTGCTGAACCGGTCAGCTTGGTGATGGGCGATGGCAGTTTACTCCCAGGTTTTGAAAAATCCCTATTTGGTCTACGTGCAGGTGACCGTCGTACCGTCAGCCTTCCACCAGAAGATGCTTTTGGGCCATGGAACCCTGAAAATGTGCAAACATTTGATACGGTGAAATTCGAGCAACGTCCTATTGAAGGACACATGATCGAGTTTGAAGATAAAGCCAAGCAAAGCCTGTATGGCGTGGTCAAAACTGTCGGTGATGATATTACTGAAGTGGATTTTAACCATCCATTGGCAGGTAAAAACATTACTTTTGAAGTGGAAATCTTCAAAGTGACTCCTGCGGGTCAACAAGGCGTGAAATTCATGTAAAAGCCTGCTTTTACAACATAAAAAACCCTTCAACTGTGAAGGGTTTTTTTATGCCGTACAGAAAACTAAAGATATTTTAATAATCGAATCTGCTTATTCTGATGCTTAAATTGAGAAAACCACAGCATCAAAGGATAAAGTACGATGCACAGGATAATCGCAATCCACCAAAGCGTGGATACCTGATTTACCCCAAAGTAGTCACCATGATTCTGTCCCCAAAGCGCCACGGCAAATAGATACAGCAGCTTTAAAACAAATAAATGCACAATATAAAAGAACATCGGTACTGAGCCATAAATAATTAAGGGACGTACCCATGCCCGCTGTTGCACTTTTTCCAATACCACAAGCAGTAACAACCCCAACCCAACATTCCATAAAATAAATAATAAGGATGGCGGATACTTGGTCAGATTAAAAAAGCTCATCAAGGTTTGCAGTGGCGTCGACATTTCTAACCATGCACTATCACCATAAAAATTTAACATTCGGAGTATCAGAAACACGGTGATACTGCCACAGCCAAATACCCATAAATATGTACTTCTTCGTTGTGGCGTCATCTGCGCTTGAAAAACAGTTGCCCCAATACTATAACCCAGCAAAATTACTCCAAGCCAAGGCAGTACAGGATAAGACGTTCGTAGTTTGAGGAATTCCCCCCATTCGATCCAACCACGCTCATGTAAAATCAACCAGATCGGCTGTAAAATTGGCATTTGTTGTAAGGAAACCTGATCCAACAGGTTATGCCCAAAAATAATCAATACAGCAATCAACCATAGAATTCTCTGTGGCAACCCAATCAGCAGCGCCAAAACAATCATGCTGATACCAATGGCCCAAATCACTTGCAGATAAATCACTTGCGGTGGGAAATGTCCTGTCCATGCAAAATTAATCACCAACAACTCGAGTATCACTAAAAATAAACCACGTTTAAGCAAAAACTCGCGCGTCATGCTCAAACTGTTGTGTTTAGCTTGGTATAAATACGCCGATAATCCCGTCAAAACCACAAAAACTGGAGCACACAAATGTGCCAAAATTCGGCTGAAGAACAAACTGGCTTCCGTTTCCTCAATACGCATGGGGTCGGGAACTTGATGATGTAAATAAAAGGTTTCACGGACATGGTCGACCATCATAATTAAAATGACTAGACCACGAAGTGCATCAATCGCCTGTAGGCGTTGAGAAAGTGCAGACATGATGAAATAAATAGATATGTTATAATATTACATATACTATGCGTTTTTGAACCCAAAAGAAACCTCAAAAGCCCAACTGAGTGGGCCACGAGTTTTAAAATTGACTAGGCAAAAATACGGTTTATGGACGAATTTCTTTGAGTTCGCGACGAATGAAGTGTTGAATCATTTCCCGATAAATCTGTTCAATTAAATCAGGATCGGTACCTTGTTCTGTCGCCTGTTTTCGAACTTTGGCAATTACCTGTTCTACCCGTTCTGGAGACTGCACTTCATGTTCAGTGCGCTTAAAACGCACTGCTTGATCGACATAAAACTGTCGGGTGGTAATGAGCTCAATCAACTGCTGATCAATCCCATCAATTTTATCTCGAACTTGCTCGAGCGACTCACATTTCTCTTTCTGCATTGGTTTTATCTTCTGGTGTTAAGTTGGAGTGATCCGCTTCGTTTTCAATTTTATATTTTTCTTCTAACACATTACTGAAAATACTTTCAATCATCCAGACTCGATATAAGCTATTAAAGGTATAACGTTGTCCATCAAGACGTAATTCGAGCACTGGAAAATCAGGTTGTGACTTCATTTCACACAATACATCATTTTCTTTCAGTTTGGCTTGAATATCCTCTTGTTTCACATCCTGCAACTCTAGTTCCAACTCACGTTGCAATTCTTGATAATGTGCCTTAAACGATAAATCTTTGCCTTGGGTCCATACCGCTTGCAAAATACGGTGCATGGCTGCAATCCGCTGCGCTTCAGGCACGCTATAATACAATTGTGCCATCGCATAAGTGGCTTCTTTAGTCGGACGACAAAATGGGGTAAATGCCACTTCAGTTCGTTTAGATAAACGGGTTGCCAAACTCCAGTCAAACCAATCTCGCCCATGATAACTCAGTGGGTATACGGTTAACTGAATATTATAATAATCTGCCAATTCCTCTTTAATATAGGCCAATAACAGCCATGAAACTGGGTCTTCTAGCGCAATATATAAATCTAACTTTGGATCAAGTGCTTGAATTTCATTTAGTTCTTCTGCATCACTAATTAAATGCTCGCGCCATTCAATATGATTGATGAGGAATATCGGATTGCCTGTCAGTAATTTTTGTTGTTTTAAACGGCGGGTTAAACGCAGTAAATCATCGACAGCATGATATTTACGGTCAGAAAATTCAAAATAACTCGCAAGAATAGCATCATCATTAAATATCCGTTCAGGAAACTGCTGTTCCTGATGATGTTTACTCGCCATGGCATACAAAGTTCGTAATTTGCCATACTGCTTCTGCCACAGCATATGAAATACATCTTCCAGCAAATACAGAAAGTCCTGACCTTGCAATGGGGTATTTCTTAAAATGGTCTCCGCTTGTACCAAGGCTTCTTGTGGTGGCTGTTCAGGGGTTTCGTGGAAACTGAAGCGATGTTGTTTAGAGAGAATCTGTGCATCGTTCAGGCAATAGTGTTGCCATTCTTGCGCTGACATCTGATTCGGTGGCTCGGGAGCTTGACTGGAAATAATCACTTTGAGAGGTTTGAGTTCATCACTCAAAATTTCTTCTAATTGTGGCAACTGCTGCACAGCCAAATAACTATAAACATCGTCTAAACGTAAATGAATATTGAGCCCATGCTCCGTAGGCAATACCTCTTGACGAGTTGGCTTTTGATAAAACCATCTCGATCGGATCGGATCGAACCAACGGCGTAACAGTGACATGAATTGCCTCTAATGTAGAAAGAGCGGGTAATGTTGTTTTGAACCCGCAGAAAATGACCAATACGATGAACAGAATGTCTTAAAATACAATAAGTCTTGAGCAAAACGTAACATAATTCAAGACAAAATGTTCAATCCTTCCCGATCGGTTACAGCTCTAAGTTTAAATCAGTCACTGCACCCTTTTCGGCTCCGGTGGTCAGTTTAGCAAACTTCGCCAGCGCACCGTGGGTATAATTTGGTTTTGGCTTGACCCAACGGTTTTGACGTGCGGCAATTTCCTGTTCAGAAACATGCCATGTCATTTCCCGTGTTTCGGCATTAATCGAGATACGATCTCCGTTTTGAACCAAACCAATTGGCCCACCTTCATAGGCTTCAGGGGTCACATGCCCAATCACAAAGCCATGACTACCGCCAGAGAAACGACCATCGGTGATGAGTGCCACAGATTTGCCCAAACCTTTACCAATGATCGCTGAGGTCGGTTTCAGCATTTCTGGCATGCCCGGACCCCCTTTAGGCCCTTCGCCACGAATCACCACCACCTCACCCGCTTGAACTTCGCCATCTAAAATCCCACGCATTGCGCCAATTTCACCTTCAAAGACTCGCGCAGGCCCTTCGAAATACAGGCCTTCTTTACCCGTGATTTTAGCCACGGCACCCGTTGGAGACAAATTACCTTTGAGCACCACCAAGTGAGAGTCTTTTTTAATTGGGGCATCAAACGGTAAAATAATCTGTTGACCTTCAGGGTAGTCTTCAACCTCGGCTAAATTTTCCGCCAAGGTCTTTCCTGTCACAGTTAGACATGAACCATCGAGCATGCCAGCATCCAACATCCGCTTCATCAGTGGTTGAATACCTCCAATCGCAATCAGCTCAGACATCAGATATTTGCCAGATGGACGTACATCGGCCACTACAGGAATATCTTGCCCGATACGGACAAAATCATCCAAACTCAGTTCAACTCCAGCGGTATGTGCCATTGCCAGTAAGTGCAGCACCCCATTGGTCGAACCACCCAAGGCAATCAGCACTTTAATTGAATTTTCAAATGCAGCTTTGGTCATAATATCGCGCGGCTTCAGGTCTAAGCGCAGCAAATTCATCACCGCTTCGCCTGCTTTTTGACAGTCGATCCGTTTGTCATCAGAAACCGCTTCTTGGGCAGATGAACCCGGTAAACTCATACCCAAGGCTTCAATCGCAGAGGCCATCGAGTTTGCAGTGTACATGCCGCCACAGGAACCCGGTCCTGGCAGGGCCACTTCTTCAATCTGTTTGACTTGAATAGCGCTGATTTCACCTTTGGCATGCTGACCTACGGCTTCAAAGACTGAAATCATATCGGTGTGCCCTGCACCCGGTTTAATGGTTCCGCCATAAACAAACAAACCCGGACGGTTCAAACGCGCCAAACCCATGATACAACCCGGCATATTTTTGTCACAGCCACCAATCGCAATCACGCCATCATAGGCCTGACAGCCCACCACAGCTTCTATCGAGTCTGCAATAATTTCACGGCTCAGCAATGAATACTTCATACCTTCGGTACCATTCGAAATGCCATCTGAAATGGTGATGGTATTAAAAATAATGCCTTTTCCGCCTGCCTGATTGACCCCTTTTTCAGCTTCACGCGCCAAACCATCGATGTGCATATTACACGGCGTAACATTGGCCCAAGTAGACGCAATACCAACAAAGGGACGAGTAAAGTCAGAATCTTTAAAGCCTGTGGCACGCATCATGGAACGTGCAGGCGCATTTTCGATGCCTTCATAAACGGGGGCTGAATGTTCGCGGATATTGTCTTTACTCATTGTATTTGTCCTTGGCGATGGCTGCGTATTGCTCTACAGTCTTGGCAATTTTTCTGTTTTTATTGTATAGAAAGCAAACTACACATGAAAGCGACTCGCTGGGTATTACATGAGCCCATTTATTGTTTTTCTACCCAAGTCAGGTCACATGATGAAGCGACATGGATGTCGCTGTTTCACTGTATGGCAGGGAAACAAAGGTGTTTTGTTACTTTTGTGCCATCAAAAGTAAAACCTCGTCTACGTAATAACAGTGCAAACCGTACTGTAAAATGTGATCGTGACATTTTCTAGCAACATAAAAAAGCACCCCATTTGGAGTGCTTTTTTCAATCGGTAAAACTACACATTAGATGTCACGTACCGCACCTTTCGAAGCACTGGTAGTATGCATCGCATAGGCTTTTAAAGCTTTAGAGACTTTACGCGGACGCTGTTCAGCAGGCTGCCAGCCTTTGGCTTCTTGTACTTCACGGCGCGCTGCCATGGTTGCTTCGTCCACAGCCAAGTGAATCGTACGGTTTGGAATATCGATTTCGATACGGTCACCATCTTCAACCAAACCAATCGCACCACCTTCAGCTGCTTCAGGCGAAACGTGACCAATCGAAAGACCAGATGATCCACCCGAGAAACGACCATCGGTGAGTAAAGCGCAGTCTTTACCAAGGCCTTTCGATTTTAAATAACTGGTTGG
Organism: Acinetobacter sp. ANC 4910; assembly: GCF_004331035.1. Taxonomy (GTDB): domain Bacteria; phylum Pseudomonadota; class Gammaproteobacteria; order Pseudomonadales; family Moraxellaceae; genus Acinetobacter. The sequence continues at coordinate 48,393 of NZ_SJNT01000018.1, forward strand.
ATACAACATTTCTTGCATCCCCGGACCACCACGCGGACCTTCGTAACGAATCACCACCACATCGCCAGCAGTAATTTTGCCACCTAAAATTGCTTCTACCGCAGCATCTTGGCTTTCAAAAACACGTGCTGTACCGTTGAATTTCAAGATGGAGTCATCCACACCTGCGGTTTTTACAATACAGCCTTCAAGGGCAATATTGCCATACAGAACAGCCAAACCACCATCTTGAGAGAAGGCATGCTCAGCATTACGAATCACGCCATTGTCACGGTCACCATCTAAACGAGAGTAGTAACGGTCTTGTGAAAATGCCGTTTGCGTCGGTACACCGCCCGGTGCTGAGCGGAAGAATTGATAGACATCTTCGTCTTCAGTACGGATGATGTCCCATTTGTCTAAAGCATCTTTTAAGGTTTTTTCATGCACAGTCGGTACAGAAGTATCCAACAAGCCTGCACGGTCTAATTCACCCAAGATCGACATAATGCCACCTGCACGGTGTACATCTTCCATATGCACGTCTTGTTTTGCAGGTGCAACTTTACACAGCACAGGCACTTTACGTGACAAACGGTCAATGTCGGTCATGGTAAAGTCAACTTCTGCTTCATGCGCCGCTGCCAACAAGTGCAAAACAGTATTGGTTGAACCACCCATTGAAATATCAAGCGTCATGGCATTTTCAAAGGCTGCTTTGGTGGCGATTGAACGTGGCAATAAGCTGTAATCGTTTTGTTCGTAATGGCGTTTGGTAATTTCAACGATCAATTGACCTGCGCGCTCAAATAATTTTTTACGGTTGGCATGTGTTGCAAGCGTAGAACCATTACCCGGAAGGGACAGACCCAAAGCTTCGGTTAAACAGTTCATTGAGTTTGCAGTAAACATGCCTGAACATGAACCACACGTCGGACATGCTGAACGTTCGTATGCTGCGACTTCTTCATCGGTAAAGTTGTCATCCGCTGCGACAATCATGGCATCGACAAGGTCAATCGCGTGTTCATTGCCACGGATTTTCACTTTACCCGCTTCCATCGGCCCGCCAGAAACGAAAACCACAGGAATATTCAAGCGCATAGACGCCATCAACATGCCTGGGGTTATTTTGTCACAGTTTGAAATACAGACCATGGCATCAGCACAGTGTGCATTGACCATGTATTCCACTGAGTCTGCAATTAAGTCACGTGAAGGCAATGAGTACAGCATGCCATCATGCCCCATCGCAATTCCATCATCTACTGCAATGGTATTAAATTCTTTTGCTACACCGCCTGACGCTTCAATTTGACGTGCCACAAGTTGACCTAAGTCTTTAAGATGCACATGACCAGGAACAAATTGAGTAAAAGAGTTGACCACCGCAATAATCGGCTTGCCAAAATCTTCATCTTTCATACCTGTTGCACGCCATAAACCACGTGCGCCAGCCATATTTCTTCCATGTGTTGATGTTTTTGAACGATAGTCAGGCATTGTGTATTTCCAACAAAATTTGTGCTTGATATGAATCTGCGATTCATTCTGGCTAAAGAAGACTGATCATTGAGCATGAATCAATCGAAACATAGGCAACATCATAATACTACAGCTATGTGTTTAACAGACAACCCGCTTTTCTCTTTCCTGCATCACGATATACAGGCTATATTTCGACAAATGATCTCAAAGAAAACTGTACGAACCTACTATAAACCGAGCACAGGAAATTAAATATAAAACTTTCATGAATATTTTTTTAATTTTGCATAACTAAAAGTTTTCAAATACCGATACCCTTGCCATTTTTTTGCGTTGCATATTCAACCAATAGCGTGATTGTTACAGCGCATATTGTAGATTCGGCTTAGCGTTGCTTTTGACATATAATAGACACAAGTTTCTATGGAATTTGATGTGTGAAAATCATCTTTGCCGGTACACCTGAATTTGCTGCATGTGCTTTGGCAGCGTTACTGAAAACAGAACATGAAATTGTGGCGGTATACACCCAACCCGACCGCAAAGCAGGTCGTGGTCAAAAACTGACGGCTTCAGCGGTCAAACAGTTGGCATTGGAACATGATTTACCAGTGTATCAACCTTTACACTTCAAATCTTCCACTGAGGAAGGCTTAGCAGCACAACAACAATTAAAAGATTTAAATGCCGATGTGATGGTGGTGGCTGCTTATGGTCTAATCTTGCCGCAAGTGGTGCTCGATACGCCTAAATACGGCTGTCTGAATATTCATGGTTCTTTGTTACCACGCTGGCGTGGTGCAGCACCGATTCAACGTGCGATTGCCACAGGAGATGCTGAAACGGGTGTCACCATTATGAAAATGGCGGCAGGCTTAGATACGGGCGATATGATGTATAAGACTTACTGTCCGATTGAAGCGACCGATACCTCAGCCTCATTGCATGACAAACTGGCGCTGCAAGGGGCAGAAGCAATTGTTGCCGTGTTGCACTCTGAACAAACTTTACAACAGTATTTAGCCGAACGTGAAGTACAAGATGAAGCGTTCACAGTCTATGCACATAAACTCAGCAAAGCTGAAGCACAAATTGATTGGTCTTTAGATGCAGTACAGATTGACCGTAATATCCGTGCTTTTAACCCTTGGCCAGTCGCATTTATTGCACTGGATGAGCAAAATAACTTAAGAGTCTGGAATTCCGTCTTATCGCATGAAACGACGGAAAATGCCCAAGTCGGTGAAATTATTGCGATTGATAAACACGGTGTACATGTTGCCTGTGCCAATCATACAGTCATCACGCTAACTGCTTTACAATGGCCGGGTGGTAAACCGCTTAATGCTGTACAAATTTTACAAACCCAAAAACTGAATATTGGACAAATTTTATAATGAGACAATCTCCCAACGCCTCTGGTAAGACTTTAAACTTACGTGCTCAGGTTGTTAAAACGTTATTGGCTGTCCAAAATGGTCAATCACTGGCATCGGTGCTTCAGCAACACATGGCCATTGTGTCTGACAAAGATCGTGCCTTGTACCATGAATTAGTTCTTGGCTGTTTACGCCAATGGCATGCATTGAAACAAGTGACTTTACCGTTGTTGTCTAAACCACTGGAAAACCAAGTCGTTGAAACCTGTTTATATGTGGGTTTATACCAGTTGCTGTGTACCCGTGTTGCAGCGCATGCGGCTATTTCTGAAACGGTAGATGCAGCAAAACAATTGGGTATGGAAAGCTTAAGTGGTGTGGTCAACGCCATTTTGCGCCGTGCAACACGCGAAACAGAGCAATTCTACGATGTCCTAGAGCAGGCATCGAATTTGCCAAGCTGGTTATCCAAACGTTTGAAAAAGGACTGGGGCGAGCAATTGGCTGAAATCAGCTATGAGCTGAAACAAGTTGCACCCTTAACCTTACGGGTTAACACCTTACAGGTCAGCCGTGATGAATATCTTGAAATTTTAGAAGATGAAGGTATTGAAGCACACGCCTGTGAGCTTTCAAATGTCGGTATTGTCCTCGATGAAAGTCTGCATATCCCAAGCCTACCAGGTTTTGAAGCGGGTGGTTTTTCAGTACAAGATGAACATGCTCAACTCTGTGCAACATTGTTACCCGACTTGAATGGCAAATTCGTGATTGATGCCTGTGCAGCACCTGGGGGCAAAACAGCGCATATTTTAGAGAAATATCAGCCTAGAAAACTGATCGCACTCGACCAAGATGAAAAACGCTTAAAACGTGTCGCCGAAAACTTAGAACGTTTGGCTTTAAGCGAAGAGCCAGTGGAAATTATCACTGCCGATGCAGTGAAATGGACATCGCCTGAACTTGCGGATTGTATCGTTCTCGACGCACCTTGTTCAGCCATTGGGGTAATCCGTCGCCATCCAGATATTCGTTTACTGCGTCAGTCGGGCGATATTGCTAAAACGGTACAACTCCAAAAGCAAATTCTTGAAAATATGTGGCAACAACTCAAAGTCGGCGGCACATTGCTATACATCACTTGCTCGATTTTGAAAGCCGAAAATGAACAGCAAATGGTCGACTTTTTTGCTGAGCATACAGATGCGAAAGAAATTAAAATTGATGCCGATTGGGGGATTGAGCAGATTCATGGTCGCCAATTGTTCCCACAAATAGGGCGTGGCGATGGTTTTTATTATTGCTTAATCGAAAAAACAGCCTAAACCTTTTTAAGGAAAACAGAAACTTTGGTTTCTGTTTTTCAACCTTAACTCACATACTTAAATATCACCAGACTCAGCGCCAAACAGGCCATACCTGTGACTAAGCCATAGACGGTTTCATGTCCTTGTGCATATTTTTTGGCGGTCGGCAGTAGTTCATCGAGTGCCAAATACACCATCACCCCACCAATAATGCCAAAGACGGTGCCATACACACTAAAACTTAAATACGGTGCCAAAAGAAAATAACCAATCATCGCACCTAACGGTTCTGCAAGCCCCGACAGCAAACTAGCAAGTAAAGCTGTACTTTTTTTCCGCGTGGCCATATAAACAGGCAAAGCAATAGCAATACCTTCAGGGATATTATGAATCCCTATGGCTACCGCAAGAGGTGCCCCAAGTGCAGGACTTTCCAACGTCGCAAAAAAAGTCGCTAAGCCTTCTGGAAAATTATGGGCCGTAATGGCAAATAAAGTCAGTAATCCTGTCCGTAATAATTGTTGTTGATTAATCCCCTGCACATTTTGGTTTTCAATGGTTTCGTGCGGATTGGGAATACAATGGTCGAGAATTAACACTAAAATCACGCCCAGCAATAATGATGCAGTCCCGAGGGCATAGCCCGTTTTATCATCAAAAGCCAGACTAAAAGAATGAATGGATTTGTTTAAAATTTCAGTTAAAGACACATAAATCATCGCTCCTGCGGAAAATGCCAATCCAAAAGAAAGTAAGCGATAACTCGGCTGTTTAAAGAACACCACCAAAACACCCCCCAGAACTGTCGCCAGTCCTGCAAGCAAGGTCACGCCAAATGCAATCCACACTTGATATGGTAATAAGGTGCCCATAACGAGGTGCTCTAAATAAGAAAGCCATTATCTTAAATGATAATGGCTTTCATTTGCATATGCTCAGTATTTACTGAAACAATTTATTTACAGCGTATGATGATCTTTCACTTCTTCAAGTACGTCATCCAATTCTTCAGGGTTTTTCATCAAATGGAGAATCGACAATGCCAACCCACCCCAGAGAAATACCATTGAGATAATCATCATTATGATAGCTGAAGTATTCATTCTGCTTCTCCTAGCGATCTTTCATTTTACTGAGGATAACGGCAACCACAGCGCAGAAAATCACACTGCCCCATCCAAATACGCCTTGTAAACTCATGCTATAAGTATCATAACCATTTTTCACGAGGCTAAAAATAGTCATGGTTAAGGTCGTTAACAAGATAAATGAAGTAATGACTGTGAGGGTAAAGTCCCAGCCCTTGCCCAATTGAATGGTCGAGATACGGTTGACATGATCACGCAGTTCCATCAACGCAGAACGCTTAAACCATGCAATACTGATAATCGATAATAAAGCACCACCGATAATCCCGATGTTGTTGATAAAGTGGTCAATAATATCAACAAGCTTAATCGCATTTACGCTAGAGAATAAAAAGATTGAAACCAGCGCACTACCACCACCAATAATCGATACAGCTTTTGAACGGCTCCATTTTAATTTATCTTGCATGGCCGCAATTGGAACTTCCAAAATACTCACCATCGAAGAAATACCTGCTACAAATAGCGAGGAGAAAAACAGAAGACCAAATAAATCTGCACCTGCGCCCAAGCTCGAAATAATTTTCGGGAAGGCAATGAAGGCAAGACCAATACCACCACTCACGACATCTTTAACGTCTGTACCCGCAGCATGTGCCATAAAGCCCAATGCAGCAAAAATACCAATACCCGCTAAAATTTCTGTTGAAGCATTAGCAAAGCCAACGATCAAGCCCGAACCTGTTAAGTTGGTTTTCGGTTTTAAATAAGATGAATAGGTCACCATGATCCCGAAACCCACCGAAAGTGAGAAGAAGGTATGACCATATGCTGCTAACCACACCTTATAGTCCATCATTGCAGACCAGTTCGGAGTAAAAAATGCATTTAAGCCCTGAGCTGCACCTGGTAAACGTAAAGCTTGAATCACCAAGAAAGTAAACAATACGAATAACAAAGGCATACAGATTTTGTTCGACAGCTCAACCCCTTTCTTTACACCACCAAACAAGATGATCAGCGTGAGCGCCCAAATACCTACAATCGGCCAAAACAAATGACTGACAAACTGTAAATCTAAGCCTGCTGCCTTTGAGGTTTGTAAATAGGTATTAAAGAAGAAACTTTCTGGATCATTGCCCCATGCTTGGCCAATCGAGAAGTAAACATAACTTCCTGCCCAAGTCAGTACGCTGGCATAGTACAAGCCAATAATGATACAGACACAAACTTGCCACCAACCGAGCGTTTCACCGCCTTTAAATAAAGCGCGATACGCTTTGGGTGGAGAACTATTACTACGATGCCCGACAGCATAGTCTAAAAATAACAGCGGTAAACCTGCTGTAATTAATGCAAGTAAATAAGGAATAAGGAACGCACCGCCACCATTTTCATAAGCAACGTAGGGGAAACGCCAAATATTACCTAAACCAACAGCCGAACCAACGGCTGCAATAATAAAACCAGATCGTGACGTCCAGTTTTCACGAGAATCTGCCATGAAACACACCTAAATCTTGGGTAACTTTTATTGCTGCTTGTTATACGGATTAATATGGCTAGCAAAAAAGTACCGTTCAAAAATCTTTTTGTTGTTTGATTTAGCTTCCACCTTTTGGGTGTCTCGTTCTAAATTGCAAACAGATGAAATGCACACAAAATCTTGGTTAAAGTCTTTCGGATTGTTTTCACCTCTTAATAATTGAACAATACGCACTTTTGTTATTTTTTGCTGTAATTTCTGGATGAAAGTTCGCCTTTTTGTATTCTATTTTTAATCAATTGATCAAAATATAACTCTTTTTTTATCATATTCTTTAAAATAGATTAACAAAGCCCAAAATGCAAGATTTTTAATATACTGGAAAATTCCCTTAATTTATTTAGTATTATTCACTTACCTTTTATGCAAAAAAAAATGGTCTATTTCACCACTGTATCAAGATATAGAGCGTCACAATCATAGACTAAGCCGCAACTTTGCAACCGAATACCTGATTCTATTCAAATTTATATAGCACCACTCATAAGCATCTAGCCCAGTCAAACCAAACCAAGATTCAAAATCAAAAAAGATGCTTATAACTCATAACAAATTTTATATTTAAATCAGAAATCTACCTCAAAAAGACTCACCATCTATCTGCACTTTTATGTAAAAAAGCACTTTGACTACTGTTTCTTTTTTCGCATCGCTATATCATGCTCTAAAATACAACTGAATAACGCTTGTTTTAACCCTTTTTTAACGCAAACACACAACACAATTAGGATAAAAAGCATGAAAGCAGCACAGGCAGGATTACTGGCATTAGGCGTAGGTTTGAGTGGCTTAGCTCAAGCAGATTTAGTCGCACTCAAAGGCGATATCAGTTATTGGGCATATGACGGGCATGCCGAAATGAACAACACAGCCCCATTTTCAAAGGAAAAACTGGACAATGATGGTGCAGTCCAATTTTCTGTCGCTTTAGAGCACCCAGTTCCAATTATTCCAAATGCCAAAATTCGCTATGTCAATTTAGATTCTCAAACAGAGAGTAGCGTTGTAGGCCAACCCAATTATGCAGTTAACCTTGATCATGCGGACTTCATTCTCTATTACGAAATTTTAGACAATGTAGTTGATCTTGATATTGGTGCGGGTGCGACCACTCTGAATGGTGATATCACCAATTTTGCAGGACAACGTACCAGTATTGATGAAACCTATCCAATTCTTTATGGTACGGTCGGTGGTAAATTGCCATTTACAGGTTTAAGTGCGAAAGCAGAACTAACCTACAGTAACTTTAACGATGCTCAGTTGACGGATGCTTTGGCAGAAATTCAATACAATTTTATCGACAACATGCTCGTCGATGTTGGTGTAAAAGCAGGTTATCGAATTTTCACTGTTGATTTAGATGACTATAACCACAATGACATTAAACTTGACTTCAAAGGTCCTTATATTGGTTTAGATGCACATTTCTAATTCATGAAGTACCAATCAAAAGCTGAATGTAAACATTCAGCTTTTTTTATTAGTCAGTCCATCCAGTTAAGACTTGGCATTAAAACTGGCATGATATTGAACATTGCCTTGTGGAATTTCATTTTCAAATGTGAGTATTTGAAAATACTCGGCAGAAACTCCTTCTAGGACCAATTGACTCAGAGCCCGAAAACCAAACCGTGCATAATAATCAGGCTCTCCTAACACCACACACCCTTTTGCCTGTTGCTTTTTTAACTGAGCCAATGCAGTTTCGATTAAATCAGTGCCAACACCTTGCCGCTGAAATGCTGGTAAGACTGAAACTGGGCCTAAACCATACCAACCATCTGTACCCGATGAAATTTGCACAGGCGAAATCGCAACATGTGCAATTATCTGTCCATCAAATTCGGCAACTAGAGAAACACTGAGTTGTCCTGACTGGCGTAATGCATGCACGATAAATTGCTCATGATGATCGCTATAAACTGCAAATTCGAATGCCCTCATCGTCACGTATGCTATGACGTCAATATCTTGAGGCTGCTCAGCTCGAATTGACCATACAGGCCTTTTACTTTGCATAAGATCCCTTTTTAAAATTCTGTTATGTAGGCTTTAACTTACAACAATCAGCGTGATTTTCGCCTATATTCACCTGAGATGTCATATTAATATAAAGACATGCAGAGACAGGAAGTCGATGTAAATAAGAACAAAAATCGCAGGAAGCATCGTAATTGACAGGAGTTAATTACATAAGACCTCATACAGAAAAGCCTTGTCAGGATGATGGGGCTTTTCTTTTTATACAACCCGTAGAATCTGAATAAACGTAATCAGGTCAACATTACATAATACTTCTATTCCTTAAAGTAACTCATATTGACTCCCTATATTGCACTACCTAACATCCTAAACATTTCAATCACATCAGGAATTTTATTTTGTTGCACTTACCATCGCTGAATCCTCTACCCACCTTGAAACAATCAACCCGAATTAAATTCAGCATTACTGCATTAAGTATGTTCATGATCACAGGCTGTTCAGGTTTAAGTGGTGGCTCTCTAGAAAAACGTGCAGCGAAATTGTCTACTGGCATTCAAAAGGCATATTCTATCGACTCAACAACTGCAAACCGTGTTGCACCGATGATTGTGCAAAGTGCAGAACGATATCAGGTCGACCCTTTACTCATCGCCGCCATGATTCGACAAGAATCAAGTTATCGTAACTATGCTATTTCGCCAGCAGGAGCTGTTGGCTTAACTCAAATCATGCCTACATATTGGCAGCAAACTTGCTCTGGTGACTTATTTGAAGAAGCCAGTAACATCAATTGTGGCACCTATATTTTAGCTAAATATAATCAATCTGCGGGTAGCTGGAAAAAGGCCCTTGCCTATTACAATGTTGGACCTACAGGCTATGAGTCGAGCTGGAAAATGCGCCACCAAGGTAAAAAATATGCTAAACAAGTGAAGCAGCATGAAGAAAAACTCAAAGGTTCACTCTAAGCTTTGGTTTTAGGAATTAAAAAGCCCAACCAAAGGTGGGCCTTTTATAACGTTATATTTATAAACTTTTTAAATATGCAATAATGTCTTTATTTTCAGCCATTTCAGCTAATTCAAGTGCAGTATATTCTGACCGATGATCGATTCTTGCTCCCTTACTGACCAGCAATTTAACCACATCTAAATGGTCATTTTCCGCCGCAGCTTGTAGTGCACTATAGCCCTCTTCATCAGTTTGATTCGGATCAGCTCCAGCCAATAACAACTCCTCGACTTGCTCCACATCACCCAAAGATGACCAGTAAACAAGTTCAGGAAGGTGCAGTTCTTCATCATCTTCTGGGAGTGGAGAGAAAGAGTTGAGTTTCATCTTATTGCCAGCCCTATTAATTTCTATTAGCTATTTACTTTACTCTTGTACATGAATCTCATTTAATAAAGAAGGTTCTACTGTTAAATACCATTCTTTTCTAACATTTCCAGCTGGTATATTTGCTAACGTAAGAGCTAAGGGACCTCCATACTGTGGATAAGTTCCTTTAACTGGTTGCATATATATCCAAATTCTTGGTTCTTCTATTGAACCATTCTTCGGTATCCAAATACCACCATCGATATTTTGATCTTTCGAAAAATATACACAATCTTTAGGACCTTGATAATATGTTCCTTCCTTATCTGCAAACATTGGTACATATTTACCTTTATATAATCCTTTTATTGTTTTAGTCTTAACACCAAAACTATTAGTAACTATCATTTCTCCAATTACATCTTTATCCAATATAAAAGCTGTTTCGTTTTGAGGCTTCGATAACTTAGTTGGTTTAACTCCATCAACAGTTGTACAACTTATCAAAAAAATGGACATAAAAACTACAAATATTTTTTTCATGAACTAAGGAAAATAAAAAGATATCTAAGTTATTCTAATCTGTTTTTATGAGCAAAAGCTATTCTATGTTTAAATTGTCTCTTCACTACCCATATTTTCCTCAACGCACAAAGAAACACCCCCTAACGTTGGTTAGGGGGTGTTTGAATAATGAGCTGGCGATGACTTACTCTCACATGGGTAACCCCACACTACCATCAGCGCTAAGAGGTTTCACTTCTGAGTTCGGGAAGGGATCAGGTGGTTCACTCTTGCTATTGTCGCCAGCACAACTGTTTATGACTATTCGTTATGGTCTTATTTACACAGCGTGT
>NZ_SJNT01000019.1 GCF_004331035.1 Acinetobacter sp. ANC 4910
GGTTTTGTTAATTATTTTTAAACTTATTCAAGACTTCTAGATTCTACCGCTTGGGCTAAATCCTTGTTTCTCAACAAGTTTTAATCAACATCACCGCCGATGGATGTGCATTCTACAGCATTTCTAATCCCTTGCAATACCCTTTTTAAATTATTTTGCACGTGTGTTGATTTTTTCAACAAAACAATGCAAAAAACTAGTTTTTCATTCATTTTTTAATCATTTTCAAACGTAAATCGCATATTTATTTTCATTTCATGTGTTTTTTGCTTTTGCTGTGAGTACTTATATGTAGAAAAAGCACAACATTAACGTTGTGCTTTTTCTATTTTGTCATTTAAAGAATTAAAATGCGCTTTCCAACGCTTCTAATTCCATCATCAAGGTTAGCATTTCTTCTTCAATTTGCTCTAATTTTGCTTTCAACTGATTTTGTTCATCCATCAATTTCAGCAAATCGTCCTTACGGTTTGCTTCATATAGCGTAGGATCACCCAATAAAACTTCAATTTCTGCTAAGCGTGGCTGAACTTTGGCAATCTGAACTTCATTTTTTTCAATATTTTTACGAATTGGACGACTGAGTTCACGTTGACGTGCGGCTTCTTTACGTTGAGCCTCTTTGTCCAGTTTAGAAATAGTGGGTTTCACTTCAACTTGCGATTGAACTGGAGCCGATGGTTGTTGACCATTCTTCATCATGTCGATACGTGCTTGACGTAACCATTCAGCATAAGCCGTCAAGTCGCCATCAAATTCACGACTTTGCCCCGCATGAACCAAGATCAACTCATCACAGACGGAAGCAATGAGTTGGCGTTCATGCGAAACCAGAACCACTGCACCTTCAAAGTCTTGCAGTGCCATTGTCAGTGCATGACGCATATCTAAGTCTAAATGGTTGGTGGGTTCGTCCAGAATTAATACGTTTGGACGTTGCCATACAATGAGTGCTAAAGCCAAACGCGCCCGTTCACCGCCAGAGAAACTTTCACTTGGCGTGTCCATACGTTCGCCACTGAAACCAAAGCTGCCCAAGAAAGAACGTAAACTTGCTTCACTAATTTTTTTGTCGGCAATACGCGCCAATTGCAACATTGGGCTGGCGTTACCATCCAAAGCATCCATTTGATGCTGAGCAAAATAACCAATATTCAGCAGTTCAGAATCTTTACGCGTCCCTTTTAATAGTTTTAAGTCGCCAACCAGTGATTTAATCAAGGTTGATTTACCTGCGCCATTCATTCCCAACAAACCAATTCGACTGGTCGGGGTAATTTGCAAATTAACATTGGTCACAATTAGTTTGTCACCGTAACCAATATCGGCAGTTTCAAGTTCCAGTAAAGGTGAACTCATTTTCGATGGTTCACGGAAACTAAAGGTAAACGGCGTATCAACATGGGCAGCAGAAAGTTCCTGCATACGTTCCAATTGTTTAATTCGGCTTTGCGCTTGTTTGGCTTTGGTGGCTTGTGCTTTAAAACGGTCAATATATTTTTGCAAATGTGCGCGTGTTTCTAATTGCTTTTCGTAAGCTTGTTGCTGTTGTGCTAAACGCTCACTACGGGTCCGTTCGAAAGTCGAGTAGTTACCTGTATATAAAATGAGTTCTTGATTTTCGATATGTAAAATATGGTCGGTAATGGCATCTAAGAAATCACGGTCATGCGAAATAAGAACTAAAGTTCCTTCGTAGGCTTTCAACCAATCTTCTAACCACAGAATTGCATCTAAGTCTAAATGGTTGGTTGGTTCATCAAGTAATAATAAATCTGAACGACTCATGAGGGTACGCGCAAGGTTCAAACGCATACGCCAACCGCCCGAAAAACTTGAAACATCAAGTTGTGATTGATGTTCAAAGAAACCTAAACCGGCCATGAGTTGTGATGCTTTAGCCGCGGCTGAATAACCATGAATTTCATCAAAGCGTCCATATAAATGGCCAAGTTCATCATCACTTAAGCTTTCTGGATGGTCCAGTTTGTTCTGAATGTCCCAATATTCTTCGTCGCCTGATAAAACAAAATCAATGGCTTTCATGTCTAAAGCTTTGATTTCTTGTGCCATATGGGCAACGGTCCACACCGCAGGACGGGTTAAAGATCCCCCGTCAGATTCCATCCCCCCCAAGAGCGCAGAAAATAAGGTTGATTTACCAGCGCCATTTACGCCAGTTAAACCAATTTTCCAACCTGGATGCAATTGCATCGAGGCTTTTTGGAAGAGTACGCGTCCACCACGACGAATCGAAAGTTGGTCTAATTGGATCATCACAAACACTGGCAGATAAAAAGTTAGCGCTATTCTAAAGGAAGTCGCTTAGAAAAGAAAAAGTACCAACCACAGATACACGGAAATGTTACTGGTCGGAAATAGAGTAAAAACTCTATTTTGTCCAAAAAAAACATGTTTATATAAATTTGTTCCTGAAAAATCAAAAAATTGAGGTGAAATAATGAAAAAAGCCTTTCTTGTCTTGTCTACAGCAACACTATTCAATTTGTCCAATTTAGCGCATGCAAATATTAATGTTTGCGTTTTCGATTTGCTTGGCAAGTCAGGGGAATCTTATAAGTTTCTTGAAGAATGGGCATTGGTCAGTAAAAACTGGGGTGCCAATATAGACCTAACCGCTTATAAAGATGAAGCCAAATTAGACCAAGACTTCAAAACTGGAAAATGTGACGGTTTTTATATGACCTCTATGCGTGCCCGTAATTATAATAAATTTGCGGGTTCAATTGATGCGTTGGGTGGAGTACCCAATAACGCGATTGCACAGAAAGCCATTATTTATGTTTTGGACAAACGAAATCAGAAGCGCCTCATCACCAAATCAGGTAAAGAGACCTATGAAGTTGCAGGGATTGGTCAGATTGGCCCAGCCTATTTATTTGTACGGGATAAATCAGTCAATAGCGTTGAAAAACTCAATGGTAAAAAAATTGCAGTGATGGAATTTGATCAGGCTCAAAAAATTATGGTGAAACGCGTTAATGCTGTTCCTGTGATGTCTGAAATTTCCAATTTTGTGAAAAAATTTAATCAGAATGAAGTCGATGTCGTGCCCGCACCGGCGTATGCCTTTAAACCACTTGAGATTTATAAAGGGCTAGGCAATAACGGCGCCATGGTCAATTTTCCAGTATTGAATGTCACGGCAGACCTGATTATTCGACCAGAACAATTTCCAGAGGATTTTGCAGCCCAATCTCGGCAATGGTTTGTCCGCCAACTACCTAAAAATTTTGCCATGGTACAGCGCGTAGAAGCCACCATTCCAAGCAAATATCGCATGGAACTGGCTAAAGAAGACAAAGAAAAATATCAAAAATTGTTGCGTGACGCACGAATGGATCTGACGCAACAAGGCATCTATGACCCCACCATGATGACGGTGCTGAAAAAAGCCAGATGTACCGTTGAGCGTACCAATTTTGAATGCTCCTTAGGTGGAGAATAATCGGATGATAATTTTTCTACCCCAAAATCTTGATTTAATTGACTGATTTTAATCGAAACACCCTTTCGGATTGGACAATTTGACAGCAATTTTGCAGAGAATGTCATTTTTTTATTTAAAAATGGAGTAAATACTCTATTTCGAAATGCAAAACTTGCTTAATATTGTCTGCGTGTAAGGACACTTAGAACAATAACCAATCTGAAAAGGATGAACACAATGAAAAAAGTCATGTTCGGTTTAGCTGCCATTACTGCTGTTGGTCTCTCTACGACTGCACAAGCAGCCAAAGTGGATATCTGTGTTTTCGATTTGCTTGGTAAGTCAGGTGAATCTTATCAAATGGCGCAAGAGTGGGCATTAGCAGCAAAAAGCTGGGGTGCAGAAATCAACCTGATTCCACGACAAGATGAAGCTGTCGCAGATAACGACTTTAAAGCAAGTAAATGTGACGGCGTTTTTATGACTGCAATGCGCGCACGCCAATACAATAAATTTGCAGGTTCAATTGATGCCTTAGGCGGTGCGCCAAGCAATGCCATTGCACAAAAAGCCATTAGCTTTGCCTTAGACCAGCGTAATGCCAATAAAATGGTCACCACATTGAGCGGCAAAAAATATGAAGTAGCAGGTATTGCACCCCTTGGTTCTGCCTTTATTTTTGTCCGTGATAAAAGTATCAATTCCATCGAAAAGGCTGCGGGGAAAAAATTTGCAGTCTTGGGCTATGACCAAGCACAAAAAATCATGGTGCAGCGTGTTGGTGCCCAAGCAGTCATTTCGGATGTTTCAAATTTCGTGGCTAAATTTAATAATGGTCAAGTCGACATGGTGGGTGCCCCTGCCTATGCGTATAAACCTCTCGAAATTTATAAAGGCTTAGGCAGCAATGGTGCAATGTTTAACTTTCCTGTACTACAAGTCACTGCCGATTTTGTGATTCGCCCTGAGCAATTCCCTGCCGGTTTTGGACAAAAATCCCGAGATTGGTTTGTGAAGAATTTGCCGAAAAGCTTCTCGATGATTAATCGTCTTGAAGCGGGTATCCCTGCCAAATACCGCATGAATTTAACTGCAGATGATAAAATTAAATACCAGAAAATGTTACGTGATGGCCGTATCGATCTCACCAAGCAAGGCATTTATGATTCAGGCATGATGAGTGTCTTGAAAAAGGCACGTTGCTCTGTCGATAAAGCCAATTTCGAATGTTCTATGGCGGGTGAATAAACCATAAATCAATAACTAAGGCCTAGATTATTCTAGGCTTTTTTATTTAAGTTTTTGTCTAAAGTGCCAATGTTCAAGGATAAAAACCCGCTAATCTTAAGCTCAGGTAAACGCTTGTCTTTACCGCTTAAAATGATGAAAAACATCATTCCAACAATACAAAAAGAATGGAATAAGGACAATTCACATGATGAAACGATCATCAATGCAACTTTTGATGGGGCTTGGGCTATCTGTAAGCACCAGTTTTGTTCAAGCCAAACAAGTGGTGTGTGTATTTGATTTCGTTGGTAAAAGTGGCGATGTCTATGCCCTAATGAAAGATTATCAATTGGCAGCTAAAAATTGGGGCGCCGATATTGAACTACGAGTGGCTCAGAACGAGGCGGTGATTGCCGAAGATTTTAAGGCGGGAAAATGTGATGGCATTAGTGTGACTGGCATGCGAGGGCGTCAATTTAATGATTTTACTGGCTCACTGGATGCCATTGGAGCTATTCCCAATCTAAAATTAGCCGTTAAAGTCATGCAAGGTTTAGCCAATCCTACTTTTAGCAAATATATGGTGAAAGGCAAATATGAAATTGCAGGCGTCATTCCTGTCGGAGATGCCTATCTGCTGGTGAATGATCGTAGTATCAATACTGTTGCTAAAGCCGCAGGCAAAAAGATTGCTGTGTTGGACTATGATCAAGCGCAAAAAATCATGGTGCAACAAGTTGGCGCCCAAGCCGTTAGTTCCGATGTCACCAATTTTGGCAGCAAATTTAACAATGGTCAGGTTGATATTATTGGGGCGCCTGCCGCTGCGTTTAAAGCACTAGAATTACATAAAGGTTTGGGCAGCAAAGGGGCGATTGTGAATTACCCAATTTTACAAGTCACAGGCAATATCATTATTCGTCCCGACCGTTTCCCTAAAGGCTATGGTCAGCAATCGCGTGAATGGGTCAAATCACAACTTCCACGTGCTTTTGGCATTTTAGGTAAAATGAAAGCCGACATTCCAAGCAAATACTGGATGGACGTGCCTGCCCCCGATAAACCTGGCTATCAAAAAATGATGCGTGATGCGCGAATTAATTTGACTCAGCAAGGGGTGTATGACAAACGGATGATGAAACTGCTCTGGCAGTTCCGCTGTAAAGAAGATGCCAAAAATTTTGAATGTGGTTTGCAAGATGAAAACTACAAATAATCTTGATAAAATTACTCTGATTTGACTTTTAATCTTCAAATATTGACCATATATTGAGTATGCTATACTAGAGATATGGTCTTTTTCATTTTTAAAAGACCCATGAACCGAACAGAGGAATCCATCATGACAGCTCCAACGCTTGTGTTGACCGACAGTGCTGCAAATAAAGTACGCCAATTGCGCGATAGTGAAGGCAACCAAGATTTAATGTTACGTGTCTATGTAACAGGCGGGGGTTGTTCAGGCTTTTCTTATGGCTTTAACTTTGCCGACAATATGAATGAAGATGATGCCGAATTCATCAATGGTGATGTGAAAATGTTGGTCGACTCTCTTAGCTATCAATATTTAATCGGTTCTGTGGTTGATTATGTTGAAGGTCTAGAAGGTTCACGCTTTATTGTACAAAATCCAAATGCAACCACGACCTGTGGCTGTGGCTCATCTTTCTCGATTTAAGTTGATCACAGATGTAAAAAAAACCTCCAAATTCAGGAGGTTTTTTTATCGATGTCTTCTCGACATTTAAACTGCAGTTATGCTGCCTAGAATACGATAACCTTCAGCGCCAGTCACCGCAGGTAAATTACCACTTAAATGCTCAACAAAACGCTTCGCTAACCAAGCAAAAGCTGTGGCTTCAACCCAAGTCGGACTTAAACCCAAATCTGCGGTACTTTGCACCGTCCATTGGTGCTTGCGTAAACGCCAGCGTAATTGTTCCAAAAGTTGTGAATTATACGCTCCACCACCACAGACATAGACCTCGCCCGTGTCCATACCTGAACGATAGATGGCTTTTTTAATGGCGCGTGTAGTCAGTTTTAATAAGGTGGCTTGGATATTTTCAGGGTTATCTTCCAATTCATCATACGCCAGCTCATCATTGCGCCAATCCATGATCTGGTCATCCAACCAATCCAAATTAAAATCTTCACGCCCCGTACTTTTAGGCGGCTCTTTGGCAAAAAAGTCATGCGCCTGTAAACGCTCTAACAAACTGCGAATTGGCTGACCATAAGCGGCCCAGTTACCATTTTCATCATACGGTTGTCCTGTATAACGATGGCACCATGCATCCATCAGAATATTGGCAGGTCCAGTATCAAAACCCGAAACCAGCTCTGGTGCACCCGCAGGTAAAAGACTGACATTGGCAATGCCACCTAAATTCAGAATCACACGGTGAATACTTTCATGCTGAAATAAGGCCTGATGAAAAGCTGGTACCAAGGGTGCACCCTGCCCACCTGCCGCCATATCACGACGGCGGAAATCAGAGACTACAGGGATTTGAGTGATTTCAGTAATGATATTGGGATCGCCAATTTGCAAAGTAAAACCATGCTCAGGACGATGACGAATGGTCTGCCCATGCGAACCAATGGCTTTAATTTGGCTGCGGTCGAGCTGATGCTGTTCAATCAGTGTATTGATGCCTTCACCAATCATTTTTGCCAAAGCCACATCTGCCTTGCCCATACGATCAATTTCGTTATCATCAGGCAAAGTAAGTGCCATGAGTTCATTTCGTAAATCGGGGTCAAACGCTAAAGTGAGCGTGGCATGCAACTGCAATGGGTCGAATGAAGCGGCTACAATATCTACCCCATCCATGCTGGTGCCAGTCATTACCCCAATATAGATTGCTGTCATGATTATTCTAAAGCCTGCAATGTGCTGAAAAAGTGTTAGTATATCGCACAAATTGAATAACTGATGTGTTTGGGTTTTGTGATGTCAAATTTCCTGCCGGCTGAAGAACAACTTGCCCTCATTCAACGAGGCACTCATGAAATTATCTCTGAAGAGGATCTGTTAAAGAAACTCAAAGAGAATCGTCCTCTAAAAATTAAAGCGGGCTTCGACCCGACTGCACCTGACTTACACTTAGGTCATACCGTTTTAATTAATAAACTAAAAACTTTCCAAGACTTAGGTCATGATGTCACGTTTTTGATTGGTGACTATACCGCGATGATCGGTGACCCAACAGGTAAAAGTGCGACTCGCCCACCGTTGTCACGTGAACAAGTACTGGAAAATGCTAAGACTTATCAAGAACAAGTGTTTAAAATTCTTGATCCAAATAAAACCAAAGTGCGTTTTAACTCGGAATGGTTTGCCACCAAAACTGCAGCTGATTTAATTCAGTTGGCTTCACAGCAAACGGTTGCCCGAATGTTAGAACGTGATGATTTCACCAAGCGTTATAACAATCAGCAACCGATTGCGATTCATGAGTTCTTGTATCCATTGGTTCAAGGCTATGACTCTATTGCACTTGAGGCAGATGTAGAACTCGGTGGTACGGATCAAACCTTTAACTTATTGATGGGACGTACGCTGCAAGGTCGTTATAACCAAGAAGCACAGGTCTGTATTACGGTGCCAATTCTTGAAGGTTTAGACGGCGTCAACAAAATGTCTAAATCTTTAGGCAATTACATTGGGGTATTTGATACGCCTGGCGCAATGTACCAAAAAGTGCTTTCCATGCCAGATGCTTTGATTGAACGTTATTTTGATCTTCTGAGTTTTAAATCGATTGAAGAAATCAAAGTCTTGCTCAAAGAAGTCGAAGATGGTCGTAATCCACAAGAAGTGAAGAAGATTCTGGCACTTGAATTGGTTGAGCGTTTCCACGGCGCGGAAGCTGCTGCCAATGCACATAAAGGTGCAGGGAACATCATTACTGAAGGTGAATTACCAGAAGGGACACCTGAAATCACGATTTCACGTGCCGAGTTTGGTGGTGAAATGTTTATTGCCTCGATTGTACGCGCTGCGGGTTTAACCAAAAATGCGGCTGCTGCCAAAGATGCTGTTTCACGTGGAGCCGTTAAAGTCGATTGGAATGTGGTCGATGCTGGCTTCTCCGTCAAAGAAAATATCACGGTGATTGTTCAAGCCGGTAAAAAAGCCATTGCGAAAGTAACTTTTACCGACTGATCCCAATCTAGCCAAAAGCAGGTCACTTGACCTGCTTTTTTTATGCTGAAAATTAAATTGCTGAAGTAATTCGATCATTTTATTTTTAAAAAGCGAAGCTCTGTGATTTGCCATGCATCAGACAAATAGTGCCATGTTTCTTGAACCATCTGTTCAGGCTGCACCAAATACAACAAAATTCGGCATTCAGTTTGTGTAGAGTTAAACTCAAACATTTCAGTTTGAATGTCTAAATGACGTGGTTTCCAAACACCATTTTGGACCGCATGCTGAATACATGCATAACGACTCAGATTACTTTCAACCTTAGCCTGTGCTTCATATACTACTTTGAATTCTGCATGTTCGTATAACATCAGCTCTTGAACTTGTCCCGTATAAAAAGCATTGAGCCAATGATCACGACACTGTTCCAAACTTAAATCCATATGCTTTTCACTCAGTTATTTTTAGTCAGCATGCCAGAACAATACGACAGTTTAATAACCATCACTAAAAAACAACAAAGTCCATGTAATAAAAAAGCAGCCCGTAGGCTGCTTTTAAAATGACATGCTGTTAGGCATCAATATCTGCATTTAAGGCATTCTCTTCAATAAAGGCACGACGTGGTTCCACATCATCCCCCATCAAGCAAGAGAACATACGATCGGCCTCAATCACATCATCAATGGTCACTTGCAACATATTACGATTATCAGGATCCATAGTGGTTTCCCACAACTGCTCCGCATTCATCTCACCCAAACCTTTATAACGTTGGATCATCATGCCGCGGCGCGAGTCTTGTAAAATATGCTGCCACACTTGGTGGAAAGTGTTGACCACAATCTTACGCTCGCCTTTTTCCAAATATGCACCCTCTTCAAGCAGGCTAAACCAGCTCTTCGAGTTTTTCAACAAACGTACATATTCACCCGAAGACAGTAAGCCTGCATCTAGTAAATAGCTGTGTGGGAGGTTATGCACATAAATCGTGATGCGTGGGAAATACACCACCGCCTTTTGACCATCAGCCAACTCTTTATCGAAGGCTTCAAGCGTCAATTCTGGACGTAAGCTCGGCTGCGTTTTTTCCACAGCGGCACGCAATTGCTCACCCCACTGTTGTACATAAGCCAAATCTTGTGAATGATCAAACTTATAAGCATCCATCGAGATCAAACCATCCAATAAGCTTGCAGGATAACGCTGGGTTAAACGCTGTAAACTCTTCTGTGAGGTTTGATAATCGGCAATTACTTTGGCTAAAGCTTCACCACGAATCGCAGGCGCTTCAGCACTGATATGCAAAGCCAAATCATCAATGGCATTTGAAATCAGGAAAGTTTCCAAAGCTTCATTATCTTTAATGTATTGCTCTTGCTTACCTTTTTTCAACTTATACAACGGTGGTTGGGCAATATAAATATGGCCACGCTCCACCAATTCTGGCATTTGACGGAAGAAGAAGGTCAACAATAAGGTCCGAATATGTGAACCATCGACGTCGGCATCGGTCATGATAATAATTTTATGATAACGCAACTTATCAGGATTATATTCTTCGCGACCAATACCACAGCCCAAAGCCGTGATCAGCGTGCCGACTTCCTGAGAAGAAATCATCTTGTCAAAGCGCGCACGTTCCACGTTGAGAATTTTACCTTTCAACGGTAAAATCGCCTGCATTTTACGGTTACGACCTTGTTTCGCCGAACCACCCGCAGAATCACCCTCGACCAGATATAATTCAGACATTGCAGGATCTTTTTCCTGACAGTCTGCCAATTTACCTGGCAAACCCGCAATATCTAAGGCACTTTTACGACGGGTCATTTCACGGGCTTTACGCGCAGCATCACGTGCACGTGCCGCATCAATAATTTTGCCTGCAATTGATTTTGCCGCAGTAGGGTTCTCAAGCAAGTATTCAGAGAATGCCTTGTTCATTGCTTGTTCTACCGCCGATTTCACTTCACTTGATACCAATTTTTCTTTGGTTTGCGAAGAAAACTTCGGATCTGGCACTTTAACCGAAATAATGGCGGTTAAACCTTCACGAGCATCATCCCCCGTGACTGCCACTTTTTCTTTTTTCAACAAACTCTCATTTTCCATATAGCTGTTTAAGCCACGGGTCAACGCTGCACGGAAGCCTGCTAAATGTGTACCACCATCTTTTTGCGGAATATTGTTGGTAAAGCAACGGACATTTTCTTGATAAGTGTCATTCCATTGCAAAGCCACTTCTACCCCAATGCCATTTTCAGCTTGGGTAGTAAAGTGGAAAATTTCATTCAGATGGTTTTTGCCCTGATTAATATATTTAACAAACTCAGACAAACCACCTTCATAGTCATATACATGTTCTAAATTAATCCGCTCATCACGCAGAACAATACGCACACCTGCATTCAGGAAAGACAATTCACGTAAGCGACGTGCCAAAATATCGACACTAAAAATCGTTTGGCTAAAGGTGTCCGAACTTGGCCAAAAACGTACAATCGTCCCTGTAGTTTCTGTATTACCAATCACTTTGAGTGGATACTGCGGATCACCATGACGATATTCTTGTTGATGAATATGCCCTGCACGATGAATGATTAATTCGAGTTTGCTCGACAAGGCATTTACAACGGAAACACCTACTCCGTGCAAACCACCTGAGACTTTATAACTATTATCGTCAAATTTACCGCCTGCATGCAGAATAGTTAGAATAACTTCTGCGGCAGAAACCCCTTCTTCAGGGTGAATATCGGTTGGAATACCACGACCGTTATCAGAAACACTGACTGACTCATCTTCATGAATCGTCACCAAGATTTCATCACAATGACCTGCTAAAGCTTCATCAATGGCGTTATCCACCACTTCGAATACCATGTGATGCAAACCTGAACCATCATCAGTATCGCCAATATACATACCTGGGCGCTTACGAACGGCATCCAAACCACGCAACACTTTGATGCTAGAGGAATCATAAGCCTTTTCGTTGCTTTGTTCTGTTTGAGTGACAGATTGGTCTTCTGAACTCATGGTTACTCCCTAGTGAAAAATCGGTCTATCCAAAGATGGGAAATCATTGCACAACACATGCTACTCGACCATTTTCCACGTGGAACAATTGGTGGGAAATAGACAAGTCATGTAAATGTTTTTGCACAGATTCATGCTCTAAAGTGGTAATAAAAACTTGACTACCAAGTTGGCTTAATCGCTCAATTAAACGTTGTTGTGCGGCTAAATCTAATTCTGCTGTCAGATCATCTAATAATACCACAGTTTCCTTATTACAGGCATGTAGCATTGCAATCTGTGAGAGTTTTAGCGCCATAATCAACAGCTTTTTCTGTCCACGTGACAGCACAATATCGGCCTCCCCCATTGGGGTTTTCAGGCGTAAATCGGCCCGATGTGGACCATATTCAGTATATCTTCGATCGAGATCTTTTTGGTGCTGACTGCACAGGTCATGCAGCAATCCATGTTCTGTATGAAAGCCAGCAACATATTCTAGTTCAACACTTAAATTGGGCAACAGATACTGCAAATCTTGCTGAAAAAATACATTCCACTGTTCCACAATCGCAACCCGCTGTGAATGTAAAATTTCACCATACTCACCCAACATTTTATTCCACGGTTCTAGGCTTTCTAGACTTAAATTACGCCGCGATTTTAATAGACTATTGCGTTGTTTTAAGGCGCGTGAATAAAACTGCCAAGCATGATAGAACTCAGGTTCCACGTGAAACATCAACCAATCGAGCAACTGTCGTCTTGGTTTGGCACCATGATCAATAATATCGGTACTTTGCGGATCAATATGCTGCAAAGGCAATAGTTTTGCTAACTGACCTTGCGTGGCAATATGATCCCCATTCACTTTCATGACCTGCTCACCACTGACGTGTTTTTGCATTCCAATTTTTTCACTGGAAGATTGGGCAAAAACGACAGCACTCTGGGCATCATGCAGAATATAGTGTTTAGGAATATGGGTACGAAAGGAACGACCTGTCGCCAGCAAATGAATCGCCTCCAAAATAGAGGTTTTTCCCGAACCATTCGCACCATAAAAGACGTTAAACGGCTGCAACTCAGAGAGGGCAACCGTTTTTAAATTACGAACACGTTCGATGTTTAAACGCGTAATCTGCATAATAAATCTAGCGATTACACACGCATTGGCATGACAACATAGGTCTGATCTGCATGTGCAGGATCATGCACCAATACCGATTGATTGGCTTCACTCATGGTCATCGAAACATCATCACCATCCAAAACACCAAGCACATCAAGTAAATACTGTGCATTAAATGACATTTCTAATGGTGCATCGTTGTACTGGATTGCTAAATCCTCAATCGCTTCATCTTGTTCAGGGTTATTGGCACGCAATTGCAAAGTATCTGCACTGAAATTCAAGAATACGCCACGCAGTTTTTCATTACTTAAAATAGAAACGCGCTGTAAAGACTGCTTAAACACATCATGTGCAATCAACACGTTTTTATCGCCACCACGTGGAATCACACGGCGATAGTCAGGGAATTTTCCATCAATAAGTTTCGTGGTAAAACGCACTTTAATGGTTCCCTGCTCTTTATCACGGCTTGGGGTATTGATGGTCACATTCAGCAATTCACGACCAATCAATAATGACAATTGCTCATCTTCAATACTCAGCAAGCGCTGTAATTCACCAACAGCTTTACGCGGTACAATCGCTTGAATCAATTGTTGTGTATTTGAAGAGGCCAATGTTTCACATAATGCCAAACGGTGACCATCTGTAGTTACTGCACGCAATTGATTTTCATCAATTTCTAACAGGGTCCCCGTTAAATAAAAACGCACATCCTGAACTGCCATAGCAAAGGCCGTTTTTTCAAATAAACGCTTTAATTCACGCTGCGTCACCGCAATCTGTGTACCTTGTGTATTTTCCGTATTTAACAATGGATAATCTTCGGCAGGCAAAGTCCCCAATACAAATCGACTGTTGCCCGATTTAAGGATACAGCGCTGATCTTCGGTAATTTGAATATCAATTAATGCAGAACTGGGTAAAGATTTACAGATATCCATCAGTTTACGTGCAGGAACTGTGGTTTCACCCGCTTGTAAACAAGCGCCTTCCATTAAATTGGTACTTGCAACCAATTCAACTTCTAAATCTGAACCTGTAATCGCCAAAGCATTTTGACTCACCTGTACTTTAACATTCGATAAAATGTTTAAAGTGTGGCGACGCTCCACGGCTCCTACCACATGTGAAAGAACATTAAGTAAACTTTCTTTGGCGATTTTTAAACGCACGATGCATTCCTCGAAAAAACTGAAGATGAAAAATAAATTAATTAATTTTTAGCAGTGTACTATGCGGCAGAATATACCGCATTGCAAGAATAGAATTTGACCAAGATCGATTAACTTTGCAGCAGGCGTTGCAAGTTTTTGTAATCCTCATTAAAGATAGGATCACCCTCTCTTAAGCTTTGCACTTTTTCACACGCATGCATAACCGTACTATGGTCACGACCACCAAATGCCATCCCAATTTCAGGAAAACTATCGCCTGTCAGTTCACGTGCCAAACCCATCGCCAATTGACGCGGACGTGCATAAATACGCGTTCGTTTAGGGCCGATTAATTCTTTCAGCGGAATGCGGAAATATTCACTCACCACCCGTTGAATATTTTCCGTACTGATGGTTCGAGCACGAATTGCTAAAACATCTTTAAGCGATTCTCGAACCACATCAAGGTCAATTGAAGTCCCTTTGAAACGTGAAATAGCGACCACTTTATTCAGTGCGCCTTCTAACTCACGGACATTGGCAACCACTTGTTGTGCAATAAATAACGCACAGTTGCGCGGTAAGTCTACACCACTACTTTGGGCTTTCTTTAATAAAATCTCAATTCGCGTTTCAATATCAGGCGGCTCCACACCAACTGATAAACCCCAAGAAAAACGTGACACCAAACGGGCATCTAATTCTGTCAATTCTTTAGGATAACGGTCCGAAGTTAAGATAATTTGCTTCGATTCATCCAATAAAGCGTTAAACGTATAGAAGAACTCAACCAAGCTCGCTTCTTTACCCGCCAATAAATGAATATCATCCACCAGAAGTAAGTCTAGAGAGCGACAGTTTTTCTTAAATTCTTCCACCTTGCCTTGTTGTAAGGAGCTGACAAAATCCTGAACAAAGCTTTCAGCGGTCATATACATCACACGTGCATTAGGTTTGGCTTGTAATAAAGCATTTCCTACCGCTTGCATTAAGTGAGTTTTACCTAAACCTGTCGGACCATATAAAAACAAAGGGTTATGCTGAGAAGCTCCCAATTGAGTCAACACTTTACGGCAAGTTTCAGCAGCCATTTGGTTGGAACGGCCTTCAACAAATAGCGAAAAAGTAAATAAGGGATTTAGCAATCGCTTTTTATTTTTTAACGGCGAATCCTCTTTCTCTTTTTTTACCTTTACAACGGGTGCAGAAGTTTCTAATGCCGCAGTTGTTGTCGCAGGTTGTTCACTTGGAGATAAAATCGCACCTGGACGCGAATCTACCATAATTTCTACACGACGCACTCGTCCTTCAGACAATTGTTCCGCCAAAATGGTAATCAGTTCTAAATGATGTTCCTGAATATAGCGCGTCCAATATGGATTAGGCGCATATAGTCGCAAAGTGTCTTCTAACTCTTCAGCAACTAAAGGGCGAATCCACATTGTAAAAACATTTCCAGATAGCTCTTGTCGCAAGCGAGTTAAGCAGTCTGTCCAAAGCATGTGAAACCCCTATTCATCCATTTTTAAATTTAAAAACACCATTGTCCGCCGAAGCGGGTCGCCATTCTAACCAAGTTATCCACATCTGTCATGAAGAATTCTGCAAAAGTTGCTCAAAAAAGAAATAAACAATCTAAATTTAAATTCAAAACCATGTGTGGATAAAAACACCCACAGACTGTGGATAAAAAAACACACCAAGTTATCCACAATTCCTTAAACTCTTAAAAACATACATATCCACAATGTTAACTCTTGTTTTTATATGTGAAAAATAGGTTTTCCACAGAAAAAACGCTCCCTAATAAGAATAAATTTAAATTTTAAAATTTGAATTTATTTATAAGGATCGCTTTTGATGTGGATAACTTAGATACACGAATGAATTTAAATTTAAATCATTGTGTATTTATTTTGGTGTGGATAAATTTGTGAATAATACTGTTTATAACTTATTTTCTATTATTTAACAACTTATTATGATGTGAATAGTTTTTAACTCAGAGAAAGACTCAATTCAGACTTTCCACGTTAAGTTTTATTGATTACAAGTTTATTTGGTCCGAATAGGTGTTTTTGATTGACAGCTCAAGCAATGAACACTAAAATCGCGGACCTTTATAGAAAGATCATTTTTTGGAGTTTCGATATGAAACGTACATTCCAACCATCTGAATTAAAGCGTAAGCGCGTTCATGGTTTCCGTGCTCGTATGGCTACTAAAGCTGGTCGTCAAGTATTAGCTCGCCGTCGTGCAAAAGGTCGTCACAGCTTAACTGTTTAATTTGTTAGTGCTTAGACGATTTTGGGTGTTATGACACTTTATGACTTCGGCGCAGAGCGGCGTCTTCGTTGTGCTGCCGATTATAAAGTTGTGTTTGATGGTGCGCTTTTTAAAGTGCACCAACCCCATTTCTTATTTCTTGCGACACCTTCCAAACAGCCTAACAGTCGTTTGGGCATTGTTGTTGCTAAGAAAAAAGTGCGCCGTGCGCATGAAAGAAATCGAGTAAAACGACTTGCTCGCGAAAGTTTTCGCCTGCATCAAATGCAACTGGATGCCTTGGATATTGTTGTTATGCCTAAAGTTGGTATAGAAACAGTCGCCAATTCAGAATTGCATCAGCAATTACAATTTGCTTGGCAAAAGCTGCAACGCATTGCTAAAAAGCATTCAAAAATAGCTCCCTCCCCACAGAAGTAGAGAAGGCCAATGGTACGTGTGTTGCATTGGTTTATTCGATTCTATCAGATCGCAATTAGTCCTATGTTAGGACCACGTTGTCGGTATCTACCTACATGTTCTCAATATTCATTGGAAGCAATCCATACACATGGAGCTGTACGGGGTGTTTGGTTGGCTGCAAATCGTATTTGTCGATGTCATCCATGGGGCGGCTCGGGTTATGATCCTGTTCCTGCAAAAGCAATTCGTTTTATTTCATTTCAGCAAATCGATTCTCAAATGCATCTCGTTGCTGTACCCTTTCGTGGATGTTTATGGAATCAAAATCACTCTAACTTTTTGGGGTAATAGATATGCAACAATGGGCCAGGATTGCAATTCTAGGAGCCATGTTTGTCGTCGCATATTTGCTTATTTTGGCATGGCAAAAGGACTATGGTCATAATGAAGTACAACAGCAGCCGCAAGCTGCTGCAGTAGTTTCACATGAAGTGTCTGCCGACTTGCCAAATGGACAGACAGCTACGGCTGCTCCTGATGTGCCACAAGCAAATAGTACTGCTCAGCAAACTACAGAATCGACTGCGGCAGCAAGTCAACAGCTTATTTCAGTTCAAACTGACCTTTATCATCTTTGGATTAATCCTAAAGGTGGCGATATTGTTCGTGTTGAATTACTCAATCATGATAAAAACAAAGATAGCGATGAACCGTTTGTTATGCTGGAAAGCGATGCCAAACGTACGTATGTTGCACAATCTGGTTTAATTGGTCTAAATGGACCTGACAGTGGTCGTAATGGTCGTCCTGTCTATGAAATTGAGAAATCTGCATATACTTTAGCTGATGCAAAAGCAGCGAAAGATAAAAACGGCAAGTCAGTTCAAGTACTTTCTGTTCCGATGGTCTTTAAAACGGCTGACGGCGTAGAAATTATTAAAACTTTCACGTTCACTCAAGGCGAATATCCAGTTGTGGTCAATCACAAAGTGGTCAACCGCAGTGGTCAAAACTGGCAAGGCCAGATGTTTGGTCAGCTCAAACGTGATAATTCGGAAGATCCTGGTAAATCGGATCAGGGTATTTTCACCTTGGGCACCTTCTTGGGTGGTGCATGGGGTACGCCTGAAGAACATTACAACAAGCTTAAATTTGCCAACTTTAACGACGAAAAGTTAAATGTTGAAGCAAAAGGCGGCTGGGTTGCAATGGTTCAGCATTACTTCGTTAGTGCTTGGATTCCAGGCGAGTTGAAGTTGACTCAGGCGAATGGTCAAGCTTATAGCGCTAAATTAGAGTCGCGTAAATCGAGTGATGACATGAACATCCTCAGTTTTACTTCACCAACCATTAATGTGCCTGCAGGTACAGTGGCGGAAGTTGACGCGACGTTCTATTCAGGTCCTAAAATTCAATCTGAATTGAAAGACTTGGCTGTAGGTTTAAATCAGACCGTTGATTATGGTTGGTTATGGCCAATCGCGAAATTATTGTTCCTTGGCTTGCAATTCTTCCATAATTTGGTGGGGAACTGGGGCTGGTCAATTATTTTACTGACTGTATTGGTTAAACTCATTTTGTGGCCGTTGTCGTCTAAGAGTTATCGCTCGATGGCGAAAATGCGTGTAATTGCGCCAGAAATGCAGCGAATGAAAGAAGAATTCGGTGAAGACCGTATGCGCTTCTCTCAAGAAATGATGGCATTGTACAAGCGTGAGCAAGTCAACCCACTTTCAGGTTGTTTACCGTTATTACTCCAAATGCCAATCTTCTTGGCTTTGTATTGGGTATTGATGGAAAGTGTGGAATTGCGCCATGCGCCTTGGATGCTCTGGATTCAAGACTTATCAGCAATGGATCCTTGGTTTATCCTGCCATTATTGATGGGTGCGACCATGTTCATTCAGCAAATGTTGAACCCTCAACCTGCCGATCCAATGCAGGCGAAAGTGTTCCGCATTATGCCAATTATGTTCACGGTATTCATGTTGTTCTTCCCAGCAGGTCTAGTGCTGTACTGGATTGTGAACAATACGATTACGATTACACAGCAATGGTTTATTAATAAATCAGTCGCTAAAGCACGTAGCTCGTCAGACGCTGCATAACGCAGCTTCTCACAGCAACTAGCTGATTAAATCCGCTTAAGATGGTAATCTTAGGCGGATTTTTCTTTGGGTTAGATTAGGACTTAAGTCAGGTGAATTGTATGCAGCATCAAACCACTATCGCAGCGATTGCTACTCCGCCAGGACGTGGTGGTGTGGGGGTAATTCGTCTTTCTGGTCCGCAAGCTTATGCGATTGCAGAACAGTTATGCCAAAAAGCTTTACCCAAAGCACGGATGGCGGGTTTTCGTCAGTTTTTGGATGATGTGCAAGAAGTATTGGATGAAGGCTTGGTGATTTGTTTTCCCAACCCGAACTCGTTTACGGGTGAAGATGTGGTTGAATTACAGGGGCATGGTGGACCTGTAATCCAAAATGCCTTGCTTGCCCGGTGTTTGGAATTGGGTGCAACCGCTGCCAAAGCAGGCGAGTTTTCCATGCGTGCTTTTGAAAATGGCAAACTGGATTTGGTGCAAGCGGAAGCGATTGCCGATTTGATTGATGCGACTTCGCAGGCTGCAGCTCGATCAGCTGTACGTTCTTTGCAAGGTGCCTTTTCACATAAAGTGAATACGGTGCTAGAAAAGTTGATTCATTTGCGTTTGCATGTGGAAGCGGCAATTGACTTTCCTGAAGAAGAAATTGACTTCTTGGCTGATGGCAAGATTTTAACTTTATTGGAAGACGTGCAGCATTCCGTGGCTGCGGTGCAGAAATCTGCCCGTCAAGGACAATTGCTACGTGAAGGTTTACAGGTGGTAATTGCAGGTAAGCCGAATGCGGGTAAATCTTCTTTGCTTAATGCTTTGGCGGGTATTGAACGTGCGATTGTGACGGATATAGCAGGCACTACCCGTGATGTGTTGCATGAAAAGATTAGCCTGAATGGTTTGCCAATAACATTGACCGATACCGCAGGATTGCGTGAAACAGGCGATGTGGTGGAAAAAGAAGGTATTCGCCGTGCGATTAAAGAAATTGAACAAGCTGATTTATTGTTATTGGTCTATGACTTGAGTCAAGGTGAAGACCCATTGCAATTGGCACGTGAATACTTTGAACATCATCTTGAACCGAAACGCTTAATGTTGATTGGGAATAAATGTGATTTAACCAATGCAACAGCTGAAATTGGTGATTTTCAAGGTTTCAGGCATATTACAGTGTCAGCCAAACAGGAAACAGGCGTTCTATCACTCATAGAGGCGATTACAGCGCATGCTGGCTTTCAGCCAGAGGAAGACACCTTTATTGCGCGAACACGTCATTTAGATGCAATGAAGCGCACACAGCACTATCTTTCAGAAGCCCATGAGCAGTTGGTGGTATTTCATGCAGGTGAATTGGTTGCCGAGTCGTTACGTCTTGCACAAAATGCTTTAAGTGAAATTACAGGTGAATTTAGTGCGGATGATTTGCTTGGGAAAATTTTCGGCTCATTCTGTATTGGAAAGTAATTTAAAGTTTAAGTGTTGCTCAATAAGCTTCAATAAATTCTATTTATAAAATAAAAAGCATTCCTGAATGCTTTTTATTGTTTAGGATGTGCCTTCATTTGGCTTTGTACCAAATCGACATGCAAGTTAAATCAAAGAGGGATCGTTTCGTGCAAGCTTATCAAATTGAGCTGTAATAGCACGAAAGTGTTTTAATCTCACAAAGTCATTTTTTCGCAATGATTTGTGCCAGCACAATCCGCCCCTCTTGCAAGTTTTTTCCTTGATTTTGCGCCATGGCTTTAAAATCAGCCCCTAGTAGTATGTGAAATCCAAGGGGGGGTAAGCCTTCCTTTTGTATTTTCTCGGCCAGAGACACAAACCATGTCCGTGCACTTTCGGTTGTGTCTAACCAGTCAGTGATTGTAAAACCAGCTTCTTGGAGTAGCTGACGTAGCTCATTTGGCTGTACCAGAAAGCTGGTATTTGGTGTACGTGCCCATGGTACAGGAAAAAGGACTGGGCCCGATGGACCCGCAAGAACATCATAAATTGCCAGTGTGCCACCTGACTTCAGTACGCGGTACATCTCCTTATAAAGACCAGCTTTATCCAAGATATTCATTGCCACATGCTCAGTCCAGACAACATCGAAGGTCTGATCGGGAAATGGCAGTTGGGTTGCATCACCTTGGTGATAGTCAACTTGGTGTGCAAGACCAATCTTGGTCGAGAGCATTCTTGCAGCACGACAGTATTCTTCCGTGAGGTCAATACCTGTGACGTGACAGCCGAATTCTTTTGCAAGACAACGCGAAGTCCCACCAATACCGCTACCGACATCTAGTACATGTTTTGTGGCATCAAGTCCAGCAGCACGGGCAAGTTCGAGAGTAGCTGTACGTCCTCTGATATGAAACTCATCAATCGGTGCCAGATCTTCGGGCGTTAGGTTGTTGATGTTCTTGCCAGCTTTTTCCAGTGCTGTCAGTATGACGTTTCCCAAATCGCTACATGTATAGTGCATTTGGATTGTTTGATTTACACGAGATTGCATAAATATTGTCCTCCTCGTGTTGGCTATAAGTGATAGGACATATTGACTCTACAATGGAAGAAGGCATGAAAATAACGTTTTTTATTCAGTATTTAATGGTGTTTATTTAATCATGCTAGTCGGGCGAGTATTCAATATGTTGTCATCATTAATTCACTCTTTGTACTACAATCATAACAAATCACATGATCTTGAAATAGGGATTATTGGTTATCAGTATCGGATAGTCCTTGTGCCTAATAAAAAACAACAATAAAAGAAGATGTTGAGTTGCATTGGGGGGAATTCAGTACCAGAGTGATCGCTTTGATGGTTTTCGGTTAATTGCCGATTGATTTTGAGCACATCATAATGATGTATATTAAGCAGGCATTTTGCGAAATACTTGGCGTTGTGTTAAGGCATGCTTGCTGAAATAGTAAAAAAATTATTCAAAGCAGCTTTAAATTTGAAGGTTATTTTTCTTCTGCAAGAACAATAAAGTGAAACATAGTAGTGCCATACCAATACCAAAACCGCTCACTGCCAGATTTAACCCCCATAGATCTGCACTGTAACCTACCGCAATAATCGGCACGATCGTGCCTAAATATCCTATAAACAAATAGGTCGAGATCACTGCGGCACGATTGTGTGAATCTGTCATTTGATGAATCAGACCAAATGATCCCATAATGCCTAGACCATGTCCCAAGCCCACGCCAATATCACTGATAAAAAACAATAGACTTGATTGGGTTTGCATACAAATGGCTAAGAGTAGACAACTGCCCATCAGCAGGATCAAACCATAATTTAAGCTACGTGCAGCGGGTAACGATTTGGCAAAAAACTGGACGATTGCTGAAATAAACAGAATGCTGGAAATCGCGATGCCACTGACCAGAGGACCATGCCATGGAATCAGGTCTTTGACAAAGGACGCAGACAGCGAAGCAAACAGACTAAATGCACCAAAGGCACAAAAAGCGGTTAAGCCTGCAATAAAAAAATGAGTTCGGGTCTGGGCGGCAGGAAGCTCTAAATGTGGTGCAATTGAAAATGCTTGAGCTTGAAAAGTTGGGGATTTTAAGCGAAATAATCCGATTAAACAGAGGACCGCGCCTGCAATAATCGGCAGATAGGGAGTGAGCAATGGAAATGCAGCAAATTGAGCAATCACACCGCCAATCAATGGCCCTAAAGCAAAACCGATGACGGTAATAATTGAGCTTAATTGTGGGGCATGAGATTTATGACTGTCCGGAATGGTCAGCATGAGACCTAACATGGCGGAAGTACTAATCAGCCCTGAAGCAATCCCAATAATAAAACGCCCTAGGCCGAGCCAAACGGCGCTACTGGCAAAAGCAGAAAGCCCTAATCCTAGAATGACAAATACTAGGCCAACTTGCAGCGTGCGCAAAAAACCAAAGCTGTTACTGGCGCGGCCGAAAAAGAGCAGCGTTGCTAAACAGCCAAACATATAGGCAACAAAAATGTAGGTAATTTGGCTAGGCAGCAAATGCCATAATGCTTGATAAATCGGATACAGTGGACTTGCGAGCGCTGTACCAATGGTACCCATGCATAAGGCAAGGCTGATCATCATAAATGAACGCCAAGGATGTTGAACCGTCATAAAGCATCACAAAAAACTGTCGGAAAAGCACAGTAAAAATAAAGAGTTTTGACAGCTTAAGCCGAAATTGATGCTTAAACAATCACTAACCGTAGCGTTTTAATAACTTTAAAAATTCGGCAAGTTCAGCTTCATCAAATTCACTCTGAGGTTTTAGAACATGATGGCGCAGATGGGCTTCAATCAGTTCATTCATCAGACCATTGACTGCCCCCTTTACCGCCGCCACTTGCTGTAATACCTCAATACAGGAGCTTTCAGGTTGCATGAGGGCTTGGTCGATTGCTTGAATTTGCCCTTGCAAACGCTTTACGCGATTCTTAATTTTCTGATCTTCATATAAATGGCCCACACTTTCCTCCAAAAAATAAATATACTACAGGGGAGTATATTGGTGAGAACATTATGCAACATTCGATCATGCACAGAAGCCATAGTCATCAATTTGATGAAGGGAATCCTTTGGCACAAAAACGAATCTTAATTGCGACTATTTTAACGGCAGTCATGATGCTATTAGAAGTGATTGGCGGCTGGATTTTTAATTCTATGGCATTACTTGCCGATGGCTGGCACATGAGTTCGCATATGTTGGCATTGGGTTTGGCTTATTTTGCCTATCGTGCGGCACGTCATTATGCTCAGGATCACCGTTTTAGCTTTGGTACGTGGAAAATTGAAATTTTAGCGGGATATAGCAGTGCAATTTTGCTGTTGGTGGTGGCTATTTTTATGGCTTTCTACTCGGTGGAACGACTGATTCATCCTGTTGATATTCAATATAATGAAGCAATACCAATTGCGATTTTAGGCTTGGTGGTAAACTTGATTTGTGCATGGCTTTTACATGATGGTCACCATCACCATCACCATCACCATCACGAAGAATCGACTCATACGCATCAGCATGAACACGATCTCAATCAAAAAGCTGCTTTTTTACATGTGGTTGCTGATGCGGTGACGTCGGTTTTTGCAATCGTTGCTTTGTTTGCTGGAAAATATATGGGGTGGTCGTTTCTGGATGCCTTCTTAGGGATTTTGGGGGCAATCTTAGTGGCGCGGTGGGCTTTGGGTCTGATGCGGGATACGGCGAAAACATTATTAGATGCGGAAATGAACCATCCTGTGGTGGAGGAAATCCGAGAGGTGATTCAGGATCTGCCTGTGGTTGTTGAAGTGACAGACTTACATGTCTGGAAGGTGGCTAAAGGTAAGTTTGCCTGTATTTTGGCACTCAGTAGTCACTCATCCATCAGTGCGGATGAAGTGCGTGAGGCATTGTCGATTCATGAAGAAATTGTGCATGTCTCGGTAGAGATTAATCCTTTATCGGTTTAAGGCGTAGTTCCACGTGAAACATTCAGGTATTTGTTTTACCAAATACCTGATAAAAATTATCAATCATCACCATAATTCGGATTAAACTGATTCACTTTTATAACTTACGTGAACGAGCAGAATTCATGTTGAAAAGAACAATGGTTGCGATGCTGGCGAGTTTCATTTCTTGGTCTAGTTTTGCGAGTGTCGAGACTGTAAAAACCAATCTAGCCAAACAACATCCAGATTTGAAAATTGAGAATATTCAAAGTACTGAAATGTCAGGTATCTATAGTGGCTCTATGGACGGTCAAGTGGTTTATGTTGGAGAAAATGCACAACATATTTTAGTGGGATCGATGATTCGATTGAAAGATCAGCACAACTTGACCAAAGATTTGATTTTAAAACAGAACTCGATTGATTGGAAAAAATTGCCACTACAAGATGCGGTGAAAACCGTGCGAGGTAATGGCAAACGCCAACTGGCGATCTTTTCTGACCCAAATTGCCCGTATTGCAAGCAACTTGAGGCTGAATTAAAAAAACTGGACAACGTGACCATTTATACCTTTATTTATCCAATTAAACCGCAATCTGTTGCGCCGTCTAAAGCGGTATATTGTGAAAAAGATCAGAGTTATGCTTGGGAAAACCTGATTGCTAAAGGGATTGCTCCTGCGGGTAATAAAAGCTGTGCCAATCCAATTGAACGTAATTTGAAATTAGGTCAATCTCTTGGCGTAAATGGTACACCTACGCTAATTTTCTCGAATGGCTTTAAAGCGGCGGGTGGCTTCCCTGCTGAACAAATTGAACTCATCTGGAAAGAGTTAGGTTTGTAATGAGATAGAAATTAATTTTAAAAAAGCCTTTTCATGGTTCACGTGAAAAGGCTTTTTTGTGTAAAAAATTAAGTGCGGGATTTTTTCATAATAAGATTATAGATAAACAAAACAATAATTGCGCCAATCACAGAGGCAATAAAGCCTGCTGCTACATTATCGGCATACAGACCGAGCATGCGTCCACCATAAGTTGCCAGTAAAGAACCTGCAATCCCTAATAGTGTTGTGACCAAAAAGCCTGCCTTGTCATCGCCAGGATGTAGTGCACGGGCAATCAGACCTGCAATAAAACCAACAACAATTGCAACAATGAGTGACCACATGAGTATTCTCCTTGTTCTTATTTTGAATCAATGATTTTGCTTATGTTTATTATTTTGGAGAAAAAAGACTTGAATTAAACAGCAGATCTGCAAAGAACTGTGGTGTTTTTGTGTGAGAGATTTACCGTAAAAAAGACATAAAAAAGCCTTCTAAAACCAATACAACACGGGGAATAGAAGGCTATATACAGTGGATTTAGACGCTAAGCTTAGAGACCAATTTCACCAATAAAAGGAATATGACGATACTTTTGATCGTAGTCGAGACCATAGCCGACAATAAACTTATCTTCGACTTCAAAGCCCAAGAATTTTACGTCTAAATCAATTTCACGGCGTGATGGTTTGCTCACGAGCGTACACAATTCAATTGAGTTGGGTTCACGTGTTTCTAAAATTTCAAGCACTTTGCTTAAGGTATGCCCAGAGTCAATAATATCTTCAACAACAAGGACATCTTTACCACGAATTTCGCCGTCTAAGTCTTTTAGAATGCGTACATCACGGCTCGAAACAGTTGATTTGCCATAGCTTGAAACCGTCATAAAGTCGAGTTCGTGAGGTTTTTCAATTGTTCGGCATAAATCAGCCATAAAAATAACGGAACCACGTAATAAGCCAATTAAGACAAGTTCTTTATCACTTTGGGCATAGTGGGCATTAATTTTAGCACCAAGCGCTTGTACTTTCGCTTGGATCTCTTCAGCTGAAATCATTACGCTCATTTGAACGGTCATGGGCAGATACCTAAAAATCAAAAATAAAAAAGGCGTTGACCTGCAACACCTCAAAATATGCGTTTATTTTAATACATCTTCTATCGAGATGCATCTTTTGTTGCTTGTTTTTTGTTCGCAGCATGACTATCACGCCGTAGTAAAACTGTGCAACCGAGCAAGAAGAAGCACAGTTTCCGTTTGGAGATGGGAGTAACGATAGGCTTATTGGGATTGTGCATAGGCCAGCTGACCATAAATATAGGTCGCATGGATATTACGGTCATCACCCATGGTCATCAGGGCAAACAAGGCATCTTCAATACTTTTGGCCCGTTGCTGACGCAATGCTTGTAAGGCTGTGGCTTGCAGGTCGAGCACAATAAAATCGGCTTCTTTACCCACATTAAAGTTACCTAATTGCTGTTCAAGGCTCAATGCTTTGGCACCTCCTAGGGTAGCATGATAAAGCGATTCAAAAGCAGACAGTTTATCGCCTTGTAATTGCTGTACCTTATAGGCTTCATTTAGCGTCTGTAGTTGGTTGAAGGAAGTTCCTGCACCAATGTCTGTGCCTAAACCGACTTTGACTTGTTTTTCCCACGTCTTTTTCAATGGAAACAAGCCACTACCGAGGAACAGGTTTGAGGTTGGACAGAATGCAATCGCAGAATCAGTGGTATGCATACAATCCCATTCATGGTCTTCTAAATGCACACAGTGGGCAAAGACCGAACGCGATCCTGTGAGACCATAATGATGATAAACATCGAGATAACCTTGTTGTGTAGGGAATAATTCTTTGACCCATGCAATTTCATTTTTATTTTCACTTAAATGGGTATGTACGTAGACATCTGGATATTCGGCCTTGAGTTGCCCTGCCAGTTGTAATTGTTCAGGTGTCGAAGTGGGGGCAAAACGTGGCGTGATGGCATACAGTGCACGCCCCTGCCCGTGCCATTTTTCAATGAGGGCCTTTGATTCTGTATAAGCACGTTCAGGCGTGTCACATAAGGCATCAGGTGCATGACGGTCCATCATCACTTTACCTGCAATCAGACGCATCTGGTGGCGTTGAGCAGCTTCAAATAAAGCATCCACTGATTCTGGATGGACGGTACAGAATACTAAGGCGGTGGTGGTGCCATTTTTTAACAGTTCTTGCACAAAGAATTCGGCAATTTTTGCGGCATATGCAGGGTCTTGAAACTGCATTTCGGTTGGAAAAGTATAGGTATTCAGCCATTCCAACAGTTGTTCACCATAAGCACCGACCATTTCCGTTTGCGGGAAATGAATATGGGTGTCAATAAAACCAGGCACAATGAACTTTTCAGGATAATGTTGAATTGCAACGCCTTCTGGTAGATGTTCGGCTGCATCTTGCCAAGGGCCAAACCATTTAATTTTTCCTGCTTCACTGATCAGCACGCCATCTGCTAGATAACGGACCTGCTCTGCGATGTCCGCAGCTTGAGCAACTAAATTTTGAATATCTAAAAAACGACCGCGAACGACAGTGGTCTGCAACAATGAAGACATGGAAAACCCTACAACTTTTACTTTTTTCGGTTGATTGTACCTGAAAATGATTGGCTAGACTGTATAACGTTGACTAAGTCCCCATTCGGCTAAAATACGGCGATATGTTGTAGATGAACGGTCTGCTTCAAAATGGGCTTCCATCATTAAATCCAACGGGAGCTCCTCTGGCTTTTGGGATTCGACCATGTCTTGATCTTCCGCAAAAATTTGGGCATTAAAGGCATAAACCGAGGCTAAGTCACCTGTTTGGTCAAAATTGCGGGTTAAGGGTGCAAACAGCCGAGTTTGATTATGGGACACTGGACAGCAGGCATTGAGAATTTTTAAGACACCGTCGTTGGGGAAATCAATGCTGAGAATGGCTGAAAATGGTGGGTAAACGTCAAAGGTACGGGTCCATAAAAAATCAGCAGGTGCAAGGTGTTGCAGACCATGCGGATAGTTGCTGACATTACTAATATAGATGGTTTTTAAGCCGTAATCGGTACGTTGCGTATGATACTTTGGTACCACAGGATTATCTCGGTCGGCAAAAGCATGGTGATGCACCCAAGCAAAATGGGCGACATCAATAAAACCTTCCAGTTGTCGACCGCTAGAACCTGCAATATCAACATAAGGCGGTAAGATGGATTGATGTTCGGCTGTGTCCCATGTATCCAGAACAGGAATATTGGTTTGTGTGACATCTCGTGCATGTAGGCTGGTCCAAATTAAGCCATAGCGTATAATTACAGGGAACTGTGTCAGGGTAAAACGGTCTGAAATTTTTTTCAGATCGGGTTGTGCCGGAATTTTGGTACATTTGCCTGCGCTGTTGTAGTGTAAACCATGATAAGGACAAATAATTTCCTCCCCTTCTACCCAGCCTTTAGATAAGGGTACACCGCGATGTGGGCATACATCACGAACCAGATGAATTTCCCCTGATGCCGTTTGGTAAAGTGCCATGTTTACATCTAATAAGGTGACTCGTTGCGGTTGTGTACTCACATCCTCGACACGTGCCACGGGATACCAATATTGCGCCAAAATTTCCCAGTCCTGTGCGTCAAATTGACTGTGGTATGGCATGGCAATCGGATTAAAAGTTGGAATGCTATTCATGTGTTATGCTCTTATTGATCTTTCATTCTGATCAAGCAAAATCTTTGCCAAACACTATAAAGAACAGCGGTGTGATGGATCTGACCTGAGTTAGATACAGATGCTTATATGCGGAATTTAGGTTAAGGTTCTGTTGGAATTGTGGATTGGTCAGTCGAGAGAGCTTTTACCCTGTATGCAGGATTACGCCTTTTTGCCGCAGTGCTCCAAATGACCTTCGGTTAACGATCAGTTTCAATTTTGAGTGCTACAGAAGTAGAAAAGACAGATTAAGCGGACTCAATCTGTCTTCCTAAGATCAATTCATCAAGTTTAAGCCGATGGATTTTCTTGCTTTTTATTATGGCGAATGGAGAGCCAAGCTGTAATCGCTAACACAACTACAATAAAGCCTAATGAAATCCAAATTGGCATGTGGAATACATCTAGCATCAACATTTTAAAACCAATAAACAACAGGATGATCCCGAGACCATACGGCAGGTAATGCATCTTCGACGCAGCGCCAGAGAGCAAGAAGAACATGGCACGCAGACCTAAAATGGCCATCAGGTTTGCTGTTAACACAATAAACGGATCACTGGTGACAGCAAAGATCGCAGGAATTGAATCTACTGCAAAAATCACATCTGAAGCTTCAACCAGAATCAGGACTAAAAATAACGGTGTAAACCACAATACGCCATTCTGACGAACAAAGAACTTGTCCCCTTGCAGTTGTGGCGTGATACGCAAATGTTTACGCAACCATTTCAATATAGCCATATCCTCGATGTCGGGATCATCATCTTGTCCTTTCAGGAACTTGAAGCCTGTGTAAACCAAGAACGCGCCGAACAGATATAAAATCCAAGAGAACTCTTGAACAAACCATGCACCAATAAAAATAAAGATGGTCCGCAGTACAATTGCACCAAGTACGCCGTAAAGCAAAATTTTACGTTGTAATGCAGGTGGAATCGCAAAGGCTGCAAAAATCATGAGCCAAACAAAGACATTATCAATTGCGAGGGATTTTTCCAGTAAATAACCCGCGATATATTCCATGGTTTTTTGGTTGGCAATTGCAACCCCCACGGTTTGTTGTAAATACAACCAGAGGCCACCTGCGAATAACATCGCGACACTGACCCAAGCAACGCTCCAGTAAGCAGCAGTTTTAATGGCAACGGGTTGCCCTTGTTTTTGTTTAAATCCGAGAAAGTCGATCAACAGCATGATAATGACAATGCCGAAGAAGACCAAATACAGCCATAAATTGCCGATAGATTCCATAAAAATCCTCCACATCTGGCAATTGGCCACAAAAAAACCTTGACCTGTTGCCAGATGAAATAAACATCTGTGTCAACATGATCAAGGTCTTGCCTACATTACCCTAGGTAATGCTCAGATACCGACTTTTTGCAAAGTGTAATGACGATATTCTGACACGTCATCCCAATAAGTTGTGGATGACGTCTGGAGGAGGCTACTCCCCTTGTTCAAATTCTGTATTGGACTGAGTCCAAATGATGCGGCAAGAATCGCATATTTTCTACAAAAGTGCAAATATAAAGCAAATATGATCAACCTAAACCAAACCTGTTGATCTATGCGTTTAATCAATGCCGAATAACGAAGACGTAAATTTTAAGGCTTAAATGGAACTACGCTGTCGTATTGCATTAAAATTTTTGCCAATAATGAGCCACAGAGCATTAATACAAAATAAATTAACATGCCGCCACTCCTGTGTGTGCTATCTGTTTAGCATAGAAATAAATGGGCATGAGCTTCATCCCTTGAACTAGGGATTTCCTGCATAAGGTGTAACCAGATTTTAAACTTTGGTCGATGCGGTTTAACAAGTGGGTGTTTTTTCTACAGGGCTTATGGCATGTTAACTGTAGTTCATCTGTATAGAGGAAAACCGAGTATGCAATTCCAACACCATAATAATGCTGAAAAAGGTGAGTTTTTTCTGAATGATGTGGCGGGGCAACGTATTGCTGAAATCACCTATGTTTGGCGTGATGCATCTACCATTGTGGCCGACCATACTTGGGTAGATGATTGTTTACGTGGTCAAGGTGTGGCACGTCAGTTGTTGGATGTCTTGGTCGAATACGCACGCGAACAACAGTTAAAAATTGTACCTGTCTGCGCTTATGTCGATGTGATGTTTAAACGAGATCAAAGTTTGTTGGATGTGGCGGCTTAATACAGTCATAGCATTTTGTTTCGTTCTAAAGAGTACAATCTAATGAGAACAATACAGCTGTTTTGCCTGAGCAGTGTTTAAGATGGTTAAATTGAGGTAAATGAAGAAGCTTTTATCTCTTGCCCTATGTAGTTTGCTCTCCCCTTTAGTATTTGCTGAAGACTGTGCAAAACTTGAGGAAAAGGCAGAACAAAGAGAAGTCCATATGATTCCCCGTTGGGGCATGAAAGTGATTGCCCCATCACGTGTCTATTTTCATTCTGCACCAAGTGATACCTGTAAAATCAAGGATCTGTTCATTCTTAAAAATGACTTTATTACCGCGTATAGCACGTATGATGATGGCAAAGAACAATGGGTTTCGATCATGTATATGAGCAAGCGTTTGGGTGACGCAGTGCAAGGTTGGACAAAACTAAAAGACTTTGAATATACGGGCACGATGTCCGCTTTTTAATTGGGTCAGTGTATAAAAAAGCCCGCCGTAGCGGGCTTTTAAATGCACAAATTTAGGCGTTTAAAGCGCTGATCAATTTTTGATGTAAACCACCAAACCCACCGTTGGACATAATCACCACCGCGTCGCCCTCACCTGCTTCGTTCACCACAGTTTGAATAATATCTTCAAGGGAACGCGCTACAATCGCTTTGTTGGATGCTGCATCAATCACAGGTTGTAAATCCCAGTCTAACCCTTCAGGTTGATACCAAATCACTTCATCTGCCAAACGTGCTGAATATGCCAGTCCATCTTTATGGCTGCCCATACGCATGGTGTTTGAACGCGGTTCAATAATCGCCCACAGTTTACGCTCACCTAAACGCTTACGTGCACCTTCAAGTGTGGTGTCAATTGCTGTTGGGTGATGGGCAAAGTCATCATAGACTTCGACGC
The DNA here is from genome assembly GCF_004331035.1 of Acinetobacter sp. ANC 4910. GTDB lineage: Bacteria > Pseudomonadota > Gammaproteobacteria > Pseudomonadales > Moraxellaceae > Acinetobacter. The sequence continues at coordinate 32,024 of NZ_SJNT01000019.1, forward strand.
CACGAACGGTACCCAATAACTCCATACGACGCTTTACACCACCAAAGTTAGACAGTGCTTCACAGGCAGTTTCAATGCTTACACCCACGTGTTCAGCCGCAGCAATGGTGGCTAAGGCATTTGCTACAGAATGCTGCCCAGTCATGTTCCATTTCACTTCGCCTTTGACTACGCCGTGCTGCAATACTTTAAAGTGCGAGCCATCTGCCGAAAGTTGTTCTGCATACAATTCCGCTTCAGGATGTGTATCTAAAGAAGTACGCACTACAGGTGTCCAACAGCCCATTTCTAATACTTCATCAATATTGCTTTCAGTAATTGGGGCAATAATGCGACCTTCACTTGGAATGGTACGAACTAAATGATGAAATTGTTTTTGAATGGCAGCCAAATCATCAAAAATGTCGGCATGGTCAAATTCAAGGTTGTTTAAAATTGCAGTTTTTGGATGGTAATGCACAAACTTGGAACGTTTGTCGAAAAATGCTGAATCGTATTCATCCGCTTCAACACAGAAATATTTTCCGCCACCTAAACGTGCACTTTCAGAGAAACCTAAAGGCACACCGCCAATTAAAAACCCAGGTTCTAAGCCTGCCTGATCCAGTACCCATGCCAACATGGTGGTGGTGGTGGTTTTACCATGAGTCCCAGCAACGCCGAGGACATGTTTACCTTGTAAGACGTGATCTGCAAGGAATTGTGGTCCTGAAATGTAAGGTAAACCCTCATTGAGCATATATTCAACTGCGTCAATTCCGCGTTTCATGGCATTGCCGACAATGACTAAATCGGGATGTGGTTGTAAATGGCTACGATCATAGCCTTGCATTAAAGTAATGCCTGCATTTTCCAGTTGGGTGGACATGGGCGGATAAACGTTCAGATCTGAACCTGTCACCTTATGTCCTAAATCTCGCGCTAATAACGCCAATGAACCCATAAAGGTGCCGCAAATACCCAAAATATGCAGATGCATTGATCTTTAACTCCACTGCTTTTTGACACAGCACTTCGTAATTGGTGTTGTTGTCAGAATTGATTCGATTTGACAGCAACGATATCAAGGCTCTTAGCGAAAAGATAGTTTTTCTTGTATCAATTTAGACAGTTCATTTACAACAGATTGAGCCCAGATTAAAGTCGATAAAATTCCCTAAAAAGAGCACTTTGGCTTATACTTTTGAGCCTATTTTAGGTCTTAATTGTGAATGTAGTGTAATGATGAATCCCATGCTGATCCCGTTTGCATTGTTAGTAATATCCAATTGTTTTATGACTTTAGCTTGGTACGGACATCTAAAATTTTTACATGGCGCACCCTTGTGGCAAGCGATATTATTTGGCTGGTTAATTGCGCTATTAGAATATGCCTTTATGATTCCTGCCACACGCCTCTTGGCACAGGATGGTTGGTCTGTAGGGCAAATGAAAATTACCCAAGAAGTCATGACTTTATTGGTTTTTGTGCCATTTATGATTTATCTGTTTAAACAGCCCTTTAAATTAGACTATCTCTGGGCTGGATGTTGTTTATTGGGTTGTGTGTATTTCGTATTTAGAAGTCAATAACAGTTTTAATAAGAATATGGTTGTGGTGACTGGATTTTTGAGATGAGAAAAAGCTTGCTGCAACCTGTTCATTGTAAAACGGCCAAAATAACACTTATAACGGCTTATTTTTTCATCAATGGAATCATTTCCTTATTTTTATCGAAAAAAAACTAAAAATATCTCGCTCTAGCCCTGCTTAAATTTTGGAGAGATGAAAAATCAGTCTATAATATGGGGCTTCTGAACCATTTAAAGCTTGGCTCTCGTCGAGATTTATCCTCTTTCACTCTAGTCTCTGGAACATTAGCAATGAATGCGGCCGCAGCACAAGACGCTCAACCCCTCGTAGGAATTATCATGGGTTCTCAATCTGATTGGGCGACTCTCGAACACACTGCCAATATGCTTAAGCAACTTGGTGTCCCATTTGAAGCTGAAGTGGTTTCTGCACACCGTACTCCAGATCGTTTATTTGAATATGCTGAAACTGCGCGTGATCGTGGTATTCAAGTGATTATTGCAGGCGCAGGCGGCGCAGCACATTTACCAGGTATGTGCGCGGCAAAAACTGACTTACCAGTCTTGGGTGTACCTGTAAAATCTTCTATTTTAAATGGTGTTGATTCCCTACTTTCAATTGTACAAATGCCAGCAGGTATTGCGGTAGGTACTTTGGCAATTGGTCCAGCAGGTGCAACCAATGCGGCCATTATGGCGGCGCAAATTCTTGGTTTGACACGTCCAGAGATTGCCGAAAATGTCGCAAACTTCCGTGCTGCTCAAACAGAAAAAGTGGCAAGCAACAATATTCCGGGTCAAGCTTAAAACGGGACACAGGTTATGAACAAAACCATCGGTATTTTTGGTGGTGGTCAATTGGGTCGTATGATGGCGCAAGCTGCTTTGCCACTCAATATTCAATGTACCTTCTATGAAGCAGATACAGACTGCCCTTCCGCAGCTTTAGGTCAGGTGATTTCAAGTCAGACTGAACAAGGTCTGCAACAGTTTATTCAAAGCGCAGACGTTTTTAGTCTGGAATTTGAAAATACGCCACTGGCTGATGTCGATCTTTTGACGCAAAGCAAAGCCCTTCACCCGCCACGCCAAGCATTAGCGACTGCACAAAACCGTTTAATGGAAAAAGCCTTATTCGATCAATTGCAGATTCCTGTCGCGCCGTATCAAGCGGTTGATTCTTTAGCGAGTTTACAGCAAGCCGTTACGACACTGGGCTTACCATTGGTACTGAAAACAGCCACTGGCGGTTATGATGGTAAAGGTCAGTTTGTATTGCGTAGCGAAGATCAAATTGAGCAGGCTTGGTCTGAATTGGGTCCAGCAAAAAGCTTGATTGCAGAAAGTTTTGTGACGTTCTCGCGTGAAGTTTCGATTATTGCGGTACGTGGTCAGGATGGTGAAGTAAAAACTTGGCCTTTGGCTGAAAATCATCATCATCACGGGATTTTATCGCATTCGATTGTTCCTGCACCAAACAGCGCGGATTTACAGCCAGCGGCACAAGATTACATTACGCGTTTGTTGAATCACTTGAATTATGTCGGTGTGTTAACACTGGAATTGTTCGTGACGGAGCAAGGTCTATTTGCCAATGAGATGGCACCGCGCGTGCACAACTCAGGTCATTGGTCAATTGAAGGTGCGGTTTGTTCGCAATTTGAAAATCATATTCGTGCGGTTGCAGGCTTACCTTTGGGTTCAACCGAAGTGGTACGCCCTACTGTGATGATCAATATCATTGGTCAATATCCAAAATCTGAGCAGGTTTTGGCGTTAAATGGCGCACATCTGCATTTGTATAACAAAACAGAACGTGCGGGTCGTAAGATCGGTCACATCACTTTAATGCCGAATGACAGCAGTCAATTGACCAGTTTATGCCGTCAATTGGCGAAAATTTTGCCTGTACCTTTAGCATTAAGCGAAGATATGACCATTTAAATCCTAAACTGTTTAGCAAAAAAGCGATCACTCTGTGGATCGCTTTTTTTATGTCTAGAACTCAGGCATGCTACGCGACCTTGCATTTAGGCAGTGCCTTTTATCGTAAATTTTAGCTTTTTGTTGTGTATTGAATGAATGAAAAATAAGCTCTAAATGGTGCATTTGGATTGTTGAAGAATAAGAAAATAGAAAAATATTTTGAATTTAAAACTTGGGTTTTGTGAAAAGTTTGAATTTAAATAAAGAATAAAGCATCAACTGTGGATAAATTATTTGAATTTAAAACGGATTTTGGGTTTTAAATTCAATTTTTAGAATTTGTTTTTGAATTTAAATAGTCGATTGAGGACAAATAATATGAATTTAAAAGTCAGTTGAGTTTTTAAATTCATTTTTTAAAATTTAAAAGCATGTGTATATGAATTTAAATAGGGACTTTTGAATTCAAAACACTGTATTGGGTTTAATGATTCGCGTTAAGTTGCTTTGAACAGTGGTTTGTGGGCTTTGAATTTAAAAAATGCCATTATGGATAACTGTTTTAAATTCAAAACTCGAGTTTTAAATTTAAAACATGGGATTTGAATTTAAATTGAGGTTTGATGTGGGTGTGGATAACTATTTTTAAATTTAAACATGAAATATGAATTTAAAACCAAGAAAATGAATTCAAATTTTACGTTTCTTGTCTGTCAATTTTGTACTGGAGTGTTAAGGTAAGCACATAATTTGAATTTAAAACGAAAGTGATGATGAAACGAATTAATTATTTTATTTTTGGATCCATTTTTTGGGTTGCGGCACCATCCCATGCGGAACTGATTATTAATGGTCAACCAACCGCTGTTTCGACTTATAACAATAACTTAACAAACCAAAATGGTTACAGCGCCGAGAATAATTTCCAGGGTTGTTTGTCAAATTTACGTAGTCAAGCCCTGAATGCTGGTGTCAGCGCTTCAACTTATGATCGTTATACCCAAAATTTAACGCCAGATTATAGCGTGATTGATAAGTTAAATTATCAACCTGAATTTTCGACTCCAATTTGGGATTATTTGTCGGGTCTGGTCGATAACGAACGGGTTGAAATGGGGCGACAAAAATTAGCCCAGCATCGAGAGGTTCTGAATCGCGTTGCCCAAACTTATGGTGTGCCTGTCGAAACGGTCGTGGCAGTTTGGGGTGTTGAGAGTAATTTTGGCAATATTTCGGGCAGTTATCCTTTATTACAAGCTTTAGGGACCTTAAGTTGTGAAGGTCGCCGTCAAAGTTATTTCCGGGGTGAGTTTTTTGCCACTATGCGTATTTTACAGCGTGGTGATTTAAAGGAAGAACAATTACGCGGTTCGTGGGCTGGGGCATTCGGTCATACCCAGTTTATGCCTTCGACCTATGAAGAGTTGGCGGTAGATTTTGATGGTGATGGTCGTCGCGATTTGGTATCAAGCACTTCCGATGCCTTGGCCTCGACTGCCAATTTTTTGACCAAGCGTGGTTGGCAAACAGGTATGCCGTGGGGCTTTGAGGTCATGATACCCGCAAATCTTTCTATTTCTGGTGAAGGACGTCGTAATAAGAAAAGTTTATCTTATTGGATCAATCAAGGGGTGACGCGTGCAGATGGTGGTACTTTAATTCAAGGCAATTTATCTGAAAGCACTCCCGCAGGATTAATGGCTCCAGCCGGAGAAAACGGACCTAAATTCCTAGTTTTTAAGAACTTTGATGCTATTTATAGTTATAACGCAGCTGAAAGTTATGCTTTAGCGATTGTGCATTTATCAGATCGTTTACAGGGTAAGGGTCATTTTCAACAAAGTTGGCCCACTAACGATGCAGGCACGTCGCGTGCAGAGCGTCGTGAAATTCAGCAATATTTACTGAACCGTGGTTATGACATTGGTCAAGTGGATGGTTTGATTGGTGATAAAACCCGACAAGCCATTCGTGATGAACAAATTCGTCTTGGTTTAAATGCAACTGGGCGTGCAGGACAACAAACTTTAGCTGTATTTCGTAACGAAAATGCCAAATTGATGATGAAGTAAAACATAGAAAGATGACGGTGCAGGTGGACCGTCATCGCATTTCAGGTGTTTTATTCGACTTCGATCGGATCTAATTTTACCGCGTCTAGAATATCAAAAATAACAGTGGTCACATCCTGACTTAAATCTCGATTATTAAAAATTTCATGTGCAGTGATGGTGACATCTGTATCACTTGGTAAAAGTCGTTGTTCTTCTTCAATCAAGTGCTCAATTGGCAGTAATGTCTGCTTGATTTCTAAATGCAAAATATCCTGATATTCAATATTTTCATCTTCCAGTTCAATTTCTTGCTCATTGAAATACGGCAGAATAATAGAGTGGAGATAAGGCTGAATTTCAATAATATCAAACAATTCCAGATCACGTGTCTGTTCAAGTGTGCTGATATGATCATTCACTTCAATGAGAATATGATAGTAACTCACATTGTTCTCCGCTCAGTTTGCTGTGTGGATGGTTCTATCACAATAACATGAAATTCGATTTCGTGTTGAGCAAATCGAAGTAAAAGCCTTATAAAATTTAAGGAATTTCTTGGAAGTTATTCTCGAGAAGCCAACAACTGTAAATCCGCCGCTTTGAGTTTAAAATGCTGTAATTCTTGTTCGCCTAAAATAGGATACATCAGGGCTTGTGGGTCATTATGATGCGCCAATCCTAGCGCATGGCCTAATTCATGTGCGATGGTCAGTCTAAGATCATCATTTCCATCAAATTGGTAGATTTCAATTTTATTTCCCATAAACACGCCTTTATGGAATTCGCGTGCAGGGAAGCGTTGTTGGGCTTGTAAAATTTGTTGATTCAGTTGTGCGATACCCATATTGTGTTGATCGACTTGTTGATTAAATGAATGATTCTGTTGCTGAAAATAAGCCGCTTCTTGTTCGAACTGTGCAATTCTGTATTGTAGTTGGATGAGTTGGTCACGTAAATTTTGTTGCTGTTGTGCGGACTGCACCTGAGCTTGTTGGCTCTGTAAATAGCGATATTCAGCTTCCAATTGTTGTTTTTGTTGTTCTAAACGATGTTGGGTTAAATCTAGCTGAGTTCTGGCCCGTTCAATATTATCTGAAGAGCGATTGTTTTGATTCTTGCCATGATCTAGTTTTTGTTGGGTTTGCTTTAAGGCATCTGCATCTTGCTGACGTTGATCATAGATTAACTCTATACTGAGTTTGGCATTTGGATCATAAACAAACAGCGTTTGTTGTGTACCTTGGTGCCAGATTTCTAGGGCTTCCTGACTCAGTTGTATGACCTGAGCTTGAGTGAGACCAAAACGCGGATCAATATTACCAATTCTAAAGCGTAACCGTTGGTCAAAAGGATGGAATACTCGATCAGACCAAGTGTTATAACGTAATTGATAGTGTGCATGGCTTTGGTAGCTGAGCCAAAGGATAGTCAAGAAGAACAGAATTAACCCAAGTCGATGCATAAATCATTTTTCTTTTTCATTTGTGCTTAATGTAGCGAAAAGTGAGTGTTATGGAAATATGGTTCAAGCAAAAAAAAACCGCGCTTACGCGCGGTTTTTTTAATCAGACAAATTATTTTTTGTCATCTTTTACTTCTGTGAACTCAGCATCTACAACGCCATCGTCCGCTTTTTGTTGTTGACCCGCATCGCCACCTTGGAATGCATTTGGATCAAAACCTTCTGCGCCGCCAGCACCTTGCGCTTGTTCATAAGCACGTTGGGTGATTGGCATTAAGATGTTTTGTAAAGCTTCAGTTTTCGCTTTGATATCTTCAACATCATTTTCTTTAGTCGAAGCTTCAAGTTCAGAAACCGCAGTACTTACAGCTGTTTTTTCATCTTCAGTAACTTTATCACCAAGATCTTTAACTGCTTTGTTCGAGCTTGAAATTAATGCATCAGCTTCGTTACGCGCTTTTGCAAGCTCTTCAAACTTACGATCTTCTTCAGCATTCGCTTCAGCATCTTTAATCATTGCTTCGATTTCAGCATCAGACAAACCTGAGTTTGCTTTAATCTGGATCGATTGCTCTTTACCCGTGCTCTTATCTTTCGCAGATACTTTCAAGATACCATCCGCATTGATGTCGAAAGATACTTCAATTTGTGGCACACCGCGTGGAGCAGGAGGAATGTCACCTAATTGGAAGTTACCCAACAATTTGTTTTGTTGAGCCATCTTACGTTCACCTTGGTAAACAGAAATGTCTACAGCAGGTTGGTTGTCCGCAGCAGTAGAGAACACTTGTGATTTCTTCGCAGGAATCGTGGTGTTTTTCTCAATAATTGCGGTTAACACGCCACCCATGGTTTCGATACCAAGTGTAAGCGGAGTAACGTCAAGAAGAAGTACGTCAGTTTTGTCACCAGACAATACTGCACCTTGAATCGCAGCACCAATTGCAACAGCTTCGTCAGGATTCACGTCTTTACGTGGCTCTTTGCCAAAGAACTCTTGAACTTTTTGTTGAACCATTGGCATACGTGATTGACCACCCACCAAGATTACGTCAGAGATGTCAGAAGTCGAAAGACCCGCATCTTTAAGCGCAATACGGCAAGGCTCAATGGTACGCGCTACTAAATCAGCCACTAAACCTTCAAGTTTTGCACGTGTTACGTTGATCACTAAGTGTTTAGGACCAGTCGCATCAGCAGTGATGTATGGAAGGTTAATTTCAGTTGCATTTGATGAAGAAAGCTCGATTTTCGCTTTCTCAGCAGCTTCTTTCAAACGTTGTAACGCAAGTGGATCATTTTTCAAGTTCACACTTTGTTCTTTCTTAAATTCTTCAACCAAGAATTCAATTAACGCGTTATCAAAGTCTTCACCACCTAGGAAAGTATCACCATTGGTTGATAACACTTCGATTTGTTGGTCGCCATCAAGGTCTGCGATTTCAATGATTGATACGTCAAAAGTACCACCACCTAAGTCGTAAACCGCAATTTTACGATCGCCTTCTTTCTTGTCCATACCGAACGCAAGTGCAGCAGCAGTTGGTTCGTTAATGATACGTTTAACGTCTAAGCCAGCGATTTTACCCGCATCTTTAGTTGCTTGACGTTGGGCATCGTTAAAGTAAGCAGGCACCGTAATCACGGCTTCAGTTACTGTTTCACCTAAATAGTCTTCTGCAGTTTTCTTCATCTTTTTCAAGATTTCAGCAGAGATTTGTTGAGGTGCTAATTTCTTGTCGTTTACTTCAACCCAAGCATCACCGTTGTCTGCTTTGATGATTTTGTAAGGTACAAGACCGATGTCTTTTTGTACCGCTTGGTCTTCATAACGACGACCAATTAAACGCTTAATAGCGAATAATGTATTTTTAGGATTCGTTACTGCCTGACGCTTAGCAGATTGACCCACCAAGATCTCGCCATCTTTATATGCAATGATCGATGGAGTTGTACGAGCGCCTTCAGCGTTCTCGATTACTTTAACTTTGTCGCCTTCAAGTACAGCAACGCATGAGTTGGTTGTACCTAAGTCAATACCAATGATTTTAGCCATTAGATCTATTCCTCAAAAATTCTTGTGCAATGTTTTTGCTTGTTATCCGATATGAGAGCCGTTCAAAATTTTTCAAGTTATTTTTCTGAAAATTTTTCACAAACTCTCGTATTTATAGGGTTTATGCGCCTACCATCACCATAGCAGGGCGAAGTAAACGACCATTTAAGGTGTAACCTTTCTGTAAAACGGTACCAATTTCGTTAGTTTTGGCATTTGGATCAATCCCAACCGCTTGGTGTAAATCTGCATTGAAGCCATTTTTTGTATCTGCCTCAACCACACCAAATTTCTCGAGGGTGGTCAGTAAAGATTTCAAAGTCAGTCTTACACCTTCAAGTACAGGGCTTTCTTCTTCACCTGCGGCTTGAATGGCACGTTCTAAATTGTCCACAACATCGAGGAGTTCTTTAGCGAACTTTTCCAAAACCGTCTCTTTGTGTTTTTCAGATTCACGTTGAATGCGCTCAACACTTTTTTGTGCTTCATAAACGGCATTTGCTGTACGGGCTTTTTCTAATTTCAAGCTTTCTTCAAGTTTGCCGATTTGCGCTTGTAAATCTTCAACTGAAACGTTTGTTTGCTCGGTTTCAGCTTGAGTTTGCGCTGTTTGTGACTCAGCTTGCTCTTGTTGAAGGTCTTGAGCCTGTTCGTTTTGCTCAGTTGTCATTGATTTACTCCGTTTAAAAGGGTTCTTAAACATGTACAGTCCTTTGGCGTCAGTGTTCACTGGTTAATTCTGAACTGTCATGAGTTATGAAATTCATGATTAGTAAAAGAGGTCGGGGCAGGAACGCAAAATTCAAGTTGCATGCTTGATTAAATTTGCACTATTTCTGTTTTTTTAAGACAAATTGAAGTGCTGAATTACAAATGCAATAAATTCTTGTGTTTTTTTACTTAAATGTCGCCGCGAGGAGTACACCACAGACAGTTGCATGTTAGGTAAGTCATAGTCTGCAAGAATGGGGTATAAGGTGCGTTGCTTCAATTCGGCTTGTACCAGTGCGTAGGGGAGCATGGCAATGCCCTGTGCCTGTTTGCACATTTCTAATAACGCATAGGCATCATTGCTTTGGATCACACTATGTAAGCTATAGTTTTGAGGGTGTTGATTGGGTGCGTTCAGCGTCCAAACCGAATGCATGCTGTGATGGGTCAGGCACGTATGTTGTAACAACTGTTCAGGATGTTGAATCTCGGGTGCTTGTGCCAAATAATCGGGATGTGCACATAAAACAGAGTTAATCGGAAAGAGCGGGCGGGCAATTAAACCTTCAGCTATTTTAGGACTAATCCGAAAGGCTAAATCGATTTGAGCATCAATTAAATCGAGAGTGTCTTCTGTAATCACAATATCGAATTGTACAAATGGAAACTGCTGTCTAAATTGCTTAATGCATTCTGCCAAGCCATTTTGCAGTAAAAAAAGCCCTGTCGTCAGTCGAATGGTACCAATCTGTTGTTGATCATGAGTCATTTCTAAAAGGAGTTGCTGTTGTTGCAAAATATTCTCGCAATAATGCAGAGCGTGTTCTCCTGTCGATGTCAGAGAAATTTTACGGGTATTGCGATGAAACAATCGGGTCGAAAAATGATTTTCCAGATGTTCAAGGTAGCGAGATACCATGGCGCGTGAAACATTAAGCTGGTCTGCGGCTTTGGTCAAACTGCCTTGTTGGGCAATACAGACAAAGACTTGAATGGCTTTTAAGGTATCCATATTTATGTTTATTGTTGCGTATATTGCAACAGTTTATCTTAAGTTAAGCTGTTTATTTGTCAGAAACTGAAATTTAAAGTATTCAAAATCAAATAAGAGATGAATACCATGCAAACCAAGTTTTATGCCTTTGCCTTAACTGCTTTAGCGCTTAGCTCTACTGCCTATGCACAAGACCTAAAAATTCACACTTATTTAGCTAAACCTGAACATTTCGGCGTGACATCTACCCTTATTGAAGGAGATCAAGACGTCATGTTGGTAAATGCACAATTTTCTAAATCTGAGGCATTACGAATCGCCGCAGATATTTTAGATCGCGGTAAAACCTTAACGACTATTTTTGTGAGTTATGGAGATCCAGATTTTTATTTTGGTTTAGATGTTTTTCAGCACTATTTTCCGAAGGTTAAAATCATTGCTACTCCTGAAACGGTCAAACATATTCAAGATACCCAAGCATTGAAAGTTCAGTATTGGGGACCCAAAATGGGAGCCAACGCACCAAGCAAAATTATTGTTCCGCAAGCATATACGGCTCAAGTTTTAAAGCTTGAAAATGAAGAGATTGACATTAAAGGTCAAAAAGAACTGACCTATTTATGGATTCCAAGTGCTAAAGCGGTAGTCGGTGGAATTCCTGTTTCATCGGGTATACATTTGTGGATGGCAGACACCCCAACATCTAAAGATCGTGCAGCTGTTGTACGGACGCTGGAAAGTATTCAGGCATTAAACCCTGCTGTTGTGGTTCCTGCACATATGAAAGCTGGCGCGGCTGAAGGTCTCGATGCCGTGAATTTCTCGATAGACTATTTAAAGCAATATGAGAAAGCGGCGAAAGCCAGCAAAAACTCAGCCGAGCTAATCGGAATCATGCAAACACAGTATCCTACTTTAGGCGAGTCAAGCAGCTTGGAGTTGGGAGCCAAAGTGGTCAAGGGCGAGATGAAGTGGCCTTAATGATCATTTGCATAGAAATGATCATGATGAGCAGAATTCAATCTTTCACGATTTGGGCAAATGTTTTGAGCATGGATCACCAGCATCATGCTCATCGTGGTTTATAGATATTTTAAAAATCTGTTTTTAAAGCTTATTTAACTGCCGAATAAGCTTTTTTTGAATAAAATTGCTCAGAATTGCTACATTGTATAGGTTGAGCACAGCAGAAACGTGATGAGTTGAAGGTTCTGTAGAGACTTGGCAACAACAGTAAGCAGTTTTATTTCGATATTTTTTTAAGAAAACCTGCTTTCTGAGGTATGTTGAGCTGCAACGATGTAATTTATACGATTAAAAATAATCACTTAATTCACTTTTTTACTCTATATAGAAAAAATGATGCTTCAAAATAAGCTTAATAAAAGATTGCAGAATGCAACCAACAAATAAAAAACGCTCACCATACATGTGTGCAAGGCATTGAAAAAACATGAATGATGGCCCTTGCAAAACTAAAGATTGGTTTTGTATTTTTTATTTGAAAAGGAACAAAGTATGAAAAAAGTCGGACTATTGACGATTTCTATGTTAGCTATTTCAGTGCTTGCAGTGGGTTGTGCATCTAAAGACCCTGTACAAGCGACTGAAACAGCTCAAATCTCGACAGGAGCAGAGGTTGCAGTACAAGGACAAGACGCAATTGCGACACAAGTCGATGGATCTGTAAACTCGAATGCCCCTCAGGCATCAAGCGAGCAAATACAAAATCAACCGCAATCTATTCAACAATAACGCATCATGTTGTTGAGTTGAAAACGGCATATAGAGTAAAGACAGTACTTGAATGAGGTGTACTGTCTGAATCAATTGATGTTCTTATTAATTAAGTATGTGTTAAAGCACTCAACTTTTGTATTGATGATTTTGACTTAAACTTGCAGTCATAGTGTTAATGACAATATGCTTAAAGCAGATTAGCTTTGTTGCAAAAGCCATAATTTAAGGTTGAACTTGTTCAGTAAAGTTTGACCGAAAGATAAAACAACAAGGAATAAGTCGTTTATGGGCGTATCAATACAAAAAGTGATGGAACAAAATCAAGCTATAGCAGCGCGACTACTGGATAAGTTGCCTAATTTTGTACAGGAAAATATCGTCAAGGCCTTAGCCTATCCTTATCACTACCCAGAATTAGACTCCTTTATTAAATGTCTAGTGGCAGTTCAATACAAACAGAACAAAACAGGCTTTATTTCGGCCGATGCACAACACTCCCGTAAAGCCTTTGAATTACAAAGTCAGCTTATTACAGCAAAATCGACAGCCATTAAACAGGTCGAAGATTTACGTTTACCTTTGCAAAGTGGAACTATTTTTGCGCGTCACTATCATCCTGCACCAAATAAAAAACTCCCGATGTTGGTGTTCTATCATGGAGGAGGTTTTGTCGTTGGCAGTATCGATAGTTATGATGAAGTGTGTCGACTATTGGCTGTACATGCCAATGTCCAAGTACTCAGTATTGATTATCCTTTGGCACCAGAAGCCTCGCCTTATCAAATTGTACAGAGCTGCGAAGATGCCTTGGCTTGGGTGTATCAAAATCGAAAACAACTCAAAATTTTAAAAAATCGCATAGCGGTTGCAGGTGACAGTGCCGGTGGCAATTTAAGTGCAGTGGTTGCACAGCGCAGTATAGGTAAAGCCTATGCACCGCAAGTCCAGTTTCTAATTTATCCAGCATTAGACTTTAAAAGCCGTCATCCTTCATTTTTTGCTTATAAAGATGGTCTGGTATTAACCGGGGAGGATGTAGATCGTGTGACCGCACATTATGCGACGCAACATCAAGTCGCTTTGGATGATCCAATTATTTCCCCAACTTATGGCAGTTTAAGAAAATTGGCGTCCGCCTTTGTTGTCACGGCAGGTCATGATGTACTACATGATGAGGCACAGATTTATGCACATAAGTTACGGCATCATGGTGTTACCGTGGCATATCACGATTTTCCAAGCATGACCCATGGTTTCATTAACATGGCAGGCTTATCGCGTACTGCAAAGAAGAACTATATCGAAATGAGTAAGAAATTCCGAAAATTTTGGGATAAACACAGTTAAAGCCCTAAACAAAATTTAAGTTTTATAAATTATTGAATATCAATATATAAATCTAAGGCCATAGTCCAAATACTGTAAATAAAAGGTTTAAAAGTATCTGAATCTAAAGAGTTGTGCTAAATATAACCAACCATAAAACAGCATTACAGGAACCCCCAACATGTTAAAACAGAGCCTCGCGTTATTGACTGCTGCTACATTCAGTGTGTGTACCTATGCAGCCAATACACTGGTGGAAATGAAAACATCAATGGGAAATATTGAAATTGAGCTCTTTAATGATAAAGCACCAGTTTCAGCCAAAAACTTTGAAGACTACGCAAAAGCAAATTTCTATAACGGAACTATTTTTCACCGTGTCATTCCAGGTTTCATGATTCAGGGTGGAGGAATGGATGCCAACATGGTCGAAAAGCAAACCAAAGCACCTATTAAGAACGAATCTTCAAATGGTTTAAAGAATACGCGTGGCACTCTGGCAATGGCACGCACGAATAACCCAAACTCAGCCACCAGCCAATTCTTTATTAATGTCGTGGACAATGACTTTTTAAATAAAGGATCTATGAATGCAGGCTATGCGGTTTTTGGTAAGGTGACGAAGGGGATGGATGTGGTTGATAAAATTATCAAAGTACCGACTGCCAGCTACGGTATGCACCAAGATGTACCGAAACAACCAGTGAAAATTCTCAGCGTGAACATTAAGTAAGCAAGCGTTACTAAATCATTAAAAAAAGTAGCAGAAATATTTTATTCATATTTCTGCTTTATAATGAATAGTTTACCTTGCATTCTGTGCAACAACGAACCAAAACAGTGCATAAAAATACAACACCCGATAAAACAGCCAGTTAAAAGTGCTTGCACTCGTAATAAAACCGTATAGAATGCACCCCATACCGACGAGATAGACGGAAACGAACGAAGCGCGAAGCGCTGAGTTGTTAAGTTTATCGAAGTCCAGCTTCTAGCACTGACGAGGTGTTGGAAAGATCATTAAGAGATTATGAAGAACAACTTGTGTGGATTTTTACTGATTGATTGATCGAAATTATTTTCATTGATTGATGGTAGAAATTACTCGAAGTTTATTTGAGAAATATTTGTCAGAAAATTGATGAGCCAAGATTGGCACCCTTATAGGTGCTACTGATTTTAAACTGAAGAGTTTGATCAT
>NZ_SJNT01000002.1 GCF_004331035.1 Acinetobacter sp. ANC 4910
TAAAGACTTTATTAAAAAATTTTTATCAGCTCTTTCAGTAATAAACATATCTTGCCAAGATTCTTTATTTAACTTACCAAACTCATTAACTTGGCATTTATAGACAATGAGATATAAATATATTTTCTCTAAATAGGTTAAATTAAATATATTTTTTTTAAAGAGAAAATTATATTTATCTTCTATGATTGATTCTATTTCACACAAAACTTCTTGTGCTAATTTATCAGTTTCCTTTGCTAAGCATGTATTACATTCAAATAGAGATTTTATTAATTTTTTATAATCATTTCTCAATTTAATTTTAAAAATTCCCCCACAATTTTGACATTTAAAATGATCAGACTCAGATGTAATATAACTATACTTTGAAACCGAGGCTTCTAGTATATGCAAACTTTTAAAACCATATTTTAATAACAGTTCTTTCGTAGAATATTTAAAAGCTGATAATTCTTTATTTAGTTCCCAGTAATCCTGAATAAGTGTTAAATAATTGTTACATTCATCTCCTACATGATATACGGAGAAATCTTTTGTATTCATCAATAACATTTTTTTCTCTTCTTAAAAAGAACATTCTATTTCAGTGTACTAGTCATCATAAGATGTGGCATTAAAGTGCTAAATTCATCAATGTAACCCCCTGACAGAGCTGCTACTTTAGCTTACTAATCACTCAATTATCTTGTTTAATGTTTTTTATACACCACTTCACAATAAGATCAAAACAAAAAAATAGTACATTAACAATAGTATAAAGAAATAGTTTATATACTAATTATAACTCATTATTTTATAATAATATAAAATTAAATAGTATGAAAATAAGGGTTATTTAGTATAATCCGCATTTTCACTTCGATCACCAAGGCTAGCAGCCCAGTTCACTTTTTTGGTAATTTCTGGGCGTTCTTCACGCCATAAACGCTGCAATTCGGCCACCAATTTATCGTGTCCAGAACGTGTAATTAAGTTAGATTTCATATTGCAAATTGTCTTTTCAAAGTACGAAACAGATACATTTTTAAGCTATTTTATGCCCAATTTCACTACAACAAAAGGGTATAAAAATAATTTATTAATTAAATTATATAGTTACATTACATTTTTTCACTATTTTTTATACTAAATTTGACAATCTAAATTTCCGACTTTATTATGCCCTCATCTTCTGTTTAGTGTACTTTTTAACCTATGTGGTTTTTTACTGCATAATTTCCTTTTTTCCCATGTCATTTTGAATGACGTCCATGACTGCCCACCCCTTATTGAATTTATCAAACTTTAAAGAAGTTTAAGGCCTCGTTTGCTTTGGCTTTTTAGGGCATAAATTACTTGTAGCGGAGACAACATGCACAGTAGTTCACCTTCTGGGTCGAGGCTTAGCCTTAACTCATTAACTTTCTCTCTCCCTTTAAAAGCCTTAGCACTCACCGCAGCCTTAATTCCGTTTCATACAATTAATGCTAGCAAGGCTTACCAATATGACGCTGTTGTTAATAACAACAAACTCACAGTGGTTGGTGTAGAAAATCCATCGACTGTTTTTAAAGATGGACAGTATTTACATGGCTTTGGTTATGACCTTGCGCGTAATTATGCTGACAGTATGAATGTTGAACTGGTGTTTACCACAGTTCCTGATGATGCCACGGCATTAAAATTGGTTGATCAAGGTAAAGTAAACTTTGCCATTACTACCTCAAGCATTCAAAAAATTGAAAGTAAAAAACTGACCTCGTTTTCAGCCACCTGTGGTGACTTATATAGCCTACAGAAAAATGGCTTAAATACTCAATTGAATTGGGTATTTAAACATGCGGATGACCCTTTGACTCAAACTGCCAGTGGTTTTGTTTGTCAAGGTAAGCAAACGGGTTCAATTAGCCAATTGGCTTCTTTTTATAATCGTAATGTTGTACAGGCCGAGTCATGGGATTCTATTGAACGTGATCTCACCAAACGTATGCCGATTTATAAAGCCAGTTTCCAGCGTACAGCCGAGAAATATGATCTCGATTGGCATTTCTTGGCAGCCATTGGGTATCAGGAATCGTATTTAAAACCCGATTCAATTTCGCCCACAGGCGTACGCGGTATCATGATGCTGACCAATAGCACAGCCAAAGCGATGGGTGTAAGTAACCGCACCGATCCCGCTCAAAGTATTCAAGGTGGTGCGAAGTATTACGACCTTATGCTCAGCAAGTTCGAAGAAGTGCCGTATCCAGATCGTAACTGGTATGCCTTGGTCGCTTATAATATGGGACCAGGTGCCGTAGATCAGATTCAAAAGCGTATCAGTGCTCAAGGCAAAGATCCGAATAACTGGGTAAACCTATATAGTTATTTAGATGGTCATAAAGCACAAAATGGTCGCTATCGCCAAGCAGTACAATATGTCACGCGTATTCGTTCTTACTTGGAATACATCAAAAACACGCCTCAATTGGTGAATATATAAATAGTCATGAATTGAAGGTAGAAAAAAAGCTTACCCATGGGTAAGCTTTTTTTCTGCGAAAAACTTAAGCTGTATGCTCAAGTACTTTCTTAAATAAATCCTTTTGTTCTTGGCTTGGTTTTGCGGTTTGCAACGCCATCAATTGTGACATATCACCTTGAACTTTGATTTTACCTGTCATGAATGCTTGCATCGCAGCAGCCATATCAAACTCTAAGAATACTTTACGAAGTGTATCAGCATCCATATTGAGCGTTGTTTTGGCATTTGAAGACAAACCTTTTAAGATTTTGCCGCCATCTAATGCCAATTCGGTATTACCACTCGTATCTGTCACAACCAAGTTAATGGCTAAATTTGCCAAAGCGGGTGGCAAATTCAAGTCCCCTGCTTGTGCAGTCAAAGTTTCTACAGTTGAAAACCAATCATCAGTTAAAAAGGCAGGCATGATGTTTCCTCAAATTTATTTGTTCATTTTGTGTCGCCTATCCAGTCGACATCATTGTGAAGCTAAATACACGTGGAGATTGTTATAGCATGTATATCTTACATGTGCCTAAAGTTTTTTGTACGTACCGTTCATATTTTATATTTCTTATACAAAGATGATCAAAATCATCTACATAAAAAAACACCAATCATGGATTGGTGTTTTTTATTGGCCTAAATGACAAAATTATTCAACAGCAAAGCCAAGATTAACCATATTAATGCGTTTGTTCTCAGGTTCAGCTTCAGTCGAACAACTTTCGCCTTTAAAGTCGAATTCACGTTGTGAATCGAGCACCTCAAAATCAAACAGTTCACGATCGGCCAATTGGGATGGTGAAACGTTCTGTAATGCACCAAAAATGCTGTGTAAACGCTTCGGATGCTCCTTGTCCCATGTACGCAACATGTCATTTAACATTGCGCGTTGCAGGTTTTCCTGCGAACCACATAAGTTACATGGAATAATTGGGAACTGACGCATTTCTGCATATTTAATAATGTCTTTCTCTTCCACATAGGCCAGTGGACGAATCAAAATGTTCTTTTTATCTGTAGACAACAATTTTGGTGGCATGGCTTTTAAGCTACCGCCATGGAACAAGTTCAGGAAGAAGGTCGCTAAAATATCATCACGGTGATGTCCGAGCGCCACTTTGGTTGCACCAATCTCTTGTGCAAAGCCATACAACGAACCGCGACGTAACCGTGAACACACCGCACAATAGGTTTTCCCTTCTGGGGTTAGACGCTTAGTAATGCTGTAAGTGTCTTTTTCCAAAATATAGTAGGGAATGTTATTTTCTTCTAAATAACGCGGTAATACATCTTCAGGAAAACCCGGTTGCTTTTGGTCAAGGTTTACCGCAACCACGTCAAAGTTAATCGGTGCAATACGTTTAAACTGCAATAAGATGTCCAGCAAGGTATAACTGTCTTTACCGCCAGAAATACAGACCATGACCTTATCGCCGTCTTCGATCATTTTAAAATCACGAATAGCATGCCCCACTTGGCGGCGAAGCTTTTTTAACAAACGATAGTAGGCAGAGCTGGTTGGGAGTTCTGGCTTGAAATTAAACCCTTGTTCGGACTCAACTGGCGAGTACATAGACACGATTAACCCATAAATGAAAATACCGCGCAATTTTATATGATTCGCCAAGCAATCGCATCTAAAGAATGTAAATTCTCATGACCGAATCTACTTGTCATTTTTTCGTATTACTTAAAGGGTAAATTTGAACGTTGCAGTTCATTTTTTCGCCCAAATGCTTATCTTTTGGACTTTTCCACAGTTGTCCACAAAAGCTGTGGATAACTTTGTGGATTTCAAAACACTTGACAGGTGATGCTTCCCATAGTCTAAGGCTTCTATTTAAATTGATCATTTTTTGATCAATTTTATTTTAATTAAATATCAATGGCTTACCATAGTCAAGCAATCCCGATTAAAAATAAATTAATTTTTTTTTTGATTATTAACTCCGCAATTAAGCTTGATTTTTACAAAGTCATGAAAAATAAAATCCAGTAACGCTTTTTATCTAAGCGTTTTTTGCTAAACTTAGCTTGACTGTTTGGGGACAGAAAAATTGATAAAAAATGAAAAATAAATGGCATAACATGCAAGCTTACCTTCTTGGCTGTGCATCTTTAGTATTGATAAGCCCAGCCTGCGTTGCTGGCGAAACCATTTATCAATTGACCGATTCGAATGGTACAACCTTGCTCACCAATAAAAAAAGTAAATATAGCCATTTGAAAGTCGAAAAAAAAACCTATTATCCCGACAGTAACATGCACAGTTATAGTAACTGGGGAAATTCAGAATCCTCGGTTTTACCCAGTTATAACCGTAATCGAAATGCTTTTGACAGCATGATTCGTCAAGCTGCCCAAACCCATGGAATTTCTGAAGGTTTAATTAAAGCAGTAATGCATACTGAATCTGGCTTTAATGTCAATGCTCGCTCGCCTGTGGGTGCTTTAGGCTTAATGCAACTAATGCCCGCAACTGCACGTCGCTTTAATGTTTCAAATGCCTATGACCCTCAGCAAAACATTATGGGGGGGGCAAAATATTTAAGCTGGTTACTCAAACGTTTTAATGGCAATACCTCTTTAGCACTGGCTGCATATAATGCAGGCGAAGGTAATGTCGACAAATACGGCGGTATCCCTCCATTTAAAGAAACCCAAGACTATGTACGCCGTGTGAGCAGTCGTTATAGCAATCTGTATTCAGGTGGTCTGATCAGCAGTGGTGGCAGCTCAGGGAAAATCGTTGCCCAATCTGTAAATTACAGTCCGAATCAAACCAATGCTCAATCGGCACAGGCACAGTCCATTCCAAACCCGTCGTCCAGAAATGGGCAGCGTGAGATCATCATCGCAGCGGATGGTAGTTATACTGATGCACCAAGAGCAGGCTCATATTCGACTGAGCATGCGTCTGCATCTGCACGAATCTATTAATGGAAAAATGTTATTTTTCGCGACGAATCACGATTTTTTCTTGAATTTTTGCAATATTCACCGCATATTGATTCTTATGATTTATCAGTTATAAATCAGATTATATTTCTATATTAAGAGGATTTTCTCAATGATGCGGATTGGTTTGTTCTTGCTAACCAACCTCGCGGTACTGGTTGTAGCTGGCATTATTTTGTCACTCTTCGGTGTCGGTAGTTATCATGGCGCGGGTGGCTTGAATCTAGGCAACCTTTTAGTCGTCTGTTTCGTGTTTGGTATGGTTGGATCTGTAGTGTCTCTGTTCATGTCGAAATGGATGGCAAAAAAAACAACTGGCACTGAACTTATTGACCCTAATGCTCCACGTAGCCAAGCAGAGGTTTGGTTGCTACAAACAGTTGCGGAATTGTCTCAGCATGCTGGTATTAACATGCCAGAAGTGGGTATTTTCCCATCTTACCAATCGAATGCATTTGCAACAGGTTGGAATAAAAATGATGCGCTCGTAGCTGTCTCTACAGGCTTACTTGAGCGTATGAATAAAGATGAATTGCGTGCGGTACTGGCTCATGAAATTGGTCACGTTGCCAATGGTGATATGGTCACACTGGCATTGATCCAAGGTGTCGTTAACGCCTTTGTCATGTTCTTTGCTCGTGTTGTAGGCGATTTTATTGACCGTAATGTCTTCGGTCGTGAAGATGGTGAAGCCCCTGGCTTAGCTTACTTCGGTATTACAATTGTTCTCGACATCGTCTTTGGTATTTTGGCTTCTGCCATCGTGATGTGGTTCTCACGTCATCGGGAATACCGTGCTGATGAAGCCGGTGCGCGTTTAGCAGGCAAACAAGCCATGATTTCTGCCTTATTACGCTTACAAGCAGAATCAGAGCTTCCAGACCAAATGCCAAAAGAAATGAAAGCATTTTCAATTGCAGAAGGTAAAGAACAAGGATTTAGCTTAGCAGCCTTATTTCAAACTCACCCAACAATTGAACAACGTGTAGCAGCCTTACAACAATTAGACTGTGCATAAACTTGATTTTAAAGATTCAAAAAAAGCCTCCCACATGGAGGCTTTTTTTATGCTAAGAATTAACTTATGACCAGTTTTGATACCAAGCCCATACTATGGTAAATCCAAACCACGTTGCCAATAGCAGACCAATAATAAAGACCAGACCCACTAAATCTGGAATATGTAACCATAACCAAGCAATAACAGGATGACGCCAAAATGCCGAATGCTGTTGTTTCACTTCTAATTTTTCATGTAAATAAGGATGGACCACGTGTGCAGTATCGCGGATTTGATATTCCTCACGAATATGCTCATGCACGATATCCAGTGCTTTACGGCTTGGACGAATAAAAATATCAAATAACGTCCCTGCAATCGGAATAAATCCCACCACCAAATCCATTAGCGCCAGTTTATACACCACATTTAATTTATGTTGTGGCACCCCAATTTGCTTGGCTTTGTAAATTGCATAACAGGTTAAGGCAAAACCTGCGACATCTCCCGCTATAGGAATGGTGCCTAAAGCAGCATCTGCCCCCACACCCTGCTTGGTAAAAGGAATACGAATCACTGAATCCATGAGATTGGCATATTTAGCCAAATCACGCTCTAAACGAATCACTTCTTGCGGTGTTTTTTGGGTAGCTCGCTGCTGTTCAGGCATGTTCATGTCGGCATGATGTTGATTTCACTACAGCTTAAAGCATTTTTCTTGCGAATGCCGTAACAAAGGGTTATTCAAAATTCCAGAAAATTAAACCACTACTTTCCATTCATCTAGCAGAATAGTCGTCAAGCATGAATCAGCAGTTTGTATGAACTTTGCCATTACATGGTTTCGTAGGTGAATCACTTGCAACATGAAATTTTAGAAATCTCTCCATGCTCATACTGCTGCCGGATTTACAAAGCATAGAAAACCATCAACAGTTCGAAGCACTATAATTGCTGATTTTTCACACCAACAATGGAACGAATCAATACATACATAAAGGGAATAAAAATCAATACCAAGACTGTCCCAAAAATCACACCGCCTAAGACGCTAATGCCTATTTCCTGACGACTTGCCGCCCCTGCACCAAAGGCAAATACCAAAGGAATAACCCCAGCACCAAAAGCCAAAGAAGTCATCAAAATTGGGCGTAAGCGCAAACTCGCCCCCTCCATGGCCGCTTGCATCACCGTGAGACCACGTGTTTGCGCCATAGAAGCAAATTCCACAATCAAAATGGCATTTTTACAGGACAGGCCAATTGTAGTGAGTAAGGCAATCTGGAAATAAATGTCATTTGGAAAGCCTACAAAATAGCTAAAGAGAATATTTCCTCCAATGCCTAAAGGAATAGCACTCATCACAGCTGTGGGAATCGTCCAGCTCTCATACAGCGCAGCCAAACATAAAAAGATAAAACCAATCGAAATTAAATATAACCATAATGCCTGATGACTTGATTTCTGCTCCTCAAAAGACAGTCCACTCCATGCCAAGTCAATATCGGGCTGCTGCTCTACCAGTTTCTGAATATCGCTCATGGCAACACCTGAACTGACATTCTTGGCTGTATCAACTTCCATCTCTAAAGCGGTATAGCCCATAAAGCGTTTTACGACTTCAGGTCCACCACCCCAGTTGACGTTGGCAAAACTGGCAAATGACACCATCTGGTTGGCATCATTGCGGACATACCATTGTTGCAAATCTTCAGGTTTCGATCGATATTCGGCATCTCCCTGCATCATCACGCGTTTGACCCGCCCACGGTCAATGAAATCATTCACATATGAGCCGCCCCACGCAGCCGATAAGGTACTATTAATAGCAGACTGAGATAAACCTAGAGCCAATGCTTGTTTTTGATCAACCTTGACTTGTAACTCAGCTTTATCGGGGTTTGCTTTGTTATCCAGATTTTCAAAGCTCTTATAGTGTTCTGTAGCAGTTTGTAATTTTTTAAATTCCGCATCTAAGAATTGACGTCCATTGCCGTTAATGTCTCGAATCCAGAACTCTAAACCATCAGTTTGTCCCAAACCACTGACTGAAGATGGCATATTCACCATAATCTTGGCATTACGATTCTGACGGAAATGCTGCATCGCCCGTTCACGTATGGCTTGGGCTGAGTTATGTCGACCACTTCGTTCATCCCAATGTTTCAAGGCAACAAAACCCTGCCCTAAATTCTGTCCAGTTCCAGAGTAATTACGCCCATAACGCACCATCACCAAATTGACATTGTCTTTTTCTTGACTCAGAAAATACTCGCGAATTTCCTCACCGACTTCACGACTTTTAGATAACGGTGCGCCATTGATCAGCTCAAATTGCACACTTAACATGCCCTGATCTTCGCTCGGAATAAAGCTGGTCGGTAAGGCACGGTAGAACAAGGCAAACACGGCGATTAACGCAGTAAATATTACCAAACTGATGCGTTTATGATGTATGGTCAATTTCGTAAGTTTAAGATAATGTGTTTTTAACTGGTCTAACTTTTGATTGAACCACACTGCCCATTTTTTCTGCTTATTGCTGGGCTGCAAAATTAAAGCGCATAGGGCTGGCGTTAACACCAAAGCCACCATTAAGGAAAGCCCCATTGCAGCCACTAAAGTGATAGAAAACTGGCGATAAATTACCCCAGTTGACCCACCAAAAAATGCCATGGGAATAAATACTGCAGTCAGTACCAAAGTAATCCCTATTAAAGCACCACTAATTTCCTGCATGGATTCAATGGCAGCATCTTTGGCAGACAAATGCTGTTCGTGCATCAGACGCTCCACATTTTCGACCACCACGATGGCATCATCTACCAATAAACCAATTGCTAAAACCAAAGCAAATAGCGTTAAGGTATTAATGCTCATACCTAAAACATAGAGTATTGCCATCGTGCCCAAAATCACCACAGGCACGGTAATAGTTGGAATCAGGGTTGCACGCCAATTCTGCAAAAACAGAAACATGACAATGACCACCAGAATGACCGCTTCAAACAGGGTTTTGACGACTTCCTTAATCGACTCTTGCACAAACGGCGTATTATCCCGCGGATAAACAATTTTATACCCCGCGGGTAATTTACTGGATAAGTGCTCAACCTCAGCTTTAATCAGTGCAGATGTCGCAAGTGCATTTGCTCCAGAAGATAAAGAGATCCCCATCCCTGCCGATGCAAAACCATTAATGGTATTAAAAGATTGATAGTTTTCCGCACCTAACTCAATTCGAGCCACATCTTTCAAAAAAACGAAACTACCATCACGGTTTGATTTCACAATAATCTGTTCAAATTCAGGCACAGTTTTAAGCCGAGATCCCGAAGTCACTTTTGCATTCAGATATTGATTTTCGACTGTGGGTAAATCGCCAATGCCGCCCGCTGCCACTTGGGTATTCTGTGCTTCAATTGCGCTACGAATATCGGATGGCATTAAACTATATTGCTTAAGTTGGCTCGGATTCAGCCAGATACGCATGGCATATTGTGAGCCAAATACATCAACTTCACCGACACCGTCAATACGGGCAATGTCTTGCTCCAAATGCGTCATCATATAATCAGACAATTCTATATTGTCACTACGACCAGAGGCATCATACAAGCCAATCACCATATGGGTATCCCCCAGTGATTTATAGACATTTACGCCTTGGCGCTGTACATCTTCTGGTAAACGACTGACGACACCGTTAATTGCATTTTGTACTTGTACCTGTGCCGTATCGGGGTCTGTGCCATTTTCAAAACTGATGCTAATTCGACTACGTCCAGAAGAATCACTGCTGGAACTAAAATATAAAAGATGATCGATCCCTTTGATTTGCTGTTCTAAAATTTGCGTAACACTTTCCTCTACAGTTTCCGCAGATGCACCTGTATAAGTTGCACTCACAGTAATTCGTGGTGGCGCAATATCGGGATAACGTTCTACTGGCAAATTCAGAACGGCAAAAAGCCCCAAAGCCATCACAATAATTGCAAGTACACCAGCAAAAATAGGACGTTGTATAAAAAACTTAGACAACATAGGTTTGCGCCACTTAAAAATTAGAATTCAAAGGAGGAAGAAAAACTAGCAAATTTATGTTGATATTCAATGACCCAACCATAAAACACAATCATTATTAACATAGTTACGGATTTATTATTCAATTATGTAGAAATGATGAAGATCCATTCCTTCCACCCTATAATTTTTTAATCAATCATGCAAATCAAGCTTCAATCCAATGTCTGCTCTATGTTTTTCAATACATAAAACCAATGCCAACTTGAATATAATGCTGAACTTAAAGGATGAATATCTCTTTATTCCAAGCCAAGTTACAACTTTTTGCTCATTTGATTGAGCGTAATTCATGCTAAACTGGACATACATATTTTTGTATGTTTTAAGCCCACTTTAATCTATCGGGGCTATTCTCTTCTCTACCTTGAACGATCCAATCCATCATGAGCGAATATTCTCCCCTTAAAGGTAAAACTGGTTTTAAACGAATTTTTAACGCAACCCACTATTCTATCGCTGGCTTTAAAGCTGCTTTTCAACATGAAGCCGCTTTTCGACAAATTATTTATATCAATCTTATTTTAATTCCCGTCACGTTTTTTCTTAACGTGAGTCGTAGCGAACAAGCCATTCTCATTGCAGTCTGTCTATTGGCAATTATTGTTGAACTCTTCAACTCTGCCTTAGAAGCCATTGTCGATCGCGTTTCTTTAGAACGTCATCCCTTGTCTAAAAATGCCAAAGATATGGGCAGTGCTGCACAATTTGTTGCTTTAAGTATCATTGCTGTCACTTGGACACTGATTTTATGGGGTTAAAGTACGCTTAAGGAATATGTTCAAAATCCAGACTTATCCCTACCCATAAGCGAAATAATTCGACTTGAGTTGAACACTACGTTTTGGCAAAAATGTACTTCATTTATAGGTACGGACCTAACCGAATGTCAGCGTACATTCTTCTGTAATGGCTTCAAGATTGTATCCATCAACACATAGTTGACAAATTTTAACCTCTCGCTGTGAAAGCTGATCATGTTGCTTTAAACAATCACTGGCAAGTTGATAATGCTTATCTGGCTCAGTTAAAAATACCACCATCTTCTGTTCTGTCTGCTGTTGATTCGGCAAGTTTTGCCAATCACTGAAAAATCAGACTGCCTTGATACTCTTTTAATATTTTTTTTTATTGTTTTAGAATCTTTTTCTAACTCAATTAAACCGATAAAAATAAAAAAATCCCCACATCAAGTGGGGATTTTTTTAGATCTGTGAATCTGGGGTGCAGATTACATCATGCCGCCCATACCACCCATGCCGCCCATATCTGGCATAGCTGGTTTGTCTTCTGGAATGTCAGTGATCATGCATTCAGTGGTGAGCATTAAACCAGCAACTGAAGCAGCGTGTTCAAGTGCAGAACGCGTTACTTTAGCAGGATCAAGAATACCCATTTCTAGCATGTCGCCATACTCAGAAGTAGCAGCGTTATAACCGAAGTTACCTTCACCATTTTTCACTGCGTTGATCACAACTGAAGGCTCATCACCCGCATTCGCAACGATTTGACGAAGTGGTGCTTCAATTGCACGACGTAAAATATTGATACCTACGTTTTGATCGTCATTCGCACCGTTTACGCCATCAAGCGCAGCAGCAGCACGTACGAGTGCAACACCACCACCAGCGACCACGCCTTCTTCAACCGCAGCACGCGTTGCATGAAGCGCATCGTCAACACGGTCTTTCTTCTCTTTCATTTCAACTTCAGTCGCAGCACCGATTTTAATCACTGCAACACCGCCAGCCAATTTAGCTACACGTTCTTGAAGTTTTTCTTTGTCATATTCCGACGTAGATTCTTCAATTTGTGCACGGATTTGAGTAACGCGTTCAGCGATTTGAGCTGCATCACCAGCACCATCTACAATCACAGTGTTTTCTTTAGAAACCGTGATTTTGTGTGCAGTACCTAAATCTTGAAGAGAAGCTTGCTCTAAAGACATGCCTACTTCTTCAGAAATAACAGTCGCACCCGTCAAGATTGCGATGTCTTGAAGCATTGCTTTACGGCGGTCACCAAAGCCAGGCGCTTTCACTGCACATACTTTAATAATGCCGCGCATGTTGTTTACAACAAGTGTTGCTAACGCTTCACCTTCAACATCTTCAGCGATAATTAAAAGTGGCTTGCCTGTTTTAGCAACAGCTTCAAGTACAGTAATCAATTCACGGATGTTGCTGATTTTTTTGTCAACAAGCAAAATGAACGGGTTTTCTAATTCAGCTGTTAAGGTATCTTGCTTGTTTGCAAAGTACGGGCTGATGTAACCACGGTCAAACTGCATACCTTCAACAACGTCCAAAGCATCTTCAAAGCCTGAACCTTCTTCAACAGTAATTACGCCTTCTTTACCCACGCGTTCCATTGCTTGTGCAATGAGTTTACCTACAGTTTCGTCAGAGTTTGCAGAGATTGAACCCACTTGTTCAATTGCTTTAGTATCAGAAGCAGGTTTTGCTGTTGCTTTAATTTCAGCAACCAATGCTTTAACTGCAAGGTCGATACCACGTTTCAAGTCCATTGGGTTCATACCCGCAGTTACAGACTTGATGCCTTCATTTAAAATTGCTTGAGCAAGTACAGTTGCTGTTGTTGTACCGTCACCTGCGATGTCATTGGTTTTAGAAGATACTTCACGAACCAATTGAGCGCCCATGTTCTCAAATTTATCTTTAAGAGAAATTTCTTTCGCAACTGTTACACCATCTTTAGTGATGTGCGGTGCACCGAAAGAACGGTCGATAACAACGTTACGACCTTTAGGGCCTAAAGTTACTTTTACAGCATCTGCAAGAACGTTAACGCCTGCAATCATTTTAGAGCGTGCTGAATCACCAAATTTTACGTCTTTAGCTGACATTTATAGACTCCGAAATTTTTTAATCTTTACTAATCTGAGATTGAACGAGTAAGGACAGAATTAGCCTTCTAATACAGCTAAAATGTCAGACTCTTTCATGATAAGAAGTTCTTCACCTTGTACTTTTACAGTTGTACCTGCATACGTACCGAACAATACTTTGTCGCCAACTTTTACATCTAAAGCGCGAATACCGTTGTCCGTGATTTGACCATTACCTACTGCAATAATTTCACCTTGTGCTGGCTTTTCTGCTGCAGAACCTGGCAATAAGATACCGCCAGCGGTTTTCGTTTCTTCTTCAACACGACGAATAACTACACGGTCATGTAATGGACGAATGTTGCTCATAAATAACTCCATCAGACTAAGTCTATTAAGATGACTGATGACGACTTATTTATTCCTTTGGTCATCATCAAAATGAATTTAGATGACACTTTTGTGGGGATGGAAAAGAACGCTTCAAGGGCTGCTTTAAAAAAAAAGCATCTTTTTTGTATTTTTTTTAGGCAACACGAATGATTCGTCGATTAATTCAGCAATTTATACCAATTCAAACTCTAAATGTTGAAGGCTAAATTGATAATGTCGTACATCTGCCTGTTCATCAATCACATTAAAACTATTACTTAAAGCATGGTGTAAACGATAAGACGTTGCTGTTCCTGCATGAATATCCAACACAGGATGCCCAACATTTAAATGGTATAAATAATTTAAATCGAATACCGCTGACTGATGCAAATGACCATGCAGCAGTGCCTTTAAACCACTTTTACTCCAAACTTCCAATGCCATACGCCCAAGTACAGGACAGTCTTTAATGTCATGCGGATCTTCTGGCGATGCGTAAAAAGGCTGATGTGCTGCAATAATTTTTATTTTGTGCTCTGGTGCACGCTGTAATATTTGATCAATCTGCTGAATTTGCTCTAAAGAAATATGCCCGCGCGTATGGTAACGACGGCGGATACTGTTGACCCCAATCACATAAAAGTGCTCAGTTTCCAAGGTCATTTCCATATTGCCAAAAAACAATTGGTAGCGCGTAAAGGGATTAAAAATACGATCCCAAATATGGTACAGCGGAATATCATGGTTACCTGGCACCACCAAGTAAGGGCAATTCAGGCTGTCGAGGAATTGTTTACAGTGAAAAAATTCTCTATAGCGTGCACGTTGGGTTAAATCCCCGCTCACAACCACCAGTTCGGGCTGTTGTTCACGACAAAACCGCTGAATCGCAGTCAGACATTCAGGTCGCTCAGTACCAAAATGCAGATCAGACAGATGCAGCAGCATAAGGCACCATTATGTTAACTGCATTTTTTTGTACGGTGATATGCAGTGGAGGACGCATTTCTACAATTTCACCATCTAGTGCAACTGTTAATTTTTCACGTTGTGAAAAGACTTTGACATCGTCTGCGGCAAAACTATAAACATCAGGTGCTTTTTCTAGCTCACCACGAATCAACTGTAATAACATTCGAAATAAAGTTAATTTATCGCTTTTTGCCACGACTAGACCAGCAACTTGCCCCTGCTCTGCACATTTAGCAATACGTAATTTCATTTCCGCTAACTGTAGTTGATTATTACCAAAAAAGATTAAGGGGGTTTTTACAGGGTAGATTTTCCCATCCACTTCCACCTCTAGCTTCAACTCTTTACGATCTCGAATCAACACATCTAAACCCGAAGTGTAGGCATGTAAAGGAAAACGCCCAAACTTGGCATTATAGAGTTCACGGCGTTGAATGAATAAAGGATATAACCCCAAACTGGCATTATTTAAGTAAATTTGATCATTAATTTTAGCCACATGAATGGAGCGTATCTGCCCTGTAGTAATCACTTCAGCGGCTTGCATAATTTCAAGTGGAATATTCAAAACCCGAGCCACATAATTAAATGTGCCTAAAGGTAAAATACCTAAAGGGATGTTACTGCCTAATAGCGCTTTAGCGACTGAATTTAAAGTACCATCGCCACCTGCAGCAACAATAACACCTATACTATTTGAAGATTGATGACGTTGAATAATAGATTGCATCAGAGTAGGAAAATCTTTTTTTTCACCAAGCTCAAAAACCTGAATCTCAAAGCCTTGCTCTGTAAAATATGTCAGCAATTGCTCATAGATTTCTTCTTTATTACTGGCATGAAAACCAGAGCGTGCATTGTAAATAATGGAAAGGGGTTTTAAATTCATCCCGCAAATTCACTTCTATGAAGTATTTGCTCTAATTTTGTCCAATTTATCACCAATTAACAATGCCCTTATGCAAAATTCAAATTACCACCATTCATTTAATCAATAATAGTTCTCATAAAAAAAATACACATAAGTCATTGTATGTAAATAACATAATTTAAATAAATAATTTCCATAAACAAAATAAATACAAATAAAGTTTAAAAATATAAATCACAACACAATGATTTATAATAGAAAATCAAAAACACAATACAAATTATCAATATCTACAAGTAGATACGGGTGTCTTATTTTTTTCATCGTTTTGTGCTTTAATACTGCCACTTTTTTTTACTTTCATCTAGGTAACCTGATTACTTAGATTGGACTTTGTACAAAATTTGTACACTTTTAAGATAGGCCTCACCATGACCCAAGTGAACGCACCAGAATTCGTTCGTCACCCTAAGCTTATTGCATGGGTTGAAGAAATTGCGAAATTAACCAAACCAGCAAAGATTGAATGGTGTGACGGCAGCGAAGAAGAATATCAACGTCTTATCGACTTGATGATCGCTAACGGCACTATGCAAGCTTTAAACCAAGAAAAACACCCTGGTTCTTATCTTGCAAATTCTGACCCTTCTGACGTTGCACGTGTTGAAGGTCGTACATATATCTGTTCTGAAAAAGAAGAAGATGCTGGTGCGACAAACAACTGGGAAGCTCCTGCAGAAATGCGCACTCGTTTAAATGGTTTATTTGAAGGTGCAATGGAAGGGCGTACAATGTACGTTGTTCCTTTCTCTATGGGTCCTTTGGGCAGCCACATTGCACACATTGGTATTGAATTAACAGACTCACCTTACGTTGCTGTAAGCATGTCTAAAATGGCACGTATGGGTAAAGCCGTTTATGACGTTCTTGGTACTGATGGCGAGTACATTCCTTGTATCCACACTGTAGGTGCACCACTTGCAGAAGGACAAAAAGATGTTGCATGGCCTTGCAACCCTGAAAAATACATCGTTCATTATCCAGAAACTCGTGAAATTTGGTCATACGGTTCTGGTTACGGCGGCAATGCATTATTGGGTAAAAAATGCTTGGCACTCCGTATTGCATCAGCAATGGGTCGTGAACAAGGCTGGTTAGCTGAACACATGCTTATCCTTGGTGTGACTAATCCTCAAGGTGAGAAACACTACATCGCAGCGGCATTCCCTTCTGCTTGTGGTAAAACAAACTTTGCAATGTTGATTCCACCAGCTGGCTACGAAGGCTGGAAAATTGAAACTGTAGGTGACGATATTGCTTGGATTAAACCAGGTGAAGATGGTCGCTTATATGCAATTAACCCTGAAGCTGGTTTCTTCGGTGTTGCGCCTGGTACAAATACCAAGACTAACCCGAACTGTATGGCGACACTTCACAAAGACGTCATCTATACCAACGTTGCTGTAACTGACAACGGCGAAGTTTGGTGGGAAGGTCTTTCTAAAGAAGCGCCTGCAAACCTTACTAACTGGAAAGGCCAACCTCATACAGGTACTGAAAAAGCAGCTCATCCAAATGCGCGCTTCACCGTAGCTGCTGGTCAATGTCCTTCTATTGACGCTGACTGGGAAAATCCAGCTGGTGTTCCAATTTCTGCATTCATCTTCGGTGGTCGCCGTGCGGACACAGTTCCATTAATCTCAGAAGCATTTGACTGGGTAGATGGCGTGTACAAAGCTGCAACAATGGGTTCTGAAACAACTGCTGCCGCTGTTGGTCAACAAGGTATTGTTCGTCGTGATCCATTTGCTATGCTTCCGTTCGCGGGCTACAACATGGCAGACTACTTCTCTCATTGGTTAGAAATGGGTGCAGAAGTTGAAGCAAAAGCGAAAGCTGCGGGTAACAAACTTCCAGGTATCTACAATGTAAACTGGTTCCGTCGTGATGCTGAAGGCAACTTCGTATGGCCTGGTTTCGGTCAAAACATGCGTGTGCTTGAATGGATTATTGATCGTTGTGAAGGCCGTGCTGATGCAGTTGAAACTCCAATTGGTCGTGTGCCAACTTACGAACAGTTAAACTGGACTGGTTCTGACTTTACTCAAGCTCAATTTGACCTAATTACCTCTCAAGACAAAGAGCAATGGATCAAAGAAATTGAAAGTCACACTGAATTGTTCAATCAATTAGGTGAGCGTTTACCAGCTGCACTTAAAGCTCGTCAAAACGAACTTTTAGAAGCAGTTAAGCAATCTGCTTAAGTACAAAATAAAACTTAGAAAAAAGACCGTGTAAGCGGTCTTTTTTCTACCTATTTTATAAACTTTATAATTTAACAAAAACATAAAAGGGGAAATTCATGCTAAAAGCACTTACACTTACAACTTGTTTGTTTGGTTTATCTAGTCTTGCTCTAGCTAACACCGAAACAACCGAACAACCTACTCTGCATGTTTGTGCGATTAAAGGTACACCCGATTCCAATCAATTTCAGATTAAGAAGCGGATTAAAGTTGCGAAAGGGACTTATGGTAGCGTAGAAGAGCTCTACCCTCGCTTCGCCGAGCGTGCCCATCAAGTCGGTGGTAATGTGGTTATTAACTATAATGCAAGCCAAAGATTTGGTTTTTGGCCTTGGCGTATTGTACGCCCTGTAGTTTGGGGTACAGCCGTTAAATGGAATACGCCTGTAAACTGCCAACAACTTGGCGGTATCGAAATCTAAAGACTAGAAAGCCGCATACGCGGCTTTTTTTAATCAAAGATCCAACGCCGATTATAATTAAAAAATAATCCATACTTACTCAAAATTAAGACTACGCAGCTATTTCTTGTGCACGACGTTTATGTAAAGCAAGCAAATACTCGTCCAATCTAGCAATCTGGTCTTGGTCAAATTTTAAATACAGTTTGCTACGGCGCTTTAAAATATCTTCGCTACTCACCGCCCATTCATTCGCAACCAAATAATCCACTTCCTGCTGATATAAATCATGACCAAAATCCTGTCCTAATGCAGCAACATGTTCACAACTTCCAAGCATTCTCCATACTCGGGAACCGTAGCTATGCACCCAGCGCTCGACCAGAGACTTCGGCACGTCTGGTAAATATTGCTCTAGCTCTTTAACCAGACGCTCAGCATTAAAGAAGTTTTCTGCACCTGGCAACAAGGCTTTGGCCGTCCAGTCAGGTTTCAATTTACTAAAAAATGGTTTGAGCTGATGCATGGCAGATTCAGCCAGTTTACGATAAGTCGTAAGCTTGCCCCCATACACTGAAAGTAAGGGCGCATGCTGCTGTTGAGTCAATACCAAGGTATAATCACGCGTCATAGCAGATGGATTATCAGACTCATCATCGCACAATGGACGGACGCCTGAATAAGTTGAAATAATATCTTGGCGCGTTAATTGTTGTTGGAAATGTGCATTCATGACTTGCAACAAATAATCAATTTCACTTTCTGTAATTTCCACCTGATCTGGATTGCCCAAATAACGCTGATCCGTAGTCCCAATCAAAGTGTATTCATCTAAATACGGGATAGCAAAAACAATCCGCTGATCATCATTTTGCAGAATAAAAGCCTTATCTCCTGCATAAATTTTAGGCACAATAATATGACTACCTTGAATCAATCGAATACTATAAGCTGCCTGCATTTTTAAATTTTGCTGTATAAATTCGGTGACCCATGGCCCTGCGGCATTCACCAGAACTTTGGTACGAACAACGAAAGTCCCTTGTGTATTTTGTAATTGTACCGTCCAAATGTTTTGCTCTGCCTGCGCAGCAATACAGCGTGTGCGTGTTTGTATACTGGCGCCATTTTCATGTGCTTGAATTGCATTCGCAACGACAAGACGTGCATCATCCACAGCGCAATCCGAGTACTCAAAACCTTTGATGATTTCAGGTTTAAATAAACTGGTTTCTGGATCGAAATCAACCAGATTCGAAGATGCCAATTTTTCACGTTTGCCCAAATGATCATAGAAAAATAAGCCCGTTCGAATCAGCCATGCGGGCCGTAAATGTGGGCGATGTGGCATAATAAAGCGCATGGCACGAATGAGATGTGGCGCTTTCGCCATGAGGACTTCACGCTCAGCCAAAGCTTCTCGTACCAGACGAAACTCTTTATGCTCTAAATAACGTAACCCGCCATGAATCAATTTACTGCTGGCAGATGACGTATGGCCAGCCAAATCATCCTTTTCACACAACAAAACAGATAACCCACGCCCTGCGGCATCGGCAGCAATACCTGCACCGTTGATTCCGCCACCAATGACGACCATGTCATATATATGATGTTGATCCATATTCAGGCTCCTCTTATTTTGCGTGCTTTCAGCAACTTTTATTTTGTTTATATAATTCTCTACTCAATCCTAACAGAAAACCCAAATTGCAAGGCATTTATTGTCTAACCATTGCAGTAAAATGTGTTCTTTGCAAAGTCTTTACACATGTGTCATCAATTGCGGTTAGCCAATTCGATCTTGAATAACTCCTCAGTTACCACACACTTTATTGCGACTAAAGTCGAATGCGAAATCCATCTCAAGAGCGTATAAATAAATGTGAAAAGTATCATATTATTTCTCCTAAAAAATACATGTTTTTAAGTTTTTCTCCCACTGGAAAGAACTTAAAAGAATGTGTTTTGCCACAGCTTTGGAATTTCTTGTGTCAAACTCATCTCCACAAATTGCACACACGCCATTTGATCGAAAAACGCGTTTTAAATCTATTTTAGGGGGGTCCGCCGGTAATCTTGTAGAGTGGTACGACTGGTATGTCTACGCGGCTTTCACACTTTATTTTGCACCTGTTTTCTTCCCAGATGGCAATGAAACCGTCAAGCTTTTACAAGCAGCAGCCGTATTTGCCTTAGGCTTCTTAATGCGTCCTATTGGCGCTTGGATTATGGGCATTTATGCAGATCGAAAAGGGCGTAAAGCAGGTTTAACCCTATCCGTATCTTTGATGTGTGTTGGCTCACTAATGATTGCCTGCGCCCCTTCCTATGATGCTGCGGGAATGTTAGCGCCTGCAATTTTATTGTTTGCACGCCTATTACAAGGGC
This sequence comes from Acinetobacter sp. ANC 4910, assembly GCF_004331035.1. GTDB lineage: Bacteria > Pseudomonadota > Gammaproteobacteria > Pseudomonadales > Moraxellaceae > Acinetobacter. The sequence continues at coordinate 20,700 of NZ_SJNT01000002.1, forward strand.
TCAGTGTCGGTGGAGAATATGGTTCGAGTGCGACTTACCTCACCGAAATGGCAGGAAAAAACCATCGCGGATTTTTCTCTAGTTTTCAGTATGTGACTTTAATTTCAGGGCAGCTTATCGCCCTGTGTGTACTGATTATTCTGCAACATACGCTTTCCGAAAAAGCACTACATGCTTGGGGATGGCGTATTCCCTTCCTGATTGGTGCCATGTTAGCCATTGTTGTATTTTGGATTCGTCGTGGACTGGTTGAAACCCAATCTTCAAAAGAAGCGCAAGAACAAGCCAAACAAGGTGGCCCAAAATCAGGGGCAATCGAGTTATTTACTAAACACCCTAAAGCTGCTTTTACTGTCATTATGCTGACTGCGGGCGGAACGCTCGCATTCAATACCTTTACCACTTATCTACAAAAATACTTGGTGAATACTTCTGGTTTTGACAAAAGCACTGCCACTGAAATTACCACAGCAGCCATCTTTATTTTTATGCTGATTCAACCTGCGGTAGGCGCCTTGTCAGATAAAATTGGGCGTAAACCAATTATGATCGCTTTCGGTATTTGTGGGGTTCTGTTTACCGTGCCGATTTTCAATCGTCTAGGAACGACCACTGATGCAACCACTGCATTCTGGCTCTGTATGAGCGGGATGGTTATTGTTACTGGATATACTGCAATTAACGCGGTCGTAAAAGCAGAATTATTTCCACCACACATCCGTGCCTTAGGGGTTGCACTGCCTTATGCGATTGCCAACACCATTTTTGGCGGTACAGCAGAATTGGTGGCTTTGAGCTTTAAAAATGCAGGACATGAAAGTTACTTCTTCTACTATATTACTTTCATGATTGGCCTCTCACTCATCACCTACGTCTTCATGAAGGACACTAAAAAACATAGTCTGATCACAGACCATTAAACGCTTAAAATAAGCACTGACGACCTAGCTTTATTTTGTTACAGGTGGGTCGTTTTACTTTGAATCACATCGTTATTTTCACGGGCTTATGTCATACTGTGCCCAAGAATAAAACACGGAACTTTCACCATGAAAAAAACGTTTCAATTTTTAGGGCTCGGTTTTATCGCTTTAGGTCTTGCAGCATGCCAAAGCACTCCCCAACAGTATAATGGTCAAGTTGGTTACCGTGTAGAAAGCCAAACAGCGGACTCAGCAACCCTCGCTTATACTTTAGCTGGTCGTCAAAATCAGGATCTGGATGCCAAAAAACTACAACGCACTTGCCAAAAGGTTTTAGGTACAAATAAAACCTTTAAACTGCAAATTCTCAGCGTGAATGAAGTTGCTAACCCCGCTGCGATAACATCCGATAGTTATGGTCGCCAAATTGGCAACTCACGCACGTCTATCGGTCTAAGCAACACGCCTGACTTACACAATGGCCAAGACTACGCAACGCGTCAGGCTTTAGAAGCACGCCCAAGCACCTTACGTATTGTACGTTATAGCTGCTCGTAAAATCCCCTCCAATAAGGCGCTATGCGTTATAGCGTCTTATAAAAGCTCACATTGCGAAACTCTTTTGCTTCATCCAAATCCGGCCAAGTTGTGGCACTACGTTCATCAATTTTCATATATTGGGGATGACTAAAATTTTTCACCCGACTGTCTGCCACCCAAACTTCGGGTGCAAATTTTAAGAATTCATCTAAGAAAAAACGGTTGCATTGGTCATACAACACATCTGCTGCCAACAGTACATCGACTTGTTCAGCTTGGTATAAATCATCTAAATATTCCAATTCGACCTGATTTAGCGCTGCATTTTCTTTACAGGCAGCCAAGCTAATGGAATCAATATCACAACAAATCACGCGTTTCGCACCCGCCATTTTGGCTGCAATCGCGACCACACCCGAACCAGCCCCAAAATCCAAAACCACTTTATCTTTCACGTGATGAGGCTCTGCCAATAACCACTGTACCATTGCTAATCCCGAAGCCCAGCAAAAAATCCAGTATGGGGTTTCACTCCAAATACGACGAATCACCTCATCATCTAGACGATCTGTTGGAAAGACAGGTGGAATAAGCCACAAAGAAATAGGAGTTTCTGGCAACTGTTGCGCCAATAGCTCCGCCTGAGGAATGACCTCATGCAATGCATCCAATAAATGTTGTGGTGCTTTCGCCATTTGAAAAGTACAGCTCATTAAATTTATAAACCTTTAACGCCATGCAAAATATACATCGTCCAGAAACAACGAATCGTATAGAAACAGGAATTTAAATACTATCATCGCTGTCGTTAGAATCAACAGATCAGGCGATCATAATCTAGCTACGTATGACTGAAAAGTAATAATCCGCTTAGTAAACCTCCACAATCACTCAAAGCGGCTTAAATAGAGGATTTTTTAACTAAGCTTAAAATTCTCCTTAATGGAATCTACCCCATAAAAAAAGCTGTATAGTTTTATGCTATACAGCTTTTTAGAAGCGCACTTAAAGTATTAGCCTAATGCTTTCTCTGCCGCTTCAACTGTTTGACGAATTAAAGTGGTAATGGTCATTGGACCTACACCACCTGGAACTGGCGTATAAGCAGATGCAATCTCTTCAATCCCTACCAATTGAATATCACCTACACCACCGCCATCACGCGGATGGAAGCCCGCATCAACCACAACAGCGCCTTGCTTAATCCAGTCTTTTTGAATCAGCTCAGCTTTACCTACCGCACCCACAATAATATCGGCTTGTTTAACAAACTCAGCAAGGTTTTGGGTACGTGAATGGCAAATCGTTACTGTTGCATTTGCTTCCAATAACATTGCAGCCATTGGTTTACCTAAAATTGCAGAACGACCAACTACAACGGCATGCTTACCTGCAATTTCAATGTTGTTTTCTTTCAGAATCGTCATAATGCCTGCTGGGGTTGCAGAACCATATGCCGCTTCGCCCATCGCCATACGACCAAAGCCAAGGCAAGTCACGCCATCCACATCTTTAGCAAGAGAGATTGCATCAAAACATGCACGCTCATCAATTTGCTCAGGCACTGGATGCTGCAACAAAATCCCATGAACATCAGGATTCGCATTTAATTTTTCAATTTCAGCCAATAATTGTTCAGTCGTAGTTTCCTTTGGAAGCTCAACTTTTAATGAATCCATACCTACACGACGGCAGGCATTTCCCTTCATACGTACATAAGTCGCTGATGCACCATCGTCACCGACCAAAATCGTTGCCAAAATTGGGGTACGACCTGATTTTGCTTTCAACGCTTCAACACGGGTTAACAAGTCAGTTTCAATTTGTTTCGCCAACGTACGACCATCTAAAACTAATGCCACAGCACATCTCCAAGGTAGATATGAATCAATTTTGCAAATAATACATGATTATTTAGGCAATTTTATTCTACATGCTGATTTTATGTTCATATGCGCTATTTAAAGTATTGTAATTTTTTTAAAGGTTGCTAATATGTGCATCAACAAGACATGGCGGGGTGGCAGAGTGGTCATGCAGCGGACTGCAACTCCGTGTACGCCGGTTCGATTCCGACCTCCGCCTCCAATCTTGTTAAAACGCCCGGGTGGTGAAATAGGTAGACACAGGGGATTTAAAATCCCCCGCCCTCAAAGCGTGCCGGTTCGAGTCCGGCCCCGGGCACCATTTTAATACTTCTTAAAATGGTGCAATAAAGAACCCAGCGAAAGCTGGTTTTTTTATGTCTAAAATATACCCCTTGTGCTTAACCCCTTCAGCAAAGCCTTCAAATTAAAATTAGATAAACTACAAAGCTCTGATTTTTTAAATTAATTATTTCGTTAAGTGATCAAAGATTGCTGCATATAAGTTTTCAATTCCTGAAAGAGATCTTCTTTTAAACTGCTTGGCTCAATAATTTGCACATAGGGAATCCAATAACGAACAAAAGGTAGCAATTGCTTCGGATGAGTTATGGAAATAGATAAGTGCAAATTTCCATTTTCCATTTCTTTGAGGATAGTCTGCTTGGGGAGTTATATTACATCTTCAAAACTACAGCCTTTTACCATATCTTGATTGCCAAGGAGTTCCTGCAAAAATAATAGCTCAAGGCTTAGAAGCAATCTACCCATATCTGATAGCCACGAAATAACAAACAAAACAAAAAAAGCAACTCTTAAAATTTATATAAATTATGTAATGGCATAGCGGTAGTTTTCATAAAACCTTCAACTGATCTCAGTTTTTAAATATGCTATCTACAGGCAAGGTTATGTCACGATTCTATTTCACAATCAAATTTTATACTCTTCTAATCGATTTTAAGATCATTTAAACAAAAAGTGTATTTCTGATTTATAATGCCGTAACTTTCAAGTACGCATTTTTATGGTCAGTGATAAGCAGGCAGCACTTTTTTTAAAGCCGTTACAAATGCAGTATCCCGCAGCATTTAAACGTAACTTTGTATTTTACGGCATGCTCAAAACCAAAGGTTTAATGGATGAAATCAAAGAATTTATTCCTTGGATCTTAGCCATTATGATTTTTGTTTCCCTGTCCTTCAGCTTAGGACATTATTTCGAAATATATTTTCCTCGCTTTACCACCTTTCAAGCGCATGGCTTTGCTGTATTGTGCTTTATGTTGTTATTTATGCTGTATGTTCCGATTGTACTCAAACAAATGAAACACAGCTCAAGCTCCTGTTATGAACAGCAACAACATGCACCGATTAAAATTGCAGCATTAATTATTCTACAAGCAATTAATATCGCATTTATTGAAAGTACTTTTTTGCAAATTGTACTGTTTTTCTTTGCTATGGGTTTTGGCTTTGTGAAATTTTATAAAGAAAATCTTTTTCGTAATAGCGCAACTCATGTTGGATTGTATTACCTGCAAGAATTAAGACGTTTTAACTTCTGGAGTTATAAACAGACGCTTAAACTAAAATTTCAACTAAAATTCACTGGAAAAGATACTGAAAAATATCAGCAAAAAACTAAACAATTACAGCACTTTCATGCTTTGCATTTAAAATCTATGCATATGGAACAACAACTTTGCCAAACACATAAACATCAAGATTTAGAAAATTATCTGGATAGCTTGATGTAATAAAAAACTGGGACTTTCCCAGTTTTTTATTTTATTGCAGTTATGCTGATTGTGGTAAGGATTCCAACACTTGTAGCTGTGAATTGAATATCAATTGATATCCTCTGGTTTCATCGACCACATAATTTTTTTCCTTGATACTATCAACAAAGATCCAATCAGCTTGCATGTTCTGCTCAGTAAAACTCACCAACAGATAGCCGCGCTGATTCAAATTACAATAAGCTAAATCGTTAATGAGTGTTTGAAAGGCATATTCAAATTGCTGCAATTGCACCAAAGGAATATTCAAATATTTTTCCAAACCAGGCGAAGACACAGAGCTCGTCGCCAATTCGACACCAACCACGTCTTGATCCTTGCTCAGCAACTCAGAATACCATGCATTATGCGTATCCCCAGCCAAGACCACTACTTTCTTATTCAATGCCTTGAGCGTTGCATACAACACTTCTCGCTCATAATAATAGCCATCCCATGCATCCAAATTATAGGGTGCTAGCGTATTTACCCGCGCCTTTTCCAAATCTGTCAATGTAGGATCAGCTGCTTCTAAGCGCAAATTAATTGTCACCAACTCTGTAATTTGAGTATTCATTTTTGTGAGTGTTTCAGCACTGACAGAGCCACTGCTAATTTCTGCCAAAGATAATAACAACTCGGCAGGAATAAACATTTTTGACATTAGAATTTGCTGCCCCAACACATTCCACTTTGCATTGCTTTGCATCATTTTTTGTAACAACCAATCACGTTGTTCATAGCCAAGTAAGGTTCGGTCTTGTGCCAACAAATCTTGCTGAAACTGCACCGTATTTAAGCCCTGAGCCGTCATATAATTGGCATAATCCAATTGCTGATCACGTGCAATAATTCGAGTGTCCAACATGGTGAGCTGTACCAATGAACCAAAATCAAACTGACGATAGATATGTAAATGATCATCCTCTGAAACAGGGCGAATAGGCATCCACTCAAAATAAGCTTGCAAGGCTGCCAATTTACGCTCTGAGAACTTACCTTCATTTTGTGCCTGAGCTGTCATCTCAGTATGGTTTTCCGCGCCATTTTGCCATGTATCATTGGCAAGCTCATGGTCATCCCAAATCACAATAAAAGGATGTCGCTGATGCAACGCTTGTAAATCAGCATCTTGACGATACAAAGCATAACGTTTGCGATAATCTTCCAAGCTCAATATTTCTTGCTGATTATCAGCTGCCAATAAGCGTCCTAACTTTTCCGAATCTTCAGTCGCATAACCATTTTGACCGTATTCATAAATATAGTCTCCAAGATGCAGCACCACATCAACATCTTGTTTAGCCATTTCACGATAGACATAAAAATAGCCCGCAGGATAGTTTGAACAAGAACAGACGGCTAATTTCACCTGATTGGTTTGCGACGGCAAGGTTTTGGTTTGCCCAATCGGTGAAACTTTTTGCCCAAAGCGGAAGCGATAGAAATAACGCTGCTGTGCCTGTAAGCCAGTAACATCTACTTTTACGGTAAAGTCTTGTGCTGGGCTTGTTTGCACTTTACCTGAGGTTTTAATTTGAGTAAATTGCACATCTAGAGCAACTTCCCAAACAATTTCTAAGCGAGCTTGCACATCACTAGGTGTGACACGTGTCCAAATAATCACTCGGTCTTGTAAAGGGTCACCACTGGCAACCCCATGCTCAAATTGAACATTCTCGCTCGAACCTAAAGAATTATCCGAGTCATCACCACAAGCAGTGAGTGTAATAGGTAAAGATACAGCACCCAAACCTGCTAAAGTTTTTTGAATGAGTTCACGGCGCGTTACAGTTTTTGTCATTTTTTTAATCCACTACAAACGTGAGTTAAAAATAGACAATAAATATTTAATAATGATCTCAATTACATGACCAGATGATGACAATAAAAACCAGATTCATGTTGAAATTGTGATTTTTTAATCACAAACACCTGAATTGTCTGAAAATAAAGCAAACACAAAGAAATAGTCTTGCAAAGAATAAATTCGTACTCTATTATTGCGCTCATGCCCGGGTGGTGAAATAGGTAGACACAGGGGATTTAAAATCCCCCGCCCTCAAAGCGTGCCGGTTCGAGTCCGGCCCCGGGCACCATTTTAATACTTCTTAAAATGGTGCAATAAAGAATCCAGCGAATGCTGGTTTTTTTTATGTCTAAAATAAATAAAAAAAGAGAGTGTTACCACTCTCGATTTACAATCAACTCTTCCATTTCTACATCGAAATGGCCATGCTCTTGCACCACCATCATCATCGCTTCCGCAATATAATCCGCAGCGGTATCATCCAAAGATGAATCCAAATCTTCAAACTGTGGTTTCATTGCATTAATTGCCACCACTGTTTCATTAGCAAAACGATAAATTTCTGCTGTGCTCTCTTTGACCTTCGCGACTTTCTTCGCAAATTGCACAATGTACTGTTGTACTTCAGCCACCAATACATCTGGGTAATAATCATCGTCAAACATTGGGAGAAGTAAATCTGCAAACATACAGCAACTCAAAACTACTTATAAACGCGAGCCTATATAGCACAAAGATGAACATTTACCAAATAAAAAATGGGCAGTATAAATCCTGCCCATTTATCTAAATATAAAAATAACGTGAATTCTTAGAGTTTTACAGGCTCGGCACTTAAGCTTTTCGCTGTTTTCACCAAATCTAAAAATTCTGCACGCAAGCCAAATTCATCTGGTTGAGCTGCACTTTGGGCCAATTTAAAAATATCATCCCACTTCATATTGGCATTATATTGCCCACCACGTAACTGCTGTGCGTAGGATGCAACCGCAATAGCAAAGCGAGTATCTGAAGACGATTGTGCCAATGCTAGACTGCGTGCTGGGACAGGTTGACTCAATAAAACACTTTGACTTTGTTTTGGTTGTTTATAACGGACGTTCACATAAGCATATTCTTGTTTATTGGCTTTAGATGAATTGATTGGCGCTTGATAACGTGATTCATTCAACCAACCTTTCTGCCCTACAGGAATAATTTCATATAAGGCTGTGACAGTATGTCCCGCACCAATATCTCCCGCATCGACACGATCATTATTAAAATCTTCATTGTTTAATACACGATTCTCATAGCCAATTAAACGGTATTCTTTAACTGTAGATGGATTAAATTCCACTTGGATTTTTACATCTTGAGCAACCGTTGCTAATGTCGAACTCAGTTGTCGCTGCAATACTTTTTTTGCTTCACGCTCATTGTCGATATAACTATAGTTACCATCGCCTGCATCAGCCAATTGTTCCATCAACTGTTCATCATAATTACCCGTTCCAAAACCGAATGTAGAGAAAGAAATCCCTGACTTTCGTTTCTCAGCAATCATCCCTTTTAAGGTTTCAAAATTGGTAATTCCTACATTAAAATCACCATCCGTTGCAATCAAAATACGGTTAATGCCCCCCTGAACATAAGATTTTTGTGCTTGTTCATAGGCCAATTGAATTGCCCGCTCTCCTGAAGTTGCCCCACCTGCTTTTAATTGGTGAATGACTTTTAAAATTTTATCCTTGTCTGCACCAGAAGTCGGTGCCAATGCCAAATCTTCACCACTGGCATACGTCACAATGGTAACTTTATCTTGTGGGCGCAATTGCTCAGTGAGTAATGTTAAAGTCTTTTTGACCAAAGGCAGTTTATTGTCCTCATCCATACTGCCCGAAACATCCACCAAAAATACCAGATTGGCGGGTGGTAATTGCTTTATTTCCAAATCTTTAGCTTTAATACCAATTTTGATAATTTTGGCATTCTGCTGCCACGGTGAATTCACCACCTCCGTATTCACAGAAAATGGGTGCTGACCCGTTGGATTTGGGTAGTGATAGTTAAAGTAGTTCAGCATTTCTTCAATTCGAACCGCGTCCACAGGTGGCAACTGCCCTTCATGTGTCAGAAAACGCCTGACATTACTATAACTGCCCGTGTCCACATCAACACTAAAAGTCGAGATGGGCTGTTGTGCAACGGCATGCACTGGATTCGTCTCAATTTTTTGATAATTTTCAGTATTCTCAATAGGTTGGGGCATACTTTCATAAGCATTTACCATTGATGGTGCCGGCATCCCCACTTCCACAGCTGCCATTTTGCTCATAGACATCTGTTGACCAGGCATTTGCCCACAAGCCACCAACAATAAACCACTCATGCTCACAACTAGAGATTTAGGTTTCACAATCATAATCATTCCCGTGTTATTTTAATTTCAAACATTCAATAAATTTTTGTATATCTTTACAGCACATGTACTGCGTAATAATCAGAAAAACAAAATGGACAATCTCTTTATTCCCTTAAAGAACTCAATCAATAGCTAAGCCTGCTGCATGGCTTGCCAGACTTTAATCGCATCGGACATTGCTTTAACATCATGTGCACGTACCATACATGCCCCTTGCTGAATACTCAGTAAATGTGCAGCAACTGAACCTACTGCTCGCTGCCCTGCGTCAGCTCCTCCTAATGCTTCACCAATAAAACGCTTACGTGACAATGCCGATAGAATTGGATACCCCATTGCATTCAACTTCCAAAACTCTTTGAGCAGTTTAAGGTTTTGCTGGGCATTTTTAGCAAAACCAAAACCCGGATCAATCAGAATATATTCTGGCTTAACCCCAGCAACCAATGCATCATCAACTCGTTGCTGCAATTCAGCTATCACATCTTCCGTGACATCTTGGTATTGATCCAGATTATTCATCGTAGTTGGCTCACCACGCATGTGCATAATAATAATGGGTATATCGAGTTCAGCAGCAGTTTGAAGGGCTTGTGGTCGAGTTAATGCACGGACATCATTCCAAATATGTGCTCCTGCCGCCACAGCTGCACGTATCACCTCTGGTTCAGAAGTATCAATTGAAATAATCACATCATGCTGTGCAAGTGCTTCCACCACAGGAATCACTCGTCGAATTTCTTCCCCGATCTCAACCACAGATGCTCCTGGTCGCGTAGATTCCCCACCAACATCAATTACAGTTGCACCCTCAATGACCATCTGTAATGCACGCGCAACAGCCGCATCCTTGGTGTTATGTAATCCACCATCACTAAAAGAATCAGGCGTAACATTCAAAATCCCCATTACATGTGGTTGTGACAAATCTAAACTTAAACGACCACATACTAAAACTCGATTGGGTAAGGGCATAATTTGCATGAAAACACTCCTGAAACAAGTGCTATTAGTGTAGCAATTCAATGCTCTCTCTGGCTGAAAAATTTTTAACCCAAACATCACCTTAAAAGCATCAGCACAAAAAAAGAGCCTCATGTAGAGACTCTTTTCATTGACGTTTAAACTTAACTTGCTGGTAATGGTGGTGGAGTAGATGGACCATTGGCTGGTGTCACATCAATCACAGGATTCTCAGCCACATACACTTTAGGTGGTTGTGGCTCGCGACCTTCCATAATGTCACGGATCTGATCACGATCAATCGTTTCCCATTCCATCAAAGCTTTTACCATGGCATGTGCAATATCTTTGTTATTTTCTAAGACTTCACGTGCCACACGGTACTGCTCATCCAAAATACGACGTACTTCTTCATCTACTTTTTGCTGTGTAGCTTCAGAAATGGTACGGCTACCAACATTACCGAAGAAACCATTTTGGTTTTCATCTTCATAAACCATTACACCCAATCTGTCCGACATACCATATTTGGTCACCATCGCACGTGCCATTTTGGTTGCACGCTCGAAGTCATTCGAAGCACCAGTTGACTGTTGATTAATAAAGATTTCTTCTGCAATACGACCACCAAACAAAATTGAAAGTTCATTCAACATCTTGTCTTTATAGTGGCTAATTTGATCTTGTTCAGGCAACTGCCAAGTTACACCCAATGCCCAACCTCGTGGCATGATTGTAACTTTATGTACAGGGTCTGTGCCTGGCAAAATTTCTGCAACAATGGCATGACCTGCTTCATGGTAAGCCGTTGCACGACGCTCTTCTTCACGTAGAACCATCGATTTACGCTCTGGTCCCATGTAAATTTTGTCTTTCGCATCTTCAAAGTCATGCATATCAACCGTGTTTTTATTACGGCGAGCAGCAAACAATGCAGCTTCATTTACCAAGTTTGCCAATTGTGCACCGGAGAAACCAGGCGTACCACGTGCAAGAACTTTCAGATCTACACCAGTCACCGACGGCAATTTCTTCAAGTGAACATTTAAAATTTGCTCACGACCTTTAATGTCTGGAAGACCCACCATGACTTGGCGGTCAAAACGACCTGGTCGTAGCAATGCTTTATCCAATACATCTGCACGGTTGGTTGCAGCAATGACGATAATACCTTCATTACCTTCAAAACCATCCATTTCTACCAGCATCTGGTTTAAGGTTTGCTCACGCTCATCGTGACCACCACCTGTACCCGAACCACGATGGCGACCTACCGCATCAATCTCATCAATGAAAATGATACATGGCGCATGACGTTTAGCTTGTTCGAACATATCACGGACACGTGATGCACCAACACCCACAAACATCTCAACGAAGTCAGAACCAGAAATACTAAAGAAAGGAACTTTCGCTTCACCCGCAATGGCTTTTGCGAGCAAAGTTTTACCTGTACCTGGTGGACCCACCATCAAAACGCCTTTCGGAATAGTTGCACCTAGACGTTTAAACTTCGCAGGATCTTTCAAGAAGTCTACAATTTCAACTACTTCTTGCTTTGCTTCATCACAGCCCGCTACATCAGTAAATGTAATTTTAATTTGGTCTTCAGAAAGCATTTTCGCTTTTGACTTACCAAAACTCATCGGGCCGTTTTTACCACCTGCTCCGCCACCCATGTTGCGCATAAAGAACATGAATAACAAAATGATTAAAAGTACAGGGAAGCTTGCAATCAGAAGTTGCATCAACAAACCTTGACGTTGTGGTGCAGTTCCTTCAACGACAACATTGTTTTTAATCAGGCTAGGCATCAATTCAGGATCTTGCACCGCTGGACGGATACTTTCAAATTCAGATCCATTTGATTTAGTGCCACTAATTCTTTCACCATCAATTGTGACTTGCTTAATTTGACCAGCATTCACCGCTGTAACGAACTCTGAATAGTTCATTGCAGTTGGCTTATCACGGTCACTGATGTTGCTGAAAATTAAAATCAGCACACCCAGTATAATGAGCCACAACACGGCATTCTTGAAGAGATCGCTCAAAGCTTTATTCCCATATCAATCTAATTTGATCATGCCCAAGGATGGGTGACCTTAATAATGTAAGCTGTAAACCCAGCTGTTCAATAATGTAAAAAAGTACAAAATGCACAATTTTTAACGAGTTGGCAAGTAAACTTTACTTCAAAGCCTTCTTGCGCCCTTGGCCGATTAAAAAAACTTCTTTCGAACGAGCACGTGATGCAGCCGGCTTAGCCGTCTTCAGCACGTCAAAACTATCGACCACTTGTTTACGGAATTCGTCAAATCCAGTGCCTTGGAAAACTTTCACCACAAACTGCCCTTTCGGTCCTAAAACTTTATTGGCAAAATCAAGTGCAAGTTCACAAAGGTAAATTTGACGAGGTTGATCTACAGCCTTATTACCTGATGTATTGGGGGCCATATCTGAAATTACAACGTCAACAACGCGCCCATTTAAAATATTTAACAATTTTTCGAAGACTTCTTCCTCACGAAAGTCGCCTTGTAAAAAAGTCACATCTGGTAAAGCATCCATTTCTAAAATATCAGATGCAATGACTAAACCTTTGTCACCGACCAGTTTTCCTGCGATTTGAGACCAACTCCCTGGAGCAGCTCCCAAATCCACCACGGTCATACCGGGCTTAATAATTTTATATTTTTCTTGAATTTCCAACAACTTATAAGCAGCACGTGCTCGATAACCTTCCTTTTGCGCTTTTTTCACGAAAGGATCATCAAGATGTTCTCTCATCCACGCACGACTACTTTGGGATAATTTTTGGTTGGTAATGCGTGTTGCCATAACTCTCTATGCGTATAAAAACTTCTAATTTTTTATTGTACGTGAAAAACCAAGTGCTTGCAGTATACATCTGTATCTAAATCGACTTTATCCTGCTGTTTTTTTCAATCAACAAGATCGATTATTTCAACCGCTTTAACTCAATTTTGCTATACTAGGTCGTTTTTAAAATTAGGTTATCTTTCATGGCGGCTCTATCTATTCAGGAACGCAAGCGTTTACGTCAAATTGGTCATGCACTTAATCCTGTAGTAATGATTGGTGGTCAAGGTTTGACTGAAAATGTCGTTGAGGAAACTACTCGTGCATTAAATGATCACGAACTTATCAAAGTTAAGATTGCTGGTGAAGATCGTGAAGCACGTGTAGCGGCTATTGCTGAAATCTCGGAAGTGACAGGTGCTGAAGTTGTACAGACAATTGGTAAAATTGCCCTGCTTTATAAAAAAGCAAAGCAACAAAATCCAAAACTTTCGAACCTTGTTCGCCACGCACATTTATCTAAGTAATTTCAATTTATGGCAAGCTACGAGCTCAGTGCATTTGATCGCCGCTTTCAAGCGATTTCAGTGGTCGGCGCGATTGAACAAGTCAGCCCTTTTACTCTAAATGTTGGCTTTTGGATTCGTGACCCGAATCAGTGGATTGAGTGGCCTGCATTGGTTTCCGCTCACCCACGTCAGGATTTTCTTTGGGAAAGCACCTGCTTTGAGATTTTTATTGGCGTGAAAGACGAAGATTTTTATCGTGAAATCAATTTGTCGCCGTCTCAAGCCTGGCAAGTTTATCAATTTGAAGAATATCGCTATCCTGAAGATATGCCACCACATGCTGCGTATGATATTGAGTTAAATCAACTTAAGCGCACGCACTATGGACTGAATGTCAGTTTAGATTTAACCGAATTTATACTGAAACATAAGTTGAAATGGTCTGACTTATTTATTGGTTTAACGGCTGTGCTAAAAACTACTCAAGGTGAACAGTTCTACGCCATGCAGCATAGCAGTCCAAATGCAGACTTCCACAACAAGCGTGATTGGCTACATCAGCTCTAAAGCAATTCGACTCCTCTCCTTTTACAAGGAGAGGTGAAGCTTAAAGGTTTTTACTTACTAACAAGCTCAAGAGATTTCTTTACTTGATACTTTATTCCAAGCTTCAAGCGTATGCTCTTTAGAACGTTTAAAAGTTTCAGTGAGTTGATCTTTATGCTTGACAGAAATCTGACTCACATCATCTTTTAACTCTTTACCAAATTTGCTCAAATCATCAATCACAGCATTGACTTCAGTTTTCACAAAATCTTTAAGCTCGGTTAAATCTTTTTGAGACAGATTTAATTGTGATTTCAAACTGTCGATACGCTGCAATACATCTTCTTTCAACTGACGAATTTGATCTTGCACACTGGCGTTGAGATGTTTCGCTTCTGCCTCAAGCTTTTCTTTACTTTCAACTACGGCTTCAGTGACCTGCTCTGTTGCTTCTTTCGCCACTTGCTCAAGCTTTTCAGTGCTTTCTGCAACGACTTCTTTCAACGCTGGCTTTGGTTTAGTCACTTTTTCTTGTTCAGTCATGATTTTATTCCTGTTGTTATATACACAGCGACAGCTTAGCGTGATTTGATAAAATTTAGATTCTGATTTGTTAGACAATTATTTGTTGTTACATTTTTCTTTTTAAAACTTAAAAACTGCTTTCCTTACAAAATAAAAGTCCTTTATCTTGTTAATTCCATCTTATTGGCATGGACTTTATAAGTAAAGTTGCGTATAGTGCCATGTTAAGTTCAAGCGAGCAGACATAGGGAGGGTAGGTTTTTAGATAGCCTTCCTTTTTTTTCGTCTACTCGCTTTTTTACAGCCTAAATTTCAGGAGCTTTGGTTTGAGCACCCCAGCAATTTTAGCCCTTGCCGATGGTACGATCTTTAAAGGAACGTCTATTGGTGCATCGGGTAGTACGACTGGTGAAGTCGTTTTCAACACTGCCATGACTGGCTATCAAGAAATTTTGACTGACCCGAGTTATGCACAACAACTTGTGACTTTAACTTACCCTCATATCGGTAACACAGGTTGTAATGATGAAGACGCTGAGTCAGGTCGAATTCATAAAGTATGGGCCAACGGATTGATCATTCGTGACCTGCCTTTATTGCATAGCAACTTCCGATCAACGCAATCTTTAGGCGAATACTTAAAAGAACATAATGTTGTCGCAATTGCAGATATTGATACGCGTAAATTAACCCGTATTTTGCGTGATAAAGGTGCGCAAAATGGTTGCATCCTTGCTGGTGAAAATATTACTGAAGAGCAAGCTTTAGAAAAAGCACGTGCTTTCGGTGGTTTAAATGGTTTAGACCTAGCTAAAGAATGCTGTGACCCGACTGGTTTCGAATGGACAGAAGGTTCTTGGGTATTAGGCAAAGGCTTCACACAACCTGAACTTAAATTCCATGTTGTTGCATACGACTACGGTGTCAAAACCAACATCTTACGTATGCTTGCAGACCGCGGTTGTAAACTCACTGTCGTGCCTGCACAAACTCCTGCTGCTGACGTGCTTGCATTGAATCCGGATGGCGTGTTCTTATCGAATGGCCCTGGCGATCCAGCTGCATGTGACTACGCAATTGAAGCTGTAAAAACAATTGTAGAAGACGCTCGCAACCTACCTGTCTTTGGTATTTGCTTGGGTCACCAAATTCTTGCACTTGCCTCAGGTGCAAAAACGGTGAAAATGCCTCATGGCCACCACGGTGCTAACCACCCTGTTCAAAACATGGAAACTGGCATAGTGATGATTACTTCGCAAAACCACGGCTTCGCAGTGGATGCAGAAACACTTCCTGCAAACTTGAAAGCTACGCACAAGTCTTTGTTCGATCAAACTCTTCAAGGGATTCATCGTACAGACAAACCAGCGTTCAGCTTCCAAGGTCACCCTGAAGCAAGCCCTGGTCCGCATGACTGCGCACCATTGTTCGATCATTTCATCGAACTTATCGAAGCATCTAAGAAGTAATTAAGGAAGCGATCATGGCTAAACGTACAGACATTAAAAGTATCTTAATTATTGGTGCAGGTCCGATTGTCATCGGACAGGCATGTGAGTTTGACTACTCAGGTGCGCAAGCGTGTAAGGCTCTTCGTGAAGAAGGCTACCGTGTTATTTTGGTAAACTCTAACCCAGCAACCATTATGACCGACCCTGCTATGGCAGATGCAACTTATATCGAGCCAATCACCTGGCAGACTGTTGCACAAATCATTGAAAAAGAGCGTCCAGATGCTGTCCTTCCAACAATGGGGGGTCAAACAGCCCTGAACTGTGCGCTTGCACTTGATGCCAACGGTATTTTAGAAAAATACAATGTTGAATTGATCGGTGCGAGTAAAGAAGCGATTGAAAAAGCTGAAGACCGTAAACTGTTTGATGAGGCAATGCGTAAAATTGGTCTTGAATGTCCAAAAGCTGCAATTGCTGAAAACATGGAAGAAGCGTTAGCGATTCAAGCACGCTTCGGCTTCCCTGTAATTATCCGTCCATCATTCACCATGGGTGGTTCAGGTGGCGGTATCGCTTATAACAAAGAAGAATTCCTTGAAATCTGTGAACGCGGTTTCGATCTTTCTCCAACCAAACAGTTATTGATTGATGAATCTTTAATTGGTTGGAAAGAATACGAGATGGAAGTTGTTCGTGACAAAAACGACAACTGTATTATCGTTTGTGCGATCGAAAACTTTGACCCAATGGGCGTGCACACAGGTGACTCAATCACTGTTGCTCCTGCACAAACATTGACAGACAAAGAATACCAATTGATGCGTAATGCATCTTTAGCAGTTCTTCGCGAAATTGGCGTTGAAACAGGTGGTTCTAACGTTCAGTTCGGTATTTGCCCAAATACTGGCCGTATGGTCATCATCGAGATGAACCCGCGTGTATCGCGTTCATCTGCACTTGCATCGAAAGCAACAGGTTTCCCGATTGCAAAAATCGCAGCGAAACTGGCTGTCGGTTATACCCTTGATGAATTGAAAAATGACATCACAGGTGGAACCACTCCTGCTTCGTTCGAACCTGCAATTGACTACGTGGTAACAAAAATTCCACGTTTCAACTTCGAAAAATTCCCACAAGCAGACGCAACGCTCACCACTCAGATGAAATCTGTCGGTGAAGTGATGGCGATTGGTCGTAACTTCCAAGAATCTGTAAACAAAGCGCTTCGTGGTCTTGAAGTAGGTGCATGTGGTTTTGATGAAAAAATCGCAGTAGGTACTGAAGGCGCGAAAGAAAAGATATTGGTTGAACTTAAAGTTCCGGGTCCGGAGCGTATTTGGTATGTGGCTGATGCATTCCGTCATGGTTTCACGTTAGAAGATGTGTTCCAAGCGACGAAAATCGATAAATGGTTCTTGATCCAAATCGAAGACATCATCAAAACTGAAAATGAAATCAAAACTTTAGGTTTTGGTGATCTAAACGCAGACAACATCCGTTCATTCAAACGTAAAGGTTTATCTGACCTTCGCATCGCGAACTTGATGGGTATTTCACAAAAGCAATTCCGTAAGCACCGTTGGAACTTGGGCGTGACTCCAGTTTACAAACGTGTAGATACCTGTGCAGCAGAATTCGAATCTGACACTGCATACATGTATTCAACTTACGATGAAGAGTGTGAATCAAACCCATCTGATAAAGATAAGATCATGGTGATCGGCGGCGGTCCTAACCGTATTGGTCAAGGTATCGAATTCGATTACTGCTGTGTACACGCAGCGCTTGCAATGCGTGAAGATGGCTACGAAACCATCATGGTGAACTGTAACCCTGAAACGGTTTCAACCGATTACGACACGTCTGATCGTTTGTACTTCGAACCAATCACTTTGGAAGATGTACTTGAAATCGTACGTACTGAAAAGCCAAAAGGCATTATCGTTCAGTACGGTGGTCAAACGCCGCTTAAATTGGCACGTGCTTTAGAAGAAGCTGGTGCACCAATTATCGGTACATCACCAGATGCGATTGACCGCGCAGAAGACCGTGAACGTTTCCAACAAATGATTCAACGTCTTCAACTTCGTCAACCCAACAACAGCATCGTAAAATCTGCTGAAGAAGGTATGGCTGAAGCATCGAAAGTAGGCTACCCACTTGTAGTACGTCCTTCTTATGTACTCGGTGGTCGTGCGATGGAAATCGTATACAACGACGAAGAGCTTAAACGCTACTTACGTGATGCGGTTCAAGCATCAAATGAAGCGCCTGTTCTACTTGACCGTTTCTTAGATGATGCGATTGAAGTTGATGTAGACTGTGTATCTGACGGTAAAGACGTTGTGATTGGCGGTATTATGCAGCACATTGAACAAGCAGGGATTCACTCAGGTGACTCAGCATGTTCGATTCCTCCATACTCGCTTTCTGATGAAATCCAAGACGAAATGCGTCGTCAAACCGTTGCGATGGCGAAAGAGCTTGGCGTTATTGGTTTAATGAACGTTCAGTTTGCTGTGAAAGGCGAAGACGTTTACATTCTAGAAGTGAATCCACGTGCGTCTCGTACGGTGCCATTCGTATCTAAATGTATCGGTGAGTCTTTAGCGAAAGTCGCTGCACGTTGTATGGCGGGTCAGTCTTTAGAATCTCAAGGATTCACTAAAGAAATTATCCCGACTCACTTCTCTGTAAAAGAAGCAGTGTTCCCATTCAACAAATTCCCGGGTGTTGACCCTATTCTTGGCCCTGAGATGAAATCTACAGGCGAAGTAATGGGCGTAGGTAAAACATTTGGTGAAGCATTCTACAAAGCTGTGTTAGGCTCGAATGAACGCGTACCTGGTCTTCCTACAGAAGGCGAAGTGAAGCATGCATTTATCTCTGTGCGTGATTCTGACAAGCCTCGTGCTGTTGGTATTGCGAAGCAACTGGTAGGCTTTGGCTTCAAAGTACTTGCAACTGGCGGTACTTATGAGTTCATTAAAGCTGCGGGTATTGAGTGTGAACGTGTAAATAAAGTCACTGAAGGCCGTCCTAATATCGTGGACCGCTTGAAAAATGGCGAAGTTCACCTCATTATCAACACAACTGAAGGCAAACAAGCTCAACAAGATTCGTTCTCGATTCGTCGTTCAGCGCTTCAAGCGAAAGTGTATAACACGACGACCTTGAACGGTGCTGATGCTGTATGCCAAGCTTTTGCGATTCAATTGCCAATGGATGTATACCGTTTGCAAGATTTACAACCTGTAGGTTAATTCGTTTACCGAGAAGTCCCGCCACCTCTCGGTGGCGGGCTTTTTTCATTTATAAACCTATATTTTTTTACACTCACAGACTTGAGGGACAACAATGCAACGTTATCCTATGACTCCCCAAGGCAAATTAGCCTTAGAGAAAGAATTACATCAATTAAAAAGTATTGAACGTCCACGTATTATTGCGGCAATTGCTGAAGCACGTGAGCACGGGGATTTGAAAGAAAATGCGGAATACCATGCTGCGCGTGAGCAACAAGGTTTCTGTGAAGGTCGTGTTCAAGACATCGAAGGTAAATTGGGTGCGGCTCAAGTTATCGATGTAAAAGAACTTGAACAGAACGGTCGTGTGGTTTTTGGGGTCACAGTCACGATCGAAAACTTAGATACCGAAGAACAAAAGACCTATATGATCGTGGGCGATGACGAAGCTGATTTCAAAATTAATAAGATTTCTGTCAATTCGCCAATTGCACGTGGTCTTTTAGGTAAAAGCGAAGGCGACGAAGCAAAAATTCAAACGCCAAATGGCGAAGTTGAATACGAAATTGTCAGTGTTGAATACCTTTAATTTTATGTAATTAGAGATTCAAGCCCCTCCGCTGAGGGGCTTTTTTGTACAAAACCTTTTAAGATAAATATAAACATATATTCAAAACGACTACTCAAATAATGGACAATAGAATCATCCAAGCTTTCTACTCCGCAATTGGTGCTGTTTTGCTTGGAATAATGCTTACCTTCACATGGTCAATGTATATTAACAGCAGTACTAACTCAGTGATGATCATCCTGATGACGACCATAATTTCCGCTATTGCCGATTTTCTTTTCCCCAATTTTATCCAACACGGGTTTAAATTATTTTGGAATTTCTTTCGTTAGCACAACATGATCATCCGAATATACCATAAACAACCACATCAAAATTACCCAATAGGGAAACGGCATGTGATCCGCTATAATGCACATCCTCATGCTTTGTGATGTATTTTATGTCTGAACATTTGATTAACTCCCCTGTCAAACACTGGTGTGAATTTGAATTCATCTCAAAGACTGTGAAGAATCCGAATATTCACATTAAAGGGAATTATTCATATTATTCAGCCTATTGGGATCAAGGTTTTGAGCGCTGTGTCGTACGCTATTTACATGACAAGCCGTCGACTCCTGAAAAACCGATTGACCAACTGCATATTGGCAACTTTGTTTGTTTTGGGGCTGAATGCGTGATTATGATGGGTGGGAATCAGCTGCATCGTACCGACTGGATTTCAGCTTTCCCCTTTGATACGCGTAGTTTTGTTCCTTCTGGAGATACCATCATTGGTCATGGCTGCTGGATTGGCAGTCGTGCCATGATTATGCAAGGGGTGACACTGGGCGAAGGTGCTGTGGTTGCGACTGGGGCTGTGGTCACCAAAGATGTGCCACCTTATGCAGTAGTAGGCGGTGTGCCTGCCAAAGTGATTAAGTATCGTTTTCCTGAACAAGACATTGAAAAACTGCTTTCCCTGAAGCTATACGACTTAGATGAAAAGCAGATTTTAAAAATGCGGGAACAATTGCAGACGGATGATGTTGTTGCACTCATACAATACTTCTCAAAGAATGTTTGAGAGAATCCGTTCAATTCAATCATCTAAATATTCAATAAAGTGAGCAGCCTTGATACAACTCATATTATTTTCAATGCCGCTTCTTTTCTCTTACCAATAGCCGTTTCATTTTTATCACAATTTTTACCAGACTTTAGTACAACAACGCATACTTTTTAGACAAAAAACATGCTAAGTTAAGTTATGGAATCGACGGTTTATAAAGCCTTATCCCTATGAAAATACTAGGTTTTATAAAATCAAAATTAGCGTTAGTATAAAAGTATAAACAATAGTTTTGAGTCGCAACTCTCAAATAAAACAGTTTTAAAAAAGATTGTAATGAAAACAAGGAGTAATACAGATGGCTTATCAAAATATTTTAGTCCCAGTTGACGGTTCAGAAACCTCTTTTGCAGCAGTGAAGCAAGCAGCAGAACTTGCCAAAGTATTTGGCAGTAAAATTACAGTTGTGCAAGTACTTGCTTTAGACCCTTATATTGCAGCCGAATATATTACTGCGGCACAGACTAACGATCTGATTGAACGTGCTCGTGCATCAATTGAAGGTACACTTGAAGATGCCAAAGCTAAATTTGGTGCCGAGGGTTTAACTGTTGAAACTCGTTTACTTGAAGGACAAATGATCCATCAGGAAATTCTTAATGCTGCCAAAGAAACCAATGCCGATTTAATTGTGATTGGTTCACATGGTCGTACAGGGCTGAAAAAATTCTTCTTAGGTAGTGTGGCACAAAAAATTCTGGGCGAGACAAGCGTACCCGTATTGGTGGTTCGTCAATAATTTAATCAATCAACTTGGTCTTACATTCATACTCAGCGTTGAGTGTAAGACCCTTTAACCTAGTCTGTAAATTTCTCCATTCCACTGATAGAGCTTCAAATTTACCTTCCCTGCAATAACAGCAATATTTTCTGCTTGTAATTTTACGACCTGAAGATTATCTCCTTGAGGGTCCAATTTACTTAGGCTAATTTTACCTTGTGAATTAATCACTCTATGCCAAGGCAAATGCTGATCTTCAACTTGTTGCAGTACACGCCCAACTAAACGGGCATGTTTAGGTAAACCTGCCATCTGGGCAATTTGTCCATAGGTCGCAACCCTCCCATAAGGAATTAAAGCAACCACTTGCAAAATTAACAGTGCTAATTCTTGGGAAGATGTTTTAGCAATTGGCATTTCTGAGTTTATTCCTAAGCTGAAGATCAATTAGAAGTTACCTGGGCTCTCCAGACGTTTCACTTCTTGGACTTTTTCTGGATTATGCACCGCTGCAACCCCATCATCTGCTTTTACATCCACATATGCATCTGGGTTATAAATGGTGATGGTTTCATTGCCAGTCGCATCTTCCCCAACGATATATTGAAAACCTTTGCGATTCATCTTATGACATAAACGCTGGTACCAACCTTTAAAGCCTTCAGTTTCTTCATCAGGATTGTAATAAAAAGCATTCATCACTGCAGGAAGCCCTAATCCGCAGACCAAACCCGACAAAAGTACGCTTATAAAGGTATATCCAATTAAAATACTGCTGTATTCGCTCAATTGTGGAATATTGGCAACAGCAAGAATTAAAGCCAAGGAAATTCCACCACGTACCCCACCCCAAGAAAGAATTGCTAAACTTCCGTTATAACTTTTGTGTCGAAAACTTGGGAAAAAAGCAAAAGCGAGATAATTGGCTGCAAAACGTGATGCATGCAGAATAATAAAGGCAATAATGCCACCCAAAATCAGACTTACACTTAAATCTAAGATAAAGAGTTCTAGACCAATTAGGGTGAATAAGAACGAATTAATAATCCCTTCAACGGTATGCCAAAAATGATTAACCTCACGGATTTCACGCTCTTGCAGAATCTCTTTCCACCGATTCCCGACAATTAATCCACCAAATACGCAAGCAATCGGTGCGGAAGCATGAGCAAATAGCGCAACCAAATAAGAACCACAGGCAAGCAAAGCGGTAGTTAAAATGAGAGATTCCATTTCATGTTTGCCACGGAGCAATCTGAGAATGGCTAAACCAAAGCCCCAACCAATAATAATCGCAACAACAATTTCATACAGTAAGGTTTGTAGTGTACCGATAAAACTAAAATGCTCACCTTGCAGGACATTGAGTAAGGTCATGAATAAGGCAATACACATTGCATCGTTAAATAAGGATTCGCCTTCTAACTTAACCATTAAATGATGTGGCGCACGAACGGAACTTAACACCCCTTTAATCCCAATCGGATCCGTCGCACCTAAAGCCGCACCCAAAAGCAATAACACCAACAGATCGACATGCTTCCCGACTAAGAATTGATAACCATAGAGTGCCACCCCAAAGAACACGGCACAGAGTACCAATGCAATACTGGCTAAAATACTGATTGGCTTCCAATAACTGCGTAAATCGGACACTTTGAATTTCAAGGCCGAGGAGGTCAGAATAAAACAAATCACCCCATTAATCAGAAAGTCATAAAAGTCGATGTGACGTACAGCATTTTCGATATTATGAATATTGATGGTAATAAACCGATTACCGTTGAGTAAACTTGCTCCCCACTGCAAAATAAAGACAAAAATTGCCGAAACAATGGGCACACCTATCGCTTGTGGGAAACCTAAAATTCGCTTATTAAAAATCGTGGTCGCAATTGATAAGGCAAAAATAACGGTGAAAATTTGAAGAAATAAAAAATTACCCATGCGAGTTCCGATGCTAACCTAGGGGTGAAATCAAGCGAATGAACTCAATGCTTTATGGACTAAATATTGACTTAAACACTGTTTTTTACGTTTTTAGTGTACCGCCTTTTAAAGCTAGCCTCCTAGTTTCGTTAATTTTTTTAACATAAAACTTGTGCAAAATTAAACAAAGCGTTTAGATTGAGTCAATCTTTAAATTACTCCCTTTATTTTGTGCTCTAAACTTTTAGGATATTGGCTCATTTATGCACCAGACCATTAAAACCGTTTTTCGCCTGTGTTTCGCAGCCAGTATTTTTTTAATTACCTTGGCATTGGTCTGGACATGTATTGTCAAAACGTTAGAAATTAAAAATGCCGCTCAAGCTTTGGCTCAAACTCAGCAGTTTGAGCTGAAATCTAGCACAGCTAAACCGTTAGTCTTGGTCACAAACAATCAAAAACCTGACGAATCCGTTTTTATTTTAGTCGCCAATCAAGGGTTTATTGCCAAAATAAGCTGTGAGCATTATGCCCAAGACTTGTGTATCGATGCTGAAAATCAAACTCATCGACGTCAAATTGACTCACTTGGTTTGAAACAAATTGGACAACAACATTATATTCAGCATATTCAATTTCATGACAGCCAAACTCAGAAAGTCAGCCGTTTTAATTATAGTGATGCACAAATCCACACGTTCTTCCAACAGGACATTCAGCAATTAAAGTATGTGGTTTTCGGGATTGCCATCTTTGCGCTGATTGCCTTGTATGTCAGCTACCGTATTTTGCGTAACTTTAAGCAATTTCTACGCAAGTAACTCTTTAATAAATCTTGAAGACAGCCATCATTTGCAATGACAGTGATGGCTGTCCTACTTCAATTCAGACCTATGACTGAACCATTACTTTTTGTGGAGATAAACTAAAGATTGCCAACATCGCGATACTAATAAAGCACAACATTAAAGTCGCCATATTCATCAAATCAGTCCAGACCAAGAAATTCAGAATCACACCACCCAGCAAGCCACAGGCAAATTGCATGCTGCCCATCACGGCACTAGCCGTTCCTGCACGTGCACCCTGTTCTGACATTGCCAATGCCATAGCATTCGGTCCTGTAAAACCAATGCCTGAAACTGCCAAAAACATACCTAAATACACCAGTTCAATCGGTGCATGTTGCAGCATACCTGCAACCACCAAAACCAGTGCACCCGACAACTGAATAAATCCACCAATTTTCAAGCGTGTGAAAACTGAAAGATGCTTACCGAGTTTTTTATTCAAGGTCGATAACAACATAATACCGAAAGCATTGGAACCAAAAGCAATCGCAAAATGTTGCTGATTCAGACCATAGCCATTCATCAGGACGGCTGCAGATGAACTGATATAACAAAACAATACTCCCCCCGAGAAACAGCCTGCTAGCATTGGGATGCGGAAACTACGATCTTGAAAAATAGCCGCATATAACTGAAAAACTTGAGTTAAATTCAAACGTAGACGACGTTCAGGCGCTAAGGTTTCATGAAAGAAGAAATGAATACATAACCAGCAAGCCACACCTATGATCATTAGAAAAACAAAAATGGCAGGCCAATTAAAATAACTGAGTACCAATGCTCCCAGTGTTGGTGCCAAAATTGGAGCAACCCCCATCACAATCATCATACTGGCAAAAGCCTGTGCAGAAGCATTCATATCTAAACGGTCTCGAATCGCAGCTCGTGCAATCACCACCCCTACACATCCCCCAAGTGCTTGTAATACTCTGGCTGCGATGAGTGCCCATTCGTTACTTGCAAGCACACACAATAAACTGGCAACCACATATAGACTTAAACCAAAGTACAGTGGTTTCTTCCGTCCAATCCGATCACTCAATGGTCCATAAATGAGCTGCCCTATGGCAAGCCCCAAAAAATAAGCAGGTAACGTATTTGCCACCATTTGGGTACTAACCCCAAAGTCTTTTGCCATCTGTGGTAAAGCAGGTAAATACATATCAATGGAAAGTGGACCTAAAGCAGTTAATAGGGCCAATAACATGATCCAAGTGGTCGAATAGGTTTTTTTTACGGGAGATGGAGGAGTATTCATATTTAATTTTAACTACGAAGAAACAAGACAAGCTTACACTCTCCATAGTATTATTTCTTGATCAAAAAAGTGAAATTAAATCCTGACTCAAATCTACTTTTTGCATAAAGGTTTGATGTACATCTCTTGAAGGAAACCGCTTGAACACTTGGCTTACTCGTCTGAAGCAAACCACTTATAACACTACTTTTATGTATAACGTACGCATGATTATTGCGTTCTCAGGTACTGCTTTTGTTCCCTACTTTTTAGGGCACCAACTGGCAACCATCCCCCTTACCTTAGGTGTTGTGGCTGCGGGTCTGAGTGACATTGATGACCGCTTCTCGGTGCGTCTTTTAAATTTGGTTTATACCTATATCGGTTTTTTTGTTACAGCAACTTCAATTTATTTTCTTTTTCCACACCCTGTTCTATTTGCAATCGGACTCATTATTTCCTGCATTGGTTTTATTTTATTGGGTTCTTTAGGGCGTCGCTATGCCACCATTTCCTATGGCTGTTTGGTCATTTCCGTGTATTCCATGTTGGGCGTACATTTATTTGATCAATGGTATATGCAACCCTCGCTATTGGTTGCAGGCGCGGCATGGTATGGCTTAATTTCAACCATCAGTTTCTTATTGTTCCCCGTTCGCCAAGTCCAAGACAAATTATCTGAATGTTATTCATCGCTAGGTAACTTCCTGTTTGCAAAATCCAATCTTTTTGATGTCGATATGACGCCACAAAGCTACCAGCAAAGCATGATTGATTTGTCACTTGAAAATGGCAAGTTAGTCGGTATCTTTAACGAAATGAAAACTGCGCTACTCACCCGCCTAAAAGGTGACCGTGGTCAGCGCGATACTCGACGTAGTTTGCAATATTATTTTGTTGCACAAGATATCCATGAACGAGCCGATTCCGCTCACATTGACTATCAAATTCTGACCAAAGTTTTTGAACATAGCGATATCCTGTTTCGCTTTCAACGTATTTTATCTATTCAGGGTAAAGCCTGTAAGGATTTGAGTGAAAGCATTTTATTGCGGAAAAACTATAAACATAACAAACGCTTTAAACATACTTTTCAAAATCTAAAAGTGTCTTTAGAAAAATTGCGGGACGACAACCATTACGATCCGATTTGGATCAATGCCCTGTTCTCCTTATACCAAAACCTGAAGTCAATTGATGCTCAGTTGCGTAATTTGGAAACTGAACAAAACATTGTTTTTGATAAAAGTAAACATATTGAAAACCAGCTGAAGGATGATGATCTTAAAGGTTGGGATGATATTGTCATTCGAATCAAACAGCATCTTACGCCTGAATCCGTTTTATTTCGCCATGCCATTCGACTCTCAATTGTGTTACTGGTCAGCTATATTTTTGTACAAGTAACCCAAATTCAATATGGATACTGGATTATCTTAACTGCTCTGTTTGTTTGCCAACCCAACTTTAATGCCACCAAACGTCGACTCCGCCTACGCGTAATCGGAACCCTAATCGGGATTATCATTGGTGAGGCAGTACTGTACTTTATTCCTTCAATTGAAGGTCAGTTACTGCTGTTGATTTTAAGTGGCGTGTTGTTTTTTGAATTACGCAGTAAACAGTATGCACAAGCGACTGCCTTTATTACCATCTTGGCCTTAATTAATTTTAATTTAGATGGTTTAGGATTTTCGGCAGCCGTACCGCGAATGATTGATACCTTGATTGGTTGTGCCCTCGCATGGCTAGGTGTGACCTTTATTTTTCCAGATTGGAAATTCCGTCGTCTGCCGCATAGTATTCAACGTAGCTTACAAGCTCAATGCACCTATTTAAATGAAGTGATTCAACAATATAAACAAGGTCGAAATAATAGTTTGAATTATCGTGTGGTTAGACGTGCTGCACACAATACGGATGCTGATGTCGCATCCCTTATTTCAACCCTTGCGACCGAACCTGACTTTGACCCTACGCAAAAAAGTCAGGCCTTTGAGTTTCTTTGTCTAAATCATACCTTCTTGAGTTATATCGCTGCACTCGGTGCACATCGTGCCCAAATCACTGACCCTGAAATTCTAAATCTGCTGAATCAAGCACAGGAAGATATTCAAGGCGCATTACTTAAAGACGAAATGCCTGATTTAACAGCGCAAAATATGTTGCAAACCATTCGACAACGCCTTACGCAAGATAAAAAAGAAGATCAATTGTCTTTGATTATTTTGCAGCAATTATCGTTAATGTTCAGCATCTTGCAGCAACTTAGCCACCTCAAGCAAAACTTGAGCAATGAACGTGACGATCAGGCGACCGAGTTTGCACCTTTATAAAAGATATTAAATTCTACACATTACAAATTGGCTTGCGGGACATTAAAAATTTTGCTGTTAAAAAAGCAGCATCTTACCCGCAATACAATGCATTTATAACGTATCAACCCTGTGTATTTAATGCTAAACTTTCTCCAGTTTTAAATTTGCTCTTTTCACTATGACCGCAAAAAATTTATACGCTTACACGCTACAACCTGTGAACTACGAAATCTCTGAAGCCGAGCAGCGTCATGCTCAGTTGGTGATTTGGCGTAGTACCAATAAAATTAGCACCAAAGCATGGATGATTATGGGTGCCATCGTAGCTCTTGCGATTTTGGGCATCATCTTATTAAAAAACTACTCAACCATTTTCTGCTGGGTGGCAATTGTTGGGGTGGCTTTATACCTTGCAATTCGTACTTATGGCTTAGAATGGTATGTTAAACGCAAAATGAATGAATTTCCTGTGCAGGAAATCAAAGGCGTAAAATTGGGTGTACAACCTCACGGTCTCGTGATGCGCCAACAAATGGGCATGCAAGAAGGTGTGGGTGCCATTGGCTGGAAAGACATTTATGAATGGTATAACACGCCAGAATTTATGTTGTTGAACTTTAAAGTGAAAGGTCAACAAGGTGCCTATATTTTACCTAAGCGTATGGACTCGCGTAATTTCTCTTTCGAGACTATTCGCAAACATCTAAATGAGTCTGTAGGCGAAGCGAAGAAAATCTAAGCAGCCGAATGCAAGAAAAGCCTTCTGAAATATGAAGGCTTTTTTACGAAACAAATTAAAAATGATAATGAGAATAAATATTATCCTCAAAATCCACATTATCTTCTAAATCTTAAGCTATAATTTCGTCAATTTTTTCACACTTCCAACACTTGACCATCATGTTGAAAAAAATATTTTTCCAAATTCATTGGTTTATGGGGATTACCGCTGGATTAATACTGTCCATCATGGGCGTAACTGGCGCTATTTATTCTTATGATCAACAAATCCTTAAATGGATCAATACGGATAGCTATGTTGTGCAGGCTGAAAATCGAGACAAGCTGACACCAGCTGAACTCTATTTACATTTTCAGCACGTCGATTCCAATATCCAAATTAACAGCATCACAATTGCGAAAGACCCTACTGCGTCAAGCACCGTCAATATTGTCAAAGAAGGTGCTCGACGCGGCTATAACATGATGGTCAACCCCTACTCTGCTGAAGTTCTGCCAGAAATAAAGGGACAAGGCTTCTTCCAATTTGTGCAGCAGTTGCATCGTAATTTAACCGTTGGTCCTGTAGGTAAACAAATTACGGCTGCATGTACACTCATGCTGATTTTCTTTGTCTTGAGTGGTCTCTACTTACGTTGGCCCAAAAAACACTCAGTTAAACAATGGTTATTTGTTAAGCCCAAACTCAAAGGTCGTAATTTTCTGTGGGATTTACATGCCGTGGTGGGTACGTGGGTGGTGGTGTTTTATTTACTCATGGCATGTACAGGACTCTACTGGTCTTATGATTGGTGGCGTAGTGGCATGTTCAAGGTTATGGGGGTTGAACAACCGAAACCAGAAATGCAAGGCGGTAAACCCGAAGGGCAAGCTCCACGTGGGGCATCAGGTGAACAACGTGGCCAACATGTTCCTCAAGATCGTTCTGATCACACTGAAGGTCGAAATGGTACAGCACGCAGTCAAGCTGAAACGAATGATCGCAATCCAGAATCACGTCAAGCCTTTGATGGTATGAAAGGTAATCCTGAAGCTCGAGAACGTTCAAATAGTGAAACCAAAGGCTCCGAACAACATGCTGAATTCAGTCCAGCACAAATGCAAACGGTACTTTCACAAACATGGACAGGCGTGCAAGCTAAACTTGGACATGACTATTCAACACTGACCTTAAATCTTCCGAAAAAAGCAGATGGCAAAGTTGAACTTGGTTTTGTCGATCCAACCCCGCAACATGACCGAGCACGCAATAAAGCCATCTATAACTATCAAACTGCAACCGTGCAAGATGTTGAATTATATGCAGACAAAAAGCTCAATGAAAAAATCATGAGCAGTATGCTGCCTGTACACCGAGGTAGCTTCTTTGGTCCTGTGTATCACTTCTTTGCAATGCTTGCCGCACTTGCAATGCCATTGTTCTTTGTCACAGGATGGATGTTGTATCTTAAACGTCGCAAGCAGAAGAAATTAACTCAAGCAGCCCGTTTAAGCCATTATGGCATTACTGTAGATCCAAATGCGAAACCTTGGCTTATTGCTTATGCATCACAAACGGGTGTGGCCGAACAATTGGCTTGGCGTACAGCCACCAGTTTACAAGAAGCTCGCCAACCTGTAACCGTCAAAACAGTGCAACAATTGACCCTAGAAGATCTACAATCTGCTCAACAAATCTTGTTTGTTGCAAGTACTTATGGTACGGGCGATGCACCTGATCTTGCTTCTGGTTTTGCCAAGAAAATACTGAATAGTCAAATAGATTTAAGCCATGTGCATTTTGCAGTATTGGCCTTAGGATCGAAAGAATATCCAGACAGTTATTGTCGCTTCGGACATGCCATTGCTGCTTGGCTCAAACAAAACCAAGCACACGCACTGTTCGATACCATAGAAGTCGATAATGCCAACCATGAAGATATACAGCGTTGGAATCATGCACTCGCAAAAAGTAGCAAGCTTGAGCTGCAAGCAATGTACATCGATAAAACATTTGATCGCTGGACCTTAACCCAACGTGATTTATTAAATCCAAATAGTCTTGGCGCACCCGCATTCAATATCGAACTTCAAGCCAAACATGAAGCACATTGGCAAGCGGGGGATATTGCAGAAATTCAACCCGGCAATAGTCCTGCACGTATCGCTGCATTTATGGCGAAACATCAAATTGCACCCCAGACTCAGGTGGAATCTTTAGCTGTTACAATTGAACAGGCGTTATGGGATAAACAACTGAATATCGATGTTGAACCTTTTGCCAACATGGAACATTTGCTTGAGCAACTGCACACTTTGGCTTCACGTGAATATTCGATTGCCAGCATTCCATCACAACAAACACTGCGTTTGGTGGTGCGTCAGCAAAGTGATCTCACAGGTGAACTTGGTCTAGGTTCTGGCTGGTTAACTGCACATACTGAAATTGGACAAGAAATTGCACTCCGTATTCGCAATAATGAATCATTCCACCTCATTGATGACAATCGCCCTATCATCTGTATTGGTAACGGAACAGGCCTTGCTGGACTGATGAGTCTGATTCATGCTCGAGTTCGTGCTGATTACACCCAAAACTGGCTCATCTTTGGTGAACGTCAACGGGAACATGACTTTTTCTACCAAAGCACCATTGAAGCATGGCAAACCACAGGCATGTTGGAGCGTCTAGATTTAGCCTTTTCACGTGATCAGTCAGAAAAAGTATACGTTCATCATGTTCTACGTAATCAAGCAACAGAACTTGTAGCATGGTTTAATCGCGGTGCAGTAATTTATGTCTGCGGTAGCATTCAGGGAATGGCCCAAGATGTCGATCAAGCCCTCATTGATATTCTAGGTGAAAGTACTGTAGAGCAACTTCGTCAAGAAGGTCGCTATCGTCGTGATGTGTACTAAAAAGCAGTAGCATAAAATAAAAAACCGAGCTTAAATAGGCTCGGTTTTTTATTGATCAATTCAATATCATAAGCAGCAATGCCTTAAACTCGGTTACCATTCATGGTAAATATATAAATCCAATTTATACCTATGCAATCAACACCATTAAAAAGACGATTCGCGGCACTCATTGGAACTGTGCTCTTCCTGGATGGGACTTACTTAATCAGTCTCAATAAAATTCATTTAGGTACTATACTGCCGTTGTTGATTGGATTAGGTCTACTGGTCTTTGCAATTTCCTACCCTAAAATTCAAATTTCTATTCATAAAACACCATTGAGAAATATCATCTGGCGTGTAGGCTGCTTAGGTTTTCTCCTTTGGAGCACGAGTGTAGTTTGCTTTTTTGTCTATTTACATCTAGCAACTCAAAACAATACTCAGCAAGCCCCTGTGAAAGCCATTATTGTTCTGGGGAGTGGCATAGAAAACGGGCAACCTTCCGCCACCTTAGCACAACGCTTAGATCGGGCTGCTGCACTGGCAGAACAACAACCCAACGTTCCTCTCATTATGACAGGCGGTTTAGATTTTAGAGAGAAATACACTGAAGCAGAAATTATGTCCAAGTATGTGCAGCAAAAATTCTCTATATCCCCTACCCGTATTTGGCTTGAAGACAAAAGTACCAGTACCGATTTAAATCTAAAAAATAGCCAACCGATTCTAGCTCAGCTCAATATTCAATTGAATGAACCGATTGCCATCATTACCAGTGATTTTCATACCTTAAGAGCTGCCGCGATTGCCCGTAAACAAGGCTATCGTCATATCATTACTGTAGCCGCCCCCACTCCTTTAATTAACCGTTATAATTCATGGCTCAGAGAGTATTTTGCTTATGGTAGTGGCTGGCTCTTCAATGAATTTTAAAGATTAATTCAGACGAATATGACGAGGTAGAGGAAGCTTCATGTCCTGAAATAACTCAGGTTTTTGCATATACACTTGATATAAATAGTTTTTTAAATCTAACAATAGTTTTTCTGGTGCAACCAAAATATTCTGTCCTTCAGGAGTCAAGTCCATCGAAATGGTGGTATGTTCCTTTCTTAGATAGGGAATCAGTTTTTCTACCAAATCTTTGAGACTGATTTCTTTTAATTGATAATCTGCCCAATTATCTCTAATCAACAATTTAGCTAAATTTTTATTTTGCCAGATTGCAAATGCACGTTGCCCTGTTGGGGTTGCACACAATGCCCAACCATCCTGATATAAAGCACTCACAGATCCTTGAGCAACCATATTTTCAATAAATTGCCGATAGATATTCTGCGCGCTCGGGCTAGAATTTTGACTTTTAGATGCAGCTTTACGCTGATAAGGGTTTCTCATATCAATGATATATATTGAATTATTATTGAGTAATAAATTCTATATAAAAGACTGAGCTTAAACAATATGAAGGAGATATATGGTGGGCGCTGACGGGATCGAACCGCCGACATTCTGCTTGTAAGGCAGACGCTCTACCAACTGAGCTAAGCGCCCTGAAGAATAAAAATAGAGACCTATTTTTATTAAATCTAGATAAAGGAGCTTTATCTGGATTAAACATCTTATTCAGGGTAATAAGATATTAAAATGGCGCAGCGGACGGGGCTCGAACCCGCGACCCTCGGCGTGACAGGCCGATATTCTAACCAACTGAACTACCGCTGCAACACGGAATTCTTAAAACCAAAATCCATAATTTGTCAAAATTATGGTGGGCGCTGACGGGATCGAACCGCCGACATTCTGCTTGTAAGGCAGACGCTCTACCAACTGAGCTAAGCGCCCTAAGGCATTAAAAATAGCATCACTATTTTTATGATGCAAGATAAACAACAAAGCTTATCTTTTAAAACACAGCTTGTCAGACTGTAAAACTTCTTTGAAATGGCGCAGCGGACGGGGCTCGAACCCGCGACCCTCGGCGTGACAGGCCGATATTCTAACCAACTGAACTACCGCTGCATCGCAAAGATTATGGTGGGCGCTGACGGGATCGAACCGCCGACATTCTGCTTGTAAGGCAGACGCTCTACCAACTGAGCTAAGCGCCCTCAAAAGCTACTTCGTGTAAATGGCGCAGCGGACGGGGCTCGAACCCGCGACCCTCGGCGTGACAGGCCGATATTCTAACCAACTGAACTACCGCTGCACTTACACAATATCGCATTTGTGGTACAAACAATTATTAAACTCATCAAGTGGCGCAGCGGACGGGGCTCGAACCCGCGACCCCCGGCGTGACAGGCCGGTATTCTAACCAACTGAACTACCGCTGCACTGAGAGTTTAACGTAAAGGCTTGGTGGGCGCTGACGGGATCGAACCGCCGACATTCTGCTTGTAAGGCAGACGCTCTACCAACTGAGCTAAGCGCCCTTAACGTCTTCATCGTTTGTGTGGTGCATTATAGAGAATCCTGACCCAGTGTCAAACGCTTTTCTCACTGTTTTCATAATTTTATGTTTGAGTGATTAAAAAATAAGTGTTTTGCTATAAAAACAAGCAAATTCTGTAAGTTATTTAGAAAATATGCGTATTTTTTACACATAGTTCTATCTTTATTTTCAAACATTTTTAACGCTATATATAAAAATGACGACGGTTTAACTTAAATTTAAAGTTTGTTCCGAAATATAGACCAATGCATTTTCAGGAATCAGTTCAAATAGCTCAATCACATCTTGATTACGCATTCTGATACAACCATGCGACATTGGAATACCCATTGGTTCGCTATCTGGTGTGCCGTGAATATAAATATAGCGATTAAAGGTGTCGCACCCCTCACCTTTATTAAACTGTGGCTCTAAACCAGCAAGCCATAAAATACGCGACAAGATCCAGTCACGTTCTGGAAACTCTGTGGTAAGCGCCTGATCATAGACCTCCCCCGTTTCTTTACGTGCAATAAAGACCGCATTGATTGGTGCAGACTCACCAAACTTTAATGCCACTTGATGCCATCCTCTTGGTGTCTTGCCGCTATTTTCTTGTTCACCAATGCCATTTTTACCCGATGAAATTACATAAAACTTATTATGCTTCGGCAGTTGCAAAGTTTGCTCTGCCAAATCTATTAAAATATCTGCTTGTTGTAATGAATATTGCATTGAACTGACCTAAATAAAAGTGCAACTTGTTATAAGCATAATCTATCGTGCTTCACTCGAAGTGGGTTCTGGGCGCGACCATAACCAAATCGCGACAATCAACATGGTCAAATCTGTAAAGACTTTGACTGCAAATGGGGCGGTTGTGAATAGCATCAACGCACCACTAAATAACATCATGATCGATGCAATCCATTTGGCTTTGCGTGGCACAGTGCCATTTTCACGCCAAGCACGTAATGTTGCGCCATGTTTGGGATGATTCAATAACCAATCATCCACTTGCGGCCAACCTTTTGAGGCTGCCCAAGCAGCTAAAATTAAAAATACTGTTGTTGGCATACCTGGTAGTACAGCACCAATAAAGCCAAGGATGACAAAAAGCACCACTAAACTTCGCCAAAACAATATCTTCATCTTCAAGCCCTAATCCAGAATTGCGCTAGTATAAAATGTTTTTACACTTTATCCTTTTTAAATTCTGTACATTATTCTGCCATTTCGGTTTTCACTATGTTTTTGACCTTACAACAAGACCATCTTTTTGAACCATGGCTGTATTTTAAAAATCCACTGGTGCGGCAATTGGCTTTTAGCCTTGCAAGTCCCAATATTCTGCGCGCTTATCCCGATCAATTTGAGATCCAACAATCATTTCAATTACATACTGAGCTTATTTGGACACAATATTTTCATCTTTACCAAACACGATTACAATATTTAGATCAGCATCCGACTGAATTAGAAGATTTTTTAAATCAATTAAAAAGCACTCGACTCGGATTACGCTTTGAAATGTTCATTTGGTTTTGGTTACGTGATGATGATTATCATCCTTATGAGCTTTTAGGTCATAGTATTCAACAAATTGCCGGCTCGAAAACTTTAGGTGAATTAGATTTCTTACTTAAAAATACGCAGACCAATCAAATTGAACATTGGGAAGTGGCTTTAAAATATTATTTAGCAGAATGTGATTTTTCTTTTCCGCATTGGTATGGGCTCAATCGAACAGATACATTAAAGCGCAAATTAAACCATTTTACCCAAAAGCAATTTCAATTTTATCAAGCACTTAATCACGTAATACAACAACGCTTCGTTATTCTAAAAGGTCAGCTGTATATTCCTTTACATGCAACGACACAGCAAATACCACACTGGGTGAATCAGCACCGGAGAATAGGCTTGTGGGGCTATGATGCGATTCCTTACGCTGCATCACCTTATCGTTTACAGCGGCATGAATGGCTTTGCCCTCACGCATCTGCAACCAGCATAACACCACAGCTCTGGACAGATGGCCTGTATTGTTATTTGGATAAAGATGGAGAACAAAACTTTTATATGTATCGTAACCGTCCTTTGCTACAGCATTACACTGAGCCGCAAAATAATGCCATATACATTCTTTAACTTTTTTATAATCAAATCATGGTACTGTTTATGCTGAATGTTTTTTAATCTATATTTGTTCAAGATAATAATTCATGTTTTGGAGAACACTATGAAAAAAGCAATTGCGATCTCATTACTACTCACTTTTTTTCTCGCAGGCTGTAATACGGTCGCAGGTGTAGGTAAAGACGTTTCCAAAGTTGGGGATGTCGTTACAGATAGTGCGGAAAAAAGTGCAGACAAATTATAATCCCCCCAAAGAACATCAAGACCTTATCAAAACGATAAGGTTTTTTTATATCAAAACTCCCTTTATTGATTCGATTCGCCTATCATAGCAGCAAATTTTTCATTTGCTTTTCTGTATGAATCACTCTGAAACACTCGAACTTAGTCTGCAATTACTCCGCCAACCTTCTGTTACGCCTGTCGACCATGACTGTCAGAACATTATGGCTGAACGTTTAGCAAAAATTGGTTTTAACATTGAACCTATGCGT
This sequence comes from Acinetobacter sp. ANC 4910, assembly GCF_004331035.1. GTDB lineage: Bacteria > Pseudomonadota > Gammaproteobacteria > Pseudomonadales > Moraxellaceae > Acinetobacter. The sequence continues at coordinate 57,519 of NZ_SJNT01000002.1, forward strand.
TTTGATGATGTTGATAATCTTTGGGCGCGTAAAGGGACTGAAGCTCCTGTTTTTTGTTTCGCAGGACATACAGATGTGGTACCAACAGGCAACTTAAATGCTTGGCATTCAGAGCCTTTTATTCCAGAAATTCGGGATGGTAAGCTCTATGGTCGTGGTAGTGCAGACATGAAAACTGCATTGGCTGCAATGGTTGTGGCATCAGAGCGATTTGTGACTAAGCACCCAAATCACAAAGGTTCAATCGCATTTCTAATTACCTCTGATGAAGAAGGTCCTGCAGTTAATGGAACTGTCAAAGTCATTGAAACGCTAGAAGCTCGCCAAGAGAAAATGACATGGTGTCTTGTGGGTGAACCATCAAGTACGCATCAGTTAGGTGATATCGTAAAAAATGGGCGTCGTGGTTCATTAAATGCAGTACTCACAGTCAAAGGTAAGCAAGGTCACGTGGCTTATCCTCATCTTGCGATTAATCCAATTCACATGGCGTCTAAAGCCGTTGCAGAACTGTGCGATACCGTTTGGGATCATGGGAATGAGTATTTCCCTGCAACTTCTTTCCAAGTTTCTAATATTCAAGCAGGTACAGGCGCAACCAATGTCGTTCCTGGTACGATGACTGTGACATTTAACTTCCGTTATTCTACAGAACTCACTGCAGAAGAATTGAAAGCACGTGTCTTGGAAATTTTAGATCGTCATGGTTTAACATACGAAATTCAATGGACACATTCAGGTTTACCATTCCTAACTCCAGTCGGCGAATTGGTTAGTGCAGCTCAAAATGCAATTCGTAATGTGACTGGTCGTGAAACTGAGTTATCTACGAGCGGTGGTACATCTGACGGTCGTTTTATTGCTCCTACAGGCGCTCAAGTACTTGAACTTGGGGTACTCAATGCCAGTATCCATCAAATTGATGAGCACGTAAATGTGGCCGATTTAGAGCCTTTAGCTGAAATTTATGAACAGATTCTGGAAGGTTTATTGACTTAACATTTCTGATCAATCAAACAATAAAAAAACCCATGTTGAACATGGGTTTTTTTATTGAAGCCTGACTAATTGATGCCTAAACTGGTTTGAATCTGTACAACATTAGGCACTTGGAACGTTTGTTCACCCATTCTCACGTACTGAAACACCATTGGATCAGTGACTGTCATTTCTTCGTCAACCACCTCAGAAATACGAACACGCACAGATTTCGGCATTTCATTACACATCAAGGCAAAACGCTGATCGACTTCATCACCTTCAATCACCAATGCAACACCCGTTTCTTTTGCAGGATCATTCACTGCATAAACAGGTAATTTCACATCATGCCACTCCACTGAAGAAACATGTGTCTGGCTATCTAATGCTGAAAGCACGATATTTTGTGGCAATAACATTGCCACTTTGCCATAGCACTGAATGATGTAAGCATCAATAAATCCAGTAGAAACTGTAATAAGATGATGTAACTCTTGCTGACTAATTTGGTCTAAAACCGATTTATTCGCGATTTTCTCACTCATCAAATTACCCCTGTTTCACAGTCAAAAGACTTTCTATGTTATTCAACAATTCAGCCTCTTGGAATGGTTTGCCCATGTAGTGAGTGACTCCCAAACTAAATGCGCGTTCACGATGCTTTTCACCCGTACGTGATGTAATCATGATAATAGGCAATTGCTTATGAACTTCATGGTGGCGAATCAAGTTCGTCACTTCAAATCCATCCATACGTGGCATTTCAATATCCAGTAGCATTAAATCTGGTTTGACGTTTTCTAACTGCTCTATAGCATCAACACCATCTTTTGCAGTGACTACATCATAACCTTGTCGTTCTAACAAGCGTGAAGTCACTTTACGTACTGTAACCGAGTCATCCACAATCATAATTAAACGACGTGTATCACTGTAACGGTATTCACGTTGGTCATGACCATGTTTCACACGTTGTGTGGTTTGCACTTGACGGGCAATATTTTGACCATCCAGAATCAAACACACTTGACCATCACCCAGAATGGTTGCACCAGCAATTGCACCAATTGCTGCAAATTGCTGACCAATTGGTTTCACCACAATTTGTGCACGTGATCCAATCAACTGATCAACCAATAAGGCAATGGTTTGACCACTATTGCCCTTAATTAACAGCACAGGCAACGAATGAGCAATACTGCTTAAACGCGGTAAAGGCTGGTTGGAAACAAATTCCGAAATATAACGCAACTTATAGCTTTGATTATCAATCTTGAAATAATCTTCTTTACTATTGAAGTAAGTTTCTAAAGTTGCTGGTGCAATTCGAACAATACGCTCAATGTGTGCCAACGGAAGTGCGAATTGCTGATCGCCAGATTTCACCATTAAGGCGTCACTGACAGCCACAGTCGTTGGAACGCGAATACTAAAACTTGTTCCTTTTCCAAGTATTGAGTCTACAGTGACATGACCACCCAACGCTTTAATCGAGCTTTGCACGACATCCAAACCAACACCACGTCCAGAAATTTGGGTAATCTGCTGTGCCGTACTGAAACCTGGATGGAAAATAAACTGTAGAATCTCTTCTTTTTCAAGTGATTGATCAGCTTTCATCAAACCTAAAGAAATGGCTTTTTCTTTGATTCGATTCACATCAATCCCTTTACCATCATCATGGAATTCGACTACAACATCTGTGCCTTGACGGCTAATGTTGAGTTCAATTTTTCCAATTTCAGGCTTGTTTGCCGACTGACGCTGTGCAGGATCTTCAATACCATGGTCGACAGCATTTCGTAACATATGCTCAAGCGGGGTTACTAAACGCTCAAGAATTGTACGATCCAATTCCCCTTCAGTATTATTGACAATTAACTCAGCAGGTCGGTTTAGCGTTGAAGCTGTCTGGCGCACAATACGTTGCAAACGAGGTAATAAACGTGAGAATGGCACCAAGCGTGTTCGCATTAAGCCTTCTTGAATTTCGGCCTGAATACGAGATTGTTGTAATAACAAACCTTCCGTATCACGAATTTTTTCAGCCAAAGTACTCTTGAAATCGACCAAGTCCGAAGCAGATTCCGCCAAGGATTTAGACAACTGATTTAACGATGAATATTGGTCCATTTCCAATGGGTCAAAGTCGGCATATCGACCAACTTCACTGCCGTGTTTGGCAATAATTTGTGACTCTAATTCACCTTCCATTCGACGCAACTGGTCTGCAAGACGCTTAATCGCCAATTCCATTTCATTCAATGTATTGCCTAATTGACCAAGGTCCATTTCAATACGTGAACGGTTAATCGAATTTTCACCCGACAAATCAATCATCTTCTCAATCAAATCTGCTGAAATTCGGATCATCTCATTCGATTGATCATTGGCTCCAAAGCTTTCCCACTCGCCCATCATTGCAGGTGGTTCTGCTCCATCCCCTTGAATAAATTCAAAGCTTGGTGCAGTAATCTGCGTGTGACTAGAGTTATTACGGCTTGGCAATTGAACAGTGACATCTGCATATTCAATTGCTTCCAAGCCCGCTTTTAAACTATCGAAATTAGTATAATCATGGTCAAAAATTGCATGTCTTAACCATGTAATCGTGGTTTGTAGTAACGGATCGTAAACATTTGAATTGAAGTGATGAACTGCAAACTGTTCAAAAGCACTTTCTAAACGATATGCAATAGCCCCGACTGGCTCAATTTCAGCCATGCGCGCACCACCTTTAAGGCTATGTGCTGCACGTTGCAATTGAAGCAATAAACTACGGTCACTACGTTGCTCTGACCAATTCCGCAGCAGCTTTTCCATGGTATCGAAAATTTCTGCGGCTTCTTCGTAGAAAGTTTCTTCAACAATTGAGCGTACACTCTCATCAAGTGCTAAAGATTCAACTTGAAGTGATGGCTCAACAATGTTCGATTGTGATACTGGTTCAACCCAATCGGAAGTTTCAGGTTCTTCTTCAAACGAACTGACTTCTGTGCGTACAGGCTGTATAGCAGGCGGTTCAATGGTTGTAGCTTCGTATGCAACCACGTGTTCAACAACAGGTAGTTTTTGTTCTTTAACCACTTCCGTATCTGTAGATACTACAGACCCCGCAACCAAAGCTTGAATATTATTTAAAATATCAATCGCTTCTGGAGCTGGATAATCAACTTTTTCTTCTCGAATGGTTTGAATACGATCGGCAATGTTGTCTTGAACCAAACGAACAATCTGAATCAAAGCAGGAGATGCTTGAATTTGCTGATTGATAATACGCTCATAAATGGTTTCTAATTCATGTGCAATTAAACCAATATGCGTCGCTTGAATCATGTTTGCACCACCCTTTAGGGTATGCAAATAACGCATTAAATTATTCAATGCCGCCGTATTAGATTGATCACTGCTCCATGTATGAACATCCTGATCCATCCCCATCAGCAACTCATCAGCTTCTTCGAGGAAGATATCCAACAGGTCTTCATCAAATTGTCGATTGGCTTCATCGACATCCACTAATTTCGCATCACTGTGCAAGCGTTTTGACAAAGTCGCAAAGTTAACGGCAGCGACCTGATGACCAGATTCTGTCGTTAAATCTGCTTCAGGCTCAGAAGTATTTTCTTCAGATAGGGTGTCCTCAACTGAATCAAAAATTTCCAGATCTTGCTGTACAAATGCCGTTAAGTTTTGAAGCACTTGCTCTACTGGTGCAGATAAACTTATGCGCTGCCCAGCAGCTAAAGTATCAAACAGATAGATAAATTCTTGATGCGCCTGAGCAAATAACTCATAAGCATAATCAATATTGAGTAATGTCGGTTTAGCTAAAAGTGTTTGATAACATTTATCTAAAATCTGAATAAAATCATGAATCCCTTGTGAAGCACGATTATTGGTATGCTCGGCGAGTAAACTCGCCTTTTGACTTAATTGCTCGACATAAGTAGGAAATTCATTCTTAATCCGTTTTTCAAATTCAAGTTCTGCATCCAATAACAGATCAATATCTAATTCAATTAATTGCGATACTAAACCTTGTGGATTTGCACTAGATTCAAACTCTTCTTGATTAAAGCCGTAATTTTCCCATGCTTGATTAAATGTTTGATCAATTTGACTTAAGTTTTCGACTTTACCCTGACGTAAAATATGCAAGAAGTCTCGCACAAATTCTGCATACTGAATGAGCAATGCTGTTTCATTTGAAGTTGAAACAATCTCTTCTTGTAAAAGCGTCTTAAATAAATTTTCAACTTTAGAACTGGCATCAAAAATTTGCTGGATGTGCGCCATAGATGAACTTCCTCGCAAAGTATGCAAGGCACGAATCAACCCATTATAATCAGGTACTTCACCAGCTTCTTGTTTTAAGAAGTGATCAATCGTTGCAAGATGTTCTTCTGCTTCTTCAATGAAAATTGAAGTGGTCACTTCTTGCAAATCACTAGATTCGGCAGATAGCTCTTCTTCCACCAAGACAATATCTGCTTGAGCAGCATCCAATTCCAGTCCAGTCAAATCATCCGAAGATCTGAGTTGATCTGCTAAAGATAATAACTCTTCAAGTGCAGGTTCAATTGATCGCCCCTGTTGTAGCTCTTGCCCCAATAGAACCAAAGGTCTTAAATCAATTTCTATCGGTTTGACCGATTTAAACTGCGGATAAAGCTTAAACTGAAAAACACGATAAACCGTTTCTGCAAATTTCTGGATCTTAAGCTCTAAAGGAACAGAACCAAAAATGACACGATTTAAAGTATCTTCGACAGCCCAAGCCACTTCACCAGCAGACTTTGCCCCCACCATACGACCCGAGCCTTTCAACGTGTGAAAATGGCGTCGAATGGTCGTTAAAGTATCCTGATCAGAAGGATTTGCTAACCACTGTTCAAAAACAGTATCTAATTCTTCAAAAATTTCTTCAATTTCTTCTACAAAGATCTCTAGAATTTCAGCATCTTGTTCAAGATAACTATCTTCTGGAAGCGTTGTCGTATCGACTAAATTTTTTAATATTTCTTTCATAGCTTTGGCTTCTTACGTTTCTCGCCACCATAAAAGGCGCTAAAACCTGAGTGTAATCATCACGCCGAACTTTATTCTAGAAGTACAGCGGTTCGATGCTTAAAACTAGATAAGTATTCCGATCTGTGTCAGATCGGAATACCCTTGAATAGCTAACTTATTCAGGTAGTTTGAAGTCCGTTACAGATTCACGCAGAGATTCTGCCATATTGGCAAGTTCAGAAACCGAACGTGCTGTATCGAAGGTCGCTGTCGTCGTCTGTGACGTAATCTCTTGTACAACATTCATCGTTGTCGCAATATGACCTGCAGATGCCGATTGCAGTTTGGCTGCATCCGAAATGCTCGCGATCAGTTTTGCCAAGTTACCCGATACGTTTTGAATCTCATCCAGTGCAACACCCGCATCTTTAGATAAGTTCGCACCACGGACAACTTCCGAAGTGGTTTGTTCCATTGAAATAACGGCTTCGTTGGTATCTGTTTGAATGGTTTTTACCAGTGTTTCAATCTGCTTGGTTGCAGAGGCAGAACGTTCCGCAAGACGTTGTACTTCATCGGCTACAACCGCGAAACCACGACCAGCTTCACCCGCCATAGATGCCTGAATAGCTGCATTTAATGCCAAGATGTTCGTTTGGTCTGCAATATCGTTAATCAGGGCAACAATGTTACCAATCTCTTGAGACGATTCACCCAAACGCTTAATACGTTTTGATGTTTCTTGAATCTGCTCACGAATGATATCCATACCTTCGATTGAACGGTTTACAACTTCCGCACCATTGGTTGCAATCTGTACTGAACGTTCTGCTACCGTAGCCGATTCAGAAGCGTTGGCAGATACTTGGTCAATGGACATTGCCATTTCATTAATTGCGGCAGATGCACCTGCAATTTCTTGTGCCTGATGCTCAGACGCTTCGGCTAACTGGTTGGTAATGACCTGCGTATTTTGCGTATAGTGTGCAACCTCTGCTGAAGTTTCCGTAATACGCGAAACTAACTCACGTAATTGGTCGATCGCGAAGTTAATCGAGTCGGCAATTGCGCCTGTAAAATCTTCAGATACCGTTGCATATGAACGTAAGTCACCATCTGCTAAGTCGGCAATTTCATCGAGTAAACGTAAAATCGCATTCTGGTTACGGTCATATTCTTCTTGTAAACGTGATACACGAACCTTATCGGCTTCACCACGAAGTGCCAGTAATTTAAATCCGCAGAATAAGAAACCAATCAGTGCCAGAATTAGGCCCAAAGCAGGAATTGCAATTAACCAACCTGTACCACCAGATAACTTGTTTAAGTTGGTTAACAATGCATCGGATTGTTCAAAAATTGAAGAAGAAGCTTGACGTACTTTTACAATTTGCGTGGAGTTCTTTAAAACTGTCGCTGCCGCAGATTTTAATACTTCATCATATTCCGCTTTAATACCATCTAAAGATTCACGTAAAGCAGGTTCTGTAATCTGTTGCACACCCAGTTCTGCACTGCCGTTAATCTGTGCATTCAAATATGAACCAAACGTTTCAGTATCCGCACTAAAGTCATCTGCTGATGCACTTGAGTTAGTAGTACCTGTTAATACCGAGTTAATCGAACGTAAAATACGTTCCGCAATAAACACCTGGTTTTTCGCAATAACTACCTGACTACTTGGCATATTTTGACGTGCCATTTGGTCAACCATCAAGTTATATTCAGCCTGAATGCCTGGAATACTTTCACTGATTGCAATGTTAGTGTCATATAACTGATTAATGATTTTTTGTTGTGACGCAATTAAATCAATATTTTCAGAAACTTTTTTCCATTGTGCATCCACTTCACGTAGTGCTGGAGTACTCGCTTGAATATCATTCACGGTTTCAAGGTTTTCAGCGAAAGCCTTTTGCGAATCTGTCAACTTTTTAATGGATTCTGGTGTACCTGAAGCAGTTGCTTCTGTCGCTTGGCGTGAAATCGTTTGAGATAATAAACGTAAGTCACCCAAACTACGCGTAAATTCGTTATTACGCGGTACGCTATAGAAAAGATATAACAGAAGAAATAGGGCCAAGATGATACAAAAAGCTGCACCCAAAATTAATGGTTTGGACTTTTCACTGTCACCGAATACACGTGAAAACTGTTCCGTCTGTGATTGAAATTTTGCTACTAAAGCATTACCACCCGCACGGTTGGTACTTTCACCTGCATTTTTCTTTTTTAGCTTAAAGCCCATGCAGCTTCTCCCCGAATTTTGCCTTCATTCTTAATGAGTGGGACTATTTAATTTATAAGTTTTATAGATGCGTTCATATATTTTGGATTTTGCAATAAACGACTAAATAAGAAAACATGCCATTGTTGGTTATGTTGATGAAAATACCCTTGGCAATATTCTTGTAAATTACTATCTAAATCTTTATGTTTAGAAAAGAAACTTTTCTTATTAAAGTGTTGAATGCCCAAAACCTGATCGACGACTAATCCGACATAATGATCATGATGACTGATACATAAGACTTTTTGTGTCGGTGAATATTGGCTTCGATGTCCAGAAATATAGTGTGACAAATCTGCAACAGAAAGCAATCGCCCACGAATATTCGCTAACCCCATCACCCAAGACTGAGTATTGGGAACTGGCGTATATTTTGGTGGATAAATAACTTCCGAAACCTCACCTAGAGGGGCAACGAAATATTGCCCCATCATTTCAAATGCAATCCCTGACCATCGGTTTACTTCATTCTCAGTCGAAACGTAGTTTTTATTTCCACGTTTTGCCAAGCGAAGTAATTCGATAAATCCGTTCGCTGCCATAGTTTATCCTACGTTGAGGTGCTGCTTAATGGTGTCGATTAATTGCTGTTCATCAATTGGCTTGGTTAAGTAATCGCATGCCCCCTGACGTTTACCCCAAACACGGTCAGTTGCTTGATCTTTGGTACTCACAATAACAACTGGAATGTGCTTGGTCGTATCGCCACGCGCAATTTGACGTGTTGCCTGAAAACCATTCACACCAGGCATTACTACATCCATAAGCACCAAATCAGGAAGCTCTGCTTGTGCCATTGTTACCCCATCTGCACCATTTGAAGCTTCAATGACTTCAAATCCGTGCTTGCCTAATATCTCTCTGAAACGAAATGTTTCTGTAGGCGAATCATCTACAATCAAAATACGAGCCATGCTCTTCCCCAATACAAAACTTATGCTGTTACGTGATTACGAATTGCGTTTAAAAGTTCATCTTTACTGAATGGTTTTGTTAAATATTCATCAGAACCGACAACACGTCCTTTAGCCTGATCAAATAAGCCATCTTTACTCGATAGCATAATGACAGGAATATTTTGATAATTTTGTGAGTTTTTAATCAGTGCACAAGTTTGATAGCCATCTAGACGCGGCATCATGATATCGACAAAAACAATATCTGGATTTGCTTCAGCAATTTTTGATAAAGCTTCAAAGCCATCTACTGCGGTGACCACATCACAACCTTCACGTTGTAATAATGTTTCAGCTGTACGACGAATGGTTTTTGAATCATCAATTACCATGACTTTTAGATTTTGAAATTTATCGTCCATTTAATGACCCGTCCCATTTTTAGAATGTACATACATTTGGTATATAAAATTTTATTACAAGTTGCTAACATTTTTAACATATATTTACTTGTATTTTCAATGAACAGTTTTGAACTAAGTCGACATTTTCATCTAATTTCACAAACAATCTCACATTTTAATTCATCCCAATATTTTTTTTGATGAATAGAGGTTTTTTCTTCTCTAGATTAGTTCTAATATAACTTTATTATTACTTAAAAATAAGTAATTTAGTCAACTTTAACTTTTGTGGGGGATTCAATGAAAAGTCAGTTTAGTCGAAAACTTGCTTTCATTGCAGAAAAAGAAATCGCATTTAAAGTATTGTTGATTAGCCTGTTGCTCCTCCACTCGGCATTTACTTTTGCTGAAGGCGTAAAGGCTGTTTGGTATCGTTACTATGATAGCAAAGGTGTGGCGAATATTAGCACCAGTGTCACCCCCAATCATATTCGCTATGGCTATGAAGCACTCGACCGCAATATGCAGGTGATTAAACGCAATCGCCCTTATAATGCAGAAACTGAAGAAAAAAGAGCGCCGCAACGTGCTGCTCAGGCGAAACAGCGTGAAGCTGATTTACGTTTAAAACGTGCCTATACCAATAGTCAAGTTGCTATCCAAAAGCGTGATGATGCCTTAGCTTATCTCAAAAAACAGATCAGCTTTCAACAAAACCAACTCAAACAATTACAAAGCGATCATATTTTCTTTAAACGACAAGAAATGGAATATTTACGTAAAGGTGATCCCATTCCAGCGATTTTGAAAAGTAACCTCACGAATAATGCGACCAATATCAGCAATAAAAAAGAGCAAATTCAGACGTTACAAACCAACTATCGCAATACACAGGCTGAATACGCGAATATCATTGCGCGCCTAAAAGCCATGGAAAACTAATCCTACAATGCAGTAAGGACATTTAGATGCAGCATGTATTCCGATTATTTCAATCACCCGCCCTCACTATCTGCATTTGTCTTTTACTCACAGCATGTCAAAAACAACCCGAAACCCCACCAACCAGTGAAAATAAGAAGATTGAGCTGATTCAGCAAGATTTAGTTGCATTTAATTATGGTCAATCTGTAGAAAAAACATCCTTTACTGGCAGCATTCGTGCTGTGAATCAAAGCAGCCTGCAATCTCAAGTGACTGCAACAGCGACTTCTGTGCGTGCTGATATTGGAGATGCTGTACAGCAAGGACAAATCTTAATCCAACTCAACAATCAAGATAATGAGGCTCGTCTAGCTCAAGCGAAAGCGAATTTAGCCGCGACCAAAGCACAAGCCAACCTTGCTCTAAACATGATGAAACGTAAGCAACGGTTACTTGATCAGGGCTTTATTTCCAGAGTTGAATTTGAACAAAGTCAGGTGGACTATCAGGCGCAATTAGAAAATGTCAACGCGCAACAAGCGACGGTCAATATTGCACTGAAGGCTGAACAAGATGGGACTTTACGTAGCCCGATTACAGGAATTGTGACCAAACGTCAGGTTGAACCCGGTCAAACAGTTGCTGCGGGTCAAACCTTATTCGAAATCGTTGACCCAACACGGTTAGAACTACAGGTTCGCTTACCGAGTGATCAACGCAATGCATTAAAAGCTGGGCAAAAAATTGAATACCGCATACAAGGTAGTACTGAAGTACTGACCGCAACCCTGAGTCGTATTTCCCCCCTTGCTGATTTAAATAGCCGTCAAATTGAATTCTATGCCACACCAAACTCAGTACTAAACCCGTTGAGTATAGGTGCCTTTGTCGAAGGTAATATTCTGGCAGTACCTTCTGCATCAGGACAATTAATTCCCTTAGATACGATTCAAAACATTGAACAAAAGCCTTATGTCTGGGTGATCCATCAGCAAAAAATTGAACGCATTCCTATACAAATACTTGAGCAATGTTATAGCGAAAATATGGCTGTCGTCTCTGGACTTGCCAATGGCGATCAAATTAGCCGTGTAAAGTTCAATGATGAAGATCTGCATAAAACCGTTACGATTCAGCAAAACAAATAAGTTTAGGGTCTTAAAATGTGGTTAACCCGTATCAGCGTAAAATATCCTGTATTTACCATCATGATGATGTTATCGCTGTTGGTGCTCGGCTTAGCTTCTTGGCAACGCATGAGCGTGGAGGAATTTCCTGATGTCGATTTTCCATTTGTGGTCGTGCATACCACTTATCCTGGTGCTTCACCTGAAACAATTGAATCTGAAATTACTAAAAAAATGGAAGATCAGATCAATACCATTTCAGGGCTTAAACAAGTTATCTCACAATCGAGTGAAGGGCTTTCCACCATCATTGTTGAGTTTAACTTAGACGTTCCCTCTGCTGTCGCTGCTCAAGATATTCGTGACAAAATTGCACCTGTGACTGCTGAATTTCGAGATGAAATTCAGGATCCTGTGGTAGAACGCTATGACCCAACAGCCAGTGCAATTATGTCAATTGTATTTGAGTCGAACACACAATCTTTAAGAGAGCTCAGTACCTATATCGACCAGCGGATTGTGCCAGAATTACAAACGGTATCTGGCGTGGGTGCGGTCAATTTATTAGGTGATAGCCAACGCCAAATTCGAATTGTCATTGATCCATACAAATTACAAAGCTATGGAATTGGCGTAGACCAAGTCATCAATACCCTAAAAAGTGAAAATATTGAAGTTCCGGGCGGTACACTTAAACAAGCCAATTCAGAACTTGTGGTCGAAATTAAATCCAAAGTGATTCATCCCTACGCCTTTGGAGATTTAATCGTTGCCACTAAAAATGGCAGTCCGATTTTTTTAAAACAAGTTGCGACTGTTGAAGACAGTCAGGCAGAACTTGACTCTAGCGCTTTTTTAAATGGTAACCCTGCTGTCGCTGTAGATGTATTACGCAACTCCGATTCAAATATTATTCAAGTGGTGGATGGCACCCGCAAAGCTTTAGCCAAAATTGAACAGCAACTCCCGAAAGGTGTCAGTGTCAAAGTTGTAGTCGACAGCTCTCAAGGCATTCGTGGCAGTATTCAAGATGTCAGCCGAACCATTCTTGAAGGCGCAATACTTGCGGTTTTAATTGTCTTACTTTTTCTTGGCTCCTTCCGTTCTACCATTATTACTGGTATGACCCTGCCCATCTCTTTGCTGGGGACTTTAGCCATGATCTGGGCTTTTGGTTTTAGCATTAATATGATGACGCTGTTAGCACTATCGCTGAGTATTGGCTTACTGATTGATGATGCGATTGTGGTTAGGGAAAACATTGTCCGCCATGCTGATATGGGTAAAGATCATGTCAGTGCAGCCTTGGATGGCACCAAAGAAATCGGCTTAGCAGTCTTAGCCACGACCTTAACCATTGTGGCGGTATTTTTACCCGTTGCCTTTATGGGCGGCATTATTGGTCGTTTCTTTTACCAATTTGGGGTAACGGTCAGTACCGCAGTACTGATTTCCATGTTTGTCAGTTTCACCCTTGACCCAATGCTCTCTGCACATTGGACAGATTCAGACAAAAAAACGAAAAAGCCAAATCTATTCACACGCTTCTTTGATGCCATTGCACATCTGCTAGAGCGTATTACCCACGTTTACGAATACTTATTAAAGTTAGCATTACGCTTTCGCTTGATTACGCTCATGATTGCGATTGCCTCTCTTTTCGGTGCATTGGCTTTATCTAAAATGATCGGTACTGAATTTGTACCTACGCCAGATAAAGCCCAAATTCGCATCAAATTTGAAACGCCAGTTAACGCATCTTTGGAATATTCACAAGCCAAACTGTTACAAGTCGAGCAAATTCTAAGACAGAACCCTGAAGTATTAGGCACTTATGGTGTGATTAACGGCGTTACAGATCGTGGAAAAAACCATGTCAGCCTGCATGTGACGGTGACGCCACGCCAACAACGCGATAAAACACTAATTCAATTGAATAATGAGTTTCGTGATCGTCTTAAAAGTATTGCGGGAATAAGTGTCACTTCGGTTGCCTCTGCCGATGAAAATGTTTCTGGCGGGCAAAAGCCTATTATGATTTCGATTAAAGGGCCAGACTTAGATCAACTGCAAAAGATCTCAGACCAATTCATGCAAGAAGTTGCTCAGGTTCGCGGCGTTGTCGACCTAGAAAGTTCACTCAAAGAACCTAAAGCGAGCTTGGTAGTCCATATTAATCGGGTTTTGGCCAATGATTTAGGCTTATCTGTCAGTCAAATTGCCAATGTTGTGCGCCCTTTAATTGCAGGAGATGATGTTAGCTCTTGGCAAGATGACAAAGGTGAAACCTATGATGTCAATGTTCGATTAGCAGAAAGCCAGCGTAGCCTACCAAGTGATTTAGGCAATTTATACATCAACTCTGCAAAACAAGATCAGTCAGGACAAAATATTTTAGTGCCTCTTGGCAGTATCGCCAGTCTAGACCAAAGCATAGGAGCTTCTCAGATTAATCGTCGTGATTTGGCACGAGAAGTCTTAGTTGAAGCCAATACGGCTGGGCGCCCCGCGGGCGATATTGGTGCCGATATACAAAAAATTCAGGATAATTTTAAACTGCCTGCGGGTTATAGCTTCGATACTCAAGGAGCAAATGCCGATATGGCTGAATCGGCGGGCTATGCACTCACGGCAATTACCTTGTCGATCGTGTTTATTTATATTGTTTTAGGTTCACAGTTTAATAGCTTTATTCACCCTGCTGCGATTATGGCGTCACTCCCTCTGTCATTGATTGGGGTATTTTTGGCCCTGTTCTTATTTAATTCAACCATGAATCTATTCTCCATTATTGGCATCATTATGCTGATGGGACTGGTCACCAAAAATGCCATCTTACTGATCGATTTTATTAAAAAAGCTATGGAATCTGGCAGCAGCCGTTATGATGCGATTTTACAAGCAGGTAAAACCCGTTTACGTCCAATTTTAATGACCACGAGTGCGATGGTCATGGGCATGATTCCACTAGCGCTCGGACTGGGTGAAGGTGGTGAGCAAAGCGCACCGATGGCACATGCCGTGATTGGTGGAGTCATTACCTCTACCCTGCTCACCTTGGTGGTGGTTCCTGTGATCTTTAGTTACTTAGATGACTTTAAGAATTTTCTACTTCGTCTCAAACAGAAAATCATGGCATAATCCATGGCAGTTCAATGGACAGTCAGCATCGAATGACTGTTTCATTTTAGATTGGATTATCCTTCACGATTAATATTAGGACAGTATTCATGCGCGCGAGTCGCTTTTTATTTGCAACGTTAAGAGAAACCCCAAACGATGCTGAAGTTATTTCACATCAACTTATGCTCCGTGCGGGCATGATTCGTAAATTGGCTTCAGGTTTATACACTTGGTTGCCGATGGGCGTACGTGTGCTAAATAAAGTTGAAGCGATTGTCCGTGAAGAAATGAACCGCTCTGGTTCACTTGAAGTATTCATGCCCGTAGCACAACCTGCAAGTCTTTGGGAAGAGTCTGGTCGTTACGTGCAATATGGCCCAGAATTATTACGCTTTAAAGATCGTCATGGTAATCCATTCGTTTTGGGTCCTACCCACGAAGAAGTGATTACTGATTTAGCACGTAATGAATTAAAAAGTTATAAGCAATTACCAATTAACTTCTACCAAATTCAAACCAAATTCCGTGACGAAATTCGCCCACGCTTTGGCGTAATGCGTTCACGCGAATTCATTATGAAAGATGCTTATTCTTTCCATGCAGATCAAGCGTCTCTACAAGAAACCTATGATTTGATGTATCAAACCTACTGCAACATTTTCACCCGTTTAGGTTTGGATTTCCGTCCAGTACAAGCCGATACAGGTTCGATTGGTGGTTCAGGTTCACATGAATTCCATGTTTTGGCTTCAAGCGGTGAAGATGATATCGCTTTCTCGACCGAATCTGACTATGCAGCCAACATTGAAATGGCTGAAGCGGTATTGGTTGGTGAACGCGCTGCTGCAACCCAAGTGTTGGAAGTTGTCGATACACCAAATCAGAAAACCATTGCAGATGTCTCTGCATTCTTGAATTCTGATCCTGCACACTCTGTAAAAGCATTGTTGGTACAAGGTGTAGCAGATGAGAACGGCCAAACTCCAGTTATCGCTTTATTCTTGCGTGGTGATCACGAGCTGAATGAAATTAAAGCTGAGAAGCACCCACTCATTGCATCACCATTAACATTTGCAACAGACGAGCAACTTACAGCGCTTGGCTTAACAGCAGGTTTCTGTGGTCCACAAGGTTTAGTTGAAAAAGGTTTAACGGTCATTGTTGACCGTGCTGCATCGGTACTGTCTGACTTTGTGGCGGGTGCCAATGAAGCAGACAAACATGCGACAGGTGTAAACTGGGAACGTGATGCTCAATTCACTGAAGTGTACGACTTACGTAATGTGGTTGAAGGCGATCCATCTCCAGATGGTAAAGGTACGCTGCAAATTAAACGCGGAATTGAAGTTGGTCATATTTTCCAATTGGGTCAAAAATACTCAGAAGCTTTAGGCTGCAAAGTATTGGGCGAAGATGGCAAACCATTTACTGTCACTATGGGTTGTTATGGCATTGGGGTTACCCGTGTGGTGGCTTCTGCAATTGAACAGAATTTTGATGATAAAGGGATTATCTGGCCATCTGCAATTGCACCGTTTGAAGTCGCAATTGTGCCAATGAATGCACATAAATCTCCACGTACTTTAGAAGCTGCTGAAGCTTTATATGCGGAGTTAACTGCTGCGGGTTATGACGTATTACTGGATGATCGCAATGAACGCCCAGGTGTGAAATTCTCAGATCTTGAATTAACAGGTATTCCACACCGTATCGTGATTGGCGAGAAAGGTCTGGATGCAGGTACGTTTGAATATAAAGGCCGTAGCGATGCCGAATCTGTAAACATTTCTAAAGATGAATTATTAGCAAAAATTGCCAAGTAATTTTTATACTTAGAATAAAAAATCCCGCTACTTGCGGGATTTTTTATGAGAACTGAATTAACAAAATTTCATGCCACCAAAACAGTTGGAACGGAAATTTTGCCCTTGCAAGGTTAAGTTGGTCAGCGGGAAATCCAAAGTCGTACTATTCATAGGAACATTACCCACGACTAATGCAGAACCCCCTACACATCCTGTTAATAGGTTTCCACAATTTCGTGGATTTTCAGTTAAGTCTTTATTAATCCCAGCAATGGTTTGCTGTAAAACTTGATTGGTAATTGCGACTTGCGTGGTTGGACTTAGGCTCCCCAATTCCACTTCATCTTCCATAGATAACCACCAGCCTTGATTGGCTGCAACAGCAGCACCCGGCCATAAGATTTTTTGTGATTGCAATGACAACGATGCAGGGTTATTTAAATATAATGCATGAATTAAGCCCAAATTTTGATTGACCGTAATGTCGGTTTTAAGCCCTGTAATATTGCCTGTGACCTGTTTATCCAAGTTCAAAAAACCAGCAACTGTCGCCTGTAATTGTCCACTAAAATCAATCTGCCCTACAGTACCACTGCCTTTTAATACCACATCTTTTAGTCTCGTTCCCGACACAATGGTAGAATTAATCGTAAAAGGGGCCGAAGTTGAAGAAAGGCTTAAATTATAATTATTCGAGGTATAAGAAATATCATAACAAGGATCTAAAAAACCATCGACACACGTTGTTCCAGAACTACTTCCCAATAATCGGCCTTGCACAATACCATTGATCGTTAAGCCTGTATCTGCGTAAGTCATATTACGCGCCTGAGTTACAGCTGTACCCGTTGCAGTTTTGGTTTTCATGTAACCACTAAAAGTGTTAATTCCATTTGGTGTTGCAGAATTTTCTGTACCCAAAGTCATGAGTCCTGAAATCTTCTCGGCACTGACTCGGAATCCCACCACTTCTCGCGTCGCTGCTGAACTTGGATTTTTAATCGCAAATTGTAAAAAAGGATTGGTAATTTTAGCCGAGGTTGCTGCTCGCTCATCAGATGTATAATTTGCGTTTGCAGGTAAACCACTTAAAGAAATATTATCAATATCAATGTCACAACTACTGGCACGCACGCTGTTGTTGACCCCACCACAGCCCAATGCCAATTTATTGATATTAGCATTCAGCTCCATGACCGCTTCAAGACCTAACTTATAAAAGCCAATATTGGATTGATTATAAGTATCCCCTTTCTGGTCAGTTTGTGTAGTGCCCTGTAAATACTGCAAAGTTAATAAAGCTTGACCTGATACATCTGACAGTTCCTGATCGGAAAGGCTTTGCAAACTCTTTGCCATGACGGGTGTAACAACTGTAGCCAGTAAAATGCTTAATAATAATTTCGTCTTCATGACCACTTAAATTCCTTTCATTCTTTTTATCTTGGTGTAATGCCGAAACTGCTACGAATATTTCCACCAGTGAACACCATTGTGCCTAAATTCTGGGCTCGATCTGCTGTCGGGTATAAATTAACATCGGCTTTTAAAACCCCAGCAGCCTGATTAGTCGGGTTCAAGCGAATGTTATTATTAAATTTAACTTGATCCTTCTCTACCAAAATTTTGGCATTCAAATCAAGCTCACCTTGAATTCGGTCAAAACCAATCGTGGCATTGTCTTGAACATTGGTCAAATGCAGGTAGTTTTTATTGGTGCTTGCATCAGAAGCATTCAGTTTAATATTCCCCTGAATCGCTAAATGATTATCTGCTACAGTGCCTGGTAAAATGTTCAATTGTGCTGAAGCATCCAAACGCAATGCCAATCCGAATAACACATCATCCGTATTGGTAAAACTATTGGCTGGAACAAAACAATTTAAGCTGGTTGTTGCAGCATTCGCACATGCAGCAGCCTCATAGCGACTGCCTGGTAACTGCCCCAATGCAATTTCAGCACCCATTGCAATGACTAAACGAGGCAAGTCTAACTTAATGCCTGATTGCTCCATTGCTAACACGCCTTGCGTATCCATGAAGAAATCAATATTGCGTAGGCCTGTGTAATAATTCACTTCTTCAGCCGTATTGAAACTGTTCGGAGCACCATCAATCAAAATAATAGAGGTTGTTTTAGAACCTGTTGCATCACGCCCCTGAGTAGACATAGTTAAACCAAAACCAATCGCTTCGGCATTATTTGCACCATAAGTCGTGCCATATAAACCTAAATTAGCATTCAAATTATAAATGGGAATACCCAGCCCCCATGTTGCACTTTGGGAGGTAATTTGATGGCTCACGTCATTACTGTTATTGGCAATAAACTTAGCATTTCGTGCAATCGCTTGAAAATCCATACCTCGTACTGCAATTGCGACAGCGTTTTGTGTATTATTGCTTAAGTTATAACGACCAATGCCTGCTTGCTTGCCTAATAATTTGGCAATATTTTGCCCAATTTCAAACTCCAATGATTTGGTTTGTACCGCATTAATATAAATGTCACCAAAATTAATATAGGCCAAATTATTATTGGCTACCAAACTCGCACCACTTTGAGTACGAATTTGTAATGGCGTTAAATTCCCAAACTCTATGGCATAAGAATTCTTACCTGTATGCCCCAGCTCAAATTTTGTCCCTTCCGCAGTCACAACACCAGATGCATTCTTCTCATCACGAGTAAAACTGGTTTTTACATTCAGATGTAGCCCTGTTGAACCCGCCATTTGAGTGCTAGAAGTTGAAGCCCCTTCTGCTCCACCCAAATTTGTACGATCAGCATTGACCGATACTTCTGCATCTCGTAAACGTCCCGATGCCCCTAAACGGATAATAGAATTGAGTTGGTCTGTATTCTCATTGGCGGTATACAATTTTCCATCATTGCCGACATTGGTTTTATACCGCACATCAATATTAAAACCAGGGCGAGTCTTGCCTGGATTATCCAAGTCTTGAACACGCTCAAGAACAACTTCATTCACTGTACTGTCCGAAGCATTTGGAGAGTTGGTCGATAACACCATGCCTTTATTGGCATCTAAATATAAATAACCCATACCTTTAAAATTAAAGTTAAAGTCTTTTAAGATAAACTGGTTATATTCATTGCCATTTTTTAAAGTATGAAAAATATTGGCATTTTGCAGGCCAAATTCCAAATAAGCTTTATCTTTTGAGTTAAATAAACCACTTCTGGTTTCTAAAACAAAATTCATCGGTGCCCGATTTTGCAGAGTTAAAGCCCCCAAGGTATTTTGGTTCGCACAATCTGCACCACGTGTACCATCACCACAAACGGCCACTTTAGCAATATGTATATTGGCAGGATTAACCACCGCCTCTATCCGCATGCCCGTCTTATTGGCATTGGTGCCCACATCAAGCTTAACTTTTCCGCCAATTTTATTATTATCAATTTTACTCACTTCAATATTATTCAGGGAAAGATTCAGATTCCCTGAAGTACCATTTGAGAAATTGGTATTGTCTTTCCAATTTAATTGGTCAATGGTGACTCGGTCAGTTTCATAACTTAAACTGATTCCATCCTGTCCTGAAACAGTACGCAAGCTTTGATCTGAAAGTGCTTCTAAAGCATAAATCTGCTGCGCCAATAACACACTCGAAGCCAACACACTGAGTTTTATAATTTTGTTTGTACTCATTCACAGTTCCTTATGTGATTGAATTAACAACGTGAAGTCGCAGTAGAATTACAACTAAAAAACTTCATTGTTCCCGATAAGGCTAAATTTCCATGCATATTTAGGCCTGTAAAGCCTGTCTCTAAACCACGATCAAACACAGACTCATGCGATGAACTATAAGTGGTTTGTTTTAAATAACCTTTTTGTGCATCACTCGTACCTGAGTCTTTTTCAATGGCAAGTGCTTCAAAACCAAAATTACGAATCTGGATTGGATAACCGTCTAAAAAGGTCAATTTCATTGCCGTTTTATAGCCTGCACTGGTCGTCACAGTGGTGCCATCTAATTGAAATTTATCGATCGCAATTGTGCCCTGTATTTTTTTGAAAACGAGCCAATACAAGTTTCCACTGGCATCTTTACGATTACTTACGTTAAAGGCTAAACGGCAAAATTCATTACCTGCGCCATTACAGGAATAGTCATAAGGGACTTCTGTAGTATTGGTCGGCAGGTTATGATTTAAAGAAAATGACCAGCTTAAATCTGCCCCACCTTGTCCACGTATATTCGATAATTGGTTCGCATCTAATGCATCTAACGCAGCCGAAGCATACTGAGAACTCAACAATAGGGCAGCAAGAATATAATGTTTCATCTATTTCTCCTTATAGCCCTGTGGTGGTAATTTTTAGATGTTGAATTAACATTCCATCAATGGCTGCGGACCCTAAATTGGTCTTGGTTCCTGTTGGTGTGACAAAACTCACTCCCACCGCATTGGTACTGGTATCTGCTTTTAAAAATTTATTGTTATTGGTAAAACCGACTGTACCAATGGAAATACTGCTGTGTGTGGCTGTATTACCCTGATAGGTTTGCCCCATGGTGATAGGATCACCACAGTATTGAACATTACAAGTTGAACCTTTATACGCCGAAGTGGTTCCACTCGCCAATGCCGTATAGTCGGTATAAATTTGTTGATAAACATTGGCTTTATTCGGAATACGGGTCAATTCAATAACAAAGTTTTGACCATCTGCCGCCGTATCAACAATTAACGGTTGATACACACTGCCTAGTACCAAGTTAATATTTGGACTATATAAAAACACGCCATCATTCGCATTAAAATTTGGTGCCGAAGTTTTAGAAATCGCAGGTGTGGTTAAATCATTGGTTATATCTGTGCTTAAGGTTTCTGCCGTACTAATGCGTAATGCTTTAGATTTGTCTTCAGTTGCAGTGCTCGGATTATCATTGGTATTTAATCGAATGAGTGCCGCTAAACCTAAAGTATTGTTATAAGACGTCGGTAATGATGAGCTGGCTGCTCCTCCCAAAGTCTGGAATAACTTTAAATTAGATCCATTCAAAGACAGACCATTGGCCACCATTTGTAGTCTTAAACGACTATCTAAACCATTTAAATTCGCAGGTGCACCATTTTTAGCATCGACAGGTGCAGCAACCAAAGGATTACGTGCGAAGAAGTCTCCCCACAAGCCTAATTTAATATTATTATCCGCTGCGGTATTGGCAGCACCATCTAAAAGATATGGTGCTTCTAACGATAAGTAACTAAAATCTTGTGCGACCCCAGCAAAATCATAAACTACGCGATTGGCTGTGCTGCTAATAGATTTCACACTAAACACCCAAGGATTGGTTTCTTGTCCCCAATTAAAGCCCAGATTACTAAAACGGGAATTGAGATTATTGTCCGATGCTGACAAAGCCAAACCATAAACAAAGACATCTGCTTTTTTGGCACCCGCGGTTTTAGCCGTGTCTGAAAGTGGCCCTACTGGAATAAAACGCACAAACCCTGTGTCATAGTTACGATTGGCTAAACGCGTTTGATTCTGTGCCGCGGTTAAACCATCTTCGGCAGTTTGAAATACCATTTTGAAATTTTCAGGCAGAATAGCAATGCCTTCGCCTGTAGAATTACTTAATACCTGATCTGAAAGTACTTCTAAAGCAAAACTATAAGAACAACAGAGCCCAATCATGCTCGCCAGCAATGTTTTACGCAAAATTGTCGTATGCCTATCCGTCATCGCGACCTTCCTTGTTATTTGATGCTCCGCATCATTATTTTGTTCATCCTAGACTTGGTTATGCTTTGTTTTACTGTCAAATGTTCCGTATTAGGTACATTTCACCAAGACATTTTTAAAGCTCATTATGCTGAATAATTACACGATTGCAAAAAAAACTCGGAAAATGTCGACATTTTCCGATGAATGAAAATTTTTAAAAAGACGTAATTTTGGAACCTAAAAACAGAAAAAACCTATTTGACTGAACAAATAGGTTTTTAGCGATGGTACAACTTATTGCAAATTAGGCTTTCGGTAAAGTTACACCAGTTTGCCCTTGGTACTTACCACCACGATCTTTGTAAGAAGTCTCACACACTTCATCACTCTCAAAAAACAGCATTTGTGCAACACCTTCACCCGCATAAATACGCGCAGGTAAATTGGTGGTGTTGGAAAACTCAAGCGTGACATGACCTTCCCACTCAGGTTCTAACGGTGTCACGTTTACAATAATACCGCAGCGTGCATAAGTCGACTTGCCAAGACACACGGTTAACACATTACGAGGAATACGGAAATATTCCACAGTACGCGCTAAAGCAAATGAGTTTGGTGGAATGATGCAAACATCAGACTCGATATCGATAAAACTTTTTTCATCGAAATGTTTTGGATCGACAATTGCAGAGTGAACATTGGTGAACACTTTAAATTCACGCGCACAACGAACATCATAGCCATAACTCGACACGCCATAAGAAATGAGCTTTTCGCCATTCTCATCCAAACGTACCTGATTTTCCGCATACGGTTCAATCATGCCGTGTTTTTCGCTCATTTCGCGAATCCAACGATCAGACTTAATAGCCATTATTCTATTTCCAAAACTTCAAGCAATTCTTGCGCTGTACTTTAACTTAATTCAGCCCCAATGAAAATACGGGCACATGCGATGCTGCACGCTTTGAAAATTCGAATTCAACCGCGTGCTTGGATAATTAAAGGTTTAATAGTGCCGAATAACTTAGTGGAATAGAAAAACTGATTAACACAACCGATGCTGTTTTTTGCAAATTAGATTTAGTTAACCAACTTACTCGATTGGATGCCAAGATCGAACCAATAAAAGTCCAGAAAAAAGCAATCGGAACAATCAAAATTAAAAATACCAACATATGTGCAATGTAAGCATCCACATTGAGCCAAACAACTGCTGGGAAAATAGCAGATGCAAATAAAAGCGCTTTAGGGTTCAACAAGGTTGCACAAAATAACTCACGAGCACGAATGGTTGGTTGATTATAACTTTCTTCTACATCTGCCGTTTTCCATAGTTTAACGGCTAAAAATAAAATATAGCTGGCACTAAAAAGTTTCAGTGCAGTCGGGATGACAGGATAATGACGCGATACAGTACCAATAATGATACCCCACACGCTAATAGAAATTAGATAACCAAATGCTTCTGCAGGAATAAGACGAAATGATTTTCGAATGCCTACCTGAATACCAGATGAAGCAAGTAGAGTATTGGTAGGACCTGGGGTTAATAATAAAGAAACCACCAACCCTATAAAGAACAAAGAAACCATACTCTTACCTCACATTTGAGCAAATGAAGCGTAGTTGAATTGTTTCAATATAGCAAAAAAAATATTGTAAAGGAAAATGGTAAAAGTTTTTAGGAATTTAACATACCCAATAAAAATCATCATCTTAACAAAAATAAGCCCCATAAAACCTATGAGTCATTCTGTAAAAATATATTATTTTTTTTGTCACAATTCATTTAATTTTCATTCAGTGCTATACGATTTAAAACCATGATTCAGCAGTTTTTTTAAGTTTATTTTCAGTTTTGTATGTAACTCTAAAGCACAGTTCCTTATAGCAAAAAGGTGAATCAACTATCGTTTTTCACTTAAATCATGCACAATACCCTGTCCTGAAAAGCTGATTTCGTATGGCAAAGAAATTTTTCCAATCGTGGCTTCCCTCTCCTGAAAAAGTCAATCAATTGAAGTTTATGCGGATTTTTGGTCAGCGCACTTTAAATCCCGTGCTTTGGTACGTCAATCGAAAATCTATTTCCCATGCGGTATTTATCGGTACTTTTTGGGGGATTCTACCAGTGCCATTTCACAGTGTATTTATTGTGTTCACAGTATTACTGATTGAAGTGAACCTCCCACTGAGCCTAACCCTTGCATGGTTATCTAACCCACTCACTGTCGTACCGATTTTATATTTAGGCTTCTGGTTAGGCAGTAAAATCTTCCAAGTCAATATGATTGATAAAGATATGATTTTGGGGGTATTACACCAAATTTTGAACTGGGTTAAAAACTTCGGGCATGGTCATATTGATCTGCATCTTGCCAAAATTTTAGTCACAGGATTAGTATTAGAAGCATTGTTAACTGCATTTATTCTTTATATTTGCACACGTATTATTTGGCGATGGTCGGTTTTGCGTAAATGGAATAAAAGATTTCATTCCTAAAAAAAACACTCAGCCAAAACTTTCATGTAAAAAGGGATGTTGCGATCAACATCCCTTTTTTATCGACTTTAGAAAATTCGATTTTTATCTTTATCCGACTTAGTTAATTGTGCCACGATTTTTTCCGCAATCGCCAAGTAGCTTTCTGCCGCAGCATCACCAACAATAACAGAAGGCTGACCTGCATCTGCATTTTCACGGATGGATGCATCCAGCGGTAAACGTCCCAATAATGGAATGTGATATTGCTCTGACAATTTATCACCTCCACCTGTACCAAAAATTTGCTCTTCGAAACCACAATTTGAGCAAATATGGGTCGACATGTTTTCAATCACGCCCATGACTGGAATCTGCACACGGTTAAACAGTTCAATGCCTTTGGTCGCATCCAAGAGTGCGACATTTTGTGGTGTAGTCACAATCACAGCGCCAGTCACTGGAATACGCTGTGCCAAAGTCAATTGAATATCGCCAGTTCCTGGTGGCATATCAATCACCAACACATCCAAATCTGGCCATAAGGTCTGGTTAAATAATTGCATTAATGCACCTGTCGCTTTAGGACCACGCCATGCCACAGGGGTATTATTGTCACCAGTTAAATGCCCAATCGAAAGTACAGCAAGTCCATACGCATCAAGCGGGACGAAGTTTTCAGCTTCAATCATTGGGGTTTTACCCGCATTGCCCAACATGGTTGGAATACTTGGACCATAAATGTCGGCATCTAATACACCAACTTTTAGTCCTAATTGCTGCATTGCCAAAGCCAAATTAACTGTTGTCGTTGATTTACCGACACCACCTTTACCAGAAGACACTAAAATCACATTTTGAATACGTGGATGCTTCGGCACATCGCGTTGTTGCGGGGCTGCTTTGGCAATAGGTGGATTATTCGGATCTGCTTCGGTTTGCATTGTCGCGGTAGCATCCATGACTGGCGGCAAATTGGTCTTCTCTGGTTTAGCAGGGCTTGAACAGCTTTCGCCTTGCGCATGATTATGCCCACAGCCACCAGATTTTTCAGCATGTGCTGTTTTTTGTTGAATCACATGCATATTAAGTTCCTGAATCCCACATTTTTCTAGGGACTCAGCCAAATCATCATGAATTTGCTGTAAATGATCGGCTTCTTCAGGATAAGTATTAATGGTGATCTGTAATACTCGACCTTGCACATTAATTTGAGAAATACGGTCTTTTAAAGCGTGATTTGAATTCGGCAAAATATATTGCTGTAAAACCTGCTGGATTTCTTCTTCTTTCACCTCCTGAGCGGGCGAAAAAATGGATTTAAGTGAAGAAAGCCAAGACATACATTTACTCCAAATCTGGATTACAGCTGAATCATATAGTTTAACGCTTATTTTCCGTTAGGTTAAGCATTTCACCGAGCTACGTTGCCAATAAGCCAGAAAAAACCGAGTATTTCAGTCAGATATCATTCGACTTTATTTTCATAACTGGAAAATGAGGATTTTCACACGCTAAAAATGATAAATAATTAACAATTTCCATGATGTTTTGTAAATAAATAGGCATTAAATTTAAAAATACAGGCTTTAACTCATTTTAGCTTTACAGCGCATTATTCAAATACCAAGGCAACCAACATATCTGAGATAAAAACAGGAGATTGCCATGAAAATACCGCATGTTTTAGTGTTAAGTTTCCTATGTTTCAGCATATCCCCGAGCATTTGGGCAGCTATACAACAACTGAACAGTCTACGAACCTCATCAGGTGTAGTGCTACACGTTGGTGACAGTTATCAAAAATTAGCAACACATATGGGGCAGTCTCCCGAGGGCATGAGCAGCTCAACAGTCACCGAAAATCAAAGAAACTACACTGCAATGCACTATGTTTACGAAATAGAAGGTAAACGCTATACCATTACTGTAGTGAATGACCGAATTCGTCAAATCGAATGGGTCAGCATAAATCCTTAATGACCTAAAGCTACTCAACGTCCATGTCGAATGCTTACTCATTTAACCTGATCAAGATAATTTAAAATTAAGTTTGATCGTGATCATCTTTTTTAAATTTGTTAAGTTTGTCGGTCGCGGCTTTTTTGAGTTCATCAAATTTTTCGGTTGCCTGAATTTTGAGTTCATCAAATTTTACCGATGCTTCCTGTTTCAGCTCTGCGGACTTAACTTTGGCTTCGTCAAGTAAATGACTCGCTTCTGCTTTTAAATGTTCGTACTTTTCTTGCGCCTGATGCTGTACGTCAGCCCATTTGGCTTTGGCATCTTCAATGGTGCTATCAAGACCTGCATCTTCAACCGCAGCTTGTTGTTCATCTAGCTTGCCCTTCACTTCATCAAGCTTTTGTTCGGCAGCTTGTTTGACTTCGACAGCAGAACTTTTTAATTCATCAATCGCCTGTTCGCCTTCAGTTTGAGCATCTTTTGCGACTTGTTTTAAATCATCACCAAGTTCCGCAGCTTTGTCTTTTAATTCATCAATTTTATTTTCAACAGTCATTGTTACACCTTTTTCTGTTATGGCATCTGGTTATAGTTATACCGCGATCAAGGCAGATTAAAATGCAAAACAGCATATTGAAACAATAGCTGTACAGGATGCAGCAATTTAAATGCCATCCTGTACCACGATAAGGAATAGATTATCGCTGTAAAGTGCTGATAAAGCTGATGACTGCAAACAACCAAATAAACAAAATGAAACTGCGTGCTTGAGTGAAATGAGTAACGTCTGCACCGTGTACCATGTTATGACGGCTGGCGGTCACACTTGAGCTTGCATCCATTTTCAATGCTTCAAGGCTCAGAAAATACGGATTGATTTCACTGGCAATTTTGACTTTATGCCATAAGCTTTTGACCTCATGCCCTTTCAAACCTGGTACGATTTTATACACATCGACAAACTTGGTTTGATTTTGCTGTAAATACCCATGTTCAATCAGTGTATCCGTCAAAATCCCTTCAATTTGACCATAAAGAACCGTAATACAACCTGCATAACATTGCTGTTGATACAGTTTTAATGTTTCTTCAATCACGCTGCGGCGTTGGGCTTGGAATGTGCCCAAATCCATCGCATCATACGCTTCAAGGAAAGCTGCTTGGAAATAGTTCGTTTGGATTAAATGGGGCAATTGAAACTCAGTAATATCCGCTTCTTTTTCATTAGCCATTTGCCAAAAATACAACAGATTGAGCACGTCATTGGCCATCGGTTCATCACTTTCGTACTCAAGCTGATCGGCCATTATTGCAAAGTATGGATCTTCCAACTCGAGCTGACGGAGCGACTCAACCAATTGTGCATGCGCTCGGCTCCCCATTGAAGCAAGGTATTGTTCAGCTTGTTGTAAAAGTTGATTGCCCAATAGTTTAGTCGCTTGTGGATTTTGCGGAATTCGGGTCACGGGTTGGTCGAAATCAAAATCATCATCGATCATGGACTGCATACTCTTAAAACGGGCTGAATGGACGTATTATCGCTGTTATTGCCTTATGAATATAGAGAAAATATGCAGTAGTTTTAGACTCAAAGCTTTGAGCTTTCGCAATCCACTCAAAAGAGATTTAAATTAATTTAGTCGATGACATATACACTGTATAGCAAATTTTCCTTTTCAGAAATTGCCCAATAATCATGTGGTCGCACATCCTTACCAACCAGCTTTTTAAATTGCCGCTCCATACAAGCTCGTTCTACAATTTTAATGTGTTGCTCCGAACCATAAACAATAAAAGAATCATGTACTTTGTAATCATTATGATCTTTTAGCCATTCAGCTGGCTGTACATAATGAATATTCGAATGCCAGCTTTTCCAACGCTTTTTAATGGTCGGTTGGATACATTCAATCTGCGTGCTTTGTGGTTGAATTTCTTGCTGTTGTAACTGAAGTAAAAATTGCTTTTTGGTCTGTTCATCCAAAGGATAAACCTCCACCCAAGCACCACGATCACCTATATGCATCCGCTTATAAAAGAACATGGGTTCAGCCAAATATGGAAAAGTCTGATGGTCATAATTCTGACTGTGTAGCAATCTTTCTGCATTTTGCCCATCTCTTATATTTCCAAACCAAATCGAAAATGCAAGATAGAAGATGATGATCACAGCCAACAACAATATAAAGGTATAACCGACCAGTTTTAAAACCCCGTCTAAAATTTTATTGGAAAGATCAGCAAACTTTTTAATGCTTTTTTTAGACAAACTCTTTCCTATTGGTTCTTCTTTTTCAACATCATACTCAAATTGGCGATAAATACTCAATCCAACCCATCAATTCATACTGGCTTTAGTCTCTTTTGAAAACTTTTCACCGATTCACTTGTGCAAGTCGCGGCTATCTAAGGTAAAATCGTTGACCTTATATAAAATACGAATGAGAGAGTCATATCCGTGCGTAATATTTTAGTCACTAACGCCCTACCATACGCCAATGGCCCTATCCATATGGGTCACTTACTCGGTTATATCCAAGCAGATATCTGGGTTCGTGCCATGCGTGCAATGGGACATGATGTGACTTATGTCTGTGCGGATGATGCTCATGGTACAGCCATTATGCTACGTGCTGAAGCCAATGGCATTTCTCCAGAACAACAAATTGCCAATGTGCAAAAAGAACACATCCGTGACTTTGATGGTTTTGGCGTGCATTTCGATCATTATGATTCAACCCATAGTGATGAAAACCGCTCTCGTGCCTCTGAAATTTATGTGAAAAACCGTGAAGCAGGCAATATTGCAATCCGTCCTGTCAACCAGCTTTTTGACCCTGAAAAAGGCATGTTCTTATCGGATCGTTTCATTAAAGGCACGTGCCCGAAATGTAAGTCAGAAGATCAATATGGCGATGCTTGCGAAGTCTGCGGGACAACTTACAACGCGACTGAACTTTTAAACCCGAAATCGACTTTGAGTGGCGCAACGCCTGTTGAGAAATCTTCAGATCACTACTTCTTTAAACTGCCAAATTTCTCAGAATATTTGCAAAAGTGGACGCGTGACCAAGGTCGCCTCCCTGTTTCAATTGCAAACAAACTGGATGAATGGTTTGAAGCGGGCTTATCGGATTGGGATATTTCACGTGATGCACCGTATTTCGGTTTTGAAATTCCAGATGCACCAAACAAATATTTCTATGTTTGGGTAGACGCACCGATTGGTTATATGTCGAGTTTTGAAAACTACATTAAAGCTAAACGTCCTGATTTAAGTTTTGATGACTTTTGGAAGAAAGATTCTGACAAAGAAGTCTATCACTTCATTGGTAAAGACATCGTTTACTTCCATGCCCTGTTCTGGCCTGCAATGCTTGAAGGTGC
The DNA here is from genome assembly GCF_004331035.1 of Acinetobacter sp. ANC 4910. Taxonomy (GTDB): domain Bacteria; phylum Pseudomonadota; class Gammaproteobacteria; order Pseudomonadales; family Moraxellaceae; genus Acinetobacter. Next base: position 87,627 of record NZ_SJNT01000002.1, read on the forward strand.
AAACTACCGTACCCCATCAGGTTTATTCGTCAATGGTTTCTTGACTGTAAATGGTCAGAAGATGTCGAAGTCTCGCGGGACATTCATCAAAGCTGAAACGTATTTAGAGCACTTAAACCCTGAATATTTACGTTACTACTTCGCTTCTAAATTGTCTGATAAAGTTGAAGATTCTGATTTGAACTTGGATGATTTCGTTCAGAAAGTAAATTCAGACTTGGTCGGTAAAGTCGTCAATATTGCCAGCCGCTGTGCAAAATTCATCAACACCAAGTTTGATAATAGATTATCAGCAACTTGTGCAGAGCCTGAATTGGTACAAAGCTTTATCGATGCGGGCGATTCTATTGCCAAAGCCTATGAAGCACGTGAGTTCTCTGCTGCAATTCGTGAAATCATGGCGCTTGCAGATAAAGCGAATCAATATATTGATGAGAAAAAGCCTTGGGCTTTAGCGAAAGTTGAAGGCGAAGAGCAACAAGTACACGATGTTTGTTCGGTGGGAATTAACCTGTTCCGTCAATTGGCAGTGTATTTAGCCCCAGTCCTTCCGACTTTAGCAGCTCAAGTTCAAGACTTTTTGAAGTTAGATAACTTTGACTTTGCTTCTGCTCAAACAGCATTGGTCGATCATGAAATTGCATTGTTCCAACCTTTAATGCAACGTGTAGACCCGAAAGCAGTTGCTGCAATGGTCGATGCATCTAAAGACTCTTTGGCTGCGGCGGCAGAAGCACCAAAAGTGGAAAAGAAAAAAGAAAAGAAAGCCGAGAAAAAGCCTGAGCCTAAAGTCGGTGAAGCTGAAATTATTGGTATCGAAGACTTTATGAAAGTTGACCTTCGTGTCGCTGAAGTTTTAGAAGCTGCAACGGTTGAAGGTTCAGACAAACTTCTTCAACTGACCTTGAATGTGGGTGAAGCTGAACCGCGCAATGTATTTAGCGGTATTCGTGAGTTCTACCAACCAGAAGACCTAAAAGGTAAATTGGTGGTGATGGTGGCAAACCTTGCACCGCGTAAAATGCGTTTTGGTATTTCAAACGGTATGGTGCTTGCAGCAGGTAATGGCGAAGGTGTTTGGGTGATTTCACCTGAATCTGGTGCTAAACCAGGTGATAAAGTGTCTTAAGGTTTAAGTCTTAAATAAAAAAGCCTCTACATTGTAGGGGCTTTTTTATTAGTTTTTAGTTCCCTCTCCTTTTTAAAGGAGAGGATTTATTGAATCACTGCCGCACTTTACAATCTAAACTCAATTTTCATTGCGTAGGCATTGTCTTACTTTTGAAAGATCAAAAGTAACAAAAATCTTTTGTTAGCTTGATAATACGTCCATGTATCACAAGCTAACGGCGACATCCATGTCGCCCTCTCTAATCTTACGTTCTGCTAGATTAATTCATAATTATGGGTATGATTTTCACAATTAAAAGCGATATAAACCAATAATTATGAAACACTTTCTAGTATATAACTGCAATTTATACGTTATCTGAACAAATTAATGAAGCAAATAGAAAAAGCCTCAAACGTCGTGCGAAATCTTAAAATTTAGTATTAATCCAATCACATGACCTGCGACATGGATGTCGCCCGTTCGTTAAGGGCACACGGACGTGCCCTTTAACGAACAAAGGGGTTTTGTTACTTTTGCCCAGTCAAAAGTAAAGATCATCTAAATTTTATTTTACAAGGTAGTCTTAAATGCAAATTGATCAATTAAATACGATAGCTACTTTTTTCGGTGCTTTAGTTGCTCTCATCATATTTATAAATTGGAAAAAACAAAAAGGGAGTGAGGTTATCTCAAATGAAGCAAAAGAAGCATTTCACTTAATAAATAGCATACCCAATCAAAAGAATCTTGTGCTTGAAGATATGCTTAAAATGGCTGTTGAAAATCAAGAACCGCTTGTACCAATCGATTTCGATAAGACTCGATTTGAAACTTTTAAGGACTTAAATATAGAAATCATTAAAAAATTAGATTTAATCGCTTTTGAAAACAAAGATCAAGAAACACTAACCATTATAGAAAACTATACCAATAGTTATAAAAATTTTGGAATTGTATATGTTCGCCCAACAACAACGAAAAACGTATTGGAACTTTATACATTCTACAATGACAACATAGATTGCTTAAAAATAGAACTCTACAAATATATTCTGTTCAAAAAGACAATATAATATTATCGAATCAAACATATTTGTTTTCATTTACTCCCACAAAAAATGAAAATCGTCTAGTTACTTCTGTTTGATCTAGCTTAAACTCAACCTGACAGCAACACAAAAAAAGAGTCACTGTCAGATCAAATCAAGTCTTAACGCATATATTTACTTCGCTGGCTCTCCCCACTGGTTCGATTCAGGCTTGGTTTCAGAAACAGCCCAAATTAACAATGGAATAAGACCAATAATGGTAAGCGCCAAGAGCATCCACCACCCCGAACGATTCACATCATGCAAGCGACGTACCCCGACTGCCAGTGTAGGTAAAAAGAAGAACAATGAAAGTAAACTAGAAATGGCATCTATTCCACCTTCGCTCACCCCCATAATACCTAGACTTAAACCAAGTATGAGTCCAATTAAAATTTGGAATAAATAGAAGTACCAATATTCTTTACGACGAGCACGCCCCGAAAAATTTACGTAATTCTTTAAACATTTCATTGCCCAATCGAAGAAACCAAAGTTTTCTTCGGTTTGTAGTTGGTCTGCATGCTGATTATTTGTTTTTTTAAAAACAGGCTGACGCGCAAATGCCTGCACATAAATACTGACAGCCTGATTTAAATCATTCACAGCAAAATCGACATTTTGACCACGTGCGGGTGAAGTATGGTCTTTCCATTCCGAACCAAAAAAGCTGTAGCGCTTTCCATCGTCCCCTTGGATTACCCCTTCATTAATCTGGAAATTAAAATCTACTAATGTACCTTTCATTATAAAGTTCCAATTGATATTCAATATTTTATTGTTGGAAGATTCATCATACTGGAACATTTTATTTTATAAAACAAATTCCTGTAACCAGCTCCAAAATGCCTTACTGGCAATGTTTGAAGGCTGTATCCATTCAATTTTTTACACATAAAATTGATGCGAAAAGTTGTCTTACCCCAAACACCGAACAAGACGATTTTCGCGATCTAAAATTTGAAGTGTTGAAGAATATTAAATCTAACAATTTGGAAAAATAGATACTTCAAACAGTTTTATGGCTCCATGTGAAGCCATATATTGCAAAGTCAGTTTTAAACTGCTTGACTCTTAATTACATGGTCAGTATTAAAATGTGTATGCGTTAAACGCATTGCTGAGTTTTCTGTTAAGGGTTCAACCTCTTGTAGACTGTTTAAACAGCGTAGAGTTAAATCCATATATTGCTGAGTACCCTTAAATTTCCACGCAATTTCTTTTTCATCCAAGCTACGAATCACGCGTGCAGGACTACCGATCACCAAGGAATTTGCTGGAATTTCAGCTTTGGCTTTCACCGTACTATTGGCACCGACAATGGTATTTTCGCCAATAATAGCTTCATCCAAAATTACGCTGTTCATACCAATTAAGACATTTTTAGCAATACGGCAACCGTGCAAAATTGCACCATGTCCAATATGACCAAACTCTTCGACCACGGTGACATTGTTCGGGAACCCATGAATAATGCAGGAATCCTGTACATTGGCATTTTTATGAATATGAATGCCGCCAAAGTCTGCGCGCAAGGCAGCAAAAGGACCAATATAAGCCCCTTCTTCAACAATTACATCCCCAATCAAAACTGCTGTGGGATGCACATAAGCTTTTGGGCTAACCACTGGAATAACACCATCTATGGCATAACACGGCATAGTTTGTTCCTTAAACTGTAGGGCTATATTTGAGCTTAGTAACTTGGCTCTTCCTGCTTTAAGCCACCAAAACGCTTATAGAATTGTGGATGTGCAGGTGGCATTGAACCTTCTGAAGTCCGTGCGATGTCGAGGAAGAATTCATCCCCTGCCAGTACCACGGTTTGATAGAGATTACTGCTTAAATTACGTGAATTGAGCGACAGCCAATTCGATGGCAATAATTCAAAAGGTAAATTCGGATCTTTCAATAAAATTCGACGATATTGATGAATCAATAAAATTCGAATTTGAAACGCTTGTATCGGATCGAGTTCATCTTCACTTTCGACCAAATTAAAGAATTCTCTGAAATCACTGATGAACTTTTCATAACGCTGATGTAGCTCTTGTACAGGCCAATTGATTTCGACCATGCGTTTCACAGTTGGATAAGACTCTTGCCATAACTGTAAAGCTTCAGCTTTAAAGATCACCACTTGGTCGGTCATCTTCAAACTAAGCAACAAATTTTGTAATTTCAGGTGATCACAGCCCGGATACGCCATAACATTGGTGGCGATATTGGCAAAACCGAGCCATTCCAACTCTTTTTTCAAAGTGACTTTATTTTCCAGTTCAACAGAACTGAGTAAGACCAGATCCCATTTTTGGTCCCACTCTTGTTGCGTAAAACTATAAATTTTCTGGTCTGCCATGATAAAGCGTTGGCGACTGCTTTCCGTGACACGGTAGTAACTGGTGCGTCCGATTTTCTCGGAAATCAGCCAACCATTTTGGACAAGGCGAAATACGGCTGTACGAACTGAACGTTCGTTAAAACCAAACACATCCATTAACTGAATTAAGCTGGCCAGACTAATAATGCCACCACGGTGAAAAATACAGTCACCAAAGATGGTCATAATTAGCGAGGTACCACTCAGTGCTTCGTTGCTAATGAAATCATCAATGACTTGTTTTAATTTTAGATTCATTTCGTTCAACTATTACCTTGTCAGACCAAAATGATAAATCATGTGATCTATCATTCAACTAAAACTTATGCCGATTTTCGAATATCAAAGACGCGTTGCGCTTTCCCCTCAGAACGTGGCAGGCTGCCTTCTGGTAAAATTTCAACCATGACTGAAATACCGACCATGGTTTTAATTTGGGCTTTCAATAAAGCAGCTATTTGCGGCGTCAATGTTTCACTCACATCTCTACGCATTTCAGCACGAATATGCAAAGTATCCAAGTGTCCTTTTTTGCAAATTTGAATTTGGTAGTTCGGCACCAATTGTGGAATATGTAAAATTTGCTCTTCAATTTGCGATGGGAACACATTTACCCCGCGAATAATCATCATGTCATCGCTACGACCAACAATTTTATCCATACGGCGCATGGTGCGTGCCGTACCTGGCAATAAACGGGTCAAGTCACGGGTACGGTAACGAATCACGGGCATCCCTTCTTTGGTAATGGTCGTGAATACCAACTCACCCAACTCGCCATCAGGGAGCACTTCACCTGTTTCAGGGTGAATGATTTCTGGATAGAAATGATCTTCCCAAATGGTCGGACCATCTTTGGTTTCTAGACATTCCATTGCGACACCAGGACCCATCACCTCAGATAAGCCATAAATGTCCAAAGCATCAATGCCTAGACGATCTTCAATCTCACGGCGCATTTCATTGGTCCATGGCTCAGCACCAAAGATCCCCGTTTTGATTGAGCAGTCTTTTGCTGTACCAAATTTATTTTCTAGCGCTTCAATAATATTCAAGCAATAAGATGGTGTCACCATCAATGCCGTCGGCTTAAAGTCCTGAATCAATTGCGCTTGACGCTCAGTTTGACCACCAGACATTGGAATCACAGTTGCACCCAAACGTTCTACACCATAATGCGCGCCTAGACCACCCGTGAACAGACCGTAGCCATAAGATACTTGTATAATGTCTTTATTTGACAAACCCGCCGCACGTAATGAGCGCGCAACGACATCTGACCAAACATTAATATCATTTTGAGTATAACCCACCACAGTCGGCTGACCTGTCGTACCTGATGAGGCATGAATACGGATAATCTGTTCTTGTGGCACAGCGAACATGCCAAATGGATAGTTATCACGTAAATCTTTTTTGGTGGTGAACGGAAATTTTGCCAAGTCGTCTAGAGATTTGAAATCATCAGGATGTACCCCTGCTTCATCAAATTTCTTTTTATAAACTGGACTATTTTCATAGGCGTGTTGCAGTGTCTTTTTCATACGCTCCAATTGCACATTACGTAATTCATCCACTGATACCGTTTCGATTTTTTCCATTGCATTGTTATTCATATTTTAAGTCCTTAAGCAGTCTTCCTGACTGCGGGTTAATTCATTTTGGGATGATGTCCTTAATCCACATTTTCTATAACCAGTGCGACACCCTGTCCTACGCCTACACACATCGTACACAGTGCATATTTTCCATTACGGCGCTTGAGTTCTTTCATCGCAGTAATCACCAAACGTGTTCCACTCATTCCCAATGGATGACCTAGGGCAATGGCACCGCCATTTGGATTGACACGCTGATCATCATCTTGCAACCCCAGTTCACGCATCACTGCAAGCGACTGCGCTGCAAAGGCTTCATTCAGTTCAATCACATCCATTTGATCAAGGGTTAAACCTGTCTGTTTCAATACTTTTTGTACCGCAGGCACAGGACCGATTCCCATGTATTTGGCTTCAACCCCAGCTTGTGCAATTGCCATCACTTTCGCCAATGGTTTTAAACCATGCTTGCTTGCAAACTCTGGGCTGCCCAGTAATATACAAGCCGCGCCATCATTGACACCTGATGCATTGCCCGCAGTCACCGAACCGCCTTCTTTACGGAAAGGGGCTTTTAAAGCTGCCAAGGTCTCAACTGTAGTCTCCGCACGTGGATGCTCATCGGTATCGATGGTCATGCTGTTTTTCTTACGATCTTGAATAGTCACTGGCAAAATCTCTTCTGCCAAAACACCATTTTGCTGTGCCACTGCGGTTTTTTGCTGACTGCGGTAGGCAAATAAGTCTTGGTCGTCACGGCTAATCTGGTATTTTTCCGCCACGTGTTCAGCCGTTTCAGGCATGCTATCGACACCAAAGTTCGCTTTGAATTTAGGATTGATAAAACGCCAGCCAATGGTGGTATCGAAGATTTCAGGGGTGCGGCTAAATGCCGTCGTCGCTTTAGATTGTACAAATGGTGCACGACTCATCGACTCCACGCCACCTGCCAATACAAACTGGACTTCACCCGATTTAATGGCACGTGCCGCAAGTCCTACTGCATCTAAACCAGAAGCGCATAAACGGTTCACGGTAATTGCAGGGACTGAATCGGGTAAACCCGCCAATAAGGATGCCATACGTGCAACATTACGGTTGTCTTCACCAGCTTGGTTGGCACAACCTAAAATTACCTCATCCAATTCATTCCAAGGCAAATGTGGATGTTGATTTTTCAAATACTGAATCGGTAATGCGGCTAAGTCATCGGCACGAATGCCACTTAAACCACCAGCATAGCGACCAATCGGGGTACGAATACCATCTAAAATATAAACTTGTTCCATTTGTCTTCTTCCTTTAGCCTGCAATAAGAAATTGTTGTGATTGCGGGCTGTTTTGCACCTGTCCTCGTGCAGTTTTTTTCGCTAAATATATACTTGGTCTGTAGCGTTCTTCACCATAAACACGATACAGATTTTTTAGAATTTTTAAAATAGTGTTGCATCCTATTTTTTCCGCCCACTGGAATGGACCTTGTGGATAGTTCACACCATATTTCATTGCAGAATCAATATCTTGCTCAGATGCAATACCATGTAAAACCGCTTCACACGCTTCATTCACCAACATTGAAATAGTTCGTAACACATAAAGTCCTGCATGGTCCTGTGTCCAAAGTGGTATCACATTCATACCAATGAACAAAATATCAACAACAGACCGATCAACTTCCGAACATGCCACTGAAGCTACAACAGGAATCGCTTTGGCTTGCGCCCAATCTGCATGCCAATCCATCAACACGACTTTCTGATCTGCATAATCCAGATCGACCGACTCGCCCAATGAAAGACGGATTGAAACTTCACCAACTAAGATTTCATCCTGCATGCCTTCTTGAAACTTCACGTCAAGGTGTGAGGCGTGTGCCAAACGCTGAATCAAGCCTGAAGAATGTTTCCAATCGCCTTTGACCGTGACCGCCAATTTCTCAACCGATTTGGCATAACGCACAGGCAATTCAAACTGTGGGCTTGGCGTTGCTTGTGCATAATCGTAAAAACCTTGTTGGGTTTTACGACCCAAACAACCTGCATCGACCAATTCTTTTTGAATAAGCGATGGACGATATCGCGGCTCATAAAAGAATTCTTGATAGACACTTTGTGTGACCGAGAAATTGACATCCTGACCAATTAAATCAGTCAATTCACACGGTCCCATGGCAAAACGACCACATTCACGCAGAATAAAATCTAATTGTTCAGGGCGTATGACATTTTCCTGTAACGCACGGAAGGCTTCCGCATAATATGGACGCGCCACACGATTGACGATGAAACCTGGGGTAGATTTTGCCAAGACAGGCACTTTTTTCCATAACTTCATCAATTCCAACAAAGCATCTGCAATTGCTGCTGAACTTTTTAAGCCGCGGATAATTTCCACCAGTTTCATCACAGGTGCAGGGTTAAAGAAATGTAAACCCACAACGCGCTCTGGATGTGGAATTGCCGCAGCAATGGCTGTAATCGAAATTGAAGAGGTATTCGATGCAAAAATTGTTTCTTTAGAACACACTTCGGCCAACTGTTGAAATAAGCTTTGCTTTACTTCTTTCTCTTCCACAATCGCTTCAATAATCAGTTGTGCGGTTGCTAACTGTGACAATTCCTGTGCAATACTTAAATTGGCAAAGGTGCTGTCATACAGCTCCTGGGTCATTTTTCCTGCTTGCACACGTTTCGTGAGTTGCGTAGCAAGTTGTTGTAATGCAGCTTCAGTTTTACTGACATCTACATCATACACAAAGGTTGGATGTCCATGCATCGCAGCCAATTGGGCGATACCAATTCCCATGGTACCCGCACCAATTACAGCGATAGGCGCCTGCTGTAAATTGATTTTATCCATGTTTTAGCAACCTTTATATTCTGGAGTACGCTTTTGCATAAAGGCTTGTACGCCTTCACGGTAATCGCTTGAACGACCTGCCAAACGCTGTAAATCACGTTCTAGAATCAACTGATCATCTAAATTGTTGTGTGCAGCCGCATGAATGGCTTTCTTAATCAGGGATAAACCATAAGTCGGTTGTTTCGCCAAATGTTCAGCCATTTTTTGTGATTCTGCTTTCAAGGCATCATCTTCAACCACTTGCCAAATCATGCCCAATTGCACTGCTTGCTCTGCTGGAATTTTATCGCCCAACATGGCTAAGCCCATTGCCTGTGCACGACCGACCAAACGTGGTAGGAACCATGTCCCACCAGAATCTGGAACCAAACCTAAGCGGCAGAAAGCTTGGATAAATGATGCTGATTTTGCAGCAATCACCAAGTCACAAGCCAAAGCAATGTTGGCACCCGCGCCTGCTGCAACGCCATTCACGGCACAGATCACAGGTTTAGGCATTTCAGTAATCAGTTTGATTAATGGGTTGTAATATTTTTCAATTGATAACCCTAAATCGGGTGCATCTGCATTGGGATCCACCACACGGTCATTTAAGTCCTGACCAGCACAGAAACCACGACCTTTTGCCGAAATTACCACTGCACGAATATTGCTGTCTTTAGACCATGCTTTAAGTACGCTCGATACTTCTTTGTGCATGGTTTCATTAAAGCTGTTAAGTTGTTGTGGACGGTTAAAAGTGAGATAGCCCACTGCATTTTTTTCTTCAACAATTACGGTTTGGTATTCCATTACACACCTCTAAATTCTGGTTTTCTTTTCTCTAAAAATGCATTAATGCCTTCTTGACGATCTTGCGTTGCTGCCAACCAAACAAAATGCTGACGTTCTAGCTTTAAACCTTGGCTTAAGGTCACTTCATGAATCGATTTCAAAGATTGCTTAATCACGCGGATGGCCAATGGCGCTTGTTTTGCAATTTTTTCCGCCAATTCCGCGGCATATTGTACGGTTAGGCCCACTGGGCACACTTGGCTAGTAATGCCATGTTGCAGCGCGGTTTGTGCAGAAATCATTTCCCCTGTCATTGCCCAACGCATGGTGAGTTGCTGCCCGACCAAACGGGCTAAACGCTGCGTACCGCCTGCGCCTGGCAACATACCAAGTCCAATTTCTGGCAAAGCAAATTGTGCATTTTCACCTGCAAGCACGATGTCACCATGCAGTGCCAATTCAAAACCTGCACCAAAGGCATAGCCATTGATCGCCATAATCAGGGGTTTAGAAAACTCATCAATACGCTTCCACAATTGTGGGCGCAGGTCTTGCTGAATACTGACCACATCCAGCTTAGACAATTCATTCAGGTCTGCACCTGCGGCAAAACATTGTGGATTGCCGGTAATCACCACCGTTTTCACCGCACTATCCGCTTCAAGCTGTTGCAGGCAGTCGGCAATTTCTTGCAAGGTGGCATTGTTTAAGGCATTACGTTTTTCAGGTCGGTTCAGTTCAATCAGTACTACGCCTGATTTTGGAGAACTGGTTTTAATGTATTCCATCTTACCGCTCCTTGTTCGGGCTTATTCATCAAAGCTCAAACGAACATTGGCTGACGTTGGCAATGCTTGACAGCTCAACACATAACCTTTTTCGACTTCATCTTGTTCAAGGCTATAGTTAATCGCCATTTCAACCTGACCTTCGAGCACCTTACATTTACAGGTTGCACAAACACCGCCTTTACAGGCATACGGTAAGTCTGCACCTGCACGCAGTGCTGCATCTAAAATACTGTCATCCTGTTTAGATACTTCAATGATCAGTTCACGACCATCCAGAATAATGTTGACCTTTTCTTCGCTACGGCTTTCGATTTGCTGTGCCGTTGCTCGTGGTGCCGTGCCAGTATTGAAGCGTTCGGTGTGAATTTTGCTGCGCTCGATACCAAATGTTGGCAGTACTGTTTCTACGGCGGTCATCATTTCTTCTGGACCGCAGGCAAAACAATGATCCGTATTTGCCTGAATTAATTGAGCCTTGAACAGTTGCTGTAATTTTTCTGCATCAATACGGCCATTAAAAATTTCACTGTCGTTCATTTCACGAGAAAAGATATTGATCAGTTGCAAACGCTCTTTAAAACGGTCTTTTAAATCCATGATTTGTTCTGCAAACATGGTTTGTTTCCAAGAACGGTTGCCATAGACCAAAGTAAACTGTGCATCTGCTTGGCGGTTTAAGACCGATTTCACAATCGATAAGATTGGGGTAATGCCACTGCCCGCAGCAAAACCAAGGTAATTTTGACCGCCCACTTTGGCGGCTTTTTGGAAGAACACGCCTTGCGGTGGCATCACTTCAAGTACATCGCCTGCTTTTAAGTGATCATTGGCCCACGTTGAAAATTGCCCTTGATCAATTTTTTTAATCGCAATACTCATGTCTTCTGCGACATCGCTACAAATGGAGTAGCAACGGCGTAATTCGCCTTCATCAGTCATATGACGAATGGTTAAGTGTTGTCCTGGCTGATATTCAAATGCAGCGAACTGCTCAGGTGCCAAATCAAATGCAATGCAAATTGCCTGTTCAGTTTGTGGCTGAATGGATTTAATCGTTAATGGTACAAATTGGCTCATCTAAAATTCCCTCTTTCTTTTCGATTTTTCAATGTGTGAGACATGGGTTCTTTGCAAATGTCTTGAATTAAATGCACTTGAAATAATCGAAAGGTTCTAAGCAGTCTTGGCAACGATATAAGGCTTTACATGCTGTCGAACTAAATTCACTTAATAATTTGGTGTGCTGACTGTGGCAACGCGGACATTGAATGCCATCGGTCAAAGCGACATGCGTACCACAACTGTGAGCATTCCCCTGCGGTGGCGCAATTCCATATTGCTGCAATTTTTCTTTGCCCGCTTCGCTCATCCAATCTGTGGTCCACACTTCGGAAAGATCCACCACCACTTTTACTGGGGTCAAACCTTTGGCTGCAAAGGCTTGGGTAATATCTGCCGTGAGCACATCCGTCGCGGGGCAGCCGCTATAGGTTGGCGTGAGTCGCACGACAATTTCATTCTGCGCGTTGAGTTCAACACCACGAATCATGCCTAAATCAAGCACAGACAAGACTGGAATTTCAGGATCAGAGACCTGCGCTAACACACTCCAGCATTCATCTGCGACATGTCGAATTAAATTCATACGACTCACTCCCTGTGATTTCGTTTTACCAAGTCATATTTGGATATGAACGTTGTATGTATTGCATTTCTGCGAGGATGTAACCCAAGTGTTCCGTGTGCAGTCCTTGTTTTGCACCACTTCGATAGGCACCTGTTTCTGGAAGACTGAGTTGCATACGGACAAGTTCTGATTGCACAGTCTCAAGCCATTGATCTTTTAAAATTTCAAGATTTGGAATTAAACCTGCATCAACCAACTGCATTTCATCAGCGCTAAGCTGGAACAATTCTTGAGTAAAACGCCATAACTGGTTTAAACCATTTTGAGTTTTTTCATGCGCTTCGGCAGTGCCCAAGCTCAAACGCTCCATCCATGTGGTCGAAAAACGTAAGTGATATTTCACTTCTTTTAAAGATTTGAGCGCAAATGCAGAAACATCGGCGTGGCTGCTGTTGGTTAATGCTGCCAACAACAATGCATGGTAATGATCCATCAACCATTGACGCACGATGGTTTGTGCAAAATCACCATTCGGCTGTTCAGCCAACAATAAATTACGGTATTCACGTTCTGTTCTGAAATACGCCAGTTGGTCTTCATCGCGATCTAAACCTTCAATCTGACCAGCAAGACTTAAGGCTGTGCGTGCCTGACCTAACAAATCCAGACCAATATTGGCTAAAGCAATATCGAGTTCTAACTCTGGTGCATGTCCACACCATTCAGCCAAACGGTGTGACAGGATCAGTTGGCTATCGCCCACATGTAACAGAAATTCTGCTAAAACTTGCTTACTCATGGTTTTTCTCCCTTCCCTTACATGTGCTCAATGCCATCTGGAATGTTGTAAAACGTAGGATGGCGATAAACCTTATCTAAAGAGGGATCGAAAAATTCTGGTTTTTCGTCAGGTTGAGAAGATCTAATCAACTCAGATTTAATCACCCAAATACTGATGCCTTCATTGCGACGTGTATAGACATCACGTGCATTTTGCAGTGCCACTTCATCATCCGATGCACGAATACTACCCACATGGCGATGACTTAAACCTTGTTTACTGCGGATAAACACTTCGTAAAGTGACCAGTTATTTTTGTTATCCATGACCTTATTTCCCTTCATCTCTGATCTGAATTAAGCAACTTTCTGTGCTTGCTGCTGTTCTTGTTGTTTCTTGGCATAGACTGCGGCAGATTCACGCACCCATGCACCGCCTTCCCATGCTTTACGTCGCGCTTCAATACGTTCGTGGTTACATGGACCTTTGCCCGCAATCACGTCAAAAAACTCATCCCAATTCACTTCGCCAAATTGGTAATGCCCCGTGTCTTCATTGAATTTTAAGTCTGGATCTGGAACAGTTAGGCCAAGTTGCAAGACTTGTGGCACGGTGTTGTCGACAAACTTTTGACGCAAAACATCATTACTGAAAAGTTTGACCTTCCATTGCATGCTTTGCGCGCTGTTTGGAGAGTTGTCATCACTTGGACCAAACATCATGAGGGCTGGCCACCAAAAACGATTCACGGCATCTTGTGCCATCTGTTTTTGTTCTTCTGTACCATTTGCCAATTGCATCATGGCTTCAAAGCCTTGGCGTTGGTGGAAACTTTCTTCTTTACAGATACGTACCATAGCCCGTGCATAAGGACCATAAGAGGTACGGCACAGTGCAACCTGATTCACAATGGCAGCGCCATCCACCAACCAACCAATCGCAGCCACATCTGCCCAAGTAAGTGTTGGATAGTTAAAAATCGATGAATATTTCATACGCCCTGCAATGAGCTTATCCATCATGTCATCACGGTCAGCACCCAAAGTTTCTGCGGCACTGTAAAGATACAAGGCATGACCTGCTTCATCTTGCACTTTAGCCAACAAAACTGCTTTGCGTTTTAAGGTTGGCGCACGCGTAATCCAATTACCTTCTGGCAACATGCCTACAACTTCAGAGTGTCCATGTTGACCAATTTGACGAATTAAGGTGTTGCGGTAGGCATCTGGCATCCAATCCTTTGGCTCAATTGAAATGTCCTTTTCAATGCGCTGATCAAAAGCTTGTTGTTGGTTATTCATTTTTCCCTCACTTATCCCAAGTGTCGTTACAGTTAAATTAAAACGATACACAAATAAAATCAATATCAATTTTAAGGTATCATTTAATTAAATTTCACACTTGAATGTAAGATATTGTTTTTAATAAATTTAGTTAAAATTAAATTTTAGTTTGATTTTTTTACATACGAATTACGATTGACTTTTACGCATTTTAATAACAAATTATGAAACATCAAAACTAAAAAATAGTTTAAAACGTATCATAAAAGGAGTTTTACCATGCTAGAGTTAGACAACAACTCAGTGGAGCAACACGATACAACTGAAGACCACCAAACTCAGACGCTTAAAACCCTGAGTTCGTTGGTGTATGGGCAGGAATATTCGTCTCAAGCGGAATTACGTACGGTTTATCATGCCATTACAGGTGAAGCGATTTACCAAGTCAGTAGCCATGGCATCAACACCAAAGCCGTTGTGGAATATGCGAAAAAGCAAGGTGCAGAAATTGCCACATGGACGTTCCATCAACGTGCCAATGCCTTAAAACAAGTCGCACAATATTTATTAGAGCGTAAAGAACACTATTACGAACTGGCCAAAGCAACGGGCTGTACCCGTAAAGATGCGTGGATTGATGTCGAAGGCGGCATAGGAACTTTATTTGCTTACTCAAGCCTTGTACGTCGTGAACTGAGTGATGAAACGGCACTGGTTGAAGATGCATGGATTCCATTGTCTAAACACGGCAATTTTGGTGCCAAACATATTCTGACCTCTAAAGCGGGTGTGGCATTACATATTGATGCCTTCAACTTCCCAATCTGGGGCATGCTGGAAAAAATTGCCCCAACGCTTTTAGCAGGCGTGCCATGTATTGTGAAACCTGCAACCGAAGGTGCTGAACTTACCCATGCGGTGGTCAAAGACATTTTGGCCAGTGGCTTCCTACCCGCAGGTTCACTCCAATTAATCTGTGGTCAAATTTATGATTTAATTGAACAATTAAATCCACAAGACACTGTCACCTTCACAGGTTCAGCAGCAACAGGTCAAAGCCTGCGTGCAAATCCACACTTAAATCACTATTCAATTCCATTCTGTATGGAAGCCGATTCTGTTAACAGTGCGATTTTGACAGAACAAGCCAACGATGAAACCATTGATTTATTTGTGTGTGAAGTGTTCCGCGAAATGACCACCAAAGCAGGACAAAAATGTACGGCGATCCGTCGAGCCTTTGTTCCCGTAGCTTTGCTCGAAACTGTACAAACGCGTTTAGTGGCTAAGCTACAAAAAGTCGTGGTAGGCGACCCTGAAATTGAGGGCGTGACCATGGGCGCTTTGGCGAGTGTGAAACAAAAGTTCAGTGTCGCTGAAAAAGTGGAACAACTGAGCCAAGATGCTAAAGTGGTATTGGGTAGCCACTTACGCCAAGACTTCGAGATACAAGCTAAAAATCCTGAAAAAGGTGCATTTTACCCACCAACTTTATTGCTGTGTGAACAACCGACACAAGCCAAACATATTCATGAAGTAGAAGCGTTTGGTCCAGTTTCCACCCTCATGCCCTACCAAAATCTGGCTGAATTGGCAGATTTAGTAGCGCGTGGTGAAGGCAGCTTGGTGGCTTCCGTGGTGCGTAATGTTGATGAAAATATTGAAGCTTTAATTACCAAAATTGCCCCATGGCATGGTCGTGTACACATTCTGGATGCGGAAAGCGCGAAAGAAAGTACAGGACATGGTTCGCCACTTCCATACTTGGTGCATGGCGGCCCGGGACGTGCAGGTGGCGGTGAAGAACTCGGTGGTTTACGTGCCGTAAAACATTATATGCAACGTACCGCTTTGCAAGGTTCACCAAATGCAATAACTCAAGTCGGTCATAGTTGGACGGCGGGTGCACAAGTGTTTGAAGACCGCGTACACCCATTCAAAAAAGACTTTGATGAACTCCGCGTCGGTGAACGTTTACTCACGGCACGTCGTACCGTGACCGAAGCAGACATTGTGAATTTTGCCTGCCTAAGTGGCGACCACTTCTATGCACACATGGATAAGATTGCTGCTGCGGACTCCTTGTTTGGTGATCGCGTTGCACATGGTTACTTCATTGTGTCCGCAGCAGCAGGTCTGTTTGTAGATGCAGCAGCAGGTCCTGTCATTGCCAATTATGGTATGGATAACCTGCGTTTTGTAGAGCCAGTGAAAATCGGCGATACCATTCAAGTCGAATTGACCTGTAAGCAAAAAACACCAAAACCACTACGTGATCCAGAGCAAAAACCGCATGGTGTGGTGGTTTGGGACATTAAAGTCAAAAACCAACGTAATGAATTGGTGGCAACCTATGACATTTTGACTCTGGTCGAACGGGCTGCATAAACCTAATCCATAAAAAAAGAGAATCAAATGATTCTCTTTTTTTTATAATAAAAAATAAATGTATCTTTTTACCACAAAGTGATTGACCCCACTTAATTTAACCCGTAGATTAAAAATAAGACGATACATATTAAAAACAAAAACAAATATAAAAGTATCAAATAATCTCAAACAGTCAGCACAGGAAGTTGCATGATGAACGATAAATCCATCGATATAGAACTGGTTGAAAGGACGATTCAACCAGAAGTAAAAAACTTCGAACACAACCCCATTGCAGAACATACCGAAGCAGTACAAACGCGCAGTAGTGCTTACCATTGGTATGTGGTGGTCATTTGTATGGTGGCCTACATTCTTTCTTTTGTAGATCGTCAAATTTTATCCTTGATGATTGAACCAATTAAACATGACCTGATGCTGAGCGATACCCAATTCAGCTTGTTGCAAGGTTTAGCATTTTCATTGTTCTATGCGGTTATGGGGGTGCCGATTGCAGCCCTTGCCGACAAAAAATCCCGGATTAAAATTATTGCGATTGGGATTGCCTTTTGGAGTTTTGCTACGGCGGCTTGCGGTTTAAGCAAGAATTTTCTGCAAATGTTCCTGTCTCGTTTAGGTGTGGGTGCGGGTGAAGCAGCACTTTCTCCAGCCTTCTATTCCATTGTTGCCGACTTATTTCCAAAGGAAAAATTGGGGCGTGCCTTAGGTCTGTATGCAATTGGTGCCTTTATTGGTTCAGGACTGGCTTTTTTAATTGGGGGTTATGTGATTGGTTTACTCAAGAATGTGAACTTGGTGACGCTACCACTGATTGGTGAGATTAAAACATGGCAACTCACTTTTATGCTGGTTGGCTTACCGGGTGTATTATTGGCCTTACTGATGATTCTGACCGTACGTGAACCTGAACGTAAAGGTTTGAAAATTGGTCAAGATGGTCAAGTGCTAAAAGCCAGTTTCAAAAACTCGATTGCTTTTATTAAAACCCATAAAAAGACTTTCTTCTGTCATTTTATCGGCTTCTCTTTTTACACCATGATGCTGTACGCATTACTCGGTTGGGCACCAGCCTTCTATATGCGTAATCATGGTTTAGATGCCAGCCAAACAGGTTATATCCTTGGCACGATTATTTTGATTGCCAATACATCAGGCGCATTATTCTGCGGATGGCTCATCGACTTTTTCTCTAAACGAGGTTATAGCGATGCAGCGATTCGTAGTGGTATGATCGGCTGTGCAGCCCTGATTATTCCAAGTGTTTTATTCACCCAAGTGGATAATATGTACCTCTCATTTGCCCTGATTTTTGTGGCTATGTTCTTCTCGACTTTTCCAATTCCAGCGTCAGCGGCAGCCACCCAAATGCTCACGCCAAACCAATTACGTGCTCAAGTGTCTGCCAAATTTCTGCTGGTTTCTAATTTAATTGCTTTAGGCATTGGCACCACCGCAGTTGCTTTAATTACAGACAAATATTTCCAAAATACTGTGATGGTGGGTAATTCAATTTCGATTGTGAATGCTGTAGCAGGCGTACTTGGTACATTCTTACTGTACAAAGGTTGCCAATATTACCGCGACAGTATTCAACTCGAAAAAGAAGCTGAACACGCACAGTAGATCAGTGCTGTTCAACTCACATCGGCGAAAGGCTCTCCTTTCGCTTTTTTATGTTTTGCACTGAAGATGCTTGATATAAATCAATTCACGACCTTAACGCTGTGAATTGCAGAATATTTATTTGGCATCATTATGCATGCAATAAATCGAATAGATGAAACTACTTCTCATATACTAAACCGTTTGGCAAGATCCAGAATCAGCTTATATTCGCAGTAGTTTAACATCCCATGGTTGGGCATCATCAACGCAACAGGTCGAAGTGCTTGTTCCTGCATAGGAGCATATCACCTATGATCTACTTCAACGTGATTTCACCATTCAACAACAAATTTGAGTCATTGATGGGAAACTTGATATTCAATCAGGGCGATTGACCTTACCATCCATTTAGAACATCCGATTATTTTTAGCAATCCAAATACAGAACCTTATTGTTATGTTTTAACGATTGAAGATAGAAAAATCTCATACAATATGCGCCTTACACCTGCTTGGAACCTGTGATGTCACAAAGTGAAGCCTCTTTAACCGAGTTTAAACTGATTGAATGTAATGAAACCGAGCATGCAGTTGCTATTTTAGAGATTCTGAATGAGGCGATACTCAATTCCACTGCCCTATATGACTATCAGCCACGCACACTGCAAAGTATGCAGTCGTGGTTTGCCATCAAACGAGAGCAAAACTTTCCTGTGCTTGGCATCGTTAATCCGACTGGGGAATTACTCGGCTTTGCGACGTGGGGAACTTTTAGAGCCTTCCCAGCTTATAAATATACGGTCGAACACAGCATTTATATTCACCATGCATATCGCGGTTGTGGGCTGAGTAAAATCCTGATGCAGACACTCATTGAAAAAGCACAACAGCAACAATTGCACGTCATGGTGGGCTGTATCGATGCCAACAATGTTGCCAGTATTCAGTTGCATCAAAAACTTGGTTTTAGCCATTCAGGTACGATTCAACAGGCAGGGTTTAAATTTGGGCGTTGGTTAGATGCTGCATTTTACCAACTAACGCTTACAACCCCACTACACCCTCAGGATGGTTAAACTCAATTCCATCTGTGTAAAAATAAAAAAGAGAGCATTGTGCTCTCTTTTTAGAATCTAAGAATAGAAAAACCGGTTTAACTGGCCTGCTGAAAATCACTTAAGCGCTTAATTTCATAAGGTAAACCGACATAATTTTCCGCCAATGTAGTCTGTCCTGCCAATGAGCCGAGTACATAGCTCAATTCGGCCTGCTTAATTTTATGATCAAACTCACTTTCGGTTTCAAAGCGATGCAATAAATGGGTCATCCACCAAGAAAAACGTTCTGCTTTCCACACCCGCTGCAAACATTTTTCCGAGTACTCTTCAATACCCTGCTCGGAGCCATCTAAGTAATACTGAATTAAGGCACTGGATAAATAGGCAATATCTGAAGCCGCCAAATTCAAACCTTTAGCACCTGTTGGTGGAACAATATGTGCAGCATCACCTGCCAAGAAGAGTTTGCCAAAACGCATCGGTTCCGTCACAAAACTACGCAATGGTGCAATACTTTTATCAATGGATGGACCTGTGATTAATTTCTCTCGACTTTCGGGGTCTAGACGGTTTTTCAACTCATCCCAAAACTGCTCATCTGACCAATTATCAACATGATCAGTTAATGGCACCTGCAAATAGTAGCGACTGCGCGTTTCTGAACGCATACTGCACAAAGCAAAGCCACGCTCCGACTGTACATAAATCAATTCATCGGACACAGGCGGCACATCGGCCAGCACACCCAACCAGCCAAAAGGGTAAATTTTTTCAAAAGTCTTAATTTTATCTTCAGGTACACTGGCACGGCAGATGCCATGATAACCATCACAACCTGCAATAAAATCACACTCTATTTGATAAGACTGGTTTTGATATTCAAAAGTTACTTTCGGCTGTGTATAAAAGTCATCAATCTGTACATTGTGTGCTTCATAGAATGAACTTAAACCGGCTTGCTCACGTGCCTGCATTAAATCTTTGGTCACTTCGGTCTGACCATACACGGTCACTTGCTTACCGCCTGTCAGTGCAGCTAAATCTAAGCGATGTTTTTGCCCTTGAGTCAGAATTTCAATCCCTGAATGTGGTAGACCATGCGCTTTAAGATTTTGATCGACACCTGCTTCGGTCAACAAGTCCACCGAAACCTGTTCTAAAATCCCTGCGCGGATACGTGAAGCGACATAGTCGGCACTACGCTGCTCAATAATGACATGCTCAATCCCTGCTTTATAAAGCAATTGCCCGAGTAGTAACCCTGCGGGACCTGAACCAATAATTGCCACTTTGGTTTTTACAGTTTCCATGTTTTCATCCTTGCTCATTCCTTGTTTTAAAATATGCGGGGATGATCTTTTGAGCTAGATAGAAAAATTTAAATTGACCGTATATCATTAGAGTTGTCCGAATATCGGACAAAAGCAATTCATTTTTCAGGATAAGCAGTATGGAAGCTGAGCAAAACAAGGTCATACATCCACATTCACAAGACGTCATACTTCAAGCCGACTACATTGCAGGTCTAGCCAAAGGCTTACATATTTTGGAAGCCTTCGGAGTCGATCGGCAGCGTCTGAACGTGACCCAAGTGGCCGAACGCACAGGCATCAGCCGGACTGCGGCAAGGCGGCATTTAAAAACCCTGAAATTTTTAGGCTATTTGGAAACCGATGAACATTATTTTTGGTTAACCCCACGAGTCTTACGTTTTTCTAGCGCTTATTTAAGTTCGGCACATCTGCCTAAAGTGGCACAATCTTTACTGAATTTACTGTGTGCACAGACATCGCTAACCTTTTCCATGGTGGTTTTAGATGAACATGAAGTGGTGCCGATTGCGCGTAGTTATCTACCACAACAAGATCAGTTTCGCGTTAATCCGTATGGTATGCATTTGGGCAATCGCCTGCCTGCACATGCTACTTCGACAGGTAAAGTTTTATTGGCGGCTTTATCGAAAGAAGCACAACGCACTTGGATAGATAAATATGGACTTAAACGTTTAACTCCGCTCACCATTACTGATAAAGATAAGTTTTATGCAGAACTCGAAACTGTAGCGTTATCGGATTATTGTCTATCGAAAGAAGAACATGAGTTGGGGATTATTGCGCTTGCTGTACCCGTGTTAAATGCACAAGGCCAGACCATTGCAGCCATTAACTGTATGTCACAAAGCAACCGTACCAGTGAAGAGTATTTAATTCAGCAAGTTTTACCGTTATTAAGACATGCGGCAAATGAGTTGCGTGGCTTAATTTAAGGCCTACTCAGACTTAAGCGCTACACAGATAGCTAAATGTTGGACATTTAATCCAGAAAATATACTAAACGAATAACACCTATGTGTTCAACATAAAAAAGCCACGGCAATTGCATGGCTTTTTTTAAATTTTAAGAGATAAAAATAAGGGCCATCTCCGCTTATTTCACAGGAATCATGAGATGTTGATAAGGGGTTCCTGACCACATAATATAAGGAACTGTGGTATCAGGCTGTGCGCTTTTCGGATACATATCATAAAAACTTTGCGATGCACCTACAATCATGACATGCGGACCTGTTTGCAGCCAATGATTGTTTGCGGTTGGTTTGGTGGCATAGGGGTCGACATTGCTCGCGTCAGTCCCTCCCATAAGCATGTACATGAAACCAATTTCACCTTCTACTGGTTTTTTATGACCAATCCAAGCTTCTGCCCATGCTAAAGCAGTTGGATCCATACACATCGGGTCTGGACCAGGTGTTGCAGGGTTATCGGGCATGCAGGTAAAGTTATTTTGTCCTTTACGCAAAATACGCATTTTTCCATTGGTATCCATTGCCATGATGGTCGCTTCAGCACTGACATTCATTGGTGCCGCACTCATAGCACTCATCATCGCTTTTTTATCATTGGCAGAATGCGAGCTATGCATTGCCATGTCCATACTAGAACCGTTGTAATCATCCATAGCGAAAGTCATGGGCGACAATAAAAAAATACATCCAGCAGTGATTAAAAATTTGAGGAAATTCATGGCATATCCTCCGATTTTGAGGTTAAGTGTGTAATGCAAACTTAGGTTCTGCACTACACCTGCCATAGCTTTTAAAAATGGAATGAAATTCAAGATTATCATTCTTGTCATGTCTATTTTTTAACCATAACAAGGCAAAGTCAATATCATGGATACCTTATATTACAAAAACAAAAATTTAGATAAAAATCAGTACTATGATGCCTTGCTCAATTTATTCTGTGTTTCTTTTTGCTTATATAATTTTCGGAATTTTGTATGACTAACAATACTACTATACAAACAAGCCAATGATTCATCTTGTGAAAACATCGACTTAAGTAGGATTCGAGCTAATTAGTATTCCAATTTAAAAATGGAAACCGAGGATGATTACGAAAGAAATTTACAACTTGCTCAATTTTACTCATAATTAACTCTTTAATATCTCGCCTTTCATCACATCTAAGTCAATACGTCTACAATTTTGCCGTTTCTTATCTACTAAGACATATAATTTCTCAGAACCAATAAAGTCTTATTCTCTCCTCCAAAACCAACTCAAGAGTGAGCTTGAATATTTACACAACTCACTCATCATCAAAATTCAAATTACTTTCTTCAAAGTATTGTAAATCTTTAAAAGTCATTTTCTTTTCAAAGATTGTTTTGAAAATCGTATCTATCTTTTGTAATGCCAAAGTATTATTAAAGTCGAGAAGTATAGCAATTTCATTATACCATTCTTCTTGAGGTGCATTCGTCTCCCAACGGTCTCCCCATCTATCATCCCTAGAAATTTGAACTGAAAACTTTGTTTCAATATTACCGTTTTTATCAGCTTTGATACATCCTAAATAAACCACAAGCTCTATTTTTGAGTTAATGCACATTAATGGATATGCAACCTCACCATCAGGATTACGTCTAAAATCTATATAATTGTAAGCATAAGACCAATCTTTATATTGTTCCGCTGAAATATAAGATTTTAGCAAATTGGTTAAACATAAATACATTGCACAATATTCATCATAATTGGTATACCAATTATGAAAAGGAAATTTGTGATGATTTCTAAAAAAAGCTACTATTTGTTCTGATTTATTCATATTTAACCCTTTAAAATTTCACCTTTAATAATATCTAAATCTATTCTTCGACTATCAAATTCAGGAGGAATTACACCTGTAAAATGTCGTCCTATAAAACTAAATGAGTGCTTTCCAACTGTAACACCGTATGGTGTTTTAGATTTCATCCATGCTAATTGAGCCTTATATGCTTTCGTTGCACCATTATGATAATCAATAGGGCTTTTAATTTTCGTGTCAGGTTTACTATGCCCCTCTATTTTCAACATAGCTATACGCATTGAAAGTGCATATTGCTTACATAGAAGTAATGGTGGTGGGACTGGTTGATTTGTCCAAGCACTACCAGCTTCAGTTGCAGTTACAATCATGCGATATCCATTTTGTGCTTGGATTCGACCACTGTGTTGCCCTTTATTACATTCTTTATTATTACTACTACAAGATTTTTCTAACTCTTTAGTCTTTGCTTTACTTGATGCTAATGCTCTATCTTTTTGTTCCTGCGAAATAGATGACCGGCTATCCTCTATATCCTCTTCTGCTACATTAATATTAATATTATGCATTCCTGAAATTGTTCCATCACCTAATGTGGATGGGGTTAAAACTCCAATCAATATCGCGCTGATAGGATTTACTCTAGTACCTGTTTTAACAACAGTACCTGCCGTTTCAGAGACTGTTCCCCATCCACCTAAACTACCTATATCCGCTGCTACTGCCATGTTTCTTTCTCCAAGGCAGCATAGAATTTTTGGGATTCAGAATTATTCAAGCAACTTTCTACAATCCCTGCTAAAACATCTATTCTTAAATATGGGGGCCATAACCTTTCTTCTAAAATTCCTCTATTCCATTTGTCTTCTTCAATATTATATTTATTCACAATGAAACAAATCTCCCCATAGACCGCGCGCCATTTGTTGTAGTCAATATCATCTTCCAAACCATGTAAATATTTTTTCACGCGAGTTTGGGCAAGAAGTAAAAAATCAACACCTTTTTTCTCATCATCGTCAAAATATTTTTTGGAAAGTAAAGGAAATTTTTCTTTTAACCTATTCCAATTCCACAAAGCTAATTCTTCTTCACGATCTGTAGTAAATGAATCGATTTGTTCTTGCGTAAACTTAATTGCCATATCAATCGCTCACTAAATTATTAAAGGTGTCATTGGCTTGCTGAACCCACCAGTTATTCAAGGGCTTAAATAATTTTTGATATTCCTGCTTATCCAACATTTTATCTAAGATTTTAGTAATAGATGGATCGTAAAACCGAAACAAAGCGAGTTCACCATTCGGCATCTCAGCCTGTAAAAATGGCTGTAAATGCTTTATTAGTGATTGTTTAGACAAAGATGTTTCTATTAGTGAAAACATCCCTATATTCTCGCTAACTAAAAGTGTCCATTGCAGTGTTTCATTGTTTCCTTGATCGATGTGCATCAACAAAGGAGATACTTCTAAGGGCGAAGTTTCATCGATAGTGCCGTGAAATAAGTTTCCAATTTGATTGAATTGTTTTTCCGACAGTGTCTTTAACCACCGTTTAATGTAGATATGATTTTTCGCACTATCTAAAAGCAAATAAAAGTTTAAATTTGGATTCGATTCTTGCTGTTGAGAAATATGATCAAAGAGTTGATTAGTATTCATATCAAATTTCCCGATGTACAAACGGTAATGATTTCCTAGCTGCATCTAACAAACATGGAATACAGATTTTGCTAGAAATATTCGGCAACTGAAAATTATGATTGCTCCCTTTAAGGAACTTAGTTTGAGAAGATTTTACTTCGACTAATCCGGGACTATTAATTTCAATTGAACCATCAGTTTTTATTTTGATGTACCCACCACCACAAGTCAGCATAATTTCTTTTTTGGCTGCAATCGTGATGGCATTTTCAGTGCTCATAATCTTGCAATCTTTTAAAGATGCTAAATCTAGCTCATCATTTTGTGCATGAATTTTGATATTCCCTTGTGTGGCAAAAGCATTAATTCCATTTTCTTGTGTATAAAAACTTAAGCCTTTTGCTGCATGAGCAGTCAATTCACCAGATGAGCTCAAATCAAATTGTTTCCCAGCCATCATTTTTATATTTTCTTTAGCAACATGAGTTTGATTTTGCTGACTTACTGAAATAAAGTCTTTGGGGGCACTGACTAAAATATTGAATTCGTCGAATTTCTCTAAGGTACTCTCAACTTGAGTTAGAAGATCTTGACTAATTTGATAATTTTCATCTTGAAAGACTTTACTGGTTCGAGCATTGTTTTCTAAAGTTTTAAGTTGATCCAAAGATTCCGTTAATTGCATTAACAGTTCTTGAATATTCAACTGAATATCTGAAGCACTGTTTTGGCTTGCAGCGCTAATTAGTAAACCTTTACCTGCACGTACTGCCCCCCAAGCATCAGTACGTAACTCAAAACCTTCTCCACGGTCTTCACTTTCTTCGGTGGCTTTAGGATGACTCAGTTTACCTAAATTGAGTTGACTTGCCGCATGACTGCTTTGCAACTGGGCACTAATTTGACCCGTGCTGTCATCAAATCGGAGCTGGTTAAAGCCTTCTCCCTGATATTCTTTAGATTTAATGCCTGCCAGTTTTTTGGTATCAGGGAGTTGTCCTGCATTATCGAATTTTGTAGGAGAACGCTGTGCTTCATGAAGACGTCCCACCACAAAAGGACGATCTATGTCTCCTTGAAAGAAGTCAATGACTACAATTTCCCCGATACGCGGCAAGAAACGTGCCCCGTAGCCTTCACCCGCCCATGGGGTCAATACATCCACCCAAGCAGAGTCCGTATCGTTATCATTGCTGCCCGCACCACCATCATGTGTATGGTCTTCATTTCTTGTGAATAAAAAGCGAACTTTGATGCGCCCCCATTCATCGACATGGATTTCTTCACCATTCGGTCCAACCACCTGAGCACGTTGCGGGTGGGCAGCTGGGCGATGTTGCTCGGGATGATAAGCGGGTACAGTTTTAATATGTCGACGTTGTAAGCTCAGCAGATTGCCTTGGCGCTGTTCACTTGCAATGCTGCTCAGTGTAGATGTAAATTGCCAGTGACTTTGTTGGAGAAGTTGCTCCAATTGTTGGTTTAAATCTTTAGGCAGGTTATTTTGGCTATAAAAGGTTTTTTCGGTAATGAGAAATTCTTTGTCTGCACCACTGTGTTGATTAATTTCTGGATGGTCTTGCAGTTCAAACCAGTAACCCACATGAGCATCTCGCACCGTAGACTGGGCACAGAAATGCTTGGCTTGTGCATTGTAATAGTCCGATAACTGCTGGTTAAATTGTTCTAGTTGTGGATTGCCCGATGCTGTTGCACCATCCTCCCCATTCAGGTCTTGCATCCATGCGGGTGAAAAATGCCATGCTTGTTCTAGCCCTAAACTTGCAACATCATATTGCTCACTTTGCTGATGTTTGCTTTGTACACTGCCTGCACCATCATCTTGGGTCAGTGCATCAGCTTGCCAGCGCTGAACATGCACTGCTGTGGGCTGTAACTGGCGTTGTGCCTGCCAATCGATAATGCTATCTGCGGCTTGAACGGCACTGCTCTGATGAAAACGGATAAAACATCGTGGCAGGGCTTGGTAGTGCTGGTTATCATCAATTAAGCGTAGTTTTTGTGCTTGAATCGGTTGGTGAATTTGGGCAAGCAGTGTTTGTGCTTCATCAATCAGCCAACTCATCCCTTCGCTTCTGAGGAGCCGAGTTAAAAAATCATAATCACTTTCATTGCTTTGCATAATGAAAGGTCGAATGTCATACTCTCGGCTCAGCCCTGCTAAATCAAGGCTCAGGCTTGCCGCAAATAGCGGACTTTTTTGTTGCCACTCTTGGAACAGAATGTTGACCACATCCACCACATTTTTATTCATAAACACACGACTGTTACGGCGTTGTTTCCATAAGGTGGTCGGGTCTTCAAGTATGAGGCGATATAAAGTCAGTGCACCATCGCTTGCTCCAGCTTGAGCTTGGGTGATGATGCCTGTGATACGGCTCAATTGGCCTGTGTCAGTCACTTGGTCTATAGCGACCTGACAGCCAATAAACTGTTTTAGCGGAATAAATGCATGTGTCGACAAGCAAATTAAACTGGCGGTTAAGCCTTGATTTAAGCCATGCGTCCCGTCTATTCGCTGTAAATAGACCTGCTGATTCAGCAACGCATTGGCAAACTGGATATGCAATACACGTTATTGTGTAGTGAATCCCAGCTGTTCTAAAGCAGCATAAATATGATTCAACATAATGTTTTTAATAAATATAAAGTGGATGTCGTAATTATAAAGTTTGCCGTATAGTATAAAAATTTAGCGTTTTTGACCAGTGCCAAGCTGAATTTTATGACACTTTGTGACACAAATTGACAATATGGAAAGAAATCACACAGTATTATTTACGCTATAGATGCATGATTTCGTGAATGAAAATGTGCTAAACATTTAACTGAAAAAATATTGAATATAAATAAAAATCAAAAATATATAGTTAATTTTTTTCTTAAACCTCTCTCCAATCCCTAAGATATTTTACAAACTACTGATCAACAGAATATTCAATCTAATTCAGGCTTTCTGTGTTTACAAAATTATTTCAATTCAACCATATTCAGTTATTCAAAAATTAGGTTTGTGCTTTTAACCATGTCACAAAAGCATCGACTTTAGGCAACATCCGACCTGTCGGTAAAGCAAGGTAATAATGCTGTTCACATACCAAAGACTTTTCAGGAAAGGGAATTATTAATCTCCCATTTTCAAGATCTTGTTGCACTAACCTTTTTCGACCCATACAAATCCCCAAATGCTATTTTGCAGCCAAGAGCGCCAAATCGGATCGATCAAACTGCATCCCCTTTGACGTATTCAGTTCTACTGCAAAATGATTTGCCCAACTCTGCCACTCTTCAGTTCCCGTACCGTTCTGCCATGCTTGGCTGTCATGCAACAAAGTGCAATCTTTTAAATGCTGTTCATGACCCATTAAATTCATTTTTTCCGCATATTCTGAACTGCAAACAGGTCCGATGTGTTCATCCATCAAATACTGATAATTCAGATTCGCTAAAGGCTGATGATCAAAATAAATCGCCAGATCAATGCCTGTACGTTGAAAATTCACCATCTCATTGCCTGTTAAAATTGACAGTTCAATTAATGGATATTGTTGAATAAAATCCTGCAATTTAGGAATCAGCCAACATTGGGTAATCGAGGGTCGTGCGTAAATGGTGAGAGAACCCGCCAAAGCCTGATTTTGAATCGCTTTTATTTCGGTACTTAAATGATCAAAAGATAGTTGTAAAGCCGCCAGTAATCTGTGCCCTGCATGACTCAAAACCACCTTACGATGTAACCGTTCAAATAATTGAATATTGAGTTCATTTTCAAGCAGATTGATTTGATGGCTGACAGCACTCGGTGTCAAACATAACTCAGCGGCTGCCATGGCAAATGATTCATGTCTTGCAGCAACTTCAAAAGTATAAAGTTTGGATAACTGAAAGCCTGTTAGATTGTTATAAGACATACTCATTTGTTTTATCTCTATTCATGGCTCTCATCTTGATATTGAAATTAAGCATACGCTTTGACTTAAAATCAATTCATCTAAACATGTTTTATTCAGCACTAAGGCGCATTACAGATGAATTATTTTCATGCATACGTCAAATATCATCATTTGACCCCGTGTAGTAAATGCATTGAAATAAGCTCATCGTCGTTGTCTTGCCACTAAATATTTCTGTTTTTAGCCTGCAAAACCTATATGAGCCATCACATGAATCCTCAACAGATCCAGCAACTCACTAAACAGTATCCTATCGTTAAAACATTGATCGAACTGAAAGAAACCATTTGGTTTAATCCTGATTTCACAACACTAGAAGAAGGATTGCCTTATGTTGGACTTAATCAGGCAGATATTCATGATGCACGTGACCGCTTAGCTCGCTTTGCGCCCTATCTAATGACAGCATTTCCAGAAACAGCCGCAAACAATGGCATCATCGAATCTGAACTGGTATCTATTTCAAAGATGCAACAACAATTAGAAGCACAATACAGACAAAAAATTGAGGGAACGCTGTGGCTTAAAAAAGACAGCCATTTACCCATTTCTGGTTCTATTAAAGCTCGTGGAGGTATTTATGAAGTGCTCTATTTTGCAGAAAAACTAGCACTCGATGCAGGCTTACTCACCCTTCAAGACAACTATGCCAAATTAAACTCGTCTGAATTTAAAAAGTTTTTCAGTCAATATCGTATTGCAGTAGGATCAACTGGAAATCTAGGGCTATCGATTGGCATCATGAGTGCACAACTGGGTTTTAATGTAACAGTACATATGTCGGCAGATGCTCGCCAATGGAAAAAAGACAAATTACGTGCACATGGTGTTATCGTAGTTGAATACACAGAAGATTATGGTGTTGCAGTTGAAGCAGGACGCAAAGCCGCGCTTTCAGATCCAAACTGCTATTTTATAGATGATGAAAACTCCAAAAACCTGTTTTTAGGTTATGCCGTGGCAGGGGAACGTTTAAAGCAGCAATTACAACAACGTGATATTCAAGTCGATCAAGAACACCCTTTATTGGTCTACTTACCTTGTGGTGTCGGTGGTGGCCCTGGTGGCGTGGCCTTTGGTTTAAAAATGGCATTTGGCGATCATGTGCATTGCTTTTTTGCCGAACCAACACATTCTCCTTGCATGTTATTGGGCATTGCCACAGGCTTGCATGATCAAATCTCGGTACAAGACATCGGCATCGACAACATCACCGATGCAGATGGACTCGCTGTCGGTCGCGCTTCTGGTTTTGTCGGTCGTGCTATGCAACGTTTATTGGATGGTCTTTACACCTTAGATGACCAGACCCTTTATCAATTGCTGGGTTTGCTGAACCAAACCGAAAAACTGCAATTAGAACCTTCAGCTCTAGCTGGCATGTTGGGGCCCGTACTCATTTCAAAACATCCTGAATATGCGGCAATGCATCATTTCACGGAGCAACAATTGCAGAATGCCCATCATATTGTTTGGGGCACGGGGGGCGGCATGGTGCCAGAGGAAGAGATGGCAAACTATTTAGCCAAAGCAGCTATATCGAATTAAGTTTTTTCTGCCAGTTCACTCCAGCAGTGTAGAAACAGCGCTTCAGCACATAGGCTAAAGGTGTGTTTCTACATTTTTTTTCAACCTTAATGAAATACAATCCATACCGCATGATTTAAATGTCTTTGATAAAATTCTGAATCAACTTCAGGACTTCAGTTTCTTTTTCTTGATGCGGAAAATGACCACAATCCTTTAAGATTTGCAGTTCCGTTTCGCCCGCTGCCAAATCAACAAAACGCTGCGGTTGAGCCAGAGTTGCATATTCATCTTGCTCGCCATGAATCACCAACATTGGGCAGTGAATCTGACGAATCTGGTCATTAATATTCCAATCTACAAATGTAGGGGACAACCATGTATCCGTCCATGCATTTAAAACCCACTGCGCTTTATTGCCATGAAATTTTGCTAATCGGCCAATAAATTTTTCATTATTAAAACTATGTTTAGCTTTCAGGATGCCTGCTAGGGTTACATCTTCGACTTCAGTTTGTGCGGAAGCCGTAATGACGGCACGACATTGTTCTGGATACACTCCTGCACAAACTGCTGCCATGCCACCTCCAACACTGTGTCCCATAACCAGAAACTGCTCAAGCTGAAAATGCTGTAGCACCTGTTGAAATGTAGAGGATGCTTCATCGGTCACAAAATTTAAATTTAACTGGGCTAATGGCGATGACTTACCAAAACCTAGACGATCATAAGCAATGACATCCCTTTGTGTCATTGCCGCCAGTTTCTCTGGAAAAGTTTTCCAAAGTTCTACACTTCCCAAGGATTCATGCAATAAAATGATCGGTGCTTGCTGACTCAATCCAACTGACCATCGCTTTATATAAATCTGCTGATCTGCAAAGTTTATGATTTGCTCTACAATGTTCATGCTCTTTTTCTTCTGATCAAAATTTTATATTGGTTCAAATATTAATCAAAAATAAAAAATAAGTGGTGACCCATGATTCAAATCCCACTGCATAAGATCATTTTATTCATCTAAGCACAATCCAACTACGTTGCTTAGTATCTCATTCATTCAAAGGGAAAATTGAAGCCAATAAACGTATGACGTATTTTCAATAAATCTTTTAAAATTCAGGCATCTTGAATCTTATTTATTCTTGATGCCTATTTATGTCCACTTTTAAATTATATCGGGTCAATGTGAGTGACCACATCAATCACATTATGTTTTTTGAGGACTTCATTTCTGGCATCGACTGCAATTTTGTGCCCTTCTCTTACACTTTGCTCGCCACTGACTTCCAAATGAACATCCACAATAATCATGTCGCCCATTTTACGGGTTCTGAGTTGATGTAAACCCAATATGCCCTCTTTATTCAATAAGGTTTCTTTTATAGCCGCTATTTCATCTTCATTTGCCGACTTGTCCATCAAATCATGTAAGCCCGTCCAGCTAAACTCGAAACCCATTTTGGCAATCATCAAACCGACAATTAAGGCCGCAATTGGATCAAGAATCGGATATCCAGCGAGATTGCCAATAATCCCCAATGCCACAACAAAAGAAGATGCTGCATCTGAACGTGCATGCCAAGCATTCGCAATCAGCAAACTCGATTTTACTTTTTTGGCAACAAACATCATATAGCGGAACAAAAGTTCCTTACAGATCAATGCCGTAATCGCAACCCAAAGTGCCAGACTATGCACTTGGGGAATTTGCTCGGGGTGAAGAATTTTATGCGTTGCCGTCCATAACATGCCTATCCCAACGAACAGTAAAATTAAACCAAGTACAAAAGATGCTGCATTTTCAAAACGGAGATAACCATAAGGATGGACATCATCTGGCGCTTTTTGACTATGACGATTCGCAACCAAGACAATAAAGTCAGCGACTAAGTCACTTAACGTATGAACACCATCCGCAACTAAACCTTGTGATTTAGAAAAAATACCAATCCATATCTGCCCAATCGACAAGAAAATATTAACTGCAACACTTACCCATGTTGACTTTGAAGCAGCTTTTGCCCTCAACTCAAGATCAATATTTGATTCAATCATAATCTTTTAAGCTCTTGGTTCATTTTTTAAAATAAAGCATACTTTTCAAAACATTGTCTTTAAATACATAATGATGAATTAATGCCGCACATGCATGAAAGCCGATCAGTACCATAAAGAAATTCCCTAGAAATTCATGGATTTCACCAATTATTTCTACATCCCATGAATTACTTATGAGGGGTAAACTCATTCCAAACAACTGATAACCCTCGGCTAAACCAGATAAAGTTACCCAGCCCAACACAGGAATTAAAAATAACAATGAATAAAGCGTGTATTTCACCATCAAAAATAATGTTCTTTGATATTTACTCCTTGGTTTATTCTGTGGAATATCTTTTCGATAAATAGAAATTATTATAATTCTGATCAAAAATAACAGAAATACGGATATCCCAGCAAAAACATGGAGTTCTCCACTTTTTAAATGCACTGTTGGGTCTCCCCCAGTGGTATAAGCCAACACGACCAGGAAGAGCGTAAGCCAATGGATGATCATTATGGGCAAAGGATATTTATTTTTCATAACAACCCCTAAATTCAAAACTATAAATAGATTTTAATACATTATAAAAAGGATCTTAAATTTAAATTAATTTATGAAAATATTTTTAAAATCAAACACTAAAAATCAAGGCTATTTCGTATTAAAATAAAAATAATCATTCTCAACTTCATTCATTTTAGATTCATAGATAAATATAAGATCCGACTAAATTTTAGATATTTTTATTTTATTACGTTTAATTCAAGAATATTGTATACATAGATTTTATTGCGTAAAAGTCAAAAATCAAACGTGAGCATCGTTCTCTTTTTTTAAGCAAAACTAGGGATGAAATCTACCACATCCTCTTTTAGAGTTTAATTCAGCCAATGTTCTAACTCTAAAATTTATTAAGTGATATCAAAGCAATTCGTGATATAGCAAAAATGAAGAAATGCTTGAATTTAAGTAGACTCATCGGTGTACGCATGTTCGCTGTTTAGGCTTATGCAGATGAGAATGATGATTAACGCAATACGAAAAAATAGGTGCATTCAACAAAGCTGTTTCACATAAAATTCACTATCTAATGAATATTATTGGATTGAAAGTTTAATAACCTTACGAACTAAGCAAACACTTCATAAATTGAACACGTGCCTTAACTTGTTTAAGTTTAATTTAGCGTTTTTTATCTATTATCAAGATATAGGTGGATGATCCAGTGGCTATAGAATTTGTTTCCAAATCAAAGTTACCTACTGCATTTGGCGATTTTGAAATTATAGCATTTCAAGATCAACGTACTGGTGAAGAACATATCGCTCTTGCTAAAGGGATGAATGCTGCCCCCAATCAACCTGTACTGGTCAGAATTCATTCAGAATGTTTAACAGGGGATGCTTTTGGATCACTCAAATGTGATTGTGGTCCACAATTACACTCAACCATGAAAATGATTAATGATGCAGGTCAAGGTGTCATTTTATACCTGCGCCAAGAAGGTCGTGGTATAGGACTGACCAATAAAATTCGAGCCTACGCACTTCAAGACCAAGGACATGATACTCTTGATGCTAATTTATTATTAAACCTGCCAGCGGATGCTCGCAAGTATGATATGTGCACAATTATGCTCGATTATTTACAAATAAAAGACGTCAAGTTAATTACCAATAATCCATTTAAAATCAAATCTTTGACCGATTTAGGTATTAATGTAGTTGAACGTATTCCTTTGAAAGTAGGCTTAAATAGCTTTAATAAGAATTATCTCGAAACAAAGCAAAAACGCATGTCACATCTGTATGATAATAGTGATTTTTAAAAGGTATTAATCTTAGACACAAACTATCTGTTTTGGCTTAATTTTTAACATCAGTGCTTTGTTTTATAAAGTTTTTCTGCATAGGTGAAAATAGTAGATGTTTTCAATAGCAAAAAAACGATCACCTCTAGTTAAAAATTTACATTGAAATTTCCATCTCCCTTTCGGGAGAAGGCTAAGATAAAATACTGTTTTATATTCAATTATGGTTTTAAAGAAGATTTATGAAAGGCGCCAGCCTATTCTTTATTTTGTCTCAGTATCTGTGAAAAAACTGTGACCTTTTCTAAAGTCGCGTTCATTCCCTTATTAAAAAAAGTATCGACAAGTGCTGAACCGATAACAATAAGATCTGCTTTATTGGCTAGTGCTTTAACATGGTTTTCATTTTTGATCCCAAAGCCAATTGCAACTGGAATATTAAAAATAGGCTTGATTTCAGCAATCTTTTTCTCAAGATTAGCCAAATTTAAGTCTCCTCCTGTTAAGCCATTTTCTGCTACATGATATAAAAAACCTGTCGCGCGCGCTGAAATTTGCTCTAACCTTTCAACTGGGGTAGTCGGCGCTGTCATTGCAATTAAATGCATATTTTTTTCACTTAACTGCACTTCAAATTTTTCTCGATATCCATATGGAGCATCTAAAATCAATATTCCATCTATAAGATTTTCTGTTTCGGCGACAAGTGTCTCGAAACCATATTGCATAATCGGATTTAAATAAGTCATGAAAATTATTGGTGTCTGGTCATCATGCAGCCTGATTGCTTTTACTAACTCAATGGTCTGTTTTACCGTTTGACCTGCACTTAATGCCCTAAGATGTGCTGCCTGAATGATCTCGCCATCTGCCACTGGATCTGAAAAAGGAATGCCAACTTCAATAATGTCAGCCCCAGCTTGACCTAATTGACTTAACAGACGACAACTTTCTGCGAAATTAGAATCTCCAGCAGTAAAATAACAGACCAGACCGCTTCGATTTTCCAGTTTCAATTGCTCTAATTTTTGATCTAGACGGTTCATGCTGTAGCTCCTGCAAGATATTTTTTGACCGTATTTAAGTCTTTGTCACCTCTGCCACTTAAATTGACAATAATGATCTGTTCTGGCTGCATTTCTTGAGCAAGTTGAATCGCATATGCAATCGCATGGGAACTCTCAAGCGCAGGAATAATGCCCTCCTGTTGGCTTAAAAGCTGAAACGCATTTACGGCTTCTTGGTCGGTTATAGCCGTATATGTCACACGCCCAGTTTCAAACAGAAGGCCATGCTCAGGACCGACACCAGGATAATCTAAGCCAGCTGATATAGAATGCCCTTCCAAAATTTGCCCATCTAAATCTTGTAATAAATAGGTTAAATTGCCATGCAGCACACCAACTTGACCTTTGCAAATAGAGGCGGCATGTTCACCAGTATGTGTGCCTTTTCCACCCGCCTCAACGGCAAACATTTTGACATTCAGATCTTCTAGAAAAGGATGCATCAGCCCTAATGCGTTTGATCCCCCACCGACACAAGCAACTAGAGCATCGGGCAGTTTATTTTCTTTAAGGAGTATTTGATTTCTGGCTTCTAGACCAATAATTTTCTGAAATTCTCTGACCATAGTCGGATATGGATGAGGACCTGCACCCGTACCCAACAGGTAATAGGTTGTATCGACATGACGAATCCAGTCACGTAATGCTTCGTTCATGGCATCTTTTAAAGTACCACGACCTTTTTGAACACTTCTGACTTCAGCTCCGAGTAATTTCATGCGTTCAACATTCATTTCTTGGCGCTGAATATCTGTTTCTCCCATAAAAATGGTGCATTTCATCTTAAACAGTGCACAAACCGTTGCTGTTGCCACACCATGTTGTCCAGCACCAGTTTCTGCAATGATTCTGGTTTTCCCCATAAATTTAGCCAATAAGATTTGCCCGACACAATTATTGATCTTATGTGCACCCGTATGGTTCAAATCTTCTCGCTTGAGATAGATTCGAGCGCCTCCCGCATAAGCTGTTAGATTTTTTGCATAAAATAGAGGACTAGGACGACCAACAAAGTCCGTTAAAATATCTTGATATTCAGCCCAAAATTCAGGTTTGTGCCGAACAGTATTAAAGGCTTGCTCTAATTCTTGAAGTGCGGGCATTAAG
The DNA here is from genome assembly GCF_004331035.1 of Acinetobacter sp. ANC 4910. GTDB lineage: Bacteria > Pseudomonadota > Gammaproteobacteria > Pseudomonadales > Moraxellaceae > Acinetobacter. Next base: position 124,251 of record NZ_SJNT01000002.1, read on the forward strand.
CTTTCTGGCATGTAACATCCGCCAAATTTACCAAAAAATCCCAATTCATCAGGACCACTACCTGTATAAGGGGTCGTCATCTCATATCTCTTGCTGTATCCATTTTTTTCATCTTAAAATATTTTCATTTTTCTGATAATTGATATATTTTGAGCTCATGATGTTAGAAAAATTTACAACATGAAACGTAGAACACTCCCTCCCCTTAATGCTTTAAAAGCATTTGAAGCCGTCGCCAGAAATAAAAGTTTCAGCTTAGCTGCGGAAGAATTGTGTGTCACTCATAGTGCAATTAGCCACCAAATAAAGCAGTTAGAAGAATGGTTAGATAAAAAATTGTTTATTCGACATTCCTCTACCATCTCTCTGACAACGGATGCAGAAGAATTATCTCGAGTTTGTACGCATCTTTTTAATCGTTTAGAACAATGCGTCTTTGAGTTAACAAATAAAACATCAGAGGTAGAAGTGGTAATAGGCGCTTCTCATAGTTTTATGGCAAATTGGCTGATTCCCCGATTAGAAAAGCTCGAAGTCATTTATCCCAATATCCATATCAAATTAATGACATGTAATGACTTAAAATTGTTAGAAAAAGAGAAAGTTGACATATTTATCAATAGCATCAGTGAGCATCATCTACTTCCCAACTTTTTGAATAAATATCTTTTATTTCCCGATAACATGGGGCCTATTTGTAATCGTGAAATAAATCCGCTTCACACAAAAAATGATCTTTTAAATTATCCATTACTTCATACCCACTCAAATAAAAGTGCATGGCATACATGGTTTGATCAGTCTAAGATTAACTTTTCCCCAAAAGCGAATGATCGTTATTTTGATCGTCTCAATTTAATGATAGAGGCGGCTGTTTCAGGCTTAGGAATTGCGATAGCCCCTCAAATTTTAGTCGAAAAAGAAATATTAAATGGAAGGGTCATTGCCCCTTTTGGTTTTATCTATTGTGACTATAATTTTTATGCAATGGTCAGAAAAAATAATGAGAATCGTGATGTCATGAATATCATTGATTGGTTAATGACTGAAGAAAAAAGAGAAAGTGAAATTTAATCCTTGATCATCAAAATTCTATGCAATGTACTGTCTTTAGCATCTATCTTCACATTCTGTTCACTTCAGCCTCTCTAAAGTGGGAGGATAAACTGTGAAGATGGACAGTGAACATGAATCAAGTCAAAACGTTAATGGCAATTGCCTTATCCTTACCAGTGCTTTTCCTGTCAGGATGTAAAAGTGTTCCTCATTATTCCTCTGATTATGCAAATGCCAGAGCGAGTATTCAGGGAATACCCTTAGATGATGCAAAAGCACTAGAAATCGGCACCCGCTTCACTTCGGCATTTAATACCTTGGGCACACCTAAATTCGTTGAAAATGCTGGAGCACTGTATGCAGATCAGCTTTTTATTAACGATACTCTGTCGCAATTTTCATCGCGTAAAAAACTGCTTGAACACTTTCAGGGTATGAACCAGCGGGTGAGTAATGTAACTGTCAGTCTATTAAATACTTCATATCATCAAGACTCTGCCTATGTACATTGGCATATGGTTTATGATTTTAAAATGTTCGGCAAGACACGAACAATGGATTCATTTGGAATCAGTGAAATAAAGGTCAACCCAAACCATCGGATTATTTTCCAACAAGATTTCTGGGATCCTGCCAATGGTCTGTATCGTTCTTTGCCCTATGTAGGAGGAACCTATTCATGGGTACTGCCTTTCAAAAAGTAGCCATAACCACTGTACTGATGTTCGGGAGTTTCGGTTCGTGGGCGCATGCACAGAGCTTAAATAAATGTGGTAATGGTCCACTCATGGTGGGACAAAAACAGGTCGGTGTGGCCAGTTACTTTGCACAAAACTGTAATCTGCCTTGGCAAGGCCAAAACATGCAGATGGATTTTACCTATACGCAGAATATTCCAGAATGGGCATTCAAACGTGCGGCCACACATCTACTCCAACGTAATATCAAAGATAAAAAAATTCATGCCGTTTTCAATCCAATCACCGATCTGTATCGTCCAGTGAAGTCAGGAGATCTATACCAACTGAAGTATATCCATGCTACACATACCTTAAGCCTATACTTAAACCAGAAAATGCAGGGACAACTCCAGAACCCGCAGGTCCAGCAATATTTTAATATATGGCTAGGTCCTCAGCCATTTAGTGCTAAATTAAAACAGCAATTAATAAAGTAGCCTCTACAGTTATGTCTAAACATTTTATTTTGATGGTTGAAGATCATTATGAACTGGCATCTACCTTATGCGAGTTTCTAGAAGAGCATGGTTTTGTGGTCGATCATGCTCGAAACCTAAATGCTGCGCGCCAATTGCTCAAGCAGCAACGCTATCATATTTTACTTTTAGATATTAACTTGCCTGATGGTTCGGGTTATGAACTCTGTGAATGGCTACGAAATAAAGAAGGTATGGATCTCCCTGTGCTGATGCTCACCGCACGCGATACACTAAATGACAAACTCAAAGGGTTCAATTCAGGAACGGATGATTATCTAGTCAAGCCGTTTGACTTTAATGAGCTGGTGGTTCGAGTCAAAGCGTTAATCAAGCGTTCACAGGGTGAAGTCTCGTCTGGCCGTCTGCAAATTCATGATCTGATTCTGGATCCTGCAAGACAGCAACTGACTCGTGCTGGACAAACCATTGAACTGCCTCCCATTCAGTTCAAACTGCTCAAACTACTGATGCGTCATTCGCCTAAAGTTCTGACTAAACAGGAAATTATGATCGAACTTTGGGGGGATGAAGAGCCTGAAAGCGATGCCCTGCGTAGTCATATTTATAATTTGCGTAAAATGGTCGACAAGCCTTTTGAAAAAAAGCTAATTCATACCATATCTGGTGTCGGGTTAAAGATCACTTTAGAAGCTTAAGTTTTCGAAGCCGAGCTTTAATTTAAATACACGACTACAATCAGTCCAGTCGTCATCGCCAGATCAACATCCTGATGGGTACTGAGATAATACTGCCGGTCAAACAACTCCACTCGCCAACCAAGCTGCTTGCACAGCTTCTGTACCAGTTGTAGTCCAATGCCATGGCCTTTGATCTCTAATTGCAATTGCTGCCCCGACAGTTCTTGCACCTTGGAGTTATTCGGTAAAGGAATGCCGACACCATTATCTGCAATCAATACTGTATTTTTTTGCAGAATGACATCAATTTCTGTGCCTTGTGAATAATTCAGTGCATTCCGCAAAATATTACCAAATACCATTTTGGTCATTGATGGGTAAAGTTTACGTGGCTGTTCATCGAGGTCTTTTTGCAAATCAATCTGCATACCCTTGTTATGGCTCACGTTGTCCAAATCCTGAAGCAGATTTTCTAGACATTCGGAAAGCATAGTCGGTTCAGCCGTTAAAGTATCGGTGGTGTTGCGTGCGATTGCTAACAACGTATCTACCAGCAGTTGCATATCTTCAATGGTGTTATGCAAACGAGTAAACGACTTGTTATCGCCATAACGTGCCTGACATAACTGTACATTGCCTTTTAAAATGGTCAGTGGGGTACGCAACTCGTGGCTAACATCACTGGTGAACTCACGTTCGCGTTGAATAAAATCGCTTAAGACCTGATGATATTTTTCTAGCGCCTGCTTCAGATATTCCGCTTCCAAATTTGAATCAGTCCGGATGTCATGAAATGGTGAAGCCTGATTTTTTTGATGTTCCCAATCAATATGCTCCAGTGCATTGGCTAGACGGGTAATTGGAGAAAAATAGCGCCGAGCACGGCGATTCCACCACCACAGCACACTATAAAGCACAAATAGGCTGACCATCAGTGGTGCCAGACCAAACAGCCAGACCAGTTTATTGACATTACTTTCGCCAAAAACTAACAGTACATGCTGCCCGTCTTTTTCACCATACACGGTCATGCGTTCCTTGCCATCGACAAAATGCCGATTCACCCCTTGCTCAAGCTGCATAGTCTTAAATTGGGGCGGTGGCACAGTGTTCCAGCGGTAACCATACAGATTTTTGGTGTCGGGTAATTCTGCGGCTGGATTGCGTTCCAGTCGTTGCCAGTAGTGTGACATTTCCTGTTCTAGCGCTGTTCTGAGCAGAGACCCTTTAATCACCCAAGCACTGAAGCCAATCCCAATCACCACAGACAGGGCAATGAATCCGATTTGCAGCCAATAGTAGCGGTTAAACACCTCACCCAGAGGATGATCACGTTTATCCCTAAACATCTTTAACATTGATGCATTCCCCGCTGGCCCATCCCACTGTTCAATTATACGGCTTTCTTCTTCAACAGAAAGTGTCCAATCACCCACTCGCGTCCATGGTCATAACCAAACAGTTCGGCACAGGCCATAAAGAAAATCCGCCAGCGCTGCCACCAGATTGCGGCATCTGTGCCATAGGTTTGTTCAAACAAAGGTTTTAGCTCGGCCTGTTTACTATCCATATTTTCTAACCAAGCGTTTGCGGTACGTTCATACTGCGTACCCGCCCATTGCCAGTGCTGTTCTAGCTGCAAATGTTGCTGAAAATGTAGGAAAGTTGAGGCCGCTGGCATCAAACCACCACTGAAGAAATATTGCGACATCCAGTCAAACTCATTTTTGACTTCAAATGGATAATGCAAGAAACGATGACAGAAAATATGACACCACAGTAAGCCATCTGGTTTGAGCCAAGCACTGATATTTTCAAACAGTTTTTGATAGTTGCGTACATGCTCAAACATCTCCACCGAAACCACACGGTCAAATGATGCAGGTTCAAGTTGCAACACATTGACATCACAAGTGATCACATTAAGGTTATCCAGTTTTTTTAAACGGGCTTGTTCCTGAATATACTGACGCTGCGTTGAAGAATTTGACACGACTGTAATACGGGCCGTTGGATAATGCTCGGCCATATACAGACTTAAAGAACCCCAGCCACAGCCAATTTCCAAAATATCCTGCCCGTCTTTCAGTTGTGCTCGCTGGCAATAGCAGGCAAGAGCAGCTTCTTCAGCTTGATCTAGCGTCGTATCGGCATGTTCAAAGAGACTCGCGCTATATTTCAGGCGCTTACCGAGTACTGCCTGAAAAAATGCGGTCGGCAGTTCATAGTGCTGCTCATTGGCTTTGTCGGTCTCAATGGCAATTTCGCTGTTTTTCAGCATGGTCAGCACATCCATATAGCGCTGTGCTGCTAGTGCTGAGTCAAACCGACCTTCTTGTGCCAGACGTTTTTTGCTCACGATTTTAATACCAGCACGAATCACGGGGTCTGGCACCTTGCCATTTTCGATCAGTTTTAAAGATTGTTGAATCATAAAGTCCATGTATTTACCTACTCTTTGGGTGGCCACGGAATAAACATTGAAGTTCGTCGTTGATAGTCTTTATAGTTTTCACCACGGTGGATGAGCGCCTGTTTTTCACTAAATGGAATACCTGTAAGGTAGTACAGGAATAGCCACATCAGCAGTGGATAAATCCATAATTCAAAGCATCCTGCTGCCAGACCGAGCACTGGATAGGCAAACCAATGCAACCATTCAAAAAAATAATTCGGATGGCGCGAGTATTTCCACAAACCCTGATCCATGGTTTTACCTTGATTCTGTGGATCTAGCTTAAAACGGTAGAGCTGCTGATCGGCAGTGCTTTCACCAATCAACGCCGATAGCATGATCATGCCTGCCACAATCACAGTGACCAAAGTCCAGTCATTCCATTGCTCGGTCGGAAGACTCAACAGCTTCAGCATTGGGTAAGAAAACAGTAGAGCCAAACCTGCCTGAAATATAAAAAACACCAGAAAACCAAGATGCTGATAATTCCCCATCGCTCGGCGCATGTTGGCATAGCGCGTATCTTCTTGAGTTTCATTGGCATAGCGCCGTAACAGATGCCAAGTCAGCCGCCAAAACCAAATCCCACTCGCCAGCCCCAGAAATACCCGAACCAACATCGGTGCACTGTCAATCGCCCAAGCGGCAACAATCACATTAAGGGCAATACTGAAACTCCAAGCGACATCGACCAGCCCTGCTCTGCGGTTATAGGTCACCAACACCCAGCTACAGAGCATGATGAAGACATTGAGCAAAAATAAATCTAGCAGCATGTCACCCTCCTGTTTTATCTGTGCTTAGTAAGCACTGGCTTCAAACAGCAAATGCACATCACTGATCACGCCTTCCCTAAAACCACCTTCGCAATAACACAGATAAAAATCCCACATGCGGATAAAACGCTCATCAAAACCAAGTTGTAGCACTTGATCACGCTGCTCCAGAAAACGCTGGCGCCAACACTTCAGGGTTTGTGCATAGCTTTGACCAATATCTTCCAGATGTTTGAGACGAAGTTTTTGCTCAGAAGCCGTTTGCGTCATCACACTGATACATGGAATAAAACTACCGGGGAAAATATAACGCTTAATGTAATCTACCGTATTTAAGGCTTTAACATAGCGTGCATCTTCAATCGTAATCGCCTGTATCAAGGCTAGACCATTCGGTTTGAGGAGCTCGCGGCATTTTCGGAAATAAGTTGGTAAATATTGCTCACCAACTGCTTCAATCATTTCAATGGACACCAATTTGTCGTATTTACCCTCGAGTAAACGGTAGTCCTGAAGCTGTACAGACACCCGATGAGACAGTCCCGCTTCAGCAACTCGAGCGAGTGCTTCATCATACTGAGCCTTGGAAATGGTAATGGTGGTCACCTTACAGCCATAATGCTGAGCCGCATAAATGGCAAAGCCTCCCCAGCCGCTGCCTATTTCGACCAAATGATCCATCGGTTGTAATTGAAGTTTCTGACAAATCAGTTCTTTTTTATAATCTGAAGCTTGTTCCAAGCTCATACAGGGTTCTTTAAACACCGCACTGGAATACATCATGCTGGAATCTAAGAACAATTTAAAAAAATCATTGCTCAAGTCATAATGCTCAGCAATATTCTGACGACTACCATCAATCGAATTCTTACGAGATTTATACCAGGCTTTGAGTACCAACTGGCTGGCTTTTGCCACTACATTTTGATTCATCCGATCGAGCACATCACGATTACGCGCTAGAATACGAATTACATTAACCAGATCATCACTGCTCCAGTAACCACGAATAAAGCCTTCTGCTGCCCCCAGCACACCATTACGAAACAGCAAATCGATAAGGCGTTCGTCGTGAACTTGAATTACCGCATGCAAGTCACTGTAGTTTTCCCCGACCAAACCGTTCCAGATACCTTTAAATATCAACTGACCATGACGCAATTTCAGCATATGGCGTAGGACTATCGGTAGTTCGGTATGTTCTCCCATTAACAGTGTTTTCATAGTCATGTATTTCCTTTTTCTTTTTTAGGATGCCGATAAAACGGAATTTTCTTTTTCCATAAGCGCAAAGCATGTAGATAAATCCCGCTCACCATCCTAAAGGGCTCAAGAACTTTTAATACAGCATATCGATGTTGCTGTGAAGGAAGTGTGATGGCTTGCAGCTTAAATTTCATGGTGGCATCAAATTGCAATATTTCTTGTTCAAACAACTGCATATGAATCACATTTTGCTGTTCTGAAAAGCTAAAACGCCAACGGTAATCCAGTGACATCGGCATGAATGGCGACACATGAAAGGCCTTTTTAAAGTCAAACTGGTGGCTCTGGTAAGGCGCATGTTCAGTGGCATTGTGCCGACAATCGTGAATGTATACCTGACGTTCATTCCACGGCGTATTGGTGATTTCACTCAGCACAAAAATCAGTTGATTGGTCGCATCAAAGATCAGATAAAACACCACAGAATTAAAACGAAAACCCAGTGTGCGCGGCAAAGCCAGTACACGAATAGATGCGGCATGCGGTAACAAATAGTTTTCATGCTTAATCAGTAAACGTGCAACCTTCTGCCGAATCGAGCCACATTCCATGTTCAGAAAATCACGCTCATCCAAGGTCAGGAAATTCCAGCGGCTAGAGGACCAGAACCAAGATTTTTGGGTAAAAGTTGCCAATTGATCTGGATCAAACCATAAATAGCTAAGCTCCGCCTCAAAAGCATGCGATTGGGGCAAATAGCGGCGATGGCGGATTTCAGCAGCGGCGATAGCCAGTGGATACATTTGCATTATGTGCTCCTAAGCCGCCTGCTCAGTCTGTTGCAACAACTGATTGACGACCCATGAAGCACTACGCGCGCCATCTTCATGAAAGCCCCAGCCCCAATAGGCACCACAGTATGATGTCCGGTTCTGACCATTGACCTCGTCCCAACGTTGTTGTGCCTCAATCGCGGCAGCATCAAATACTGGATGACGATAATATCGTTCTACCCATATTTTTTTCGGATCGAGGTTAAAGTTAGGGTTGAGTGTGGCAAAGATTTGGGTTTTACAGTTTAGGTTTTGCAACTGGTTCATCCAGTAACTAAAACCGTAATGCATACCACTATGCTGGAATGGCGTTAATTCGGATGCGCGACTAGGTGTCACATGCACATGCCAACTGGCCCATTGGCGTCTGGATTTGGGCATGATATGAGTATCGGAATGCACCACCATACGGTTATCTTGGTAACGAAACTTGCCAAGTACGTCCAACTCTTGCGCTGACGGGTCTTTGAGTAAATTCAAGCTATCATCAGCATGGCTGGCAAAGATTACCCAGTCAAAACGTTCACTGCCCTGTACAGTTTCAATCACTACATCATTGGCACTACGGGATACATGGAGAACGCCCGTCTTGCGGAACGTGATATTCGATTGGGTCTGAATGGCACGGACGTAACGCGCTGATCCCCCCTTGACTGTAAGCCACGATGGTCGCTCTTTCAGCTGCAACATACGATGGTGCTGAAAAAAGCTCACCACAAATTTATACGGAATCTGTCCAGCTTGCTCCACTGGACAGGACCACAGCGCCCCGCACATCGGATAGAGATGTTCCTGACGAAAGGCTTCGGAATAGTCATGTCGATTGAGATATGCATCAATACTGAGCTGTGCATCGACCTGTTCAACATCAATATCTTTATTCGCAGCATAGAAACGGAACAGATCCGATAACATCACGCGAAAATCAGCGTTAAAGAAATTTTGTGGTCTAAACAAGAGCGAGAATTTTTTTGAAGGATTGTACTGCAAGCCAGTGACCTGATTGTTCACTGAAAAACCCATATCACTGCTTTGTGATTGAATTCCGAGTTCTTTGAGCATTGCACAGAACAATGGATAGTTATGTTCATTAAATACAATAAAACCACTGTCCACCGCGACCTGTTCGCCATCTATATTCAACTGATGGGTATCGGTATGACCGCCAAAGTAGTTATTCTTTTCAAAGATGGTAACGTCATGCACTTTACTTAATTTCCAAGCCGCATACAAACCGGAAATACCTGAACCAATAATCGCGATTTTCATTGTAATTCCTTCGATTGAATCGTGTGAGCGCCGGTCGTGGTGAGTTTTTTCTGTTTTCTAAGTTGAGCAATTTTACTGACGTCATAGACCCGTGCTGGAATTGGCTTTAAACCCCAGACGATCCCAAGCCAAGACATGATTTTTAGGAGGTAATAGGTCACATCAATCTGCCACCAGTAAAAACCCTGTCGGGTACTGCCAGCATAATAATGATGATTGTTGTGCCAACCTTCGCCCAAGGTAATGATGGACAAGAATAAATTGTTGCGGCTTTGATCATCAGTGTCAAAATCACGGCTGCCGTAGTGATGTGCCAGTGAATTGATACATAAGGTCGCATGGATCAATAGCACGGTAGAGACCACAAATCCCCAGACCAGTAATTGCAAGCCAGAAGTTTCCAGTTGTGGCCAAGTGATGGCCAGCCACTCTCCTAGCACATAAATCCCACCCGCGGTCAGCAGTACCACAATTAGACTAAACCGGTCGAGCCAGATTAATTCCGGATATTTCAGCCAGTCCTTGATGACTTCTTTACGTGTGGCAAAGTTATATTCATTCAGAAACCAACCCACATGGCTGTACCAAAAACCGTGGGTAGATGAATGTGGGTCTTGCGAAGAATCTGTATAGCGGTGATGATAACGATGATGGGCTGCCCACCACAAAGGACCACGCTGTGCACTCATGGTACCCAGTAATACAAACAGGAACTGCACTGGACGCGAGGTTTGAAAAGTTTTATGCGACAGATAGCGATGAAAAAAAGCCGTAATGGAGAACATGCGAATCAGGTAGAACATTAGCATAAAGCCAAGCGCAAACCATGATACACCTACCCAGAACACCGCTAGACAAGCCAGATGCAATAGAATAAACGGCAAAATTCTCAACCACTGAATCTTGCTATTTTCAGCATTCAATATTTCAGGCTGTGCAGTTGTAGACCAGCTATCTATCCATCGTATCAGACTTTTCAACATGGACTTATCCTAATTTTAAGCGACTGTCTTTATTCTATTTGATGAGTGTAATCAGTTAGATATGAATTTTATGTGAAGTAAAGAAAAAAAGCCGAACTGTAGAGAGATTTATCAGTTCGGCAAAGGGGTAGCAGATTAATACGGCAATTTGATTAGCTTTGTAACGTCATAACCATAGTGTTTCGCTGTCTCTAAATAGGACTGATAAGTCGCTTCATCCAATTGTGGTTCACGCGATAAAATCCACAGATATTTGTTACTCGGTCCTCCAACCAGTGCCACTTTATATTCTGGGTCTACTCGTAATACCCAGTAATCACCTTTGGTCAACGGAATCCATCTTAAACCTGTAGGCAAAAAGCTAACCTTCAGTTTGCTGTTGCCCTGATTTTGCGAATAGGCAACACCTTCAGAGCTAATCATCTCTCCATTGGCAATTCGGCAGCTATTCAATACCCCGATCGTTTGATCGGCATTGATGTTATATTGTGCCGTGATATTCGATACGCATTTACGCTGAAAATACATCGGTAAATGGGCAATTTCATACCATTTACCTGCATACTTCTGAATATCCACCTGATTTACTGCCTGAGGCCTCACAGTGTCTGCTCGAGTGGTCATACTTAAGCTGATGGTGGCCAGCGCTGTAGCGGCAAAAAGTGACTTGAATAGCATGTTCATTTTTAAGCCTTGTTTGATTGCACGCTTAAGATAACCCAAGTAGATGTGAACAAAGTGTGAAGATTAAATGCAGGATGAATGTAGGCGAACTTTTAATTTTACAGCCTGAGAAAATGGGTAAAATCATTTTTTCTTGGATCGTATTTTGAAGCGGTATATTGGTTTTTCTGTTTAAATGTATCAGTACTGTCGATAGACTTGTTAAAAAAAAAAGTCAATCAGATCAATAGACTCTTTCTCGATTTAGATGCCTTTTATAAGATAATTAAATATACATATAAAAAAACTTGATTAATTTTATTTTTAATGTATAGTGAGCTTAACTAGAAAAAAGTCTTGTTTTATTCAATCTCTGTTAAGTATCGTCGTTTTATTCATAATCCTTCGTTTTTTTAGATTTTAAGTCTCATTCATTATTATTTTCCAAGTTATAAGCAGTCAATAAAATGGCTAAAATTATTAAAAAATCAGTAGGATTTATTATGTCAAACTCAAATGTTGTTAAAGGTACAGTTAAGTGGTTCAATGAAACTAAAGGTTTTGGTTTTATTCAACAAGAATCTGGCCCTGACGTTTTTGCTCACTTCAGTGAAATTGCCAGTTCAGGTTTTAAAACCTTATTTGAAGGTCAACAAGTTGAATTCAGCATCGCTCAAGGTCAAAAAGGCCCAAATGCAGTTAATATTACTGCGATCTAAGTAATTAGATGAATTAAAAAAGTACGCCTCTGTACTTTTTTAATTCAAAAGTTGTTAATCATATTGTTCGAAAAAATCATAAAAACAGGATACACATTGTTAAAAATTAATGAATTAGTGGCAAAATCTACAAATGGTACTGAAATTATTGTCTCGTTAATCCCCTTAAATAAAATGCAAAATACACGTGAAGGGTTTAAAGCGATTGAAGTTGGTAAAAAAGTGCTTCTAGAATCTGGCGTTGAAGTAGATTTAAATTTAGATGGCCGTACATTTTATATCTCTATGAATCAATTATTTAAGTTAAATCATAAAGTGATCTAAATAAAAAAACTTCTGAATGATTAAGCCATGTAATCGTTTTTCTTTCGTGCTGTTATTCAAGGTATATCTAAATGTTTAAACAAAATCTAAATATAAAAGATCAATTCGGTATCAAATATTCTATTCAGGCCACAGTTGATCACAATTTTAATGCTAGCCAGTCTTGCTCTCATGTCAAATATATAACCGTGGATGGTGAAGATATTCGACCTAGCTTTGATATGTTTTTCCAAAGTACTTCAAGTGGAAAAATTTTCAAGATTATCTAAATTACTCCCAGTCTATTCAGAACGGCGTCTGTTTATAGCGGTCTGTAAGATACACCGCTTTCACATGATTGAGCCGATGACACCGCACTAAAAAACCATGCAGCACCATCATTGCCAAGCTGTTTATTTCAGCATATAGGGTGAAGACGGGCAAAGTCCGTGGCAAGTGCTGAGAGAGTTACTTTTCTAGATGACCTAGATTTCCGCTCTTATTTCAGCAAGAAATCATCATTCAAACATTTCTCTTTTAAAATTTCAAAGCCACTCTTTAGTACCATCTGCCACAGGCGTTCCATGCATCACATGGTTAATCATGGCATAGGCGATACTGCCCTTGAACGGAATTTCGGGCAATTGATCAAACTTGAAAAATTGTGCATCACTGAGTTCATTTTCCTGAATCTGGATATCCCCTGCGTGATATTCCGCCTTGAATGCCATCATCAGATTGCTGGGAAATGGCCACGGCTGACTGGCTAGATATTGAATATTTTTAATCTGAAGCCCGACCTCTTCTAGCGTCTCACGACGTACAGCTTCTTCCAAGGTTTCCCCTACTTCGACAAATCCAGCAATCAAACTATACATCTGGGTTTTGTTACGGGCATTTTTTGCCAGCAGAATTTCATCTGTACCTCGGGTAATGATGGTAATCACACAAGGATTCACCCGCGGATATTGGTTATAACCACAAGATGGACAGACCATAGCATACTGACTGGCGTGCTGCTGGGTGGCATGACCACATTTACTGCAAAAGCGGTGATTACGGCGCCATTCCAGTAACTGTACCGCACGGCTGGCTTGTTCAAACTGCTGTTTACTCCAAACTTGTACCAGTTGTCTGATCGGAACCAACTGATAACCTTCTGGCATAGGCTCATCCTCTTTCAAATCCCGTGCAATGATCTTGCCATTTTCTGATAGGTTCAGATCATGTTGGAGTCTTGCTACCTGCGGCAACTGGAAATGATCATCCACAAGTAATTGCTGCTGTTTAAAAATATACGCTGTTGAATGCATGCTCATGACAATCCTCTAATTAAAAAAAATCCCATACAGAGGTGCGTATGGGACAAAACCAAGGAAGCATACATGGAGTAACTTCAATTCAAATACTAGGCGTAAGCTGCCTGAATCGCAACAATAATAATTTGTATCTATTTGATTAAAATCACATAATTTTCACACCCACTATGCATTAAACAATGATTGAATTCGAGTATTGTAAAGTGGCTTGAAATTTTTATAGATAAATACAGCTTTGCTTAAGTGATGATGATTTCTATGCAATAGCTGATCCGCATCTGACATGGTCGCTGTTGGGTGATCTGTATTTTCACAAAAAATTGAGTTGTCTACATTTAGACTGTTGTATGTTTTATAGACTTTGAGATTGGTATGCGTTTCGGTTTAATTCTGGGAGACCAGCTTCATCATCAGCTCGCTACGCTCAAAGTACTGGATCGCACCCAAGATGTAATCCTGATGGCAGAAGTGGTTGAGGAAGCCACTTATGTCGCCCATCATCCTCAGAAAATTGCGCTGATTTTTAGTGCCATGCGTCATTTTGCCAAGGCACTTAAAGCCGATGGTTGGCGTGTACGTTATCATGCTTTTGAATCTGATCGTCCTATTCATAGCCTGTTGGATTTTGTGCAGTCACAACAACAACTGTTCCCCGTAACAGAACTGGTAGTTACTCACAGTGGAGAATACCGCCTACAACAGCAGATTGAACAGCACTGGAGCCAACAGCTAGAACTCCCCGTACAGTGCCTGAATGATGACCGTTTTTTCTGTAGTCTGGAGCAGTTCCGACACTTTGCCAGTCGCTACAAAACACTGCGTATGGAATATTTTTACCGAGAAATACGTAAGCAGACTGGTTATTTGATGCTAGGTCAGCAGCCTATAGGACAACAGTGGAACTATGACAGCGCCAATCGCAAGGCTTGGTCGGGCAATCCACCCTTGCCCCCGCAACTTAATTTTGAACGGGATCAGATTGATTTAGATGTGCTTGCACTGGTTGAACGTGAGTTTTGCCAACATTCTGGAAGTCTTGCCAATTTTCGTTGGGCCACCACGCGCAGCAATGCCAAGCTTGTTCTGGAACATTTTATTGTCCATAGTTTGCCCTATTTTGGTGATTATCAGGATGCCATGGCGCAAGGGACGGATACGCTGTTTCACAGCCTGCTCTCACCTTATTTGAACTGTGGTCTACTGTTACCCAAAGAGGTCTGTGATGCGGCAGAAGCTGCCTACCATACAGGTCATGCACCACTAAATGCGGTTGAAGGTTTTATCCGGCAGATTCTGGGTTGGCGCGAATATGTACGAGGGATTTACTGGCTGTACATGCCGGAATATGCCAACCGCAATGCACTACAACATTCGTCACCGCTGCCGCAATTTTACTGGACTGGCCGTACCCAGATGAACTGTATGGCGGAATGTTTTCGCAATACTTTCCAAAATGCCTATGCACATCATATTCAGCGTTTGATGATTACTGGCAACTTTGCCCTGTTAAGTGGTGTAGACCCGCAGCAGATCAGTGAATGGTATCTGGCGGTCTATGCCGATGCCTATGAATGGGTGGAACTGCCAAACACGCTGGGCATGGTGATGCATGCCGATGGCGGCTTAATGGCCAGTAAACCCTACGCCGCTTCGGGCAATTACATTCATAAAATGTCAGATTACTGCAAGCACTGTAGCTACAATGTCAAAACTCGTACCGAGCCGGATAGCTGTCCATTTAACAGTTTATACTGGTATTTTATGATCCGACATGAAGCGATATTTCGTACTCATCCACGTATGGGCATGATCTATCGGCAACTCGATAAACTTAAAGATCGGCAGCAGCTTATCATCCATGCACAGCAACTCCTGAGTCGGATTGATGAGTTATAAACCATGAAAAAGCAGCATCTTCCTAAAAAAATCTGTATTCACTGCTTACGCCCTTTTAACTGGCGTAAGAAATGGCAACGCTGCTGGGAGGAGGTCAAATACTGTTCTGAACGATGCAGACGTGAGTCCAAACAGCGCCCAAAGTAAAGGGCTTAGAAACGCTTGTACTGCCTTGAACAATAAGCTCGAATTACATCAGGTGAACGCAACTGCACATGCTTTGTTTTTCGGCCTGTTACCCTTTTACGCCACATTTTAAAACTCGAAGGTTTCATATTTTCACGCATTAAGCGAATCACTGCAGTTTCATTTAAACCAAATTCACGATGAATAGCTTCAAATGGGGTTCGATCTTCCCAAGCCATTTCGATAATTCTTGATAAATCCTGTTCAGCAAATTTATTCACGCCATCCTCATTTTTAATCAAATAATAGTAAAAGCTGATTTTTTAACACTTAAAGCATCAACAAACTCAATCAGCTCACTTGTACAACTTGTATCTATTTTGATTCAGTTACGAGCATAGAAATAAAGACATGAATTTTTTGTGATTTTTTTCATCTTTAAGCCAGTTTTTACTACCAGAATTTTTTCACATCACGTTACTTAAATGAGATAAAACTCAGGATGCGTTTTATGAAAATTTGATAATGCGACTGATAACCGTGATTACAGGACTATCTGAGGATAAAAGCATTCATAGTTTTACTCACGACTACAATTAAAATCGTCACGAAGATTAAGTATATCCACGCCTATATGACTTTTATGACGTCAAGAAATCATTATTACTCCTATCAAAGATAAGGACTAAAACTATAGTTTTGATTGGTCAAATGAAAGGATCACCTAAACGCTTCTCTTGTTGGGGTTTGCTTACCTAACCCAAGTTTTCAAACTGGGCAGAGATGCATATAAAAAGGCTATTTTGACCAGCCTTTTTGATTATTAATTACCTTTATAAGTCGAATAAACGAGTTTTTACAATTTGCAAAGCGCATTAAATCTGCCTGTCATCCAAACAATTTATCGAAATACCTTTCAAATCATGTTCTTCAAATACAACGGCTCCATAATCATTGATTACATTCAACAATTGCTCACCGATTCTACGTGCATGTTCAGTTAGCCTAAATCCACACATACAAATAATTTTTCAGAACGATGTGTGGTTAGCTGAGTTAGATATTGATGCAGTGAATTTAGATTCTGATCTTCTTGTTGGATAATCTTAAAGGCGATATTGTTTGTCCCTTTGTTGAGACTTTTTACAGTCTGCATCTGTAAGTGACATATCTTTAACCAGAATTTGTGGTGTTAATTTCTGGGTAAATTTTGCCAATTTTTATCCACACAAAGCAAAAATAGGGTCAAATCGCTTAGGACAGTATCGGATAGTACAGGCAATAAAAAAGCCATTAAACATTGATTTTAACGGCTTTTTCACATTCAGTCGAACAGCTCTGAATTGATTTTTGGGAGGCACCAATTAAACTAAACAACTAATATATAACAATTTTATTTGAAAAAACAAAACAACCATACAAGCTATAGCTTACAATGTTATTCTAAATTATTGTTTAATTTCTGCCGCCTCTACTGATATAGGAGCTGCTTCTGCTGCCGTAACTTCAACCGTCGTAGCTAAGTTCTGAGTAGCTGTTTGTATTTTAGCATCATCTTTTTCTGGCTCATGAGAGTTTGGCTTCATTGAAACTATAATCACAAGTGCTACAGCAAAAATCCATCGTGGTAATGGTTCCCTACCTATAAAATTAGCGAGCAAACTTGGTTTTATCAAACAAGCAAATGTAGCGAAGAACAAAATATTGTAAACAATGAGAATGATCGCAGACATAGAAAATCCTTATAAATATATTTTTAAGCATTATTAAAGTTATAAAGTACTATTAATTTTTAATTCAAATCGAACCTTTGAATTTTATTATAAGAGTTTGATATTAAAACAATCTCATGAAAAATAATAGGTCACCCACTGCTTTTAAACAGTAAAATTACTCAACTAGAAATAAAAAACCAAGACAACTTACGCTATTTTGGTCTTCATCAAACCTCAACAATATCGAGCTTGCTTTTATCTTTCCACCATCCTTCGATCTCTACACGCTACCATACACAGCAACAAGCCATAAGCTCATTTATATAACGGCATATACAGGCATAAAAAAAGCCTAAACCATTAAGATTTAAGCTTTATTTACTTATATAACGTCATATTGCGTTATACAAATTTAAGTATTTGGTGGGGTGGCGTCAACTGAACAAAAACATCAAATAATTGTTTTTAAAAAAGATATTTTTAAATTAAAATTGCAGTGTACACAACAGTGTACAAATTACTTTTTGCTACCCTCCTTCATGCAATATTTTCTATGAATCAATGAGCTCTTGTCCAACCAGGTAACCTTCTCTTAGATCAAATGGCAATACAAATAATGACAATTCATCTGAAAATTTAAAGACGGGCAAAATTTTATTGAATTTTTTATGTAGAGGATAAATAAGTATTAATTTCCCACAACCATCCAGATACTTATGACCATATGCAAACATCTGATATAGATCAGCTTGATTAATTCCATATTTATCACAAGAAGACATCTGTAATTGATTAATTAATTTCCACTTTGTATCAAGGATAACTTTAAATTCACACCCATCCTTGATTGCCAAATCTGGCTCTAATCGGAACCAGCGTTGGTCCCTCTCTTTTATAGGTTGATGTTGAATTAATGTTCTTTGACTAGTTTGTATATGTAATCTTAACCCAGGTTTAACTTTCAACAACTTAGCTACATACTTTTCATAGAGGTGTGGCATGGAAAATAATAAAGAAATCCCTTTATGACTGCCTTCCTGAAAAGAAGGACTAATACTGGACAAGATAATCTCACACCAAGGCTTTATTCTAATATAGTGACTTAACAGCCTATCTTCTCTCCATTTATTAAGATCATCAATTGGATTCATTGACTCACTAATAGATTCTAGTAAAACAGAAAAATCAAATGCCATAAGTAATGACTGTTCATTTCTTGTAAGTTCAAGCACATAATTTAATGCCGTTTTTATTAACCGATTTTCAATACCATTAAATAAAAACTCATCATATTCAAGATCAAAAATAGCTTCTTGACCAGGCCCTCTACGCATCTGTTTACAAGCTAATAATCGCCCTTTAATAAAGCATTGCTCATCCTGGACCAACTCATAATCACGTTTAAGTCCTATGTGAAGCAAGTCTTCTAATTCTTTTAAAAATCTAGAAATAATCCATTCATGAAGAGGCAATTCTTGATGATCTAATTCAGCTTCTGATAGCTCTTTAGCATTCAAATCGTACACGACTGAGAGCATTTTTTTTAAGATCAACCTAGACTCAGTTATCGAACCATCACCTATGTCAATTTTAGGATAAATCTGAATCTGTTCGTCGTTATAAGGACTCTGAATATAACCAACATAAGCCCCCAACCGGAAACTATTCTTTCTAAAATCAGTTAATATAGGTTCAGCATCTGAATCCTCTGGTATCCAATTTTGATAATTTTCAATGAGCCAATCTAATGTAGCTTGACTAACATATCTTTTTTTAATGCCTGAAATTGCAGTCAAATCATATGACTGCAATTCTGCATATTCAGTAACTGTTATCATCATTACATGTATATCTGCTTAATACGCTCAACAGACTTAAAACAATTTTTATTTAATCTTATTGAATATAGTGGGTTAAGTTTAGGTAACTTTTCAGCGAATGGGAAAAGTTCTCCTTCTAGATTCCCTTGTACTACAATTCGCTTGCCCGGTTCATCCAGGCTATTATCATTTAATACCAAACCAATATGATCTAAAGCACTAAAGAAATATTCTTGCAATAATGGCAAAATTTTGTTCGACAATATTCTTTGCAATGTTTCAATATAAGTTTTCTCGTCATAGAATTTTTTGCACAAAGGCATAAAGTAGGCATGTCCAATTTGAAAATCTTTACCTTTTAGACATTGAATTCGTTGATTAATTTTATGAAGCATCTGGACTATATCGAAATCATATTGATTTGCTGATTCCAGTACATCAATGTCCGGTACAATTTCCTTAAACTCAAAACGACGGCGCAATGCTAAATCTAGTTGTGTTAAAGACTTATCAGCCGTATTCATCGTACCAATTAAGTAAAGATTTGAAGGCACAGTAAATGGCTCTTTAGAGTATGGTAATGTCAATTCACGTGCATCTGATTTACCACTACGTTTATCATCTTCAATTAATGTAATAAGTTCACCAAAAATTTTAGAAATATTACCTCGGTTAATTTCATCCATAATTAAAACATAATTATGATTTGACTTTATTTTCTCACCTACTGTTGTTACATTTTCAATCACAATATCTTGATTTTTCAATTCTTCTGTAATTTTAGACCAATTCATTCTATATAATTCATAAACAGTCTTTAAGGTCAAATTAGTCTGATCATTTAAGCCAAAAATATTGAAATTTATATTTTTCGCAATCCAGTTTATATCTCTTACATGTAAGTAATCATCGTCTTCCTGGGGATCAAAATAATAATCAGATTTTACAACCCCAATAGCTTGGATGGTTTTTTGGTCTTTTAAACACAAAAGAACATCGCCTATTTTTATTCTAGAACTAAAATCATATAAGGTAGAGTGTGTATTAGATTTAAGAGAATCGTAATAGGTTTGCTCTTTTTCCGTACGATCTTCTCTTAAATCTCCAACTTTACTCCAACCAATTCGCGCTTGATCATTCTCAAAGTACTTCTGTCTTCGTTCTGTTTCCCAACGCTCACCTAATGATATCTTCCAGATTGTAGGCTCTTGGTTTAATCCAATATCTAATTCATCACTTACACCTTGTGATTTCGTGGCAGCAATCGCCATACGCTTAAACACACCATCTTCAACTTGATAAGCAATCTTATCTTGATCTTCCGGGATATAAGCTTTTAAGCCTTCAATAAAGTCTTCATAGGCAAAGCTTTGATGAAATGTAGTAAATGCTATTTGATTCTTTTGAATTAGTTCATCATATTTTTCTTTAATTTTTGAGTGACGATCAGTTTCATTATTATCCTCTACCAATGCATACCATTCTGGAGCTGCAATTTTAACGGCCAATTCAGTTGTTGCATAAGTTTTTCCTGTACCTGGTGGACCAGAAAGAATTTGATTTAAAGGTTCATCTAACACAATCATATTTTTAGCTTCTTTACTGTTATTTATTAAATTTCCATTTGATACAGAGTTGATGATTGAGCCCTCATACCAATCTAAAACTAATAAAAAATCATACCAATTAAAATCTTTATGAGTTCTAATAACACATACCTCCGTATTAGCTAACTTTGGAGCATGTGTTTCTAAATTCGCATTACCAACCCTTCTAAAATCAAATTTTAAATTAAAGTCATCAGGAATTTTTTCTTCAAGAAGAATATTAAAATAATTAGATTTATTATTTACTTCTAGAGCAATTTGTTTACCGTCATTTGTTACAAAACCTTTAATATATGCAACACCATCTGTAATTCTATTTAACCTTATTGACAGTAATTCTTCAGCACTTACTTTCTCAAAATCCCACTGATTAACATACCAACATGTATGTGACAAACTTGTGAAATTTACGCGATAATTACTTTTAAGTGCCTTTATTAAGTCTGAATATTCAGACCACCTAATTTTTTTCTTATTAAGTAAGTTTCTAGAGACTAACCAATTTTGTGTTTGAGCATCTACCGGGAAAAACAGATTTGGGAAAAATACAAATAGCATTTGAGATAAAGATGCTAAAGCTGTGTACTTAACATCTAACGCATCATCAAATTTTTGACTAATATTTTCATTTTTATGAATTGCTATAAATAAACTCCATAAAATAGCAATATCTTGAGGTCTTCTATCAAATTTATAAGCAAAAAACCATGACCCCTGCGGATTTGGTGTTGGAACTCCTTTAAAATCTGATGGAATATATAGTTCAGGAATCACTTCTTTCAAATTTGTTAATAACTTAATTAAATTTTCAATTTTTGAGTTCTTAAGTATTAACGAAATGAATGTAAAAGGATCAATTTCCTTCAAAGTAACTGTGTTTTTAGCTATGAGATCTTTTTTCTTTAATTTATCCGTCTCTTTTTTCACTTCCAAATATTTTTTTTCAGATTCATAATCTAGTAGGCCACCCTCGATACCAATTTGACTTAAAATTTGCACTAAATCACTTTGCTTATTTTCAAAACTTAACAACCACTTGGAAATTTGTTCAAAAGTTTTAGTCCACGTAAAATTTTCCACAATACCCTCTATTATTTAAGTAACTTATTTACTGTTTAACATTTTATTAATCACGTTTTTCATTCACCAACACATCATAAATAATGTGCGCAAACCGCCTCATCTTGGCAGGGTCACTCATCAACTGTGTCATTTGCTCCATGTGTGCAGCATTGCTGTCTAGCACGGCATCATCTAAAGCACTATCAAACTCTCCTAGCATGGCTTGTTCACGCGTATTGTTTTGAATCTGCTTCATCATGCGTGTGTTTTCAGACATCTTGCCTGCCACGGTATGCACATAGTTAATCATGTCTTGATCTGTGAGCTTATCTGTAATGAATAAGTCATTCACACGCCCTAAAATGACCGATAAAAAGTCCTCCTTCTTATCCTTGGCTTTTGCAGTCCCCATGTCATTCGCAGGTTCTAGCTTATGCTCGGTACTATCGGCTTTAAGCTGAATATCTTGCTGGCGGATCTTAGACAGACGGTAATGACTCATCGCCACATTACTCAAGTCAATCTCATCTTCATCAGCAACTTGTTCACGCAGTAATGGACGTAAGTTACGTGCAAATAAGCTAAGTTTCTCAAGCTCTTTATCGTCATACTCGACAATCTGGGACATGAACTCGTAGAAACGAGTAAAGCTGCCTAAATCCTTCTTGAAGATTTCTAAAACATCACGCGCCTTTTTCGCCTCAGCAAACTCATTCTCTGCATTGGCAATCAACACAGGTTCGCCTGTTCGCTTGGTTATCTCCAAGCGATTTTTCGTCACATCGTAATCATTTACCGCTGCACTATAACGTTGCTGCCAGCGTTGCAATGCAGGTTTACAGATATTGGCGAGTGCGGCATTAGATTTGTTCTTGCTATAGAACGCTTCGACAAACTGCTCGACTTCATTCCACAAGAAAATCCGAGCAACTTTAAGCTTCTCAAACAGGTCATAGATTTGATCTGGATTCGACACATCAGCCAATTCCGCCGTTTGGTAATAAGGTTGGAAGGCATCCAAAATATCTTGCGGTTCATTAAAGAAATCGAGGACAAAGGTGCCTGATTCCGCTTTACCCGGATAGGTACGGTTTAAACGTGATAAGGTCTGTACACACTCGACCCCACCCAGTTTTTTATCCACGTACATGGCGCACAGCTTTGGTTGATCAAAACCAGTCTGGAACTTGTTCGCCACAATCATCACCTGAAAGTCATCACTGTCAAATGCCTTACGCATTTCACGTCCTTTCAAGTTTGGGTTCATGTTGCTTTCAGTAAATTTCTGTCCAAGCAAATGACTGCTGTCGGCATCATTCTCAGTGAATTCCACTTCCCCCGAAAATGCCACCATGGCTTGGATGTGGGTATACTTCTGTTCAGTGATGTATTTATCAAAGGCTTGCTTGTAACGGACTGCTTCTTTACGTGAATTGGTCACCACCATGGCCTTTGCCTGACCACCCAATAAGCCCATAATGTTCTTTTTAAAATGCTCAATGATCACACGAACTTTTTGCGAGATATTGTGGTCATGCAAGCGTACCCATTGATTAAGTTTAACCTTGGCTCTCTTGGCATCAACCTGATCGTCTTTTTCTTCAAGCTTCTGCCTGAGCTTATAGATAACTTTATAGTTGGTGTAGTTTTTCAATACATCCAAAATGAAGCCTTCTTCAATCGCTTGGCGCATGGAATAGATATGATAGGCTTCAGGCTTATTAGTCTTGGACGGCGGTAACTCTGGATTCGGCAAACGTCCAAACAGTTGTAAGGTTTTATCCTTCGGCGTTGCGGTAAAGGCATAGAAACTTAAATTCTGGCTGCCTTTGCGCGATGCCATCACCGCATCTAAAACATCTTCAGAGGTGAGTTGATCATCTTCCTCACGCTCTTCCAGCATTAAGGTTTCTTTGAGCTGACGTGCAGTAGAACCACTTTGGGATGAATGTGCTTCATCGGCAATCACGGCGTATTTACGCTCTTTTAAGCTGGTACTGTTCTCAATTGCACGGAGTACAAATGGGAAGGTCTGAATGGTCACAATGATAATCGGCTGTGCTATTTCTAAGGCTTTTGCCAGTTTCTCTGACTTCGAGCCATCACCTTCTTTATTGTTAATGCGTCCAACCACCCCATCGGCATGTTCAAACTGGTAAATGGTGTCTTGTAGCTGAGCATCTAAAATGGTTCGATCCGTCACCACAATCACTGAGTCGAACATTTTGTGATTGTTGGCATCATACAAGCTAGACAGTTGATGCGCCGTCCATGCAATCGAGTTGGACTTGCCTGAACCTGCACTGTGCTGAATCAGATATTTTTGCCCTGTGCCTTCTTTTAAAGAATCTTCAACCAGTTTGCTCACCACTTTCCACTGGTGGTAACGTGGGAAAATCAGGCTTTCTTTTTTATATTTACGTCCTTCCCAATCTTCTTTTTCTTCAATCTGTAAATGAATGAAGTTCCCCACGATATTCAACAAGCTGTCTGGGGTCAGTACTTCATTCCACAGATAACCTGTGGCGTATTCATTCACATCTTTAGGCACATCATTGCCTGCACCTTGTTCTTTAGTGCCTTTGTTAAATGGTAGAAAATAGGTACTGTCCCCATTGAGATGGGTTGCCATATACACTTCATACTGACTCACCGCAAAGTGTACCAATGCCCCACGTTTAAAGCTGAGTAAAGGTTCAGGTTTATTGGTTTCTGGGTCTTTCGGTAGACGCGTTTTTTTATACTGCGTCATGGCATTTTGCACAGCTTGCTTAAACTCAGATTTGAGTTCCATGGTGGCCACAGGAAAACCATTAATAAACAGCACCAAGTCGATACGCCATTTTTTGGCTTGTTTGCCTGTCGCTTCAAGTTCCGCTTGCGTGGTGTATGGGCTATACACCAGTTCGGGCACCACACGGCAAATGTTCTGTTGGTAGTTTGCATTCAGTTCAGGGTTTAAGCCATGTTCAGGTTTAAACTGACAAAATGAAAAGCGTGTGCCACGGGTTTTGAGTCCGTGCCGCAATACGCCCAAGGTGCCATAACTACGAGATTCGATATCCGTGGCATTGATATCCGCTTTTTTAAGTTGCGCCACCACGGTCTCTAAAAAATGGCGTTCGGTGTCATTCGGGAAGATGTTTTGGAACTTCTGCCACTCTTTGGCTTGGGTGCTTTGTACAAAGGCTAAAATGTCTTGTTCGTACAAAGCTTTTTCACGGTGATACCCTTGTGGCGAACCGACCTGCCAACCGTGGCTTTGCATTTGCGTAATAATGTCTTGTTGAAAAATCGTTTCTAAAGTTACATCCGATCTCATTGTTTCCGCCGCCCCTTTAAATTCTAAATATCTTTTCTATTATTTTATCTGCCAGATTGGATAACTTTGCCAATCTTCAGAAAAGCCCATATAGGCTTTGGATATGTTGCTATGCGACAACAAAAGATCAATCAAACGCTGACGCCATGTATGTTGCAGAGTAATTTTATCCATAAAGTACAGTAGAAAAACCAAGCTATTATACAATTTACGATCTGCCGAAGTCGTTTGATCAAAATTGCACTGCTGCGCTAAGCCCAAAGGTTTATTTCTAGGTTTCGCAATGGTTTTCGTAAATTTACGATTCCATAGACGGGAATGATGTGCACAGGTATTTCGCAAATACACGAGATGCTGTAATAAACCTTCAAATTGCTTTTCATCGCAATCAAAATGACTCGAAATTGCTGTGCGTGTTTGTTTCGGAGCAAGTGACTGATACCATTTAGAAAGCTGCCCAAAACTCATCACCTCACAAGTTGCCCAAATAGGTGGTAGCTCTGGATCATCATAGGTACGTTTATAATGATCTATAAATACTTCATCAGCTCGGTCTATTTCGCTCTTTAATGACTCTAATAATTTTTCCCATCTAAACAGAGGTTTAAAATATTGCGGATGCATAAATGCATGTGCACCATGCCGATGTGCAAGCTCATAGGCAAATTGGGTTCGAATCGCCACTTCAACCCGTTCGATTGCATCGAGTACCAAGAGCCTGAGTTCACGGTCAAAAACATAGCTTTCCCACACCTGTTCAAAATGCGTGTTTTCTTTAAAACAGTGGGGTGAATGGGTCTGTTCAAAGGGTAGCCAATAGGCACCCAAACGGTAGTAATTGACTTGGGCTAAATGAAAAATGGCTTTTTGTTCATCGGAAACGACCATACCGCGAGATTTTAAAATCTCCAGTTGCTCGAAAAATGTTTTTGGCAGCTTATTAAATGGTTTCATACGGCATTACCTGCACACTGAGGTAATTGCCTATATGTAGATTCATTATTATATTTTGGTAGAGCAGAAAAAAGTAACCCGACAGTTTGAGGATGCAATTGCTTGCCTAGCCTTGTCGGGTGTTGTTGAGCGTATTGTGCAATTTTATGCGTTTTTGTGCAATGGCTTTTTGTTCGCATTTGCGAACAGATTTGTATAGGACGAGTGGAGAGCATCATGCGCTTAGCTCCACATCCACTTCGTTCTTTTTATCAGGATGTTGCCAGCTACGGACGTCAATTTTACCTGTTACGGCTGCTGAGATAAGCGCTGTACGGCGTTCTTGCATGAGTTGAATAGCATGTTCTGCCGACGCCATTAACTTAGAGAAATGATTAATTTTCTTTTTAATGGCTGCAACAATTTCTTTAATTTCATTTTCAGGCGGAAGAGTGATAGAAATTGCTTTAACAATATCAGTGTTTAAGTTTGGTTGTCCTGAACCTTGCTTAACTCTTTCACGTAAATCATTTGTCAGAACTGATAAATAAAAATAAGCATACTCTGTGTCTATTTTTAATTCCTCAAACCCAACCACACCATCGTTTGCATTTGCATTGATGCACAAAATTTTAGGAACTCCAAGCGTAGCACCACTGTTTGAAAGCAACAAAGTACCTGTCTGGAAAACTCGACACTGTTCACTTCCCTTCTTTGTAAGAAATGTTTCTGTACTTGTAAGATATAGCTCATCATCTTTTGTGATTTCAGCAACTGTTACCCACGGTGAATAATCGCCATTAAATAATGTTGGATCACCAGCTGGACGAGGTGAGCCTCCACGTACTACTTGAGAGATATAACCAAACTTACTTACAGTCCAATGCTCAGGCACTTCCCCTAACCATTCCACACCTGAATCTTTCATTGATACATTCGGATTTAGCCCTTTAGTCACCGCATGACTAATCACCGCTTTGCGTTTTTCTTTCAGCAGTTCAATCAGCTTTTCTTGTTTAGCAATGAGGGTGTCAATTTGTGCGGTTTCGTGGTCGAGGAAACTATTAATCTGGGTTTGTTCTAATATAGTTGGTAAAGGAAGTTTCATATTCCTTATAGAATTAAGAGATAAATTAAAAATTGTAGTTCCTGTTACCTCTAAATCATAATATTTCTTTGCTTGTAACGTATTTAAAAAATTTAATAAAAATAAAGCTAACACCTTATGTTCACAATTTATGTAAGCAGCACTTTTCCCCAATATTACTAGTTCACCTTCATATAATGCTACCTTACCAATCGTTCCATTAATCGACAACAGTACCGTTGATTCATTCAAGAAAACTCTGTGCTTAATGAACTCCTCATTAGGTACTTCTTTAGCTGTACTACCAATGACAATCTTACCATCTACCAAATTATTACCATTAATAAAATAATATCCTGTTCCTTCTTGATAAACTGGAGTTGAATGTAACCCATCTCCTATTTTGCTTGTAACATGAAACAGTTTTGGAGTTTGCCAATGACTAGGAACCTCACCTAACCACTCAACACCTGAATCTTGATACTCAGCATATTTCTGATACTTCGCCATTACGAATGCACCTCTTGTAGAAGTGCCATAATTTCACGGCTTACCTCATCCAAATCCGCATCAATTTCAGCCAAATCACGCGGTGGTTCATACACATAAAAATGACGGTTAAATGGAATTTCATAACCGACTATGCCAATTTCAGCATCTTGTGCATCACGCTTATCAGCATTAATCCATGCATCAGGCACATGCGGTTGTACTTCACGCTTAAAGTAAGACTCAATTAAATCTGTGGTGCTTTGGCTTGGGTCTAAGGCAATATTTTCCGCATCACGCAAATCGCCATCTTGTACAAACTCAACCACTTTACCTTGGTAGCTAAACTGACCATATAGCGGGTTTTCTTTGCCTTTAATGACTTTGTTAATGACAGGTTCAGCATCCGCATTTTTCCAAGTCACCGCATCAAGGAACTGCTTTTTCTCTTTGGTTTCCAGTTTAATGCTGCTGTCTTTTAAGGCGTGTTTCAGTACCTCATCAAAGGCATTAAAGTCATCCGACTGCGCCGTACCAATTTTGGCTTTTAGTGTTTCGGCTTTACGCATTAAAGATCGTTGCTCAAGCCACAACTTCGACTCAAGCACAGTTTTAATGTCTTTCTCTTTAAGCTCGGTAAATTCAGCTTTAATCAGCGCACGGATTTCTACTTGCTGCGCTGTGCTCAACTCACCATAGCTGCTTTCTGTCCAGTCATTGCCAAAGCCTGCATAGATTTTTTGCATAACTGCATTAAATGGCTTTGGAGCAAAACGTAAAGTCGCAATACGCTCATCCGAAAGCTGCATCGATAAACGCAATGGACGTTCAATGGTGACACGGCGGTAGCCGAACTCGTAACTGTTAAAGATTTTGCTAGAGAATGGTTTTTGCTGTTCACTTTCGCCATCTAAAGTCAGTGTATCCACTGCTTCAAACGCGCCGTAGTTTTGTGTGATGGTTTTAATTTCTGCATCGGTCAGGTAATTACGCTTTGAGCCAAGTGACTTCCGCATTTTCGAACTCAGGTTCGTGGCATTGATGAGATGCACTTTGCCTTTACGCTCAGCCTCTTTCTTATTGCTGAGTACCCACACATAAGTCGCAATACCCGTGTTATAGAACATATCGGTTGGCAGCGCGATAATCGCTTCAAGCAAATCGGCTTCTAAAATATAACGGCGGATTTCACTTTCACCACTGCCAGCACTCCCTGTAAACAAAGGTGAGCCGTTTAAGATGATCCCGATACGACTGCCTTGATCATTGCCCTGATCTGGCTGACGCATTTTGCTGATTAAGTGCATTAAGAACAGTAACGAACCATCCGACACACGCGGTAAGCCTGCACCAAAACGCCCTTCAAAGCCTTTATGTTCGTGCTCATCTTTAATTTCTTGTTCGATCTTTTTCCAATCCACACCAAACGGTGGGTTCGACAGCATGTAGTCAAACTGGTCATAGGCCAGTTGGTCATTGGACAAGGTATTGCCCAGCTTAATATTGCGAACATCCTGCCCTTTAATCAGCATGTCGGCTTTACAGATCGCGTAGGACTCTGGGTTTAACTCCTGACCAAAAACACGCATTACCGCTTCAGGGTTATGCTCATACACATACTCTGTGCCTGAAGATAAAAACCACCCGTTCCCGCGGTTGGGTCATACATGGTACGAATCACGCCATCTTTATTTAAGGCATCATCATCTTGGCTAAAGATCAGCCCTGTGGTGAGTCGAACAATATCACGTGGGGTAAAGTGTTCCCCTGCGGTTTCATTAGCAATTTCTGCATAACGACGAATTAGTTCTTCAAACACCAAGCCCATATCATGGTTCGAAAGCTTTTCAGGGCTTAAATCTGTGGCCGCGAATTTCTGCACCACTTTATAAAGTAAGTTGGCATCATCCAATAAACCTGTAAATTCATCAAACTTGAAATGTTCAAATATTTCTCTTACTTCTCTTGAAAAATTTCGAGTATAGTCATTGAGGTTGTGACGAATATAAATTGGACTAAGAGTAGCTAATTCAAGCTCCGAGGTATTAAAGAAGGCTAAACCTTGAGTTGATTTAATCAATGACATTTCCATAGCTTCTTCTGAAAATGTTAAAGCATTTATATTTTTATACTCCTTAATCACATTAGCTTTGGTGGGCGCTAATACACACTCCAATCGACGTAATAACGTAAATGGTAAAATAATTTTTCCATATTGAGATTGTTTGAAATCACCACGAAGTAAATCTGCAACTGACCAAATGAATGCGGCTACTTGAGAAAAATTATTGTTAGTCATTAAAAAACCAAAGCTGTTAAGCAGCTATCAATATTGAAATAAATGCGGTCATTGTGCCTGATTTACAATAGGTTTTACAGACCTTAGAATGAGACAAAAGACAATAAATTAGTATAGATATGGGCTTTATCAGTATTATCGAAAATAAAGAAATTTACAGCTTTATGCTCAATGATGAGCAATGGACTCGACTGAAAGATAAATATAAAAACCTCAGTATATTCATGCCATGTTGCCAAACCCCTGCTATACCTAAGAAAAATAAACTAGGAACGCAATTCTTTGCACACCATCCATCTAGCAGTTGTAGTTTTAGTTCGGGTGAAAGTCGTGAACATCAGTTATGCAAATATCTCGTTTTAAAACATCTGCACGAAAATGGATGGAATGTCATTCCTGAATATCGAGGAGAAACTCCAAGTGGTGAAACGTGGATTGCTGATATCTATGCTGAAAAAAATAAATCTAAAATTATTATTGAAATTCAGTGGTCACCACAAAGTATTGTGGAAACTAAACGCCGTCAGGAGAAATATATTGCTTCAGGAATTAGAGCAATTTGGTTTATGCGCACGACGAAAAGTAATAAATGGAATGTATTGGATTACCAAAGTTATGAAATGCCAGTTTTTTCGATATGGCTAGATAAAGAAACCAATCAACTTACCACTAGCGGTGCATTTAAAAACTGGGATTCCTGTGATTTAGTAGAAATAGAGTTTATTGAATTTTTCCACCATCTGATGACTGGTGGTATTCAGCATTCATTAAAACCTAATGCACAGTACTTTTTACAGTTAGGATTTAACCGAGTGGACTGTTGGAAATGTAAACAATCAACAAACACTATTATGGAAATTAACTACTTTATTCAACACAAAGCTGGCTTAACCAAAGTTTCCCAAATAAGTATTGAACAATTATCAACAGCGCATAGCGAAATACTAAATAACCCTCAACTACTACAAAGATACGAATATGGGTTCATTATCAAACGATTTAGCAAAACCCGTGGAAATGTGTATTTATCTAATGGTTGTTTTCATTGCGATGCTTTACAAGGTGCATTCTTTCTGCATCAAGAAATAGACTCATCAAATATAAGATACAGTGAATTAATGCTAATAAAACTTGATCATGAAACAGAAATTGATGGTCTTTGGTATTACTTAAATCAATAATTCCATTACACGAATAGTCAACTTGTTTTGATAACATAATTGATAAGCACATAAAGGGGAATAAATTCCATCTAAGTACCCTTCTCCACGATTCGGATTGTTTAATACATTAAAAAAAACAAGACTTACATTCTTTAAAAATCCTTTTGGGAATCCAGTCATTTACATGGATTTTTCTCATCCATCTAATCCATTTAAAAACAATGACTTAATATGAAATAGTAGATCTACTGTGAATCCAGTCATTTACACGGATTAACCCCATCTACCTAATGCACCTAAAAACAATGACTTATATGCAATAGTTGATCTACTGTGAATCCAGTCATTTACATGGATTTTTCTCATCAATCTAATACCATTAAAAACAATGACTTATATGTAATAGTAGATCTACTGTGAATCCAGTCATTTACACGGATTAGCCCCATCTACCTAATGCACCTAAAAACAATGACTTATATGTAATAGTAGATCTACTGTGAATCCAGTCATTTACATGGATTTTTCTCATCAATCTAATACCATTAAAAACAATGACTTATATGTAATAGTAGATCTACTGTGAATCCAGTCATTTACACGGATTAGCCCCATCTACCTAATGCACCTAAAAACAATGACTTATATCCAATAGTAAATCTACTGTGAATCCACTAACTTACACGGGTAAATCCAACTTATTTAATTAATTTAAAAACAATGACTTATATGCAATAGTAAATCTACTGTGAATCCACTAACTTACATGGCAAATTCCAGCTATTTAATACACCTGAAAACAATGACTTAATGTGCAATAGTAGATCTACTGTGAATCCACTAACTTACACGGATAAATCCAATTTATTTAATACATTTAAAAACAATGACTTATATGCAATAGTAAATCTACTGTGAATCCACTAACTTACATGGCAAATTCCAGCTATTTAATACATCTGAAAACAATGACTTATATGCAATAGTAAATCTACTGTGAATCCACTTACTTACATGGCAAATTCCAGCTATCTAATGCACCTAAAAATAATGACTTATATGCAATGGTAGATCTACTGTGAATCCACTAACTTACACGGGTAAATCTAATTTAATTAATACTTTTAAAAACAATGGCTTATAAGCAATGGTAAATCTACTGTGAATCCACTAACTTACATGGATTTTCCTCATCTATCTAATGTACCTAAAAACAATGATTTATAAGCAATAGTAGATCTACTGTGAATCCAGTCATTTACATGGGTAAACCCCCTTCTATTTAATAAATTCGCTTGGATATCAAACATTAGAGCATCCAATGGCCGGAATAGACATTTAAAACTTACTCAGCATCACTAACTTTTACCACTATTTCTAATTTTATAGGCAGCTTTTGGGAACATGAAAAAAGTAAAAGTCCAATATGCCAAGCACAAAACAAAAACATCATTTTTAATTAAAAAACATATACTTAATTATTTTTAAAAAATTGGGAATATAAAAATTTGGCATAAAATTGGCATAATGCCATCACATAAATATGAACCTGATTTATAGAATTATTAATGCCAGCGATAAAGTATTCAGCTTATCTCTCACTCCAATAGATTTGATTGACAAAAGATCACCTTATAGTTAATTTTAATTCTTAAGGCAATTCGCTCTACAGGCAGGTCCCTGCATCGAATTGCTTTTTTACTAAATGAATATTCAATATCAAACTAGGTTATTTTTTATGTGCAACTCATTAAAAAATAACTCATGTAATGCTGTGATCATTTTGCCCACTCAAATTTACACTGATTTAAGTTATGTCTAAATTTATAAATATAAAGTGGCTCGTGTATCAGACTTTTGCTAGTGCGAATCTTTTTTGTCTGTATGTTTTCTTATCCTCTTAATCATCGATTAAACCTCAATCCATTTTCAATATTTAGCCTTTCTTATACTAGTATCTAAAGTTATTCTGATATGCTGATATATCCCAAACGATAACTATAATTGGTCTGACTAAATGAACTACTTCGCAGAGGATCCCTTCTAGGTATTGCCACCTAGGAGGAGACATGAAAAAACTGAAATCTCAGTATAAAAAATCACACCATCAACAAGGTACAAAACACCGCTATTTCTGGAAGAGTTATCCCAATATCAGAAGTTCAGTGTTTAAACAATTCAGTACCCATCAAGAGCGTAGCTTTTATTGCTTACACCTGATTGAGTACAAAGACTACCCTTTAAAAATTCGTGTTGCGCGGGGTGCTGGTTTACCCAATGCTTGGGATGATTTACCCACCTCAGTTTATGATCTGGCGAAAAGTTGGAAACATAATTCAAGACGGAAACGCCAATATTATATAGAGCATGAAAATCATTAAAAATGAGGGCTTAAAGCCCTCATTTTATTAATCAATTCGCACTACTTATTCGTGACCCATCTTGTGCATATCCCGACGAAAATATCACCTGTAGATTCTCGTAAAAGTTAATCCTGGTGTTTCACCACTCGGTAAATCATCACGACACCACAACCAATTGCCTTAGCAATCTCATCCTTGGTTGTCATTTGAAGTGGTCAGGGTGGACAATGTGGACACAATTAACTATCTATCTGATTTTTTTAATTTAATTAAGACCACCTTAATATTGATCTGGGGCAGAAAAGAGTGGACAGACAAAACAACGGGAGTGGACATTGTGACTATAGTCAAAAGCATGTCCACCTTATGCCCACCCAATAAAAATGATAAATTAAAACAAAGTGGACATATTAATATTATTAAATAACATATAGTTAATTGAAATTAATATTTATATGTCCACCTTATCCACCATGACCACCTCAAATATTCAGGTTTTAAATTTCACCCTCAATTTGCTGCATGGCTTCCACACTAAAGTGCATCATACGCGGACGTCCTCCATCTGGAAGGTGATTACTAGTTTTCTTCACATAGAGCTTTTTCTCACCCTCTATGAAAGTTTTAATCCAACCATGCTTAATTAGCACCTTCTTGGCACTGGCTTCATTGATGCCCTTGCACATTTCCTGCTTAAACATCGTGTATGAAACTAGGTAAACTTTTTCATCAGGGTCATAGTAACCAACACGGTTTTGAATACTTTGTCGTATGACTTCTCCATCTGGATGGCGCCTCTCTCTCAAGTATTCAAAACGACTTGTCCCATGTGCTTCAAAAAATACCTTGAAATGCTCAAGGATTTTCGTTTCCTCAAGGTTTTCACCGTTACCTAAACTACCTAGCCAAGTTTGAAAACATTGCCCTAGTGCTTCAAATGCTCGACCTTGCTGCCATCCTGTGATGCCTGCCTGAGTTGCCAATTCTCCAGCAACCGCAACGAGTGCAAAACGCCGTAATACACGGTTTGCCTGCCCATTCTTGGCTTGCTTGTGCTTTTCGGTAAACTCCTCAAGTAAGTTCTGAGCTTTTAGCATGACGTCATCTTTATCATGAGTCAGATACTCAAGCCATTTAATCCCTGCATGCCCATAATGCTGTGATAAAAGCTCATTAATACGATTTCCTAAGTCACTGGAGGTCGTACCATAATTAATTTGTTCAAATACGCCGTAGCCTTTACCAGCATCACTGGATAGATGAGCAAAACGCAAAAGTAAACCTGCATCTAGCTCAAGATTTCCACGGCGCAAATGCTCTTCTAAAGTCACTTCACCTGTAGAGGTATACATTAAGCTAAATTGCTTAATCTCTCTGTTCCTACCGGCCTTATTACTTCGTGCTTTACCTTGCCCACCTGTAAGCATATACACAATATCAGACACCGCTTTCGGAGTTGCTTGGCGCAATTCATCAAGGTTAAGGAAATTGTCATTCCTTAACTCTGCTTCATTCTCTAAAGCATTGTCTGTGGTACGCCAAGACTTCGATATATGTTTTGGATTTCCCCATACACTACAGGCTGCTTTAGTAATGGTACTTTTGCCATCTGTAGATGAACCATAGATATGAAAGCCACCACTTTCAGCCCCTAATGGGAGAACCAGTTGCCCTGCAAAAGCACAAGAGAAGGAAAGCACAGCTAGGGCATGAAGCTCAATAAGCTGGCTTAGTTGCTGCCAGCCTTCAAGACTCCCCAACGTACTGTAAGGGTCCTTCATATCACTATGAAATAACAGCTCCTCGTCACCGTAATTGCCAAATGTACGATGGGTTGTCACAAATGCATGTCCATGCCACCCCGTTTGAGCAACGCATCTAAAGCGTTTCTCAATGGGATAGTCCTGAAGGTAATGAATAAAAATATTCTTTTTATTGATTTGTCTTGGCGGCATTAAGCCATGATTCGCAATAATCTTTAAGGCTTCTTGTGCTTCGCCCATGAAATGCTCATAAGGGATGAGTAGCGTATGCTGGGTATTATCCTTATCATGAAACTGAATCACACGCTTCCAGTTATCATTATTTACGCTTCTTGCTTCACCCAAAATGGTCAAGGAGTTTGAAATACGTGTCCTGATCTGTTTGGTTTCACCGTTCTCATCTTGTTTATCCTTGATCTGATATAAGCCGCTCTCAATATTTTGCAGCCATGAGCCATCATCCATTCTAAATGGCTTGGCTAAATACCCTTTGGGTAATGGGTCGATTTTGGGCAACTGCTCAATCGCCTCATCAAGAAATGCCTGTACTTCTTCTGCATCCTCATCCTGAATCAGCTCAGTGAAAAACTCCTTGTCGCCCATAATTTGCAGTTGATTGAGCAACCTGATTGAGGTTTTTTTTTCAAGATTTTGGAATACCTCTTGTTGCATCTGTTCTGGTCGTGCTGGCATATAGAGCTTGGTATAACCCGCTTTTGAAAGTTGATTAATCACAAATTGGATTTGCTCAAAATCAAAGGCTTTTAACGCTGTCTGTTTGGCATTACAAAGGGTAGGCAATAACACCAATGCCACGGCGTAGCCTGTCTGTGCAATCTTAAAGAATGCCTCTAGACTATAGGTTACGATGATGGGCTCTGCATGGTCAAAACGACCATACAGGGCAAAGCCTTGAGCTAATCCATTCGGCAAAATCTGCACACGGCGCCCATCTTGTAAAAAAGCACATTGCACAAGCTCTAATTGCCCATCATAGATAGGTAAAATGAAAGGATTTTCATATTCAATACCTCCTATTTCTCCTTTCGATTGATCAACATAAATCAGCTGTAAAGGACTGCCAAATCTTTGTATTAATGGCTGCAAAAAATAATCTTGATCTGTCGAGACAAGCTTAGTAGCTTGCGCTAAAATTTCTAATGGTGATTCCGAACTCGCCATAGGGGCTTCATGAGCTGCATTCATGCTTGCCCCCTATCAATATGACTACTTAGATTTTCCTCATTTGCATATGCCGGCTGGCTACAAGTAGTCAGAACAAGTACTGTTATGCCCAATAGCATCAATAAAGCAAAATTTTGGGTATATCTCTTTATAAGGTTAGACATTATCACCCCTCCTGAGAGGAGCTTATGTCTTTCTGTTTGTTATGCCATGTAATTAGATCGCCATAATCAAAATAGACTGGAGCCTGTTGAGTAGAACCTTGCTTATATGGTCTCGGAAAATTTGGATCTTTTTTAATAAGATTACGTAAAGTATCACGCGTAATGTTTAACAGTTCACATGTTTGATTGTATGTAACTCTAATTGGATGCATTTACTTGACTCCATATAAATAAATTTAATGAAGTAAGTATGTTTATGAGTATTAAAAATGTCGTTCTTTCTGCCGGCAAAAAGTTGTTTCTGCCGGCAGAAGTAATTTTTTAGTTCTGTAAATTCTCTATTTTACGTTCATTTTTTAGTTTACGAACATGCTTTACAATATGTTCGTGAGTTGCACTCCCCACCAATTCTCTTTTGTTTGGTTGGTGCATAATATAATTTGCAAATTTAGTTGCAGGTTGTTGATGCCATTCATCAGTCCAAGCTTTTTCAATCAGTTCATACATTGGGCGATTTATTTCAACATCTCTTTTTGCTTTAATTTTTGCGATTTCTCTATTTTTATTAGAAATAACAATGCTATCCATTGTATTAAAAACATACTTATTATTCGGCGTTAAAGCCGTTCCAAAGATTTGATAGCCTTCACATAGGCTAAAAAGGGCTCTTTCCAAATCATTTTGTTCTATAAACATTTCTACATATGCAATATTTCTATAAATGGCAAAAAAGGCTCTTTCAATAATATTATCTAATTCATCCTTAAAGTCTTGATAAATATATAACTTAGCTAAATTTTGTGTTTCTTCAAGTGTTAGCTGATAGCATCCATCTTCCGTCTGTGAGAATCTATTTTTTATGTCTCGTATTAAATTTAAAGTCTTAGCTTGTAATAACAAAAAGTCTAAATCTTCATTTAGTCTATTAGTACGTTCATAAAAGAAAAATAAGTTTTCAGTAGCTCTAATTGTCAAATCTAGAATTTGATTTTTAAGATAGGTAATCACGATTATTGTTCCTCATGCAGTACTCTCAATAAAACTATTAAGCCAATCGAATAGTACCTTCAACTTTCGGAAGCCTATCAAGGCTTAATCAGAGCACTATATGGTATATTTATTTTTATTTCTTTATAAATCATTATAAAGAGTCACTAATCTGTTCTAACTCAAACTAGAGCTGAGAGTTACCAATTTTTGTATATCCGTAAATTAAAAGGATTAACTTGCTGCTGCCAATCGCTCCCGTGCTTTTTCGACTACGTCGGTATATTCAAAACGGAGTAACTGTCGGTTGTCTACCTTTTCCAAGAAGTCCTCATAAGCTCCAAGTCCACTTTCCTGAATATTTCGCATGGAAAGTGCTCTACAGAATTCATCTGTTGATGGGTTCTCGATCATTTCTTCATACGCCTGTTCAGTATCATAAGCAGCAAATAAGCCTAAAAGGATCTTTCTGAACCTGTTAAAGATTTCCTTTTTTATAGCGTTACTTGCTTTGATCTGATTCGCATAATAGATCCCATCTTTATACCGGCTTAGTCCTTTCAAACAACCAAAGAAATCATTGTCTATCACGAACACGCCTGATTGATCGATGGCCTGTATCAGCTCTGGATCTTTAACTTGCATATTTTCTGGTGCAAACGTAAATGCATCATATTGAAGGGTTAGATCTACCAGATTAAGGATCTTAGTTTCAGTCACTTTAAATAACGGCAAACGTTGATAAAAGTCCATTTCATCATACCAACAGTACACCAATGTAGGACTATTACACACGGCGGCAATGGCCACAGCACGTTCTTCATCGTCAAGTTCAGTACGTTTCTGTTCAAGTAATTCTGAAAGGTAAGTAAACATGTTCTTCTCTTGTGTTTTAAAGCTAAATACAGCCTGATTTATTATTCTGCACCTGCCTAAAGTTTTGAGGCAGCAAGCACTTTTTCATAGTGGAAAAGGTTAAATTTCCAATCTTTCAATTTATCCAAGTATGCTTCAAAACTAACTTCTCGCGGAATTTAATCGTTTGGGGGAAAAAGCTAATTGGCCTACATAAATTCACTACCTGAATGCGCAGTTAGCAACGTTGCGATTCGATCAGAGTTATCCCTGCCACGCACCGACGCTTATAATTTAAGCATATTCCCTGATCGCTTAAATCTGCTCGTTTATTTTCAACAATTTTAGAAATGAAGTTCGTCATTGTTATCACTTTTACAATTTGCATGATCACTTAACTTTTTTAAACTGAAGAATGCTCTGGTCTGCAATTTCTTCTAAATGGTTCGCATACCATTGCATCATATTTGCCCTATCTTGTAGATACTGAGCCTTGTTATATACACCCGCTACACCATCTTTTACATGTGCAAGTGCTGCTTCAATATGTCGCTCATCAAATCCACGATTATTCAGTAAGGTACTCGCAATATGTCTAAAGCCGTGGGGTGTCTGTCTACCTTCATAACCCATACGGCGCAAAGCCATAATGAAAACCGTATCGGACTTAGGCTTACTCTTATCTGACCTACTCGGAAATAAAAATTCAGAATTGGTTTCAAAACTTTTGAGTTCTTTCAAAATTGCAACGGCTTGAGTAGATAAAGGGACGACATGCTCACGGCGCTTCTTCATACGTTCTTCAGGAATATTCCAAAGTGCATTATCTAGATCAAACTCACTCCACGTTGCCCCCCTAAGCTCACTTGGGCGGCAAAACAGCATAGCTAAAAGCTGTAAACCCATACGAACATTTATAGTCGGATAATTATTTATAGCTCTTAATAAAGCTGGCAGTTCTTGCTCACTCACATGTGCCATATTCTCCTTCTTACCTTGTTGTAAATATTTTTGCAGCCCCTCTAATGGATTGTAATCAATACGACCTGTGACCTTAGCAAAGTCATAAATATCACGGCACATAGCACGAATACGGTTCACTTGCTCATAAATACCCTGTTCTATTTGAATTCCTTTTAAATGATTCATCCATTCAATGGGTTTAATCGTGCTATATAACCGTTTACCGAATACTGGGAATATATGTTTCTCTAATGCTCCTTTATTCCGAACCATAGTGTCTTTAACCCATGAATTCAGCTTGGTATCAAGCCATTCTCGAGCCAACACTTCAAACGTAGCATTATTTTGCTCTAGTTCTTGGCGCTTACGTTCTTGCTTAGTAATAATTGGATTATCACCATGTGAAATATCTTTAATAATTTCTCTAGCTTTCTTTCTTGCTCCAGCCCCTGAAAGCTCAGGGTAAGTTCCGATACCTAACCATGACCATTTACCATCAGCCTTTTTATATCTGAAAAGCCATGCTTTTTTACCATCAGGTTTTACACGGAAATATAAACCCTCACCATCTAATTCCCGATACTCTTTTTCTTCAGCTTCGAGATTCGCTAATACGGTATCTGATAAAGGTCTTCTTTTGATATCAGCTCTTTTCATACCTTGTACACCAGTGAGTTCAATAAAATATGCAATGTACAAGACAGTGTACACGGCACATGTACACTATAGCTAGTTATATTTGGTTATGTTTAGGCATAAAAAAAGGCTTGATCCCTTTAGAATCAAGCCTTTGCGCTTTATATAACGTCATATTCAGTCATATTAAGCTAGGTATTTGGTGGAGGTGGCGGGAGAAAAATATACTCATTAACTACATGTAATTTAACAATATAATTTTAATTAAAAAGGTCTTGTGTAACATCCGTGTCACCATAAAAATAATTTCAGTTCAAATCCCAGTTTCTCTCCATAACTCAGACTCTTAAATCATTAAAAAAAGTTGCATCAAGGGAGTGTATATAACACTCAGAATCTATGAGTGAACTTCCCTCTTATTAAAGCTTGGCTCAAAAATTTAGGTCATGAAAAATAGGGGTTACAAAAGTTACAGATGTTTATTTATATAGTTATATATATGATTATTAACAATATATATTAGTTTTATAAAAGTTACATATAGGTAACTTTAAAGTTACATGTAACCTATTTTTGAGGTTACAACGTGTAACCTATTAAGTATATGATTTATATAAATTTAATTTATTTTAAAAAACTTTAGTAACCTCATGTAACCCCATTAAGGTTACAAAATATATTATTTAAAATCAATTACTTAAAATAATAAAATCATGCTTTATAATTTATGTAACCTCTCTCATACCTTATATTTAGAGTTTAAAAAAATAGTCTTATTTAATTACTTTTTAAAGTCGCATCTAATTGAATCAGAGTGCATCAACAATCATTTATTAAAATCGGTCTAAGCCTTATGAAACATAAGCCTTAGAGCTTTTTCTGTTGTGCATCTAAAATGAGACATTTAGGAACTGTGCAGGCGGGAGAGGAGACTGCGTTTGACCTCACAGCATATTGGTGTAACCTGACCTACTGACTATTTTATTGAGCAAAAAAAAATGCCAAGCATTAAAACTTGGCATTATAAAAAAGAATAAATGTATATTTTATATAGGTTTTTTGATATAATTCAGGTAATTATGGCTTAGTGATAGATGAAATTAAGTCATATTCTTTAAACTTAATAACTTCAATACCAAGCCGATCATTAATTTGTTTTAGTAGGTTTTGATAGTAAACAATCTCATTGTAATAAAAGACTCTTGCAGCCTTTTCAATATCACCAAACCCACCTGAGTTTTGCGGTACCACACCCATCAATTGAGGTGGAATGCGATGGCCTGCAAGCTGATCATCACGACTGGCAATCTTAATATTATAAAACTCATCCTTAGCAGCGACTTCGGCAAGAGGAATAACGTTTAAACCTTTCTCTTTTCCTCCTGGTGTGTAGACCAAAAGATTCTTAAAGTTGCCTGCCCCTTTTGAGTTTTGTAATGATTCTTCTAATACATCAACATCTTTCTGTGATTTTAGAGCATCAGTGATATGTAAGATAAACCCAGCATGTGCACCATTTTTGTAATAGCGTCTACGGAATAAAGTCGCAGCTTCATTTAATAAAATCGCGTTGATGCTACTTAAATAATTTGGAACACCATAAATTTCCTGCATGATGTCAGCATCGGCTACATGGATAATTTCTTCAGGTTCAAAAACATGTTGTTTACTTTGAAAACTATCTAACTGATAAAACTTTGAAAGGTCAGTCCCCTTTCGCATATTGA
Organism: Acinetobacter sp. ANC 4910; assembly: GCF_004331035.1. Lineage (GTDB taxonomy): Bacteria > Pseudomonadota > Gammaproteobacteria > Pseudomonadales > Moraxellaceae > Acinetobacter. Next base: position 165,852 of record NZ_SJNT01000002.1, read on the forward strand.
CGGCAGGACGTGATGTTAACTTCAAAACACTTCTAAACCGATTATATTGAATATGGGTATAACAGTTTGCAAAAGTGATTAGGTTCAATGCCAAAGAATTAAACTCATGTCGGCTTAATAATGGATGCGGAATAAAATCACCTGAAAGAATATTACGCTTGATCACGATCGCACTGGTATGGTGACTGGTACCACGATAAAGTTTTGCAGTCGCAGCAATATCAAAAGGTAATTCATACCAATCTTGCCAGACAGGACAATAACCATATTCAAATAATGCATGTCCATCCAATACTGGTTCTGCATCTCCGAAACTACTCATAATCGTTTTTGATTGTGGTTGTTCTTCAGGCGAAGATAAACCAGATCCTGCTGCCGACATCTGCTCCAAACGTGGAAAAACAGTCGAAATAACTCTGTCCAATATTCTCATGAATTAAATACTCTGATTCGGCTTTGATGTGCGCCAAGATGTGATTGATCAGCAACGTGAATAATTGGCGCATTTTCCAAACCATTCATCACTGCCCAAGCTATGTCACCATGCCCAGTTTCAGCACTACGACTGGTAACCAGTGTTTTATTTCCACCGCCACCAGTTAAGGCTTTTTTGATTGACAAGAATGACTTAGCAACAATTTGCAAACCTGCATCGAAATGTAGTCTACGTTTTTGAAATAGCTCTTTAACTCGAAGCCCCATGCGGATTTTTAATTCAGGGGTGTAGTTCAAGCGAGTCAATTGAGGAAAGAAAAGTTCAACGTGTTCAGCCACGGCCAAACCGTTACCTGTGTTATCAATACCGATAAAAGTCACGTTGTATCGCCCACAAACCTTTTTGATATACAAAGCTTGCTCACTGGCTTTCATTCCATGAAATTGTTTAATCTCAAGAATTCGATAGGGTTCAAGCGGTGTTTGTGGCGGTGCTATAACTGCTAAAGCTGCATTATCACCTGTGAATGAAGGGTCATAACCTAACCAAACTTCCCCTGCATAACGTGGATTCTGATTCGGGAAAAAGTCTTTCCAGACTTCCCAACTGTCGACCATGTTCGGGATGATTTCTTTTAATGGGAAGTAAGATCCTGAATCGTCAATAAACTCACAATCAAACAAATTGGCAAACTCTTCATCACCATATTCGGCAAGCAGATCCTCACGATCAAATAGATCACAGCCTTTTTCTTCAGCATCAGTCAATGTCACGATTTGCCGTGTTTTTCTGTCTGCACATTTAACTGGGGCTTTTAATGCAGTTTTACTGACATCGATCTCAATCGGTAATTTTCGTTTGCTGTCTTTACCCGTCCAAAAGGTATAGGCTTCATGCAAAATACTGGATGGCGTAGACATATAAATTTGCTTATACATCTTTTGTGAAGCCATCGCTGAAGCGACTTTTTTGAACTGTAAAAACTTACGAATCCAAAAGAATTCGTCCATGATCACATCACCATGACGGCCTTGGGCTGTTAGCGCATTCGTCCCCAAGTAATAAACTGTTGCTTGGCCATTCGGTCCGTTAATAACAATCGGATCTCCAGTCAGATCCAAGCCAATCACATCCAATACAAAGGCTTTGATGTATTCAATGAATTGATATGCCTGCGCTTTGGATGCCGACATAAAAATTTTGTTTTTCCCAGTTTTTAATAAATCGATTAATGCCCAAAGCGCAAAAATATAAGTGGCACCAATCTGTCGTGATTTCAATAAAATAAAGATTCGAGACCAGGAAACGGCATCCATCCATTCCTCTTGATAAACGTATAAAAACTCCTTGAATGCCTCTTCAAGTTTTTCCAAGTCCTCAAGCGTGATCTGATTTTTTAACTTTTTCTTTTTCGGAGCTGCGTTACGATTTTCAAGATTCGGATTGAGATCTGTTTGTTTCCCTGATTCAAGATACTTTTGAATTTTTGCCCATCGCTCGAATTGTCGAGCAATCATGTCCATTTCTTTGTAATTCGCATTACTTTTATTTTCCATAAAAGTCAGCGTCATATAGCGAATTTTTAAACCAGTTGTCACCTCATCATAAACATCCGTTTTAGACCATTGATCGCGCTGCTTCCAACTTTCGACAGTCGAACGATTTTCCCCAGTATGTTTGGCGATTTCTGAGACAGACATACCCATTGAGAAAAGTATTCTTCCCTGCTGTCTTGGGTTCATGAGTTCTAGGAACGTCGGTGTATTTGTATTCATGTGCTTAATGTTGCTTTAAGCACAAAAAATCTTTGAGTGATGTATTCCTGATTACCGCTTAATCAGGATAGGTTCGATTGCACCAAACCATAGCTCCGAAGCAGACTTCAATCATCGTAAAAATGATATGTGGAATAACAAATGGCGGAGCTACCAGGAGAAGGACGTGTAATCAAACGCTTTCGAGTTGCTCGTGAAGGGCAAACTGTGGATGGGCGTGAATTAACACGTCAAGAAATTCAAGAAATGGCTGATTCATACAATCCTGAACATTACGCAGGACGTATCAATATCGAGCATTGGACAGGCTTTTCACCTGAACCACCCTTCAATGCGTATGGCGATATTTTGAAAGTCGAAGCGGTTGAAGAAAACGGATTGATGTGTTTGTACAACACTCTTTCTGCTTTGCCGAACTTTGTTGCCATGAATAAAAAAGGGCAAAAAATTTACCCTTCAATCGAGTTCTATCGCAATTTCGCAGGGACTGGGAAAGCCTATCAAGTCGGTTTAGGTATGACCGATACCCCGAATTCTTTAGGTACTCAAGCCATTAAGTTTTCTGCAAGTCCTCATTCGCTCAGTACCCAACCTGATTCGGAGATCTATATCACCATGTCTGAACAAAATCCCAATGAAGGTAAAAGCCTTCTTGATCAGCTTAAAGAAGCGTTCACGCCTGCAGCAAAACCCAAAGAACAATTTAGTGATGAGCTGGCTAATCAGTTAACTCAGGGCGTTGTGCAATGTTTGAATGGTTTAAAAGCATTAACACAAGAGGTTCAAGGACTTAAACAATCGTTTAGCTCTCAACCTGTTACTAGCCCAACACAACAAACACCACCTGCAACAGCTCCAGTTCAGCAAACACCATCTGTGGCTGCTCCAGAACAACAATCCACCCAAAATCCAACTGCTGCTCCTGATGCTGATATGAAAGCAGTTTTGCAACAATTATCTCAAGGTCTTACTGGCTTACAAAACCAATTTAATACCATGAGCACAACCCCAATGAATCCACCGCCTGTTCACACAGGTAGCCCAGCTAACGTAGTCGATTACTAAGGAATTAAATAATTATGTCAGTCGTTCTACAACCTCAAGCACGTCAGTTATTTAATTCTTATAAAGCTGACATTGCCCGTGCAAATGGTGTTGAAAGTACACGAGAAACTTTTGCTGTTCAACCTGCACCCACACAGAAAATTATTCAAGCCTATCAACAAAATGCTGATTTCTTGAAGCTGATTAATATTTTCCCTATTGATAATGCAAAAGGTGAAAAAATTGCTTTAAGTATTGGGAGCACCATTGCAGGCAATACCAACACTAACGTCCAAGCACGTCAACCAACCCCAGTCGGTGCATTAGATTTACTGGATGAATACGACTGTACTCAAACCAATTATGACGTGGCCATGAAATGGGTTTTACTCAATGCTTGGCGACATTTTCCAGACTTTAAGAAAAAGCTGCAGGAAATGGTCATTCGTGCGGTGGCATTAGACAAACTGTGTATCGGTTTTAATGGTGTATATCGTGCACCGACTAGTGACCGTGTTGCCAATCCATTATTACAAGATGTGAAAAAAGGTTGGTTGCAAAAAATCCGCGAAAAAGCCCCTGAGCAACATTACAAAGGTGAAGATGTAGGTGGCGGTGTTTTTAAAACGCAAATTGGCGCTGCACATGAGTTCAAAACTATTGATGGCTTAGTTGAATTCGGAATTGAAGAATATATCGCGGAACAACATCGTGAAAGTGGTCTAGTGGTGATTTGTGGTCGTGGCATTTTAAGTGATAAATATTTACCACTGTTGAATGCCATCCAAGATCCAACTGAACAAATTGCTGCGCGTATTATTTATGCCAATAAGCAACTTGGTACATTACCTGCAATGTACGTTCCACGCTTCCCTGCAAAAACCATTTTAATCACCTCGTTTGATAATTTGTCGATCTATCTTCAAAACGGCACTTTTAATCGCTCAATCGTAGATGAGCCTCAATGGGATCGTGCAGTCGATTATCAATCTGTCAATGAAGACTTTGTGGTTGAAGACTACACCAAGTGCTTGTTAATCGAAAACATTGAGGTGGATGCTTAATTATGGGTATGAATTCAATGCGCCAACATCGTGAAAAGATGTTGGCAGAAAAAGCGTTAAAAGCGCAGCAAAGTCTTGATCCACGCCAAAAGCAAAGTGTTGCAGCAGATCTCGTTGCGAGTGCAGCTCAAGCGATCCAAACGGGTGCAGAACTTTTGGCAAATGTTCCAAACGTTGAACTGCGTATGTTCAATCATTTGAATATCTTAAAAGATATGAAATCGATTCAGGAACGTATTGCCAAAAAAGCAGAATGGTTGCCTGAGTATCAAGGCTATATTGATGGCTGTCTTGCTGTTTCGCCTTCCCCTCAAAATACAGTATTAGTCCATTTAATGATTTGGGCAATTGATGCTAATGAGTTTGAATTAGCTGTACGTATTGCTGAATATGCCGTGTTGAATGACATGGTTATGCCTGAAGGCTATTCACGTACAACGGCTGAATTTGTCACTGAACAATGTGCTGAAGTCTTTATCGATGATACTAACTTTGCGATCGCTCATGCGTCCTTGATTGAGCGCATCATCAATCTTGGTGAAGGCGAGCAAATGGTCGATGAAGTACGGGCAAAAATTTATCGTGCCTTAGGTGATGCATTGAACCAGGCACAACCAATGGAAGCTGTTTCAGCTTATAAGAATGCACTTCGATACAATCCCAAAGCAGGCTGTAAAAAAGATTTAGAACAGCTTGAAAAACGATTGCGTCTACCTGCAACCGAGTCGTCTCCCGACGCCACTGTCGGCTCGCAGGCAGTTTCAACGGCTGATCAAACAGCCGATGGGGCTGATCCTGCGTCCACCGACTCCAAGCCAAAGGAGTAAACCATGCTTCTAAATGCACCTGTCTCCAATGCAGAAGTACAAAATCCGATTGCTGAGTATCCCAATGTCAGCATTAAAGATTTACTTGCTCAGGTGCGTTTAGATCAGTCCAAAGGTGAGCCTCTGTTAACTGAAAAAATCATATTGGCAATGGATACCATCAACGGTGACTTAGACGGTATTGCTATCCAATCAGAAGAACAGATTCGCAAATATAAACGAGCAGTGAGTTATGAAGCTGCAGCGCTGATTTGTGAAGATAATCTTGATTTTGATACCACAACTACTGGACAAGTACGTGGTGAAAATCAAAGAGAAAAAGCAGATGCTCTCCGTAGGATTGTTCAGCATACGATCGCTGATTTAACCAATCGATCACGTAACCGAGTTCGGCTTATATGAAATCAGTCAAAGCTATACAGGGAGATACTTTAGAGTCGATTGCATATCGTTATTACGGATCAAATGCGGTCGATATGCTCCCAGCTTTAGTTGAAGCAAACTCAAAGATTGAACAAATATTTTTAAACGAACATCAATCCATACAATTACCAGATTTAACCAAAGCAGCAGCACCACAAACACTCAAGCTTTGGGATTAAGGGGATGGGCATGAATGACCCAATTAGTATCAAAGGACTACCGTGGTTTATCAAAATCATTGCTGCCGTGATTGGGGCTATTTTTGCCCTCACTTTAAGCGGTGATATTGATGCAGAAGGTCGAATCAAGATCACCAAAGGCGTGATTATCAAATTTGCATTTAGTGTTGCTATCAGCCTGTATGGTGGAGCTGCCTTTATTGAGTATTTCAAGCTGACGCACTATTCTCATTCGGCACAAGGTGTAGTCATGCTATTTTTTGCCGTGTTTGGTCTGTTGTTTGTCGGCATCTTTTATCAATCGATTCGATTGTTAGAGGGCAAAAAGCCAAGCGAACTGATTAGTGAAATTAAAGCTGCTTTTGCTGCAATGTTTAAGTAGGTGACAGAATGAAACTGACATTTGAACAAGCATTTGATCGTCTCATTGGCCATGAAGGTAAGTTTACTGATGATAAAAATGATCGCGGTAACTGGACCACTGGCATCATTGGAAAAGGTATTTTAAGAGGCACGAAATACGGTATTTCTGCCATGACCTATCCTGATTTTGACATAAAGAATCTTACCCTTGATCAAGCCAAAGGAATTTATAAGCGTGATTGGTGGGACAAGCTCAATGCGGACAATCTAGATCCTGCTATTGTCTTTCAGGTATGGGATTTCGCCATTAATGCTGGCATGGGTACAGCAAAGCGTAAATTACAAAAATCGGTTGGAATGGCTGAGGATGGGATCATTGGTCCACTGACAATAAAAGCCATCCAGAAAGCAGATTTAAATGATGTACTTATGAAGTTTAATGCCGAGCGACTCAAGCATTACACCAGTTTAAGCACATGGGTGCGCTACGGTAAAGGGTGGACTGTGCGAGTTGCTGAACAATTAAATTATGCTGCTCTGGATAATTAAGCATGAAAGCCCTGATTCCACTTAAACCATATTTAAATGAGCGTTTTCCAATGATGTCAGCAGATAAATGTCATCTGCTGATCCTCAATGGAACGCATAAAGAAGGTTATTTGGAATATACCGCCAGATTGCTCATCCTTGATTACCGTTCAGATCCGATAGAAGTCATCGTCGCCTTGCGTGAATGGCTGAAATCTAAAAATCGGCATTTAGATGCGACCGCTAAAGATATTCAAATTTCATTTAGCTCTGAAATTATTGATACAGATACTTTCGATCTTGAAATTGATTTCCCTCAACGGGATAAAATTGTGGCTGAAGATGAAAGTTATCATGTTTGCCCACCCCTTGTTTGGAACGATGAAAAAGGCGGATTTTTCCCTGAAGGTGAATAATGGACGCGATCAACGGTTTAAATCATTGGCTTGACCAAATCACCTTACTGCTTGAACCCTCACAACGTCGAGAGCTTATGCGACGTTTGGGACAAGGTTTACGGGTGCGCCATCGTGACCGAATTAAAAGTCAAAAAGATGTTGATAATCATAATTTTATTCCACGAAAGGATGCAGTTTCTCAAATAAGTAATCCACCATTACGTTTTTTATATAAAAAAGCAGGTGGAAAGACGAGAGAAGCCATAATTAAAAGTTATCAAAATACAGGAGCGAGCTACACAGGTTTTGATCAAAAAGCTAATGGTATTCGTACTTTCAGAAAATCGAGAATTGTAAAGTATTTACCAACAAATGGTATATCTTCTAGTGGCGGTTCATCCATCCGTTCACAAGTAGGAAAAATTAAGCAAAAAGCAATGTTTCAACATATTGGTAAACGGCTTAAAACTGAATATTCTGAAAATCATGTTTCTGTTGGTTTTGGTGGACGTACAGGTTTTGTGGCTTCAGTACACCAGGAGGGAAAATCTATCCGACCGAGCAAAAATGCAAAATCCACACGCTACCCAGTTCGAGAGCTGGTTGGCTTCAGTAAAGATGATCAAGAATGGATTGAAAAAGAAATTCAGGCTTTTTTAAACATTTAGATTATCAAATACACAGCTAAACGTAATATTTATTTTAAATAAATATATAACTTAATAAAAAACCTTAATTAATAAACTAATTAAGGTTTTAATATTTATTCAAATTTTAATTAAAAATTTAAATTGGACTAATTTGCTTCTTTAATTTTCGTAAAATTAATCGATGGCAGTATTATTGGTTCATAACCTGCATTTAATAGAAAATTAGAAATAAAGGCTCTGAAAAATGGAAATGCTATTGCTGGTGCATTTACTCTTGGAAAATTAGAATTTCTAAATTCATTATCAATTTCAACATCTGTAATGAATTCAGAAACATATGATATCTTAACAATAAAACCTTCTTTTAATTGAAGCTCTGTTCTTAACTCAATAAAAAAATCATGTTGACCATCATCTGATGGTAGCTTAGTACCAACTTCAAGAGTAAAACCTGTCTTTTCGATATCCGTTTCAGACTTTTCCAGTATTAACTCTTCGACTCTAGATGATTTTAGTTGAATACTAACAGACATTTTTATTTAATTCCTATGCAGCGAAAGCTTCATCAAAGTAAGGACTATCATTCACAGCTTCAAAAAAATTAGTATATTGCATTTCTATCAATTCTACTCGCTGAGTTTCAATACTAATAATTTTGGTTTCATCTGATAATTTAAATCCAGAGTCTGAAAAACTATTAGTTTTTTCAGTAGTAACATCTAATCCAAATACAAAATCTTCAGTCGTCATAATATTATGAAATTCAATTTCATTTTCTAAAATGCCATATTCTTCTAAATATTCACCGATTGTAATACCACCATACTCAGTCTCTAATTTATTAAAGTTCCTAATAAAATCTTCAGCTGAAGACTCTTTAATCCACTTAGTAACTGCATCCAAAGCTGTATAATTATTCATTTTGTCTTTCTCACTACAGGTATTTTCACAGGTTGATAAATGTACCCTCTCATTGATTTAACTCGACGAGAAAGTAAATATAAATCCTTATCTTTAAGACAATCTGCGTATTCAGGTGCAATATAAATCTGCTGTCTTGTTGGTAGATATAACTTATGACCAAGTCTTAAAGAAGCTATATCTCCTTGAGAATAAGGATAACTAAAGGTTAAATTAGCTATATCAGCTGCCTTAATCGCGGAGTATGAAAAAAAATTTTCTCCATTTCCATTTTTTTCCTTAGCTTCAGAACGAAAATGATCAAGCATTTTAGAAATAGGTATAGTTTTAGCATGCTCTTTATCAAAAATAATTTGCATACGGTTAAAATAACTTCTAATTTGCTCTTCAAATTTCAACTGGTGGACAACATTACCAACTAAATCTAAGAAATTATCTATAGGTATCTCTATTTCAAATTTGGTAATCACATAGCCATTTGGGTATTTTGAAGGTAGCGCCCCCCATTCTTTCGCAAAAAAGCATGAGTCTGTCCAAAAATAATAACCTTGACCTAGCCATTGTTCTTTATCCCTATCAGAAGCATAAGGAACGCTGTCGTATATCTGTTGTGGTGAACCTTGTAAATGACAAGTATGAAAAGCTGTAATTTTTATACCCATCACACAATAGAACCCTAAAAACACTCTGATTAAACAGATTAAATTAAGCAGAAAATCTATGAATCAATATATAACATTGACCGAAAAATACAATAACATTTTAACGACTTAACATATTTATTGACAACATTCATCAACAAAGTTAACTTGTTAAGACCACTCCACATGAGTGGTCGAGATTGGCGTCTCGATACATATCTAATCGCGTTGACCCGCGTAAGCGGTTTTTTTACGCCTGTACTTCCTTACGCTTAATTTTAGGTTTAAGGTTCGTTATGGTGAGTTGTACGGTGGCAACTTCGGTTGCGCCGAGTTGATTAGATCTTCGGTACGCCAACTCCGTGCAACTCATCACCCTATGATTGGCGTCATTGAGTGATGAAAATTTTAAAAATAATTTGGAATTTTCTCATGAATAACATTCTAATGGCACAAAACCGTCTCGACAAAATCTGCTATCAACGCATCCAATCACCAGACTTTGCACAAAAGCCAACATTGCTACAAAAAATCTTTACAACAATAAAAGGGGCGGCCAAATGAATGACCTCAGCACAGCCGTATTTATCCAAAATCAACAAATCAAAACTGACAGCCTAAAAGTTGCAGAATTCTTTGGCAAACGTCATGACAATATTTTACGTACAATCGAAAAAATACTTGCAATGGATTTTAACGCCCTCAATTTTGAGGGCGTTGAATCTACTCAGCCCAATTTTGGTCTGAGTAATTTTAACGAGCTGAATTTTCAGCTCGTTAAATATAAAGATGTAAAAGGCGAAGAACGCCCAATGTACGAAATGACCAAAGATGGTTGGATGTTTTTGGTTATGGGCTTTACTGGAGAGAGAGCAGCCCAAATCAAAATAGCTTATATCAATGCCTTTAACCAAATGGCAGAACAACTCCAGTATCAACAACAAAATCACCCACAACTCATTGTAGGTTCACAGGTACAACTCAAATCTGGCGGACCTGTTTATACTGTAAGTCAACTGATCCTTGACCAATACGGACAGCCACAACAAGCCGAAGTCCTTTGGCATAAGAAAACTACTCTCAGCCGTATCGTTTTACCCATTGCTTGTTTGACTCTCGACCCAATCACCCAAATACAGCGACAAAATCTGCAACAGTTTTGGACAGCTTTGTTTGACTATGGTATTGAACAATTCAACCATAGTAGTCAGCCAGAAACCATCGCCATTAACCTAACGCAGGTTTACGCCACTATTCCAAATCTGCCATTACGTTCCGACATGCTGAATGCATTAATCAACAGTAATGCACCACATCCTCAATACTTAAACCACAACATGTCCTACCGCAGTAGCATCAACCAGCATGTCTATAAATGTTGGGCTTTTAGAAAAACACAAGTTACTTTAAACATTGAGCATGAGGAGATTTCAGCATGAAAAATCCCTGCTTTTCTCTAAGCGAAGATAACTACAATATCGTCAATGAAGTCCGTGCCACACTTAACATCGTTGCATCTATGGGCTTAACTGACACCAGTGATAGCTGCAATCAACTTTCTAAAGACGATCTTGTTTCGGTACTCCTACAAGCCGAACAAAGACTCAAAAGAGTATTAGAAGAAACCGCAAAAAACTTCTGATCCTGAATAGGTTTTAATCAGGAATGCCCAAATAGCAAGCCTCATACAAAAAGCCCATGATCCAATCATCATGGGCTTTTTAGTTTCAACATGAGCAATTTAAACAGGCAATTTCAAAACTTAGCAGGTATCGGAACCGTCATTGCAGTCGATGCATCTGCAGGCAAAATTCGCTTAAAAATTGATGAGAACGAAACCGATTGGATTCCAATCCCAACCATTGCTGCAGGTGTGGTGAAATTTTGGCGATGCCCAACGATAGGCGAACAATTTGCTGTCACAGCTCAAGGCGGTGAGCTCACCAGTGCCATACCTCAAATCAGCATTTTTTCTGAGGAAAATCCACCTCCGACTGACAATCCAGACGAAGTTTTTATTCAGCTTGGTGAGCATAGCATTGTGGTCAACGTTGCCACGGGTGTAGCTAATTTCAAATTAAACAAATGTATTTTCGATGTGCCCGAAACCCTCTTTAAGGGCAAAGTTCATGCTGAACAGGAAATCAGTTCTGCCATTGATGTCATTGCTGGAAAAGTAAGTTTAGTCAAACATCCTCATGGTGGTGTTCGTGGTGGACCCGATCAATCTGGTCCTCCTATGGTTACTGGAGCATAAATAATGAAAGGTATGTCTAGATTAACTGGTTTAGCAATTACAGATGATGAAAGCCAAGAGTATGCACACTTAAAACAATCCATTCACGACATTTTAAGCACCCTTATCGGTACACGCTTATGCCGTCGCAATTATGGCTCATTGGTTCCTGAATTGATCGATCAACCCTGTAACGAACTTACTGAAGTTAAGCTCATGTCCGCTGCTGCAACTTCACTAATTCGTTTTGAACCTCGTATCAAAATCAGTCAGATCCGAGTGAATCAATCCTCGCAGACACCAGGGAAATGGGATTTTTTCATTTTGGGCAACCAAATCTCAGCTATGGGTGAAAAATCCTTCACCGAAAACTTTCTGATTGGAGCTGCTGCATGAGCACCACACGTATTGATTTATCAGCTCTCCCCTTCCCCAATGTATTAGAAACGTTGGACTACGAAGCCGAGCTACAAGAATGTAAAGCTGATTTAATTTCGAGAGATCCTGATCTTGCACCGGTTCTAAATTATGAAAGCGAACCTTTGGTCAAATTGCTGCAAACGTTCGCATATCGACAATTATTAAAAACTGGCAACATCAATGAAAAAGCCAAAGCCTTGATGCTTGCTTATGCCAAAGGCTCCGATCTGGATCACCTCGCAGCGAACCGAAATGTTTATCGTAAAACCATCATTGAAGCAGATCCAACCACATCCCCACCGACTGAAGCGGTGATGGAAGAGGATGAAGATTTAAGACGACGAACTCAACTCGAACCAGAGTCAATGTCGGCAGGTTCAGAAGGTTGCTATCAATTTTGGGGCTTATCAGCACATGGCCATATCAAAGATATTGCGGTGAGTACCCCCAATTCTGGATACGTTGATATCTGGGTACAAAGTCATATAAACGAAATTGCGCCACAATCACTTTTAACAACCGTGGATCAAACACTTACTCCAAGTACGCGCAGACCCTTTACCGATAAAGTCACGGTTAAAGCTGCCACACCTACCAATTGGACTTTAAATGCGTCATTGGTACTTTTCCCTGGTCCCGATACAGAAGTCGTGAGGCAGGCTGCTGAAACTGCTTTAGCTGAATACATCAAGATCACTAACTCGCTAGGCTATGACGTAACTCGCAGCGGATTATTTCGAGCATTGCACCAGGGCGGAGTTCAAAACGTCATTATCAATAATCCACCGAATGACATTGTTATACCTAAAAGTAGATATGCAAAAAATATTGGTATAACCATCAATATTACGGAGTTTAGAGATGTCTAGCTTACTCCCTCCAAATGCGACAAAACTCGAAAGAAATATTGAACAACTTGGTGAGCGTACTACTCGACTACCTGTGCCATTCATTGAGTTGCACCGAGTCGAGCAATGTCCTGTGCCATTTCTTGCTTGGCTTGCTTGGGATCATCGCGTCGAGTATTGGAGATCAGATTGGAGCGAAGCAGAAAAACGTCAAGCCATTAAGGAAAGTAGAGTATTCAATGCCCAACGTGGCACACGTTCTTCAATAGAAAGTTTGCTCAGTAAATTTGCAGAAAATTTTCAGCTCAAAGCATGGCATGAGTTTAATCCACCACAAGCCCCTTTTACCTTTGTGGTGATTATCAAAGACATATCTATTTCTATTGATCAACTTCTACAGATTCAAACTTCGGTCGAAGCCACCAAATCTGCTCGAGATAATTTTTCAATTTCAGCCAAAGTTGTGAGCAGTGGAAATATTCAAATCGTGGGTGCCTGCCATTCAGGTGAAACCGTTAAATTAAGTACACTTTAGGAAAAAATATGGCAGCAAAATATTATGTGACGCTTACGGATTTCGGTGCAACGCAAATTGCACAGGCACATGATGTGGCTTCAATTACATTAAGTGAGCTTGTTCTTGGTGATGCCAATGGCATTCCTTATGACCCCATCACTCAAAAAAGTCGAACGGCTCTCATCAACCAAAGGGCAAGTGTTCCCGTGCAATCCGTTCAAATCAATGGTGCTGTAACCACCGTTACTGCAACTATTGAAGCCAATATCGGTGGATTTAATTTGCATGAAATTGGTTTAAAGGATAATGCAGGAAAACTGATTTATATCGGAAACTATCATGGAGCTTATAAACCTGTGATCGCTGAAGGTGCTGGCGGTGAATTAACCATTAGCATTGATATAACTACAGAGTCAGGCAGAGATGCATTAATCAGTATCGATCCAAATATGGTTACAGCCAATAAAGATTGGGTGATCAAAAATTTCGCAACAATTCTTGCATTAAAACAACTTAAAGAGTTGATGGAAAATGCTGATACAGACACACGGCAACAATTGTCTGAAGCAGTTGAAGCCTTGCAGCTCCAGCTTTCAAATCTAGCCAATGGTCTCGAATCTTTATATCCGAAGGTGATTCTGTCAGGTGTTATTAAACAAGGTGATGCACGGGTAATTAATCGCCCTGCAAATAGCAATATCAACTTTTTAGATCCTCGTTATGCAATTCACATTACACCAGAGGGTGGGCATGAAGCTTGGACGATTACACGTCAAGATGCCAGAATTGATTTATATGTTTTTGATCGGTCAGGTTCCGCCCGTATTGGATATAACGGCAACGTTAGTTGGTCGATTGTACAAGTTGAAGGTTTAACTTCAACAACGGGAAACGGGACTTATGTATATACAGGCACACCAGTCGTTTTTCCTATTCTTTCAGGTGAATCAAAAGCCTTCACTATTATTGGTGCTGGAGGTGGTGGCGGTTCTTCACGTTATGTAGATTTGAATGAGACTCCAACCCCACCAGAGCTTAAAGGTCAAAATGGTCAGGATAGCTATATCTCTATTGATGGCACGACAATCAAATTTATAGCAGGTGGAGGCAAAGGTGGTGTTGGTGGTGTAGTTGGAGATGGTGGTCAAAAGATTGATGGTCTTGCAGGCGAAGGAGGAAAATACCTACTCGAAGGAGAATTTACTTCTGCAAATCGACATGAAGGTGAAACTGGTAGCGCAACGGCTGAAGATCATACTGGAGCATCCAGTGATATGGAAAGCCGTGGTGCAGGTGGGGATGGTGCAGATGGTTCTTTAGATCGTGCTATTGGCTTTGGTGGTGGAGCTGGTGAAGGCGCAAAAATTACCATGGTCTATACCAATAACACAACTGAAACCCAGTATATCCGTCTGTATGTTGGCAAAGGCGGTACTGGTGAACGTTCTTTAATTGCGGCTGATTCAACCCCAGACCAATATGTCGCAGGTGAAGATGGCTCACATGGTTTTATTCGTGTTGCGAGTGCTATTTAATGATTAAACAAATTGAAGGTTATGTGTGGGATCAAGAGATTACTTCTCCTGCTATTTTAAATTCTATCAACAGTATTAAAGATCGACTTACATATCTAACAGATGGTCTAAAAATTGTGGGCACGTCTCATCCATTTTATGGTGTTCAGATTTATGGATGGCGTTCACCCTTACCTGATCACATAGATAACACGGGGCATGTATTCATCATGCCGATTCATATCTCCACAGGTAGTGACCGTATGATTTGTGCAGATAGTGCTTGTGATTTAAAGATCGGGCACATGTATGTGCTTGATGATAAAAAGCCACACAGTACGGAAGGGGGTGGCGATGTAATTGCACTTTTTATGGGTTCTTACAAAGCCAAGGTATTGAATGAGGAATTATATCAACATGTATTTAATGAGTTTGTCGGGTATTTAAAGTAATAGTTATCCTGAATAGGTTTTAATCAGGATTCAAACATTCGCACCCAGATCAATCCCCCCTCAAGATAACTCCACAAGCCAAACTACTTTTGGAGTTATCTATGGCGCAGTCCCATCACGGCATTTCTGGCCGTGAAGTTCAAAGTGGCATCATCCCTATGCGTGATGCTCAAACAAATGTTATTGCAATGATTGCATTTGCCGATGACGCAGATCCTAGCGTATTTCCTGAGAACGTTCCTGTTCGTGTTCCATCAATTAACCAAGTTTTATCCAGTGCAGGTGTAACAGGTAACTTGCGAAAAAACTTAGAAATCACGGCATTAATCACCAATCCAACACTGATTATTGTTCGAGTCCCTACCCCATTTAATGGTCCAATATTTACAGCAAGCAAAGTGATTGGCACAACGACATCGGCAGGTCGTACTGGCATTCAGGCGCTACTGACAGCAAAGTCTATTTTAGGTCTAATCCCTAAAATTATTATTGCTCCCGATGTTGAAAGCCCTGATGTCGTTGAAGGATTAGCTGCTGTGTGCAAAAAGCTACGCGCATATAGCTACGTTACTCCTCGTGATGAAGATGCAGTAATGCTAGATACGGCTGAAGCAGTCACGGCTTACCGACAAACTTTAAGCCATCGTGAAATTGAAATCGTCTGGCCCGAATTCACCAGTGGCAATGTATTTTTAGGTACTGACTCGGGGGAGTAATACCCCCTCACACAATAAGTTGTGAGGGGGCAAGCCAAGTAATCGCATTTAGTCACCTAGCAGGTCGTTGGGAATTATATGTAAATGATATGGATAACCCATTTGCAAGCGGTAATATCGGAGCAATTTTAGGACAATTTTCATTAGCTTATATGGATCGAATCACGGCCGATTACGACGGATACGTTGATATGCAGAATATTGATGATGTTGCGTATAGAATTAAATTTGTACCGATCTCTGACGCTTTCTACACATTAAATCCTGATGTAGTGAACTCATCGTTTATAGAACATGAGGATGGTAGTTTAACCTTCTGCTTAAATCCAACACCGACCACTTGATCAAAAAATTAAAAAACCACCTTCGGGTGGTTTTTTAGTATTTCATTAAATCCTGAATAGCATTTAATCAGGAACACTCAAATAGCAGCAGCAAAACATTCACAGCATGATTAACCCATCAATCCTATGACATGGAAATATCATGCCTGAACCAACCCTATTGTATGGACACGGTATTTTTACTGCCGTTGTCACTGCAGCAGCTCTACGAGCTGAAACCGATGAAAAAGTCGGTTGGCATAAATCCGTATCCAATATCCCAGTGACTGGTCCAACTGGAATCAGCCAGCCCATTACTTGGGATCTGGAAGATCCTGACACAGATGCAGGCTACTTAAACCGTAACGACTGCACAACCCTTATGCAGCATTTAGGTTTTCGATTCTGGGGCAATCGAAATTGCTCAGACGATCCGCGCTTTTCTTTTGAAGTCGCAACACGTACCGCTCAATTCATCCTCGAAACCATTTTAAATGGCTGTTTCCCTTTTGTGGACCAACCTCTTACGCCTTACTTGGCCAAAGACATCATTGACTCTATCAATGCTGAGCTACAAGAGCATGTCACGGCTCGTCACCTATTGGGGGCTTCGGTTTGGTATGACGCTGCTCAAAACTCAATCCAAGGTTTACAACAAGGTCAGCTCTGGGTCGATTATGACTACACCCCTGTTCCAACCCTTGAAAACTTAGGCTTAAACCAACGCATTACCGATCGCTATTTAGTTGATTTCAGTAAATTGCTTGGTGGTGGCACAACGACCTAAGGAGTCGATACATGCTTCCTCGTACACTGAAAAACTTTAATGTTTTTGTTGATACACATTCTTGGGCAGGTGTTGTTGAGTCAATCGCAATCCCCAAAATCACCAAGAAAACAGACGACTATCGTGGCGCAGGCATGATTGGTGATGTTGCACTGGCTATGGGCTATGAAAAGCTCGAAGGTGAAGTCACCTATGCAGGCTTTGACGTTAAACAATATCGTCAACTTGGCGTTTGTGGCACTTCTGATTTACCCGTGCGCTATGTCGGTGTTTATGAACGACAAGACAATTGCACCCGTCAAAATGTAGAAATTTATATGCGTGGCCAGGCATTAGAACTTGATCCTGGTGATAGCAAAAATGGTGAACGTACCGAAATCACAATGACCTACAACTACACCTATTTCCGTATGGAAGTTGATGGTGTTGTACAAGTTGAGCTTGATTTCATCAACGGTAAAGAACGTTTTGGCGATAGTGATCTCGCAACAGCAATCCGTGAATTACTCGGTCTATAAGATCGGGTAACCCCTCCCCCCTCAAATTAAACCAGGATAAATCCATGACAACTGCAGAGAAAAACCAAACTACAGAAAGCTCAACTGATCAGAATGTTCAATCAATCACTGATCCCAACATTCGAATTGTAGAGCTCGAGAATCCTATCATTCGAGGGACTGAATCAATTACTCAAATTACTCTGCGTAAGCCGAACGTTGGAACGTTACGTAATTTAAGCCTACAAGATGTTTTGAAGTGGCAAGTAGAAGCAACCAATACCCTTTTGACGCGTATCACAGCCCCAAGCCTTAGCATCGCTGACTTAAATGGAATGGACATTGGTGATTACACATCGCTGGCCGTGGAGTTAACCAATTTTTTGGTGAGTGCGAAGGCAAAATCCCAAGCAGTGTAGATGAAGTCATTGCCAATCTAGCGGTAATTTTCCACTGGACACCAAAGGATTGCGAGGATTTTGAAATTGAAGAGCTGATGCAATGGAATGAACGTGCAAAAGCTCGTAGTGAAGTACAAAAGTAAATAGGCAATGGTGAATGAGCAATTTAACCCTAAGTGCGATTCTAACGATCATCGATGAAGCATCGAAACCACTTAAAATGATCCACCAATACAGTGAATCAAGCTCAGACTCCATTGCTGAACTTAATCAGAGCATTCGTCAACTCAATCAAACATTAAATGGATCTGATGCTCAACGTTATAATCAATCGTTGAAACAAACAGAAAAACATACCAGTGCAGTGCGTTCAGCATCTCGAATGCTCGTTACAGAATATGGGCATGTTGACCATGCTCTAACTGCCCTCCTGCATAAAACAGACCAATGGAATGCAAAACTCGCAGAAAGTCGCAAGAACATGCGCCAAGAGTTTAAAAGTATTGCCATGAGTGGAGCTATTGCAGGCGCAGGGATTTACCAGTTTTTTAAACCCGCCATTGAATTTGAAAAACAAGTCAGTGGTGTGCAATCAGTATTAAATTTAGAAAAAACAAGTGAAGCCATGAAGCAGCTTGAAGCGGATGCCCGTAAATGGGGAGCAGCTTCTTCTTTTAGTCCAACTGAAGCGGCTCAAGCCCAATTTGAACTCGGTTCTGGTGGCTTCAATGTCGATCAAATTCGCAAGGCATTGGGTGGGACATTACAACTGGCCGAAGCAGGTAAAGTTGAGCTAAAACAAGCGGCTCAAATCGCAGTCGGAACACTTAATGGTTTTGGTTTAGCTGCCAGTGAGATCACACGGGTAAATGACGTATTTGTACAAGCCACCAATGGCACGGCTACCAGTGTTGATGGTCTAGGTGAAACGATGAAATACGTTGCACCCGTTGCCAAGCAATATGGGGCAAGCATCGAACAAGCCGTAGCCATGACGGGTTTATTAGGCGATAACAAAATTATCGATACCCAAGCAGGTACAGCACTACGTGGCATTATGTTGCGTCTTGCAGCACCACCCAAAGAAGCCCAAAAAGCTTTGGATAGACTAGGTGTACAGACTGCGGACACAAAAGGTAACTTGCGTGATCTATCCGATGTGCTTAATGATCTTAGAATTAAAACGAGCAAAATGGGATCACAGGAACGTCTTGCTGTCCTGTCTAATATCTCTGGAACAGAAGCTGCTTCTGCAATGGCGGTGCTCGTCGACCAGACTGGTATAGTTGATGAAAAAACAGGAAAAGTCGTCAATAAAATTAAACAGCTCACCACCGAACTAGAAAACTCAAAAGGTGCTGCTGCTGCTGCCGCAAAAATTCTCAAAGATAATTTAGCTGGTGATATTGAGAATATGGGGGGTGAATGGCAAGACCTCAGTATTTCAATTCACAAAATTTTAGGAAATGACCTCAGAAAATTTATTCAACAGATTTCAGAGATTATTGGCCGTGTGAAAGCATGGGTTGAAGCAAATCCCGAATTAGTCAGAACATTGGCGAGTATTGCCCTTAAACTGCTTATGTTTAAAGTCGCTTTACTAGGGGTAAAGTACACTTCTAATTTATTTTTTGGGGCGATCGTCAGCGTTATTGCAGGTATTACAAAATTCACCATTCTTATGTGGCTTGCTCATAAAGTTGCCAATAAGTTTGGTATTGGTCTACCGAATAGATTCACGGTAATTTCTAAAGTCATTCAATTTTTAAGTCGTGCATTTTTCTTTTTGGCTCGTCAGGCAATACCTTTAGTCATTACTGGAATGCGAGCTTTAGCGATCGCAGCAATCACCAATCCATTAACACTTCTGATTGCAGGTATCGTTGCCGTTGCCTTAGTCATTTATCGCTACTGGGGACCAATCAAGGCATTCTTTCAGGGCTTCTGGTCAGGGCTGATGATTGGACTGGCACCCTTTAAAAACACGATAAGCAGTTTATTCACAACATTAAAAACTACGCTTGCACCATTACAACCCATTTGGGATGCCCTAGTTTCAGTCTGGACAATTTTTAAAGGTGTCCTTGCTGAAGCACTATCCCCTTTTCAAGCCACGAACCAGGAACTTGCCAATGCGACCTCTTATGGTTCATCGCTGGGCATCATGATTGGTAGTGTGATCGGCATCATTGGTGAGTTGGTTTTAAGCTTTGTGCAATTAGGCGTAACTATTCTGACCACAGTCGGTACGGCTATTGGTGAATTCTTTGGATGGATGATGCTCCTTCCTGAAAAAGTCGGATCTGCCTTCACTGCTATGAAAACTTATGTCATGCAAGCAGGTGCCGTTTTTATTGATTATCTTTTGACACCTATCCGTTCAGTGATTGATGCCGTAAATCTTTTAATTACAGGGATGAATAAAATCCCAAGCATTAATATTCCTAAAATTCCACAAGTCCCGACCTTGGCTCAACCAACGACGACGACAGTCCCTTTAAAGACCGTACCGACCAAGGCAATTATTCCCATGGCAAACCGACCGACTCAAACTACCAATCATTTCATGGGTGCACAGATCAGTATCACTGGTGTAAATGATCCTAAACAAGTTTCCATGATCGTCGATCAAAAGCTGAAGCAACATCAAAATTCAATTTTAGCTCAACAACAAAGAAGATATAGCGATAAGGATTAATTCACCATGCTTATGTGCTTAGGACAATTTGCCTTTACCACAGACACACTCACTTTCACTCAGATCCAACGCCAACGCACTTGGCAATATGCAGACAATGCTGTGGCCACAGGACGCAAGAAACGTCAATTTATAGGCTCAGGGGATGACAGTATTTCTCTCCCTGGTCTTATTTATCAGGAGCATGGTTTTGGTAATCGTGTTGCGATTGATGACTTAGCAACGATGGCTGATACAGGACAGGGCTTTGTCCTGGTCGATGGCAGCGGTTATTTATATGGGGTTTATACCATCGACAGCATTGACGAGACCAAACAGGTTTTATTGTTCAACGGTGTGCCCAGAAAGATTGATTTTACAATCAAACTTAGCCGTGTTGATGATGACCGTATCGAACAGCAGACAGGGGCAAATACATGATTAAAACGCCAGTTTGCCTACTCACTGCAGATAGTAAGCCCCTAAATGAGCAAATCCTTAAACGCATCATGAGTGTGACTGTAACGGACAATCGCGCAAATGAAGCAGATCAGCTCGACATTACTCTGGATGACAGCGATGGGGTTTTAGAGTTACCACGACGGGGAGTTAAAATTAATTGTCAGCTTGGTTTTGTGGGTGAAGGTATGCACGACAAGGGTGACTTCATTGTCGATGAAACCGAATGGTCTGGCTCCCCCGACATCATCACCATAAAAGCCTCCAGTGCAAACTTTAAAAGTAAAATTAAGGAGGCAAAGTCAAAATCTTTCCATCGGAAAAAATTTGGTGAGATCGCTACAGAGATTGCTAAAAATCATGACTTAACTTTAGTTATGACCGATGATTTAAAGAAAATTGACCTTCAGCATATCGACCAGACCAATGAATCAGATCTTAATTTACTTGTTCGGATCTCAAAGCAAAATGGCGCTGAAATGGCGGTTAAAAAAGATCGTTTACTCATCTTTAAAGCTGGTACCGCAAAAACTGCTTCTGGTAAAGATTTACCGTCAATCACCCTTACCCGTAACGATGGTGACCAATTCCGTTATTCCGAGCAAGACCGCGACTCAGACTATACAGGTGTATCTACGAGTTATCACGATACAGGTAAAGCGAAACGTGAAAAGGTGATTACTGGTGAAAAAGGCAAGGTGAAACACTTAAAAGGGACGTTTGCCAACAAAACCGAAGCCGAACGTGCGAGTGCTGCGAAGATGGCTGAGATTAAGCGCCAAATGGCGAAATTCAGCATCAATTTGGCTTATGGGCTACCTGAGATTAGTACTGAGTCCCCAATCAAGCTACAGGGCTTTAAAGCTGAGGTGGATAAGTTAAAATGGATCGTTGAAAAAGCCACTCATAGCTATGCTAAAAGTGGCGGGTTAACTACACAATTGGATTTAGAAGCAAATATCTAAAAATATCAGTTTACTTCTGATATACGACATTACCTTCTTTAATAGTTTGAAGTACCTGAATATCCTTAATTGTCTTCGGGTCAACTTTAAGTGGATTCTTATCAAGCACCACTAAATCCGCTAACTTTCCTTTTTCTAGTGTCCCTTTAGAGTCTTCTTCAAAGTATTGATATGCAGCCCAACTTGTAATTGATCTTAATGCATTATAAGGGCTGACGCGTTCTGCTGGTCCAATTACATCCCCTGAACGACTAATACGGTTGACCGTTGCATAAAGGATCATAATACTATTTGGCAAAGCCACAGGTGCATCATGATGCTGTGTAAAGATCATGCCTTTATTTAAAGCAGTTTGTCCTGGAGAAATTCGATATGCGCGCTCTTTACCCAATGTCACATCTCGATGCCAATCCCCCCAATAATATGTATGCATTGCAAAAAATGAAGGAATTATCTTTAACTTTTTCATACTATCTAATTGGTCATCACGTGCCGTCTGTGCATGAATAGCAACAGTTCGTCTGTCATCATTTCCATATTTTTTAGCAGCTTTATCTACTGCGGTTAAGTATTCATCTAAAGCAGCATCACCATTTGTATGGGCTAAAATCTGCCAATTATGCTCGTATGCGGTTGCAACAAGTTTATCAACTTTGCTCTCTTGCGGGATTGCAGGATAGCCAACATAAGTCTTTGACTGTCCTTCAGGTGGGGTTAAATATGGTTTAGTTAACCAAGCGGTACGTCCCTGCGGTGAACCATCTAAAGAAAGCTTCACACCCGCAATTCTAAAGTGATTTAAGTAACTTTTTTGAACACCCTCACTTTCTAGATAAGGTAACTGAGCTTGAATGTCTGGGTAACATGCCACATCCACTTTTAAAAGATTTTGTTGGCCTAAACTTTTCCATGTCTCACACGCATCTGACGTCGCACGTCCTTCTTGTAGAGTGGTGTAACCAAATCGCAGATACGATTTTACTCCTGCAAGTGCAATCTTTTTATTTGCATCTTTATCGTATTTCGCCATCATCGAGAATAATGGTTGGAAAAATGCCATTTCTTCTAATACACCATTTGGTTCCTTAGAATTTTTTACTCGACGGATGACGCCACCATCAGGATCTTTGGTACTTGCATTATAGCCGACCAATTCAAGTGCCTTGTGGTTCATTGCTCCAAGATGGCCTGATTGGTGGATCACTAATACTGGTTCATCTTTAGAAATCTTATCTAAATCATCTGCAGTAGGATGGCGTTGCTCTTTTAATTGAGCATCATCATACCCAAACCCGATGATCCATTTATATTTACCTACAATATTTTTATTATCCGCTTTCCATTGATTTAAATTTTGAATCAGTGAGTTAATGTCGGTTACCTTACCATCGGGCGGTGCAAGTAAATTGCTTGCAAGTGCTTGAAACCCTGCATTATAAGCATGACCATGTGCATCAATGAAACCAGGAAGTAATGTTTTTCCTTCTAAATTAATTTGCCGACTGTTCGGTGCCATATTTTTAGCAGCAGCCAAATCACCAACAAAAGCAATTTTTCCATTTTCTACTAAAACGGCCTGAGCATATTGAGGCTTATCACCGACCATAGTAACGATGTCACCATTAAAATAAAGTTGGCTATTAGTTGGTATATTTTGTGTAGGTGTAGTGGAGCATGCTGCAAGTGCTCCAACTATAGGTAGGGTAAGTAATATTTTTTTCATGGTTTAAACTCTATTTTTATTAAGCAAAATCAGTGTAGCGTAGATTTATTCTTGTTCATATTGCATAACTTCATTTTGTTTCAAGAACAAATACTGTTATTTACGTAGACAATCAACAAAATTTTTAATCCAAGTCCTAAGTATAAAAAGGCAAAAATTACCCTACCAATACTCAATAAAAAAGCCCTCCATTGGAGAGCTTTTATTTTTTGTCCTGACATCACTGTGACGGTGTAGAACCACCCTTCGCTTTCACCAACTCAGCACTTGCCTTAATCAATTCAGTACCAGCAGCAAGCTGATCCTTCATCAAGTCTCCTATCTTATCATTTTGACTTTGATCAATTTCTTTTCCAAAATATTTTCCTGCTAATTCTTTATAAATATTTGAATGTTCTTCTTCTTTTACATTTTTAAGAAATAAAGGGAGTGCTCTTAACTCTAAGGATGTTTGATGTGTTTGATCGTTTAATTTCCTAAGATGGGATGCTTTCCTTAAAAAAATTGTTCCCAAAGTAACCACAAAAGTTAAAGTCATAAATTTTGTAAGGATATAGTTTATTTCATTACCTTTATATTCTATAAAAGCAAGATGAACAATTGTAAATAAAAATGCCCCAACAAAAATTATATAAAAAAGTGCTTCATAAACATGAGCCCTTTTTAAGTAGATATTACTTGCGTTGAAATATAACTCTTCAGTTTTTTCAAGATTTGTTTTATCAATATGCGCTAACGCACTAGCATATTTTTCCTCAAGCAAATTTATACGTTTTTCATACACTACTTTTTCATGCATTGAATATCTAAAGCCTTCAATCCAATGATATGTATCAAAAATCATTTTACCTAGATAATGTATATAGGTATAAATTTCATTAATATTAGTGTTTGGAGTAGAAATTATAAATTTGTTCTGTGCTAAAAAAGACGAAAATTTTGATAAAACTCCATATAAACTTTCATTGTTTACTGAATTAATTATATATTTTCGTATTGTTTTATCTTCTAAAGTTTCGATCAGATACTGGCAAAAAAATTTTGAACTTGTCGCAAGATCGTGTATGTCACTTTTATCAATGGAGTTGAAAATTTTTTCCATATTTTTTGAGTTAAATTGCTGATAATTAAATATCAATAATTTGAAAATTGAATCACTTGTGGCCAATAAGGTTCTAAAAAAATCATTATTTTTTACAGCCTGACTGGTTAGATTGTCATCAATCATATTTAAGCCCTATAAAAAAACTCTGCCCCCATGCATCGTATCATCATGACCCGATCCATTAGCTCACAATGAGCCAAGGCATTGTATCAAAATGAACTTTTCTTCTATATATAAATAGAATAAAGAATAGAGTTATAAAAGAATGATCAAAGTTAAAAACTGTTGACTAAAAAAAAATTTAAATTATATTGTCCATATCACAGCAAAATCTGTGAGCAGATGTGGAAGTCTGCCTTATACTCCAACGGTGCAAATCAAAAGTCGCACCATGCGGCATTTTTTTTGTCTATTGCATAGTCGTGCCTTTATGGTGGGCTAGGCAGGGCAGCTATATGCTGGTCGCAACCGTTGGAGCGATACTTCCACCCCTGCTTAGTCTGCCCCCATTCTGTGGAAGGAATGTTGGCAGGTTTTAAACCAACCAACGGAAAACGACTATGAACACTTCTTCAAAAAGTGTGCATCCTATTCGCACACGTCTACACCCTGAATTTATTGGTCCAGCACATCCACGTGAAGTACTTCATCACGTTTTAACAAATCAAACCATCCAACAAAAATATCCAGCTCCGCGCTCATTCAAATTATTTGTACACCCTTCTATCGTCGCATTATTAATGCTGATTATTCTTGGAGTTGCCTTCCTTGCAGGAGGTAACCAGTAATGATCCATATCTTCACAGAATTAGGCCATGAAAAGTTATGTCCAATGTGTGGTGAATACTTCCCACTAGACGAAGATTTCTTTTATAAAAATGGCTTTAAACGTGGCATTCAACAGTGGGCTGGTCGTTGTAAGGCTTGCTATGTTGAGACCTATCGTGGGGATAGATAATGAAAAATATCCTCCTTCAGAATCATGAATATCCCCTCATTGCATCACCTCAGCTCGCAAAAGAGCTGGGGACTGCAGCAGCGACGTTCTTGCAAAAACTGCATTTCTTAATCAGTGAAACACGCAAATACAAACAAAAGAAAAACCTCACTGTCCACCAAAACCGTAAGTGGTGGTTCCACACCTTTGAAGAATGGCAGTCGACTCTAGGTTTATTTAGTGTTTCGACCATCAAAAGAGCTGTGGCCAAACTGAAAGAACTTGGCTTAATCGAAATCAATAAGCTCTCAAAAATTAAGTCTATGCGTGTGAATTACTACACCATCAACTATAAAAAACTAAAACAACTGTTCGGCATTGGCACATCGCAGCCAGTAAAAAAAGATCCTGGTACTCCGCCCGCTGAACCAATTAAAGGGACAGATACACCGACTAATCCTACTGCAACAAAAGAAGATTTATCCATTTTCCATAGCGATTATCGCTCTCTTTATTTACAGCTTCGCAGATACAAACTGGATATATCCCATGATGATCCGCGACTGCACCAGTGGCTTAACATCGCCCGAAAAATAATTACCTACACTGCATCAGCACCAACAAGACTCAACATCCATAAATGGCAATGGCACACGCCTGAACAAATATTACCAACCGAATTTTTACGAGGGACTGATCATGGGTATTGAAAAGCACGTTATGCGCCTACAAGAGCCAAATACGAAGAAGCGTAAATTCTTTATCAGTTCAAAGCATTTGTACCGCTTACTCGAAACGGACGTGTCGTATAAAACATTTGTCGAAACCAACATTATTTGGTCTCGCCTACGTGAAAATATCGACTACCACTTTTATGAACAGCATGACACTTACAACCTTTCTATCTGTGCTGTTCAGGCCATTTTGATATTAGAAAATACAGAAAAAAGCTGGCGATTCTTCAATGAACTGTCCGACCTTATAAACAACGGTTTTAACCGTTAAGAGGGGTAATATCATGGATATTCAAACAAGATTATCACTATTAAATAAACACTTATCTTTACTCATTGAGTCTACGGAAAGCTGTGATTCTTTAACTGGAGAGTCGGTGGCTGCAACTATATTTTTTATTCAGGAACAAGTCAGGCAGATTCAAAAAGCTATAAATAAAGAGTAAAAATAAAGCCCTCTTAGGAGGGCTTTTTTCATGGCTTTCTAAGTAAATTGTAATCTACATCATAACCCATAGCATGAATTTCATTCATGAAATCTAATTTCCAGTTCTTGTCATTGAGATATACAACTCCACTAATGTCATTTGGAAGCTCAATAATATGATCTGTAACAACCTGAATAACCTTGTTACGTCCCAATGCTCCTATTAACCACCCATGCTCAAATACAACATTTTGACGAGCACGAGGTTTATAGTCATTTTTATCTTTTACGGATCCCTCATCATCAGGCGTATATAGCACAACGCCAAAACCATTAGGATCAATATAGTGTTCTAATTTTTCTATAATCGTCATTCCCTTACTAGGTTTCTCACTTAAAATAATTGCTTCAAATCCAATTTGCTCTAAAAAACGTGCAGTTTTTTGCTGAGTTGCAACATCATGCCCATGAACAATAAATGCTTTTTTCAATAGTTTTCTATCATCTATACTTTTATTAGCTTTGAATTGAATAAATTTTATTTTTGATTCAGAAAGTCTTTCTAATTCAATTGCAAAAAAATTCGAAGTTTCTTCTATGGTACGAAAGAGTTTTCTAAATTCTGGTTTTTTTAAATCCTCATTCTGATCCATCAACAAAAGTTTAGTGGCAGGTTGACCATTTCGAAATAGAAAATAAAGCTCTATCATCTGATTTAAAGAATCTAATTTACTCGAATACCTTTTTGCATCACATTCTTCTAAAGAAGTTTTAATAAAATTTGAAAAATCACCATAATAATTTTGAAATATAATCTTATTTTTTGCCAAACTCTTTGAGTCATCATTTCCTAATGAATCTTGAACTATTTTCGCATATTGAGAAATATAGCCATTGAGTTCTTGTTTAAGTTTTTCACTCATCTTATAAAGTATCTTTAATTAAAATTACTATAATATTAACATTGTTAAAATGCTATCTCTATGGATAACTCTATTTTTTTAATTATCTAATTTGTTAGTTTTTTATTTATTAATTCAGGATTCCAATGTCTATTATTTATAAAAATAATAAAAAGATTATGGATTATGAAACTTGAAGTGATGACCAATAAACGAGAGATATTGAAATACATTTGCAACTAGAACGATTGAATGAAACACTTTATCTAGCCAATTATATTCCAAGTAATACCCATCCCCTTCACCGCTCTTAAAAAGCACTTATCAGCCTAGTAAATGACGAACTATGGAGAGTAGATTCAAAAATAAGTAAATTAGTGAAACACTCTCACACATCAGCAACATCAACCAACTAAAACATTTAGATCAACTTTATAGCCTAAATTTTTAATCTCTTTAGCTAATTGAAACTCCCAACTGTTATCCGACAAATAAACCATTCCACTAATATCACCAGGTAGCTCAACATTATGATCTGTAACTAAAGGAAAAACTTTATCTCGACCTAATTTTCCTATAAGTAAGCCATGCTCAAATACAACATTTTGTCTAGCTCGAGCCCGTAACTGATCCTTATTTGCTGCAGCTTCACCAAAATCATCTGGCGTATATAAAACAATTCCAAACCCCACATCAGTGAAATGCTCTAATTTTTCAATGATTGTTTTTCCACCACTTGCCTGCTCATGCAAAATAATTGGAGTAAATCCTAACTTCTCCAAAAAACGAGCCGTTCTTTCTTTTGTTGCCTCATTATGCCCATGAACGATGAAAGCCTTACGCTCTAGAATCTTATAACTTTGTTTATTTTCATTGGTTAAAGGTAGAGAATTTAAATAATCGTCTGATGCAATGTCTTTGATCAACGATTTCAAAAAGGCTAGTGATGGGCCAATCTTTGTTATCTCTAATGACCTCGCGCGGGTCATACCCACACCACTCAAAGGGAGACTATCAAATATTTTTTTTAGTCTATTTAAATATCCAGGTAGATTACGTTCAAAAAATTGTTGCACACTAATACACCAAGAATCCCACCTCGCAGCGCCCATATCATAGTCTTTTTCTAATTCACTTCGTACGTCGAAAACTAGTCTAGCTTGGTATTCATCTAATTTTTCAAGTAATTCATTTTTATCCACAATAAACTCTTAACATTGTTAAATTGTTAAGAGTTTATCATTTTAAATATATCTTTTAATATTTTGATCTTTATTATTTTTTCCCAAAACTCTCCGCAAAATTTCGCACCAAAGTCATTAATGTCTGACGTTGCTCAGGATCTACCTGATCCCAATATTTCAACAACTCTTTGGCTTCATCTGTCAGTAAATCAGGTTGCGTCCGTTCACCAGTGATCAAATACCAAACGTCTACGCCAGCTTTATGAAGTGCTTCTAAGTCTTCCTGCCCCATAACGCGCTCCCCTTTCTCATAGCGCATTACAGCCATATTTTTCTTACAAAATAACGCAGCAAAATCTTTTTGCGACAAATCTAAGCGTGATCGTTCCTGACGAAGGCGTTCGCCTCTTTGATCGTTATTCTCATTTACCATTTGGGATAAATCCATATATTAATTATCCCAATTGGGATAATATTACTTTGCTTATTTACCATTTTAACAAAGTTCTCTATTCACCACTGTTTAAAAACTGTGGACTCATAAGGAAACAATCATGGCTACTCAAGAGTCTCAAAAAGAAGTACAGATCAGCTTTCGCACTACACCTGAAAATCGTCGTCTAGCTCGCATCGAAGCTGCAAAGGTCAACATGTCACTCAACGAATGGATCAAAAGCCTCGTCGAAGCAAAACTGGATACTTCATCTCAAGAAACAAAATCATCATAAGGCACAGCTTTAAAGCCACTCACAGAATTGCAGGAGCTTGGTTACATTTCTTTGCAATTTTTTGTAGCACAAGAAAAGTTAAGTACTTGGTGTCGGGAGCAACAACTACTTAATTAAATCTAGAGGTAATGATGAGTAAATCCATTGGTTTCTACTGCCCACACTGCGATCGCAGAATGCACGTCACAAGCCGAAAAAGACCTTCACCGCTGCTTCATAACATTATCGTCAGTTGTCAAAATCCCGACTGTTTAGCAAGTTTTGCTGCAGATCTAGAAATTACACGATCTATCCATAACAGCCTTAGCCCTAAACCTGATCTTTCACTGACAAAGCAAAAGTGGGAAATCGAAATAGAAATGCAGTTATTCGCTTTAGAGCTGCAACCCGAAATTGATCAATTTCAAAAATCTTATGTCGAAGGTGCAATCAATGCCTTGTTCTGGACAAACAAAATTGATTTAGCCACCGCGCAAAACTATCGCAATCGTCTCCTCCAAATGAAATTGATCTAGGTAACTCATGGATATTTTAGAACGTCGCATAGACGAAAGACTAAACCAAATTTTCAAGTTCAAACGTAAGGGCGATTGGTATCGTGAGGGCGTATGTCCTAAATGCTCCCAAAAAGAAGCCTATACACATGCGCTTACACCAAAGGTCGTAAAGTGTGGACGTATCAACAAGTGCAGCTACGAAGAACACATCAAAGACATTTGTGAAGATCTATTCAAAGACTGGTCTGAGGACTTTCCTAAAACGGCTACAAATCCGAATGCTTCTGCAGATGCCTATTTGCAACATGCACGAGGGTTTAAAATTGAACCGTTAAAAGGTCATTACACTCAAGAACTTTATCGCGATTTTAAAAATCGCAACTTAGTTACTGCAACAGTTCGCTTTCAACTTGCACCGGGTATTTTCTGGGAACGTTTTATCGATCGTCCTGAACGTTTTGGACGCATGAAAGCAAATTTCATTGGTGAATGGAAAGGACTTTCTTGGTCTGTTCATAACTTAGATGATCTTTGTAATGCTGGCAGCATTTGGTTGACTGAAGGCATCTTTAATAGCGTTGCCCTTGCTCAATCAGAACTGATCAGTATCAGCACCATGAATAGCGGTAATTATCCGAATAAAATCCTTCAGCAAATCGCTGCTCGATGCACAGAACTTAAGAAAGATCGTCCTCGCCTGATTTGGGCATTGGATAACGACAAAGCAGGCAAGAAATTCTTGCCTAAACAAATTAACCAAGCCACTGAGGATGGTTGGGTTTCTACCGCAGCATTACCCCCAGTCGGTAAAGACTGGAATGACTTATTCCAGAATGGTCAGCTCACAGCAAAAGACCAGGATAAATATATCCATTACGGCAAGCTACAAATTGCTAAAACTGCAGAAGAAGCAGGCTTACTGATTTATAACTTTTATAACAACAGCCTTGCAAAATTCTTCTTCAACCATGCCTATCGTACCTACTGGTGGGAGTTAGATTTCAAAAAATTTAATCTCGTACTAGAAGCCACAGAACAAGCCCAAGGTTCAATTTTATCTGAAGATGAAAAGCGCGAGCAGGCACTTAAAAACAGTTCTTCAGTCGTTGAGATCTGCAACGCACAACTCGAACCTCTCTATTTCCAACGTAACGAGATTACCGACGAAAGTTGGTATTACTTCCATCTGCAATCACCGTGGGGTGAAGTTAAAGCCACCTTCACACCCGAACATATTTCCTCACGTAGCAAATTTAAACCCCGTGTCATGGGGGTTTTATCTGGGGCAATGTGGACTGGAACCGATCAACAGCTTGAAACCTTTATCAAGCGTAAAACTGAGCGACTGAGAGAAGTTAAAACCATTGACTTTATTGGTTATAGCAAAGAACACGATATTTATATTTTCGACCAATTTGCTGTGCATAAAGGTCAAGTTATCCCCAAGAACGAACACGATTATTTCAAAACAAATAAAAAGGAGATCAAGACATTGGCTTCTACACCCGTTATTCATTTAACAACCAAGAAAGAATTTAAGCCTACATGGTGGCGTGATTACTACGACTTAAATGGCGAAGTAGGATTAATTCTTTTAGCTTGGTGGACTGGCTCATATTTTGCTGAGCAGATCCGCGCTCAGCACTCATCCTATCCTTTCTTTGAACTTGTTGGCCAAGCAGGTTCAGGTAAATCAACACTGATTGAAATGCTTTGGAAGTTTAGCGGTCGTGAATCATACGAGGGCTTTGACCCAAATAAATCAACCAGTGTGGCGATTTATCGTAACTTTGCCCAAACCTCAAACATGCCGATCGTCCTCATTGAGGGTGACCGTAACGATCAACAGGCATCACAAAAAGCCAAATTTAGTTGGGACGAATTGAAGGATGCTTTTAACGGTCGTGCGATTCGTTCTAAAGGCTTAAAAACCGCAGGTAATGAAACCTACGAGCCACCGTTCCGAGCTGCAATCATGATCAGCCAGAACACACCCGTTCAAGCATCTGAAGCAATTCTTTCACGTACTCTGCATATATCTGTTGACACCAAAGGACACAGTTTAGAGAAAAAGAATATTGCGACCCGTTTGTCGCAAATGCCTTTAGATGAAGCATGTGCTTACATGACTTATTGTTTAAAAAATGAAAATAAGATTTTAGAAACCTATTTCAACAACCTAAAACAACTTGAAGCAGACTTTCATGCCAAAGGCATAACCCATGTGCGTATTGCCCTTTGTCATGCCCAAGTATCAGCGATGATCGATGCATTGGCCGAGCATGTATTCAAAAAAGAAATTAGTGCAACTGAGATCCAAAATTCAAAAACCATGCTTGAAAACATGGCGCGCAAACGTGTCGATGAAATTGGTTTAGACCATATCTACGTTCAACAGTTTTGGGATGCTTACGAATACCTCAATGGCATCCGTACCTCGCATTTCCATCTTAATCATTACGAGCCTACAGAAGCTCATATCGCAATCAATCTCAACGAAATTTACAAGGTCGCAGCGAGAAATTTCCAAGCCCTGCCCGATGTAAATGAAATGAGAAACTTACTGCGTACCAGCAAACGCTACAAATTCGTCGAAGCAAATAAGCCTGTCCGTTCATCTAAGTACCCTGCAGATGAAGTTAAGCCAATCGGAGATCACACAAATGACAGCCCTATCCAATCAGACCGTATTGTTAAATGTTGGATTTTCACCAATCCAAATCAAATTAAACAACCAGGATATAAAAAATGAATATGACGCAGGCCACAATCATAATTAGCGCATCGAGCTTCTGCGGTGCAATTTATTTTTTTACTGAAACTTTAAATTAATAAGGAAAACTAAAATGAACGATACTTCATATAAGATCGTAAAATGGTACTCAATGAGACAAGTAGCTGCTGAATTAGGTATAGCGGTCAATACATTTAAAAAACACTATTTAGAGAAATACCCACCTGATCGATCATCAGATAAGTATAAAGGGTGGACTGAAACTTCCTTGAATAAGATCAAAAAAGAAATAGGCGCTTAAAGCGCCTATTTCTTTTTATAAATCGTTAGACAATCCACTTTTCAACTTCATTACTATACCAATTCATTAATTCAACACGCTCTGGCCAGTATTCAGCTCTATTATAAATCTTGCTCGTTTTATCTGCTTTTGTCGTTTTGTTTACATGTGCAATTTGATAATCAATCACTTCCGCTCTAAACAGCTTACTTTCATTTGCATGGGTAGAAAATAGCGTCCTAAATCCATGCGTGACCATCTCATTTGCATAACCGTTTCTTTTAATGACAGCCAAAGGCGTTTCAGAAGTCATGTGCTTCCAAGGCTCACGTGTATGTTTGAAAATAAAGCCGTCATCACTCCGGGTGTGAAATAAAGCCATGAATAAATCATAGACTTGAGGTGATAAAGGAACCATTAATTCCTTTCGTCGTTTCATACGATATGCTGGAATTAGCCACACTTTATTTTCAAAATCAATTTCACCAGAATCCCATCTCGCTTTTAAAAGCTCACTGATTCGAGTGCCAGTAAAACAAGCCAGTTTTAAAACAACTTTAGTAATTGGGAACGCATTACATTGTTCTAAACGTCTAAAAAACTCAGGCATTTCACTTGCAGGTAAGCACGGATAACTTTGAACCTCATGCTCAGGTATAAGTTCCCCGACTAAAATACATGGGTTCTTTTCTGTATAACCTGATGCGATCGCAAAATTAAAAACTGCATT
Source organism: Acinetobacter sp. ANC 4910 (assembly GCF_004331035.1). Classification (GTDB taxonomy): domain Bacteria; phylum Pseudomonadota; class Gammaproteobacteria; order Pseudomonadales; family Moraxellaceae; genus Acinetobacter. Next base: position 199,894 of record NZ_SJNT01000002.1, read on the forward strand.
GAGTAAACGCAGACAACGTGTGGCAGTTTCGAGTGTGCCTTTGGCCACAATTTCTTTTACTTTGGACGAAACCTGAAAACGAGTGATTTCATCTAAAGGTAACTCTAAAAAATCTTCTGTGATGTAGTCCAAACGGTATTTAACTGTGCTGATATATTTTTCACTAGACCACTGCGGACTCATTAATTCAAACCATTCATCACACACTTGTTTTAAATGATGGGAGAGTTTTGATTTACCTGAAACCTCGGCTTTATAGTCCCGTGCAATTTTTCTTATTTCTTTACAGCCTACTTCAGGATATTCACCCAGTTGTTTCCTGGTCTGTTTTCCTTCAATACGATATGAAAGCACCCATTTCTTTTTCCCAGTAGGAAAAACTTCAATAGAAAGCCCTTCCCCATCTGCCATTGAATATCGCTTTTCTTTTGGTTTAAGGCTTTTAACTTGGATGTCTGTAAGCATTCTTTTTGTTACACGCGTGTCACTCTTGTGTCACAAGTATATTTGATAGAAAGCAATTATCAATGACTTACAATAATAGATGCTGATAAACAACAGGCAGAAAAAAAGCCCTGATTTATTGCTAAACCAAGGCTTTTATTCACTTTTTTGATTAAATTTGATCATTAGCGATCGTCTTTAATCAGGAATTTTGGTGGAGGTGGCGGGAGTTGAACCCGCGTCCGCCAGCACTACGCTCGAGAATACTACATGCTTAGATATCGTCTATTGTTTTAACTCTTTGTGACCCGACGAACAGGGTACAAATCGCGATCCTCTTAATTTAGTACAAAACCCCGAGGCTTGGTTTTATACGGACTTGTGTGCGTGCGCTTCAGTCGGACTCTCTAACCACAAGTATTCGGAGAGGCGGACAAGCTGCCCTTAGGCAGCTAGAGCGTATGATTCGTCGTTTGCGACTAAAAAATGCAAATTTGATTTACGAGAGAAAATGCGCTCTCGACATGCATCTATGAGTTTCATCACCAGCGTCGAAGCCAGAAACACCCCCAAAGTATGTCGCAATCATAACATAAATATTGAAAATTACGAGGTAATTTCACAGTATTTACAGAAGCAACTGCGTTCTATTACATTATTGCGGTAATCTTTCATATTTCAAGAGTTAAAAATAAAAACATGAGCTATTTACTTGCACTTGATCAAGGAACAACCTCGAGTAGAGCCATTATTTTTGATGAACAAGGAAAAATCTACGCAACAGCTCAACGTGAAACTCAAATTCGTACCCCTCATTCAGGTTGGGTCGAGCAAGATGCCCAAGAAATCTGGAGCACTCAAATTGCTGTGGTACAACAAGCAATTGCTTCGGCACATCTCTTTGCAAAGGATATTAAAGCCATTGGGGTAACCAACCAACGTGAAACAACTGTGGTCTGGGACAAGCGCAGTGGCATTCCACTTGCGCCTGCCATTGTTTGGCAAGACCGTCGTGCAACTGCATGGTGTGATCAACTCACTAAACGCAACTTGTTAGCTACAATTCACAAAAAAACAGGCTTAAGAATCGATCCATATTTTAGTGCAGGCAAACTGGTTTGGTTGCTTGAAAATGTCGAAGGCTTAAGAACTCTGGCAGATCAAGGACATGTTGCTTTTGGCACCATTGATAGTTGGCTGGTTTGGAATCTGACACGTGGCGCTGAACATGTCATTGAAGCCAGTAACGCCTCGCGTACCATGCTCATGAATTTGGCGAACCAACAATGGGATGAGGAATTATTAGAATTATTCAACATCCCTGCTTCTGTACTTCCAACCATCATTTCGTCAGATCGTTACATTGCCAATACCGCCTCAGGGTTATTGGGTGCAGAAATTCCAATTGCAGGAATTTTAGGGGATCAACAGTCTGCCCTATTCGGACAATCTTGTTTTGAAGCAGGCACAGCTAAAAATACCTATGGTACGGGCTGTTTTATGCTGTTTAATACGGGTGACCAAATTCAATATAGCCAAAATCAATTGCTCACCACACTGGCTTGGCAATGTCACCAACAAAATACCTTTGCGCTTGAAGGTAGTGTATTTATGGCGGGGGCCATTGTGCAATGGCTTAGAGATGGGCTGGGTATTATTCAACATAGCTCTGAAGTCGAAAAACTGGCAAGCCAAGTTCAAGATTCTGATGGCGTCGTGTTGGTTCCTGCATTCACAGGATTAGGCGCGCCACATTGGGACAGTAATGCGCGTGCATTGCTCTGTGGTATGTCACGAGGAACCTCAAAGGCACATATCGCCCGAGCTGCATTAGAGTCGATTGCTTTTCAGGTTTCTGATGTTTTGAATGCCATGCAAGCAGATATCACGCAACCCTTAAAAGAGTTAAGAGTTGATGGTGGTGCCAGTCAAAATGATATGCTCATGCAATTCCAAGCTGACATGCTGAACGTACCAGTATTGCGTCCGAAAATGCTGGAATCTACGGCATGGGGCGCCGCTGCAATGGCTGGACTAAAGATGGGCGTATTTTCGAATGCGTCTGAAGTCGCCGCATCTTGGCAATTGGATCGGATGTTTGAACCTAAAATGTCTGAAGATCAGCGTCAGCAACATTTACAGCAATGGCGTACAGCATTAAAACGAGCAAAATCTGAAATTTAGATTTTTGAGCACCGCAAATATTCCATTGCGGTGCTCAGGCTAAAGTTTAATGGCTTGGCCCTGTCACTTTAGTTTTCGGTTTGGGTGCAAGCCAAATCAATAGACTTGCCACAATAAATACTAAGGTTAAGATAAAGAAAACATGATCGACCGACATGGTCATGGCTTCTTTGTCGACCAAGTTGGAAATCACGCCCAAAGCCGTTTCATTACTCATACCATTTTGCACTAAAGTATTTTGGACTTCGCTGGTATGCAAACTCGACACCATTTCAGTCCGCGCCACTTTGGCATGGTCATCCCAAATGGTTACGGCGATGGAAGCCCCTATGGCACCTGCCATGGTTCTTAAAAAGTTCATTAAGCCCGCAGCCGAAGCCATTTCTTGCGGCAAGACCGAACCCAGAGCAATATTCGACAATGGAATAAAGAAGAATGGTACAGCAAAGCCTTGTAATATCTGAGGCATTGCCAAAGCCATAAAGTCGGCATCCGTCACCCAAAAGGCACGCATCAAGGTTACAACCCCCATCAGCATCAGGCCAAAACTGGCTAAAGCACGAGGATCATGTTTATTTGCCAGTTTTGCCACAATCGGCGACATAGCTAGACTACCAAAACCCATCGTAGCGGTGAGATAACCTGCCCATGTTGCAGTGTAGCCCAAATTCATCTGTACCCATTGTGGAATTAAGACAATGCTGGCAAAAAAGCCACCAAAAGCAAATGCCAAGGACAACACTGAAATGCTGAAACCGCGATAACGGAAAATTGCAATATTCACAATCGGATGTAATTCGGTCAGTTCCCAAATGATAAATGCAATTAAACCAATAACTGTTATGACAGCAAGAAAGCAAATAAAGGTACTGTTGAACCAGTCATTTTCATGCCCCAAATCCAGCATGAGCTGTAAAGCTCCAATCCAGAGCACCAATAAACCTAAACCTATCGCATCAATCGGCAACCGGAATTTATCTGTTTCCGCAGGCTTTAATAAACGTATTGCCGCTAAGGCACAGATAATACCGACAGGAATATTGATAAAGAAAATCCAATGCCACGACCAATTATCACTAATCGAACCACCCAGAATTGGACCTAAAATTGGACCGACAACTGTGGTCATGGCCCACATACCCATCGCTTGCGATTGTTTTTCGGGTGGGAAAATACGCATGAGCAAGGTTTGACTGAGTGGCATAATTGGACCACCAAACAACCCCTGACCAATACGGCAAAACACCAGCATTTCTAAACTGGTGGATAATCCACACAATACCGAAAAGGTGGTGAAGCCAATTAGGCTAATCACAAATAATCGTACTGTTCCGAAACGCCCCGCCAGCCAACCAGTCAATGGCACACAGATTGCTTCTGCAACCGCGTAAGAGGTAATTACCCAAGTGCCCTGCGAGCTTGAAACAGCCAAACTCCCAGTAATATGCGGAACCGAGACATTGGCAATGGTCATGTCAAGCACCACCATAAAGTTCGCCAACGCCAATACAAAAGCAGCCAGCATTAAGCGACCGCCTTGTAAATCACCAAAAGGACGATACTGGTTCATAAGAAATTACTTCGAACGCAAATCGATTTTGGCTTCCATTGAAAGTCCAACACGTAACGGATGTTTCACCAATTCTTGTGGATCGAGGGCAATTCGGACAGGTAAACGCTGCACGACCTTAATCCAGTTACCCGTCGCATTTTGCGCTGGAATAAGTGCAAAAGCCGCACCAGTTCCCCCAGAGAATCCCTGAACCGTACCATGAAACTCAACAGCATCCCCATACAGGTCGGAAACCAAGCTGACTTGTTGCCCTGCACGTACTTTTTCCAACTGACTTTCTTTGAAATTGGCATCGACATAGAGTTGTGACACAGGCACCACCATCATCATCACGGCGCCTGGTGCAACACGTTGACCAACTTGAATATTCCGGCGAGTCACTACCCCATCCAGTGGTGCTTTAATTTGAGTCCGCTCTAAATCCAGAAGCGCTTGTTTTAATTTGGTTTCAGCAATCAACACATCAGGCGTTGAGTTCTCATTGCTGTCCTGAATCAAAGCATCATTAGCCGCCAAAGTACTTTGTGCCGCTTTTTGATTCGATTTTGCTTGAGCCAAAGAGGCTTGTGAAACCGCCAAACTCGCTTGGGCATTTTCCACCGCAATTTGAGCTGTACTTAATTCTTCTTTAGAAATAGCACCTGAAGCACTCAGTTGTTGACGGCGCAGTAATTCTTTTTCTGCCTTGCCTAAATCCACCTGTGCTTTTTGCACCTGAGCCTCAGCACTGTGAATACCATCATCACTCACAAAGACTTGTGAATTCAATGCACTACTGTTGGCACGGGTTTGCTTGTACTGACGTTTGGCTTTGGTTAGTTCTGCCTGTGCTGCGGCAACTGCAATTTTTGCATCACGATCATCAATTTTAACCAGTACATCACCTTGTTTAACGGCTTGCGTATCTTTAACCAAGACCTGCTGTACTTGCCCATTGACCATTGAGGTAATTGAAGCTGTTTCTGCACCGACATAGGCATTGTCCGTACTGACAAAATGGTTTAAAAATAATGCCCAAATTGCATAAACCACAGCAATAATTACCAGTATTGCTCCAAATATAGCAAAGGATTTTTTACGCTTTGCCTGCTTATTCGCAGCATTTGATGGTGGTGGAGTTGTTGAAGCTTCTGTCATCGTTTTACCCTTCAGCCAGACAGACTTGGTCACCACAAAATCCACAATTCAAGCCATTTTTTTACTATTTTAAAATTGCTGATTTGTGTCGATGAGAAAGTCATTTCTTTAATATGAGTTTAGCCGGGAATTTTAAATAAAAAACTCATGATATGAGAAATTATTTTTTAGACTGATCGGTTTATTAATTGACTTAAGCTGCCCTTATCTTGGCAGCTTAAAACTCATCTTGAGAGAAACGTTCAAACAAAATAATTTACTTTTCAACTACTTTAGAATGCATATGACGCAATCGCAGTCGCAATTGCTTTATCTTCATCGTTTACCAAAGTCATACGCATGGTGCAGCCTTTACGGCCTAAGCGTAAGGTTTCTGCACGAGCAATAAAGCACTTTCCACGTCCAGGGGCTAAATAATCAACACGCATATCGACTGTTGCTAGTCGCGTCACTTTCTTAATGGTGTCAGGCAATTGCTCAGGTTCAGCGCGTTTATACAGCTCACCCATTGCCACGATTCCCCCAACGCTGTCTAGAATTGTCGCGGCAACACCACCATGTAGAATTTGAAAAGCGACATTTCCAATCATGTACGGCTGCATTTCAATATAGCCTTCAATCTGCTGATCGACCACGCGCATCGTCATGCCATTATGGGAGAAAAATGGCGAACTATTAAAAGCATGACACAATTGCTGTAAGACCACATCAATATCAACTTTCGAACCCAAGTGGATCCCTCCCGTCCATTTCTTTTCCATATCGCTCATAAATTACTCAAACACCTAAAATTTTGAAAAAACGACCGCATTTTGCCCCTAAAGCTATGTGATGGGTCTACAATACTGCCTAGTTTAATACTGATCAGTGAGATTGTTATGACTTATACGTTCAATCGTCCAGCATTTCCTGCCACCCGTATGCGTCGTATTCGAAAGAATGACCAATTACGCGCCATGGTTCGGGAAACTCAACTCACGACTGATCACTTGATTTATCCTGTATTTGTACTGCCAGGTCAAAACCAAACCCAAGATATTCCAAGCATGCCGAAGATTCAGCGCCTTTCTGCTGATCTATTATTAAAAAAAGCGGAAACCTTATTAGAACTGGGTGTGTCTAAATTGGCACTGTTCCCTGTTACGCCACAAGAAGATAAAAGTTTAACGGCTGAAGCAGCATGGCGTGACGATGGTTTGGTGCAAAATACCGTTCGCTTACTCAAAAAAGAACTGCCTGAAATGGTGCTCATTACCGATGGTGCACTCGATCCTTATACCACCCACGGACAAGATGGCATTATTGATGACACAGGTTATGTTCTGAACGACGAAACCGTTGAATGCCTCATTAAACAAGCTTTAAGTCATGCAGAAGCAGGTGCAGATGTCGTTGCACCGAGTGACATGATGGATGGTCGTATTGGTGCAATTCGCCATGCCTTAGAAGCCAATGGACATATCTATACCAATATCATGGCGTATTCGGCAAAATATGCATCGAGCTTCTATGGCCCCTTCCGCGACGCGGTTGGGTCTGCCAGCAACCTAAAAGGTGGCAATAAATACAATTACCAAATGGATGTCGGCAACCGTGCCGAAGCCTTACATGAAATTGCACTGGATATTCAGGAAGGTGCAGACATGGTGATTGTTAAACCAGGAATGCCGTACTTAGATATTGTACGTGAAGTCAAAGATACCTTTGGTATCCCAACTTTTGTTTATCAAGTCAGCGGTGAATACGCCATGTTAGCGGGTGCCATTCAAAATGGTTGGTTATCCGATCAAGTCATTATTGAATCTTTAATGAGCTGTCGTCGTGCGGGTGCAGATGGGATTTGGACCTACTTTGCGGAAGAAGCGGCGCTTAAACTCAAAGCCATGAACTAATTGATCTCAAATTTTTATGAATATCGTCATTATTGGTGCTGGCATTAGTGGTCTATTATCAGCTTTAGAATTGGCCGAACAAGGTTGTCAGGTCAATATTTATAACCAAACCTATGCAGGGCAAGCCTCATGGGCGGGTGGCGGTATTCTTTCTCCAATGTATCCTTGGCGTTATCCTCGTGCGGTCAATCACTTGGCGCAACATGGTAAAGCCCTGTACCAAACATGGAATGAAAAATTACAACCCGTCACAGGGATTGATTTTCAGATTCATGAAACAGGTATGTTAATTTTGGATGAAGCCGATTTTGAAGTCGGTTTAAATTACAAAGCCCAGTTTCAAGAACCGATGCAGCACTGCGAATACTTGCAGCGTGAACAATTAGAACTCATCAATCCGCATCTTTCCGAACAGTTTCAACATGCGATTTACTTTCCAGAAATTGCCAATGTCCGTAATCCACGACTCTTACAATCTCTGCGTTATTATTTAGAACAGCATCCGAAAGTTCAATTTTTCGATCAAACACCGATTCACAAGTTTCAGATTCAACAAGACAAAATTCAATGTGTAGAAACTGAAACAGGACAAAAAGTTTATGCCGATCAATTTGTGCTAACAACGGGTGCTTGGTCTGGTTTATGGTCAGAGCAACTTGGCTTAGAACTTCCAGTTCGTCCTGTACAAGGTCAAATGGCGCTGATTAAAGCCCCTGCCCACTGGTTACCAACCATGTGTATGAATCGAGTCATGTATCTCATTCCTCGCATGGATGGGCATATTGTGTGTGGCTCAAGCATGCAAGAGTGTGGGTTTAATGCTGAAACCTCAGATCAAATTCAACAGAATATTTTAACGGCCGCTTATGAAATGGTGCCTGAACTTGCCCAGTTCCCTGTGGTACAGCAGTGGGCTGGCTTACGTCCAAGTTCGCCCGAAGGTATTCCTTATATTGGCCAATTGCCACATCTGCATAATGTTTGGGTCAATCTGGGACATTTTAGAAATGGTTTATGTATGGGGCCTGCATCGGCACAACTGCTACGTCAGCTTATGCTGAAGCAGCCAACATATGTAAATGCGGCTACTTATAGCCCCGAACAATTACTTAAACCAGAAATAATGACCAGTTAAAAAATACTGCTCCACATCAAAGCAAATCATTTAATGCTGCTTTTAAAGTCGGAAACTTGAACTCAAACCCTGCTTGTTGAAGGGCTTTAGGTTGCACAAATTGACCATTTAAAATCAATTGTGATTGCTCCCCCAATAGGCTTTTAAAAACCCAAGCTGGCATATGTAGCAACGGATGTCGGTTTAAACTGAGTGCTGTAATATTCACAAATTGATTCTGTGTCACCTTTTCTGGCGCCACCACATTGAAGACTTTCTGTTCGGTCTCATGGGTCAGAATAAATTCTACTGCACGGAGTACATCTTGGATGTGTACCCAAACCACAGGCTGCCGCCCATGCCCAATACGTCCGACCAGATTCCATTTAATTGGAAACAACATCTGCGGCAATATGCCACCGCCACGTCCAAACACAACACCTAAACGCATAATCTTGGTATTTTGCTGAGGATCTGCCAACGCCGCCTGTTCCCACTGTTGGCAAAGTCGCGACATAAAAATGTTTTGAGCTGGTGATTCTTCTGTACAAACTTGCTGCCATTGCGCCAAAGCATCAATACCGTAATAGCCTACCGCAGAACCAGACAAAATACATTTCGGGAAAATTTGCCGCTGCTGTAAATAGCGGTACAAGTCTTCTGTCATTTTAACGCGACTTTGGATCAGCTTCTGCTTACGCTGTTCGGTCCATCGACCCTGGGCAATACTTTCGCCAGCCAAATTAATAACATAATCAATAGCTTGATGTTGCAGCTCATTAAAGTGCTGAACCCAACTTAAATCAGGATGCCTTTGAGCTTGTGGTTTCCTTGAAATACCAATAACCTGAAAATCTCGTTCTAATAAATAGGTCACTAAATAAGAACCAATAAACCCAGACGCTCCCGTAATCAACACCACAGGCTTGTACATAAAACAATCTCTTGGTTAGATGATTTATCTATAAATGAGAAAGGCAACAAATACAAGTTTATGTGCATTAACCCAACATTTTGTTTGCCATACGTTGCGCTTGAGCGCCATAAAACCAATAGGTTAAAAGATATAATGGCATGGCTATCAGTAAGAACATAATCAATACCACTGCCATAAATTGTGGTTGTTGCAAATACAACAACAAGTCTTGCCAAATCGTTGGATTACTACGAGAGAAGAAATAAATTCCGCCCAGTAAACCCAATAAGTTATAACCCCAGAAAATCAGGCTAAAACCCAGAGTCAACTGTTTACGTTCAGCTTGGGTTGGAGCACGCTTTTGCTGTTTCAGGAACTTGAATAATACCCAGATCATTGCCACTAAATAGGGCACTACGGTAAGTATACTCCCCATTCCTCTTGGCATTAATGCTGCCAACACACCGCAAATACATGTGAACAAAACGCACAGTACAAAAAACCAAATAAAATAGCGGCGCAGTGGTATCATGAGTACAGCTCAACAAGGGCAAAACGCTATTATAAAAAAAAATTCAAACTTTTTTAATTTTCTTGTCAACCAATTCAAACTTGCCCACGTTATTAAGAGTACAAGGTTCGAAACCGTCAATTTGTACCGGCATCCACAATATTTTCGGCGACCTTCTACCAAAAGCAATAAGCTTGGCGTGAACGTTAAACTTTTAAAACAGCAGCTTAAAAGTTTGGTGTATCCACCGTTTTTTGACCGACGATTTCATCATCACTCGAATCGTCGGTCTTTATTTTTCAGAACTATAAAAATAGGAATGAAGGTCATGCAGCCTTTGGTCTACTTTGAAATTCAATCTTCAAACCCTGAACGTGATCTTCAATTTTACCAAGCGATCTTTGGTTGGACATTTACCAAGGTTGAAGGTCTACCCATCGAATATTATCAAATTGATACAGCGAATCTACATGGCGGTTTATTAAAGCGTCCCGTGGAAACGCCACCGACACATTGTGGTACCAATGCGTTTACGTGTTCCATTCAAGTCGAAGATTTTGATGCAACGGCTGAAAAAATCTTGGCGCTGGGTGAACAAGAAGCCATGCCCAAATTCGCTATTCCAAATAAATGCTGGCAAGGTTATTTCATCGACCCAGATCACAACACTTTTGGCTTGGTACAACTCGATTCAAACGCGGCTTAAAGGATGATTTTCTTGCGACTAAAACCGTCGCCTTAATCATCTACAGCATCTCTGGGCATGTAAAATATGCTAAGTTATACACGGTATTTTCACGCTTTGAGATCACATGACTGTTCGCTTTTTTCATACTTCTGACTGGCACTTGGGACAATTTTTTTATAACCACTCCCGTCAGTATGAACACGAACAGTTTTTAACGTGGTTAGTCAGTCAAATTAAATTAAAACAGCCACATGCCCTACTCATTGCGGGGGACATTTTTGATGTGATTAACCCCGCATCCAGTGCACAAAAACAACTTTATCAATTTTTGGCAGATGTACATTCGGTGGCTCCGCACATGCAAACCCTCATGATTGCAGGGAACCATGACTCAGGTTATCGTATTGAACAAGTGGAGCCACTGCTGTCTAAATACAATGCCAAAGCCGTTGGGGTCATTCATAAAAATACCGAAGGACAGCTCGATTTAAATCGTTTACTCATTCCAATTTATGATGAACAACAGCAGATTGTGGCTTGGTGCTTAAGCCTGCCATTTTTACGTCCTGCCGAAATTACAGGAATCAATGAACAGACCAGTGACAGCAAAACTGCCATCACCCATTTACACCAACAGCTCATTGCCGAAGCTAAACAACGTAAAACGAACGATCAAGCCTTAATCCTGATGTCGCATGCCCATATGCAAGGTGCAGAAACCTCGGACTCAGAACGCCCGATTATTATTGGTAATGAAGAAGCACTTTCAACAGCACTGTTTGATGACGTGATTGACTATGTGGCATTAGGTCATTTACACAAACCACAAAAAGTTGGACAAGACCATATTCGTTATAGTGGCTCGCCTATTCCCCTGTCTTTTAGTGAAGTCAATTACAAACACCAAGTCTTAGAAATTACCATCGATCCGCAACTCGCTCCCTCAGAATGCTTACAGCTTGAAGTATTGCCTATTCCGCGCAGTATTGCTCTCCATCGCATTCGCGGCGAAATGCATGATGTATTGCAACAACTTAGCAATTTAGCGACAGGTGAAATTGAGGATATTGATCAACGTGAATATGTCGACATTGAATATCATAGCTTGACACCGCCTCCTCCCAATTTACGTCAGCAATTTGAACAGGCATTGCCTGAAAGTCGCTATCGTTTAGTCCGAATTTCACGCCAATATTTATCTTCAGAACAAGATGCCTCGAATGTGCAAAGCATACAGCTTGAACCGCCGACCCCAGCACAACTTTTCCAAAATGTATGGCAGAAACAAGGTTATGCTGCCGATGATGATGTCCTAAATGACTTTATGAGTTTGGTGCACGAAGCAGAAAAAACTTTAGAAGATGAACAGAACGGTTAAAGGGTTGCCATGAAAATTTTATCTATTCGAATTAAAAATCTGGCATCTCTCGCGGGTGAACATCTGATTGATTTTGATGCTGAACCACTGGCCAGTGCAGGTTTAATTGCCATTGTAGGTAAAACGGGTGCGGGGAAATCTACTATTTTAGATGCCATGTGTTTAGCGCTATTCAATAAAATTCCACGCCTCAAAGACAGTGATGGTAAATTGCTGGATAGCGATGGCTCAGAATTACTGACCAATTCGCCACTCACGGTTTTGCGTCGTGGCACAGGGCACGGTTTTGCCGAATTATGTTTTATCGCACAAGACCAAAAATGTTATTTGGCACGTTGGGAAGTCAAACGTGCACGTGAAAGTGCTTCGGGCAAACTACAAAATGTACAACGCTATTTAAAATGCTTAACTGACGATGTGGTGGTTGCCGATAAAAATAAAGCGGTAGAAACCCATATTCAACAGATTACCCAACTCAGTTTTGAGCAATTTACCCGTGCTGTGTTATTGGCACAGTCTGAAGTGACTGCTTTTTTAAAAGCCCGTGACAATGAACGGGGCGAATTATTGGAATATCTGACCAATTCCAGTATTTTCGGTAAAATTGGACAGTTGGCTTATGAAAAAACCAAATCGATTGCGACGCAGCGTAAAGAACTGGAAAATGTCTTAGGTCATATTGAAATTCGCTCCGAAGAAGAAATTACAGCACTACGCACTCAATATGAAACTGCACAACAGAATTATCAAACACTCGAGCAGGAAAAATCACAGTATCTTCAACAACAGCAATGGTTTACACAACTATATAAATTGGAACAAGATATTGTGCTTAAACAGCAGCAGCATGAAACCCAACTGCAAGCACATACAGCTTTAGCGCAAGATCGCCAACAACTGAGCCATCTCGAAACTTTTTCTGCGATACGTCCCGTCGTATTTCAGCAACAACAAATTCTAAACAGCCTGCAACAGCTTGAACCACAAATTCAGCAACAACAACAGCACTTTACTGCCCTAGTCACTCAATTTGAACAAGAGAAAAATCAGTTTAACCAAGCTGAAACTGCATTGCATCAGTTACAAGATTTCGAACGGCAACATCAGCAAGAACTGGGTGATGTCCGTAAATATGTACAAGAACGAGACTATATTGCCGATGAATATAAAAAGACCAAAAGTCGTTTGCAACAACTGGATATACAACAGCAGCCTTTACACGAACAGCAACAGCAATTTGAACAACAATTACAACACTTGATCACACAACAGCAATTCTGTGCAAATCAACTGCAAAATAGCGATCAGTTTGCAACTTTAGATCAAGGTTTAAATGCTCATCTTCAGCAACTCAAGCAATTTATTCAACACTATCAAAAAGTTGAAAAAACTTTAGGCAATATTACGCAAGCACAGCAACAGCTTGATCAAGACAAAATTCTGCTACAAAAATTAGTCGCAGAATTTGGAGCGATGGCTCAAATTGAAACGCAACGAGAAAAACAACAGAAAAACAAAGAGCAACAACTCACTCGACTCAACCAACTGGATTCAGTTCAGCAAAAACTGGAGTATTTCTTTGCCTTAACCAATGAAATCCAGAGTCTGAAAGACAAATTACACAGCATTGAACAACAGCAGCAACAACTCCAGCAAAGCACCAAACAAGCAGAAATCGAATTTCAATCTGCAAAAGAGGAACGAGAAAAATTACAAAGTTTCTTACAACAACAGCGCTTGTTACATACCGAAAATATTGAACATTTACGTGCCGCATTAAAACAAGGCGAAGCCTGCCTTGTCTGTGGCAGTACAGAGCACCCTTATCGTGATGATGAAAATCTAGTCTCGAAAGCATTGTATGAACTGCAAGAACAGCAAGAACAACAAGCGATTCAACAGGAACAATTATGTCTGCGCCTGTGGCAAACGGCTCAACAACAACTGACTCAAATTGGCACTGAGCACATCCAACTGCAGCATTCGATACAACAGCTCAATGAAAAATCTGATCGACAAAAAAATGAGTTACAACAACATCTCGCACTATCCGAGCTAGTTCTAGATTTAACTCATCCTCAACAGGAAATTTTAGCCACACTACAACATTGCCTTGCAGAAAGTACGCAGCTTAAACAGCAGGCAGAACTTGATTTGCAACGGCTCAATCAAGCACATAAAGATCAGTTGCAACTGACACAAAACATTCAATACAACACCCATCAACTGGCGTCTGTACAGCAATGGCAACAGCAAATTCAGCAGATTATTGATTGTCTAGCGCCACATGAACAAGCTGCGTGGGTCGAGCATCCTCTGTCTACGGCACAACAAACAATGCAGTATTTACAACAACGTACGCAGCAAATTGAACAGCGTGATCGCTTAAATAAGCAAAAAGAACAAACTGAACAACAACTGAATATTCTCAAAGTAAATCTCGGCAGTTTGACTGTTCAGCACATCGAGTTCGTGCAACAACTGAAAGAGGTTGAAGCCAAAGGCAAGCACAATTCTGAAGCAGCACAGCAACTCATTATCAAGATGACTGGCTCAACCGAGCTTAAAGCCAATGAATGGCTTCAGCAGCATGATCAACAACGTCAACAGCTACAACAACAATACCAACAACTCAAACTCAGTTTTGAACAGGCGCGTCAAAACTTCGAACAACACAAAAATGCGCTAGAACAATTGAAAGCACAACAGCAGCAACAGCTCCATGCACTGGAGCAAGCTCAAACAGAAATTTCAACGTGGTTAACGCAGCATAGTGAATTTTCCGAGCCACGCTTAAAAACGCTGCTTGCGATTTCCTCAACTCAGGAACAACAACTGCGTTTATCCCTGCAACAGGCAGATCGTCAATTGAGCGAAGCGGCCTATGCATTGAAAACACTGCAAAGCCAATTACATGAACATCAGCAATATCAATCCAAAACCAATCACGATCAATTGTTGCAGTTACTTGAGCAAAATACAGCTCAATTACAACAACTGACAGAACACCGTGATCAACTCAAATTGTCACTGGAATTACATCAGCAAAATTTAGCCAAACAGCAACAATTCGCAGCCCAAATACAACAAATTCAGCAACAGGAACATCGTTGGGCTAAAATTTCAGGCTTGATGGGTGATGCAACAGGAAAAAAATTCCGCGATTTGGCACAGCAATATCACCTCGATATTTTAATCGAGTATGCCAACCAACAATTGGCGCTGTTGTCACAGCGCTATACCCTAAAACGCTTGGATAACTCGCTCAGTCTCGCCATTATTGACCATGATATGGATGGTGAAACCCGTTCTGTCGCTTCACTTTCAGGGGGAGAATCCTTTCTGACCGCATTGGCTTTATCCTTGGCAATTGCCAATATGGCAGCAGGTTCCATGAAAATTGAATCGCTATTTATTGATGAGGGTTTTGGCACTTTAGATGCATCATCTTTACACATGGTGATGAATGCATTTGACCAATTACAAAACCAAGGACGCAAAGTGGTTCTCATTTCTCATATTCAAGAAATGCATGAGCGCATTCCTGTTCAAATTCAGGTACAGCCAATAGGTTCTGGTTCTAGCCGTATTCAAATTGTGTCTTAATTGCCTATGCGTAACCTTCTGCCCATTTAAAATTTGCTCCATCAAACAATAAAAAAGGCTTCATTAAGAAGCCTTTTTATGTTCACTCAGTCATTAAGTTACATTACTTTTTACGTAATGCATCCTGACATTCTTGTTCATCACAGTAGCCATACAGATTTAATGAATGACCTGTTAAGGTAAACTTATGCTTTTCAGCCACTGTATGTTGTTCGTGCTCAATAACTTCGTTAGTAAATTCAATAACTTTATTACAGTTTTGGCATACAAGGTGATCGTGGTGATCATCTTGCATAATTTCAAAAACTGAATGATTATTTTCAAAATGGTGACGCTGAATAATACCAGCAGCTTCGAATTGCGTTAACACGCGATAAACAGTTGCTAAACCGACATCTTCACCCTGTTCGAGTAAAGTCTTATAGATATCTTCCGCGCTTAAATGATGTTGTTTTGAATTTTCTAATAATTCTAATATTTTAATTCGTGGAAGTGTAACTTTAAGTCCAGCTTTGCGTAAGTCTTGGTTTGAAATAGGCATGTAAAAAGGTCTCTCTCAACAAATTTAAAGTTGGAATATGCAACAAAGTTAAGATGCAGTATGATCTATCCGTGGATCAAATGCATCAAAATTAATTTGGGATAGTGTAGCAAAATGCAAAAAATCATGTTGACGTTATTCGTCACTTCACTGCTCGCGGGCTGTTCGACCTTGGGCGTTTATAAAGTAGATATTCCTCAAGGAACACCATTAACACAAGCCCAAGCCTCAAAAATCCAAGTCGGCATGAGTCACCAACAAGTGCGTTTCTTACTCGGTAGTCCAACGATTACAGATCCATTGAATCCATTACGATGGGACTACGTCTACAATTATATCCCAGGAACTTATGCTAAAAAAGCCAAGATCCCAGCAGCGCATGGTCAGCATTTGAAAATTTACTTCGATCAAAACGGTATTGTGAACAAAATTGAGGGTCTAGAAACGATTCCAGAATCACAACCTGGTTTACCTGGATCGAAAGAAGCGATTTTAACTGCGCCACCACTATAGACGCTTTAAAATAAAAAGAAACCCCTCATTGAGGGGTTTTTCATATCATTTCAATTGTTTAAAGCGATTGCCTTTGGCATAGCGTCCCACAGGGTTATTGGCTGCACGGTTACGTCGAATATCCTTTGGATTGATGGTCAACGCTCGATAAATTTCAACCCGATCACCTGTTTGCAGCAATTGTGTAGGTTCTTGCAGACGTACACCAAAAATCCCCAACTGCAAAATTTCGGGTAGTTCAATTTGCTCTCGAATTCCACTTTGCTCAATTGCATCTAATGCCGTCATACCCGATTGAAAGGGAACTTCCAGATGAAATTGTTGTTCCGAGGTCGCATAGGCCACCCACACTTTGGCTTGCTCCGTCATCAGATCAATTGCCCTAATACCGACACAATTGCAAGAATGATCGACAGTGGGAGTACAATACGCACCGCAATACGCCAAACATTGTAAAACAGCTCGTTACTAAAATTCATGGCTTTGCGTAAATGGCTGATTTTCATGATCCAACCCGCAAAGACCGCATAAATCAAACAAATCACTAAGCCCCAGAGTAGCAAGACCATATGAAAAACTGGAGTGATTTCTGGAATTGCCCACACCAAAACTGCCGCTACAATGATCGCCCATTGTACAACCATAATCATCTGACGTTGTGCCAGTTGTTCACGTGCCAGTTGTAGCAGTAATGCCGCTCCTGCAACAGTGGCGACCAATAAAGCAATCACAGGTAATTGTGCTGCTACAGCAAAATAGGCAAATGCCAACACGGCAAGCAACTGGGCAATCCAAATCGGCAATACGGTTTTACTTGCAGCAGTATCTTGTTTAGCTTGGACTAAACTGGTCTGCCAATACAGCCCTAAGCCTAAACCACTCGCAACCAATGCCAATACAGTCGCACTGCCCCATTCTCCAAATTCAAGTGCGGTCATTTGCCAAGCAGGTAAAGCCACTCCACTCACTTGTGAAAAAATCAGCGCTGCAATGACGCCCAATGCCGTAATCACAGCAAGAACTAAACGCGGAGCCAATGAGAGAATTACCGCTGCAACAGCTGTACCCACAAAAACGTATTGTGGTGCAAATCCTTGAATGAACCACTGTGTACTATATTGGCTTACGCTAAATAACATCGCACCCGCTAGAAATGGAATAAACACCACCGCCATCCAGCCAACTAGACGCCATCTTGGAGATGCATCCGCATCACGTGTTAAATTAGACAGTGCATTTAATGCTGTAGTTTTCGAACGTTTTGCTAAAGCAATTTCTAAATAGCAAATTGGCAAAGCCAAAACCAACATAGTGCCTAACCAAAGCAACCAGAAATCGAGTTGACGCTCTGTTTGTATTCCCACTATAGGTGCCACAGTGGCAATAATGATAAATGACAAACAAAAAGCCATCAGCGGCGATAACCATCGTGACATAGCATTGTCCTGCATGATGCATTCCTAATAAAAATCTATCGCTATTTTGCCTTTCTCATGCGTGAAAATCAAAAAGAAAAGCAAACCACCGCATTCGATGGCTTGCTGCGCCAATGCTTTTATTTCTTTTTTTAACTTTTTAATTCTTTTGCACAGCATGTCCTTGCTGAATTCTAGGCCCTACTGTACTTAAGAGAAGAAGCGAGCAAACCAATTCTTGCCCTTTTTCTTTTCTTTTTCTTTAATAATTCCCATCATGTTTTCTTTAACAGCACCAACATAATCGGCATCATCGTGTTGGATATGGTTAATTAACCATTTCGCTAAGACTTCATGTAATTCAGCCTCAATAGAATGTCCCATTTCAAAACGGTCACGATACGACTCAATTTTTTTAATAAATAAGTCATGCACACGTTTATGCGGCACACGGTATTTGTAGCCCGCTTCCTCTTGCAAGGATTCTTCAAAAGTAAAATGAGATTGGGTGTAATCAATAATATTATCGAGAATCTGTTTAATGCGATCACGGTCTGTGTGAAGAGCAATGTCATCAATTTCATTAATATAATCAAGGATTCGCTTATGCTGATCGTCAATCACGTCGATACCAGTATTATACTCTGGAACCCATTTCATCTTCATACGCCCCCATTTAACATTCATTATTCATTACTGGAAAAAGATAGTAACGGTATTAAATTTAAATAAAAAACAAGTAAATTACTCTGGATTCAAGCTTTTAGCGTTATAAACAGACTAAGATGATGATAAATATATATTAATTGCTTTATACCCGATTAAAAGAATAAGATATTTTTTAACCGTAAACATTATTTTTTCTTTAATTATGAAAATGTTAATTTTAACAATAAAACATCAACACGAATGCAATTCTCGCGCGCTGATTAATACTGATCAGCGCGGGTAATTCGTTTTAAAGTCGGATTGGCTTGTTCACGCACTAAGCGCTCTACCTGAGTAAATGCACGCTGAACGGGTTGTCCATATTGAAATAAAATCATTTCGCCTGGTTGAAATGCCTGCCAAACTTCATTCTGCGTCAACGGTTCAGTCGTAATGACGGCAACACGATCTTCAGGAGTGGTCACTTGACTAAAATCGACTTCGACATCGAGGTCAATTAACTGTGCTGGCTTAAATGGGTATTCACGTACCAACCAATGCAATTTGGTAATGGCGTAACTAAATAATGCCTGACCATTGGATAAGCAAAAGTTAAAAGTACCGTGTTCTGCAATTTTTGGAGCAATTTCTAAGAGTAACTCAAACACTTGGGTTAAAGATGGTTCGACATAACCAAATTTAGCGACCAATTGATCTAGTAGAAAACAAAATGCGCGTTCACTGTCCGTATTGCCAATCGGAGTAAAGTGTCCAGTTAATGGTGGATCAAAATCAAGCAAGTCACCATTATGGGCAAAAATCCATTGACGCCCCCATAGCTCACGCATGAACGGATGTGAATTTTCTAAGTTAATTTTGCCTTGAGTCGCTTTACGAATATGTGCAATCACATTGCGTGATTTAATCGGATAATTCCGTACCAATTCCGCAATTGGCGATTCAACCGCAGACTGATTATCCACAAATAAACGGCAAGCTTTGTCTTCAAAAAAAGCAATACCAAAGCCATCACAATGATCTGAAGTAATGCCCGCACGCTGTGAAAAACCACGGAAAGAAAACGTAATATCCGTTGGGGTCGCACAATTCATTCCGAGCAACTGGCACATAAGCAACTATAAACACTTTAATAGATTATGGGTTTATTGTGCATGACGACGGTAAGGCTTGTAAATCTTAATCTGTGCTAGGTTCAGTAATTTTAATGCTTAACGCTGAATCTGTTTTTTCATGACAAAACTCTTCGCCATTTTATTCACTTCAAGCAGAACAAAATAATCCAGACAATTAAATTCACGATCATAAAATGCCTGCTGTGATAGCTTGGCATTCATTTTTAGATACACATCAAACAATTTGGGAATTTTTTCATCTTGTGCAAAACTGTATTCAGGATGTGTCGGCTCATATGCCACTTGCGGTTGAATTGCACAAGTCTGCGTTGGGCTGAGTTGTTTTAAATATTGATGCGTATAATACGCACGCGCCTGATTGCCTTGTAGGCGAATACTGACACAGCCAATCAAATATTTCGCCCGCATTTCCCAAAGGACTTTAGGAACGAGATTGAGCCATAAAATGGATAAGGCGCGACTAGAACGATAGCGATGATGCACACAAGTTCGTCCAATTTCTACAATATTGGATAAATGTCCAAGCTCATCAAGAATTTTAAATTCTTGCGCGCTATAGCTCTGTGCTAAATCTTGTCCTTGTAAGAGTTTTAAACGTGTATAGGCCACAATTTCATTGCTGTATTTATCACGCAATATTGCATGTTCACAGCCAAAATCATACAAATCCTGATCGATGTCTTGATCGAATGTAATTCCGAATTGTTGGGAAAATTGTGCTGCGCGGAATTTCTGGACTTCATGTAATTGTTTTAAATCTTCCACCCATTCAAAGCGGTATTGATGAGTTTGTTTTTCAGCTTTTTTTTGTAATGGAGAGGTAAAGTTTTGACGATATAGATTCAGCTTTTCAAACATTGTTATGCGCTCTTCTGGCTTTTTTCATACACTAGGCAATGCAGATGACAATACAATGACCAAAAAATGACGGCTGTTAAATAATCTGCACAATAAAAAAACCAGCCCTTAAGGACTGGCTTTAAACACGAGATAAACCGAATGGATTAGTGTTTGACGCGATTGGTAATCAATGTGCCCACACCATGATCGGTAAAGATTTCCAACAAGGTTGCATGTGGAACACGACCATCCACAATATGTGCACTCACTACACCACCTTTTACAGCATCTAAGGCGCAACCCACTTTTGGAATCATGCCTCCGTAAATCACGCCTGTTTCAATCAGACGATCGACTTCCTGCGTGGTTAAGCCCGTGAGTAAGTTTTTATTTTCATCCAATACCCCTGTGATATTGGTGAGTAAAATCAGCTTTTCTGCACCCAGTGCTTCAGCCACTTTACCTGCTACAAGGTCAGCATTGATATTGTAGGTATTACCTTGATCATCGACACCCAATGGGGCAATGACTGGAATAAAATCGCTTTGGGTAAACATTTCCAGTACATCAGTTTTCACACCAACGACTTCCCCCACTAAACCTAAATCGATTTCTTTTACCGAACCATCTTCTTGGTTTTTCTGCATCAACAATTTACGTGCGCGAATTAAATTGCCATCTTTACCTGTTAAACCAATGGCACGGCCGCCATGTTGGTTAATTAGGTTCACAATAGATTTATTCACACTGCCGCCCAACACCATTTCTACCACTTCCATGGTAGCAGGGTCAGTTACACGCATACCATCAATACGGTCAGACTCACGACCCAATTGTTTTAGGAAAGAGTCAACTTGAGGGCCACCACCATGCACAACAATCGGGTTTAAACCTACGGTTTTTAACAACACAATATCACGTGCAAAAGAGCTTTCTAGCTCTGGGTCGGTCATTGCATTGCCGCCATATTTTACGACCAGCGTTTTACCCGAAAAACGTTGAATATACGGCAAAGCTTCAGTCAAAATTTGTGCTTTGTCGATGCCAGTCTGCTGATGTGGCATTCGCCTCTCTCCTCAATGAGCATTTAAAATGTCGTGTGCGATTTTAGGATATCGATCACTTAACATGGAAACAAATGATTGCCGAATATCATTTAAACGAGCAGGATTATCGGCATCAAAACGAACAGTAAAATATTCGCCAGTATTAGATGCTCGAATAATGCCAAAACCATCTTCAAAATCAAGCCGTACACCATCAATTTTACTCAATTGAGCAGCGATGTGATGGCTCTGGACTTCGATATCGGCCAATAATAATTTAGGGTCAGCACTATAAGTACTGATATAGGTATCTTCGGTACTACAACGCTCAGGATATTTGGCTAGTGCTTGTGAAAGCGTGAAATCTGGAGATTGACTTAAAAATTCAAGTACACGTAATGCGGCATATAAGCCATCATCATAACCAAAACCACGACCATCATTAAATACGTAGTGTCCAGCATATTCCCCACCAAACACCGCCTTTCCACATGATTGCATGAGATATGTCTTTAAGAAGCTACTGCCTGTACGAATCATTTTGGCTTGCCCACCCAATTCATGCACCGTATTACGTACCATGGTCGAGCATTTCACATCAAATACCACTTCATGCTGAGGATGCGTAGCAAGGCACATTTCGGCAAATAAAGACAATAAGCGATCTGCACCAATAATACTGCCATGTTCATCGACCAATACCAGTCGGTCGCCATCCCCATCTAGCGCTATGCCAATATCTGCGTGTTGCTCTCGAACTGTTTCGGTTAATGTCGTTAAATGTCTCGCTTGCGACGGGTCTGGCGCATGATCGGGGAATTCTCCATTGGATTCACAACGCAGTGCTGTTACCTGACAACCTAACTTTTGTAAAACCAAAACGGCACAGCGCCCTGCCGAACCATGTAAACCATCAATCACCACATGGAAAGAACGTTTCAGTTGAATATCGTCTAAGATGGCTTGCTGATACCGCAAACAGTAGTCCACATCAAATTGATGCTGAACATTGCTTAAAGGGACTTTACGTTGAGGAGAAAACTGTAAACTCGCGACATAACCCACTTGTTGGATCATTTCAGGGCACGGCGGTTCACCTTGCATAATCCACTTGATGCCATTGTCACTTTTCGGATTATGACTTGCAGTCACCATAATACCGTTGCCTGCAAATTGACGCGCAGAGTAATACAGCATTGGGCTAGAGCAACAACCCACATTCACAACATGAAACCCTTTCTTTTCAAATATTTTTTGTATTATTTGGGCATAAGCTGGGCTACTCAGTCGAGCATCATAGCCAATCACCACTTTGGTCTGAGCGGCTTGTTGGTACTGGCAGGCCAGACCATGGGCTATCGCTTCAACCAATTCGGGTGTTAATAACGTTACTTTTCCACGAATATCATAGGCGCGAAAGACCTGCCATGGAAATATAGGTTGTTGAATATTCATATATTTGTAACTTCTGAACCCAACCAATACTTTAAAAATTCGTCTTATTCATACAACGTAAACGTTTTAAAATATTTCTAGTTTATATCTGAATAGAATTGAACTGTTAATACTATTTAAGTGTTGTTGACAACTTATAAAGTGAAATTAAATAAAATCTTTTATATTTCAGAATGAAAGAGCCCAAAGGCTCTTTCATATCAACATCAGTTTTTACCTGTATGCCCAAAGCCACCCGCACCACGCTCAGTCGCCACAAATTCATCCACTTGTTCAAATTCTGCTTGTACCACAGGAACAAGTACATATTGTGCTAAACGTTCACCTGGTTCCAAGGTAAATGCATTTTGACCACGGTTCCATACTGATACCATAAGCTCGCCTTGGTAGTCTGAGTCAATCAAACCCACAAGGTTACCTAAAACAATACCGTGTTTATGCCCTAAGCCTGAGCGAGGCAAAATTAAACCTGCAAAACCCGTATCTTCGATATAAATAGCTAAACCTGTTTTAACCAGTACCGTTTGACCCGGTTCAATCACAGTGGGTTCAGTCACACATGCACGTAAATCCAGACCTGCTGAACCCTGCGTCGCATAAGTTGGCATAGGCCATTCTTGTCCTAAACGTGCATCTAGAACTTTAACTTGAACCTTCATATTGTTTCCTACTGTTTCAAAATTAATATCACAATCAACGCTTAATTAAAGCGCGTAAATTTTCGAGGTAGTGTTGTGCTTGCTGCTTCGGATCAACATTGCCCGCGAGCTTTTTCTTGCGTCCCAACCACTCCAATTCATCTTGTGGCAATTCATCTAAAAAGCGGCTTGGAGTCATTTGACGCATTTGCCCACCCGCTTTACGTTGCTCGGCCAAGGTAATGGTTAAACCTTGACGTGCTCGAGTAATTCCTACGTACATCAAACGGCGTTCTTCTTCGACTGTTTCAGCCGCAATCGAGTTTTTATGTGGCAGTAGCTCTTCTTCTAGACCAATCAAATACACGAATGGAAATTCCAAGCCTTTTGAAGCATGCAGTGTCAACAAATTGACCTTATCGGTGTCCTCTTCTTCCTGTTGTTGCTCCAACATATCCAGCAACACCATTTTGCGAATTACACTCTCAATATTGCGCTCATCGACATCTTCTGCACGGTTAATCAAACTCTGAATACTGCTATATAGCACTTCAATATTGTCGAGCTTGGTTTTTTCCTGTGCAGGTGTAGCCGCAGATTCTTTGATATAGTCGATATAACCTGCTTCAAACATCATTTGGCGAATAATCGGTACTGGTTCATCATCTTCTAGCAATTCACGCGTAAAATTAGCAATGAATTCGGCAAATTCAGCCAACTGCGTGGTGGCCTTTTTCGGAATTGCCATGGTCAAGCGTTGGTCACCTGCCGCTGCCAATAAAGACAAATGATTTTCTTGTGCAAATAAACCGAGCTTTTCTAAAGTAACAGGGCCAATGGCACGTTTTGGCGTATTAATAATACGTAAAAAAGCACTGTCATCTTCAGGATTAATAATCAGACGCAGATAACTCATAATGTCTTTGATTTCTGCACGGGCGAAGAAGGACTGACCGCCAGATAACTTATATGGAATCTGCATTTGACGCAGTTGTGTCTCTAAAATACGTGCTTGGAAGTTACCCCGATATAAAATGGCATAATCTTTCCAATTTTTTCCATTCATCAACTTATGTGTGATCAGATCTTTAACGACCCGTTCTGCTTCATCATCATCATTACGACAAGTGATGACACGAATCACTTCGCCATGACCTTTATCTGACCAAAGTTTTTTATCAAAAATATGCGGATTGTTACCAATTACAGTATTCGCCGCTTTTAAAATACGGCTGGTCGAACGATAGTTCTGTTCCAGTTTAATCACTTTTAAATTGCGAAAATCTTCATTCAGCAAAGCCATATTTTCTGGTTTGGCACCACGCCATGCGTAGATCGATTGGTCATCATCACCTACAGCTGTAAACTGTCCCATCACACCGACCAAGAGTTTCACCAAAATATACTGTGCTGTATTGGTATCTTGATATTCATCGACCAACAAATAGCGAATGCGATTTTGCCAACGGTCTCGTACTTCTTGATTTTCTTGCAACAAGCGCGTTGGCATCACAATCAGATCATCAAAATCCACTGCATTATACGCCCGTAAATTACGCTCATACAGTTGATACAAGTGTGCAAACTGAACATCTTCAGCAGTTTCACAGGTAATGTGCGCCTGTTCAGGTGGAATCAAATCATTTTTCCAGTCTGAAATCATCTTCATGGCTTTGGCAATCAGCTCTTTACTTTCAGCACCAGATAAATTGTCACGGTGCATCAAGTCCATCAAAATACGCTTACAGTCATCTGCATCTAAAATAGAAAAATTATTTTTTAATGGCGTGTGTTTCAGCTCTAAACGTAACATGTTTAGACCGAAGGTATGAAAGGTCGAAACCGATAGCCCTTTTGCTTCTTCACGTGACAACAACTTTGTCACACGCTCTTTCATTTCGCGTGCAGCTTTGTTGGTAAAAGTCATCGCAGTAATGCGATAAGCCGGAATACCGCAATGTTTCACCAAATAAGCAATTTTACGGGTAATGACTGAGGTTTTACCCGAACCAGCCCCTGCAAGTACTAACAAGGGCCCTTGAGTATATTTCATGGCTTCAAGTTGCTTGTCGTTTAACTGACTTGCCAGCGACATAGTGTTTCCTCTTTTTAATCCGAACTAGATTATAGACATCAAACCCCCAGATGCCTAACCTAAAATGACGATTATCTGTTCATAAAAAAAGCCACCTAAAGGTGGCTTTTCCGAAACTCAATGATTTCTAAGCAAACAAAATATTAATTATTTTGTTTCATACACTGTAATTTCTACACGACGGTTTTGTTCACGGCCCGCAGCAGT
Organism: Acinetobacter sp. ANC 4910; assembly: GCF_004331035.1. Taxonomy (GTDB): domain Bacteria; phylum Pseudomonadota; class Gammaproteobacteria; order Pseudomonadales; family Moraxellaceae; genus Acinetobacter. The sequence goes on from NZ_SJNT01000002.1 coordinate 225,889, forward strand.
ATCGTTGCTCGCGATTGGTGAAGTAGAACCATAACCACGTGCAGTCATACGTGAGCTTGCAATCCCTTGAGATGATAAATAGCCCATTACAGAGTTTGCACGGTTTTGAGATAATGGATTGTTAATCGCATCTGTACCTGTGTTGTCTGTGTGACCATGAATTACAAGTGCAAGTTTGTTGGCTGTACCATCTTCACGTAATACACGTGCAACATCATTCAATGCTGTTTGGAAACGCGGTTGAATGGTAGAAGAGTTGGTTGCGAACGTAACACTTGGCATTACCAAATTAATCGAACCATCTTTGTTACGGTCTACATCAACGCCAGTACCCGCAAGTTCTTCACGAAGACGTTTCTCTTTTTTGTCCAATAATAGACCTGCACCACCGCCCACTACGGCACCAATTGCAGCGGCTTGACCCATTTTATCTTTGTCTGCATTTGAATATGCAAGACCTGCACCCAATAATGCACCGAGACCTGCACCGATTGCCGCTTTGTCATATTCCATACCAGTGCCAGTAGATTGACAACCTGAAAGAACCAACGCCCCTGCTACTGCTGATGAAATTAATAGTGCACGCATGACATGCCTCCATTTGTGTGTTTTGTTTATGCTTGAAATGGTCGCCTAAAAATAGGACTTAGACCATTGATCTTTTGTAAATAATAGCTTGTATGGTTACATTTTGTAATAATTAATTCTAACTTTGAATGTGCATTCATCACATTCCCTACATGTTTAATAAATCATGAAGGATAATTTACCAAACACAACGCTTGTTTTATTTTCAGAATTTGCAACTATATTCAATAACGATAATGGATGATTTTACTTAGGATTATTTTTTATATGTCATCTCAAGCAAACAAACAACCCATATTAAAAAAAATCACACGTGGACTAACTGTTGGCTCTGTCATGACGGGCAGCACTTTTTTTCATGGGCCGCCTGTACTTGCGCTTGGTTTAACCAAACTATTTAAACAATCAGAAAAAGTAGATAAAACCAATATTAAAATTACCAATAGCTGGCTTGGGGTCAATAACTGGTTGATTGATCATGTTTTACCCCATCTAAAATGGGACATTACGGTCGATGAGGATCTCGACTTAAGCATGCAAGGTCGTTATTTAATGACCTGTAATCATCAAAGTTGGGTCGACACGACAGTGAATCAATATTTTGGACTCACGCGTATGCCCCTGACCCGCTTCTTTACCAAGTGGGAACTTATTTTTATTCCCTTTGTTGGACAAGCGTTTAAAATTTTAGGCTTCCCGATGATGAAGCGGCATACCAAACAAGAAATTGAGCAAAACCCAGAGCTCAAATCCCGCGATATGGAAGAAGCACGTAAAGCCTGCGAACAATTACTGAGCCAGCCTTTTACCTTACTGAACTATTTGGAAGGAACACGATTCACTCCAGAAAAGCATCAGCAACAAAACTCACCTTATCAGAATCTACTTAAACCGAAAGCTGGTGGCTTAGCCCTCGCCCTCGATATTTTAGGCAATCAAATTGATGCGCTAGTCGATATGACGATTGTCTACCCAGATGGTGCACCCGGTTATGGCGAATTCTGGTTCGGTGAAGTGGGTCGAATTGCCGTGAATTTACGCAAAATTGAGATTCCTGACTGGGTTTTAGGTGGAAACTACGAAGATGATGAAGAATATCGTGCACGCTTCCAAGCATGGGTCGATCAACTCTGGACCGAAAAAGATCAACTGATTAGTCAAATGAAAGCTCAATATTCAACAACTGCTGAAATGAGTACGGTGTAATCCTATGAAGCAGAACAGTTCCACCAAAAAATCAAAATATCATCGTGTAGATCCACAGAGTTGGTCATTTAAACTCTATCTGATCTATGACACCTTTATGGTGTTCCTGATTATTTTTAATCTGTTCTGCTTATGCGCCAATTTTTTCTTAATGAGTAATATTGGCGGCTGGTTCTTAACCTCGCTTCATTTAGATGAAATCCTCAATTTTTATCGTACACATCTACATCCTTGGGTGATTACCACCGAAGCATGGTTCATCTTATTTTTAATTACAGAGCTCGTGGTTCGTTGGGTGATTGCCATCCTTTATCGCCATCATCGACGTTGGTTCTTTTTCCCCTTTATTCACTGGTATGAAATTTTAGCCATTATTCCGCATCTACGTTTTCTCCGTTTATTCCGTGCTGGGATTATTATTTTTCGTCTACATGAATTGGGTTATAACGTTATTCCCGAATCCATTCAAAAAAGAGCAAAATTTTATTACCGAGTGATTATGGAAGAACTCTCTGATCGCGTGGTTATTACGGTATTGGATGGGGTAAAACATGAACTGAATACCAGTTCAACCCATAAAAAAATCATTCATGATTTGGTCGATCATCATCGGGTGTTATTTGCACAAGCTTTGGCCGAGCTTTTGCAGGAATCGCTGGCAACGGAATTACGACAACGCCAAACGATGATTGCTCAAAATATTGGCGCCATTGTGAATCAAGCCATTGAAGATACCCCTGAACTCACTCAGTTATTGCGCTTAATTCCGATTGTCGGTGGGCGAATTGAGCATCAAATCCAGAGTATTGGACAACGCTTGGGAGAAAATATTACCTACGGTATTTTAGAGCCGTTGATGTCGGGTAACCCTGAACAACCCAATCATACCTATAAGCTTATTGCCGAAAAAGTCAGTGAATTGAATATTGATAACCATGCGCTCGAACAACTGGTTGAGTCTGCGGTGTATGAAAGTTTGGACGCTATTCGTAAGCAAGTGAAGGTGAAACAGTGGTTAGAAGACCTTGAAGAGCTCGATCAAGCTAAAGAATAAGCATTAAGATAAAAAAGTTACAAACTTGGCTAGAGAATTCAAAGAATTTGTTCTAGGATTTGCTCTATTTACAACATCGCTTCGGCATAAAACCAATAGCTTCGAAGTCTTAAGGATAAAATATGGCTGATATTCGGATCACCGGTAGAATGGTTAACTTTAGTAGATTAACCTTCGACACAAATGACCATAATGCCATTCGTCAACAACTGACCCAACTACTTCAAGACAGCACAACGCATGGTGCTCTGGTGATTTTAGACAGTACCGTTGAACAAGAGCTGATTGCCCTAATTCAACTGCTGCTCGATTTAGATTTACAGCCCATGGCGGTGATTGAAGGTTTACTGGGTGATGAAGCACGTGCGATTCAATTTCCTGTACTCCCCGCTGACAGTAAATCGTTACAACGTATTAAAGCAACCCAAGAACAAGTGGTTGAAACTGCGGTGCAAGCACCAGAAGTGGCAATCGAAAATACACAAAAGGCATCTCCATTTCCACGTAATATTGGACATATTACCTCGTATCACGATGAAATCTTACGAACAGGCCAATGTTTAATCCAAGATCATGGCGATATTATCGTCAATGCAGGGATAAATAGTGGTTCAGAAGTAATTGCTTCAGGAAATATACATATTTATGGCAGTGCTCGTGGTAGAGTTATCGCAGGTGCTGGTGGAAACAGTGCTGCTCGCATTTTCTGTCACTCACTTGAAGCCGAATTGGTTTCAATTGCAGGGACATATTGTGTTGCCGATGATATTCCACCCCATGTCGTAAAGAAGTCCGTACACATTTATTTAAATGAAAACCAAGAGCTCGAATTCAAAGCTTTGGAATTTTAATGTATAAATAAACACCAAAACCCCGCTAATTAAAGGGGGGATTTACCATAACAGGAGTGGATTCGGTGGCGAAAATTGTTGTCGTAACATCAGGCAAAGGTGGCGTAGGAAAAACTACGACCAGTGCATCTTTTGCAACAGGTTTAGCCCTTCGTGGTCACAAAACTGTTGTTATCGATTTTGACGTAGGTTTACGTAACCTTGACCTTATTATGGGCTGCGAACGTCGTGTTGTGTATGATTTTGTGAATGTTTTAAATAACGAAGCACGATTACAACAAGCACTTATTCGTGATAAAGATATTGAGAACTTATACATTTTACCGGCATCACAAACGCGCGATAAAGATGCGTTAACCGATGAAGGTGTTGCACGTGTAATGGAAGAATTATCTCAAGAATTCGATTACATTATTTGTGATTCTCCTGCAGGGATTGAGCGTGGTGCAATTCTAGCCATGTACCATGCAGATGAAGCGATTATTGTGACCAACCCTGAAATTTCTTCAGTACGTGACTCTGACCGCATTATCGGTATGTTGGACAGTAAAACTAAAAAAGTAGAACAGAATGAAGGACGTATACGCAAACATTTGTGTATTACTCGCTTTAACCCTGAACGTGCAGACAAGCAAGAAATGCTCACCATTGATGACATTTCGAAAGACATTTTACGTGTACCTACACTGGGTGTGGTGCCTGAATGTAAAAGCGTTTTACAAGCGTCTAACGAAGGTAAACCTGTTATTTTGTTCCATGAAGCAGAAGCTGGACAGGCCTATGAAGATTTAGTTGCACGTTTCCTTGGTGAAGAACGTCCTTACCGTCACATTACAGTCAAACCAAAAGGCTGGTTAGCACGATTATTTGGAGTGTAAATATGGCAGGCTTCTGGAGTAAATTATTTAGTAATGACGAAAAACCTTCAAGTGCACAAATGGCAAAAGACCGTTTGAAAGTCATTGTTGCTTCTGAACAAGGCTTAGGTAAACGCTTGAGCCAAGATAAAATTGACCAAATGAAAAAAGAGATCATGCAAGTGGTCAACCGCTATGTTCGTGGGGTCGATGAAGAACATATCCAAATGTCTGTTCGCTCAGAAGCGAATATTGAAATGTTGGAGATGAATATCAATTTGCCTGAAGAGCGATAATCTGAAATCTGATTAGTCAATCAAATGGATTCAAGGCAAAATAGCATCAGCTATTTTGCCTTTTTAGTTTGAAAAGAATATACCAAGGAGTTTGCGATGGCATTATCTCAGCCAGCAACGTTTAATGAAGAATGGTCGGATGAGCGCGTTTTTGCCTATTTAAATCAGCTTCCTCCTGCAGGAGTTAATGCCGACTTTCATGTTCTTTACCACGCATTCAAACATATGCGTCCAACTGACTACGAACGTTTGTTAACTCAATTTGTCGCAGATGGTCGCAATGTCAATGCAACCAATCCCCAAGGTCAACGGATTCATGATGTAATTGCTGAATACCCTCGCCAATGTGATGGATTCTTAGAAGTCTTGGCAAAATTTGGTTAAGCCTTAAAGCCTACCTTGTGTAGGCTTTTTTATGATCTTCAACCTAAAAAAATTAGAACAATAGTTGCATCAGCAATGGAAAGCTCAACGCAAATAAAAGGGTTTGTAAGCTAATAATTGCCGCCATGAGTTGACTGTCCCCTTGAAAATAGCGCGTTAAAATATAAGATGCCGACGCTGTGGGTAAAGCAAAGAAAACCACCAAGACCGCTATATGTAATGGCGCTAAGCCAAATCCTTGTGCCACAAAATAAGTCAGTATAGGTACTCCAACTAACCGCGATACACTATTCATCATGACGCGCCCGAAATCAGGTTTGAGCTGACTAAACTGTAACGCCGCTCCGACTGAAATTAAACCTAATGGCAGACTGCTACTCGCCAATAACTTCAATAATTGCGATATGCCCTCTGGCATCAATAAGCCAGAGCAATTAAATGCGATACCCCATAAACAAGCGATAATGAGCGGATTCTTCACAACAGAAATAAGCGTAAAACGCAACTGTCCCTGTGCACTTTGGGTAAATGAGCAAACCGAAACAATATTGACCAATGGAATTGCCACAGCAATGATCGTGGCGAACAATTGCATGCCTGTTGTGCCAAACATTAAGCCCATCAAAGAAAGCCCAATATAGGTATTGAATCGAATCTGGCTTTGAATATAAACCCCAAAACGATGTACTGGAATATGAAAGTAAAACTTTAGTGCCCATAACACCATGCTGATCAACAGAATGATTACGATCAATGCCATGTAAAGCATGAGCATAGAACCTAAATCTAGCTTTACGTTAGAAAGATTGCTAAACAATAAAGCTGGGAAAAGAATGAAATAGTTTAATTTTTCAGAGTTTGCCCAAAACCCCTCCTGCAAAAAACCTGTCCGCTTAAACACATATCCCATTCCTATCAGGAAAACCAATGGAAAGAGTGCCATGATCATGTTCATTCATTTATTCCAATTACTGCACATCAGTCAGCTTTGACTCATTTTGGAAACAGAATATAATCCTTCTTCTCCCTCATAATAAAATGAGTGTTTACTCATACCCTCAAATGACCTTTAGCCAACTTGAAATTTTTTTACTGGTTGCTAAACATCAAAGTTTTAGCAACGCAGCCAAGCAACTCGGGATTTCTCAATCTGCGGTTTCACATGCCATAAAAAGTCTGGAGCATTTTTGGCGTGTACAATTGTTTAGCCGAGAACAAAACAGTGTTGTACTGACCGAAATTGGGCAGCAACTTCGCATCCATGCACAGGAAATTTTAAATACAGCACAAGTCATGCAACAGCAAGTTGCTGCGACACATGGACTGCAACAAGGCACTTTAAGAATCGGTTCATTTGGGGCATCCGCATCGATTCATCTTTTACCTGAACTACTGCAAGCTTTTAGGACTGAATACCCTCAAATTGAAGTTTTTGTGGAAGAAGGAACCGATGATGAAGTCACGCAATGGATTTTAAACCAACAGGTTGATGTTGGATTTGCGGTTTTACCCAGCCATCAATTGGATACTTTTCCACTGATTAAAGATATTTTTATTGCCCTTATTCCTAACTCCTACCCGATTGCACAAATGAGTCAGGTGGATATTACCCAACTGAAGCACTACCCTTTTATTTTAACCAAGGCAGGTAGCCAGACGCATATTGAAAAACTCCTTAAACAATATGACATACAGCCCAAGATTCAATATCAACTGTCGCAGTTATTAACGATTCTGAATATGGTCAATCAGCATGAAGGCATTTCGATTGTGGCCGATATGGCCATGACGCCAGAACTGCTCGCACTACACCCCAATGTTGTCAAAAGACCCTTACTGCCGAATACACAACGTGAAATTGGACTCGCAGTCCGCAATCAAAAACTGATCAGTCCTGCAACACGTGCCTTTATCGAGTTGGCACAAACCATGTTCTATTATTAAATTGAACCGCATAAAAAAGCCTGCTCTCAAGCAGGCTTTTAGTAGATAAAGACTAGACGAGAATATCCCGCTTACCATTCGCACCCATCGCACTCACAATCCCATTTTCTTCCATCTGATCGATAATACGTGCCGCACGGTTATAACCCAAACTGAACTTGCGTTGTAAAGATGACGTCGAAGCTTTACGCGTTTCTAAAACAAAGGCCACACATTGATCATACAAGGCATCACGGTCTGAACTGCCATCACCATCTTCAAAACCACGTGAAGTTGGCTCTTCATCATATGGAGTCAAGATTTCATCAATATAATCTGGATCACCGCGCTCTCGCCATGCATCACAAATTCGGTTGACTTCATCATCGGAAATAAAGGCACCATGCACACGTTCAGGTTCAATTTTACCAGGCCCTAGAAACAGCATATCACCATGCCCCAACATGTCTTCCGCACCACCTGCATCCAAAATGGTTCGAGAGTCAATTTTGCTGTTTACACGCAATGCAACACGAGTTGGAATATTGGCTTTAATCAAACCTGTAATAACATCTACGGATGGACGTTGGGTCGCTAAGAGCAAATGAATACCGGCAGCACGTGATTTTTGCGCTAAACGTGTAATCATTTCCTCGGCTTTTTTACCCACCTGCATAATCATATCGGCAAATTCATCTGCCACAATCACAATCGAAGGTAACGGTGCTAAGCGTGGTGCACGCTCACCCACAACAGAGTCACTGGCTTTCCATGTCGGATCAATCAGGTCTTCCCCATTCGCCAATGCTTCTTCAACCTTACGGTTATAGTCCGCCAGTTTACGAATTTTAAGGAATGACATGAGCTTGTAACGACGCTCCATTTCATTCACACACCAATTCAATGCACTAACTGCATCTTTCATGTCTGTTACGACAGGGGTGAGTAAATGTGGAATATCATTGTAGTTGGCCAGTTCTAATTGTTTAGGGTCAATCATAATCAGGCGCAATTGGTCGGGTGTATATTTCAACAGCATCGATAAGATCATCGAGTTCACAGCAACAGACTTACCTGACCCTGTGGTGCCTGCAACCAACATATGTGGGGCCTTGCCTAAATCGGTAATCACAGGATTACCGGAAATGTCTTTACCCATCGCCATTGAAAGTAAACCCGCTGGATCGCGATAAGTCGGTGTTTCCAATAATTCGATAAGACGCACCATTTCACGTGCACTATTTGGAACTTCAATTCCAATGTAAGGTTTACCTGGAATTACTTCTACTACACGCACCGAAGCCATTGACATGGAACGTGCCAAGTCCTTCGAAATATTGGTGACTTTAGAGGCTTTAACCCCAGGTGCTAAATCCAATTCGAACCGCGTCACAACTGGTCCGGGTTGAGCTTCCATTACTTTGGCTTTAACATTGAACTCTTGTAGTTTAATTTCGAGTAATTCTGAAAGACGTTCCAATTGTTCAGCAGTGAAGTTTACTTTTTTGTTCGGATCAACACGATCAAGCAAATCCAATCCGGGTAGCGTAGATAAATCACGACGTTTTTGTGCGACCTGCATAGCACGTGACATGGGTCGTCCTGAAGCATCCGTCAAAGGCGCATCAAAATCAAACTCATCTTCTTCTTGAGGTTTACCCGCAGTTTCTTGCCAAGCTTCAATGAATGCCTCTTTAGATAACTCAGCTTTGCTCTGTTCAGTAAAACGCTCTGACACCTCTATAGCCGTGTGCTGTATTGGCGTTTGAACAAAGGCTGATGATTGTGCATAAGACGATGCTGTACGCTGCTCGACCACAGCAGACTCTGCATGTTGTTCTTCTGCATCAAAATCATCTAGAAAACGATCTAATTCATCGTTCAATAAATGTGCCTTTGTTGCCCCAGCAGTAACTCCGGCGACAGCAGACATACTCAAAATTGAAGCGTCTACTACCGCAATATCAGGGGTTGTTGTAGGCTGAATAGCCTGAACTTCGCTGCGTTGGAATGGGCTATGTACATCCGAAGCCACCTTACCACTAGGTACAGCAGCAAGTAGCTCATCAAAAATCTCATCATCGTCCCAATCAAGATTATTTTTGACTGGTTTTGGAGAAGGTTCAAGCTGCACATCAACAGGATATTGACGCTCTACTACAGAATTGAAATCATGCTTAGGAACTACAGTTTCATCTTCAGCGGCTTTTAATAATGCCTCAATATCTTGTTTATGTAGATGATCATTATGGGTATTTAAAGCACGCCAAACTTCACCCGTCGCAATGGTACGCTGGCTGTCTTGTTCAAGTTGATGCGCTTTGGCAATGGTTTTTTCAAACTCTTCATCATCGTCTAAATCGAATTCATCAAGCTGATTCAACTTAGATTCTTTATGCACCATATCATCAAACAGACGCTCGGCTGCCGCACCAGCAATAAAAGGTTGCTCAATTGAGGCTTTAGAGGGATTGGTATCATCTAATTCAGTTTGATTGGAGGCTTTACTTGGCGCGACTGCAATCACCTGTTTTTGCACTTGAGGTGTGGTACGGTCAAAATCAGATTCACTCTCAGGTACATTTTTATAAAATAAGTCTTGAAGATAGGCAGGTGTAGCTCGCAAGGTATCCCATGTTTTGTTCCACTTTACCCCAAAGGCCAAAGTAAATAACACCACCCAAAACACAATTAAGAACAGCGCAGCACCATAGATGGTCAGAAGTTGGCTCAGGCTTTGTCCCAACTCATAGCCAATAATACCACCAGAGGCATTGGCTAAAGTATCCGCAGGTACTTCCCAAAATAAAAATAATAAGGTTGCTGTCGCCAACAAAATAAAAAATTGAGCAGCATAACGAAATGGTCGGTTCAGAAAACTGCGTGGCCACCACACTTGAATCGCTTCAATAAATAAGAAAAGTGGGATAAGCAGGCTTGCCCAACCTAAAAATCCAAACAATAAATCTGAAATCCATGCTCCAGCGACACCACTTGCATTAGAAACCTGTTGGGTATCACTGGAAATATGCATCCAACCGGGATCAAAAGGTGTATAAGTGACTGTTGCAAGGAACAGATAAATCCCAAATGAGACTAAAAATAATGTCATCATTAAGCGCTGTGCATAAGCACCTGACACCGCAGTCATACTCTGTCCTGTAAGCATTTTTTCATTCATGTTTTTTTGGAAAACAACCTGAATTTGTTTCTTAATAAAACCTGATATTATGCACCTGTTCACGTAAAAAAGATGCAACATTATGAGGGCTTGTTGTTAACTTTATTCTATATAGCTCAAACCGATTTGCATGATCAATATTACCCACATTGAACACACACAACTGTTATACACTTTCACGTATAATTTCATAAATTTTGAAAGAAAAAAAGGATGTCGCGAATGAGCGCTCGTCACTCACGATTAATTATTTTAGGTTCTGGTCCTGCAGGTTACAGTGCTGCAGTTTATGCTGCACGTGCCAATTTAAAACCAATGCTGATTGCTGGCTTGCAATTGGGTGGTCAATTAACCACAACAACGGAAGTGGATAACTGGCCGGGTGACCCAGAAGGTTTAACTGGTCCTGCACTCATGGAACGTATGCAAGCCCATGCAGAACGTTTTGGCACAGAAATCGTGTATGACCACATCAATGAAGTTGACCTTAGTGTTCGCCCATTTGTTCTTAAAGGCGATATGGAAGAGTTCACTTGTGATGCATTGATTATCTCAACGGGTGCAACTGCACAGTATTTAGGTTTAGAGTCTGAAGCAAAATTCATGGGCCAAGGTGTCAGTGCTTGTGCAACTTGTGACGGTTTCTTCTATAAAAACCAAAAAGTCATGGTGGTCGGTGGTGGTAACACTGCGGTCGAAGAAGCACTCTATCTGTCTAACATTGCCTCACATGTGACGCTTGTGCATCGTCGTGACAGTTTACGTTCAGAAAAAATTCTACAAGATCATTTATTTGAAAAAGAAAAAGAAGGCAAAATCAGCATCCTTTGGAACAATCAAGTCGATGAAGTATTGGGTGACAAAACGGGTGTAACTGCAGTTCGTTTGAAATCAACCCAAGATGAATCAACACAAGATATTGATGTTCAAGGTTTATTTGTTGCGATTGGTCACAAACCAAATACAGGTATGTTTGAAGGTCAACTCAACCTACGTGATGGCTACATTCAAGTGCAAAGTGGTACCTCTGGCAATGCGACTGCAACATCGGTTGCAGGCGTATTTGCAGCAGGCGACGTAGCTGACAGCATTTACCGCCAAGCAATTACTTCAGCGGGTTCAGGCTGTATGGCTGCACTCGATGCTGAAAAATATTTAGATGCACTAGGTTCATAATCTTTTGTATCTATTAAAACCGTCCAAATAGGGCGGTTTTTTTATGTATGATAGCGTAAAGAATAACTCCCAGAACTCAATCATGCAGCATACTTTAGCACCTTCCGAATATTTATTTCCCGATCCAATTGATTCAGATCCAGAAGGACATGGGCTGATTTGCATTGGCGCAGACCTCTCCCCTTCTACCCTCTTTGAAGCCTATACCCACGGTCTTTTTCCATGGTTTTCTGAAGGTGAGCCCATTTGCTGGTGGTGTCCCGAGCCGCGCTGCATTATTCGCCCCGAGCAATATCATCCGAGTAAATCCTTGCTGCGTAATATGAAAAAGCATGACTATAAAATTACCATTAATCATGCTTTTGAATCGGTCATTCGTTCTTGTTCGCTCCCTCGCAGCTATGCAAATGACACGTGGATTTCAGAAGAAATTATTCAAGGTTATTTGGACATGTTTACAGCGGGTTATGCTTATAGTATTGAAGTCTGGGAACAAGATCAGCTTGTCGGTGGGCTGTATGGTGTGAGCATCGGTAAGGGGTGCTTTGGCGAATCGATGTTCAGTATCCGTACTGACGTGTCTAAAATGGCATTCTATACCTTAATGTTGCTTGGACAAGAAAACCAACTGGCTTGGATTGACTGTCAATTGGTGAATGATCATTTACTTAGCCTTGGTGCTTGTACAATTTCTCGACAAGAGTATTTAAAATCGTTACAAGATATTATAAAACAACCCTCTATCGATTGGAAAAAGTATCAAGAGGGTGTATTTTCAAGTAAAAGAATAGCGTTATCTTCGCAATTAATCGAATGAAAACAATAGAGGGATCTTTATGAATTCATATCACCCGAAGTCCCTGTTAAATGATTTACAGTACTACATCACACCACCGCATGAATGCAGTTATCTTGAAAAGAAATCTGCCCGCATGGTTTTTCTAGATCCAGCACATCGGATTGATGTCGTGACTTTGTCTGAACTTTCACGTGTCGGTTTTCGTCGTAGCGGGGACTTTGTTTATCGTCCCGAATGCCATTTATGTCGTCAATGCCTGTCTTGCCGTGTTCCTGTCCAAGAGTTTCAAATGAACAGCAAGCAAAAAAAAGCATGGAAACGCAATCAAGATCTGACGGTGAAAATTACTCAACCTAAAGATGCGGGTGATGTACATTATGCTTTATATGAACGTTACATTCGTGAACGCCATGCCGATGGTGATATGTTTCCCCCTAGCTATGACCAGTTTGAAAAATTTCTGATCCATACTTGTACTGAGAGTTTTTTTCTGGAACTGTGGAAAGATGAGCAGTTGCTCTGCGTTTCGACCTGTGACCAACTTGATGATGGTCTGTCTGCGGTATATACCTTTTTTGATCCCGATGAAAATCGCCGCTCATTAGGGGCTTTTGCCATCATGAAGCAAATTGAATATGCACAACAACAGCAATTGAACTATGTCTATTTAGGTTACTGGGTGCCACATTCCAATAAAATGAATTATAAGTCTCAATACACGCCCCTAGAATTATTGCTCGATGGGCAATGGCGTCGTATTAATCGCTCACTCAGTGCAGAAGAGATTCAACTTTTGGGAAACTCATTAATGACCACACTTCCCTCTGGTTGGAATAATTCAATCATTAAATAAACTGGATATTTTGATGGAGTCGATTCACTCCATCGCATAAATATTTAAATCATGATTTGAATAACTGAGAAAAATCATCAGTACAAGCTTTAACCATAATAATGGCATGCTCACGCCCACCATTCGGGCTTGGATAATAATTTTTACGCAAATCAATCTGATGAAAACCTGACTTCTCATATAGGGCTATCGCAGCTTGATTGCTTTCCCGCACTTCCAAGAAAATTTGCACGGGTTGATTCTTCAGTAAAGCAATTGATTCATCTAAGAGCCGATAACCCAAACCCTTGCCCTGCTGATTGGGATCAATTGCCATCAATAATAAATTTGCCTCATCCAAAACGGGTTGCAGAATACAAAAACCCACTACCTGTCCTGCTTGCTCAATCACTGTACTTTGGTAACCATTCACTGCATCCTGAAATTGGTTCAGCGTCCAAGGATGACTTTGCACCAACTTTTCTATTTGAACAACTGCATTAACATCGGCTTGTTGCATTAAACGAATCATGCCCGTTCATCTTATAAATCTAAATAAGCCTGTATTATAAAAATTTTTCGATGCGAAACGAACAAAAACAGGGATATTTTTAATATCCCTGCAGTCTTTAAAGCTCACAATAAGACTTTACAATCCTAATTTTGCTTTCCAATTGGCTAATAAACTTACCGTATCTAAATGATTAGGATGAAACCCCGGTTTAAAGTACGCCAACATTTCACGTCCCATCCCCGTAATAATTCCTTTCGATGGGCTATAACCATAAATGTAGATATCTTTTAATGCCTTAAAATTGAGTTGATTGTCTTGCTTTAGTAAGCGAAAGACAAAATAGCTTTGCACAAAAAACAAAGTGGCCATAGCAGCAATCAACGATCCACAACGAGCAAGGTAGGCTTTTACTCCTGTGCCAAATACCCCTTCAAATACATCATAGGCCACTGCTTTATGTTCATTTTCTTCAATTGCATGCCAGTACCACATGGTCGACATGGTTTCATCTGTCATCAATGCTTGAATATGTCGATTAATTAGCAATTGCGAGGCAATCGTTGCTGTGAAATGCTCTAAAGCAGTGGTTCCCATTAAGTCGATCATTTCTTGCGTGATACCGGCTGGTTTAAACAGAATGACTGCTGTCTTACGAAAGCCTTGAATGACTTTATCGGTTTGTTTTTCCAAGCTTGCTACATCATGCCCATACTTTTGAGCTGAAGCATTGAAACCAACATGTTCTTGTGTGTGCATGGCTTCCTGCCCAATAAAGGCACTGATTTCCTTTTGCAGAACCTCATTATCTTTAATGACAGGGTGATAACGTACAGCACGCACACTATCAATGAAAAATTGCTCACCTGCTGGAAAAAGCGCAGACAAGGCCGTCATGAAATGCGTTAACCCTGCCGAGCCATTCATCCAATATTCAGGCACGTTTTCAAAATTAAAATTCATACGACGGACAGGGAAACTTGCACCTGCACGATTGGTAATTTTTACCTTAGCATTCATCCTGAGACTCCTACAGACCCATAAGGTCTAACTATCTTTATGCTTGTTTTTGTTAATTCTAATATTACGGTTTTCACCACAAGCGATAAGGGCAGATAAGGTCAAGGAAGTATCAGTTAAGGACAGTTTTACAGGAAAATTGTCTAACAATTTTTATGATTCTATTTTTATCTTAATAGAAACTATTGATCTATCGGTTATATAGGTACACGCAAAAAAACGCTCATGCAGAATAAAAAAGCCTGAAATTTATACATTTTATAAGCATAAAAAAAGCGCCCCAAAGGAGCGCTTTTTTCACACAATAAGTGATTATGCAGTTACTTTCGCAACAACACCAGCACCAACTGTACGACCACCTTCACGGATCGCAAAACGTAGACCTGGGTCCATTGCGATTGGGTGGATTAATTCTACTGACATTTCAACGTTATCACCAGGCATTACCATTTCAACGCCGTCTTGTAATTGGATTGCACCAGTTACGTCAGTCGTACGGAAATAGAATTGTGGACGGTAACCGTTAAGGAATGGAGTATGACGACCACCTTCTTCTTTAGAAAGTACGTATACTTCTGCGTCGAATTTAGTATGCGGCTTGATTGTACCTGGTTTAGCAAGTACTTGACCACGTTGTACGTCTTCACGCTTAGTACCACGAAGAAGAACACCACAGTTCTCGCCCGCACGGCCTTCGTCAAGAAGTTTACGGAACATTTCAACGCCAGTAACTGTCGTTGTTTGAGTATCACGGATACCAACGATTTCAACTGATTCGCCTACTTTCACGATACCAGCTTCTACACGACCAGTTACTACTGTACCACGGCCAGAGATAGAGAATACGTCTTCGATTGGCATTAAGAATGCTTTGTCGATTGCACGTTCTGGTTCTGGAATGTAAGAGTCAAGCGCTTCAACAAGAGCAAGAACTGAAGACTCACCGTACTGACCAGCGTCGCCATTAAGCGCAGCAAGAGCAGAACCACGGATAACTGGAGTGTCATCACCTGGGAAGTCATAAGTAGAAAGAAGTTCACGAACTTCCATTTCCACTAATTCAAGTAATTCTTCGTCGTCAACAAGGTCGCATTTGTTTAAGAATACGATGATGTAAGGTACACCAACCTGACGTGAAAGAAGGATGTGTTCACGAGTTTGTGGCATTGGACCGTCAGTCGCAGCACACACAAGGATCGCGCCGTCCATCTGAGCAGCACCAGTAATCATGTTTTTAACATAATCGGCGTGGCCCGGGCAGTCTACGTGAGCGTAGTGACGGATTGGAGAATCGTATTCTACGTGTGAAGTATTAATTGTAATACCACGTGCTTTTTCTTCAGGAGCAGAGTCGATTTGTGAGTAATCTTTCGCTTCACCGCCGTAAGTTTTTGCACAAATAGTTGCAATCGCAGCAGTTAAAGTAGTTTTACCATGGTCAACGTGACCGATTGTGCCCACGTTCACGTGTGGCTTATTACGTTCAAACTTAGCCTTAGCCATTTGATTTTCCTTTTTAAACTACTCATGCAGGATCACTGCATGAGCAACTGGTTATTAACTAAAAAATTAGTTTGGGCTTATAGTAATCGAAAGATTACTCGTCGTCACCTTTTTTACCGCCAGATTGGAACTTAGCGATAATGCCTTCCGCCACGTTACGTGGAGTTTCAGCATATTTAGCAAATTCCATAGAGTAAGTCGCACGACCTTGAGACATAGAACGCATTTGAGTCGCGTAACCAAACATCTCAGCCAATGGTACTTCAGCTTTAATTGCTTTAGTTCCACCAGGTAAATCGTCCATACCTTGAACCATACCACGACGACGGTTTAAGTCACCCATGATATCGCCCATGTAGTCTTCTGGAGTTTCTACTTCAACTTTCATGATTGGTTCAAGCAAGATAGGATCTGCTTTCATGAAACCATCACGGAATGCGTAAGAACCAGCCATTTTGAACGACAATTCGTCAGAGTCGACATCGTGGTAAGAACCGTCAAATAATGTCGCTTTGATACCCACAACAGGGTAACCAGCCAAGACACCATTCTTCATACGTTCTTGAATACCTTTATCAACCGCACCGAAGAATTCTTTAGGTACAGTACCACCGACAACTTCTTCAGCGAATTGGTATTCTTTACCAGCTTCTTCAACATCCATAGGCTCTAAACGAACATATACATGACCGAATTTACCTTTACCACCTGTTTGACGAACGAACTTACCTTCTTGCTCAACAGTCTTTTTGATTGTTTCGCGGTAAGCAACCATTGGTTTACCAATGTTCGCTTCAACACCGAATTCACGCTTCATACGGTCAACGATGATGTCAAGGTGAAGCTCACCCATACCAGCAATAATGGTTTGACCAGATTCTTCATCTGTACGAACGCGGAATGATGGATCTTCCTTAGCCAAACGACCTAAAGCAATTGACATTTTTTCTTGGTCAGCTTTAGTTTTTGGTTCAACAGCCAATGAAATTACTGGCTCTGGGAATTCCATACGTTCAAGAGTAATGACGTTTTTCTCATCACATAATGTATCACCCGTTGTAACGTCTTTAAGACCTACACACGCTGCGATATCACCTGCACGGATTTCATCAAGATCTTGACGTTCGTTCGCATGCATTTGCACGATACGACCGATACGTTCACGCTTAGATTTAACTGGGTTATAAACAGGATCACCTTGTTTAAGAACACCAGAGTAAACACGTACGAATGTCAAGTTACCTACGAATTTGTCGTTCATGATTTTGAACGCTAACGCAGAGAACGGAGCTTCGTCAGATGCTTCACGAGATGCTTTAGTTTCAGCTTTATCGTCAAGAACACCTTCAATTGCTTTAACTTCTGTAGGAGAAGGTAAGAATTGAATTACAGCATCCAACATACGTTGAACACCTTTATTCTTGAATGCAGAACCACAAAGCATTACTTGAATTTCAGATGCTAATGTACGAGCACGTAAACCAGCGATAACGTCTTCTTTAGAAAGATCGCCTTCTTCGAGGTACTTGTCCATTAATTCTTCTGAAGCTTCAGCAGCAGCTTCAACCATCTTGGTACGCCATTCATTAGCAATATCAACGAGGTCAGCTGGAATATCGCCGTATTCGAACTTCATACCTTGAGATGCTTCATCCCAGATAATCGCTTTCATTTCGATAAGGTCAACAACACCTGCAAACGTATCTTCAGCACCGATTGGCACAACGATAGGAACAGGATTACCACCTAAACGAGTTTTAACTTGTTCAACAGCACGGAAGAAGTTTGCACCAGTACGGTCCATCTTGTTCACGAATGCTAAACGAGGCACTTTATATTTGTTAGCCTGACGCCATACAGTTTCAGACTGAGGTTGTACACCACCTACTGCACAGTAAACCATGCACGCACCGTCAAGAACACGCATAGAACGTTCAACTTCGATTGTGAAGTCTACGTGTCCCGGGGTGTCAATTACGTTGATACGGTGTTGTGGGAATTGGCTACTCATACCTGACCAGAAACAAGTTGTCGCAGCAGAAGTAATGGTAATACCACGTTCTTGCTCTTGTTCCATCCAGTCCATTGTTGCTGCACCATCATGTACTTCACCAATTTTGTGAGATACACCTGTGTAGAACAAAATACGTTCAGTCGTAGTTGTTTTACCTGCGTCAATGTGCGCAGAGATACCAATGTTACGGTAACGAGAAATTGGAGTTTGACGAGCCATGATTTCTAGCATTCCTAAATTTTGTTGTTAAAACAGGACGCTTTAAGCTGCTTAGCAACTTAAAGCGATTTGATGACAATTATGTGAAAACATAATGGTCATTGTCCTGATTAAGGCCTGTTTTATCCGCTTAGAAACGGTAGTGAGAGAAGGCTTTGTTGGCTTCAGCCATACGGTGCACATCTTCACGTTTTTTAACAGCTGCGCCTTTACCTTCAGCTGCATCAAGCAACTCACCAGCAAGACGTAAAGCCATAGTTTTTTCAGAACGCTTAGCAGCAGCATCTACTAACCAACGCATAGCCAAGGCAGTACGACGGGATGGGCGCACTTCCATAGGTACTTGATAAGTAGCACCACCAACACGGCGAGCTTTTACTTCGACCATAGGACGAACTTTTTCAAGAGTAGTCTCGAAAAATTCAACTGGGTCTACTTTGTTTTTTTCTTGAACGCGGTCTAAAGCACCGTAAACGATACTTTCAGCAATAGATTTTTTACCATCTTGCATTACGTGGTTCATGAATTTAGCGATTGTTTGGCTACTGAACTTAGGATCCGGAAGGATTTCACGAGCAGCAACTACGCGACGTCTTGGCATTTTAAACTACCTATAGATATGACACTTCAGGTTAATCCAGCAGTGGTACAAAGTGTCATGTACCTTCGCTGGCCTTACTACACGTCGCTTGAATTTCACAAAATAAATGCAGAAATCAGACAAGCGAGACGATAAAGGATTGCAGTTCTAATGAACTAAGATTTTAATCTCGAAAGATTATTTCTTAGGACGTTTAGTACCGTATTTAGAACGTGACTGGTTACGATCTTTCACGCCAGCACAGTCTAAAGAACCACGAACGGTATGGTAACGTACACCTGGTAAGTCTTTAACACGACCACCACGGATAAGAACAACACTGTGCTCTTGTAGGTTATGGCCTTCACCACCGATGTAGCTAGAAACTTCAAAACCAGAAGTTAAGCGAACACGGCAAACTTTACGCATTGCTGAGTTAGGTTTTTTAGGTGTAGTTGTGTAAACACGTGTACAAACACCACGACGTTGTGGACAAGCCTTCAACGCAGGAACTTTAGATTTTTCAACTAAAGTCGTACGACCCTTGCGGATCAACTGATTTGTTGTTGCCATATGGCAATTCTCCCGTTAATAAAAAGCCCCAAAAAATACTACTTTTTTGAGGGCATGCAATTGTAAGTCAAGATGCAAAAATGGTCAACATTCGAGAACCGCTTATCCGTAAACCATCTTGCTTTTCTTGACATTTTTTGAACAATTTTCGAGATTTATTTTTCATTCGGTGGGATTGGCTTTTTTGTAACCCTTTTTGTAGGTACCTTACGTGGACGCTTTGCAGCCACTATTGGCTCTGCCAAAGGGTTTTCAATTTTTTCCGAAACACCATCCACAACAACCTCTATAGCATCACTACTTGAGGTTAATGCAGGCTGTTGAAGCTTTACTTCTGCCTGTGGTTCAACCAAATGATTCGCCAATTTTTCTAAACCCTGCTCAATTTGCTGTTGTTGCTCCGCTTCATGGCTTGGTTTTGGCGTAGTTTTTTTCTTTACATAGACTTTGGTAATATTTTTATTATTTTCCAATGTGGTCTCAACGACAGGACTGATGGACTCTGCCTCAAGCAAACTTGGTTGAACCGTTTCGGTAAATAGTTTTGGTGTCGCTTGTGACAATAATGCCAATGAACGTTCATACGCAGTGACCACGGAGAGTTCGAGGTCTTTATGTTGCTGGATATATTGACGTGCTTGAGCAAAAACCACTTGTGCTTTTTGATTGACATCCTCTATGAGCTTCCAACTATATACTGCACTTAACGTCGCACTTGCAACAGGCGTCAATTTGCTTAGGAAGCTATAGTTCGGGACTTTATTCATCCAAGCCCATTTATAATCGCCCTGTTCATTGTGTAGCCATTTTCTAAGCATTTCAATGTCATTGCTTGAGCCCAATAAATACTGCAACTGCCCAATATCATGTGTTTGCAACATTTTAGACACGGTTTTAACCGCCATTAATAAGGCTTGCTTCTCTGCAATAATTCCTAAATCAATTTGTTTAAAAATAAATTGAATAATCTCTTGTTCAGTATCTTTATTCAGTTCAAAGCCATAAGATCGCCCGACCTGATAAATGGTTCTCAGTGACAAAATTAAAGACAATGGAATATCGACACTTGAGCCAATGGTTCCCGTTGCCCCTGTAAGCAGGCCTTGTAAAGATGCAATCCATTTATTTTGTTCTGCTAAAGCCTGACTAATCCGTTTAGAGCGATCAATATCTTGCGTTAAGCTTTCCAGATCACGCACCCCAGCCTGATCTAAAACGTCGTCGACAGAACTGATATCTGAACTAAAGGCATTCAGTTTTTCAAAAAAATAGTCGCTAATTTTGTCGGTATACTGTGGCGCTACAAAATTCGCCACATTATTCACTTTTGAATAATGACGCCCTAAAAGTTGTCGGGAAACTTGCGGAAAATGTTCTCGTAAAATCTGCTGTGCATCTTGATATTTTTTGGTCTCAAAAGCAGATTTAGAATCAGCTTTGCCCTCAATAAACGCTGAATTTCCCGCGCCTTGCGGATAAGCCGAAATAGAGCCTGGTGCAACATGTTGCAAAACATCGATTCCAGTTTGGCTGAGCTTTTTAGCCACTCCAAAGGCATTTGAGAGGAATCCTGTTGATTGTTTATTATTAGCTTCTGTCATTCTAGACCCTTCTTGTTCAATTCTTTCATTTCTCGCTAAATACTAGGTATAGTCTAAGTTTATCTCAACATCAAACTGTTTCTTTTAGTTAAGAACTTTGCCTAAATTCACTTTTTTCCTTTCTTCCAAATACACATCATATTTGCCATAAGAATTCAAAATTCTTTCTGCTATCATGATTGCAAATCAAACATATGAAGACTTGTAGCATAAAGGCTCTCCCCTGATTGCATATAGTCATGCGAAATATCACCATATAAGGGATCTGTAGATGAAACGTGTTGTAATTACTGGTATGGGTATCAACTCATGCATCGGTAACACTTTAGAAGATGTCACTCATTCATTGCAAAACGGGATTTCTGGAACACGTTTTAACCCGACTTATGCTGAACTTAATTTCAAAAGTCACATCAGCGCAGCAGCAGAACAAAATTTCGACCACATTGACCGCAAATTAAAACGCTTTATGGGCGTATGTGCAATGTATGCGTATAACGCTGCAGTTGCTGCGGTAGAAAACGCAGGTCTGACCGCAGAGCAAATTGGTGGCAATCCTCGCTACGGTATTGCAGGCGGTTCAGGTGGTGGTTCAACAGCATCTGTCATTGAAATGAAAGAATTACTCGACACTAAAGGTGCGCGTAAAGTTGGTCCTTTCTTCGTGCCACGTAACATGTCGAACACCATCACTGCGAACGTAGGCGTAGCATTTAAAATGCAAGGTGTTGCTCATACCATTACTAGCGCTTGTGCAACCTCTGCTGATGCTATTGGTTATGCCTACAACCTGATTCAACTCGGTAAACAAGACTTAATGCTTGCAGGTGGTGGTGAAGAAGATCACTGGTCTCAAAGTTTGTTGTTTGATGCGATGGGCGCACTTTGCTCGAAGTACAATGACACACCAGAAACAGCTTCTCGTCCGTACTCTGCTGACCGTGACGGTTTTGTGATTGCTGGCGGTGGCGGTTTCGTGGTACTTGAATCGCTTGAACACGCTCAAGCACGTGGTGCCAACATTTTAGCCGAAGTAGTGGGCTATGCTGCAAACAGTGATGGTGCAGACATGGTTGCGCCATCTGGTGAAGGCGCAACACGTTGTGTACTTATGGCACTAGAAGAAGCAAAACAACACGGCGTAGACAAGATTGACTATGTGAATACGCATGGTACGTCGACACCTGCGGGTGACGTGACTGAATTATTAGCAATGGAACGTGCATTTGGTGAAGGTCAAGTTCCTCCACTTAGCTCGACCAAGTCAATGACAGGTCATAGCTTGGGTGCTGCTGGTGTACAAGAAGCGATCTACTCAGTACTGATGATGCAAAATGACTTTATTGCACCAAACATCAACGTGACTGAACTGGATGAAGGCGCAAAACCATTTGATATCGTGCTTGAAAAACGTGACGCAAAATTGAATACTGTGATGAGTAACAGTTTCGGTTTTGGCGGCGTAAATGCATGTCTCATTTTCAAAAAGTGGGAAGGCTAAGCCGCCCATTTTAGGGTGACTTGATGGATGCTCCTTCTGATGCTTTTTTGTGGGTAAAAGCATTACATATTATTGCCGTGGTATGTTGGTTCGCAGCATTGTTCTACTTACCACGGCTCTATGTTTACCATGCCATGAGTGATGATGCCGTCAGTCATCAACGTTTCGAGGTCATGGAACGTAAATTGTACCGTGGCATTATGTGGCCATCGATGATTGCGACATTGATCACGGCACACTTCTTGGTGGATTGGGGCGATGCAACGCGCCACTACCACGAAGCCTTATGGTTTTACCTGAAAGTTGGCTTGGTTGGACTGTTAGTGATTTACCATTTTGTCTGCGGTTATTACCGTAAGAAATTGATTGGTAACGCCCATTACAAGTCACACAAGTTCTGGCGTTTCTTTAATGAAATGCCAACCCTAATTTTACTTGCTGTAGTGATTTTAGTCGTGGTTAAACCAACGTTTTAGAATCCCCGAAATGAAAGCCCCGATTGATTCGGGGCTTTTTAATGTCTAAAAATAAATCAACAGCGCATCTAAAGACCCGTGCTACGACCGTATCCAAGCTTGTCGAATTTTTAAATTGAGTGGAGTCGAATAATACTTTTCAATCGCCCAACTCATAATAAATACTGCGATAAAATAAACAGGTAACAACAGCAGCTTTTCAGTCGCTACAGTTTCTTTGGGGAAATACACCACTTTCATTAAGCCGAGAATAATCAAATGAAACAGATACATTTCATAGCTACGCTGTCCAATCCAGACCAAGCTCCGTGCTGCGTATGAGACAGGTTTAACTTTGGGATCTTGTGCAAAGCAAAATATCAGTAACGCTGTAAGTAACGCAAATACACTGATACTCCATGTACTCAGCTCTTTGATCGGTGCATAAAAATATAAAGCAACCATCAGCAATACGCTCACAATAACGATCACTCTTGGACGGTAAATGGCAACTTTAAAATGCTGTGCATACATTGCAGTGAGGCAGCCAATCGCAATGCCATCAAAACTAGAGAAATAATGATACAAATAAGCGCCGCTTTCCTCGCCAAAATGTAAAGCACGAAAATATGGTGCATAAGCGATTATTGCGAGTAGAAAAACAATAAAGCCTTTGCCTCGACCAAGTGCTAAACACAGTACAGGAAATGCTAAATAGAAAACCTCTTCAACCGATAAAGACCACAATACGCCCAAGGCATAGTTGACCCAGCCGTATTTGATAATCAATAGATTCATCCAGAAACTCAAAGCAGAAAAGATGGTCACGGCATAGGACACCTCTACACCATTCGGCGACTGGTTGATAAAGGGTTGCAACCCGAAACTTCCGAGCACGCTCACCAGCGCAACCAATAACACCAGACATGGCATAATTCGGGCAATACGGCGGATATAGAAATCTTTCAGCTTAATCTGCGCCAAAGATCCACTACGTTGTAAGGTATGCTGGGTAATCAAAAAGCCCGAAATGACAAAAAATATGGTCACACCATAGTTGCCATTCCTTGCAATTAAGGTACTTAAGCTTTCGCCTCCAATTAGGATACCTAGAAACGTATCGTGTAATTTATACGGAATATTGAAATGGTGAATCAGCACCAAAAGGATGGACACTCCGCGCAGAATGTCGATTTTATAATTACGCATAGACCGTTGTTAGAATTTTAAAGTGCTTCATTAAAAGTTAAACCATCTGATTTAAACAGCTTTTGTACATAAAATCATACAATTATCTAACACTTCATTAGAGCCCATTTATTTAGCTCAAACAAAAAGAAAGCCCTGCATGTGCAGGGCTTTCTCTCAAATATCGCTAGCAAAAATCAGTTTTACTTAGTTATCGAGTTGCTGTCCTAACATACGTTTTTTCACACGTGGTAAATACAACACACGATACGTAGTGGCCAAAATAATTAACCACACTGGGCTAATGATTAAGGCTCGTAAAGTATCGGGTTCTAAACTTAAAATGACCAAGGTAAAGAAAAGGAAGATTAATACCACATAAGACATCCACACCCCACCTGGCATTTTAAACTTCGATTGTGCATGTAATTCAGGACGCAGTTTACGGTAGCGTAAATAGCACACCATAATCAGTCCCCAAATACTGATAAATAGAATTACACACAATGAACTTGCCAAGGTGAAGGCTTCCACGGTGTTCGGTACAAAGTACTGTAGCGCTGCACCTGCCATAATAAAGATGCAAGAAAATAACAAACCTTTGGCTGGAACCGCACGACTGGATAATTCACCCAAACCTTTAGGTGCTTGACCACCGCGAGATAAACCAAACAGCATGCGACTGGTCGAAAACACGCCACTATTCATCGAAGACATGACGGAAGACAGTACCACTAAGTTCATAATGATGGCAGAAACTGGAATACCCGCATGTAAGAATAAGCTCACAAATGGGCTTTGATCCGCTGGAATCTGATTCCACGGCGTCACCGACATGACAATAAATAACGCCAACACATAAAACAGAATGATTCGGGTTGGAATTGCATTCACCGCTTTCGGTAAGTTCTTTTCTGGATCTTTAGCTTCAGCCGCCATGGTTCCAATCAATTCCACACCAACAAACGCAAATAATGCAATTTGGAAGCCCGCCAAGAAACCACTAACGCCTTTCGGGAACATGCCTCCATGCGCCCAGACATTGCTAAAGCTGGCAACTGAACCTTGGGGAGCTTGAAAATGACTGAATACCATAAAACCACCAATCACAATCAAGCCTAGAATGGCTAAAATTTTGATCAGTGCAAACCAGAATTCAATTTCACCAAATAGCTTTACGGTTAAAAGATTCAGTCCAAGTACAAATAATACACAACCTGCACTGATCAACGCTTGCCCTATGGGAGTAAATGCCATATCTGGCGGTAACCAGAAATTCAGATAATTAATAATAGCAGCAAGGTCAGCAATACCAACCAAGACCCAACCCAGCCAATACGACCAGCCGATATAATAGCCCGCTGCAGGACCAATTAAATCATGTGCCATATCGATGAAAGATCTGTAATGTAAATTGGAGAGTAGAATTTCACCTAATGCACGCATGAGGAAAAAGAACATACCACCAATAATCATATAGATCAGTAAAATTGAAGGTCCAGCGAGGGAGATGGTTTTCCCTGAACCCATAAATAAACCTGTACCAATAGCTCCGCCAATTGCAATCAATTGTAAATGACGATTAGAGAGCTTGCGTTGCAACTCATGGGTTGCTTGTTCAGCTTTTGGCTCACGCATTGTGGTCATAACTCAACATCCTTTTTTAATTCCTTTATATGACTTAACCCAGATCTAGCTCCTCTCGAGCAATAACATTGATCTAGGGCTAAGCCCTTATCCTTAACAACGTAACCCTTAACCTTTGTGGTTAGTCAGTTGATCACTTTGCTCATTACTTGCGTCCTCCATTCCATGGATGAATACTTACTTTTGTGCCGCAGTTACCGCAATCTCAATGAGCCATTTTGGATTCACCAAATCGGCTTGAATAGTAGCGCGTGCAGGCGTTGCATGGTCTTTTAACCAGTCAATCCAAATTTCATTCACCACTGAAAAATCAGTCAAATCTTTCAGAAAAAGTTGTGCCGACAAAATACGGCTTTTATCACTGTTGGCTTGTGCCAAAAGCTGATCGATGGTGTTTAATACATCTTGAGTTTGTCCCGTAATATCCAAATCAGAATTTTTAGGCACCTGACCCGATAAATACACCACATTGTTAAAAACCGTCACGGCACTCATTACAGGAGTGGTATTAAAGCGCTGAATATCTTGTTGTGACATGGTTAAAATTCCTTATTCCTGAATTGAAAAATTGACACGTGCAGTGACTGCACACATCAGTTCATAGCCTACGGTGCCAGAGGTTACTGCAACCTCATCAACCGGCAATACCGCCCCAGTGCTCGATTGCCCCCACAACACCACTTCGCTGCCTATCTGTGCATCCAGAATTGGATCAAGGTCAACGGCCAGCATGTCCATGCTGACACGCCCCAAAGTACGGGTACGAATGGAATTCACCAATACAGGTGTGCCTGTCGGTGAGATGCGTTGATAACCATCGGCATAGCCACATGCGACAATACCGACCCGCATTGGTCGGTCTGCGACAAAACTAGAGCCATAACCAATACTGTCGTTTGGATTTAACTGTTGAATCGAGATGATTTCACTGCGTAAACTCATACTCGGTTGTAAATTCCAGTCTTGAATAGTATGACGTGGAAAATCGGGAGAACTGCCATAAAGCATGATGCCGCTACGTGCATAATCCGAGCGTAACTGGTTGGAATATCTTAAAATTGCTGCACTATTACTGACCGAACAAGGCCCTGGATACTGTTGTAAAATTTGTTGAAATACTTGGTGTTGGTATTCAATCCCAGATTGCCCCTGACGTTCACCATCGGCATCTGAGAAATGCATCATGTGTACCAATTCTTTAACCGAAGCTAAACCTTTCAGTTGTTGCCACGCGTGTACATAGTGTTCTGGCGTAAATCCTAAACGATTCATACCATTGTTCATTTTTAAGAACACTTTGAATTGTGCTGCAACAGGAAACTGCTGTAACCATTGAATTTGCAGTTCATTATGTACAGTAAAACTCAATTGGTACTGTGCACAATCATATAGATCTTGTGGCGAGAAAATACCTTCCAGTAACAAGATTTCTCCTGTCCAGCCCAAGGCACGAATGCGCTTTGCTTCTTCGATATCAAGCAATGCAAAACCATCGGCAAATTTAAATGCTTGATACACGCGTTCAATGCCATGCCCATAGGCATTGGCCTTGACCACGACAAAAATTTGACTGTCTGGCATTGCGGCACGCGCAATTGCCAGATTATGTTTGAGTGCGGATTGATGAATGACCGCAGTAATTGGACGTGGCATAACCCTTCTTCCCTAAAGTTCAAACAATTCCCTGAATTCAGGAATTACGCTGCACTTAAATAACGTTCAATCGACAGACCATCAATGCTGATGTCTGGTTTATTGTTCATCACCAAGTCACTGATCAGCTTGCCTGAACCACATGCCATGGTCCAACCCAAGGTGCCATGTCCTGTATTCAAAAACAGATTTTTAAAGCGAGTCGCCCCAATAATTGGCGTACTATCTGGAGTCATTGGGCGTAAGCCTGTCCAGAAAGTCGCATTGGGTAAGTCACCGCCTGGGAATAAATCTTTGGTGACCATTTCCAAGGTACCACGGCGGTCATCATTCAATTTCAGGTTGAAGCCGCTTAACTCAGCCATCCCACCCACACGAATACGTTGATCAAAACGGGTAATCGCGATTTTGTAGGTTTCATCCAATACGGTTGATTGTGGTGCAAACGCCGGATCAATAATTGGCACTGTCAATGAATACCCTTTGACTGGATATACTGGTAAATTCAATTCAAGTGGTTTTAGGAAATCACGCGAATAACTACCAAAAGCTAAGACATAACGGTCAGCAGTCAGCACTTGACCATTCACCACTACACCTTTAATTTCATCGCCTTCAACCACTAAACGCGTTACGTTTTGGTTAAACAGAAACTTCACGCCATTGGCTTTGGCAATATCTGCAAGCGAATTGGTGAATTTATAGCAATCGCCAGTTTCGTCATTTGGTAAGTGTAAACCACCGACCAGTTTATCTTTAGCAAAACCCAGTGCAGGCTCTACGCGAGCAAGGTCATCTTTCAATAGCAATTCATGTGGCACACCACACTCTTTTAATACTTGAATATCACGTTGTACCGCTTCTAATTGCGCTTCATTACGAAATACCTGTAATGTGCCTTTTGAACGGTTTTCATAACTGATCCCTGTGTCTTTACGCAATTCACGTAAACAATCACGGCTGTATTCCGCCACACGGGTCATACGTTCTTTATTGATTGAATAGCTTTGTGCATTACAGTTTTTCAGCATTTGTGCCATCCACTGTAACTGCCACATGCTGCCATCCATATTAATCGCCAATGGCGCATGATGCTGGAACATCCACTTCACGGCTTTAAATGGAATGCCAGGCGCTGCCCAAGGCGTTGAATAACCTGGAGAAATTTGACCTGCATTACCAAAACTTGTTTCTTCTGCTGGACCTGCTTGGCGGTCCAATACAGTTACTTCTGCTCCCTGCTGCGCAAGATAATATGCACTTGCTACACCAATTACACCACTACCTAGAACGATTACGCGCATTTCCTTTCTCTCACTGCTTCACCAGTTTATTTAACTAGTATATTTCTACATCAATAGTGAATTTGACTGATTTAACAGGTATAGTTGAGATATATTCATGCCAATTTCACTAAATAAAGGCTAAAAATAGGGAAAAACTTATGCGTAAATTAGACCGTGTAGATCGCCTGATTTTGGATATTCTGCAAATAGAAGGACGGATTGCGATTAGTGAACTGGCGTCTCGGGTTAATTTATCTACAACGCCTTGTTCAGAACGAGTCAAGCGACTCGAACGTGATGGCATTATTACGGGCTATCACGCGCGGCTTAATCCTGCACTGGTCGACCGAAATTTACTGGTGTTTTTAGAGATTAAACTCTCTGCCAAATCAGGTGATGTGTTTGACCAAGTGGCACGTGATTTGGTCGAAATTCCCGAAGTTTTGGAATGCCATCTAATTTCGGGTGAGTTCGATTATTTGGTCAAAGCTCGCTTAAAAGAGATGAGTGCTTACCGCCGCTTATTGGGTGATTTATTGAAAAAACTCCCCTCATCTGCTTCATCGCATAGCTATATTGTGATGGAAGAAATTAAGGAAACTTTGTATTTAGATATGCGCTAAGTCTTGACTGAATTATGCTAATCTCGAGCAGCTTTATTTTAGAAATCACTTATTTTTCATTTTCTAATTTTTCTTAATTTTCATATCTTTCTTTTGGGAATTTTTGCATCATGTTGAATAAACTCATGTCGAGCTTAGGTCTACAAAGCATTCAGGTTGATACTCGCATACATAACAACCAACTCGAAGCAGGGCAAGTCCTGAATGGAGAAGTGATTTTTACTGGCGCTTCCTCCAATAAAAGCATTAATGGCATCTATTTAAAATTAATGACCACCGCCGAAGTCGAATCAAATGACTCAGAATACAATACCAATTTAACGATTGCGGAATGGCATATTAGTGGTGCATTTGAATTACAAGCCAACCAAACCCACACCTTCCCGTTTTCAATTCAATTGCCTTTTGAAACGCCGTTGACCGATCTGGCTTGTCGCAGCAATAAAACCAGAGTTTGGCTACATACTCATTTAGATGTCGATTGGGGGCTGGATGCCACCGATAAAGACTATCTACAGATTACCCCGACGCCTACCATGCACAGCTTTATTCAAGCCATGCAACAATGTGGTTTTCACTTGGTGACGGCCGATGTTGAAAAAGGTCAACTTCGTGGCAATGGGTTTTTCTCGACCCTTGGCTGTTATCAAGAGTTAGAGTTTAAACCTACGCAGTTCTTTAGTGGCATCAATGAAATTGAAGTGTCCTTTGTGGCAGAACAGCATCAAACTCACGTGTTATTAGAAGTAGATCGTAAATTTAGAGGGGATGGCTTTAAAAGTTTTAGCATTCCACATCAACATGCCAATCCCGCAGTTTTAGCCAATGAAATTCGTAGAATATTAAGCATATAAAACCAAGCACCTCACTTTTCAACAAGGGAAAGTGAGGTGCTTAAATGGATAAATGATTGATTAAATCAGGTTCAACAAATCGGCAAAACGTTGAATTCGAGCCTTGGGTTGAGCTGCATCAAGTTCAGCCATAGAGCCATAACCATATTCCACGGCAATGGTTTCAATACCATTGCTACGTGCGCCGAAAATATCATGTTCTCGGTCACCCACCATTAAACATTCTTCAGGCTGAAGCTGCTCTTGTTCTAGAATATAAGCAATTAACTCCCCTTTATTGGTTCGTTCACCATTCAGTTCACTGCCATAAGGGTATTCAAAATACTGTAATAAATCAAAATGATCTAAAATCTGACGTGCGTAAACTTCGGGTTTTGCAGTTGCCAAAAACAAGCGATAACCTTTATTTTTTAATACCGCTAAAGTGTATGCAACATCTTCAAACACATGATTTTCAAATAAACCTGTGACTGAAAACCGCTCACGATAACCCAATAAGGCTTGATCCGCCAAAACATCATGAGGCTCAACATTTAAAATTTTAGCCAAGGATGCTTTCAGTGGTGGACCAATAATCCAGTCAATATTCTTCGATTCAGGAATGGGGTGCCCCACTTTTGCCAAACCATAACGTGCAGAAGTGGTAATCCCTACTTTGGGATCTGTCAGTGTTCCATCTAAATCAATCAAGATATTCTTAATCATTGTCCAACCCAATAAATTACGCTCGAGACTTCGCTCAAAGTTGCCTATACTATCGCAAATCTTATGAATGAAGGAAATGTACATGCGCCCGACTGTACTGTGCTTTTCGGGTTTAGACCCTTCTGGCGGTGCTGGCTTACAAGCGGATATTGAAGCGATTGGTCAAAGTGGTGCGCATGCCGCAATTGCATGTACCGCACTGACCATTCAAAACTCACAACAAGTCTTTGGCTTTGAAGCAACCTCCAAAGAATTACTTTTGGCCCAAGCACATGCCGTAGTCGGTGATCTACCGATTCAGTGTGTGAAATCTGGGATGCTCGGTACCACCGACAATATTGCAACGCTGGCTGAATTTTTACGTGAACATCCAGAATATCGTTATGTACTTGACCCAGTGTTGGTTGCGAATAGCGGTGGTTCTTTAGGGGATCAAGCGACACTGGTCAAAGCCTTTGTCGAACTCATTCCATTGGCCACTATTCTTACCCCAAATACCGTAGAACTCCGTGCTTTAACGGGCGAACAAGACTTGGAAGCAGCCACGCAGAAACTGTTTGCGATGGGTGCAAAAGCAGTTTTGGTGAAAGGTGGGCATGAAGAGACTGCCGACTATATTCGCAATGCCTTATATATCGATGGTGAGTTTGTGGCTGAAAGTCATTGCCCACGTTTGGCAGGCGAATATCATGGTTCAGGCTGTTCACTCGCGAGCTTTATTGCTGGTCGTCTCGCGATGGGCGATGAGTTAAAAATTGCGGTGCAACATGCAGAAACATGGTTATTTGGCGTGTTAAAACAGGCGGAAACACCTGTACCGAATGGACAGAAAATCCCGAAGCGTTTTTAAGTTTTCGCTTTCATTTATAAACCCACAGCTCAAACAAGCGCTGTGGGTTTATTTTTATTCACTGTGTTTGATCTTTAAGTTTTCAATATGTTGACGATTGGTTTTCCACGACTTTTCGAGTACTTCTTTTTCAATCCGTAATTGAATACGTTTCAACTTCATCGGTGGAATCGTAACTTCTTGAAAATTTTTCACATAATCCGTCCAACCCGCTCCACGAAAAACATGCTGTGGCATCTGGGTTTTAAATTCACAATCAGGCATAAATACCACTAGTGAATGAATGAACTGAGGCTCAACAATATCCGATAACACCGCCTCTAACACCTTTTGGTGTTTATAGTTTTGATGTAATGGATTTTGAAACTTAAAACTCTTTTTATAAATTTTCTGTGTCCACATTTTTTGATGCTGACCTCCAAAAATCCAACCTTTATAGTTTTTGGTTTCAATCACAAAAATACCAAAAGGACTCAGCAAAATATGATCAATTTGTGTGGTCTGATTTTGCTCATCTGGCAGAGTACAATCATTAAGTAAGGTATAACTATCTTGATCTAAATAAAGTTTGGCATGAGCTGCAACGGCAAACTCCCCCATTTTTCCTTTTAAATAAGGTTTAAATGCTTTGAGGATGCCTATAACGATAAATAGCAATAATATCCATCCAAAGGTGGACAGTAGCGGCGCAAAAATCTGTGCAATCATTTTACTTAAAATTATAAAGAATTTAGTTTCTCAGTTTATTTCAGTTGTTCAATTTTTAAAAGAATCTCTTTATTGCTTAAACCACCTGCAAAACCCACCAATTTACCGCTTGAACCAATCACCCGATGACACGGCGCAATAATGGAAATTGGATTTTTACCATTGGCTGCTCCCACCGCACGTACCGCTTTGGGATTACCCAATTGTTCTGCAATGTCTTTATAACTGCGGGTTTCGCCAAAGGGAATATTTAACAAAGCTTGCCAAACCTGCTTTTGAAATTCAGTTCCTTCAAAATCTAGAGGCAGATCAAACTGCTGACGTGTACCTGCAAAATATTGCATGAGCTGCTGTTGTGTTTGCAGCAAGATTGGATGATCCTGCTGTTCGACCAATTCCGCCAACCGCACTCGTTTGGGATTTTCATTTTCCCAAAGTACCGCAACAAGCGCGGTATCATGTGCAACTAATTTTAACTGCCCAACAGGAGAAGCCATATACATAAATGCCAGTTTCATCGCCTGCTCCTGCGGTATTCAGAAATAAAATAAGACTGATTATGAAGATGAAAGCTTCATCAATACAAGCCCTGCAATAATTAAGATGGCGGCAAGCATCCGCATAGCCGTCGCAGGCTCACCTAAAATAAAAATACCCACCAGAAAAGAACCGATTGCACCAATTCCTGTCCAAATGGTATATGCCGTTCCTAAGGGTAAAGTACGCATTGCATACGCCAATAATGCAAAGCTTAAAATCATAAAAATGAGGGTGATAATACTCGGACCAATTCGGCTAAAGCCTTCTGACAGCTTCATCGAATATGCCCAGACAATTTCAAAAATACCGGCAAAAATAAGTACAATCCAAGCCATGACAACCTCCAAATTTGAATAAAGATCAGGTCGTCCTGACGAATTTTCTTGGTGCACCCTTTATAATTTAAGCACCAAGGGAGGTCGTCCCCCTTATATTGGTTTAAAATTATACTAAACATGGCACCTTTATAGGGCAAAACCATGCTGCAATAACATTAAATACACCGATAAAAAATAAGGCTTTAAAACATTCGTTTTAAAGCCTTATCGGTTTATTGAACTAAATAAAACGTGCGTAAACTCAGAGCTTAGAACTTAAAGCGAATGCCTGCACCATAGAGCCAGCCTTTCTCAGAGTCACTCTCAGTCTGCCAAGGTGTTGCGTCGTTGCCTTTTGAATATTCATATGCAATATCGATATATGGCATGACCTTTTTACTAATTTCATAACGGGTTTCCAAACCCGCCGTCATATTACTCAACCCTGTTTTTTTGGCATATTTAGAATCATCACTAAACACAAGATCTAAATCCAAATAAGGTTTCAAAATCAGCTTTTGCGAAAGCAATAAATCTCGCTCAGTTTCCAGACTAAAGCCTGAGTACTGATCTGCACCTGCATATAGATAGGCATCTGTTTCAAAGAAATACGGCGCCAGACCATGTAAACCAATTACGGCATCCAATTTTTCTTCCGTATCTTTACGATGCTGATCTAACTCGACTTTTTCTACACGGTAACGTGTACCGATTTGTGCATCCCAAAAGTCTGAGATCATTCGACTATAAAGTGTCTTTACTTCATATTCAGCCATCTGCGACTCATGCTTATCCAAATGCGCTTTAATAAAGAGTTTATTTTCATCCGTACCAATACGGGTTTCAAATTCAGATTTTAAAGTGCCTTTCCCCTCTTCATTCAACAACCACTTATTATCCAAAATCGTGATCGCATAAATCTGAGCACCATGTTCTGCACGATGATCGTGTGTTTGATGATTGGTTCCTGATAGCAAGGACTCAGCTTGAACATGTTGATGCTGTGAGTGATTCGTATGTGATAGTTCATCTTGATCTTGAAGTGAATCTTGGTCTTTCAAGGCACTCGCTTGCGGGCTGATGGGGGCTGCCATCTGCTGCATACTGGAATGATCCATACTCGGCATATCATGCTGCATTTGAGAATGATCAGTTTCAGTCTGCTGCTGATACATAGTATGGTCTTGTTGCTCTTGTGCCAAAGCCAATTGACTCAGCAACAACAACGAACCTGCCAGAACAGTTCGTGGAAATACATTAATGATGCTCATGTTGATCTCCCTGTCCCTGCTGTTCAGTATTTACTTTTTCAGTTTTAGCATCGCGGGATCCTTTTTTTGAAGGTTCCGCTTCCGAACGGATGGGCGTTTCCATCTGCTGCATATTGGAATGATCCATATCCGGCATATCATGCTGCATATTGGAATGATCCATACTCGGCATATCATGCTGCATTTGGGAATGATTCATATTCTGCATATCATGCTGCATTTTAGAATGATCCATCTCAGCGTGATGACCCTCTGATTCAGTCATTGACTGATGTGCTGCATGTACCTGTTGTTCTTGTGCTAAAGCCACTTGGCTCAATAATACTGAACTAAGGAGAACAATTTTTGGTAATAAATTAGTGATGTGCATGTTGATCTCCTGATTGTTCTGTACTTGAGTTTTGAACTTTAGAATGGCTCGCTTCTGATAGAGGTATGGTTGATACTTTCCCATCTGTCACATTGGCAACAATTAGTTTATTCATCATGCCTGCGCTCATGTGGTACAGCAAATGACAATGAATCGCCCATTCACCGAGTTCATCCGCAGTTAACAACGCCGTCACAGTTTTTGCAGGTGGAACCACAATGGTGTGTTTATTCGGCATATCAACCGCTGCTTGCCCATTTTCCAATTGCATAAACATGCCATGCAAATGCATCGGGTGCGCC
The DNA here is from genome assembly GCF_004331035.1 of Acinetobacter sp. ANC 4910. GTDB lineage: Bacteria > Pseudomonadota > Gammaproteobacteria > Pseudomonadales > Moraxellaceae > Acinetobacter. The sequence goes on from NZ_SJNT01000002.1 coordinate 261,327, forward strand.
ATCATACTGTCATTGATAAATTTGATGCGAATACGTTCGCCATACTTCACTTTCAGTGGCTCAGCATCACTAAATTTTTTCCCATTGATGGTCCACATATAACGTTCCATGGTGCCACCTAAACGAATCACCAGTTCACTGCTTGCTTCACGGGTATCTGGCTGTGGAGTTAATGATTTTAAATCACTATATTGCAATGCCTTATTACCTGCGGGCGTAGAGGCATTTGCCCATCCCTCAACCACAGCATTATTTTGAGTCGATGTCATCTGTTGATGCTGTGAATGATCCATACCTTGCATCTCTGCATGGTTCATCATTGAATGATCCATGCCCTGCATCTCTGTATGATTCATCTTCGAATGATCCATGCCTTGCATCTCTGTATGATTCATCTTCGAGTGATCCATACTAGAAGATTGATCACCACTTCCATGTCCCATGTCTGCCATATTCAACAAGGCACGAGGTCGAGCTTGTGGCATCTGTATGGTTGGCTTCACAGGAGCAAGTTCATTCTGCAAGGTCCCAATGGCAAAACCTGAGCGATCTATGGATTCAGCCTCAATTTGATAATCTGCTTGTTTTGGCTCAACAATTACATCGTAAGTTTCAGCCGTTCCAATCCGAAATTCATCGACACTCACAGGCTGAACAGGTTGACCATCCGCACTGACCACGGTCATTTTCAAGTTCGGAATTCGCACGTCAAAAAAAGACATGGCAGAGGCATTAATAAAGCGTAAACGGACTTTTTCATTTGTCTTAAACATGCCAGTCCAATTTTGTTCAGGCGTTTTACCATTGACCAAAAAGGTATAGCCCGTTACATCGGACAGATCCGTTTTGAGCATCCGCATCTGATTCCACATTTTACGATCAGACCATGTGGCTTTGAGTCCATCACGTTGAATTTGCTGCCATACATTCCCCAAAGTTTCGCGTTGATTTTGATAATATTCGGCAGAAATTTTTAAATTTTTCTGGATTTGATCACTTTCTTGTTCATGAAAGTCCGACAGCATAACCACATAATCACGCTCAGTTTTTTCATGCCTTGCTAAAGGTTGCTTATTTTTTGGATAAATGACCAGAGCGCCATACAAACCGTCTTGTTCCTGTCCTTTGGAATGAGCGTGATACCAATAAGTTCCATTCTGGCGGACTTTAAAACGGTAGACAAAATCTTGATTGGGTTTAATACCTTTAAACCCATTAAAACCAGGTACACCATCCATCAAACCAGGCAACAACAACCCATGCCAATGCAAGGATGAATCCTGATTTTTTAAATTATTATGTACATGAATGACTGCATCATCACCTTCTTCAAATTCAAGTAATGGCGCTATAAACTTGCCGTTCACGGTAATACGTTTCAGCGGTTTACCTGTAATATTGACCAAGCCTTCATCAATGGTCAGGTGATATTCCTTAACCGCTGCCAAAGTCCAAGAAGATGAAAATATACATAGCCCAATCAAAAGGCTTTGACGAAATAAAATAGACATGACTTAACCTTTATTCGAAATTAATAAAAATTTTGTTTCTGAAATAAAGTTAAGCTTTGGGAGGACGTAAAATTTCTTGCCAATAACCAAGTAAATGCTGAGCCATATAGCGGCTATGTAAATTGGTTAACGCATCTGGAGAAAGCTGGGGGAATGTTTCTGCAACAGCGGTATCAAGCCAAACGGTTAAAGTTTGGCAATGTAATTGAGCACAATCTGCACATTGTTTGACTGCACTACTCTGCAAACTACTTTCGCAATGATTCTTTTGAGCATCCATATGTACATTATGCTGCTGATGCTGGACAGCCGAATGACAATCAGGATGTGTCTTATACGCATGTTCAGAAACAACAACTGCTGTGACTGGTTGCACATCCGCCATTTGCTGTTGCAGCATTTTGGCATGCATCGGCATTGTGGATGCAAACACAAGACTACTCCACCCCATGACAAAAGCCATGAAGCAAACAAACCAAGACTGTCTGCGGAGAGTCGTTGACACTTTTAAAATCCTAAATGAGGAAGGTCATTACAGCAAAATGCATTTATACAGCATACCCAACAAATGCGTGAGACACAATTTTTTCTCATTTTTTGCTCTGGGTTAATCGAGTATTTATTTTTAAAATTCGCTGATATTTATTATTTTTTAATCTGCATACTTTTTAAGCTTAGCTGAATAAAGCAGCTATTTTTTCAAAGCTTAATAACAATAAAAAAGAGCACAAATGTGCTCTTTTTATACATATAAAGTCTAATCTATAAACACTTGATGCAAAATTGTTTATTGTTTAAACGAGTTATCCATATGGTTATCTACATAGATATCTACAAGCTTACCCACAAAGTTATCCACAATCTACACAACTTTTATTGATAAGACTTAAACTGTAACTGAACCGACTTTGGAAAGTTCATCACGCATATCATCAATCACAGCTTTATAATCGGGTTTACCAAAAATGGCTGAACCCGCGACAAACATATCCGCACCTGCTTCTGCAATTGCACGAATGTTTGCTGGACCAACACCACCATCGACTTCTAAACGGATATCACGACCTGAGGCATCAATAATCTTGCGCGCTTGACGTAATTTTTCCAAAGTCATTGGAATAAATTTTTGTCCACCAAAACCTGGGTTTACGCTCATCAATAAGATTTGATCAACTTTATCCAAAACATAATCCAAATAATGTAATGGTGTTGCAGGGTTAAAGACTAAACCTGCTTTAGCGCCGCCTGCTTTAATCAACTGTAAAGAACGATCAATATGGTCTGTGGCTTCTGGGTGGAACGTAATAATATCTGCCCCCGCCTCCAAGAAATCACCAATCATACGGTCTACAGGAGAAACCATTAAATGCACATCAATCGGCGCTTTAATGCCATAGTTTTTTAATGCCTTACATATTCCTGCACCGAAGGTTAAATTCGGTACATAGTGATTATCCATCACATCAAAATGCACCACGTCAGCGCCTGCTTCTAATACTTTTTCAACATCTTCACCTAGACGTGCAAAATCAGCAGATAAAATAGAAGGTGCAATTAAATAAGGCTTGGACATGGATTAACCTGGCTGTTCATTAATTTAATGGCATTATTATAGCAAACTGCGACCGAGGTCTGTGACATTTCATTTTTGCAACATTGCGTTGCAGTGATACGCTATGCAAGCCTGCTATATTTGTTATGGTAAAGCTCCAACCTCATGATGAAAAAAAATGAAAAGCTCAAGCCAAATTGCCACATTAGAATCTGCCCGTATTGCCAAGCGTTTATATAATCACTGGAAACATAAATTTGAAGTGAAAGAAACTGAACAGCAATTTGAGATTATTATGCCTGAAGCACAGGTTAAGCTTGTACCACAAGCAGAATACTTAGCGGTTGAAATTACGGCATCCACAGAAAAAATGGATCACTTAGAAAAAGTGGTACTCGATCATTTAAGTCGTATGGCGCAGCAAGAATTCGAAGCAGAATGGCAGCGGAGTTAAACTCCGCACGTTTGAAAAAGTCACTTAAGATTCAAGTTGTACGGCATGGAATTGTAGATGATCATCCATAAAACTTTGAATAAAATAATAACCATGATCATAGCCAGCATGTTCACGCAGGGTCAAAGTTTGCCCAACTTTTGTACATGCTTGTTGGAATAATGCAGGATTTAACTGGCTATAAAACTGATCATCCAAACCTTGATCAATCAATATTTCATTAAATAAAGCACCTTTTTCGCCCACCAATACTGTCGCATCGTGCTGCTTCCAAACCAATTGATCCTTACCTAAATAGTTTGAAAATGCTTTTTCTCCCCAAGGACATTGACTTGGTGCACAGATAGGTGCAAAGGCAGAAACCGATTTAAATTTTTCAGGATATTTAAACGCTAGCGTTAAAGCACCATGGCCGCCCATCGAGTGACCAAAAATACCAATACGGTTTTGCTGAACTGGGAATTGTTGCAACACTAGATCATAAAGCTCATGAACAATGAAGCTTTCCATTTGATAATGTTCCGCCCACGGTGCTTGTGTCGCATTGATATAGAAACCCGCACCCTGACCGATATCCCAATGATCACCTTGCGCCACTTGCTCACCACGTGGCGAAGTATCGGGCATAATTAAAATTAGACCCAATTGTGCTGCCATGCGTTGTGCATGCGCTTTAATGGCAAAAGTTTCTTCGGTACAGGTTAATCCCGCAAGATAAAATAAAGCAGGACAAGCCTCCCCCTCTAATGCTTGCGGGGGTAAATACACAGAAAAACGACTATCGCCTTTGAGTGTTTGGGAATTAAAACGATAAATGCGTTGCTCACCATCAAAACAGCGATTTTTTTGTAATAATTCCATCTTGAATTCCTTTTTAGGGTGTATGCATAACCGCTTGCGCTTGAACTGGTGGTGTGGTTGTTGTCGGTGGAAACAAACGTTGCTCTAATTGTGGCAGCATCAATTCCATATTTTTACCAATCGACCATTGTGGTTCAGAGGGATCAAAGCCTTGAGCAGTTTCCCATTGCGCCACAGTATCTTTGGCTTGTGCAAAAGCATCTTTCATCGAATGCTGTTCACGCATAGCCTGATCAAAGAACGCACGACCAAAATAAGTATAATCCGCTTCATTCGAGCAACCAAATGAAGCCCGATCAGCTGCGGAAGCCGTAATAATCAAGGTATTATCATTTTGTAATGCCGATACAAAACTGCCTGAATAGCATGCTGAAATCACAATGACGCGCCAACGGATGCCCGAACGGTCTAACGCATCTCTTAACCATTTTGGATCGACTTGTGCCAAATCGAGTGGTGCATTTTCCATTTCAAATTCATTCTGCAAACCATGCGAGGTCATATAAAGGAAAAGCACATCACTCTCACGGTTCATCTGCTGACCAATACGCTTTAATGCCAGTTCCATACTGGTTCGTGAAGCAATTGGAATTTCAGTGCGTGTCGCAGGATTGTTCACCAAAATCATGGAACGACCAAAGGTTCCAAAACGAGTATCAAATTGTTCACGTATGCGTTTCACCTCAGACATAAAGACATCTTGGTAACTGGCACCCGCCACCCCTAAAAAGTACCAATGTGACTGAGCAAACTCTCCATATTCAATGGCTTGTAAATTCTTATTCAGCAGTCGACTTTGGGCATAAAAGGCATCTTCGGCAAAAGTTGGTGGGACATCTTCAACTTTCCAGATCGGTTGACTTTTCACTGACATCTGCCACACCACCAAAGTAAATAGTGTTGCTAACATAATCAGCGCACGTTCCCACCATGGCCATTTTAACTCACGGGCGAACACCCAAACCACCGCCAGACTTTGCCAGACAAACAGCACCATAAAAATGGTCGGCAAATAATCATAAAAAGCATAAGGCAAAATATCAATCATGCCCAAATATTGGATAAAACTTTGTAGCAGTGCGATATGGGTATCTAAAACCAACCACAATAAAGCGGGAACCAACATTAAACGTGGATTATTTACCCGTTGGGATAGGAAAATACCAACAATCAGTGCAATGAAAGGCCATAGCGCATAACTGACCAAACCTTGCGAGTTAAACTCACCGACTTCGCCCGCACTGAGCCAACTAAATAAGGTATTGGCACAACCGCCTAATATCCCCCAGAAAATCAACTGTAAAATTGAAGGATGGACAATTTGTAATGCACGTCGTGAACCTAAAAACAGCCACAGTCCCGCCATTTGGTTGCTTTTAAAATCGTGCCAAAAATTAATGGAGGGCTTAAAATCAATCTTCATAAGGTTTTCAGGTGGCTAGTGCTACTCGCTTGATTGCATAGCTAGTTTATGCTTGATCGGTTTTTTATCAATATTATTTTTAACTATATAACAAATCTTTGCCCAATATTGAAACAATTATCCTAAGGTCTGATGATCAAGCTGAAAGTAAGCATCAAAACGACAAGCATCCCCCTGCCATTGCGTATCAGGTTGTTGATCATTTAAAAATACCGCCAGACGAGGACGCTTGACCACCACACGTTTTGCAATCTGTTGGGCCAGAGGCAGCAGTTGATCCCCCAAATCCATTTCACCGTGCTCTGGTAGCAGTAAATGTAACAATTGCATCTGCTTTTTGACTTGAGCTTGCTTTTTAATAGCTTGTTGATTTTGATCACGTTGCGGGAACATGGGGTCTAAATACACTACATCACTGTGCTGCTGTTGCTCTGCACATTGCTTTAAATAATCTGCTGAATCTGAAAAAACCAAATGAATCCGTGCTGCAATCGGGGCAAGATAAGAATCGGCCAATGCTTGCTGTCGTGTATCTTCCAGTAGCGTAAATAAAATCGGGTGGCGTTCCACTAAAGTAACCGTTGCACCCAGTGCAGCTAACAATAAACTGTCGTGCCCTAAACCCGCAGTCGCATCAATTAAACGTGGTTTTTCCGCCAACTGACAAGCACGGGCAATCATTTCTGATTTTAGCGATGCACGTTTTAAACGTGGAATTTCTGCCTGCCAATCAGGCTGCATTTTCATGCCATTGGCACATAACCAGAGCCCTTGCTCATCGACACACAGGGCCAATTCAGGATTTAAACGTAAAAAACGCGCATTCAATTTTTCAATTAATTCAAGCTGAATCTCAACTCCACGGGATGCAAGCACAGCCGCATAGTGCTGTGCCTGAGCTTGAAACTGAGGTTCCGTAAATAAATGCATTACCAAGTGACCCAACCTGTCCACCAAGTTGCCAAAATAAATAAACCAAAGCCAATACGGTAATATGCAAATGCAGTAAAGTCGTGTTTAGACACATAACGAATCAAGGCACGAATGACGATGAGCGCAGAGATAAATGCCACAATAATCCCAACAGCTAAAACAGCCATATCATTACTGTGCAAATCGGCACGCATTTTATACATATCTAGCAAACCTGCACCCATTAGGACAGGAATACCGAGAAAGAAAGAAAATTCCGCCGCAGCTTTACGCGATACGCCTAAAAATAAAGACCCAATAATGGTTGAACCTGAACGCGATGTGCCTGGAAATAAGGCTAAGCATTGAATCAGACCAATTAAAGTCGCTTGCTTATAGGTTAAATCATCAACTTCTTGCGTTTGAATATTATGAGGACGGCGTTCGGCCCATAAAATAATAAAACCACCGACAATTAAAGCAATCGCAACGGTAATCGCATTAAATAAATAAGCTTTAATAACGTCGCCAAAGGTTAAGCCCACAATCACAATCGGTATAGAGGCAATAATTAAGTTAATGCTTAAACGGCGACCTTGTTCTTGACCTTTTAGACCACCAATTAAAGCGCCCCAAAGTTTACCCCAATACTCATAAATTACGGCTGCAATCGCGCCAATCTGCACGGCAACTGCAAACATATCTCTTTTTTCGATGGTCCAGAAATCTAGAAGTTGACCTGCTAAGATTAAGTGCCCAGTACTTGAAATTGGTAGAAATTCAGTAATCCCTTCTACCAAGCCCATTATGGCCGCTTTAAACAATAATAAAAGATCCATATCTAACCTTAAGTTGCTTTAATTTGTTCTGGAATTTTTTTCCATGCATTATCACGTAAATACACTGGAAGGGCTTGTTCTGCCTTGACCCATTGTGCGTTGAGCGCCGCTACACGTGCAATTTGAGCAATATCTTGTGCCGTTGCGACCACATCTTTAAATTCTAAAGCATCAGGCTGAATTAAAGCTGAACCTGAACCCACCAAGGTAAATTGAGTGATGCTGGCGGCCTGTTGATAGTCTAATAATTGTTCTTCATCAACCGCTTGCATAATGCCTTGATCACCGAGTTGAAAACTCGCGATATAGACTTCATTCATACGTGCATCAAGTACTGTCGTCACAGCAGTCAAACCATGCAACCGATAAGCGGCTTGCGCCAAAGCTTGTAAAGTTGATACCGGAATCACAGGGAGATCATGTGCCCATGCGAGTGCTTGAGTCACGGCTGCGTTAATACGCACACCACTGAATGAACCCGGACCACGACTAAAAGCAATCGCGGTTAAATCTTCTGTCGTTACACCTAATTGAGCATAGCCCTGTTCAACCATAGGTAAAATGGTTTGCGTTTGAGCCTTTGCACGCGTATCTAATTGGAAAAACAGCTCTTGATTTTCATCTACGATAGAAACAGAACACTGTTCATTGGCTGTTTCTAATGCCAGCAATTTCATGCTCAACCTTGCTTCAACTTTATCTTAAAAAACGAGGGCTATCATACTCTACTCAATTCTTGGACGCGAGAATTTCCCCGCCTAGATACAAAAAAACCAAGCATTCGCTTGGTTTAAAAAACAATGCTTTTATTAGAATTCAAAAACTTCCAGTTGGGTAAATTTCTTATAATGTTCAGCATAATGCAATGCGCTTAACTTTAATTTCGCTTCGACATCAGCATCTAGTGTTTTTACAACTTTTCCTGGAGAACCCATCACCAAAGAGTTATCGGGAATCACCTTTCCTTCTGGAATTAAAGCATTCGCGCCAATAATACAGTTTTTCCCAATCACTGCATTGTTTAAAATCACGGCGTTAATGCCAATTAAAGAATTATCGCCCACCGTACAGCCATGTAGCATGGCTTGATGTCCAATAGTGACGTAATTTCCAATGTGCATCGGAATACCCGCATCGGTATGCAAGACCGCATTTTCCTGTACGTTGGTAAAATCCCCCAATTGAATCCGACTGTTATCTGCACGAATCACCGCCCCAAACCAAACACTGACCTGTTGTCCCAATTCAACTTGACCAATTACGGTTGCGTTGTCGGCCACCCATCCATCAAAAGGAACATGCGTAGCTTTGGGTGCATGTCCGGCAAATTTGTACATCATGTTCAATTACGTCCTTTGGTTTTGAGCAATGCCTGCTGGGCATAGAATAATGGCGAATTTAATAAAAAAGGCCATTCTTTTTGATAATTCAATCCATATTGGAATAAGGAAATCAACATGCGGGCTGTCAATCCCCACACAATTTCATCTTCAACTCGCATACTGGGAAAATACAGCGACTGTTGTGCATAACGGACTTCATGTGGCGTTGGCGGTGCTTCCATCAAATTTTGTAAAGAAGCAAAAAATATTCGATCAATTTCTGAAGGCTGAGCTGTCAGTTCAACCTGCGGCGGAATAAGCCCAACAATCGGTTTGACCAACATACCATTACGGGCTTTTTGCATGGGTAAATCACCCAATAACTGTACATCAAACGGGTTTAAAGCTGTTTCTTCTTGGGCTTCTCTCAGCGCAACCACAATATTACTGGTGTCTTGCGGATCTCGTTTGCCTCCGGGAAAAGACACTTCACCGGCATGATTAGACAAGTACACTGAACGGCGGGTTAAGAGCACTTTGGGGTCAGCTTCATCAGTAATCGCAATTAACACGGCAGCTTCAGCTTCTCGCTTACGGGTCGAAAATCTTAAATGCTGTTGTAACACATGTGTTAATGAACGATTATCCATATCACTCACCTCTGTTGTTCTTCATTTCATCATAGCTGAATTTTGATCGGATTGGAGAGAATAGATGTCAAACTTGTTTTTTTCAGTTATGCTGAGTGGCAACTTTATCATTGATGATGAATATGGACTTCTGCGGAAATTGTGGACATAAAACGACTGAAAAAATTCCACTTGGCGATCATCAATTACGTCGCGTTTGTACAGAATGTGGTCATATTCATTATGTAAATCCCAAAGTTATTTGTGGTGCTTTGGCGCTGTGGGACAATAAAGTTTTGCTTTGCCGCCGTGCAATTGAACCGCGTTATGGTTTATGGACATTACCCGCAGGTTACATGGAACTGTTTGAAACCATGGAGCAAGGCGCTGCACGTGAAACTCGTGAAGAAGCACAAGCAGAAGTCGAAATTGAGCAACTATACTGCATGTACAATATTCCACGTATTGGGCAAATTTATGTATTGTTTAAAGCCCAACTGATCAATGGAAGCTTTGGTGCGGGCGAAGAAAGTATTGAGTGCCGCCTTTTTGAAGAACATGAAATTCCGTGGACAGAATTAGCATTCCCAAGTGTAGAACAAACACTTAAGCACTATTTTTCTGATCGGAAAACCAATGCGTTTATTACGCATTTAGAAACCTTAGGTACGCGTTTAGACCATACTGGTTAAATCAGTTTAACGTATTGATAAAAATAAAAGCCGATTCGTTTGAATCGGCTTTTTTTATTCAGAATATCGAGATTTAGCTTTTGGCTTTAACGCTATAGCAAGGGGCCAAACTCATTTCTAAAGTTCCGCCACTTAATTTTGCTAAAGCCGTGTCATCCGTCGTTTCATCGGTATTATTGGCATTATATACCTTTTGAAAACTGGCATAACTGTTCGCCCATTTGACTGCATCGCCAGCAGAATCGGTAAAGGTGATACGTCCTGTACTTCCCGTCGATGCATTTAATAAATTCTGTAAGTGAACTAAAGCACCACCCACCACGATTTTTTCACCTGTGGCAGATATTTGAATAGTTGAGTTCACACCAATCAAAGCACCATTGACTGACTTTAATGCTTCATCGCCTAAAATCATACGAATAGAGATCGCACGATCATCAATAAATGCACGTGATGTTGTGCCTAAGCGATATTGCTGCACACCATTACTGTCTTTTAAATTACTGCCCACTGTTGTGCTACAACTTCCTGTACTCATATCGGTATCGGTCGCAGCAGGCTTCATATTGGTTCGAATATCACCTTTCTCATCAATCACAATACCCAGTTTTAGACTTGGCACACTGCTATCGGTGAATTTGAATGTCAAATCTGCATACAATGGAAAAATGTAATTTTCACCTGCCGAGACATTGTTACTCGATTTAAATACTTGTTTATCTAAATACGTAATTGGATAAACTTTAAAGAGATCTAAGGAACCTTTAAACGTATCTGAGACACCATAACGCTGTTGCCATTGTCCAAGGTCTTTCAAGTCCTCAGTGGTCACCGTGGTTTTTTGTGTCAATAATTTATAGAATTTTTCCTTACCCGCAATCATATAATCGTTATACAGCTTCCCTTGATTGATAATCAGGTCATCTGAATTCGGGTCATCTACACCAATATAATAATTTTGATCAATGCGCTTATTCAGCGGGTTAATCCAATGGTTTTGCGGCAATGCCGTCATACGGGTGGGTTTATAGCTTCGGAGTAATTCGGCATTTACCCCAGCAATTGAGGTTAGTCCTGATTTGGCTAAGCCTCTCCATTGCAAACCGCTACCAAACGTATAGCCTTGACGATCCGTCAACAGCATAAAATGTCCAAACAAATGTTTGGTGGTTGTGTCATTTGCAGCACAAACATCTTTATTACAGCCCGTTAAGCCATCCGACCCCGTTAAGCTACTCACCACACTGCCAGATGTCGAGAATAGAGAAAATTCCGGCTGATACACCGCGGCATTGCTAATATTCAATAATTGACTGACCACTGCAAAAGCTTCTGCATCTGAAATGACTGAGACATCTAACCACGGTTTAATGATGGCGGCGTACTCTCCATTCACCATCTGTTGTGCGGTTACCGAGCTGGTAATTTTATCTAGACTTTCACGGATCGAATCACTCATGTACAGTGCTTGAATATCCGTTTTCGTGTTAATACTTTTTTGTTGTAAAGCCAATGCCTGAATAATTTTAACCAAGTTCATCGCGGTTTTGACTGTAGCATCACTTGGATCGAGCACGGTCGCATCACGGTTAGTCATCCCTTTGGCAATATCTAATACCGTCAAACGCGGAATTTGATCGGTACTGACCAAAGCAATATTACTGATTGGAAAGGAACCTAAAGCAATCCGTTTATCCGCTTTACCCAACAAGAACACATTGACTCTATCACTATAATTACAGGTGCCTGTGGCAACGCCATTCTTTAAATCCATCAAGGTCACAAAGGTATTTTGTGTATCACTACTACAGGAAAAATTTAAACCATCAAAAGGATAATCCAGTGCAAACTGAATACAATTGCTCGCACCCACAGTACAACTGCCATTCACCGTGCTGTTATTATTTTTCTCTGGAATAATATTGGCACTTTCCCCACCACAAGCAGTTAGTCCTGACATTAACGTTGAAAGTGCGATGGTTAATAAATATTTATTTTTCATTCCTATTACTCTATTTTTCTAACTAACGAACCGCGGTCAGTTTGATTTGTCCTTGATTGCTTAATGCTTGCTCTTCAACATCCACTGCTGAAAGTAAAGGGGTCATAAAAATATATCTGGTTTGTGCAGGTAGCTGTAACATGCCGTCTATCACAGCATGGCGATATTTGTTTTCGGCACGGTCCTGATTTTTAAAACCCGTCACGCCTTCAATGACACAACCAGATTCATCCAGAAAAGCCACAAAAGGCCAGTAATAACTCGGTTGATTTTGACTCGAGGCATAAGAACTCAGTTGCACATTTTTAATGCCCGTCTGCACTTCCACCACTTCATAATCAAAATGATTCTTTAACGGTTGGCGAGGCCATAAATTGACGTCTTGCTGAGCTTTGAGTAATTTTGCTTTTTGTATTTTTTTATCGCGATAACAACTTTGACCCAAGCTTTGTACCACTTGATCTTTTGCAATTGGATAATACTGGGTCGATAAAGTAATCACTGAATTTTCAACTGGATGATGCTTCTTAAATAATCGGTCGAGTACACCTTGATTCACCCCTTTTTCGCGTTCAACCACTTGCAAACGAGGTGGGCCTAACTCTTTATCGACCACACCTTCTGGCATGATATAAAAGCGTTTTTTATTTTCTAAATTAAATTCTTTCCCTTCTAAATATTCATTTTTTACATAACGATCACCATTAATTTCCAGAAATCCTTCTTGTGTAGATTGCGTGGATACCGAACTGGTTTCTTGTTTGCTTTTTAATTGTGTGGCTTTTTCAATGGCCACATTGGTTTCAATTTTATGCAGTGCCCGCTCAACCTGTGCAGAAGTTGCCTTCTGAGTTATAGGTGATTGAGCGAGTTCCACGGGTGGCGTTTGAAGTGTAATAATGTGCTGACTGGGCTGCTCATTCACTTGTTTTGGGATTTCGGTAAATTTTGCTGTTACAGCGACTTGTGACTCAACAGACGTGAGTTTTTTTTCATTATTTACTGGTGGAATAGATTTACTTTGATCAACCATTTCTGGCTGTACCACGATAGGTGTTTTTTGCGCTTCAGCAAGTTGAGGTTTAGTTTTTACTTGAGATTCAACTTTTTCAGCGACAACAGTCGGTGGCACAACAACTTGTACTTTTGGCATCGGTTGAACCACCTGTGCAGATGGCGCATCCTTTACTTTTGTTTTTTCTTGTTCTGTCTTTTGCTTTGATGAAAGCTCAACCTTAGATTGAACTTCCACTTTTTGGGTTTCCGCAGGCGCACGAGGAATCACCATTGGACGACCATCTGGCCCAATGATGGTATAAAACTCACCCGCATTTGCAGACAGTGCCATCACCCCACATAAAACCCAAGTCGATGATGACACCCACGTAAACCGCTTAGCTGTATTGTTTTGTCTTACCATTTTGTACGATAACTCAAGCCTAAAATAGTGATATTGGTTTCGGTTTTTACGTTTAAGCCCGCGTATGGGTTGAGTAAAATATTATTCACCCCAGTTTGGTTCGATAAAGTACTGGTATTGGCAGGAATACTGTCTTTACTGCGTAAATAACCAATGGATAAATCTACGTCTGTATCGGCATCGAAGCGATAACCCACACCCAAACCAAATAATTGTGCATTATTAATAGGCACCATGGTATTTCGTTTATCATCGGGAATGGCGCTGGTTCTTGGTTCATATCCAGCTCGGAGCTTCAAACGATCAGTTGCCGAATATTCAATCCCGATGCCATAGTTCCAAGGTGAATCAAATTTCAAAGGCAATGACAAACTGTTGTCGGTAATATCTGGCGAAAGGAGTTTGGCAATTTTTAATGCCGAGATAGAACGGTCAAACTCAAATTTGAACTTGTCCCATGCGCGATAATCTGTCCAACCTACATCTACATTGACTTGTAGGTCTGGCAGAATCATATATTTGATGCCCGCCTGAATATGCTGTGGATATTCAAAATCCATCGACACTAGACCTGATTCCGTCGCAGGAATACTTTGTGGAAAACCTAAAATTGCCGCAAGAATCTGGCCTGTAGGCGAAGACATCAAACCATTGATCAACTCACGTGGCGCTTTCGAGTTATCAATCGTGTATTTCCCCTTCAAACGCATTTTTGAAGCACTTTGATACACCATACCAAAGCTAAATTCGTCGGTTGGTTCCCACATCACCCCAAGGTTAAAACTCGGACTCAATGATTGTTCCATCGCGACTTCCATCCGACCAAAACGGCCAAATGGATTCATTCCTTCTTGAGCATTACAAATCCCGAGTAATAAAATATCGGTAATCACATCCGAGTTATCTTTAAATGGGGTACAAACCACCTCATCAATCATGCGTAACATCCCAATCATTTCATTCGGGAAACGCAAATCTGTTTTTAAGGCAAAGGCTTGATAAGACATGCCCACGGATGCACCAATGGAAAGTTCATCATTGACTTCATAGGCGATAGATGGTGACAAATAAGTAAAGCGTTCCAATGCCACCTGTTGTCCCATAAAGTTACTTGGATTGCCATTTTCTGCACCGAATCCAGCCACTAAGGGTGCATAAAATGCTGTGGCAAAAGTGGTTTTAGAACCAGGTGGTTTATATGCTGCGCCAGCCGTTGGCGCGAGCATTGGCATCCCCTCACCTAAATCGACGACTTTCTTTAAAAAAGGTACATACAGGCTGATATATTCTACATCGCCATTTACTGGGCCTTTGTAATCCGTACAGATGTCTGAAGCCACTTCAGGACCGTCATTACACACCAACGGGTCATCTGAATAACCAAAAACGTTATAGCCTTCAGGTGCTGAATACTGACGTTTGATATTAAAGTCTGCCAGAATCCCCTGTACATCTGTTTGCAAACCTTCAATTTTCGTCAATGCCGCAGGGTTATAATGTACCGCACTTACCCCAGGTGGATCGGCTGTGACCGCATTCCCCATCGCAAGTGATCGAATATCTACTGACAAATTTTGCCCGAGTTGAGCAAAAGCCATACTTGAACAGCCCGATAAAACTATCGCTGAAACTAACGGGCTAAGTCGTACCTTGTACATGCGACTGCCCTCTTAGCTGATTTTTTTACCGAAACCTGCAATATCTAATGGGAAGGACAAACCTAAAGAGACATCGGGTGCATCTTCAGTTAAGCCAATACCTAAAGTGCCATTCACAATGGTGTCTGGTGAAACACGTACGCCCAATGAAATCGCAAAGGTTGAACTGGTTTGATCGGCTGGTGAGTAACTTTCACCCGAGGTATATGTAAATTCTGCACCCGTATTGAAACTTTGCTGGTATGACATGGTCATAGACACATCATAGTTAAATGAGTAGGCGAAACCGAATGAAAAACCTCCACTAATGCCTGGGTCAAACTCTTCAATGACTCGTGGACCACGGCGCTGATCTAAACCCGATTCTTTGAAACCATAGTTCGCTGATACAGAAGCAAAAAGCACCACAGGATCAATATACTTACGTGTACTCGCACCCACACCTGCTGAATAATAGCCTTTACCTGTAGCTAAGTCGGAAGTTGGATTAATTTCATAAGGACTATCCCCTGTTTTGGTCGAGATATTTCCAAATAAAATCAAAGGTAAACGTCCCGTTTTTAAAGGGAACGGTTCCCAACGTGTACCTAAAGAGATATCCCCTAAGCCTGCGGTGGAGGTGTCTTTTAAATTGTCCGTCTTTGCAACTAGTGGTAATGAAGCCGTGAAGGTTAAATTATCGAGTACCCCATACTGTACGGTAAAAGTATTGGTCAAAGTATGGCTGGCATTTTCCTGTACGCGTAATTGATACAGGCTACCTTGTGCCATTTCTAGATCTAATTGGGTATCGCGATAATAGGTATAATCCACATCGTAAAATGCAGAAATATCGCCTTTTTTAATTAAAGAATATTGACGCTCGTTTGAGGTAAAAACTTCTTCAAGATTGGTTTGTTTAGTCGCATCACCTTCTTGTTGCTGCAATGCATTAGAAGCATCATGCGGTGGTGTTGTGGCATTGGTTTCTACACTTGATGCAACTGCTGTTTCTTGAGCTCCAACGGTTGTTCCCTGTGTTTCAGCTGTCGTATCGGCTGCATAAGCAGTCCCCATCAAAATTTGAATACTCAGCACCAATAAAGTTTTATTCATCCATTGATTTTTCATTTCCGTCCACTCTATTCTTTTTTTATTTGCTTTAAACCGCTCTATTTGCTCTTGTAATATAGGCGTAAATGTCGATCGACATATTGGCCGTTCATCTCTGATTCTGGGTTATTATTGACAATTCTTGAGATCGTTGCCCCACGATCCGCCAGTTTTTCCATATAAAACTGAGGATATTGAATATCAACCAGTGCATAACGGTTTACTGTTGCATCCTCAACATGGCGCATATCACTATCCTGTAATGCCAATAAATTTTTACGTTGTTCTGGTGGAACACTAATTAGAAATAAGGTGTTATTTTCCCAAATTTCTTTAAAGCGTTCTTCATCAAAACTAATGTTTCCCAAAGCTGGATCAGCGACGTAAACACGCCTATCCTTATAGGCCTTAAACACCACAAAATGTTTAAACCCTGCATATGAGATTGGAACAATGGCTGGCTGTCCTTGCGCGACTAAATCTGAAAACTCACCTTTATAGCCCCCACTTTCTAAACCGAGTGCAGCAACAAAACGCTTCATATCCAGTAGTGAAAAGCTGCGACGCTCAATAATCCGCTCAGACTCACCGAACTTAAGTAAGCCAGTCATGGTCTGTTGTTCAGTCAACTGTGTGCCCACATAACCATTGAGTAATGTTGTTAATGCAGCAGAACCACAGCTATAGTCATAGGCTTGACGCACAATGCCACGAAATTGATCGATTAATGCAGGTTGAATTTGAACGGTTTCACGGTGCATGCGAGTAAAAGAATCTTGCCGTGAATCTAATGTTTCAGTGTAATAAACTGCCTCAGGAGGTTTTTCTTTTATTTCAAAGGCTTGCGTGGCAAAATAATACATCAATGCCGAGCCCAATGCGATCTCTAACATATTCCCTAACTTTCTGGTATTCGGCATGACGTGCCTGAAATTTATTATTTTTCTAGAGTAAAAACTCTATACTTCCTTGTATTTTGACAACATACCTGTTTTTAAAAAAAAGAAACAGCTTTTTCTTACATTTTTCGATGAACTGAATGGTTTTTTGTAAAAAAAAAGCGCGTGAATTCACGCGCTTTTCCTACCAAATGATTAGTGACCAGAAATCGTAATCACTGCACCAGGTGTATAAACCCCTAATGTTGGGCTGTAATAAGTTTGTAGACCTTGTACTTCCACATCACCAATTGATGCCGCCGCTTGGCTACCTAAATGTACACCTTTCACATAGTTATCGACTGCACCACTAGAGCTGATGATACGTAAATAACCTTTGTTTGCACCTTCTGTACCAATCACACTGATCGATTGATTCAAGGTTAAATCTTTGGCATTTGCATCCGCAACTTTAATGCTGTCTACGAAGATTTGACCTGCTGCACGGTTACCAGTCGTACCATCACCAGTCCCTTGTTTGGTTGAGTTATCCAAAATACCGAGGTTGGTAATTTCTAAACCGCCAATCATGGTCGCATTCAACTTCACCATAGCCCCTTGTGGTGCTGCACCCAATTGAATATTGGCAGACATAGGACCTGTTTTTAAAGATAGACCCGATAAAATTGCATTGTAGTTGGTATCATCTCCACCACGACGAATACTGGTTGAAGCTGCTGTTGGAAGCGCGCCTGAACCTGTTACCCCAATTTCACCAATTTTAATATCTAAACCAGAAACCTGAGCACCAATGTTCAGGAACGCACCACCTGTTCCTGAAGTACCTGCATCCGTGTCAATGGTTAAGTCTGCAAGGTTACGTGAAGCGAGTAAGTATGCACCAGCATTATCATAGTTGGCACCAATCACAATACCTTTGGTTGCCGTCGCACCTGTACCATTGCCCTTAATTACAATGGCACCAGCAGTTGAAGTACCGCCCAATCCAGCTGTTGCAAGGCCGTCATTGTCATGAATGAATAATTTCTCAATCTCGACTTTAGAAATGCCAATACCGATATTTAAACCATCTTGACCCGTTGTCGCGCTTAATGAAGCATCGTCCATTGCTTGCATAGCCATCGCATTCGCGCTAATAGCCATTGAAGAAACTAAAACAAGTTTAGTTAATTTTTTCATGTTCCACTCTCCCAAGAGTATTCTTTTTCTTTAATGTCAACCACTCGATGCATCTGTTGTTTTATTTGTTTTTCGACAACAGTACATAGTTCCTTGAGTGATCCGTTGGCACCCATAACGTTATAGGTCTGCTATTTTTTGTTCAACTGCTGTTGGTCGTAATGTGAATCTTGCCGACAAACGGTATTTACTGTGTTGTTTCCTTCACATTCGAGTAAAATATAGAATATAGTTTTGATGCCAGCTTTATTAAGCATATGACCAGCCCTGCTCTTTTCCAAAATGTGATTTGTGATCAACCTGTTAATGTTCAGGAAATTCTTTCATATCTCGATGATCTTCCACATTTAATTTATTTAAAAAACAATCAAAGCCCGGTCATTTCTTTTCTTCCATGTCAATTTGAATGTGTAAAAAATGGCGTCCGTCAAACTTATCAAAGAACACAACTTGACCAATATATCCCCATTGAATCTAGTTTAAGTTTTAAACAGTTCGAAAATAATCAATCCAATTCTGATGGCTTTCAGGGCGGATTCATGGGCTTCATCAGTTATGATTTTGCCAGTGCACAACATGTGAAGGTTCACTCAAAAGATCAACCTAGTTTTTGGCTTGGTTTATTTCAAACTTATTTAAAATTTCAGGATGATGTTTGGTATTTTTATAGTGATGAGCCAGAAGCTGAACAAATTTTCACATTCATTCAGAACAAATTAGAATCGACATCTAATGTCACTCCATTACAGCTGACTCAAAGCTGTCAAGCACGTTGGAATAAGCAACAATATCAACATGCTTTTACACAGGTACAAGAATATATTAAAGCGGGAGACTGCTATCAAATTAACCTGACCCAAGAATTTAAAGGACAAGCTGAAGGGCGTTTACTTTCTGTGGCACAAGAGTTCTGGCAGTTAACTGATGCACCTTATTCAGGTTATTTAAAAACTGAAGACTTCGAATTACTGAGCTGCTCTCCTGAGCTGTTTATCGAATTTTTAGCAGAAAAAAAACTGGTGACTAAACCAATTAAAGGCACTATGCCACGTTATGCAGATGCAGAGCGCGATGCACAATCTAAACACCAATTGCAACACTCGTCTAAAGATCAGGCTGAAAATGTCATGATTGTAGATTTGTTACGTAATGATTTAAGTGTTTATGCAGAAACAGGGACGGTTAAAACACCAAAATTATTTGAAATTGAATCATTTAATCAAGTTCATCACATGGTCAGTGAAGTCACAGCAACCCTGAAACCCAATGTCAAAGCTTTAGATGTATTGTTGGCAGCGCTACCTGGTGGCTCAATTACAGGCGCACCCAAAATTCGTGCCATGCAAATTATTGAAGAGTTAGAAGGCGCGCCACGTGGTGCATATTGTGGATCATTAGGTTATTTTAATTTTGATGGCACAGGTTCATGGAATATTTTGATTCGCTCTATTCAGAAATATCAACAGGATATTTCTCTATGGGCGGGCGGCGGAGTCACCATTGCCTCTGACTGCGATGCTGAATACCAAGAATGTTTTGATAAAGTTTCTGCCATGCTAGATTTACTCAACACATGGCAGAAGCCGCAATCTTAAGCCAGAATATCTTGCTTTAACGTTTCAACCAAACGTTGATTTTGCTCATCGGTACCAATGGTAATACGCAAGAATTGATTAATGCGTGGCTTATTGAAATAACGCACAATAATGCCACATGCACGTAATTCAGCTGCCAATTCACCCGCATCTTTATTGGGTAAAGATGCAAAAATGAAGTTGGCTTTAGACGGCAATATCACAAAACCAATCGCTTGTAGCTCATTGACCAATTTTTCACGGCTGCGAATGACCTTTTCACATTGCTGTTCAAAATACGCCTGATCTTCAAAAGAAGCTACGGCTGCAGCAATCGCAAAACGATCGATTGGATAAGAATTAAAGCTATTTTTCACCGCTTCGAGTGCTGCAATTAAATGCGGCTGTGCAATCGCAAAACCAACACGTAAACCAGCCAATGAACGAGACTTGGATGTGGTTTGGCAAACCACCAAGTTCTCATACTTTTCCACTAATTTAACCGCAGATTCAGCGCCAAAATCGACATAAGCTTCATCAATCACCACCACCGAATCTGGATTAGCTTGTAAGACTTCCTCAATCGCTTCCAACCCTAAAGCAATACTGGTTGGCGCGTTCGGATTGGTGATAATAATGCCACCATTGGCTTGCTTATAGTCATCTACCACAATTTCAAAAGCATCATTCAAAGGTAAAACTTGTGTTTGAACCCCAAAGAACTGACTATAAACAGGATAAAAACTATAGGTAATATCAGGATAAAGGATGGGTTTATCTTGGACAAAAAAAGCCTTAAAGATATGTGCCAAAACTTCGTCTGAACCATTCCCGACAAAAACATTCGCGACATCAATCTGCTGCTGTTTAGCAATTGCTTGCTTTAATGCAGAAGCATCAGGATCTGGATATAAACGTAAGGCATCCGCAGAATCTACTAGTACCGCTTGTACAGCTTCTACCACCTTAGGAGATGGCGGATATGGGTTTTCATTGGTATTTAATTTTAATAAATTTTGAATTTTGGGTTGCTCACCTGGTACATACGGTTCTAATTCACGTACTTCAGGACTCCAAAAACGCATTTGTGCTGGACTAATATTTGACATTTTATTTCTCTATATTTCCTTTCCTAAGCTCTCTTACGCTTCGCCTTAAAGAAATCCTTTAAGCTTACTCAGCGAGAGGAATTTACGCCTCGTTATTGATTTCATCGAGGCGTTCCCTCTCCTTTTAGGAGAGGTTTAGGAAGAGGTTTTAAAATAATTTATTGATAACGATAACGTGCTGAGCGGGCATGGGCATCTAAACTCTCTTGCTGCGCCAAGATATCTGCCGTTTTCGCCAGAGGTTTTACCCCTGCTTGAGAGCACATAATCAAACTTGAACGCTTTTGAAAATCATACACACCGAGTGGCGATGAAAAACGCGCCGTACCCGAAGTCGGTAACACGTGATTCGGGCCTGCACAGTAATCACCAATCGCTTCAGGTGTATATCGCCCCATAAAAATCGCGCCGGCATGGCGAATCTCTTCAGCCATTTCCTGTGCTTCATCCAAGCAAAGCTCTAAATGCTCTGGTGCAACCTGATTAATTAAATCAATCGCTTCTTGACGGTCTTTGACCAAGACCAAAGCTCCTCGATTTGCAATTGAAGTCCGTGCAATTTCTGCTTTGGGTAATACTGCTAAATGCTCTTCTACCGCTTGGGCAACATCATTCAGTAATTGTTCATCAGGTGTAATGAAAATGGCTTGAGCGACGGTATCATGCTCGGCTTGAGACAATACATCCATAGCGAGCCATTTCGCATCATTTTCACCCTCAGCATACACCAAAATTTCTGAAGGACCTGCAATCATGTCAATGCCAACTTGACCAAACACCGCACGTTTCGCAGCAGCGACAAAACGGTTACCTGGCCCAGTGATTTTATCTACACATGGAACCGTTTCTGTACCATAAGCCAAGGCAGCAACTGCTTGTGCTCCCCCAATAGTAAATACACGCGTTACACCAGCCAAATAAGCCGCGGCTAATACCAATGGATTCAACTCACCATTCGGTGCTGGAACCACCATAATAATTTCAGGTACACCCGCCACATGAGCTGGCACAGCATTCATCAATACAGAAGATGGATATGACGCCAAGCCTCCAGGTACATAAATACCAACGCGATCTAAAGGCGTAACTTTTTGACCTAAGGTATTGCCCAAAGCATCCACATAGGTCCAACCCTCTTGTTTTTGCGCTTGGTGAAATTCACGAATACGTTCTGCGGCAAACTCCAGTGCTTCACGCACTTCCGAGTTTAAACCCTCAAATGCAGCTTTTAGTTCAGTTTGGGTCAGTTCTAGATCTGAAAATTGATGCGCTGGATGTCGATCGAATTGTTGGGTAAGTTTAAGAACATGGGCATCACCATGCTGACGAACATCAGCAATGATTTGGTCTACAGTTTTTAAAAGTTCAGGATCACTTACAGTTTCAAAAGCTAACAAGTCTGCAAAAGTCTGCTTGAAGTTTTGATCTTGAGTCGATAAACGTCGCATCAATTTACCCACAAGGTTTGAATTGGAAAGCGTTAGTTTACCTTGTTTCCATGAGGTTGTGGGCAAGATAACATCAGCATTTCAACTTAGCCCCATCGGAAATGACTTTCATCAATATAAAAATACTGGATTAGGTGTTCACATCAAGATGATTCCAATCACCATCACGCTGTATCAACCCATTTAAAGCCCCGTGCACATGACAGATGAGAAATCCTCTAGCCATCTGCCTTTTCAATCTCACCTTATACATGCCTAGTCATAACAAGAGATCGAATCAACCTCATCAACTAGCTTTTTAATATTTAAAAGTTTGAGACAAGCCATACCCGCTTCAAACGTTTTACATGCATAAATAAATTAAATCACAACAATAACAATCTGCAATGTCTATAGAAAATTTATGCTTTGCTCGCACTCAATACGCATAATATTGTCTCATAAGCTTCGTGTTTCCAGATAATATAAAAACTATCTACACAGAGGCAGCCCGATTGATCATGGCCAGTTTGTTTGAGATTAAATCAGCTTCAACATCAATTTTTGTAATCGATCTATTCACGCTTTATCGTCAAACCGCCAAAATAAGAAACAAATGCTATCCTACATTTTTACAATCTGTTCGGCTGATCGCGGCTTAATTTCATCAGCAACTTCAATAAAAGACAATTCATCGATATAAGGGAAATTGGGTAATTTTGAAATAAATGGTTGTTTTCTTTGTTATAGGATTTTCAGTATGCACACCTCTATTTTTAAATGATACCTTGAGATTTAAGCCTTGTTAGATGATCTAGCCTGTCATTTATACAACCTTATTTTCTTCGATTAAAAAATAAAAAAACCGCCCTAAAGGGCGGTTTTATCAAGTTTGTCAAATTAAGCTTGTTTTGCTTTTTGACGTTCTTCAACAGCTATTTCTAACTGTGCAAGAATCGGATTTAACAAGGCTTGCTTACGCTTAAAACTTGCTTTGTTCACGATTAAGCGGGAAGACACTTTACAAATTTCGTCCAATGGTTCTAAGCCGTTGGCACGTAGAGTATTTCCAGTGTCCACTACATCGACAATGTAATCACCTAAACCAACTAAAGGTGCCAGCTCCATAGAACCATACAGCTTAATCACATCAACTTGCTCACCTAAGCTGGCATAGTATTGACGCGTTAAATTGACATATTTGGTCGCAATTTTCAAACGCCCTTTCGGACGCTCCATGCCAACCTTGCCTGCGGTCATCAATTTACAGTTCGCAATTTTAAGATCCAATGGTTCATAGACATTTTGTGCCCCATGTTCCATTAAAACATCCTTACCTGCCACACCTAAATCTGCTGCACCATTTTCAACATAAGTCGGAACATCAGAAGCGCGTAAAATTAAAATACGGACTTGCTTATGTGTAGTTGGGAAAATCAATTTACGTGATTTATCAGGATCTTCGAGTAAATTAATACCCGCTGTTTCAAGTAAGGGTAAAGTTTCCTTGAGAATACGCCCCTTACTCAATGCCAATGTTAAACCATGATCAAAATTACCCATTACATTGAAATTAGGATCATCGTTTCTCATGTCACTCATGCACTTACTCGCTTAATTTGAGCACCTAAACCTTGTAATTTTGCTTCAACATCTTCATAACCGCGATCAATATGATAAATACGGTCAATCAACGTTTCACCTTCAGCAGCCAATGCAGCTAAGACCAAAGAGAATGATGCACGTAAATCTGTTGCCATCACGGGTGCAGCAGAAAGCTTCTCGACACCTGTTACAATTGCATCATTTCCTTCAACTTCAATATTTGCCCCCATACGAGACAACTCAGGCACATGCATAAAACGGTTTTCAAAAATCGTTTCTGAAATGGTCGCAAAACCACGACCGATCACGTTTACAGCCATAAGCTGTGCTTGCATATCCGTCGGAAACTCAGGATGAGGAAGCGTACGGAAGCTCACTGCTTTTGGACGTTTACCCAACATATCCAACTCAATCCAATCGTCACCACGAGTCACTTCCGCGCCCATTTCTTCAAATTTTTCCAGTACTGACTCCATTAAAGTTGGATCAGTATGCGTGGTCTTGACACGACCACCCGTAATCGCAGCGGCAGCTAAATATGAACCTGTTTCAATACGATCGGCTACAACGGCATATTCACAACCATGTAAACTTTCAACACCTGTTACTACAAGCGTATCCGTATCCAAACCTTCAATTTTTGCGCCCATCTTGATTAACATTTTCGCAAGATCGGTAATTTCAGGTTCACGTGCAGCATTACGAATGGTCGTTACACCTTCCGCGAGCGCAGCTGCCATTAAAATATTCTCTGTTCCACCCACAGTCACCATGTCAAAAACGACTTCACCACCTTTTAGGCGACCATCAACTTTGGCATGTACGTAACCATTTTCAACTTCAATCTCAGCACCTAATGCTTCAAGCGCTTTTAAGTGTTGGTCTACTGGACGTGAACCAATTGCACAACCACCTGGTAAAGAAACTTTAGCACTACCATAACGTGCAACCAAAGGACCAAGCACTAAAATTGAAGCGCGCATGGTTTTAACCAATTCATAAGGGGCAAATTGGTTATCTAAAGTTGAGGTATCTGCAGTAACCGTATCACCTTCATAGGTCATTTGAATACCTAAACCAGCAATCAATTGCACCAGAGTATTCACGTCTTTTAAATGCGGTACATTGGTCAATTTGATCGGTGAATCCGCCAAAATCATGGCTGCAAGCAACGGCAATGCCGCATTTTTTGCACCCGAAATTCGAACTTCACCTTCGAGCTTAACGCCACCTTGAATCAAAAATTTATCCATTAATTTTTAAGCTCCAAAAAGGCTAGCTTTGCGCCATTCTTCTTTTGTCATTGCGCGAATGGTCACAGCATGAACTTCACCACTTGCGATGTAAGAGTTCAGCGGAGTATAAACAGTCTGTTGACGTGCAACAGGACGTTTTCCTTCAAACTGATCATCAACAATTCGGAGGTCAAACTTGCCCGCTTGCCCACTAACTGCAACTTCAGCTTCAGGAAAAGCAGTTTTTAAAATTTCAGTGAGCTGTTCACTATTCATGACAAAGACCTCTATACAGGACCAATGGTGTAAAACCCGCCATTTTACTATAAATCAGGAAAAATAATGCACTCATCGCACAATTTTTTATATATAAAAAAAGGAGGTTTATCACAAACCTCCCTAGATTAAAATCAAGATCAAGCTAAAAGTGGAGTATGCTCCATCTGCAATTCTCGATGTTTATGTAATTGTCGTTTTAATTTTTCTGTCAATTTTTTAATCGAAGTGTACATATCATCTGCCGTGGCCTGTGCAAACAATTCAATTCCAGGTAAACGAATAATCGCTTCAGCTATATGGTTCGCACTACCTTTTTTTGAATGTTTATCAATTTGATGATCCTTTGACAGCTTCACCTGCATACTATTGACTTGATCTAAATGCTTCGTCATTTCAGCAAATTTTTCACGAATATTTTCTTCAATTGCAGGGGTGATAGTTAAATGATGACCACGAATTGTTATTTGCATAATTCTATCCCTCACCTTCTTTTAGGATTAGCAAAGGTACAGCCGAAATGTTTCACAGCCAGAAAAGAATCTGCACAATCTGATCAAATCATTTCAACTATCCTTTAAAATAAAAAGAGATTCATTATTTCGTAATAATGAATCTCTAGAATAATCATACTTTAAATTTTAGATCAAGACTTTTCGCTCAGAAGAAGACGGAATGTGTAACGACTCACGATACTTTGCGACCGTACGCCGTGCCACATCAATTCCCTCATCCTTCAACATATTGGCAATCGCATTATCAGACAAAGGCTTACGCGTATTTTCTTCTGCAATCATTTTCTTAATTTTCGCACGAATTGCTGTGGAAGATGCTTCCCCACCCGACGTTGTACCGACGTGACTTGAGAAAAAATATTTCAATTCAAATAGCCCACGTGGCGTCAACATATACTTATTGGTTGTCACCCGCGAAACAGTTGACTCATGTAACTCAACTTCTTCTGCAATATCACGCAGCACCAAAGGCTTCATCCCTTCAGCACCGATCTCAAGAAATGTTTTTTGATGTTCGACAATACAAGAGGCCACTTTCAATAAGGTTTTATGACGCTCATCTACACTTTTAATAAAATTCTTGGCTTCCAACATTTGATTACGCAAATATTGATTTTCATCACTTTGATCAGCTCGACGGATCATGCTGGCATAAAATGAATTTACTCTTAATTTAGGCATCACATCAGGATTCAATTGAACTTGCCAATGATCATTGCGTTTCATGACCACAACATCAGGAATTTGGTAATCAGAATCTTTATCTTCAAACTCAAGTCCTGGGTGTGCTTTTAATGTTTTTAATAAATTCACCGCAGATTTGAGTTGATCCGTATTTAGCCCTGTCTGTTTGAGCAGTTTTGCAAGCTCGTTCGAAATTAACAACTCATAATGTTTAAGTAAAATCATCGCTTCATGACGATAAGTTGTTTGAGCAGGTAAACTTTCCAGTTGAACCATTAAGCATTCAGCCAGATTTCTAGAACCAATTCCAATTGGATCAAGACGTTGAATGTATTTTAAAACTACAATGACTTCGTCATCTTCTATGACTTCATCATAATCCATAGACGCTAAAAGGTGTTGAGCTGATGTGGTAATTTCTGAAATTTCGACATCCAAAAACCCCTTATCATCCAATGAGTCAATAATACAGTAGGCAATTAAACGATCAACTTGAGAAAAATGAAGCAAATTAATTTGTTCGAGCATATGCTCTTTTAAGCCGATGTGACCTTGGCGGTTATCCTCTCGTTCCTCAAATTCAGGACTGCCCAAACTGGTTGATTGGTGAGTATAAACATCATCCCAATCCGTATCCACAGGCAAGTCATCGGGTAAATGATCTGCATTTAATTCATTGGTTAAATCACTATTCTCATGCTCTTTTTCTAAGCTTGATAAACT
This sequence comes from Acinetobacter sp. ANC 4910, assembly GCF_004331035.1. GTDB lineage: Bacteria > Pseudomonadota > Gammaproteobacteria > Pseudomonadales > Moraxellaceae > Acinetobacter. The sequence continues at coordinate 288,920 of NZ_SJNT01000002.1, forward strand.
TTCGACACTATTTTGTTCTTCTACTTTTTCTAATAATGGGTTACTGTCGAGTTGAATCTGAATCTCTTGTTCCAACTCTAAACTAGACAATTGAAGCAACCGAATGGCTTGTTGCAACTGAGGAGTCAACGACAATGAGTTCGCAACTTTAAGTCCAACCGATAACTTCATATAATCCTACTCATTATTAATCATTAAATATAAGCAATTTTTATGCCGATTAATATTTTTATAGCATAGTTTTAGTAAAAGTCATACAAAATTTTGCTGCACTTAAGTTCACCGATAATTTTATGTTATCTCAGAGCTAATCATTTATTCTTAAATCACGAATCATTTGATCATATTAATATCCCCCAATAACCCATATGATAAAAATAATGGACCAACATGATTATATGTTGTTAAAACTCTTCCCTGTAAATTATGGAATACGAATGATCGAACAATATAATTTAAGCATCTTTAGAGTTAAAGATATGTTCCCGTCAGTCCTAATGCAAAACTTTTCTATTCTTTATTATTTTTACAAGAATTATCCGCATGTAAATATTTCCTTAATTTTTTATGCAGTAGAATAGATTGATTTTTATTAAGAATATTTTCAAAATTTCTATAATGAGACCAATTTCTACACTCGACCTTTAGATTGTTGCACTGACAACAACAAAATTGCTAAAAAATCAAAGTTCACCTTACGCAAATCACTAGAACTGAATTAGCTTTAAAATCTTTTGAATAATTAAATTTTTGGTCAGCTTAAGCACGATATGCATATATTAAGTTTTATTTAGAGCTACTGTAATGTAAAGTCATTATTTTCCTAAAAGAAATAAGCTAATCTCACCACACTATTACAATAAGGCCTTCAACAGGATCGACCTCAACTTATATTTCTTATCATTGGAGAGTTTTATTATAGAATGGGCAAATAAATTTACTCTTATTTTATAATGTGTAATAAAGAAACACCCCCTAACGTTGGTTAGGGGGTGTTTAGAATAATGAGCTGGCGATGACTTACTCTCACATGGGTAACCCCACACTACCATCAGCGCTAAGAGGTTTCACTTCTGAGTTCGGGAAGGGATCAGGTGGTTCACTCTTGCTATTGTCGCCAGCACAACTGTTTATGACTATTCGTTATGGTCTTATTTACACAGCGTGT
>NZ_SJNT01000020.1 GCF_004331035.1 Acinetobacter sp. ANC 4910
ATCTTCTTGATGACTCGTCATCATCAAGCTAGGTCGGCTATGTTACTCTAATCTAAGTTAAAGTCAACAGGTTTTGTTAATTATTTTTAAACTTATTCAAGACTTCTAGATTCTACCGCTTGGGCTAAATCCTTGTTTCTCAACAAGTTTTAATCAACATCACCGCCGATGGATGTGCATTCTACAGCATTTCTAATCCCTTGCAATACCTTTTCTAAATAAATATTTTTACATGTTTATTTTTCAAACTCATAAAAACATAAGATACTGTTATTTATATTAAATTTAATTTTAAAATTTTATCTATTTTTTAAGATCATATAAATTTAAGCCATAAATTTCACATTCTATAAATTCAAGTAGTTGTTTTTGTTTAAATATTCTTATTTTTCTCACTATTACTTTACTTTATTTGATGTTTCTTTCTACACTTTATGGTGAATATCCATACATATTGCTGTTTTTCAGACCATTTTCATCTTAAAAACAAAAACAGCCACTCTATTTCTAGAATGGCTGTTCCCGATCATCACAATATATTTAGAACTTCATACTAATACGCGCCCAATAATTGCGACCCGTATTGTTAAATTGTGCAGTGCCAACTTGACCATCTACGCCAACACCCAACTTATTTAAGTGTTCGGTATAGGTTTTATCCAAAACATTGTCTATACCTACCGCCAGATCAATATCATTCATCACTTTATAGGTTGCATTCAATGCAAGTGTGCTAAAACCTTTGCTCTCCCCAATGTCATAACCGACAATATTACCTTTATTCAGGTTAATACGATCCTGCTTTGCCACTGCACGCCATAACAAGCCTAAAGAATACTGATCTTGCACATATCTTAAATTGAAACGCCCTTCTAATGGTGCAATCTGAGGAAGTGGATCATTATTATCGCTAATTTCCCCCCATGCATACATGGTACTAATATCGGCTTGAATCGTATCGGTAAACTGATAGCTAACACCTGCTTCTGCACCCGCAATCACAGCATCGACATTTTTAGCCCCTGCACTAAAAGATGAACCATGACCATGGCCTGTAGAGTGGTTATGATAACTCAGTAGAATAAAGTCATTAACTAAACCTGCATAGGCAGATGTCCATAGACTGAATGCACCATGCTCTTGCTGATAGCCCATATCAAGCTGTAAGGTTTTTTCAGTGTTAAGGTCATTAAATGTTGGCTTTGGCATACCTGTATTGCCATGCGCTGTACTGAATAATTCCCAATAATCTGGAACGCGCTCTACATAGCCCAGGCCGATATACGATTTGGCATTATGTTCGGGATACTGATTTTCCAAGCGAATAAAGCCACTTGGTAAAGTTTCTTTACGCTCATCATTAAGTTTTAGTGCATCAATTTCGACCTGATCAATACGTGCGCCCGTCACCAATTTATAAGCATCATTCAATTGATAGCTAAGCTCCCCAAAAGCCCCATAGGAATCAAATTTCATATTGGTGCTTAACGGCATATTCATCATCATGGACTTCATACTGCCAGCATGATGATTTTGCTGAGAATCAATCCCTGTAATGAAGCTTAATTTATCCCATTCACTGCTTATCGCTAAACGCGAATTTAAAGTACGGCGTGTGACTTGCATTTCTGATGAATTCGCTACCATTTGATGCGTCATCATATCGTGTGTCATCGGTGGTGTTCTTAATCTAAAGTTATCCATAATATGGTCGTTATAACTATAGTTCACCTGTCCTTCGACTTTCTTAATCACATCTGTCAGGTTTTTCTTTTCAAATCGCAAACCGAGACTTTCACGCGCAAACTGCGAACCGTCCATGCTACGACCTGCATACTCAGCCTCACCATCGGCTTTTCCACCTGTGAGTTCGATCCATGTGTCTTCATTTGGCGTCCATCCGAATGCTAAATCAGTATTCCAACGTTCCCAAGCAGAAGGAACGCTATTGCCCTCACCATCTTGATAACTGTCAGCAACTGAACGATTGGCATTCAGGCGAATATATTTTTTCTCATCACCGACTACTGCTTCAACATTATGATCCAAACGACCGAACGAACCGATTAAAACACTGGCTTGTCCAAGATAGTTTTTATCTTGAGATAATTGTGGTTTTTGTCGCTCGAAAATCACCGTTGCAGCCGAACCCGTATTGGCATATTGAACCGTTTGAGGGCCTTTAACCACGCGAATACGATCATAACTTTCAGGTTGAATATAAGACGTTGGCGCATCCATACGTGCAGGACACGCACCTAAGTTTTCACTGCCGTCCGATAAAATTTTAATCCGCGAACCAAACATGCCACGAAAAGTCACATCCCCATTGGTTCCACCACTTTTAATTGAACTAAAACCAGGAATACTTTGTAAATAATCAGCACCATCTGTTGCAGGAACAGGTTGTATCGGTTGTTTGGGGTCTGCGTGAATGATCAAACCATTTGCATCATGATTTAGTTGGGCAGTCACCACAATTGGCGCTAACTGAGTGGTATTTTGCGCTTGTTGTGCAGCAACACTGCTTGAAGAATAACAAGCGATACAAATTGCAGCCGATAAAGGCTGTGACAAGAATTTTGGCTGAGCCATCTCAATCTCTCTAAAACATAAATAACACTGTGCCTAAGTCATTTTGACCCAAGCGGAATAAAGCGGATTTATGCCCAGAGCGGTGGTGCCCGTCCTTGTGGGATAAGAAATAGTTGCTGTAGAACAAACCAAACATGAGCAAAGGCTTTTTGAAAAGCGATTAAACGCACTTGAATACGATCCAGTATTGGCTTTATATCAAGTTCAGGCGGCAAGACTAAATTGCCATATACAGTACAGTATTGGCATTGATGGCTTGCATCATGGTGATCATGAATATGCTGTTTTTGTTCTACTTGATGATGTAAATATTGCATATGCTGCATAGCAGCAGTCTGCACGGCGTTTACCGTTTGAGAAGGAAGTAAAAGTGCACGCGTTATGGTTTCACAGACCGGAGCAACTTGATATTGCTTCGGCAGCAAAGGCTGTAAAAAAACAGCAATCTGTAAAAAAACTGCGACATATGCCAGCAGCAAACCACCACGGAAAAGCAAAAATAATCATCCTGCAATTTGTGCGGCACCAGTATAACAAAACCCAATCGGAATTGGGTTCATACTTAAAGATGATTTTGAGGGAGAAATTATCCGCGCTTGACTACAACTTTCTCTTTTTGGCGCTGACGCGTCAATTTTTCCACTTTTTCACGTGCACGTTGACGCTTGAGTGGTGATAAATAGTCGACAAATAATTTACCGTTTAAGTGATCCATTTCATGCTGAATACAAACAGCGAGAAGTTCGTCTGCTTCTATTGTAAAGGATTGACCTTCAAGGTTAATTGCCTCTATTTTTACACGTGACGCACGCTCAACTTTGTCGTATATTTGAGGCACTGATAAACAGCCTTCTTCATAGGGCTGGGTTTCTTCAGTCAATGGGGTAATTTTGGGGTTAATGAACACCATAGGCTGATCTTTATGTTCAGATAGATCCATAACAATCAACTGAATATGGCGGTCAACTTGGGTAGCGGCTAAACCAATGCCTGGCGCTTCATACATGGTTTCAAACATATCTGCAGCTAACTGACGAATTTCATCAGTAACTTCTTCGACGGGTTGTGCAATGGTACGAAGACGGGGATCGGGGAAACTTAAAATAGGTAATAAGGCCATAAACGTCCTCACTTATGCCATTGATCAAAAAACCAAATGAAGGAATGCTTCATCAAAAAAATGTGTGTAATATCGCTATTATAACGTAAATTACGTACATAATTTTAGGAATTATGATAATGAAAAAGGTTTTGAAGGGCATGCCATCTTTTAGTGCCTTGGGGTTTAAACAGCAATTGTTGGCACTGACCGTCGGTTTGGCGATCAGTGTTGGTTCTATCGCAGTGGTTGAAGCTGCACCTACTCGTAACGTCAATCCTCCTGCCCTTAAAGCAGGTGCACCACAGGTCTATGTGGTGAAAAAAGGCGATACCCTATGGGATATTTCAGGAAAGTTTTTAGATAAGCCTTGGCGCTGGCCTGAAATTTGGGCGAGTAACCGTCACGTGAAAAATCCTCACTGGATTTTCCCTGGCGATAAACTTTTACTCTGTAGCTATCAAGGCAAACCGCTGATTGGCAAAGACGAAGGTGATGGCTGTGATGGCATTATTCGTCGTTATGCAGGGGGAACGAAGTTACAACCCCAAGTGCGAATTGAATCGTTAAATAATGCTATTCCTGTGATCCCATTAGACAATATTAAACAATGGTTAGAACATTCAACCATTGTGGCTCCTGAGTCAGTGGACAATACACCTTATGTACTGGGTACCGCCGATCAACGCGTATTGGCAGCCAAAGGTCAAACCATCTATGCACGTGGCAATGGCTTAGAAGTGGGCCAGCAATATGCGGTTTATCGCGAAGGCGACCCGTACACCCTCAACAATGAAAAAGGCAAAAAGTACAATGCTGGACTTGAGCTGAATCAGGTGGCGACGGGCGTAGCTGTTGCAAGTGAAAATGACATCACAACACTAGAATTAACGGATAGCTTTAATGCCGAAGTGCGTCGTGGTGACCGTGTATTGCCTGTTTATGACCCAATGTTGCCGACCTTGTTCTATCCAACCATGGCGGAAGATGTAACTGCTGGTGGTCAGATTGTTCGGGTGATGGGCTCTATTGGCACTGCCGCTCAACACAGCGTCGTGACCATAGACCGCGGTAGTTTCGAAGGGGTTCAAGTGGGACATGTATTTAGCATCAACCAAAAAGGTGAACAGGTTCGAGACCCGAAAACCAAAGAAATGGTGCAATTGCCCGGACAAAAAATTGGTAACTTAATGGTGTTCAGAACTTTTGATCACTTTAGTTATGGTTATGTGCTTGACAGTTCCTTACCTATCAAAATCGGTGCTTACATTCAACCACCGTTAATGGACGATTAATTCGGAGTTCCTATGCTGAAACCATTATCACAAGTGCAAATGGACATCATTACCTTGTGGTATTTGGTTCAGCACTCGCTCAGCAGTTTTTACAAACTAGAACAACACTTTGGTACAGCCCACAACGCAGTACAACCTCACAATTTGCAAGATTGGTCCAAATTAGGTTTACATAAAAATCATATTCAACGCGCACAACAGTTTTACACAGCGCCTGAACAAAATAAGTTTCAACACCTCATTCAGGACATTCAGCAACATAGTGATTTTGTACTGAGTTATCACGATCCTGAATATCCTCAACAACTGCTGCCTTATAGTGATAACCCCCCGATTCTGTTTGGACAAGGGCAACTTTCGCTCTTGATGCAGCCACAAATCGCCATTGTTGGCAGTCGTAAACCAAGTCCGCATGGTCGACAAATCGCCTATGATTTTTCGTACTATCTTAGTGAAAAAGGTTTTGTCATTAGCAGTGGCTTGGCACAAGGCATAGATCAAGCTGCTCATCAAGGCGCTTTATCCCATCAACGTACACTGGCAGTGATGGGTACAGGACTTGATCAAACTTACCCTTCGCAGCATCAGCAGCTTCGCCAACAAATTTTGCAGCAGTCAGGTGCCATCATCAGTGAGTTTTTACCCCATACTCCACCCCTGCAACATCATTTCCCACGCCGCAATCGAATTGTCAGCGCACTTTCTTTAGGCGTGATTGTTGCTGAAGCCAGTTTAAAAAGTGGTTCAATCATTACGGCTAAACTTGCAGCAGAACAAGGCAAATTGGTGTTTGCGATTCCTGGGCATATTTATAGTGAATTCCATCAAGGTTGCCATCAACTGATTCGTGAAGGTGCAATTCTGGTGGATCATCCTGAACAAGTCTTAGAAGACCTTGCTTTACCGACTCAATGGCAAGCACAGCAGCAATCTCAGAGTGATTCAACTACACAACCAGTCCTCGCAAAGCCTGAGATTCCTGAGCATTTAATGTCACTTTATAATCAACTGAACTGGACGGGCTATCCTCTCGATCATTTGGCCATCCATCTTAAACAAGATACCGCCTCACTGACTGCCCAATTGATGGAATTGGAGCTTTTAGGTTTGTGTATGCAACAATCTGGGGTTTATTTGCGTTGTCGTCCTAGCCAATAAGGTTCAGAATAAGCCTTTGCTTAAATTAGGACACGAAAATGATTACCACCTCTGTTGCTGAAGCTGCCGATAGTTTAAAACGCGGACAGGTCTTGGCATACCCAACAGAGGCAGTATGGGGATTAGGCTGTGATCCCTATAACGAAGCTGCATTTAATGAGATTTTAAAATTAAAACAGCGTCCAATTGAAAAAGGTGTCATCTTATTGGCTGGGCATATTTCTCAAGTCGAACACTTACTGGTAGGGCTCCCCCCAGAAATGCGTGATACTGTTATTGCCTCTTGGAGCCACTGTAGCCCAACCGAACGTGCAACCACTTGGTTACTGCCTGCGAGTGAGGACATTCCAATCTGGATCAAAGGCAATCATCCCAAAGTTGCCATTCGCGTGACCACCCACCCTTTATGTGTGGCACTTTGCAGTGCATTTCATGGTTTTATCGTATCGACCAGTGCTAACCCTGCGGGGCTTGAACCCGCACGTTCACTACAAGAAGCCAATAAATACTTTAACCATCATTTAAATTATCTAAATGGTGATTTAGGCTTAAGTCAGGAACCAAGTCGTATTTTAGATGCAGAAACAGGGCAAATTATTCGTGCATAAGCGAATAAAATAATGAATTTTATAGAAAATCTGGACAAAAAAAAGCTCAATCAAATAGGTTGATTGAGCATAAAAAGGATGTGTGTTAATCACATCCAGAGGGTTCAAAAATCTTGCTGAATGTTAGACTTAAAGTATTATTAAGAAATACTTAACCAATCATTCTTGATGTGAATATTATCTAACATTTCAAATCAAAATACAAATCCATTATCCCCGCTTAACTTTTGATTAAATGCATGATTAAAATGTGAAATTTTCTCAAAAAGTCAAACTATCCTTCTATTTTTAAAATATTTTTAAATAAATAATCATTTGACAGCATGCAAATTTGCACTTATAACTGGTAGTTTAGTCCAAAAAAAATAAATCAATAAAATCTACTGTTTGGTTATTTATTCATCAGATTAATTGACTCTGCTGCTTCAGATTGCGCCCGCCGTGATTTTATTTGTGCCATTACAATACCCATAATAATAATGATCCCACCAATGGTGTGATGTGTCGTCCATGCTTCATGTAACCAGAAATAAGCCAATATCGCTGTAAAAACGGGCATGAGATTCATAAAGATACTGGTTTGATTAGGCCCCAAACGCTGTACAGCAAGCATCCACACCCAAGGTGCAATCAGGGATGCAAATAAGCCCGCATATAAAACACTTGCCGTATTTTGCATATCTAAACGATCAATGCCCAACCACAGCACAAAGGGCAAATGATAAATGAGAGAAAATCCAATTTGTACGTACAAACTGATCATGAGTGGCACTTTCAGTTGCCATTTCTTTAAAAACACCCCGTAAAAAGCATAGAAGAACACTGCAATCACCATCAGCAGATCTCCCCAATGCCCGCCTAAATGCAGCAGAGTCTGTAACTGCCCTTGTGCAATCACATAGAGTAAACCCAGAAATGACACCAAACTCCCCATGATGGCAAAACGATTGGGGACTTCTTTAAGAATAATGATGGAAACAAAAATGGTAAAAATGGGAATAAAAGCATTAATAATCCCCATATTGGTCGCAGTGGTATAATGTGCAGCGCTATATGCCAGACCTTGATAGAGCAACATACCAAAGGCACTGAGTATTGCAAATTGCTTCCAATGCAACGCAACTAACTGACGCTGCTGCCACACTTTGGGTAGCATCACTGGTGTCAGCACAATAAAAGCCACCAACCAACGATAAAAACTAATGCTCACAGGTGAAATATAATCTGCGACATAACGCGTCACTGCAATATTCAGCGACCAGATAAAAACTGCAATTAAGGGGAGCATGACCGCCAATTTTGCCCATTTCTTTTGCTGCATTTGCCTACTCAGTTACAAGGTCTTAAATGACTATTGTCCTAAAAGTCTGAAATAATAAACATACGGTTTTTCAGACATTCATATGGCAGATTAATCCGCTTGGTATAACACACCTTTGCCGCATCAATATGGGAATCCATTATGAACAATGATTCATACTCTGATTTATGTCAATTGATTGAAGTACATGAATATTTCTATGCACAAAATGACGAAATTTCAGCACATTCTTGTATCTGGGGCGATTTTAATTTCAGTTTAAATGGTATTTTGGATTATGAAATTGAAGGAATACATCATTTATCTCCTCCCAATTACGGGCTTTGGATTCCCGCCCATACTGCACATGCCTGTATTGCACGTGAAATTCAACCGACCCATTATATTTGTATTCACCTTCATCCCAAGCTTTGCAAATACTTTCCCAAGACCACCAAAGCCGTAGAAATCAACCCTTTTCTTCGCCATTTAATTAAAGAAGTTCTACGCCACAAAAGTGTACCGAGATCGCTTGAATACGAACATTTACTTCATGTTTTACTTGATCAACTGCGTACAGCACCTGCTTATGAACACTATCTACCGCAAACACAACACCGCGTGTTAAAACCAATTTTACAACAATTGGCCAATCCGCAACGCTTTGCCAAAAGTCTGCAACAAGTCTTAAGTGAAACTCAGTTCACGGAAAGACATTTACTGCGTTTAAGCCAACAAGAACTGCAACTCAGTCTCGCAGAATGGCGCAATCGAGCGAAAATTCTGTATGCGATTGATCAACTGCATGCAGGATCGACAGTTAAAAAACTGGCTTATGATTTGGGTTATCAACATAGTTCCAGTTTTATTGAATTCTTTAAGCGCTATACAGGACAAACACCAGCACAATTACGCGAATAAACCAACAGCTCCACCCTCTTTTTACTTCACTTGCAGGATTCAACTTGAAGTTCACGTGAATTCTGGTTACAACATCAACACCCGATAAAAATCAATGGATCTGTATATGAGCCAGTCTGTTTATGACATTCCTGTAAAAACCATTCAGGGACAAGACATCACCTTGAATCAATATCAAGGCAAAGTCCTTTTAATTGTCAATGTAGCATCAAAATGTGGTTTAACCCCGCAATATGAAGGTTTAGAAAAACTGTATCAGCAACAAAAAGATCAGGGCTTAGAAATTTTAGGCTTTCCTGCCAACAACTTTTTGGCACAAGAACCTGGTAGCGATAGTGAAATTCAAGAATTCTGCTCACTCAACTACCAAATTGATTTCCCTTTATTTTCAAAAATTTCTGTCGCAGGCGAAGATAAGCATCCACTCTATGAAACCTTAATCCATGCCATTCCTGAACGTATTGGTGAAGGGCCTTGGTGGAAAGATTTAGTCGATTACGGTCTCACACCGAATGAACCCCCAGAAGTACTCTGGAATTTTGAGAAGTTCCTCGTCAATAAACAAGGACAAGTCGTAGCGCGTTTCGCACCAGACATTACTGCAGATGACCCACGTATTGTGGATGCTATTCAAGCTGAGTTGCAAAAATAGCAGACCCTTCAGGACCTCGGCAGTCACTATTGGCTGCTGATGTTCTAAAAACCTCTTCTTAATTCCTTCATTATTTTAATATTTATACAACATTAAATTCAAATTAACTCAATCACTTACTGCTTTAATAGACTAATCAGAACAAGATAGAAAGTCGAAGGTAGATAATGAATCGTTTAGTACAAGCTGTTGTTTTCTCTTTATCCACTGCGTTAGTGGCGGCTCCCGCTTTTGCTGCTCCACAAAATATGCAAGATCATCAACAACATGCATCTAAGAATCACAACGATGCCAACCATAAAGACATGCATAGCGACGCATCAAGTCACCATGCACAAGATCAACATAAACCAGCAAGCAATAATAAAGCTGGGAATAAACAAATGACTCGCCCATCGGCGACATGGAAACCAGGCAATCCCGTTCCAACGCAATACCGTGGTCAAAGTTACAAAGTTGACCACAGTAAATACAAAAAATTAAACAAGCCAGGCAAAAATGAACAATGGATCAAAGTGAATGGCGATTATGTTTTAACCAATGTGTTAAATCACAACATTATTAAAATCGTACCAGGAATGTAAGATCCCCAAATATCCAAAGAGTGCGACCAGCACTCTTTTTTATAGCTCCCCCTTTTTGTTGTTGCTTTGCAGCCTTACTTTGGAAAGTGAAGTTGTCGTTTTATAATTTCTTTAAAGCGATACAATGTTAAATTGAGACCATTCAAGATTATGAAAAAACTTCTGCAAGGTGCCTTACTTCCTTTTGGTATTTTTGTTGCCGCAATCAGCTTATTCGGTTGTAATCAGGCGACAGAACAGGATACTCAAACAGCAAATTCCACTGAAGTAGAAGAACATAGCCCAGTCAATCACGATGCAGAGACCGAATTAAAAAACGGGAACATGATCTATGTGCTGCGTGATGTTGCCGACATGCAATTAAAAGCAGGCGACTACGTCCAACAACTGAAACAAACTCAGACTGACTTAGAGCAGGCTTTGGCTGATAAAAATCAGCAAGCGCTACAAACATCAGTCAATGCTTTGCACCAGCAACTCACAGACTTCAACCGCGCTTTAAGTAGCTTGGACTTAAAAAGTCAGGAAATTGAATCCATTCGACAAAACATCATGTCTACCAACCAACAAGTTCTCGATTTACCTTATTTAAATGGCAAAGTTGAACTCGAATCGATCGATTTACACAAAATTGAACAACAAATGACTTCGGTGCAAACTGAAATGCTCAAATTGGCCAAGATGTTACTGTTACAGCCCACATCAAGTGAAAAATCATAGTGAAGTAATAATCAGAGGATTCATCTTACACTTTGAATGCGATGAATCCTCCATATCCATTTAAAGATTAAAATCAATCACGATTCGCCCATCAATTTTGCCCTGCTCCATCCGCTCAAAAATATCATTGATATTTTCTAAAGGCTCTACGTGAATATGGGCTTTTACTTTGCCACGTGCTGCAATATCTAAGGCTTCTTTCAGGTCTAAACGTGTCCCAACAATTGAACCTCGAACGGTAATCCCATCTAGCACCATGTCAAAAATAGAAAGATCGAACTTTCCAGGTGGCAAGCCATTGAGTACCATTGTTCCCCCGCGACGTACAATTGAAACAGCCTGTTCAAATGCTTTCGGTGATACCGCAGTCACCAGTACCCCATGACAGCCCTCACTTGTCGCTTTAAGGACTTCCTCTTTTACATTGACTTTCAGTGCATTTACGCCAACATCTGCACCTAACTGTTTTGCCAACTCTAACTTAGTATCATCGACATCAATCGCAACCACATTAAAGCCCATCGTTTTGGCATACTGCACCGCGACATGCCCTAGACCGCCAATACCTGATATTGCCACCCAATCCCCTGTTTTGGCTTCAGTCATTTTAAGCCCTTTATAGACGGTTACCCCTGCACATAAAATCGGGGCAATTGCGAACAAGTCAACACCATCTGGGATCACGCCAACATAGTTACCATCGGCCAAACAATATTCGGCAAAACTGCCATTGACCGAATAACCTGAATTTTGTTGTTGTTTACATAGGGTTTCCCAACCGGCATAACAATGATCACAATGCCCACACGCCGAATAAAGCCAAGGAATCCCCACCACATCACCTACTTTCAGATGATTAATACCTGCGCCTATCTCAATGATTTTACCCACCCCTTCATGACCAGGAATGAAGGGCAAATGTGGTTGAATAGGCCAGTCCCCATGCATCGCATGTAAATCGGTATGACAAACACCCGTCGCAATCATTTTGACCAAAACTTTACCATCACTAATTTTTGGAATTTCAACGTCTTGAATTTGTAAGGGTTGATTGAATGCTGTGACGACTGCCGCTTTCATTGTATTTGCCATTTTCATTCTCCAAGTACTCATGTTTGAATAAAATTCTTATGTAGCAACCTCATTCATGATTAACATAAAGTCTGGAGATGAAAGGTAAGTATTTGGTGTGTTTTTTGATCGAAATTGCAGCTACTCACCCAATTAGCACAAACCCTGCATAGTTAGAAACAATGAATGCCATTCTCGCGTTTAAGGGATGCATCACTATCCGTGGGGTTTATGCAAAATCTATTCTAACGCGCTCGCCATTGTTGAAAGGCAGTTTGCATTGCCTGTGTTTGCTCGGATGAAACCTGATGTTGATGTAAATAGCTAAAGTCACCCCGATACACCGCATCTACAATAGTCTTGGCTAAAATCGTAATGCTCTCTCTGCCTTGCTGCTGATAAACATCAATCTGTTCAGCGGTGAGAAAGATGTCCCAGCAAGAGACCACCGAACTCATGTCCACCGCGATTCCCAAATAATATTGATGATTATCTTGATAAAGTTCCCAAAAATGGGGTTCTTGTTCGATGATATTCATTGATAATCTTTATTCAATTTTCTAAAAGCTTAACTCAATGCAAACCTTAAACGAATTCAACTTTAGATATAATTTTTACTTTTTTGAAGATGTCTGCATTCTAAAAAGGTTTAGTCATATAAAAATTTTAGCCTTTACAATAAAGCAAGGGCATTTTTTTAATGGGTTAAATCCCACAAATGCCCTTGCCATTAAACATTAATTTTAAAGTTGAATCGTTGCTTTACTACATTTACCAGCAGAAGCTAGGCTGTACTCAGTAATAGCCTTTTTACCCTGTGTATCATCTACTAATTTTAAATCTGCACCGCCCACAAAAACACCAGGCTTAATATATTGCTGAATAAAATAATTCTTACCGCTTTGTGCCTCAATTTTCAAATGATTTGGAGAAAATTCTGATTCAGTTGAAATAGTGTGATTTTTATTTCCGTCCACTTCTTTATAAAAAAATACACCTCTTGCCGTTTCCCCCAAGCATTCCCCATCAACCCAAATATCTTTTTTTAATGCTGAACCCACAATATTATTAGAACGATAAACATACAAGCCAGCCTTGCCTTCTTGAGGTGCTGTTAATTCCTTGGTCTTTTGAGACAGCTGTTGATCTACTTTAGGCACCGATGCACATCCAACAAATAGTGATGCAACAAGTAATGGAAAAACTAATTTAATTGTCATTTGATACCCCTGTTTTATAAATTAAATATATCAAGCGGTAAAATATAACAATTTTTTTACAAAAATGTTATTTATAATAAAAAAAGCCACCTTTCGGTGGCTTTTTCAATCTTAAACTGTCGCTTATTGAGCGCGGTTTTTGATTTTGCGGATGGTTTCCAACTGAGCAGCAGTTTCTGCAAGAGCAGCCAAAGCAGCAGCTGAGTCCAAATCGCTCTTTTGATTTGCAAGCAATTGTTCAGCGTTTTTACGCGCTTCTAAAATTGCTGCTTCATCTAAGTTTTCTGCACGGACTGCAGTATCTGCAAGCACCGTAACAACATGCGGTTGAACTTCTAGAACACCACCAGATACATAGATTAACTCTTCTGTACCGTTTTCAAGCAGAACACGGATTGTACCCGGCTTGAGTAAAGTTACTAGTGGCGCGTGACCAGGCATAATACCTAACTCACCACCAGCACCTTTAGCAATTAGCATCGTTACAGTGCCAGAGTACAAAGACTCTTGAACACTTACAACATCACACTGCATAGTCGACATGAGAATCTCCTAAATTAGGTAACTAATTAAAGTTTCTCAGCTTTAGCAATTACTTCGTCAATACCACCAACCATATAGAACGCTTGTTCTGGAATGTGGTCGTATTCACCAGCTAAAAGACCTTTAAAGCCACGAATCGTTTCTTTAAGCGGTACAAGTTTACCAGGAGCACCAGTAAACACTTCAGCTACGTGGAACGGTTGAGAGAAGAAACGTTGGATTTTACGCGCACGGTAAACAGTCAACTTATCTTCTTCTGCAAGTTCATCCATACCAAGAATCGCGATGATGTCTTTCAATTCTTTATAACGTTGAAGAACGTTTTGAACTGAACGAGCAATCTCGTAATGCTCAGTACCCACTACAAGTGGATCTAACTGACGTGAAGTTGAGTCAAGTGGATCGATCGCTGGGTAAATACCAGAAGATGCGATGTCACGGCTCAATACTACAGTTGCGTCTAAGTGAGCAAACGTTGTAGCAGGCGATGGATCTGTTAAGTCATCGGCAGGTACGTATACCGCTTGGATTGACGTAATAGAACCAGACTTAGTCGATGTAATACGTTCTTGAAGAACACCCATCTCTTCTGCAAGTGTCGGTTGGTAACCTACTGCAGATGGCATACGACCTAGAAGTGCTGATACTTCAGTACCTGCTAGTGTATAACGGTAGATGTTGTCTACGAACAATAGTACGTCACGGCCTTTGCCATTTTCGTCTTTCTCGTCACGGAAGTACTCAGCCATGGTCAAACCAGTCAACGCTACGCGTAAACGGTTACCCGGTGGCTCATTCATCTGACCGTAGACCATTGCTACTTTGTCTAGAACGTTTGAGTCTTTCATCTCGTGATAGAAGTCATTACCTTCACGAGTACGCTCACCAACACCAGCGAACACAGATAAACCTGAGTGCGCTTTAGCGATGTTGTTGATCAACTCCATCATGTTTACAGTTTTACCAACACCGGCACCACCGAACAGACCAACTTTACCACCTTTAGCAAACGGGCATAGTAAGTCGATGACTTTAATACCGGTTTCTAAAAGGTCAGTAGAAGCTGCTTGTTCAGCATAAGAAGGTGCTTGACGGTGAATCGGCAAACGCGCTTCAGTCGCAACTGGACCAGCTTCGTCGATTGGGCGACCAAGAACGTCCATAATACGACCCAAAGTCGCTGTACCTACTGGTACAGAGATAGGTGCGTTAGTATTCGTTACGTTCAAACCACGCTTAAGGCCTTCAGTAGAACCCATTGCAATAGTACGAACTACGCCATCACCAAGTTGTTGCTGAACTTCTAATGTAGTTTCAGTGCCATCAACGTGGAGAGCGTCATAGATCTTAGGAACGCTGTTACGTTCAAACTCGACGTCGATAACCGCGCCGATGATCTGAATGATACGACCGCTACTCATTGCTGTCTCCTCAATTCAAAATAATGTTAAACGGCAGCGGCACCACCAACGATCTCAGAAATTTCCTGAGTAATCGCGGCTTGACGCAGCTTGTTATAAATAAGTTGTAGGCTCTTGATCAAATCACCTGCGTTATCCGTTGCAGCTTTCATTGCAACCATACGAGCTGACTGCTCACACGCGATGTTTTCGATCACACCTTGATATACCACAGACTCGATATAACGAACCAATAAGCCATTTAAAAGCTGTTCAGCTTCAGGCTCATAGATATAATCCCAACCGTATTGACGGTTAAGGGTCTTGTTTTCTTCAGCAGTTGCTAAAGGAACAAGTTGTTCGATTTTTTGATTTTGAGTCATGGCATTGACAAAGCCGTTTGACACAAGATAAATACGATCTAACTCGCCTTTATCAAACGCGTCTAACATCACCTGTACAGAACCAGATAACTGTTCAAGGCTTGGTGTATCACCGACATTTGTCGTAGCACCCAGCACTTTACCGCCGTAGTTTTTAAAAAACGAAACCGCTTTTTGACCAATTAAAGCAAATTGAACTTCAATTGACTGCTCTTGTTGCTGTTGTACGTGTTTAACCACTTTTTTGAACAAGTTAATGTTCAAACCACCAGCAAGGCCGCGATCTGAAGACACAATGATATAGCCAACGCGCTTCACAGGGCGTTCAACCATATAACGGTGTTTGTATTCAGGATTCGCTTGAACCAAATGAGCAATTACACGGTGCATATTTTCGGCATACGGACGGCCTTGAGCCATGCGCTCTTGCGCACGACGCATCTTAGAAGCTGCTACCATCTGCATCGCGCGAGTAATTTTCTGCGTGCTTTTGATACTAGCTACTTTGGCGCGAATTTCTTTTAAATTTGCCATACGCTTAACCTAGTATTCGAAGGCCCTTTCGAGCCCTCGAAGGTTGATCCGTGAACCAAACCAAAACTAAATCCAACTGAAGTTGAAATTAGTAAGTTTGAGTCGCTTTAAAGCTTTCAATACCTGCTTTGATTGCAGCTTCGATGTCTTTGTTGTAATCACCAGTTTCATCGATGTTTTGCATTAACGCAGCATTTTCTGAACGGAAGTAAGAGATTAACGCAGCATCAAAGTCTACGATTTTCTTCACTTCAACGTCAGCCATGTAGCCTTCGTTAGATGCATAAATTGAAACAGCTTGGTCAGCAATTGAATATGGAGCATATTGTTTTTGCTTCATTAATTCAGTTACACGTTGACCATGTTCAAGTTGCTTACGCGTTGCTTCATCAAGGTCAGAAGCAAACTGAGCAAACGCTGCCAATTCACGGTATTGCGCCAAAGCAGTACGGATACCACCAGACAATTTTTTGATGATCTTAGTCTGCGCTGAACCACCAACACGAGATACAGAGATACCCGCGTTCACAGCAGGACGAATACCTGCGTTGAATAATGATGTTTCAAGGAAGATCTGACCGTCAGTGATCGAAATTACGTTCGTTGGTACGAATGCAGATACGTCACCCGCTTGAGTTTCAATGATTGGTAATGCAGTTAATGAACCAGTTTGGCCTTTAACTTCACCATTCGTGAATTTCTCAACATAGTCAGCAGAAACGCGCGAAGCACGCTCAAGAAGACGTGAGTGAAGATAGAATACGTCACCTGGATACGCTTCACGACCTGGTGGACGACGTAACAATAATGAAATTTGACGGTAAGCAACAGCTTGCTTAGACAAATCATCATAAATGATCAGTGCATCTTCACCGCGGTCACGGAAGTATTCACCCATTGTACAGCCAGAGTATGGAGCCAAGTACAACATTGCTGCTGGATCGGCTGCAGCTGCTGCTACAACAGTGGTATACGCCATAGCGCCAGTTTCTTCTAGCTTGCGTACAACGTTAGCAATAGTCGATTGTTTTTGACCAATAGCTACGTATACACATTTAATGCCAGAGTTTTTCTGAGCGATGATCGCATCGATCGCCATTGCTGTTTTACCAGTTTGACGGTCACCAATGATCAACTCACGCTGACCACGGCCTACAGGAATCATTGTATCTACTGATTTATAACCAGTTTGTACAGGTTGATCCACTGATTGACGCCAAATTACGCCTGGTGCTACTTTTTCAACAGCATCAGTTAATTTTGCATCAATAGGGCCTTTACCATCAATTGGGTTACCCAAAGCATCTACGACACGGCCTAAAAGTTCTGGACCAACCGGAACTTCTAATACACGACCTGTGCAACGTGCTTTTTGACCTTCTTGAAGGCTTAAGTAGTTACCTAAAACAACGACGCCCACTGAATCCTGTTCTAGGTTCAGTGCCATACCGTATAAGCCGCCGTCGAATTCGATCATTTCACCGTACATTGCATCAGCAAGGCCGTGAATACGCACAATACCGTCGGAAACCATAACAATGGTTCCTTCGTTTTTAGCGGTCGCGCTGGTGTCCAGATCGCCGATACGCTGTTTAATGAGCGCACTGATCTCGGATGGATTCAGTTGTTGCATTGCGCTATACCTCAATCTTTATTAAGTTCAGTCTTCTAATACGCAGCTTTTTTCAAGCCTTATTACGCAAGAAGACGAGTCCGCATTTTTTCAAGCTTGTTAAGCGCAGAGTCATCTATCACTTGGTCGCCTGCACGAATAACAACACCAGCAATAAGCTCTGGTTTAACTTCTACAGTCACATTTACCGCAGCTTCGAATTTTTTCTCTAAAGCATGTGCAAGTAATTGTTCTTGTACAGAAGTCATAGGGAATGCAGATTCAATCACCACATCCACCGTATTGTTATTCTGTGATTTGAGCTGTTCATATTCCGCAGAAATTTCAGGAAGAAGTACCAAACGGTTATTTTCAGCAAGCAATGTCAAAAAGTTTGACACTGCTGCAGTTTGGTCTTCGCCTAATACTTTTGCAAAAAGACTTACCTGCTCAGCAGGAGTAAGCTCAGGGCGAGTTAAGAAAGCTGAAAATGCTTCGTCTTGCACCGCAGCACTGAGCAAGTTCAATGCAGATGACCAAGAGTCAGTTGCATTTTGCTCAGAAGCGTAAGCAAATGCTGCCTTAGCGTATGGGCGTGCCAACGTCAAGAGTTCAGCCATAATCGCCTCTCTTAAAGTTTAGCAGCCAGCTGAGTCAGCATGGCATTGTGAGCTTCTGCATCAACTTGCTGGTTCAGGATTTTCTCCGCACCAGTAACTGCCAAAGCAGCAACTTGTTGACGCAATTCTTCGCGAGCAGAATTGATTTCAGTGTCAACAGCTTCTTTCGCTTGTTGACGAATACGCTCACCTTCAGCCGCAGCTTGAGTACGCGCTTCTTCTACCAATTGTGCACCACGACGGTTCGCTTGTTCGATCAATTGAGCCGCTTGCGCTTTCGCCGCATCTAATTCAGCTTTCACTTGAGCTTGCGCATCCGCAAGATCAGCTTTTGCTTTTTCAGCAGCGTTTAAGCCATCAGCAATTTTACGCTGACGCTCACTAATCGCATTGATTAGTGGTGGCCATACGAATTTCATACAGAATGCGACAAACATCGCAAATGCAATCGCTTGACCAATCAATGTGAGGTTGATATTCATTTCGCTATTCCTCAATAGTTTAATTTAGGAATTAAGCTGATTAACCTACAAATGGATTAGCGAAGATGAAGAACAAGCCAATACCAACACCGATCATAGGCACAGCATCAAGAAGACCCGCGATTAAGAACATACGAGTTTGAAGTTGTGGAGCCAATTCTGGTTGACGAGCAACAGCTTCAAGGAAGCGACCGCCTAAAAGACCAAAACCAATCGCAGTACCTAAAGCACCGAAAGCGATCAAGATAGCAGATGCAATTGCAACTAGACCTAAAGTGAGTTCCATGATAATTCCTCAGAGGTTAGGTTTATACCAAATTAAAGTAAAAAAAATTTTAAGCCCAACCATCCGTTGATAGTTAGGCCGTACCATTAATGTTTTTCGCTAGCCATACTCAAGTATACGATAGTCAGCATCATGAAAATGAACGCTTGTAACGTAATAACAAGAATGTGGAAGATCGCCCAAGGCACAGACAGAGCCCACTGGATCCAGAACGGTAATAATGCGATAAGGATGAAGATTAACTCACCTGCATACATGTTACCGAAAAGTCGTAGAGCCAATGAAACTGGACGCGCAAGGAATGTTACCAATTCAAGAATTAAGTTCACTGGAATCAGTAACGCTTTTGCAACTGGGTTACTTGGATTAAATGGGTTAAGTGCCAATTCGCCAACGAAACCACCAATCCCTTTTTCACGGATACTGTAGAACAAGATCAGTACGAATACAGATAAAGACATACCTAAGGTAATGTTTGGATCTGTAGAAGGTACAACCTTGAAGTAAACGTGATGAGGATCCATACCAAATACGTTAGAGCCAATAATTCCTGCAAGGTGCGGAATGAAATCTACTGGAAGTAAATCCATCGCATTCATCAGGAAAATCCACACAAAAATCGTGAGGGCTAAAGGTGCAATCAAACGTGATTTGCCATGGAAAGTGTCGCGAACACTTGAGTCCACAAACTCAATGATCATTTCAATTGCAGACTGGAACTTGGTCGGAACACCAGAGTTTGCAGCTTTCGCCACACACCAGAATAACAAACAGAAAATCACACCAAGAGTGATAGACCAACCCATTGAATCCAAGTGAATAGCAGTGAACCCCATCTGTTGAGCTTCAGCACCAGTCTCGGCCAATTTCCATGTCCCGTCTGGCATTTTGCCATAGGTCATATTGGTCAAGTGATGCTTGATATACTCGGTCGAAGTAAGGGCATGTTCTTCAGCAGCCATAAATCACACCTGGTCAATGTCAAATACAAATAGAGTAAGCGAATATCGCATGCTGCGTGATATCTCGCTTATCTCCAAAAAAACTTTTCAATTTAGCTGCGCTTAAACTCGTTTTTGTAGACGTGACACCCAAAAAGGAGCGACCCACGACATGGTTTGAACGAGGATAAAACCACAAAACAACGCCCCCGGAGATAACGGTTGGACATTGCTTAAAATTAAAATAAATCCGACGATCACAATCGTAAACTTGCCCATCATCCCCCGATACATATTTGCAAGTACCTGTTTGGATGCTCTCGCTCCTGCAGCTCGAAACGACTGCCATGAAAAATAACAACTTGCGAGCCAGCAAACACCCGCACCAAGTGCGGCACTTAAAGCTGCTGTTGCATCTTTCACAACCCACGCCAACAAGGCTGACACAGGAATCATAAATGCTTGCAAGATGACTAAGGCTTTCGCTAATCGTCGATCAATCAAGCGACTAGTTCGGCTCATTATTTATTCACTCACAGCATAAATGCTTGACAAGTTTAACTGATGATCGTTTTTAATCGCAGGCATTATAGAGTTACACCCCTGAACATGCAATCTTTTCCCGACCTAAGTCGAGTTTTTTTCAATACGACAACGGTCTAGCTATTGCTTAAATATTGATTATTTTCACTTCATTGGCGTGCAGTTAATACACAATTTTTGACTTGTTGTGCCAAGTCTGACCATGCAGAAATGAAGTTATTTTCCGCTGTTAAACTTTCGTCAACCGCCTGAAACACAATAGGCTGAAGTTTTTGATACTGATTGGAACTGGCATGGGCTTCTGCCAGTAAGCACATTTTCTTTTGCCCACGATGATCGTTCAAATATTTGATTTGTGCCAAGGTTGGCGCAATATGTGGATCATCAGTCATTGATCCAGCAAGCTTCAAATGCAATGGACGTTCCAAGTACTGATAAGCATCATGATAGGCCCAATACGGCTGTGCTGCCCCTTGGCTTTGGAATTTCTGTGCTGTGCTAAACATTTGCTTGGCAAATACTTGTGCATTGTGCCAATACTTATCGCGATATTGAGGTTGTTGCTGTGAACGCAAGGCTGCAATAAAGAACCCGATACGCACCGCATTGTTTGGATCTAACCACACATGAGTATCGACCGTATTGGCTAAAGGCGCACCTCGAGTACTGCGTTGCGGCAAAGTTTTGACCAAGCCTGAAGACAAAATGGAAACCGCTTTAGGATTATTATGTAGCAGTTTATCCAGTGGAGCTTCGTGGGCTTTACCGAGCCAAATCACCAATCCAGCATCTTGAATTGCCTTTCGGTGTGCGGGTGTTAAAGACACATCATGCCCAGTTTGATTTTCTAGGAGCAAAACAGGCTGCTCTACCCCTTTTGTGACTTCTTGTGCAATCAAATATAACGGATGCGTTGAAACAACAAGACTTTGAGTCCACCCCACAGTACTTAGAATGGACAGTAAACAAAAAGCAAATAGACGAGACATGATTACACAGCACTAAATTTTATCTAGTGTTATAATATAACAACTCAACAAAAATACCTACGTCTAATCGTAACTTAAAGCCGTTCATGTTAAAATTTAATGTCAATTCTTCTATTTCAAGCCCGAACTGAGGTTGCTATGAGCTTATGTTCGCATGAACACCACAATGCATTACATGGCGTACATGATCATCATAATGTCGCAACACGCCTTGCTGAAGCAGAAAGTCTCTGTGCAGCCACTGGAGCGCGCTTAACTCCACTTCGTAAAGAAGTGCTCGAACTGATTTTGACTGCACATGGCCCAATGGGCGCTTATGATTTACTCGCCAAGATTAAAAGTGAATCAGATCGTCCTGCTGCGCCACCGACCGTTTATCGTACGCTTGATTTCTTATTAGAAAAGGGACTGATTCATCGTCTGACTTCGATTAATGCCTATATCCCCTGCTGTCATCCTCGCGAAGGTCATCAAGCCGCATTTTTAATTTGCACAGAATGTCATATTGTGAAAGAAGCATCATCTGAAGGACTATTACAACAATTAGATGTGCTTGCCACTTCTGATCATTTTACTGCACAACACAGCATTATTGAGATTTCTGGAAAATGTCAGAATTGCAGCCAAGCGAATTAAGCACTCCGACACTGATTGCCTTAGAGCAAATTAGTGTCCGTATCGATAACCGTGACATTCTGAAACAGATTGATTTTTCGATCCACGAACAAGAAATTGTTACCTTAATTGGCCCCAATGGTGCAGGTAAATCAACCCTGATCAAAGTACTCTTGGGCATTTTAAGACCCAATGCTGGACGAATACTATCGACACGTAAACTGAAATTTTCTTATGTGCCACAAAAGTTTAATCCATCGCACAGCCTACCCTTACGTGTGAAAGACTTACTTGATTTAGAATCCTGCCCTGCTGCAATTAAACAAGAAATTATTCAAGATACAGGCATTGCCAAACTGCAAGATTCTAAAGTACAACAGCTGTCTGGTGGCGAACGACAACGCGTATTATTGGCGCGTGCCTTGCTGCGCCAGCCTGACCTTTTAGTCCTCGATGAACCCATGCAAGGGCTCGATATTCAGTCTGAAGCCGAACTGTATGATTACGTTCGTAGCTTGCCTGAAAAATATGATTGTGCGGTATTGATGGTGTCGCATGATTTACAGTGGGTGATGCAAGGCACACAACGGGTGGTCTGCTTGAATAAACATATTTGCTGTAGCGGCTTACCTGAGAATATTCAACAACATCCAGAATACCAAGCCATTTTTGGCACCAACCGTGTGTTCTACCAACATCATCATGATCATTGTGCTCACGGGGACAGTGCCACAGCCTGCCAACATGATCCTCGCCCTCATATTCACCCTGAACCGGAAGCCTAATAGATGTTGGAATGGTTAGATCTACTGCTGCCTGCTTGGACCATGGGGACATTATTGGTGTTTTTAACCGCACCTTTGGGCTGCTTGATGCTTTGGCGTCGTATGTCATTCTTTGCCGATACCATGGCGCATGGCACTTTATTGGGCGTTGCGATTGCAGGAGCACTCAGTTTACCGTTTTGGGTGGGCGTCACATTCTTGGCATTTATGCTGGTCGCCATTTTGTGGGTACTGCATGATCCACGCTTACCCAATGATGCCTTACTGGCACTCTGTTCAGCTACTTTGCTGTGTGCAGGCTTAATGTTGATTCAACATTTACCAAGTTTAAGACCTGAATTACTCAGTTATTTATTTGGTGACTTGCTTACCATTGCTTGGGCAGATTTACCCATGTTTGCGATTGTGATTGCACTGGCACTCGCTGTACTGTTCAAATACTGGAAAGCCCAAATTCAAATTGCGATTGATCCAGACATTGCCACTAGTGAAGGCGTGAATGCGAAATGGCAACGTTTAGTATTTATGCTACTGCTTGCTGTATTTACCGTTTTGGCGTTACGCGCGGTGGGCTCTTTACTGATGGGGGCATTGCTGGTCATTCCTGCATTAACTGCGCGCTTACTTGCACACTCCCCTAAACAAATGGTGGTTTGGGCCTTTGTGATGGCACAGTTTGGTGTGAGCGTGGGTTTATGGTCAAGTGCTGCGCTCAATACCCCAACAGGTCTCAGCATTGTGCTGTGTATGGCGTTGGTTTTTGCGCTGATTTTTGCAGTTCAGAAAGTGAGAAAAATGGCTTAATCCATCATCTTTCATAAATAATCTTGATCGCTCTCTATTATTGATGCACCAAACTTAAAAGTCCCGCAGCACAACTAAATAGCACAGCAAAAGTACGATTCATGTATTTTTGCTGTTTTGGGGATTTCAACAGTTTCAACACCTTTGCCGCTAAACCTGTATAGCCCGCCATCACAATCAGGTCGATACTGATCATGGTCACGGCCATCATTACATACTGAATCCACTGTGGCTTAGACAAGTCTAAGAACTGGGGCAATACCGCCAATAAAAATACGATTGCCTTTGGGTTGCTCATATTGACCAAGAAACCATAACCCACCAGTTTAGGAATTGACTTAGCCGCTTGTTGTTCTTGTTCAATTTCGATGGACTGTACAGGTGCCTTCCACTGCAAGTAAGCCAAATACAATAAGTAGCCCACACCAAACCACTTCACCAACAGAAAAGCCCAAGGTGTAGTGGCAAAAAGCACCCCTACCCCAGCGGCAACAATCCCAATTTGCACCAACAGCGCCAGTTGCAAACCAATCGCATTCCAGTAACCACGTCGAAATCCATAGTTTAAACCACTCGACATCGAGGCAATTGCCCCTGCTCCAGGTGAAACACTAATCACCCAACATGCCAACATAAACGCCATCCAAACTTGAAAAGACATCGTCACACCACCTCAGAAAAACAGATCATTATATGACTTTTCACACATGAAATGTGCTGAGAAATTATCACCCAAGAATAATACAGTTTAGGCTATTCAGTCCCACATTGATCAGGCACAATAAAACCAGCCACACATTGAATAAAAAACAAAGGAGCTATGAATGACCGCCCAATCCGTAATTTTACCCTTACCTTCAGATCATGCCCGCTTTATCGTATTACGCTTAAAAGATTTAACGTTGCCTGAATTGAAAGAAAAGATCGAAGATTTACTGGACACGCGAGATCGTTTAATTACCCAACATCCAAATGCAGAAATTAAGACTGCGATTGCCTTTGGCCCTCAACTTTGGACAAAACTCTATACACAATCTCCTGAGGGATTCAAACAACTAGACCCAATTCAGGGTACTTTTGAAATGCCCGCTGTACCCGCGGATGTATTAATTCATATTGCCTCGCAACGTAGTGACATCTGCTTTACTTTAAGCCAAGCCTTCTTCGACGGGATTCAAGATAAAGTCGAGGTTTTGGATGAACGTGTGTGTTTTCGCTATTTTGATGGGCGCGATTTAACAGGCTTTATTGATGGCACTGAAAACCCACAATTTCCTGATGATCGTGCAGAAACAGCACTTTTAGCAGAAGACGCAGGTATTTTTGCAGATGGTTCTTTTGTATTTGCACAGCGCTATATACATGATTTAGATAAATGGAAACGTCTGAAAGTCGATGCACAAGAAAACGTCATGGGTCGTTCGAAACTAGAGAGCATTGAAATGGATGATGACGTCAAACCAGAAAATGCTCATATTGCACGTGTTGTGATTGAAGATGATAAAGGTGAAGAGATGGAAATTTTGCGCCATTCTTTACCTTATGGCGATGGTAAAGGTGAGCAAGGCCTGTTCTTTATTGCTTATACCAAAAATCTTGGCATCATTGATGACATGTTAGAGCACATGTTTGGCACAACTGGTGATGGCATTCATGACCGCCTGTTGCATTTTGTGACCGCAGTAGATGGTGCTTACTTCTTTGCTCCAAGCGAGGAGTTATTGGAAGAGGTTTTGGAGGATGATATATCTACGTCTCTATAATTTACAAGTAGAACGTAAATTTTCATTAGATCTCTTTCATAACTCATTTTTCATTCAATTCTAAGTTGTAAATTCCAGCAATTAAATTGAATCTTAAACCGAGCCTTTTCCCTCTATTTCGATAGCGCTCTGAAAGTATTTTGAAGGTCTTGAGTACACCAAATACATGTTCAATTCCTATTCTTCTTTTATTGATTTCACGGTTGTGTTGTTTTAATACAGGATCTAATTTACATCCTCGTTTTGCTTTTATTGGTATTAAACTTTTTTCATAAATCG
>NZ_SJNT01000021.1 GCF_004331035.1 Acinetobacter sp. ANC 4910
CACTTATTCGGCTCATTTTGTGAGCTTATTAATTGAATTATTCAGCTCATTTTATGACTTTTGACCTAATAAAACCTATATTGTGAGCCGAATAAATGGCTTAAACAGCTCATATATTGAGCCAAATATATAGATTATTCGGCTCATTTACGTCTTAGCCAAAAGGCACAGTTATGTAAGTCAAAAATGCCGTAATAGGTTGGTATTATTAATTTTTTCATTGCTATAAATGAGTAATATTTTTTTCTCAAAAATACTATAAAAAGACTTTTTGTGAATATATTTGCTCATTTGAACAAGGCAGTGTTCTTACGGCGAACTTATCGATTCAAAATAACAAGATGCAATAGACGTTGCATCTATTGCATCTTGGTTTTGCTAAATGGTTTAGCTATACATTAGGGATGAACAATAATTTTTACAGCAGACTCATTATTATGAATCAGCGTTTCAAAGCCTTTAGAAACAAGATCATCTAATGCAATACGTTGGGTAATAAAAGGTTCTAGATTAATCTTACCTTGCTCGACTAAACGGATGGTTTCCTGATGGTCATTGACATAAGCAATCGTGCCACGAATATCTAGCTCTTTCATCACCACACTATGTACATTAATTGTGGCAGGATGGCTCCAAATAGAAACGATAACGACTACACCAGTTGGTTTCATTGCTGCAACAAGTGTATCCATGACTTTATTGACACTACTACATTCAAAAGCGACATCTACACCACGGCCTTCAGTAATTTTCATTACTTCATCAACCACATCAACCTTAGATGGGTCTAGTACATAATCGGCAACGCCAGCCTCTATCGCTTTTTCTTTACGTTTTGCACTCAGTTCAGTAATGATGACCGTAAGACCTTTGGCCTTTAAAATAGCTGATAAAAGTAAGCCTATAGGGCCTGCTCCACCAACCAGTGCGATATCGCCAGCTTTTGCACCACTTCTGACATAGGCATGATGACCAACAGATAAAGGTTCTATCAACGCTGCTTGGTCTAAGGGAATATCATTTGAAATAGGATGTACCCATCGTCGTTGAACTGCAATTTTTTCAGAAAGACCGCCACCACGTCCGCCTAAACCAATAAAGTTCATATTTTTTGATAAATGATACTTATCATTCGGGCCAGTCGGCACATCGTCAGCAATAATGTAGGGTTCAACTACGACATGTTGCCCAATTTGGATATCATCTACACCCTCACCAACTGCATAAACCACACCTGAAAATTCATGTCCCATTGTTACAGGTGCAGACTCTCCCGAAATTGGGTGTGGATGACCACAAGGTGGAATAAAAATAGGGCCTTCCATGAATTCATGTAAATCTGTACCGCAAATACCGCACCATGCAACTTGAATTCCCACTGTGCCTGGAAGTACTTTTGGTTCAGGAATATCTTCAATCCGAATATCCCCTCGGTCATAAAAACGAGCTGCTTTCATTATGTATTCCTTATGTTGATATTAACGGTAAACCATTCCACCATCTGTCAAAATAGACTGACTTGTAATGTAGTTTGCATCTTCACTGGCTAAAAATGTAACTAATGCAGCCACATCATCTGGTGTTTCAGCACGTCCTAAAGCAATACCATCTACATATTTTTTATACGTTTGACCAATCGGTGCGCCTGTAATTTCAGAGAAACGCTGATCTATTTCGACCCACATGTCTGTGCCCACAACACCTGGACAATAACTATTCACAGTAATTTTAGCACTGGCATATTCTTTAGCCGCAGCTTGTGTCAATGCACGAACTGCAAATTTAGTTGCCGAATAAACACCGAGTAAAGCAAAACCTTCATGACCTGCTATTGAGCACGCATTAATAATTTTTCCAGCCTGTTGACGTTGTTTAAATTTATTTGCTGCGGCTTGAATCCCCCAAAGTACACCGCCAACATTGATATTCATAATTTGGTTAAATTCACTCGGCGTTACTTCTGCCAAAGCTTTGACTTGTGCAATACCAGCATTATTGATCATGATATCAAAACCATTAAGTGTCGATTCGGCATGATCGATTGCATGACTTACTTGTATGGGATCTGAAATATCCGCAATAAATGTGGTGGCTTTTACGCCAAAGGCTTCAACTTCTTTTTGAACAGCATTTAACTTTTCTTGATGAAGATCGACCAAGGCAATATGAACACCTTCTTGCGCTAAACGTAAGGCAATACCGCGTCCAATGCCTTGTGCCGCACCCGTAATTAATGCAACTTTATTGTTTAAACCTCTAGGCATGTTGCGACTCCTTAAATATGGATTGCACGTTGCATCGCCGACAATACCGACTCATGCATCGCCTCAGACAAAGTCGGATGAGGGAAAATGACCTGCGCTAAGCTTTCATCCGTAGCTTCTAGGTATTTTGCGATGGCAAAACCTTGAATATGTTCGGTGACTTCATGTCCAACCATGTGAGCACCCAACAATTCCCCCGTTTCCTGACTAAAAATGGTTTTAACAAATCCTGCGCTATCGCCCAAAGCCAAGGCTTTACCATTGGCTTGTAAAGGGAACTTACCCACATTGATATTCAAGCCCGCAGCTTTCGCTTTCTGTTCTGTCAAACCTATACTGGCCACTTGAGGATGGGTAAAAATACAGCCTGGAATTTGTGTACGATCTAAAGCATGTACATGACTCAGTCCTGCAATTTTCTCCACACAAAGAATGGCTTCATGACTGGCTTTGTGTGCCAAACACGGTGCACCTGCGACATCGCCAATTGCATAAATGCCCACAACATTGGTTTTACACCATGAGTCGACTTTAATAAAACCATTCTCAAATTCAATACCCAAAGCTTCTAGACCAAGATTTTCAGCATTCGGTTTCACGCCAATTGCTGAAAGTACCTTTTCAACGCTAATAATTTGCACACCTGTGGCAGTTTCAATATGACAATGTACTTGAGCCTGATCAGTTTCTATTTTTTTTACGGTCGCTTCGGTTAAAACCTGCATACCCTGCTGTTCAAATTGCTTTTGTACATACTTCGCAACTTCAATGTCTTCGCTGGGTAGAATCTGCTTTGCAATATCAACCAAGGTGACTTGGCAGCCTAAGTCTTGGTATAGGCTTGCAAACTCACTGCCTATAGCACCTGAACCAATGACCAGTAAAGACTTTGGTAATTGTTCTGGAACTAAAGCCTCTTTATAACTCCAGACCTGATGGCCATCTACAGGAATATGAGGCAAATTAGCCGCACGTGCACCTGTTGCGACAATAATATGCGGTGCAGAAATCTGCTGTTTTTGACCATTCGCATCTGTAAGCTCTAATTGCTCTTTGGCAATAAACTGGGCTGTAGCATTAAAAACAGTGATTTGATTCTTTTTCAACAATTGCCCGATACCTTGTACCAGTTGTTCAGAAACCTGTCTGCTATGATGGACCAGTTTTTGAATGTCAAAATCAACCGCGTTAAGAGTAAAGCCAAACTGCTCTGCATGTTTGAACTGCCGCGCAAGCGCAGCCCCGCTCAATAATGCCTTGGTTGGAATGCATCCCCAATTAAGACACACACCGCCTAAGTGTTGTTTTTCAACGATTGCAGTTTTTAATCCCAGTTGCGCTGCGCGAATCGCAGCGACATATCCTCCAGGACCAGCACCAATAACCACAAGATCAAATTGTGTATCTGACATAGCTATTCCTCCTACACCAAAATCAATGCAGGATTTTCGACAAACTGCTTAAATGACGATAGGAATTGAGCACCTAACGCACCATCAATCACACGATGATCACAAGACAATGTTGCTGTCACCATTTCACGAACAACAATCTCATCATTTTCGACGACAGCACGTTTCTCTGCTGCACCTAGGGCCAGAATTGCACCTTGAGGTGGGTTAATAATGGCATCAAACTGTTGAATACCAAGCATTCCCAAATTGGAAATACTGAAACTGCCGCCTTGAAACTCATCAGGCGCTAATTTTCCAGTTTTGGCACGTGTCGCCAGATCGCGCATATCATTGGAAATTTGCGCCAAAGATTTACGGTTTGCTGCTTTGATAATTGGTGTGATCAGTCCGTTTTCGATGGCCACAGCAACCGAAATATCAGCCTGTTCAAACTGTAAGATTTGCTGATTTTCTTCATCAAACTGAACATTGACCTGTGGAACTTTGATCAGTGCTGCGGCAGCAGCTTTAATCAGCATATCGTTAATGGACAGTTTTACTTGCGGTACGGTACTGTTAATTTGCTGACGCAAAGCCTGAACCGACTCAACATTTAAGTCTATTGTTAAGCGAAAATGTGGTGCATTGCGTTTTGCCGCTTGTAGCCGTGAAGCGATTGCTTTACGCATACCATTCATAGCCACGGTGGTAAATTTTACTGACTCTGTTGGATGCACATGATCAGCATGTTGAGCTTGTACAGGGTTTTCACGTTGATATACAGCTTCAACATCTTCCTTACAGACTCGTCCACGTGAACCCGATGCACGACAATCATGCAAATTAATGCCCCATTGTTTTGCCAAACGGCGGGCAACAGGTGTTGCTAGAACATAACTATCATCTGCTTTAGATTTCGCGGCTTTCGTACTGGCTTGATGATGCACATCTGGCCAAGAACCACCAGCAGCTTGAACTGCGGCCTGAACATCTTGAACACTAATACGACCTTCACGTCCAGAACCCGTAATCTTAGACAAGTTTACATTATGCTTTTGAGCCAATTTCAAGGCATGTGGCGTTGCGAAAATATCATTGTTTTGTTGGTAGCCTTGTAACGCAGCAGGAATTGAAAATCCGCCCTGAGTCACCGCTTTTGATGCATTACCAACACTGTTTTGTTGAGGAGCAGCTTGTACTTTGGTTTCAGCTTGAGCTAAAGCTACTTTTTCAGGAAACGCCGCTACCGCTTTATTTTCAGTTACAGCAGGTGTTCCACCTAAGGACTGTGCAAATGCTTCAACTTCTGTATCGGAAACTTGAGCATCTGCACAAATTGCAATGACTCCACCTACAACAAGTGTGTCACCATCTTTAGCAATAATTTTTCGTAGCAAGCCATCGAAAGGCGCTTCCAGAACATTGACGATTTTTGTGGTTTCAATTTCACAAATTTCCTGTCCTTTACTAAATTGCGTACCTTCCTGAATCAGCCATTGGGCAATTGTGCCCTCTTCCATGGACAAACCCCATTTTGGGATTTCTAAGGTTTTAATTTCGCTCATCCTAAGCCTCCAACGTCTTACGTACAGCCTGTTCGATGCGTTCTACACTAGGTAGCCATTCTTTTTCTAATACTGGTGAAAATGGTACGGGTGAGTGTGGTGGAGTAACTAACTCGATTGGTGCTTTAAGGTAATGAAAGCCTTTCTGTGCAATGAGTGCAGCTACATCATGTCCGAAACCACAACGCGCCGCAGATTCATCTACAATCACTACCCGACCTGTGGAAGCAACCGACTCTAAAATGCCATCTTCGTCTAATGGAGAAATGGTTCGAGGGTCAACCACTTCAACCGAAATGCCTTCTTTTGCCAGCTTATCAGCGACTTCATTGGCACGATGCACCATCAAGCTTAAGGCAATAATGGTAATATCAGTGCCTTCACGGGTGTAATTCGCGACACCAAAAGGAATGGTGTAGGCCTCATCTGGCACTTCGCCTTTAATGTCATACAATAATTTGTGTTCACAAAAGACCACTGGGTCATCATCTCGAATGGCTTGAATCAACAACCCTTTCACATCATAGGCACTCGAAGGTACCACCACTTTTAAGCCTGGCACTGAGGCAAACACGTTATATGGTGACTGGGAGTGCTGCGCTGCTGCGGAAAAACCTGCACCGATCATGCCACGTACAACGAGTGGCGCTTTGGCTTTGCCACCAAACATATAACGGAATTTAGCCGCTTGGTTATACAACATGTCATAACACACGCCATAAAAATCCATAAACATTAAATCGGCCACAGGTCTTAAACCCGTTGCAGCAGCACCTGCCGCCATACCAATAATCGCAGATTCTGTAATTGGAGTATCAATGACCCGTTCAGAACCAAATTCAGTCCATAAGCCTTTGGTTACACCAAGTACACCGCCAAAACCTTCCAGTTTATTGTCATCGGTATTTTTGCCACCATGCCCACCACGTACATCCTCACCAACCACAATGACACTTGGGTCTCGGCGCATTTCTAATTCAATTGCTTCTTTAATTGCGTTTCGATAACTTTTATTTGGCATTTTTCTACTATTCCTTTAGTAAGAGACGTAAACATCTGTAAGTAACTGAGAGACTTCTGGGTACTTAGCTGCGCGTGCTTTTGCAACGGCATCGTCTACATTGGCTTTAGACTGGACATCAATCGCATCCAGTTTGGCTTCGTCAATTTTACCTTTGACTTTTTCACGGAATATTTTCAATGGGTCTTTATGTTCTTTGACATAATCCAGTTCTTCTTTAGAGCGGATAAGCCCCGGATCACCTTCAAAATGTCCATAAAAACGGTTAGTTACCGTTTCAATTACACTTGGACCTTCACCACGGCGGGCACGTTCAATCGCTTTTTGTGCTACTTCATACACAGCAAAAAAGTCTGTTCCATCTACTTTTTCAGCAGGTAAGCCAAAACCTGCTGCTCGACCTGCAATGTCTTTACTGCCTACGGCATAGTCATGTGCAGTACCTTCACCAAAACCGTTATTTTCAAAAACAAAAATGACAGGAAGCTTTAACACCACAGCCATATTAATGGCTTCAAAAGTTAAGCCCTGATTTGAACCGCCATCCCCCGTAAACGACAGACCAATACCACCATTCTTGAGTGTCTTGGCACTTAAAGCAGCCCCAATTGCTAAAGGTGGGCCACCACCCACAATACCGTTTGCACCAAGCATGCCTTTATCTAAGTCCGCAATGTGCATTGAGCCGCCTTTACCACGACACAAACCATCATCTTTGCCAAAAATTTCTAGCATCATGGCGTGAATGTCACAGCCCTTAGCAATACAATGTCCGTGACCACGATGTGTTGATGTAATGAAGTCCTTGTCTGTTAAATTTTCACAGATCCCTACGGCAACAGCTTCCTCACCGCTATATAAATGGATGAAACCGGGAATATCACCAGTATTGTTTTCATCGTGAAGTCGATCCTCAAATTCACGAATGTCGCGCATTCTTTTGTATGCTGCTAGCAATTGATCTTCCGTTAATTGCATATCTTTGTTCCTTATTAACTACGCTTAAAAGAAAATCCAAAAATGAAGGGTTGGATTTTTAAACCGTATATTTATATAAAGATATTTTTATTTAATTTCATATTAGACTAAAAAAATATAATGCATAAAAAGATAAGATAAATATTAAAAACAGAAGGTTATGAAATTAAAAATTTTTGTAAAATTTTACAATAGTTCAATCACATACAAAAACAAACCTTTAACCAACCTTTGTTTTATATGATAAGTTTTTTGCCCTGTTTTAATATTATTAATGCAGTTAAAGCAGCTTATTTAATATCAGGGTCTATATTAATTATTTTAAACGACGGAGTGTTTGAAATGGATTTAAATAACACAGTATTAACAGGAAAGAAGTTACGTGGCGCTGAAAAAATGGCGCGTATTCCTATTAAAGTTGTTCCAACGGAAACGATACCGAAAAAGCCAGAATGGATTCGGACTAAAATTAGTCAACCTGAAGACGTTCAAATCATTAAGGATTTATTAAGGCAACAAAAACTGCATACGGTTTGCGAAGAAGCGGCTTGTCCTAACTTGCCACAATGTTTCGGTAGTGGAACAGCAACATTCATGATTATGGGAGATATCTGTACTCGACGCTGCCCATTCTGTGATGTCGCTCATGGTCGCCCTCATGTTTTAGATATTAATGAGCCAAAGCATTTGGCTGAAACAGTCAAGAATTTAAACTTAAAGTATGTCGTGATTACTTCGGTTGATCGAGACGACTTAAAAGATGGTGGCGCACAGCATTTTGCCAATTGCATTCGAGAAATTCGTGAGATTAGCCCAAATACTTTGATTGAAATTTTGGTTCCTGATTTTCGTGGTCGTGCAGATATTGCCATGAAGATTCTGAGCCAAAACCCACCCGATGTTTTTAATCATAATATTGAAACCGTTCCACGTCTGTATAAAGCCATGCGACCAGGCTCTAACTATCAGCATTCATTGGATTTACTCAAAAAATTTAAACACTACTGTCCCGACATCCCAACCAAATGCGGTTTGATGGTCGGTTTGGGAGAAGTCGAGGCTGAGGTTATTGTGTTATTGAATGATTTGAAAGATTATCAAGTTGACTATGTCACAATCGGTCAATACTTACAGCCATCTAAGTCTCATGCGCCAATTCATCGTTTTGTTACGTTGCAAGAGTTTAAGCACTATCAAACACATGGAGAGCGCTTAGCATTTAAAAATATTTGGAGTGCACCATTGGTACGGTCAAGTTATTTTGCTGATCGTCAGTATCATGGTGAGGCTGTGGCTAACCCTTACATGAGCGAATGAATTTTCATCCTATTTACGTTTATTAACATTTCAGATGGAAATAGTCATTTTCAGCTCATAAAAACACTTTTAAAGTAGCTCAAGGACTGGTAAAGCCAAAAGATGTGATTTAACCAAGCAAAGATAAAAGCATTTAAAATCGAAGCAAGAAGAAATGACGTAAATGACTATAAATTTGGAAGCTCATTTCTAAAGTTTAAAAATATTACAGTCTCATCATAAAGGAATATGATATGAATCTGTTCAATACCGCACCTGCAAAAAAGCTGCAAACAACCCATTTAGTTAATCAGACTACTGTGCATGCCGCCCCTGTTTTAGCATTGCCTCAAGAAGATCAAACGTCTTTATTCCGCCGCTCTATTCAACATAATTATGCAGATTTACTCAAAATAGCGGATGATTCAGATATGGCGATTGGTCTTACAGATCATCACGGGACTCTCTTATGGACATGGAGTAGTTCAGCCATGCTTTCTTCTGCTGAACAGGTTCATTTTATTGAAGGTGGACATTGGTCTACACAGGCCGTTGGAACCAATGCGATTGGTATGACGTTAAACAGCCAAATTTCAAGTTGCGTCTATTCTCATGAAAACCAAATGGACAGTGTTCGAGATTGGGTTTGTTATGCCGCACCGATCTGGGATCCGACATCAGGGCAATTTCATGGCATTATTAACCTTTCCACAAAATATAAAAAACATACTCCTTTGGGGCTGCTTGCAGTTGAACGCTGTGCAGATTTAATACAGCGAGCCATAAAATTTGAGCAGCAAAATTTTTTATACATTAAAGCGCTAGGTTCACCTTGGGTTCAATTTAATGGGCACACTTTAAATTTGAGTCACCGTCAAATTGAAATACTTTGCATTTTAGCTTTGCATCCCTATGGTATTGGTTTAGAAGAGTTACACTATGCCCTTTATGGTGAACGTAGTGTCAGTCTAAAAACCCTAAAGGCTGAGCTTTCACAATTGCGTACCCTACTACCACACTGTATTGAAGCTCGTATTTATAGACTGACCTGTGAGGTTCAATGTGATTTTTTACGTGCTGAACAATCTTTAAATGCAAATCTTATTGCCAGTACATTTTCGCTATATAAAGGGAGCTTTTTATTTAAATCAGAAAGCCCTTTATTGAGTACGTGGCGACATTGTTTTGATGCCCGTTTAAGCCAAATGATTTATCAAATAAAAGATATCGATCAATTATTGCGAATTATTGGTCAAACTCACGATCGCATTGATGCAATACAACGCTTATTAGAATTATTACCACAGGACAGCATTCACCGTAATTATTTTAAAAATCTTATTTAAATCTGATTTGTATCCTATACAACGCAGTTGTTGCTGCAGCTCAGCATCATGAATCTGCAAAATTGTATTTATGATGCTGAGTACCTTAAGTAACATACTATTCCTTATGCAAAATCCATCGCTATCTCATGCACTGGATATGATGATCTAATTTGATGAACATTAATTTCAGTTGATCTATTTCTTCATGATTGTCTGTATCTAATGTGCAGATCTGGAAGATGAATAAATGATTCCCCTCACCCCAACCCCATCAAAAAATACTTAAGCAACCTCTCCCGTTCATCTGGCTTGTTCGGGTCTAAAAGCTGAACCATTGCCCCGTCTATCACAAACAAAAACAGGTGTGCATCTTGTTTTAAAGCATTCGAATTAGTCGTTAAAAGCAAATTATAAATTTCATTCATCAGCCAGTTTCGGTAGTCAATTACAAGCTGATACGCCTTTGGATATAATTTCGATATTTCAAAAATCGCTTTAAACGGCAAATTGTAAAGCCCTTCTACATTGGCATGTAAAAAGAAAATTTTACGAAGCTGTTCAACCAGCGATAGTTCTTTATTAACGTAGATAATTGAAATAACTTCATGTTTAAGACCATCTGTTTGAAAAGTTAAACTCATTTCAATAAGACGTTCTTTCGAGTGAAAGTAATTATAAAACGTAGCTTTGGGGACTTTTGCCGACTTTATAATTCGGTCTATCCCTACATTGTGAAAGCCATATTTATTAAAAAGAAACCTTGAAGTATGAAGCACACTTAAAGCACGAAATGAGAGAACTAAATTTGGCATAGTTTTACCGTTATAAAATAAATTCTTGTTGTATATAAAAGAGATATAAAAGCCTTTTAGTTTTTTTAAGGTGAAAAAAGGCGTAGCAAAGCCGTAAAGACTGTGCCTAGCACATCTCAAGTTTTATTGTTGCTAAGTTTTTTAGTAATAATAAATGAAAGCCTGAACAGCCGAACGGCGGTCAAAGCTTGGTAAAATTTTAAGTTGTGTCGTTATAGTGTACTTTGACAATGGCTGCCAAAAAAATATGAATGTGCAAAGCCAACTCCTTATATTTGGAGTTCTGCCAGAGCATAAGAGGTTTATGGTGGCAGAACGAAAGAGGGTTGACAGACTGGTTTCGACTCCAGCACACCCGCAGGTGTCCCTCTCCCGTCCTACCGCAACGGGAGGGAACGAGATATACACGCAAAACTATTCCTCAGAGAAATAATCCTGATGTAGTCGAAAAAACGGTCTGTCAAAACCGACTGGCAATGTGGCCAGCACGCAAATGTTAATCTTCAATATTTAAGGTGTCAATGTGAAAATGGCTAGAAAATATTTAAATAATTATTGTTTTTCATTTAATTAGATGTTTAAGGATAATCTTAAATACATATTGAGTATCTACTTTCAGATTATGATGAAAAAAATAAAGTTAAAAAAAGACATGAGTTACGTTATACTTTTTTTTGAATTAGGAACTGTAAAAATAAAGTAAAGAATCGATTAAATTGTCTTAAAATTTATAGCATCAATAAAAATATTTTATTAAGTGTATGAAGTTGATCCTCTAAATATTCATTTAATGGTGAATAGACACTAGCTTGATTGGAACCAATCTAGTGTCTAAAGTTATTTAAAAATTATCTATTTTTAAATCCATGTACCTTAGCTTGTAAGACCACATAGAAGGAAATTATTGATAAAACACACATCGCTATCGTGAATGATGATGGACCGATTTTTTGAAGTAATATTCCACCTAATAATCCTCCTCCAGCAACGGCTAAATTGAAGACAGTAACTAACATAGACTGGGCTACATCGGCACCTTCACCAGCAGTATCTGCAATTGCTGTTTGAAGCAAAGTTGGAGCCCCACCAAACGTCATACCCCACAGCGCGATACCACTCAGTACTAGCCAAGCAGAGTTCCCACTACCACCTAAGCCAATTAAGATCGCAGCAATTGCAAATCCAGCTAAACTTAGCAAGGTTAATAAACGTAATGACTGATCCACCCAAACACCAGTGACCCAAATCCCAATGATTGATGACACACCAAATAATAAAAGTACCAGATCTATATGATTACCAAGCCCTACAGATGCCAAGTAAGGTGAAATAAAGGTATACAAGACGTTATGTGCAAGAATCCATAAGAAAATTACCGCTAACACTGAGCGAATACCTGAATGTAAAAAAATCTCTTTAATCGACTGGCGTTGCTCTGCAACTTGTCCAGAAAAGTTTGGAATCGCGGCTCTAATCCAAATCACTAGAAATAAAGCGAGCAGAGAAATAATCCAAAATACGCCTCTCCAACCAAACATACTACCTAGCCAAGTACCTAAAGGCACTCCAAGACATAAGGCAATAGGCTGTCCTACACCAACTATGGCTAGCGCTCGACCCTGTAAGTTAGCAGATACCATGCTTCGAGCATAACCTGCGAGTACTCCCCAAATAATTCCCGCCGACATCCCCGCAATAAAACGAGCAACCAACACAACAATATAGCTGGAAGATAACGCAGTTAAGGTATTGAAGATTAATAAGCCACTTATTGCCAGTAAAAATAAAGGTCTTCGTGACCAACTGCGAGTAGCTGCAACAACAGGAATAGCGGCTATCACAGAACCTAAAGCGTAAACAGATACTAATTGCCCTGCTAAAGCTTCTGTTACCTGTAAATCCCTACTAATTAATGGCAATAAACCTGCTGGCATGGTTTCTGTCATAATTGTAATGAAACCAGCAAGCGTAAATGCTAGAAGCTTTAAAACAGGAATATCTTTTTTAGAGCTATTCACAATATCTGATGTCACAGAGTTATTTTGTATATTCATAATCCAGCCTTTAATGCTGCTTTGCTTGACTCTTCTAAAGCTTTATTTTTCATAGCTACGGTTCCATACATTCACGTTAAAACCATTTTCTTTAAGGTTCCTAGCTATTGCAGCCCTCATAATGCCAGTAGCGAAGACTGCAATTGTCTTTGTTTTAGATTGTGCTGCTTGAGTCATTGTTACTTCCTTTCTTTGTTGCTGATAAAAAATGGTGTGTGTTGAATTTGTATGACTGACTTTTAAAATGGATTGTTTTGTAACGATCATTCCAAAATAGGTAAAAAAAGGACATGCCTTGATCTATTAACAGTTCATCTATTAATACATCAAGGAATATGACTATTTTATCAATTCATAAATTTAGATTGCGCTTATCGCAATATCCACGATGTCAACGAGTCTTTCAGATTGACATTTTTTTTCACTGCCTTTACTTACGACACGGATTCCTTGAATCGTACTCACGATAAATCTAGCCAATGCTTCAGGGTTTTTTGTAGCATCAATTTCGCCATTAGCCTGCCCACGCAGTATTAACGAGCTAATGGCTCTTTCCATTCTGCTTAAATTTTTTGCTACTAAATCAGCAATTCCCTCATCATGCCTTGCCATCTCTAAACAGGCATTGGCAACCATACAGCCCAGATTTTCAGTATCATTCAGCTCTTCCGAGACAATTTTCATGAGTAAACGGCGTATTAGTTCTCTGACAGTTCCATCTTCAGATAGTATGGCTATATTGCTAGCAGTAATCTCATAATAACGTTTTAAAGCAAATTCATATAATCCGTATTTACTTCCAAAAGCATTATAAAGGCTGCCACGTCCTAGGCCTGTGCCCTCTACTAAGTCTTGAATACTTGTTCCAGCATAGCCTCTTTGCCAAAAAACTTTCATAGCAGCTTCTGCTATATCATCTTCTTCAAACTCTTTTGGTCTCATTTGAAATTCTTTCTGGAATGATCATTCAAAAAATATATCATTCACTCGACTTAAACGTCAATAAAAAATCTTATTAACACTATTTATCAAGGAATATATTTTATGGGTAAAATTACACGCATGGGTTCAGATCAAGCACAGTATGCAGAATCAATATCAATTCCAAGCGATATTTCTTTAGTTTACGTAAGTGGAATTCTTGCAGACATTGGAGATTCTTCAGCTCCAGTTGATACAATTAAAGCTTATGGTTACACACAAACACAGACCGTATTTATATTAAATAAAATTAAAAATATTTTTAAAAAAAATCTTAGAATGAATAACATCACTTAATTAAGAGCTTTTTTAGTTGGAACTAAAGAGCATGAGTGTTTTGAGTAAACTTTTCTTTATCGACTTTCAGCACGTAGCGGGTATTACGTCCACCACCTTCAAGTTTATACAGCACATCTCCTTCCAAAAGCTCGGTTAGGTGACGTGTTGCTGTAGCTTTACTTACTCCAGTGACCTTTTGATACTGCGAAGCATTAATGCCTAAAGGGAAATCATTTTCTTCCCCATTAAGTAAACGATTTAAAACTTTATTCTGGGCTTCATTGAATTCGATATGAGAATAAGAGCTCCAGAATTTTGCTTTTGCAATCGTTCGATCAAGTCGCAATAACGACCTGTCGATACTTTTTTCTAAGGTGTCTAAAAACCAGACTAGCCACTCATTAATCGTATAGGTGTTATTCTGGCATTTCTCAAGAACCTCATAATAACTACTACGATTTTCATGGATGGCCACGGACATAGCGTATAAACGGATACTTTGATGATCCATTTGGGCTAATGCCAAGTCTGTAATGACACGAGTGATACGGCCATTACCATCTTCAAATGGGTGTAATGTCACAAACCAGAAATGAGCAAGTGCAGCTCGCAATAACGGATCAAGCATTACATCTTCTCTGGAACTATTGAACCATTCTATAAATTCATTCATTAGTCCCTGTAAATGTTCTCCACCCTCAGGTGCTTCAAAGTAAACTTTAGTTGTCGTGCCATAAGGAGAACCACCAACAACCTGCATTGGTGCC
Organism: Acinetobacter sp. ANC 4910; assembly: GCF_004331035.1. GTDB lineage: Bacteria > Pseudomonadota > Gammaproteobacteria > Pseudomonadales > Moraxellaceae > Acinetobacter. The sequence continues at coordinate 14,740 of NZ_SJNT01000021.1, forward strand.
TCATTATCACGGATCTCTCCTACTTTTATTTTTTGGGCAACATAATCGAAGCGTTCTATGGTTTGAAAAAGCCAGTTATGCCATTGCAACAAGCGCTCCATGGTTAATGGCGCATTATGGTTACTCACTGCATCCATCATGATATTGGCTAAGCCTTCAGTTTTATCTTGAATCGGTGCAGGATTTTCTTCTGTTACCCCTAAACGCCGAGCTAATGAGGATTTGAGTGAACGAATATTCAACTTCTCATCTTCAATGAGTGAGGATGCTACTAGGTTTGTGAGCAGTGTATCTAATGGTAATGCCTCAGCATCTGGTGAAGCTTTGCTCTCACCGACCAATTGACCTATCTTCTTATGAATTAAACGCAGTTTTACCGTGACGAGTGCTTCATCCCATTTAAATTTAGTCCAGTTTGCTTTTTGCCATACCCATTTTTTCATAAGCATTCCCCTACTCCATGAGCCGATTGTAACACTTATTCGGCTCATTTTGTGAGCTTATTAATTGAATTATTCAGCTCATTTTATGACTTTTGACCTAATAAAACCTATATTGTGAGCCGAATAAATGGCTTAAACAGCTCATATATTGAGCCAAATATATAGATTATTCGGCTCATTTACGTCTTAGCCAAAAGGCACAGTTATGTAAGTCAAAAATGCCGTAATAGGTTGGTATTATTAATTTTTTCATTGCTATAAATGAGTAATATTTTTTTCTCAAAAATACTATAAAAAGACTTTTTGTGAATATATTTG
>NZ_SJNT01000022.1 GCF_004331035.1 Acinetobacter sp. ANC 4910
CAATTGGTCTTCTATGGATAATTTAGAGGGTCGCCCTGTTGATGATAAATGAAGATTGAGTACATCAATCATCACTTTATAAGTAGACCAAGATATTCCCGTTAGGCGTTTGAACTGAGGATCAGTCAGTTTCTGTATATCAATATATTTCATGCATAAATTATGCATGAAATATCAAAAAATGTCGGTGCACAATTACAGCAAATGATTGTTCGGTTTATGAGTTATGCAAGTTGTCTATTTAATACAAAGATGTTTGAAAATAAAATTGCCGTCGTAACAGGCTGAACTTCAGGAATTGCTCATGCAGTCGCTGTCGCTTTTGCTCAAAAAGGTGCAAAGGTTTGGGCAAGCCTGAAGAAGTTGCAGATCTCGTGGTGTTCTTATCCTCTAAAGCGGCAAGCTTTATCACAGGTACGATGGTCAATATTGATGGTGGTTACTCAAGTAACTAATACCTTATTGCTAAGGTTTAAGGGGCTTAGATCATAAGCCCTTTCTTTTACAGCGCTTAGCTACGGATGCTGCAATTTATCGTTTTCTTCCGATCACGCTTTTATATACGCTTCACGAGGAGGTATTTTTCTGGTCATCTCTAGCATTTGGGCGCACGACTTAAAACCGATTGTTCAGAAAATCCTAAGATTAAGATATTGGCCAACTGGTTCATCGGGATTTTTGTTGCCCACAAATACTGTAAAGCAAGCTCTTTCCGAATTTCGTCCTTAATCTCATCAAAGCTTGTCCCTTCGCTGGCGAGCTTACGTTGTAAGTGTGCGTGTAAGGCCAACATGACAGAAATGCGTAAAGCCTTGTGTACAAGGATTATGAAATGATGCGTCATATAATCTTGTGCGAGTAGTGCTTCAGAATCGAAATTCAGGTCTAGCATAACCTCGAAATAACCACAAACCCCGCTGACATGTAGCATGATTGTCATGTCTTCTAGAGTTAAATATCTGTCTCCTAAGGTCAAGTTTAAATTTAATCAATCGCTAGTATTAAAGAGGGAGAAAAAACACAAGCGACAAGGAGCCGCAAAATGCAAATGGAATATGATGTAGTCATCATTGGAGCAGGTTTAGCTGGGATTGGCATGGGATGCCACCTATTACAACAAAACCCAAATAAATCATTCACGATATTAGAGCGCCGGCAAGCGCTTGGTGGAACGTGGGATTTGTTCCGCTATCCAGGCATTCGTTCAGATTCAGACGTGATTAGCTTTGGTTATAAATTTAGTCCGTGGAATAGCGATAAAGTGCTCGCTGCGGGCGAGTCGATCAAGCAGTATTTACAAGAAACCGCTCAGAAATTTAACATCGATAAAAAAATCCGTTATGGCATCAAAATTATCTCTGCAAATTTTTCAACTCAAACCAATAAATGGACGGTAGAAACCGTTAATGAAGCAACGGGAGAAAATTGCCAATTTAGCTGTAATTATCTGATTGCTGCAACGGGTTACTACAACCAAGACCAAGGCTATACCCCAGAGTTTGAAGGTGTTGAAAACTTTAAAGGTCAAGTCGTTCATCCACAACACTGGCCTGAAAATTTAGACTATAGCAATAAACGGGTTGTGGTGATTGGGAGTGGTGCAACAGCAGTCACCTTGATTCCTGCAATGGCCAATGATACTGCACATATCACCATGTTACAGCGCTCTCCAAGCTATGTCATTAACGTGCCAAATACAGACAAACTGGTCGATTCTTGTCGAAAAGTATTATCAGAAAAACTGGTGTATAAAATTTTCCGTAAGCGGAATATTTTTATGCAGCGTGGTATTTATAAAGTATGTCGTCGGTTCCCTAAACAAATGCGTTCATTCTTGCTTTCAAATGCTCAGAAAGCCTTGGGTGAGCAATACGATATGTCTCATTTCACCCCAGAATATATGCCGTGGGATGAACGCCTCTGTGCCATTCCAGACAACGATTTATTTGACGTGATTCGTGAAGGTAAAGCGTCTGTTGTTACCGATAAAATTGAGCGTTTCACTGAAAATGGTATTTTGCTCAAATCGGGTAAAACACTTGAAGCAGACATCATTGTCACAGCAACAGGTCTCGAATTACAGTTGTTTGGTGGTATTCAAATTTCTGTAGACCAAGAGCAAATTAAGCCTAACGAGAAAATGAGCTATAAAGGTACATTAATAGAAGATGTGCCTAACTTTGCTTATTTATTTGGTTATACCAATGCACCGTGGACCTTAAAAATTGATTTATCTTGCGATTATATTTGTCGTTTAATCAATGAGCTCGATATTCGTCAAATGACGGCAGTCAAACCTGTTGCACCAGCAGATGAAAACACTGGCAATAGTATTGTTTACGGCATGCGATCAGGTTACATACAACGTGGCGATTGGGTCTTACCTCGCCAAGGCAAATCTACCGAGTGGTTTGTCAGCCATAACTTCGAAAAAGATGAAGCTATGTATAACCTGCCAATTGAAAGCCAGCATCTAATTTGGTCTGCTGCAACACAACAGCCTAAAGCGAAGGCTAAATCAAAAGTGGCTTAAGTCATCATTCATTATAGATTCATATGGTGATTCTCCATATGAATCTATTGCGAACAACAAAAAATGGAAAATAATGATGAAAACTTCGCAGCTCAATTAGCGGAATCACTGCATATGCCTGTCGATCTGAAATGACTTTTCTGCAGTATTTCGTGTCATAAGCCCCATCTGTATAGGCAGAATCAATTCACTCATCCAGTGAAATTTGATCCAGTAAATCCCCGAGGACTTGTGAATCACGGACATTGTTCGTAGTCAACTGTACAGCCCTAATTTGAAGGATTTTAGCATCTATACCAATGTGAAGTTACGCCATTGGCAACGAGATTCAGGCTGATGTTTCTTACGTTTCCATTCACCTAAAAACTTTAAGCCAGTAGAGTCGACGAGTAGATGGAAACCACCACGGCTTTTCTGGTAGCGAATCGTAATATCAATATGCTTTTGTCTGCTGCAAAGCGTGGAATAATCTAGAGCGATCCAATCTAATCCACAGAGTTTAATAAGGCTCCGAACAAAACCTGTGACCATGCGTAAAGAGAGTCTAAATAGAGATTTGATCATCAAACAACATTGAATAGCTGCATCAGAATAGGTTTGATTTCGTCCGTGTTTACCTTGTAGTTGAGCATACCATTGAGTAGTGGGATCAAACCAAATCGATATGTTTCCTCGATTGATCAAGGCTGTATTGTAAGAGCACCAATTCGTTGTACGGTAGACTTTAGGTATAGGCTGATTCATTTGGAAATTATATTGCTGAATAAGCCGTCACGAATAGGTTTGTGCAACAAAGCCCGTTCAATAAACATGGATTAAAAATGATACGCTCGCAAGAAAAAAAGCAGCCCAGAAAACTGGACTGCCTTGATCATGCATGAGGCATTTTACTTTTTAGCAGACAGTAAATTTTCAACTAATTTACTAAAATCAAGCGTTGTGGCTTTTTGCACTGGTGGATAATCCATCAAAGACTTCACATGTTCACCAAGCAATGCCTCTACAGGTTCACCCAACCATAGCTTTTTCTGAGCAATTTCAGAGCGATCTGTTGTACTATCAAATGACTCATACGGATCTTGACGAAGGTTGAATACCAATGGAATCTTTTGCTTTTGGTAGCCATCATAATAGGTTTCACTGGTTTCTAAATGAACCTTCCATTGATTAATACGAACTGCACGAAGTGTTGATTCATGGTAGTACAGGTAATTAGTACGCTTACTTTCTGCCGATTTTCCTGTCCAGTAATCGAGGTTATTTAGACCGTCAATATATTGTTTACGATTGGTTTTCATATCCTCTACAACATTTGCATTCCCTGCGACAGTTGCTAAAGTTGTGAAAAGATCCATATTGGCCTGAATACCTGTTTTGACCTGTCCTGCAGGAATATGTCCTGGCCAACGGATCATCATCGGGACACGCACACCACCCTCATATGTGGTCATTTTTTCACCACGAAACGGTGTGGTTCCACCATGATTTTTAGCACTGTGTTCAGGGCCATTATCAGTGGTATAAATAATGATGGTGTTATCTAGCACACCCATCTTCTTCATTTCATCCAACACTTGACCGACTTGCATATCATGTTCAATCATGCCACTACCGTACAGATCTTCTTCAGATGTGGCTTTTGCAGCTAAATAACGATGCTCGGGACGTAAATGGGTAAACATGTGCATACGACTTGGGTTTAACCACACAAAAAATGGCTTATCCGACTTTTTACTGCGCTTCATGAAATCTACGCTGGCTGCGATGAACTCATCATCCACAGTTTCCATCCGTTTACTCGAAAGTTCCCCAGTATCTTCACACTTCTGCTTACCCATTTTACCAAAACGAGGATCTGTCGTTTCATCATCTGTAGTTGATGAATAACAATGTAGAACACCACGTGTGCCAAATTTTTTACGGAATTCAGGATCTTTTGGATAATCAACTTGCTCAAACGTATCTTCTGTATTGAGGTGATATAAATTACCGTAGAACTCGTCAAAACCATGTACGGTCGGTAAATGTTCGTTACGGTCACCCAAGTGATTTTTACCAAATTGACCACTCATATAGCCCAGGGGTTTAAGTACTTCTGCGAGTGTCGGTGTTTCTGGTTTAATGCCTAAAGGTGAACCGGGACGACCTACAGTGGTTAAACCTGAACGGATTGGGTATTGTCCTGTAATAAATGATGCACGCCCTGCGGTTGAACTTGGCTGTGCATAGTGATCGGTAAACATAATGCCTTCTTTGGCAATCCGATCAATGTTTGGCGTGTTATACCCCATAATGCCATGACTATATGCACTGACGTTGGTAAAACCTACGTCGTCGGACATAATCACCAAAATATTGGGGGGTTTTGCCATCAGGGCTGTTGAAAGTAAGGCTCCGCCAGCCAAAGCAATCGAACGTGAAATGATCTTTTTACGCATGTGTTTTCCTTAACATTTTTTTGGAACTGAAAACTTATTTCCAAATAGTCTCATCCAGACAACCATTTGATTCTTCAGCATATGGGGCTAAATCCGGCCCCCTTGAGTTACAACAAGTTTTTAGTGTGGTTGTAAACGTTTCGCAATCTCAGACTTGGATGTCGTTGCGGTATGAAAAAACTTCTTTAAACCTGAACAGAGGTAATGTAAGCCCACTTCGCCCTCTGGCGTTTTCAGGAAGCGATCCTTCGGACAGTCACCCCAACACAGTTGTAGATACGGACATTTTTTGCAGTATTCAGGCAAACTATTCGACTTCGCATACGCGAATTTCTTCTGCCGTTCTGAAAAAATTAAATCTCCCTGATGAATCTCTTGAATGTTGCCCAATTTGTATTCCGGATAGACAAAATGGTCACAGGAGAATAGGTCGCCATTGTGTTCTATCGCCAACGATTTCCCACAGATTTGTCCTGACACGCATTTCTGTGCACCATAGCCAAACATCATCGAAATCACGTTTTCAAATTGGTCGATAAAGACTTGTCCAAAATCATGCTGTAGCCATTCTTTCCACACTGTAGAAAGGAATACACCCCAATCGTCTGCGGCTATCGACCAATCCGTGACCACGGAATCCGCTGTCCCTGGTTGCGCCGCCGAACTCCCCAGTTGCGGTAAGTCTGTCGGGTCCCAACATCCGGGTGCGGTTTGCTGGAACTGGGCACTTTCCATGCCGGGAATAAACTGGATCATGCGTGGTTGTACTTGGTCACGGAGGAAGCGGTAAACCTCTAATGGTCTTTTGCTGTTGTCTCGGTTCACCACGCATAAGACATTAAAGGGGACCTGATATTGATGCAGTAATTGCGCTGCATGCATGACTTTGGCATGGGTGGGTTTACCACCTTTGTTGTAGCGATGAATATCATGTAAATCTGCTGGTCCGTCTATGGATAATCCCACCAGAAAATTGTTTTTCTTTAGAAATACACACCAGTCTTCGTCCAGTAGAATCCCATTGGTTTGTAAGTCATTTTCGATCGTTTGGTGCGGTTTGGCATATTTCTTTTGTAATTCGACCATGCGTTGGAAGAATTCTAAGCCCATTAAGGTCGGTTCTCCACCTTGCCAACTAAAGACGATCTCGTTGCCTGTTTGTGCTTCAATATATTGTTTGATGTGCAACTCAAGCATGGACTCCGCCATACGCGGGGTTTTCGGTTGGTGCAGCATGTCTTGTTTGTGTAAATAAAAACAGTAGCTACAGTCTAAGTTACACTGTGCACCTGAGGGTTTGACCATCACGTGATAACGATAGGTTTGACCTGGTAATTGCATGGTTCTGAGTGGTGGGGAAACTAAATGTGTTGGTATCTTGTGCATATTGTCATCCCTAACCTTGTGATCGTCTTTCAATATGGATTTATAATGAAATTTGACTTTAAATTTACTGCAATGAATTGAGTGGATAAAATTGGCTAGAATGTGCTTAGTTCATCAAAACTTCGACTTGGCCATAAACGCTTATCGAAATTCTGACCACACCAAAGATTCATCATCTATTTATTTCCATATTCATCATGCAGATGTGACCCGGCCCATTTGTATGTAAAAGATCTTGAGTACACCCATTCCATTTGAGTGGCATCTTAGAATATTGACCGATCTAACACAGAGCCTAGTTTTTTAGAAAAATATCAAAATTTAAACAGATAAAAACCACTCGAAAGAATGGTAATCGATGGTTTTAACCATACAACGAACCACGTTTTATCAGTCGGAGTTATATTTTTGATTAGATTAAAGGTCGGCTATAATAAAATATTCTATTTAATATTCAAAAGTTAAGTTTAAAAAAATTAAAGCGAATACATGAAAATATATTTTGATTGTGATTATTTAATGGCATGCTTATCCGCAATCCAGATTTTTTTAATTTTTATTGATTAGATATTCTATAAAATTAGACAGAAATATGGGCTAAACCAGAACAACTCTAATTTAACCCAATCAATTATTCGTTACCTTTCGAAATGGCATCACCCACTAGGTTGGACATATCAAAAGATTTACTGCCTTGAACAGGTGGATAATCTTGCAAGGTTTTAATATGTGCAGCCACCAGTTTATTCATTGGCTGCATTAACCAACTGACTTTTTGCATCAAGTGCCCTTCAGAATCTTTGTTGTCATAAGATTCCATCGGGTCCATACGTAAGTTAAAAACTTTTGGCACAGTTAATGGCACAACATTGGCATAGTAATCTTCTTTGGTCGAGAAGTGGAATTTCCATGGCCCCATACGTACCGCAGTTAACTTGCCCTCATAGTAGTAGAACATACTTTCACGAGCAGAATCCTCTTTCTGACCTGTCCAGTACGGTACGTTGTTGATACCGTCGATATACTGCTTCTTCTCCTTCATCACTTTTTCAGCAACATTTGGTACACCTGCTGCTGCTGCGAAAGAAGTAAACATATCCATGTGGGTTTGAATACCATTTTTGATTTGATCTGGTTGAATCACACTCGGCCATTTCAACATGGAAACAACACGAACCCCCCCTTCATAGGTAGTCATTTTTTCACCACGGAATGGTGTGGTTGCACCATGAGGCCATGAAGAGTGCTCTGGCCCATTATCGGTTGAATACCAGATAATCGTATTTTCATCTAAGCCATTGTCTTTTAAGAATTGTAGCACCAAACCAATATCATGGTCATGCTGTAACATACCACTACCATGGTAATCCGCCTCAGAGGTATATTTCTCTGCCGCATAACGCCATTTATCATTTAAGCGTGTATACAAGTGCATTCGACTGGTATTCATCCAAACAAAGAACGGCTTATCGCTCGCTTTCGCCTGCTTCATAAAGCGCTCTGCATTCGGAATAATTTCGCTCGCATCGAAGTCTTTCATGCGTTCTTGCGTTAATTGTCCTGTATCTTCACACTTCTGCTTACCCACCTTACCAAAGCGAGGGTCTTCGGTACTGTCTGACTTCGAAGTTGCATAACAATGCAATACACCACGGGTACCAAATTGTTTCTCATAATCCTCAAGATTACCTGCAAACTTTTTACCAAAGGCTTGATAATCACGTTGTTCAGCTTCTTCTTGGGTATTTAAGTGATATAAATTGCCGTAGAACTCATCAAAACCATGTACGGTCGGTAAATGTTCGTTACGGTCACCCAAGTGATTTTTACCAAACTGCCCCGTCGCATACCCAGCGCTTTTGAGGACTTCAGCCAAGCTAGGCGATTTGGCTTGTAGTCCTAATGCATCCCCAGGTTGCCCTACTGTGGTCATACCCGAACGAATTGGGTACTGTCCCGTAATAAAGGAGGCACGACCTGCGGTTGAACTCGGTTGAGCATAGTGATCGGTAAATCGAATACCTTGCTTGCCAATACTGTCAATATTTGGCGTGGTATAGCCCATAGTTCCCATACCGTAAGCACTGACGTTCTGCCAACCAATATCATCTCCCCAAATGACGAGAATATTCGGTTGTTTGGCGAAAGTTGTCGCAGACAATAACGCTCCACCGACGAGGGCGATTGAGCGTGCAATTAAACTTTTCCGCATCTTGTTTCTCCTTGTTAGGATTTTTATGAAGCACATAGAGTTTTTTTATTACTATCAACTCAGGTTTTGCCCTTATTGAGTCTTGGTTCTACGGATTTGAACGTTTAAAAATGACTTTCTAAACGTCCTGTTACAACAATTTTTTTAATGTGGTTGTAAACGTTTCGCAATCTCAGACTTGGATGTCGTTGCGGTATGAAAAAACTTCTTTAAACCTGAACAGAGGTAATGTAAGCCCACTTCGCCCTCTGGCGTTTTCAGGAAGCGATCCTTCGGACAGTCACCCCAACACAGTTGTAGATACGGACATTTTTTGCAGTATTCAGGCAAACTATTCGACTTCGCATACGCGAATTTCTTCTGCCGTTCTGAAAAAATTAAATCTCCCTGATGAATCTCTTGAATGTTGCCCAATTTGTATTCCG
>NZ_SJNT01000023.1 GCF_004331035.1 Acinetobacter sp. ANC 4910
CCACCGCCTTGACCGCCACCAAAGCCACCGCCTTGACCGCCACCAAAGCCGCCGCCTTGAGCACCACCAAAGCCTGTACCTTGAGCACCACCAGCAGGAGCACCAGCAGGACGCGGGTTACGCGCAGGAACAACCGTAGAAATAGCGTGTTTGTAAACCATTTGGCTTACAGTATTTTTTAACAGAACAACATATTGGTCAAAAGATTCAATATGACCTTGTAACTTAATACCGTTTACAAGGAAGATAGATACAGGAATACGTTCTTTACGGAGAGAATTCAAGAACGGATCTTGCAAAGTTTGACCTTTAGACATGTTATACAACTCCAAAAAAATATTAAAAATCAGCGCAAAAAACTATCTTTATTTTTCAATTAAAAATTATAAAAAAGACAGTATGTAAATTTTGCTTTATCCGTAACAGTTTCGCAAGTCTTCTTGAGCCTGCTTTATTGTTAAATATGTTTTAAATTTATGCGACTGTTGCAAAGATCTTAACCAAGTATATTGACGTTTCGCAAGTTGTCGTGTCGCAAAAAGGGCTTTATCCTCCATTTCTTTCTTATTTTCGAGACTTTTGTCGCTTTTTAATAAAAAATCTAAGGCTTGCCTATAACCGACTGATCTCATTGAAGGCAAATCATCAAATAGATCGTATTTTTCAATTAGTGATTCAACCTCATTTAAAAAACCGATTTCCCACATAATTTCCAAGCGTTTTTCAATTCGCTTATGTAATTCTAACCGATCTGGCAACAAAGCATAATTATGAAAAGTGTAACGATATGGTACATTTTTAGGTTGTTCTGCTTGTAATTTGGTAATCGGCTGCCCCGTAATACGAAATACTTCCAGTGCACGAATAATACGCTGCTTGTCACTTACTTTGAATTTTTCACCTGCAAGTGGATCCACTTTGCATAAAGAAGCGTAAACTGACTCCCAACCTTCTCGATCACCCTGTGCTTCAATTTCAGCACGAATTGCATAATCCGCACTTGGCAAATTACTCGATAAACCTTCTAACAAAGCTTTGAAATACAACATCGTGCCTCCGACCAAAATCGGGGTTTTTCCTTTAGCATGTATCTCATCAATCAACCTAGTTGCATCTTCTACAAATTGTGCAGCAGAATACACTTCGAGCGGACTAATAATATCAATCAAATGATGTGGATATTGTACCTGCTCGACTTTACTTGGCTTCGCAGTCCCGATATCCATATCTCGATAAACCAATGCCGAGTCAACAGAAATCAATTCAAAATTGCCCTGTTCATATAACTCACATGCTAAAGCCGTTTTACCGCTGGCTGTAGGTCCCATCAAATTGATGACAGGCAATTGATTCGACATTTAGGTTTACTCTCCTCGAGCAAAAAGTTTATCTAGCTGAGCCAATGGGAATGCACGCCAAGTCGGTCGCCCATGGTTACATTGACTCGCAAATTCGGTCTGCTCCATTTGACGAAGCAAGGCATTCATTTCAGAAAGGCTCAATAATCGATGTGCACGCACAGCACCATGACACGCCATACCCGCTAAGATTTGATCACGTTTCTGTAATAGCCCACGCACCTCGTCTGTTGGATCCAAATCGTTGAGTAATTCAGGAATCAAAGCCGAAAAATCAGCTTTATGTAAAATAGCAGGGACACCACGAACAATGACTTGTTCATCACCATATTGATCAATTTCTAAACCCAATCGCGCTAAAGGTTCTTTTAAATCTTCTACTCGAAGGGCTTGCATCCGATTTACATTAACTATTTTCGGAATTAACAATTGCTGTGATATCCAAAATTCAGGATTTTCCCAAGCAGATTTCATTTGTTGTAATAAAATCCGCTCATGTGCAGCGTGCATATCAACAATAATTAAGCCTTCGGTATTCTGTGCCAAAATATAAATGCCGTGTAACTGTGCAATCGCAATACCCAAAGGATGCTCATCTACCCGAGGAGCCATATCATCCACCACAACATCATCAGTGGACTGACCAACTGCTCGTAATGGCGCAAGATAGCTCTGCAAAGCAGCCGTACTTACTGGTGATGCAGGATTGACTCGATACGCTTTGCTGTCTTGCGCTACATACTGCACAGCTTGTTGCGGTTGTGAAGATTCAAAGTCTGTTAATATGGCTACGGACTCTGGCACAGGAGTTGATTCTGCTGCGCGATGCAACTGAAACTGCTCTTGATAACGGGGTTGCTGTATATTTATTGGGCTTGCTTGCTCGACTTTCAATGCTTGCGCTAAATCTGCACTCGCAGTTTGAAATTGGGACAGTGTGTCTTTAGCAAAATGCCTTACAAACTCATGAACTTCGCGTTGATTTAAAAAACGAATTTCATGCTTGGTTGGATGTACATTGACATCGATATTTTCAGGATCAACCTCTAAAAACAACAAATAAGCAGAGTGTTGGTGTCCGTGTAAAATACCATCATAAGCCATGCGTAAAGCATGAGAAATCGTTTTATCTTTGACAATGCGTCCATTGACATAGACATACTGCAAATCTGCCTGTGCTCTTGCATCAGAAGGATGCCCCAACCAACCACTCAAGCGCATATTGATGCTGTCTGCATCAATCCAATAGGCATTTTCCGTGAATTGGCGCCCCAGTAATTGTTGTACCCTTTGAAAGCGTAATGCACCACTATCAGCAACGGGTAAATTCAAACGGATGTTATTGTTATGTTCCAGCACAAAACGTATATCAAAATGAGTAAGGGCTAAACGCCGCACAATTTCTTCAATATGACCGAATTCTGTACCTGGTTTTTTCAAGAATTTTCGACGTGCAGGAACATTAAAAAATAAATCCTGTACCCGAATCTGTGTACCACGCGATGCAGCTACAGCTTGAATTTCTTGATGTTGGAATGCTGTACCATTCACTTCAACCTGATAGCCAATACCATCGTCTAGTTGGCTACTGATCAAGGTTAAACGGGAAACCGCTGCTATCGATGCTAATGCTTCACCACGGAAACCTAAACTCACAATCGCATGTAAATCTTCTGCGGTTTGAATCTTACTGGTGGCATGACGCATAACCGCCAAAGATAAATCATCGGGATGAATACCACGACCATTGTCGATAATTTCAATGAGCGTACTGCCGCCTTGTTCGACCCGAATAATGAGTTCTGTTGCGCCCGCATCAATTGAATTTTCAAGCAGCTCTTTGACTACAGAAGCTGGCCGTTCAATCACTTCACCCGCAGCAATCTGGTTGGCAAGTGCAGGATCTAAGGTATGAATGCGACGTACAGAAACTTCATCACGCATGTTGAAATGCCTGCTCGAGTGCTTTATAGAGCATTTCATCTTGAAAGCTTAATGTTGCCTGACGCGATAATTCATCTTCAGACTTTAAAATTTCAATGGTGAAATCGGCAGCTGGAATTTCCTCACCACCTTTACTTGGCCATTCAAATAAGAATAAAGCATTGGGTGTATCCAAATAATCGCGAATACCCATTAACTCAAGTTCATAAGGATCATTGAGGCGATACAAGTCAAAATGAAAGACGTGTTTGTTCTGAATGCTATAAGGTTCAACCAAGGTATACGTTGGGCTTTTTACTGAACCTTGATGACCAAGTTGTTGCAACAAATAACGGGTAAATGTCGTTTTTCCTGCACCTAAATCGCCAATTAAATAAATCACACCTTCAGTAAAATATTGTGCAACCACGCGTGCAAGTTGTTGGGTATCTGCTTCAGAGTTTAGGGGCAAATGAAATGAATACGACATATGACTCACAGCATGATTCAAAAGTGGAATTATGATAGCATCGCCACGCTCTTAATACCTATGCAATGCATACGAAATGTGCATTTTTAATACAGTGCATGATATACACTAACCTGTTGTGATTGATGACTTATGACTGTGCATGACTTTGTTCCGCCAATGATTCGTGGCGTAACAGCCAGTAAACTTTACTTACCTGTTATACAGCCAGCACCACAACGCTTGTACGATTATCTCTGCCAACAGTTTGTGCATATTTCAGCACAAGAGTGGCAACAGCGTTTTCAAGACCAATTGATTTATGCAGCTGATGGTTCAATTCTAAGCATAAATAGCCAATATCTTGCCAATCAACATATCTATTACTATCGTTTTTTAGCACATGAAATTCATGTTCCGTTTCAACATGATATTTTGCATGAAACTGATGATCTATATATCATCGATAAACCACATTTTCTAACCATAAGCCCTACAGGTCAGTATGTGCAAGAAACACTATTGGTTCGCCTAAAAAACCAAACAGGCAATCCAGATTTAACACCAATTCATCGTTTAGACCGTGAAACTGCTGGACTGGTTTTATTTTCCAAACGACCAGAAACACGTGGCATTTACCAACAAATGTTTGCCAATCGCAAGGTTAAAAAGACTTATCATGCGATTGCGGCTTATCTTCCTACCCTTGAATTCCCACAAACTCTGCGCTTAAGAATGGATAAAGGGCATCCATTTTACACCATGCAAATTGTAGAGGGCGAACCAAACAGTAAAACACAGATTGAGATTTTGGAACACAATGCTCAATGGGCCAAATATCTACTAAAACCTGAAACAGGAAAACAGCATCAATTACGAGTTCACCTGAATCATTTAGGCATTGCCATTCAAAATGACCCTTTCTACCCAACCGTCCAGCATAAATCTGATGATGATTTCTCCCACCCATTACAGCTGTTAGCCAAACGAATTCAATTTACAGATCCTGTCACAGAGGAATCTATGGACTTTTCATCTAATTTTGAATTGACACTGTAGTTTGTTTGTCATTACATAAAAATGAATTTTTCAATTCAAAAATATTGAAATTACAACAAAATTGATTAAAATGAAGGCTAAAAGTTCAATCTTAAAATTTATAAAAATCATGAGAAAAACCGAAGTTTATCAAATTCGTCTCGATTCACAGGAAAAGAAACAGGCTTTTGCTGTCTTTAAACAATTGGGGATTACGCCAGCTCAAGCTGTGCGGCTCTTTTTCAAACAAGTTGTACTGACAAAGTCTATCCCCTTTTCTATTGAAAATCAGAACATCAATTTAGAGCAATTGATTAAGTTAAGACGGCTTAAACAAGAGCAGAAAACCTCTGCTGTTACACATGAAAGTGATGACACGACAAATAGCGTTCAGGCTAGCGATGAGTTTCTCATGGATGATGACCATCTAGACTTATTTGAAGAACTGAATGCAATTTTGGGTGAAAGTGATAAAAATTAACCCTGTTGCATTTTTATACATTATTTAAATTTTTTCATTTAAAAACTTAGGTATGCTTCATGCAATGACAATAAAAAATGCATGGAGCAATCAATGATTGTAAAAAAAGCCACATTAGATGACCTCAATCAACTTGCAGTTTTATTTGATGAATACCGTCAATTTTATGGTGCTTCTTCTAATTTAAATCTTTCTCAACAATTTCTAAAACAACGTTTTGAAAACCAAGAAAGTGTCATTTTTATTCATGTCAAAGATCATGTATTTACAGGTTTTATTTTGCTTTATTTAGGCTTTTCTTCTGTCGCCTGTTCAACCTACTATATTTTAGATGACGTCTATGTAACCCCCCAATTTCGTCGTCAAGGCGCAGCCAAACAACTGATTGATACTGCCATTCTGTTTGCACGACATGAAAATGCGCTTCGTATTAGCTTAGAAACGCAAAAAACCAATCGTGAATCTCATCGACTATATGAAGCTATGGGCTTTATTGCCGACAACGAATTTAGAACCTATCACTGCTTTCTTAAATAGTTTCTCGGGTTCGAGCTAGTGCTATCTGCTCAGATGTCAAATAGATCCATTCGCCCTCTTTTAGCTCAGGACACTCTAACGCACCAATTTGTACGCGATGCAGTTGTTCAACTTTATTACCCACCGCAGCTAACATTCTTTTTACTTGATGATAAACACCTTGATGAATGGTCATTTGCAACTCGCACGCTGCCAATTGCTGTACATCTGTAGCTGCAAAAGTACCTTGTTCATTACGTAATTCAACACCCTTTTCAAGTTGCTGAATCTGTTCAGCAGAAAGTGGGTCGGCAGTTTGCATCCGATAAACTTTGCCCACATGCTTTTTGGGATGGGTTAATGCTTGAAGAAATTGACCATCATCCGTGAGCAGCAATAGACCCGTAGTATCCTGATCTAAACGCCCAATGCATTGTAATCCACGATTCAACAGCACATCATCAAACAAGTCGAATACACTAAAATGATGCGTAGCTTGATGAGAACATTCATAGCCCGCAGGTTTATTCAGGGCAATATAAACGTTTTCTCGATATTGATAGTGCTTTCCATACACCTCGAAAACTAAGTTTTCCAAATTCAACTTCTGCTTAGGATTTTGCATAATGTCTTGGTCAATGCAAACAGCCCCAGATTTAATCAATTGTTGGCAATGCTTACGCGAACCAAAACCTTGAGATTGCAACATTTTTTCTAAATACATAATGTAAGACCTTACAATAGACTGCCGCATTTTAAACAATTTTCGACTTTTCCGCTGATTTTCTCGATGTGATAGGCAAAAAATCGCTACAATAGTTGCATTTTCACACATTCTCCCTGCATCTCATGCCTAATTTAGATCTAAATTTGCTTGTACTACTGGTTTTATTGGCTTGTGGTATTTTCAGCCATAATAATGCTGTCACCATTGCTGCTGCTGTACTGATTGTCTTTAAAATTACCCCCTTAAGTGAGTTTTTCCCGCTATTACAACAACACGGTTTAAATATTGGTATTGTTATTTTGACCATTGGTGTTTTAACCCCAATTGCCAGTGGCAAGATCCCTGGTGAGGCTATTCTTAAATCCTTTTTAAGCTGGAAATCATTACTTGCAATTGCGATTGGTCTTTTTGTCGCTTGGTTAGGTGGTCGTGGTGTGAAACTAATGACTCATCAACCAAATGTGGTCGCAGGATTGCTCATTGGAACCGTTGCTGGGGTTGCCGTGTTACGCGGAGTGCCCGTTGGTCCTTTAATTGCCGCAGGCGTACTGTCATTATTTATAGGACAATCTTAGTTAAATTCAATTTTGCGTGATGATGCAATCTATAAATTGCATCATCACCGCGAACTGCATCAATTAGATTAAGACAAATAATATTGATGACGCTTCTGTGAAAATTTATCCAATTGCTTCAAGAAACCTTCAAAATAGGTTTTCTCTTTTTCTTCAATTCGATACCCTGCATATAAAGTACGGCGTAGACCTTTTGCGGACACACAATCCAAACGGCGCGACGTTACCCAACCTTTTTGCTCATACTCATTTACAACCCAATCTGGTAATGCCGCAATGCCACGCCCACTCGCGACCAATTGAATCAACATTTGAGTTAAATCTGTGGTACGAATCTGTTTAGGCTGAATATTCGCTGGAATGAACAACTTTGACATAATGTCTAAACGATGTTTATCTACAGGATAAGTAATTAAGGTTTCCTCTGCTAACTCCTGTACCGTAATCCTTTCGGCACGCACCAAAGGATGTGTATTGGATAATACTAAACGGGATTCATATTCAAAAATTGGAAAGTAATCTACACCTTTCAACGCAATTGGATCGGCAGTAATCAGCAAATCAAACTCGCCATTTTGCAACAACTCATGCGGATTGGCTTCAAAACCAGAAGCAAAATCTAAATCGACATCTGGATATTGCTGACGATATTGATTTAAAAGAGGCATTAACCAATCAAAACAGCTATGACATTCTGATGAGAAAATAATACGGCCTGTCTGACCATGCACAATCCGTGTAATGTCGGTTTGCGTAATTTGAATTTGTGGTAAAACATCGTCAGCAAGCTTCAGCAAACGTTGTCCAACATTCGAAAATGATACTGGGCGACTACGACGATTGACCACTTCTACACCGTACCAATGATCTAACTCTTTTAACTGATGCGAAATGGCGGAAGGTGTTAAACATAAATCATTGGCTGCTGCGACCAATGAACCATGTTCGCGAAGTGCCAGTAGGGTTTTTAGATGTCGAATTTCAAGCATATTTATTATCAGTCCGCAAAGATCAAAAGCTAAAATATCAACGCAATAGTTTAAATCAGCTTAAATGCCGTAAACTGAGCGAGCAACAGAACAAGAGATTATTGATGTGATTTAATGTAAAATCACAAAATGAATTTGACTCATTCTAACATAAAATTAATTAATATATTTCACCTTAAAGACATTTTCAGTATGTGTTTATCTAAAGATAACTTATAATATTTTTCTGAATCTCTATTAAAAATAGGGCATCTTTCGCTTTGTGATATTTATTTCTTAATAAAACACTTAATATTTCGACTAATTTGCATAAAGTATTTATTTCAACATCTCCTTATATACATGATTATATTAGACAACTTGCATAACTCATAAACCGAACAATCATTTGCTGTAATTGTGCACCGACATTTTTTGATATTTCATGCATAATTTATGCATGAAATATATTGATATACAGAAACTGACTGATCCTCAGTTCAAACGCCTAACGGGAATATCTTGGTCTACTTATAAAGTGATGATTGATGTACTCAATCTTCATTTATCATCAACAGGGCGACCCTCTAAATTATCCATAGAAGACCAATTGCTTCTCTGTTTGAGCTATTGGCGTGAGTACCGTACTTTATTCCATGTTGGAATGACTTATGGTGTGTCAGAAG
>NZ_SJNT01000024.1 GCF_004331035.1 Acinetobacter sp. ANC 4910
GCTTCAATTTCTAATACTTCAGCCGCCTGACGGATTTGAGTTAAACAGGCACCCATCACCTGTGGTTGGCAACGTAAAGAATACGGATCTTGAACTTTGCTACAGTCTTCGTGTGAATGTGCAATTTCACTCGAATCAGTCAATAAGTCACGATAAGCCGCCGCCACATCAATTTGACCACGTTGACCACGTACTTCATGAATACGGGCATCGAACGGTGAGCGTGAACCCAGCATTGCTTCAACACTTAAGCCACCACACACTGTCGCAGCAGCAAATAAATCTTCAGCTTCAAACAAACCACGTAAAGCATAAGCGGTCGAAACTTGTGTACCATTTAAAAGGGCTAAGCCTTCTTTGGCAGCTAAAGAAATGGGTTCTAAACCTGCAATTTTTAAAGCTTCGATTGCGGGTAACCATTCACCTTTGTAGCGTGCTTTACTTTCACCCAATAAGATTAATGACATATGCGCCAAGGGTGCCAAATCACCTGAAGCGCCTACTGAACCTTTCAGAGGAATGTGTGGATAAACTTCAGCATTAATTAAAGCCAACAACGCATCAATGACTTTACGGCGAATACCTGAGAAGCCACGTGCCAAGCTATTTGCTTTCAATAGAATAATTAAACGAACCATCGCATCATCCAGTGGCTCTCCTACACCTGCGGCATGTGAAAGAACTAACGAACGCTGTAATTGTTCTAAATCTTCAGGAGCAATCTTGGTTGAAGCAAGTAAACCAAAACCTGTGTTAATGCCGTAAGCTGTACGCCCTTCATTTACAATCTGTTCTACACAAGCCACGCTTGCGTTGATTGCAGCTGAAGCACTGTCATCTAATTTAACTTTAATTGGGTTGAGGTAAGCTTGACGAAGGTCTGCAAGTGTCAGTTGACCGGGTTGAAGTAAGAGTTCCATCTTTATCCTTTGCTTCACGATATTGTTCAATCCCAAGGCTGCTTATCCATAGAGCAGCATTGTATTTACTTCTATCTATTTATTATTGCGTCATCATTATCAGGTTCAGGAAGATAGCACCAATCGGATTGGTATATCAATGTATTATCTTGTATATACATTTATTTATTACATAAAACAGCCTCATAAATAAGCTGATTCTTTGAACCGTTGTAACAGAGTAAGATTAAATATTACTGTGCATAAACTTAAGCCAAAGTAGGTTTAATCCTTGGCTGAATGTCCGCTTTATTCCATTAAATTTTGCTTAACTCAATCCAACAGCCCTGCCGTACAGCGGATGCAGGAAAAATAAAATGTTTCACATTTTGATTGGAATGTATGTAGATGCTCTGATGTTGCTCAAGCTTAAATCGTTGACCATCCACAGACAGCTCTAGTGCCAAAATGCTTTGATTAAAAATAAAGATGACATCTGCTGAAGAGAAAAACTCAAGAGCTGATGAATCTTCTATCCATTGGTAGCGAGCAGTATAGTGCAGTGGTGAATAAATTAAATTAAAATCACGGATTGGCCCCGCCAATAGATTACAACTGACCAGACGATCCCCACTAAATTGGATCGACTGCAACGTCTGTAAAGTGTGGGTTGCTCCATCAATGTTTAATGCAATGCCCGTTCCCTCTAATACCGTCAAAAAACGTTGCATTCCCATAAACTGAGAAAAAGTCCCTGAAGTCGTGACGTCCGCCATGGAAATGCGCCAATCAAACTCAGTCAACTCCTCTCCTGCACTACGCGCCAGTTCTAGGGTATAGCCTGCTCCATTTTTCCAAGGCATTTTTTTATAGTGATTTGCTGTAAGCAACTCGATCATGGCGTAAATTTCCCTTTTAAAGAATAACGACTGTCTGGGTCAATCAGTCATGTACTTGAAATAAACTGTTGGTTTACCCTTGTACGATGGCAAATCCATCAACAGGCTGATTTTTTTAATTTTTAAACCGTTACATGCTTGAACTAATGCTTGAATAGCCGCGACAATCTGCTCGACTTAGATCACTGGTGATCTCGATATTAAATAAGCATTCGAGGTAATTTGGCTAAAATCTTGGTTTAAATACGTTTAAATCATCAGTAATCATATATTTGACACCTAAATACAACGGCACAGCGCTATCATTTCCCAAAGACAATGCCAAATCGTATTGTTCCGACCCTCTGAGCACTCGCTAGATTCATACAAAATAATCAAATTTATCTTAATCTATCATTCATGTATTTGTATATACAGGACTATACATTAATATTTATTCTGATTAGATCTCAGTTCTCTCAAAATCTTAGATTTTTTATACTCAATAAAAAGAAAAGCCATGTATTTACATGGCTTTTCTTTTTATTTGGGGTGAACACCCCTCAGCATTAATTAAGCTGGAATTTGCTGAGTAATACAGTGAATATTACCACCGCCCAACAGAATTTCACGTGCAGGCACACCTGTAATTAAGTAATCAGGATACATTTGCTGGAACAATGCTCGGGCTTGTTCATCGGTACTTTCATCAAATAACGGGAAAATAATCTGTTGGTTACTAATCAAGTAATTCACATAGGAACCTGCCAAACGATTGCCTTCAACACGCTCAATCGCATTGCCTTTTTCGACATCGTTAATTTCATTCTCGCGCGCAAAAAGCGGACCTGGCGCAGGCAGTTTCCATACTTTTAGCTTACGACCTTGGGCATCCAGACTATTTTCCAACACCTTGAGTGCTGCGACAGAACGTGGATATTGCGGATCCGTTTCATCATTCGTCCAGTGCAATGCCACTTCACCGGGGCGAACAAAACAACACATGTTATCTACATGACCATCCGTTTCATCATTAAATACCCCTTCAGGCAACCAGATGAAATTTGTCACTCCTAAACATTCTTGCAGAATTTCTTCAATTTCATCCTGCGTTAAATCTGGGTTACGGTTTGGGTTCAGCAAGCATTCTGCTGTCGTTAACAACGTCCCTTCACCATCGACATGGATTGAACCCCCTTCAAGCACTAATGGCGCTGCGAAAGTTTCTAGCTCATGCATGGCTGTAATGTGTTTTGGAATTAATTGATCTTGGTCCCACGGGAAATACAAGCCGCCATTTTCTCCGCCCCAAGCATTAAATACCCAGTCAATTCCCAAACGTTCACCTTGTGCATTTTTCACAATGGTTGGGCCTGTATCACGCGTCCAAGCATCGTCACTTTCCATTTCATACAAAGTTACTTCTGCTGGCATGGTTTGACGTGCTTTTGCCATTTCTGAAACTGGAACTGCCATAAATACAGGCGTCTTTTTCGAAATGGCTGCCGCAACCTGAGCAAAGGCTTGCTGTGCAGGTTGAGCATTATTACGCCAGTTGTCTGTACGGTACGGCCAAATCATCCATACTGCTTCTTGTGCTGCCCATTCACCCGGCATACTAAAACCCTGTTGCTTTGGGGTTTTTACTGTTTTTTGCTTTTCTACCACAAGTTCCATTTTGATACTCTCTTGAATTTTTACGTTTCCAAATTTTTGATTTAGTGAATTAAAGTCGTTCACTCACACTGACTTAACTGTTTGAAACTTCCTCTACAGGAGATCCCAATGAAATCGGCTGCTTTTTAATTTTCTTGTACAACACCAGTACAATCCCTACGCATAACCAAATTCCACCGAATTCAAGCGCATTTTTTTCCAAGTTAATCCATAGGCCTAACAATGAAAATACAGACGCCAAGGGTAAAAATAGGTTCATAAACAAGTTTTTAAACCCAGTACGTTCTTTTCTAATTACAAAGAATTTCATGAAAACTGAGAAATTCACCATGGTAAAGGCAATTAAGGCACCAAAGCTGACAAAACTCACCACCATTGCCAGATCGACATAAATTGCCAGTAATGAAATTAAACCTACAAAAAAGATTGAATATAACGGTGTACCCAGTTTTGTATTGACTGAGCCGAAAACTCGCTTACTGAATATGCCATCACGCCCCATAATATGAATTAAACGCGAAGCACTGGCATGTGTTGCTAAACCAGAGGCAAAGGCATTCATAATTTGGACCGTTAATAATTGAGTCTGGAATGCTGCACCACCGACAATTAGGGCAATTTCTGGCAAGGCTTCATCAGGATTTTGGAATTGAGCCAAGGTCGGAAACTGTAACGTCACGAACCAAGATACTGTAATGAAAATGGCGCCACCCACCAAAGTCGTCCAAATAATCGCTTTTGGAATGGTCTTGGTTGGGTTTTTGGTTTCATTTGCCAAAGTTGATACTGCATCAAATCCCAGATAGGAAAAACAGACCAAAGAGATACCTGCGACCAAGGTGTTCAGTTCTGGATTACCATTGAACATTGGCTTCAAGGTCATCACCTGACTATAACCTTGTGAGTTTCCTATACCTGTCACCACCAAATAGATAAACACCAGCATCATCACCAAGGTCGCAGCAACAAATACAAAGCTGAAATTGGCCAAAATATTAATGCGGAAGCTGTTAATCAATGTGACCAATCCCACCATGATGAGTACCCACGCGGTATAGGACACATCAGGAAAGATGGAGTTTAAATAAAATCCAGCAAGTAAGGCATTGATCAGGGGGAGCAACATATAATCTAATAACGAGCACCACCCCACAAAAAAGCCCATGGTTTTACCGCAGGTTTCAGTGGTATAGGTATAAGCCGAACCTTCTCTCGCTGAGAGTCGACTAAAACGCGCATAACTTACTGCGGTTAACAGCATAGCAACCAGTGCCAATAAATAGGCTAAAGGAACTTGCCCATTGGTGACTCTTGAAATAATACCAAAAGTATCAAATACCGTTGCTGGTGCCATATAGGCAACCCCAATGACAACCACTTGCCAAAGGGAGAGGCTCCTGTGTTTATTCTCGCCTTCCATGCTTTTACTCCTGTAGCATTGCAAGCACTTTATTTCGTGCAATAGTTGTTCCACTTAACAGCACATATATTGAGAAGAGCATCCTTTTTCTTCTCAATAATCCTTAAAACCACATCTAAATCGTAATTACATTTTCTTCTAAATAACTTTGCATTCCAGACTCACCCAGCTCACGCCCAGTGCCGCTCTTTTTAAAGCCACCCCATAGCGAACTTGGATGAATCATTTGGAAAGAGTTAATCCAGATGTGCCCAGCACGAAGCCGCTTAGCAAGCGTTTTACCGTGATCGACCGAGCCTGTCATGATGGTGGCTGCCAAACCAAATTCTGAGTCATTCGCGACTTGAACCGCTTCATCTTCACTGCTAAAGGTACGACAGCACATGACTGGACCAAAGATTTCTTCTTTCCATAAACGGCTGCGGGTTGGTACATCAATAAAAATTTGCGGGCGAATATAAAAACCCTGCGTAGGACATCGAATATTTTCAGCATCCACTAAGGCTTGCAGTTGCTCTTGTGCTGCAAGGGCTAAGTATTCATTGACTTTATTGAATTGTTTTTGCGTGGTCATAGGACCCATGCTGAACTGATCTTCAGCTTCTTGCCCCAACAAAATAGCTTCCGTGGCTTGCTTCAGCTTTTGGTAAAACGGGGCAGCAATTGATTCATGCACCAATACACGCGACATGGCTGAACACATTTGTCCTGCGTTATAGAACATCCCGCCTACGGCTTTTTCCACCGCATCATCAATATCGGCATCTTCTAACACTAAAAATGCCGACTTTCCGCCTAGTTCAAGGGTAACCCGTTTGACCGACGTTGCTGCAGCTTGCATCACTTGAATCCCAATCTCGGTACTACCCGTGAAAGAGACTTTTTGGATCTCTGGATGACGTACCAAATGTTCGGCTGCAATGGCATCACCAAGGACTAAATTAAACACACCTTGTGGGAAGTTAATTTGATTGAGTAGTTTAATAAATTCAAGTTCTGGTAATGGCACCAATTCCGAAGGTTTAAAAACCAAGGTACAACCCGCTGCCAAAGCAGGTGCAATTTTCCATGCACTGGTAATTAAAGGAAAATTCCACGGCGTAATGAGTGCCACCACACCGACAGGGTTTTGCTGATGGGTGAGTTCAGTGCCATGATCAGTTTGACTGGTTTTACTAAAGGCAAATTTCTGGACTAAATCAGCATAGTAGCGATAACATTTGATACTGTTCTCAACATCAACTTTGGCTTGACTCAATGATTTGCCATTGTTGCTATGTGACAGTTCAACTAATTTTTCTTTTGCTTGTTCAAGTGCATCGGCAATTTTATTTAACCAGACTGCACGCTCCGCTGCACTGGTCTGACTCCAGCTTGCTAAAGCATGATTTGCCGCTTCTACCGCAGCGTCCACATCATGGATTGAGGCTGTCACGAAATGTGCCAGTGCTTGCTCACTACGTGGATTGATCACCGCAATCTCGGTGCTGCCAGTCGTTGCAGCCCATTGTCCATTGATATAATTTTTCATCTTTTTACTCGCCTTTGTCTGTGTCCATCATTTGAGGCTTAATCTGTCTCTTGTGTGTACACCACATCAGGAACATTATTACAGTTCGTCTTTCTTGACTTTTGATCTTGTTGTTTGCCCAAACCCATTGTTTAAGCAAACAAGTACTGAACAATCTGCCCAAATAGGTCAGATTGTCAGAAGGTTAGATGAGAATAAAACTTATAAGTGACCTTCGGCTTTTAACTCTGCAATCGTGTTTTGAATTGCATGACGTAAGGTTCTGACTACAAAATCCACTTGGTCACGCGTTAAAATTAACGGTGGAGAAAGTACATTCATGTGACCCACTGGGCGTACAATCAAACCTAATTTTTGGCAATGGTTGGCAATACGCTTACCTACACCCACTGAGCCATCAAACAACTCTTTGCTTTCTTTGTTACGCAAGTTTTCAATACACATCATGAATTTCTTGCCACGAACCTGACCTACAATTTCTAAATCAGCTAAAGTTTTAAGTTGTTCTTCAAAATACACCCCGACATCTTGCACATGTTCGCAAATGTTTTCGCGCTCAATGATTTCGATATTTTTTAATGCAGCCACACAGCTCACAGGATGACCTGAATAGGTAAAGCCATGTGTCAATAAGCCACCTTGGTGATGTGGTTTGCTAATGGCGTCATAAATTTCATCAGAAATAATGGTTGCACCCAACGGTAAATAACCAGAAGACAAGCCTTTAGCACAGGTAATAATGTCTGGCACAATACCGAACACCGCTTCTGAAGCAAACATGTGACCTAAACGACCAAATGCAGTCACGACTTCATCCGATACATACAACACATTGTATTTCTTACAAACTGCCAAAGTTTTCACATGGTAGCCTTCTGGTGGCACAATCACCCCACCCGCCCCCATAATTGGCTCGGCAAAGAACGCCGCAACATTGTCTGGACCCAGTTCTAAAATTGTGTCTTCCAATTCCTGCACTTTTTCATTACAGAAATCTTCCATCGACTGAGATTCAGGCTTGCGGTACGGGTTTGGACAAGAAACGTGATGTACCAATTGGTTGTGAATTTCAAAGCCAATATGGTCTGCTTCAATGCCTGTTAAGCTCATGCTGATGTACGTACTACCATGATAAGCATCTTTACGTGCAATCAGTTTTTTCTTAGACGGCTGACCAATTTGATGGAAATAATGGTGAATTAAACGTACCGCGGTGTCATTTGCGACTGAACCACCACAACCAAAAAACACATGATTTAAGCTTTCTGGTGCATGCTCTGCTAACTTTGCGGCTAATTTAGCTGCGGGCGCAGTAGTTTGATGACCGAATGGAGAGAAGTACGGCAATTCCATAATTTGTGCAGATACGGCATCCGCAATTTCTTGACGACCATAACCGACATTCACACACCACAAGCCACCAATACCATCTAAGTATTTATTGCCATGTACATCATAAACAAAAACATTTTCACCTTTTGCCATAATTAAAGAACCCTCTTCTTTAAATGTGGTGAAATCTGTCCATGGATGAATGACATGATCTTTGTCTTTTTGCCAAACATCTTGAATATCAATTTCTACTGGTAATTTAGAATTCATACTTTTTCCTTCCTAACACTTCGCAGCAGATCAATCCTGATGGCTGCATTTTAACTGGGTATTTATTGAATCATCTGTTTAGACCGCTTCAGCACAATGCTGTTGCACTGTATTTGCTTGCATAGCGTCATAATTTAAGATGGCATTGAGCAATACATCTGCACCCTGTGCCGCATCAAGTGCATAGACATCTTCAGCTTCGTTATGGCTTAAACCATCAATACACGGAATAAAAATCATGGTGGTTGGGCAGTGCTTTGCAATATTAATCGCATCGTGTCCTGCACCACTCACAATGGTCTGGTTTGAATACCCTAAGGTGTCCACTGCTTTTTGTACCGTCTCGACACATGCAGCATCGAAATAAGTCGCTGGACTTAACCAATGCTGAGAAATATTGATTTCTAAGTCATGATGTTCTGCAAGTGTCTGCAAAATTTTGCGCGTTTCTTCTTCCATTTCTTTCAATACAGCGTCGTTTGGATTACGCAAATCGATGGTCCATTGAATTTGCCCTGGAATGGTATTGCGTGAAGAATTTGCAACTTGCATTTCACCAAAGGTGACTAATCCCTCTGGGAAGCGTTTACGAATGTTACGCTCTAACTCTGCAATCATTGCTGCTGTACCCACCATGGTATCTTTACGCATATACATGGGCGTGGTGCCTGCATGTGCTGCTTTACCTTTGGTTTCTACATCCAGCCACAAAATTGCTTGCCCACCCGTCACCACACCAATGGCAATTTGGTTCTGTTCTAAAACAGGCCCTTGTTCAATATGTGCTTCATAATATGCTTTAAACGGACGGGCTAAAGGGGTTTGACCTAACTGACCTGTACGTACCAATTCTGAATAAACAGAAACACCTTGTTTGTCGGTACTTTCATACACTTTTTGCTTCGGCAATAAGCCTGTAAATACCGCCGAGCCCATCATGGCTGGAGTAAAACGTGCGCCTTCTTCATTGGTCCAAACCACAACTTCCAAAGGATGGTGAGTGGTAATTCCCTCTTCAGCCAAGCGTTGCAAAACTTCCATGCCCGACAATACACCATAGATACCATCAAAACGGCCACCTTTCGGCTGCGTATCTAAATGACTACCCATAACGATCGGTAAAGCTGTCGCGGAGTGACCTGCACGTCTTAAAATCAAATTTCCAATTTCATCATAATCAATGGAAAGATTGATCTTTTTTGCCCAGTTAATCAGTAGAGAACGTCCAGCAACGTCTTCATCTGATAATGCTAAACGTGTATTTCCGCCTTTATCTGTTGCGCCAATTTTTGCCATTTCCATCAGCATGTGCCACAAACGTTCCGCATTCGCTTTCATTACTAGAAACATCCATTTTATAAAATACTTTTTTGTGTCTTTTACAGAACACCAAATTTCATAAATTCACTCTAGAAAAAAAACCGAGCAGCAACAAGTTATATATTTTTAAGCGAAATATTAGTAAAACTTATACCCTAGCATTTCATACCACTTTAATTGTCGGAACTATAATAAATAGATTAGCACCTGAACCAAAATAGAAAGTTAAGACCCACCGTTCAAAAATGACTAGCACATTGATATTGATCAAGTTCATAAAAAATACAATTGCAATCTACAAAGGTACAAAAAACCAATTTTGCTTATTTTTAATACAAAATTAATTCAATTATTGCCAAAACCTGCATATCCACCATACGAAAACAGATGAATTAATAAACAATAATTTGATGTAAAAACAATTATTTTTAAACCTTGTTTGAAAATACAAGTACAAATACCGAGTTATAAACCCATAGCACAAATGCTTATTACATTAGAAACTTGCAAATAAGTTTGACCATCAATTAAAATCATCTTTATAAAATACAAAGGCTTATTCTAAATCTTAAGAATAAGCCTTTGGTATACAGATGTTCTAAACTCGGCTTAGAAAGCTTTGGTAATACTAAAAATCACTGCATCATCAGCATAATTTAATTCTTTATTGATATTTGAATCGACATAATACAAATCAAAAATAAAGTCATTGTAGTTATAATTTCCACCTAATTTATAATCATAATATGAGTCTTCTTGATCTGTTGCCCATAAAACATCATAAGCCTCGTGACTTGAAAACTTGTTATATCCAACTTGGGCATAAGCATTCCAGTTTTTAGCTATCGGATAATTATAACTGGTTTCATAGCGAAGCATTTTACCCGTCTGGAAGAAATATTCTGGAGAATAATAGAAGGTAAAATTCAATGCATCATCATCGGTTAATAAACCCATACCTGTTGCAGCAACAGAATATTCTTCATAGTCAGTATCAGGTAAAGATTTATCTGAACCTGGATAATTAATATCGGCATATTGAATATTGAGTTTAAGATGATCATTTACCAAATAGTCATAACCCAAATAATAATCTAGCTCTATGCTACTACCAATATCAAGCTCACTGTTCGAAGCAAAAAGTTGTGCATATAAACCAGAGTCATGATCTATACGTAAAGTACCCTGTACAGCAGGATCTCCTTCCGTTTGCGAATAACCCCGCGAATAATAATCTGTTAAAAAGGAGACCGTACCACTGCTTGAAAAACTTTTTAAGATATTTGATTCTTCGACAGTTTCTGCATGCACACTTGAAATTGCCATTACTGCCAATAAACTACACATTAGCTTATTTTTCATTACTAACCTTCCATCAATTCCATGATTTTTATTTGGTTTTTTATTGTCATGCTTTTTTTATGAAAGCATAGAACCAATTTCCACAATTCGATAGGAACCATTTCAAGAGTAAAGATTAATTATATTTTTCAAAAACTTATGTTATTTTATCCAAAAAATACAGCAATTTAAGTGACCATTAGAATGTAAAATTAAACAAAGAATGATCTTGAATTGCATTTAAATGAAAAAATAAGAGATCCAGTTCGCTTGCAAACGATATGTACAATATCAATATGCAGTCCATCAGCCTGATGGGTGCATTGATGCCGATTATTTAATAAACAAGATCAAATCAATAATGGTGAATGAATACGCTATAAAATCATGCTCATATTGAAAAAATATGAATGGATAAATTTATACTTTTGAATGATTCACATTAAATACACTTCTTAAATCATTAATAAAATACTGCTCAACTAAAGATAACTCTCGATCTTTATGCCATGCTAATGAAATTGGGATAATGGATACATATGGAAATGGTGGAAGCTGTTTAAATAAATGATAGTCACTGCTTTTTTCAATAATATTTTTTGGCAATAGACCAACACCAATACCATTTTTAATAAAACGAATCACTTCATCCATATTATTTGTCGTGACCAATAAACGATTATTCTTCAAAATTTTTTCACGCACTTCACTTAATGGGGATAATGGATCATTTAATTGTTCACTTTGAAAGGAAATAAATCCATGCCCTTTAATTTGAGCAATAGTCTCAATATTTTCACTATACAGTGAATGTTTATCACTACAGAATAAGGCATATTTTTGATTAATTAAAGTCTGATAATTAAGTTTAGCGTGTTGGGTTTGATTAATCCCAATACCAAGTGCTGGAATCTTTTGTAATAATAATTGTTGGATTTCTTTGCTTTTTAAAACATCAACCTGAAAATCAACCAACGGATATTTTTGATTAAAATCATGTAATAGCTGATCATAACGTGTGGACTCAATTCGACTCAGTACTAAAAGTTTAATTGTTCCAGACAAACTATTTTTTTCTGTATTTAATTTTTCCTCATAATCCATCAATTGAGTGTAAATCATCATACTTGCTTCAAAAACAATCTCACCTGTAGCAGTTAAATAAAACTTTCCGCCAGTCCGTACAATTAATGTTTCACCAATCTGCTCTTCTAATCTTTTTAAACTTTGACTGATTGCTGACTGAGTTAAAAATAATTTAATGGCTGCTTTATTCAAACTACCTTCTTGAACAATCACACGGAAGATACGAAGCAAAGACCAATTACATTTATCGAGTAATACATTTGATCTCATGCTGACTTACCTCATTGTATGTGATCTCAGAATTTTCATTCCGATCATATCAAAATTGTAAGGTGCTCACTTCTTATTTTTAATATCTATTTAATATCAATATATTACTATTCTTTTCATTAATATCTGAATATATTTAGCTCAATTTAAATGAAAAAAATTATCATCAAATAGTATTTTACTGAGTCAATTTTTAAATTCGTATTTACATCTAGGTCATCACCAATCAGCATTACACCGACTTATTATGTGTTTTTATCCACACTTTTATTTTAAATAAAAAATTGCATCACTAAATTTTAATGATTTTTTAATTTATTACTAAATTAAATTTCGTTGAAACTCAAACTTAAAGTTTTCATATTTATATTCATTACATTTGAATCATCAAAACTAATATCGATAAGATAAAACAAGGTCTGAAGAGATGGGTCCTCCCCTTCAGACCTTAAGAAGCATTCAATATCTTTGCTCTATGCCCTTAATTTGAACTTTTTTGAGCAAAGATACGAGAGCCATTTAATGACGGTGAAAGAGTGCCAATTGATTTTTATACTTCATAATGAATACTCCATCCAATACCAACTGGTGCTGAGTAAGAATTGATGAAAATAGCGTGAATGTTATGAATGTACTTACATCGCTTTGCTGGATTTCATTCTTTTTTTTAAAAATTTCCATTTAAGCGAAGTAAATTGAAATCACACCGTCATAAAATTAAATTCATTTCCCGAGGCTCTTTTGTTAAAGCATGCGCTTACTTTCATTTTAAATTAGTGATAAAAATATTTATCGTATATAAAATTTCCAACTTAATTTAAACATTTTTCTAGCAACACTGATAACATCCACTCTATTCATTAAATTGCTTTATTGAATAATCTGGCACTTAGATATAAAAGAATATTTTTATGGAAATCAAGCAGATAAAGTACTTCTTAACGGTGGTTGAAGCAGGAAGTATTGGTAAAGCGGCTCAAAAACTCGATGTTGGTGCTTCAGCCATTAGTCAGCAAATTAGTAAGCTAGAACAAGAGTTAAGCATTCGCCTATTACAGCGTAATGCCTTTGGCGTCACGCCTACACCCGCAGGTCTGGCCTTTTTAAAACATTCTCAACTTATTTTACGGCAGATTAATTTTGCAGTAGATGCTGCACATTCAGCACGGCTTTCTGGTCATGTCAGCCTCGGTTTTCCGCCGACCATTACCGCGTTAATTGGCATCCCTTTAATGAAACTAATGTCTGAACGCTATCCAGACATTCGTTTAGAAATTGTGGAAACCCTGTCGGGTAACCTGATTCAATCGATTAACTCACGTCAGCTTGATATTGCCATTATTTTTACCAATGAAATTGATAAACAGTGGTCCATACAACCTTTGGTACGCGAGCAAATGTATTTAATGGCACGCAAAGAAGTGCTCGAAAAATACGGTCTTGCCGAGTGCATCAAAAGTGGAATTATTCAGTCTCAACAAATTGGGGATATTCCTTTAGTACTACCACGGCAGCGTCATAGCTTAAGAAAACTGCTTGAGCACAAGATTGGACAGCTTAATGTGGTCTATGAAATTGATGGCTTACACTTGCTTATGGATAGCCTGATTCACCTTGACCTTGCAAGCATTCGCCCCGGAAGCGCTTGTTTGCAAGAATACAAACACAAGCTTCAGTTACTGAAACTCATTGATCCTGAAGTTGAGCGAATCAATTACTTGGTGAGTCTTGCCGAAGAAGAATTATCACCTGCCGCACTCGCTGCAAAATCGGCAATTAAAGCCTGTGTGAAAGAGTTGATTCAAAACCAAATTTGGCCGTGTTCTGAAATTATTTTATAAAGGGTCATTAATTTTATTAAAGACCTAATTAATTTTGCCCTCTCACTCCTTCCTGCTTTTTAAGATTACATTTTCATCTGAATGATAAGTGAATTTCTGTTTATCGAATTATAGATGTGTAGTTTGAACTGGAAACAAGGCATCACATTTTCAACAAAGGACAACTTTAAATCTCATTTCTAAGCCATTTTTTATTTAGGTTTAGTGAATGAATGGTTTTAAGTCCACATATTGAAAATTGTGAATGTTTCCATTTTGTCAGGCCAAGGAGGTCTCCAATGGATGTCGTGAATAACCGTAGGGCTACTTTTAAAAAAATATTAAATGTAACGAGTGGCAATTTTTTAGAACAGTACGATTTTTTTCTTTTTGGTTTCTATGCCACGTATATCGCAGCAAAATTTTTCCACTCTGAAAATGAATATGTCTCTTTAATGATGACATTTACCGTATTTGCTGCGGGCTTTCTGATGCGTCCTCTCGGCGCTATTTTCTTGGGCGCTTATGTCGACAGAGTTGGTCGACGTAAAGGTCTTATTGTTACCTTGAGCCTTATGGCAATCGGAACCATCTTAATTACCTTTGTACCAGGTTATGAAACCATTGGTATTCTTGCGCCAATTTTAGTAGTGATTGGACGTCTATTACAAGGCTTCTCGGCAGGTGTGGAATCTGGCGGTGTATCCATTTATTTAGCTGAAATTGCAACAGATAAAAACCGTGGATTTATTACCAGTTGGCAGTCTGGCAGCCAACAAATTGCGGTTGTGTTTGCGGCACTACTTGGCTATTGGCTCAATACCATCTTGACTCAGGCTCAGGTAGGTGAATGGGGCTGGCGTATTCCGTTCTTCATTGGTTGTTTGATTATTCCTTTAATCTTCTTGTTCCGTCGTACATTAGAAGAAACTGAAGACTTTAAAGCGCAAAAGACTCATCCATCGACCAAAGAAATTTTCAGCACACTTGCGAGCAACTGGCGCATTGTACTTGCAGGCATGATGATGAGTGCCATGACCACAACTACGTTCTATTTCATTACGGTTTACACCACGGTGTATGCAAAACGTACTCTAGAAATGTCGGTAACAGATAGCCTTTTAGCGACGGTATTTGTGGGTTTATCAAATTTCTTCTGGTTACCAATGGGTGGCTTACTTTCAGACAAAATTGGTCGTCGTCCAGTTTTAGTCGGTATTACGACACTTGCCATCTTTACCACTTATCCAGTTTTAAGCTGGTTGGTGAGTGACATTAGTTTTACCAATCTGATTATTACACTTGCTTACTTCTCGTTCTTCTTTGGTCTATACAACGGTACCATGGTCGCAATCCTTGCCGAAGTCATGCCAAAACGCGTACGTACAGTCGGTTTCTCTTTAGCGTTCAGCCTTGCAGCCGCTATTTTTGGTGGCATGACTCCAATTGCATGCACATATCTAGTTGAACACACAGGTAATGCAAGTACACCCGCATTCTGGCTGATGTTAGCAGCAGTATGTAGCTTAATCTCAAGCTTATATCTCTGCCGTGGTTCTAAACAGAAAAATGCTGACCCAATTGTTGAACCTGCAAAAATCAACGCTTAACACCTTCCCTATTTAGTTGTTATGAACAGTACGCAGATCTTGAGTCTACGTACTGTACTCTTTTGCACTTAAAGTGAGGCACTATGAAAAAATCTCCTATCTTCATGACCATTTGCCTAGCGAGTGCAGGCTTAGGCTCAACCTTTGCTAACGCAGATACCCTCGAAGTGATTAGCTCAGGCGGTTTCTATTCATCTATGGAAAAACTCATTCCGATATTTGAAAAGCAAACTGGTCACACGGTTCACCTTTCGTCTGGTTCATCAATGGGCGCATCGCCAACTGCGATTCCAAATCGACTCGATCGTGGTGAACATTTTGATGTGGTGGTGTTGGCTGCTCCAGAACTGAACAAGCTTGCAGAAAAAGGTTATGTTGACTCAAATTCACAAAGTGCTTTAGTCAATTCAAGCATTGGCATGGCTGTACCTAAAGGTGCGCCAAAACCAGATATTAGCTCTGCGGCAAAATTCGAAAAAGTTTTATTAAATGCTAAGCATATTGGCTATTCAGCAAGTGCAAGCGGTACACATCTTGAAAAAGATGTTTTCCCAAGCTTCCCACCTGTCGAGTACAAAGTGATTTCTGGTAAAGCAGAAAAAGTGGTAGGCGACCGCGTTGCAAAACGCATTGCTGAAGGCCAGTTTGATATTGGTTTCCAGCAAATTAGCGAAATCAAACCTTTTACTGGCCAATATGGTCAAGTTGATTTAGTCGGTCCAATTCCTGCGCCTTATCAAAAAGTCACTGTGTTTGCAGCGGGCATTGGTAAAAACTCTGAACATGAAAAAGTCGCAAAAGAACTCATCAAATTTGTGAAGTCACCACAAGCAACACAAATTATTGAAGAACAGGGTCTGGAGCAGGTTAAACAATAAAAGCTCTAAAAGGCAACGTCTTGAGGTGATGTTGCCTTTACTCTATTGGTGGTTTACTCAGCCTAATAGAACAAAATGTATAGCGATAAACCAGTGTAGAATAACCAATAAAGGACAATGTAGTATTTGCCGTGGAACTCAAACAATTAAAGTATTTTATTGCGGTGATCGAGTCAGGAAGCTTGGGTAAAGCTGCAAAAAATCTCGATATTGGAACTTCTGCATTAAGTCAGCAAATCTCAAAATTAGAAAGTGAGCTTTCTATTCGCCTTTTACAACGCACTGCCCTTGGTACAGTTCCCACCCCTGCGGGTTTAGCTTTTTTTCAACAGGTTCAACTGGCGCTTAGGCACTTAGACCATGCTGTAGACTCTGCACATTCTTCACGTTTAAGTGGACACGTCACCGTCGGTTTTTCGCCGAGTGTCGCATCGGTTATAGGCACTCACTTTTTAAAACTTATGAGAAACCGTTATCCCGATATTAAAGTCCGTTTAATTGAAGGATTATCGGGTGACCTCAAGGCATTAGTTAATGCACGGCAGCTCGATGTTGCCATCATCTTTAGTGACGATGTCGACCCACAGTGGGCCATACAGCCTTTAGTCAAAGAACAAATGTTTTTAATCACACCTAAAGAAGTGCTGAGTCAGTACCATCTTGAAAGTTGTATCGACACTCAAACGATTACTCATTCACAGCTAAAAGAACTTCCGCTGATTTTGCCGAGCCAACGACATGGACTACGTTTGTTGCTCGAACAGAAAATTCATCAGCTTAAAGTGGCCTATGAAATTGATGGACTACATTTGTTAATGGAAAGCATCAGCCAACTCGAAATGGCAACCATTCAACCTGCGGGTGCATCGTTAAACTCAAGGCAAGACTTATGTTTACTTCGCGTTGTGGAACCTCCGATTGAACGCATTAACTATTTAATTAGTCTCTCTGAAGAAGAAATCTCACCTGCTACTTTAGCCACCAAAGTAGTGATTCGTGCTTGTGTAACCAACTTGATTAATGAAAAACGCTGGCCCGGTGCGGAACTCATAAACACTTAAGCGCTTAGTGTTTATTTTTACTAAACACCCATTCAAGCTTAGCCTCTCACTTCACCTTCCCTTTTAAAGCTACATTAGCGTTAGCTGAGAAAGGGAGAAATCCATGCATGATGTGATTATAATTGGTGGTGGGAATGCCGCACTGTGTGCCGCGCTTACGGCAAAAGAAAGTGGTGCATCTGTGCTTGTCATAGAAGCAGCGCCTAAAGAATGGCGTGGTGGTAACTCACAACACACTCGTAACCTCCGTTGCATGCATGATGCTCCTCAAGATGTATTGGTCGATGCCTACCCCGAAGAAGAATATTGGCAAGACCTACTTAAAGTAACTGCCGGAAAAACCAATGAACACTTAGCCCGTCTGGTTATTCGTAGCACGGCGACTTGTCGTGACTGGATGCGTAAACATGGCGTGAATTTTCAGCCGCCACTATCCGGTGCTTTGCATGTTGCACGTACCAATGCCTTTTTTATGGGTGGCGGTAAGGCTCTCATTAATGCGTATTACCGTAGTGCCCAAGAACTTGGCATTGAAATTTTATACAACACAAAAATTAAAGATCTAAAGTTAAACCAAGGACATTTTGAAGCCGCAATTGCGGAAGATGGTCGTGTGTTTAAAGCAAAAAGCTGTGTATTGGCCGCAGGTGGTTTTGAGTCAAATCTGGAATGGTTAAGAGAAGCATGGGGACAAAATGAAAACGGCGAATGGCCTGCCGATAATTTCATTATTCGTGGAACCCGCTTTAATCAGGGCAACTTACTTAAATTTATGATAGATCAAGGCGCCGATATTATTGGTGATCCATCGCAATCGCATTGCGTCGCTGTGGATGCACGAGCACCGTTATATGACGGCGGCATCTGTACTCGTATTGACTGCGTTTCATTGGGTATTGTGGTCAATAATAAAGCCGAACGTTTTTACGATGAAGGCGAAGACTTCTGGCCAAAACGTTATGCGATTTGGGGGCGTCTTGTAGCTAAACAGCCGCAGCAAATTGCCTATTCGATTATCGACTCAAAAGCCATTGGCCGCTTTATGCCACCTGTGTTTGCGGGTGTAAAAGCAAATAGCATTCAAGAGTTAGCCGAAAAAATCGGACTGGATGCAAAAGCCTTCTGTCACACGGTAGAAGAATTTAACCAATCTTGTGTGCAAGGCACCTTTAACCATACCGTTTTAGATGACTGCACCACCGAAAATATTGTTCCTAACAAAACCCATTGGGCCGTTCCTCTCGATCGCCCACCTTTCTATGCCTATGCGCTTAAACCCGGCATTACTTTTACCTATTTAGGCTTAAAAGTCGAAGACGATGCTGCGGTACGTTTTAACAATATAGCCAGCCGCAACCTGTTTGTTGCAGGTGAAATGATGGCAGGTAACGTACTCGGTCAGGGTTATACCGCAGGCGTTGGTATGTCGATTGGCACGACCTTTGGACGCATTGCCGGAAAAAATGCAGCCCACTATGCACTTTCACAAGGAGTTGAACATGAATGCTAGTACTAAAGCCCTAATTCCAGTTGTTCAGCTCTCTGACCATGAGCAGGAAGTTCAAAGAGCCCTACAGATTTGTAATGCTTGTCGTTACTGTGAGTCTTTTTGTGCTGTATTTGCGGCGATGACCAAGCGCCTTGAATTCAATCAAGCCGATATTCATTACCTCGCAAACCTGTGCCATAACTGTGGTGCTTGTCTACACGCTTGCCAATATGCCCCGCCACATGAGTTTGGTGTAAACATTCCACAAGCGATGGCGCAAGTACGTTTGGAAACTTATCAAGAGTTTGCGACCCCTCAGCCTTTAGGCCGACTTTATAAATCGGTGGGCATTCCTTTTGTCTCAGCATTATCAGCTATTTTCTTTTTATGCATGTTGGCTGTGGTGTGGTACAAAGGCACCGACCTGTTTGCAGGCTATCAAGGTAATTTCTATGCGATTTTCCCGCATAACTTTTTAGCTCTACTGTTTGGAGCAACCTTTACAGTTGCGATTGTTTTGCTAGGCATTGGAATTAGTAAATTTTGGAGACAAACCTCTAAAGTTATTCACGGCAAAGTTGAAAAACCAGACCTTATTCAAGCCTCTCAAAATGTTTTAACGCTTAAATATTTAGATGGTGGACATGGCAAAGGCTGTAATGAGCAAGATGACCGTTACACACAAATCCGCCGCGTCTTCCATCATCTGACGTTTTATGGCTTTATGCTTTGCTTTGCTGCCACAGGCGTAGCGACTTTATATCACTATTTCCTTAACCTGCATGCGCCGTACCCTATCTTTAGCTTGCCTGTTATCTTGGGTACGTTGGGTGGTTTTGGCTTAGTGATTGGACCATCTGGCTTGCTCTATTTAAATCTTAAACGCCATCCATTACATGGCGACCGCGAGCAAAAACCTGTAGATCGAGGCTTTATTTTCCTTTTAATTTTAGTCAGTGCTTCAGGCTTAGCTCTTATGGCATTTCGTAATTCTCCATACATGGCACTTTTACTGATTTTCCATTTAGCTACAGTCATGACGTTTTTTATTACCATGCCATTTGGAAAGTTCGCACACGGTTTTTACCGCAGTGCTTCTTTACTCAAATTTTCTATTGAAGAGAGAAAGGCAAAATAATAAATCACTAGAGATGGAATAGACGGTAGCCAAATCAATATACAAGCTAAAGCAACTGAATTTTTGTAGTTCTGCTTTGGCTTGTTATAGCCTGTAGCAATTCCTCTAAATTGCTTGAGTCTTGCACATAAATTCTCAACTAAGTGTATGATTTTATATAAGTATAAATCCATTTTAATAACTTACTGTCTTTAGAGCACCGAGTGAATCATTTAAAGATTCTGGTAAATCTCACCAAGGACAGCCAGTTCTAATTCTATAAAGAATTGCTTCGATAAAACTTCCGAGATTATGTTTGAGATAGATACCAAAATTGTGGACAGTAGATTTCAGCTTTAACCCGTGTTGATCAGTCAGCATGGGTTAAAGCATAGCGAGAAGTAAATTTGGTTTGGCGATTGAGTTTCACTTTCTCGTTATTTTTTGCACAGTAAATGTCGACAGAACCTAAGATAGACGCATAGCTTCTTATGTTTCTATCTTAATATCTAAATAATCCCTAAAACTCATTTCAAACCAAAAGTCTTTCGAATACTTTTATCAACAAGACTACTTGGCATAAATCGACGCAACCTGCTTAACAAAGATGCTTGTCCAGATGGTGTACGGCGCATTTGCCAATCATTCAGTGCCGCTGTAACAATGGTATCCGCAACACTATCGGGCTGAGGTGCTTGATCAATCTGTTTTAAGATGGCATGAGTCGCTAAGTTGCGCTCATTGTCATATTCAGGAATTTTAGACCTTGCTAAGGGTGCATTCTTATCTAAATTGGTTTTAGTAAATGAAGGCTGAACAATGGATATACGAATTCCAAATTGGCGAAGCTCGTGATCTAAAGATTCAGACAATCCTTCAACTGCATGTTTAGTCGCCGAATACAGTCCCATATACGGTGAAGGCAAGAAACCCAATACTGAACTCACATTTATAATTCTTCCATAATGCTGTATCCGCATATAAGGTAATACGGCTTGTATCGTACAAAGAATACTAAATACATTGGTGCTAAATAAAAATTCTGCTTCTTTTATCGAGGTCTCCTCTACTGCACCAATTAAGCTTGCTCCCGCATTATTAACCAAAATATCAATATGCCCAGCTTTATCAATAATAGAATGAATCCCCAGCTGGACAGAGTCTTCATCTGACACATCCATCTCGACAAGCTCAACGCCTTCTAAAGGTTGAGCTTTGACTTTATTTCTGACTGTACCGAAAACTTTATGGCCGAGTTTAGCAAATTTTTCTGCTGTAACTTGCCCAATGCCAGATGAAACACCTGTAATTACAACCACTTTTGAGTTTGACATATGAACTCCAATAACTTTTAAATTTGAAAATTTGATCATTAAACTGCTGGTTTAGCCCCGATCTTGAACCAGATCGAATACATTGCTGGCAGGAAAACCAAAGTCAAAATGGTTCCTGCAAGCGTTCCGCCAATAAGTGTGTAAGCAAGCGTTCCCCAAAACACTGAGTGAGTCAGAGGAATGAAAGCTAAAATAGCTGCTAAAGCTGTCAAAATTACAGGTCTGGCACGTTGTACTGTGGCCTCAACCACTGCATTCAACGGATCAAGCCCAGCTTCTTTGTTTTGCTGAATCTGTCCAATTAAGATGAGCGTGTTACGCATCAAAATTCCAGACAATGCAATCAACCCGACTAATGCATTAATACCAAAGGGCTGCTGAAATAAAAGAAGTGTTGGCACCACGCCGATTAATCCCAACGGGCTAGTTAAAAACACCATAATCATTGCAGCGATAGACCTCACTTGAAGAATGATAATGAGTAGAGTCATTGCCAACATGATTGGAAAAATAGGAAGCATGGCTTTAGTGGCTTTACCTGACTCTTCAATAGAACCCGCCTCTACAATCTGATAACCCTTTGGTAAATCTTTAATGACTGGTTGAAGCTGTTTAGTAATTGCAGTAGATACATCGGGTGGTTGTAACCCTTCAGCAATATCTCCACGAACGGTCATTGTTGGCACCCGATCTCGACGGCGGATGACTGGTTCTTCCATGCGAACTTCAATTTTGCCAATTTGTGCTAAAGGAATACGCTGTCCATTTGCTCCCGTGAGTGTGAAATCACCAATTTTTGCAGGATCTAGTCTTATATCTCCTGCTGAACGAGCAATCACCTGCACTGTACGAATATCTTCACGTACAGATGTAATTGGAATACCAGTTAACAAAAACTGTAATTGCTGTGCGACTGAACTTGATGTCAGACCAACTGCTTGCAGGCGGTCTTGTTCCAATGTGAAATGTAGGGCTGGCACACGAGTTCCCCAATCCGTATTTACAGTTCGCATCATTGGGCTAGCATTCATAACTTGCTGAACCTGAGCTGCAATCACACGTAATTTTTCTGGATCTGGGCCTGAAACTCGGTAAGC
Organism: Acinetobacter sp. ANC 4910; assembly: GCF_004331035.1. Lineage (GTDB taxonomy): Bacteria > Pseudomonadota > Gammaproteobacteria > Pseudomonadales > Moraxellaceae > Acinetobacter. The sequence goes on from NZ_SJNT01000024.1 coordinate 22,431, forward strand.
CACTGGATATGGCGAATAGGGTCCAAATACAAGTTGTGTTACACGTAGCTGCGCCTCAGTCGCAAGTCCATTTGAAATCGCTTGTCTTAAGCGGTGTTTTAAAGCTTCACGTTCTTCTTGATTGTCAGTTCGTATCACAATCTTGGCAAAGGCTGGATCTGGTAACTCAGGCCCCATCGAAAAATAAAAACGAGGTGCACCTTGACCAATATACGATGTCACAATCTTTGCTTCATGTTGCTTAGATAACCAAGCCTCAACTTTTGCTGTCGCAGCACTTGTTTGCGTAATCGATGTACCATAAGGCATCTGTACTTCAACAAGTACTTCAGGTCGGTCAGAGATTGGAAAAAATTGTTTTTTCACCAATGCCATTCCACCGACGGCTAAAACAAATAGGCCGATTACACTACCGGCAACAATCCATTTACGCGCAATCACGCGTTCAAGAATTTGACGGAAACGGTTATATCGTGGTGTGTCATAAATTGCAGTATGGCCACCTTCAATTTTTTTAAAATCAGGCAACATTTTCACACCCAAATAAGGTGTAAAAACTACAGCAACAATCCATGAGGCAATAAGTGCAATACCAACAATCCAAAACATATTGCTGGTATATTCACCCGCTGAAGAGCGAGCAAAACCATTTGGCATAAATCCAACAGCGGTGACTAATGTTCCTGAAAGCATCGGCGCGGCTGTATGACTCCATGCATAGGCGGAAGCTGCTGTCCGACTAAAGCCCTCTTCCATTTTGACGACCATCATTTCAATCGCAATAATGGCATCGTCAACTAAAAGCCCTAAAGCAAGAATAAGAGAGCCAAGTGTAATCCGGTCAAAGTTTTTACCCGTTGCCAGCATCACTACAAAAACAATAGCTAATGTGAGTGGTACAGCCATAGCAACCACGACACCAACACGCCATCCCATGCTAATAAAGCTTACAAACATAACCACAAGTAATGCTGCAAAGAACTTAATCATGAACTCATCTACCGATGAGCTAATATTGACCGCTTGATCAGTCACTTTATTTAAACTGATACCCAGAGGTAAATCTTCGTTGATGGAACTAACTTCTTTCTCTAATGATTTACCTAGATCTAATCCATTCCATCCTTCGCGCATCACCACGCCCAACAGTAAGGTCGGTTCCCCACCATTACGAATCATGAATGTTGCAGGATCTTCAGTGCCGCGTTTAACTGTCGCAATATCTGACAATTTCAAGGTGCGACCTTGAGCCGTTATCGGGGTGTCACGAATTTTTTGTAACTTGTCAAAAGCACCATCTAATCTGACAAAAACTTGAGGACCCTTGGTTTCAATAGAACCCGCGGGAGTAAGCACATTCTGATTATTCAGTGCAGCAAATACATCTTGTGGATTTACGCCTAGGGTTGCCAAACGCTCATGTGAAAATTCAATATAGATACGTTCAGATTGCTCACCAATAATATTGACTTTCTTTACGCCTGGCACATGAAGTAACTGCTGTCGAATTGTTTCTGCATCACGTACTAATAATCTTTGCGCTTCATTTTTTGCCTTTAATGAATATAAAGCAAAAGTTACATCTGCATATTCATCATTAACGAGTGGTCCAATTACACCGGCGGGCAAGTTGCTCATCTCGTCATTTACTTTCTTCCTCGCCTGATAGAATTCGTCTTGCACCTGTGATGGTGGCGTACTATCAAGTAAAGTCAGTGTCGTAAAAGCTAAGCCAGGTCTGGTATAGGTTTCTGTTCGATCGTACCAACGCAGCTCCTGCATCCGTTTTTCGATTTTTTCAGCAACTTGATTTTGCATCTCTTGAGCAGTTGCTCCAGGCCAAGCCGTCACAATGGTCATAACCTTCACTGTAAAAGCTGGATCTTCGGCTCGACCTAACTTGAAAAAAGCAACGATGCCAGCAATTGAAATCAAAAAAATCAGAAATAGCGTGATACCGCGTTCACGCACAGCAAGGGCTGATAAGTTAAAACCTTTTTCACTCATGAGTGATCCCCTTCATTTTCAACTGAAGGATGACTCGCTTGTGATGCAATACGTACCAACTCACCTTCTCGAAGCAAATGCGCACCTAAAGCAACAATTCGGTCTCCACTTTGAATATTGCCAGTGACATAGGCATATTCATCATCAAGCTGTTTAACAACAACAGGACGCCACGTTACTTTCTGAGTTTTTCCATTAATTACCCAAACTCCAGCTCCTTTACCCTTATCAAGTAAGGAACCGACTGGCACTTGTAAAAAATGTTGTGAACTCTGATTTTGATTGGCAATACGTACAGTAACCGTTGAACCTAAAGGAGCATTTGCTAAATCGCCTTCTAAGACGAAACGTGCCTCAAAAGTACGAGTGAGTTGATCTGCTGTATTTGATAACTGTCTAAGTTTAGCTGGAACACTTATATTTTCTTTACCAAACAGTGTAGCTTGACCAATAGCCCCTATTGCAGGACGTAATGTCTCTGGAAGCTGAATGATTGCTTCCCTTTGACCCGAATGAGCCAAGCGAATGACTGTTTGACCCGCACTGACAACCTGACCTGGTTCGACCAGTGTTTCCATAATCGTACCATCACCATCCGCAATTAAATCGGCATAGTGACTCGCGTTTAATGCCACCCTAGCTTGAGCTTGAGTCGAACTTAGCTGCGCTCTCGCTGTGTCTGCTGCCGCTTTAATCTGATCATAGGCAGAAGCAGATATAGCCCCGCTTCCACGTAAATCCTGATATCGGGCTTCATCTTTCTCTGCTTGTTCTGCACGGGCTCTGGCTGCACCCACAGCTTCTTGTTGGGCTTTAGCAGCAAGTTCTAAATCGACCGGATCAATACGCATCAGTAACTGACCGCGCTTTACTGTCTGGCCTGCTTCAACAAATCGTTTGATGACTTTACCAGAGACACGAAAACCCAAATCACTTTCTACCCGTACCCCTATCGTGCCTGTGAATGCTCTTGAATCAGAAGTGATTTCGTCTTGTACAGTTGCGACTCGTACTAACGGCGCCGAAGTACGGGGGTCAGATTGCGTATTTTCAGCACAACCGAGCAAGAAAAAAGGAAATATACATATTGCTGTAAACGGAATAAGGCGACGATAAAGCATATTTGAGCCCCCCTTAAGAAATTAATCAGGAGACTCATTTTTAATCAAGTGACCAATTTAGTCAATAGTCACAAATCTATTATGGCGATAAACTTCTCAGTACGAGGCTAGAAAGCAAGACTGGAGCATCCGTGTTATATGAAATACTATGTTGTAAAAGTAGTGGGTGCAGATAAGGTCTCATAACTAAATAAATAGCCTTAACTGCTTCATCAATTGGAGTTTTTCTTTCAAAATCACCAGATTGACGACCTTCTTGAATAATGTTTTGTAGTACTTTAAGGATTCGATTTTCATAAGCGACTGTTGCATCCCATTTCTCGGAAGCAGCAGAAGCGGCAATTTCATAAAGCTTACGCTCTTGAGAAAATAAACGAAGGCTTGCTTCAACAATTACTTTAAATAACACCCTTAATTTTTCTGCGGGATACTCAGCTTCTTTAATGGCTGTATTAACTTCATCTTCAATTTCACGTAAACAATTGGCACATATCATTTCGCCAATCGCTTGTTTAGATTCAAAAAATTTATAAATATAAGCTTTAGAAAAACCTATAGATTTTGCAAGATCAGAAACTGTAGTTTTCTCATAACCATATCGGCTGAAATGCTCTGTAGCGGCACTCAGGATTTGATCTCTTACGTCATGATCTTCTGGTCCTCGCTTCGAAACAGGATAACTACTTTTTTCTTTACTCATATTTTCAATTTAAACCTTTATCTGAAAGTGGCAGTTTAACTCTTGCGAAATGATATTGACAACTAGTGACTAAATTGTATTATAGTCACAATTAAACTATTGTTCAAAATCTCGCCTCGGGGGAAATATGTTATCTAGATCTATCGTTCTCCTACCAATCATCGTAAGTACTCTTACTGCGTGTACCGTAGGTCCTAATTATAAACGCCCTAATATATCTCTACCCGAGCAATACCTTGGCACACCGTTAAACTCATCAAATGACAATAGCAAAGCAGATATTGCCGTATGGTGGCAAAGTTTTAACGATCCTCAACTTACTCGATATGTCACATTAGCGTTAAAACAAAATCTTGATCTGACCCAAGCATATACTCGAGTGACTCAAGCTCAGGCAGGATTATCGGCAGCTAATGCCTCTTTACAACCAATAGGTACAGTTGGCGCACAAGCAGCTAAAGTTTACCAATCTGTTGAAACACCATTGGGGCAAGTTTTAAATTCAATGCCAGATTTTGACCGACATGGCAGTTCTTATGAGGCAAATTTAAGTGCAACTTGGGAGTTAGATATTTTTGGAGGCCTTCGTAGAGATCGTGAAGCGGCTCTTGCAAATTATCAGTCTTCAAACGCAGGAGCCTCAGCCGTCCGTTTAATGGTCGCAGCTCAAACTGCCAATATCTATATTAATATTCGAGGCTTACAATCTCGATTAAATATTGCCCATCAACAATTAAAAACTCAACAACAACTTCTTTCAACTATTAATCTTTTATATAGCAAAGGATTAGCTTCCGAATTTCAGGTCAAACAAGCCAAAGCGAATGTCGCTCAAGTTCAAGCTGTTATTCCTGTTCTTGGAATGAATCTAGATATTGCCATGAATGCCCTCGATGTCATGCTTGGAACCGTACCGGGAACTCACCGAGCAGAACTAACAGAAGTAAAACCAATTCCGGTTATTCCTCAGATTACAGAAACCGGAACACCTCGTGATCTTTTACGTAGACGACCAGATCTCATCATGGCTGAAAGACAATTAGCAGCGTCAAATGCACGCATTGGCAGTGCGATTGCAGAATATTACCCAAAGGTCTCTCTAGGCGGTTTGATAGGTAGTGCAACTACAGCAAGTGGAAACTTATTTTCAAGTGGTGCAAATCAGGCTGCTGGCTTATTAGGCTTGCGTTGGCGCTTATTTGATTTTGGTCGAATTAATGCAGAAATTCGCTTAGCCAAGGGCCAAGAAGCCGAAAAGCTTGCAGCCTACCAATTAGCCGTCTTACATGCAGCAGAAGATGTAGAAAACTCATTATCAACTTTGTCCAAACGACAAGAACAGTTAATGGCTCTCCAAGATGGAGAAAATGCATTAAAGCATGCACAGAAAATCGCTCTAATTGCCTATCAAAAAGGAATTAACAGTCGAATAGAAGTATTACAAGCAGATTCAAGCGCTTTGCAATTTTCAGATAGAGAACTTCAAGCACGAACTGATTCGGCCCTTGCAGCTGTAGCAGTTTACAAATCACTAGGTGGCGGCTGGCAACCTCAAAATTTTTAAGACAACCCTATTGCAATTGTAGGCAAGTAATTCATAAAACGAGAATCTGTTATGCAAGAACAATCAGTACGCCAGTCTTTAAGTACACACGATTTAAATCATGCCATCTTAAACGGCCCAATAACCCAAGTAATGCTAAAACTGGCGTTACCGACCATAGCTGTTCTACTCGTACAAACATTGATTGGATTACTAGAGACATATTTTGTAAGTTCTTTGGGAACTGACGTAATGGCAGGTGTAGCCGTTGTGTTCCCAATTCTTATGCTCATGCAAATGCTAGCAAATGGTGGGTTTGGGGGAGGTTTAGCCTCAGCAATTGCTCGGGCTTCTGGAGCAGGACAATCAGAAGATGTCCAATCCCTTGTCTGGCATGGTGTCATTCTTGCTGGCCTTTTGGGAGGAATTTTTAGTATTGTTATGCTCAGCGCTGCTCCCACCATCTACCACTTAATGGGGGTTACGGGCTTAGCTTTGAATGCTGCTCTAAAATATTCCAATATTATTTTTATTGGTTCACCTCTCATATGGGCTGTAGCCTTACTCTCAGCAGCTTTACGCGGTGCAGGTGATACAAAAACCCCAGCTCGCATAACACTTCTAGGTGGAGTACTACTTTTACCTCTATCACCTATTTTTATTTTTAGCTGGGGATTCATTCCTTCATTTGGTGTGGCCGGAGCTGGACTCGCTGTATTAAGTTATTATATTTTTGCCATCATATGCTTAATTAGACACATGCGAACAACGCATAGCATTATCAAATTATCGATCAAGCCCATTAATTTTCAGTTCTTCAAAGATATTCTTGGTATTGGTTCACTATCCGCTATCGGAATAATTCAACTCAATTTAACTGTTGTCCTCATAACTACCCTAGTTGGTCAATTTGGATCTGATGCAATCGCTGGGTACGGTATTGCGTCCCGATTAGACTACATACAAGTTCCGCTTATGTTCGGTATCGGTTCAGCAATCATGACCATGGTTGGTATTAATTACGGAGCTGGACAATTTCAAAGAGCACGTCGTATAACATGGATCGGGGTTTTCATTACGTTTCTTATTACTGGCTCAATAGGACTTTTCTTTAGTATTTTTCCTTCCATTTGGCTTGGTTTTTTTAGTCATGATCCATCTGTTCTTCAGACTGGAATAAATTACTTGCAGCATGTTGCGCCTTTTTATGGCGCGATAGGTATTGGTATGGCACTTTATTTTGCAGGCCAAGGTTCAAAACGATTATTAGGCCCTCTCTTAGCAGGTACGACCAGAATGATCATTGCTGCTGTTATTGGAAGTATCTCTGTCTTATATTTTAATGCAAGTTTATCAACCTTCTTTCAAATCATTGGAGTCAGTGCTTTGATATTTGGTTTAGTATCACTAATGACAAATTTTTAACGAAAAAATAAGGAAGATCACTCATCCCTTTTTTTCTCAAGATTAAACTATTAAGAATAGTCGCGTACTTTATGCTACACCAACTCATTAACGCTTAAAAAAACTGAAATGTTAAGGTATTAATTGATGCCTTAACATTCACTCAATGCAACTTTGCTGAACAAATATTTGAAAGGAAAACCCCTCCTAAATCACTCAAATTCAAGTACTGAATTGGGTATGAGTGATGATATCCAGTTTGAAGCTTCTTGCATTTCAATTTACATCAATGAAGAATTAACCCTGAACAAACAAAACATTAATTTGATGACCTATCATCATAAAAACACACGGATAGTTCAATTATCAAAAGAAGATGAATATCACCTAAGACAGCGCAATAAAATAGAAACTTTATTTAGCTTACTGAAAGACACGTACAATTTAAAGCTCGAGGTGTCACAGGGATTTATGCATCGTTATATGCTTATCAGGTTTGTCATCAAAACAAGCCGATGATTCATATTATGGAAATATCGGCTTAAGCAGGATTCAGGTTATTTAGAAAGATGAGCTGTTGTCATGACACTATAAATATAGCTAGATTTAGATACAGTTTTTAAACTACATTCCTTAATCTTTCAAATACGGGTTAAGGAGCCAATTCAATCCAAAATTTGATGTGGTGACTATCCTTTACAAAATGATAGACAATAAAAAAGCCCCTGTATTAATACAGGGGCTTTTTGAATTTGGCGGAAGCGGTGAGATTCGAACTCACGGAGGACTCACACCCTCGTCGGTTTTCAAGACCGGTGCATTAAACCGCTCTGCCACGCTTCCATGTGCGAGAGAATACTAAGCTTTTTCATTTTAGACAAGTAAAAAGTACGGTTAAAGCATTCAAGTGCGTATTGTTTCATCAATTCCTTAAAGTTTGGCTGCAATTTCAGCACCATCGCGGATTGCACGCTTGGCATCAAGCTCTGCTGCAAGCTTTGCACCACCAATAATATGATAATTGGCTAAAGTGGCCTGCCCTTCTTCATTTGGCATCAAATCTTTCACAGATTCTTGTCCTGCACACACCACAATTGTATCCACTCGAAGTAACTGATCCTGACCATTGGTTTCAATCCATAAACCTTCATTGGTCACGGCTTTATACTGCACACCACGTAACATGCGTACCGCATGTTTTTTTAATTGTGCACGATGCACCCAACCCGAAGTTTTGCCCAATCCAATGCCTAATGGCGTAGTTTTACGCTGTAATAAATAAATCTCTCGTACAGGCGCTTCAACTTCTGCATGTTGCAAACCACCTTCTGTCATATAGTGCGCTTCAGCATCGACGCCCCATTCTCGCTTCCACTCTGCCAAAGGTTGTGGCTGAGGCTGATGTGGCGGTTTTAATAAAAACTCAGACACATCAAAGCCAATTCCCCCCGCACCAATCACGGCAACACGGTGACCAACTGCTGCTCCTCGCAGTACTTCCGCATAAGAAAGTACATTCGGTGCATCGCTGCCTTGAATCTTTAAGGCCCGTGGCGCGACTCCCGTAGCAATAATGACCTCTTCAAAACCTTCTCGCTCTAATTGTTCGCGGCTGACTTGAGTATTTAAGCGTAGCTCGACCCCGGTTTTTTCCAGTTGCACTTTAAAATAGCGAATCGTTTCGTGGAATTCTTCTTTGCCAGGAATCACTTTAGCTAAATTAAATTGTCCACCTACTTCATGACTGGCTTCAAACAATGTCACTTGATGCCCACGTTCAGCCGCAACTGTCGCTGCCGACATGCCTGCCACACCACCACCGACCACCGCGACACGTTTAGGCTTAGCGGTTTTGACATAAACCAATTCAGTCTCAAATGCCGCACGTGGGTTGACCAAGCAAGTTGCTCGTTGATTTTTAAAGGTATGATCCAAACACGCCTGATTACAGGCAATACAGGTATTAATCTCATCCACCCGATTGGTCGCTGTTTTATTGACCCAATAGGGATCTGCCAAGAATGGACGTGCCATTTGCACCATATCGGCTTTGCCTTGCGCCAATATTTCTTCCGCTGTATCTGGCATATTAATTCGGTTCGAAGCAATCACAGGTACTGTCACATGCTTTTTCACTTCTGCAGTATAGTCAGCGAATGCTGCACGTGGCACCGAAGTCACAATGGTCGGAATACGCGCTTCATGCCAACCAATGCCTGTATTTAATAACGTAATACCTGCTTTTTCTAAAGCTTGTGCAACGGTAATCACTTCTTGCATGGTGTTGCCATCATGCACCAAATCCAACATAGATAAGCGGAAACAGATAATAAATTTCTCCCCCACTTTCTGACGGATTGCTTTGACAATTTCAACCGCAAAACGCATACGGTTATCAATCGAACCACCCCAACGATCTTGACGTTGATTGACATGACGGCTTAAAAACTGATTCAGTAAATAACCTTCTGAACCCATAATTTCGACACCATCATAACCCGCCAATTTTGCAAGATATGATGTTTGGGCATAATCTTGAATCGTGTCCAAAATGAGTTTTTCACTCATCTGGCGGGGTTTGAATGGTGAAATAGGCGACTTAATGGGGCTGGCAGATACCACGAAAGGCTGATAGCCATAACGACCCGAATGTAAAATCTGCATGAGAATTTTTGCCCCATGCTTATGCACTGCATGGGTCACCAAGCGATGCGGTGCAATATCCCCCATGGTATTCATGGTACCGCCTGCAGGAAGCAACCAACCTTGACGGTTCGGCGAAATTCCACCCGTAATAATCAGCCCAACCCCACCTTTCGCGCGCTCGCCAAAATAGGCAGCCAATTTAGGATAATTATAAAAGCGGTCTTCTAAACCTGTATGCATAGAGCCCATCACCACACGGTTTTTAATGGTGGTAAAACCCAAATGAAGGGGTTTTAAAGTATTTATATAGGGTGTGGTCATGGTGAATCCTTATAATTTATTTGCTTTGCAACTTGTTGCATAATACTTTAACGTGATTTTTTATTTTGTTTATGGCTTTAGCAGACTGATTCGCAAAATAATCAGCCAATAAAAAAGTGTAGCCAAATTCTATTACGAGTTGACTACACTTTTATCACAACTTATGAATCAGCTGTTGTATTTACTTCCAGTATTTTAACTTCGAAGTCTGTCCAATGCCCACATTAAAACTATTGGTTGGGTCAAGTTTTTGATAATGCTGTTTTAATGCAGATTTCGCGACATATAAATGTCCAACATTATGCTCCGCTGGATATTCAGCACCACGATCATCCAGTAAATGCCACATTTGATGCTCCATCGCTAAAGGATCGACACCTTTTTTGACAATATAGTCTTGATGGAACACATGACATAAAAAATGGCCGTAATACAGTTTATGTACGATCATCTGGTCCATTTCTTTAGGCAAGGTTTCCACCCATTCACGGTCATTACGACGCAAAGCAATATCCAGCGCTACAATATCTTCCACTTCACTCCGATGGGTATCACGATAACGAATCGCAGCACCTGCGACCGCAAAGCGATGTAAAAAGGCTTTTCGTCCTTCTTCATCCGTACAATGGAAAAAATTGCCTGTAGAACGTTGAGCGAAATAGCCACTCAGAAACTGTTTCACTTGCTCCACATCCTGATTTTCAATGCGTAAAATCAGATGATGTTCGTAAAGATCACGAAATTCGTTCATACGTTTTGGTAAATGATTCGGCATAAACTTGGTGATCAATTGCAAGACTTTATCGGACAATCCTTTCAAGCCTACTTTTTCCAAATAGCCATCAACTTTGTCTTTCATGGCAAAAGCAGCAGGCACTTTAGCCGTACCAAATTTTTCAATAAAGACAAAAGTATCTTTACCATATTCTGCACCAATGTCATATGCGATGCGGTGAATGTATTCCCCTGCAATCGGTAATCTCGGCAAATCTTTCAGTAAAAAACGACGAATCTCGGTCAAATCATCCTGTGCATTGGTGCCCACATAAAACACCTGACTTGGAATCTTCTCGAAAGTATCTAGTCGAACTGCAAACACACAAATTTTTCCTGCCGAACCAGATGCTTCAAACAAGCGGGATGGATCAGCATTAAATCGTGCAGGGGTCGCTTCATCTACCTGTTTGACATCATGGGCATAACGCTGGTCAGATGCACAACAACTTGGATTATGCTGCACATCAAGCATTTGATATTGCTTGTTTTGCAGACGAGACAAGATTTCTTCAGGCGTAGTACCTAAATCCACTCCTAAATGGTTGACGAGTTCCAATCGCCCTGTCTCATTGACTCGCGCATACAATGCCAGCTCAGTATAAGCAGGACCACGACGTACCAAGGCACCGCCTGAGTTGTTGCAGACTCCACCTAGTACTGATGCACCAATACATGAAGAACCAATCACCGAATGCGGTTCACGATTAAAGGGTGCCAGTTCTTTTTCTAAACGGTCTAAGGTTGCTCCAGGCAGACAAATCACTTGCTGCCCATCACGGATAATTTGAATGCCCGTCAACCGACGTGTGCTCATCAATACCACAGGGCGGTCATAATCATCACCAAAGGGGGTTGAACCACCTGTCAAACCGGTATTGGCCGCTTGCATAATTACAATACAATCCGCATCAACAGCAGCTTGTAGGACTTGCCATTGTTCAAGCAATGAACCCGGTGCGACAACAGCCAACACTTTTCCCGCACCATAGCGACGACCTTGGCGATATAAGCGTGTGTCTTTATCTTCAGTTAATACATGTTGTTTACCAACAATCGCGATGAGCTTTTGAATGGTTTGCTGTGCAGCTGATTGAGTTTGCATATGAAATTTCCCTATTCCAAATGTTAATCAGGAATAATGTTTATTAATCTAATTTTTTATTTAAGTTTTGAATTAAAAATAAAAACCTAAATTTTAATCCTGTATTGGAAGAATCCCCCTTTAAAAAAGGGGGACTTTTTCATTCCTTCAATCTTGAAAGATGTAGCCCCTCCCTTTCTAAAAGGGAGGCTGGGAGGGATTAAAGTAAAATGAATTGGGAGATGAATTAAAAAATTTAAATATTTTCAACTCATAAACTTATGACTGAACCACTACACTCGTTAAAGCTCTTCACTCAGCCAATTCTCGCTCTAACTTCACCAAACAGTCAGATGTAATATCTGTAATGGTTTTGGCACCAGTCAACGTCATGGCAACCCGCATTTCTTTATCAATCAGTTCCAATAGATTAGAAACACCTTCACCACCCGCAGCACCTAAGGCATAAACAAAGGCACGACCCAGCATACAGGTGTCCGCACCCATCGCTAGCATACGCACCACATCTAAACCATTACGAATCCCTGAATCTGCGAGGATTTTAATATCGCCTTTGACCGCATCAGCAATTGGCGGAAGCGCACGTGCAGAAGATAAAACACCATCGAGCTGACGACCACCATGGTTTGAAACCACAATACCATCCGCACCAAAACGCACTGCATCTTTGGCATCTTCGGGATCAAGAATGCCTTTAATCACCATTGGGCCATCCCAAAACTCACGAATCCACTCTAAGTCTTTCCATGAAATAGACGGATCGAAGTTAGAACCTAACCAACCGATGTAATCTTCGAGACCAGTCGGCTTACCCAAATATTTAGAAATATTACCCAAATCGTGCGGACGTCCCATCATGCCGACATTCCACGCCCAATGTGGGTGGAAACACGACTGCATATAACGACGCATTGCGGCATTGGGTCCACTCATTCCAGAGTGGGCATCACGGTAACGTGCACCCGGAACAGGCATATCCACGGTAAATACCAATGTTGAACAACCCGCTGCTTTGGCACGCTCTAAAGCATTACGCATAAATCCGCGATCGCGCAGCACATATAATTGGAACCACATTGGACGCTGAATAGCAGGTGCCACTTCTTCAATTGGACACACTGAAACCGTCGACAATGTAAAAGGAATGCCTTTTTTATCCGCTGCCACTGCCGCCTGAACTTCACCACGACGCGCATACATACCCGTTAAACCTACTGGTGACAATGCCACAGGCATCGACAAGGTTTCATCAAATAGTTTGGTTTCAAGACTCAGCTCTGACATATCGTTCAGAACACGTTGTCTTAATGCAATTTTAGAAAGATCTTCTACATTGCGCTTCAGGGTATATTCTGCATAGGCTCCACCATCAATGTAGTGGAAAAGGAATGGCGGTAAACGACGTCTCGCAGCTTCGCGATAATCATTTGCAGATGAAATAATCATGGTTATATCCTGTTTAAACGGCTCGAACGTTGTCGACGGGCTTCTTCCTCATCAATCGAACGTACTTGCTGAACTACAAACTCAATGTGCCCACACACAGCCTTGCGTGCAGCTTCTGGGTCTCGGCGCTCAATGGCATCAATCACTTGCAAATGTTGCTCATGCAATTGATCAAAACGATGTGCTTCGGAATAGACTTTGCGTCGTCCTAAAGCCACGTTAAATTGCAACAAATCGAACACGCCACGCATGACTTGAATCAGCACCAAATTATGAGAAGCTTCTGCAATCGCCAGATGAAAATTGGCATCGGCGCGTGCAGCTTGCTCATCATCGCCCAAAGACTGAAAATGGGTAATCTGGTCATAACAATCACGGATGTGCTGAATATCTTCAGGGGTAGCACGTAAAGCCGCATGCCATGCCGTGCCACCCTCCAAAATAATTCGAGCTTCCTGCACATCAAAACGATAAGCAGGATCTTCATCAATTAACTCACTCAGTGGTTGCACAATTTGATGTTGCGACCAAGAGCTGGGTAATTGCTGTAAATAAGTTCCCGCACCGACTTTGCTGACCAGCATACTCTGACTGGTCAGTTGCTGTATTGCCTCTCGCAAAGAGGAACGGGATACACCAAGTTGCTCACACAACTTTCTTTCAGCAGGCAAACGGTCTCCAACTTGCATATTGCTTTGTTCAATCAATACACGCAGGCTTTGTACAGCTTTATCGGAGACTTTCATCTGCTTTCCTTAACGTTGGTACACAATTTGTGTTATGGAATCATCCATGGGAACACATAGGCTTGTAAGGTAATAATAATACCCATCATGATTGTGAACGTTATACTGTGTTTTACGGTAAAACGGAATAAATCAGACTCTTTACCGACTAAGCCTACCGCTGCACAGGCAATCGCAATCGATTGAGGCGAAATCATTTTACCTGTTACACCACCACTGGTATTGGCCGCCACCAAAAGCACTTCTGGTACACCAATTTGTTGTGCCGTTGTTGCCTGTAAAGCAGCAAATAAAGCATTGGCAGAGGTATCTGAACCTGTGAGGAATACACCAAGCCATCCTAAGAATGGTGAGAAGAAGGTAAATGCATGACCTGTATGGGCAAGCGCCAATGCCAATGTTGCAGACATGCCCGAATAGTTAGCAATAAAAGCAAAAGCCAACACCATACCAATAGAATAAATTGGAATTTTTAATTCATTAATAGTTTCACCAAAAGTAATTACTGCTTCTTTTGGCTTCATTTTTAAGAAAATAATGGTGATGATTGCAGCAATTAAAATTGCAGTACCCGTTGCCGAGAACCAATCAAATTTATAAATTGCATCGTAATCTTTAATTTCAGGAACAACAGGTGGCATCTTTTGAATCATTTGATGCAAATATGGCACTTTGATTGCAATCACGAGGTCATGTAATGCGCCATCTTTGGTAAATAAATCCTTAAACGGTTTTACGCTCCAAATCGTGACCATCACCGTTAAAATTGCAAAAGGTGACCATGCTTTAGCAATTTGAGCAATTGAATATTTCTTTTGCTTTTGTTCTGCTAAATTCTCATCAACATTGCCTTCTTCATTGGCAAAACGGAAAATATGTTTCGGCTGCCAGTATTTCAATAAAATCGTTAATGAAACCAAAGAAGCAATCGATGCCGTAATATCTGGTAATTCAGGACCAACAAAGTTTGAAGTTAAATATTGTGCAATCGCAAATGAACCACCACCAACAATAACGGCTGGCCATGTTTCTTTCACACCGCGCCAACCATCCATAATTGCCATGATCCAGATCAATACGATGGGCACCATAAATGGTAACTGTCGACCGACCATCTGACTGATCTCATGTGTGTCTACACCAGACACCTGACCTGCCACAATAATTGGAATCCCCATCGCACCAAAAGCCACAGGCGCGGTGTTCACAATTAAGCAAAGACCTGCTGCATATAAAGGTTTAAAACCTAAACCTACCAACAATGCTGCGGTAATTGCCACAGGTGCACCAAAACCTGCTGCACCTTCTAAGAAAGTACCAAAAGCAAAACCCACGAATAGCATTTGTAAGCGCTGATCTTCAGTAATCGACAAAATAGAAGAACGAATAATGTCGAACTGGCCGGTCTTCACCGAAATTTTATACAGGAAAACAGCGCCAATAATGATCCACGCAATAGGCCATAAACCGTAGAAGAAACCATAAACCATGGATGCCAAAGCCATCAGCAAAGGCATTTTATAAGCAAATAAAGAAACAAGCAGTGCAAGTACAACTGTGATCGTACCTGCCACACTGCCCTTCATACGAAAGACCGCTAGGGCTAAAAAGAAAAAGATAATTGGAATAAGTGCAATTAAACTGGAAAGCCAGATATTGCCAATAGGATCGTAAACTTGTTGCCAATGTTGAAGCATTGTCATCTCCTTGAAATGCTTACTAGAGCCTTGAGTTGGTCAGATCATCCTGAGGTAAAACTACCTAATTGGTCAGACCAATAAACCAAAAGTGTAAAAAAATAATAGCTGTTTGCACCATTATAGTAATTTCAAACCTTAAACAGGTCAATAAAAAAGCATGATAAATATATTGGTCATACCAATATTTTAAATCTGTTTCATCAAGACACTCCGTTTATAAAAAATGAATAATTGTTGTAACACTACTGTTTTTATTTGTTTTTTTTAAACGACCAACACCAGACTGCACAATTATTCAACTTTAGTCGAATTAATGTGTTTGTTGAGGATTTATCCAGCCTTCAAGGCAGTTCTCTGATTTTTATGTGAATTACAAAGCTTCAAACCGTAGCAAAATACTGCTTTTGGGGGCTTTAATTTACGTATATCCATTAGAAAATTTACTGTTTTTTTTATTTTGACTTTGTTTTGCGAAAACAAGCGTCTGGAAAAGTGCTACAATCGCAAAAATATATATTCTTTCAGGCCACCCATTCTCGGTGCCTATATTTATATCGTTAGGATTAACAATGACTGATAATGCAACTATCTTGCAGAATGTCCCAGTTGGCAAAAAAGTTGGTATTGCCTTCTCTGGTGGTCTAGATACTTCAGCTGCTTTATTGTGGATGAAACAAAAAGGCGCAGAGCCTTACGCATATACGGCAAACTTAGGTCAACCTGATGAAGATGACTACGATGCCATTCCGAAAAAAGCGGAAGCTTATGGTGCAGTAAAAGCACGTCTAGTAGACTGCCGTTTACAACTTGCACTTGAAGGTATTGCGGCAATTCAGTGTGGTGCATTCCATATCAGCACTGGCGGTATGCCATATTTCAACACGACTCCGCTTGGTCGTGCAGTAACAGGTACAATGCTTGTTACCGCGATGAAAGAAGATGACGTGAACATCTGGGGTGATGGCTCAACGTATAAAGGCAACGATATTGAACGTTTCTATCGTTATGGCTTGTTGACCAATCCTGCACTTAAAATTTACAAACCGTGGTTAGACCAAACATTTATTGATGAGTTAGGCGGCCGTGCAGAAATGTCACAGTTCCTCATCGACAATGGTTTTGACTACAAAATGTCGAAAGAGAAAGCTTACTCAACTGACTCGAACATGTTGGGTGCAACTCACGAAGCAAAAGACCTTGAATACCTCAATGCAGGCATCAAAATCGTTGATCCAATCATGGGCGTTGCGTTCTGGAAAGACGATGTAAAAGTTGAAGCTGAACAAGTTTCAATTACTTTTGAAGAAGGTTTTCCTGTTGCAATCAACGGTCAACGTTTTGAAAATCCAGTCGACTTTATTCTTGAAGCGAACCGTATCGGTGGTCGTCATGGTTTAGGGATGTCTGACCAAATCGAAAACCGTATTATCGAAGCGAAATCTCGTGGTATTTATGAAGCACCGGGTATGGCCCTTCTTCATATTGCTTACGAACGTTTAGTTACTGGTATTCACAACGAAGACACGATTGAACAATACCGTATTAACGGTTTACGTTTAGGTCGTTTGTTATACCAAGGCCGTTGGTTCGATTCTCAAGCGCTTATGCTGCGTGAAACTGCACAACGTTGGGTGGCTAAAGCCATTACGGGTACAGTGACTTTAGAATTACGCCGTGGTAATGACTACACCATCATGAACACCGAATCTCCGAACCTCACATATGAAGCTGAGCGTTTAACGATGGAGAAAGGTGATTCAATGTTTACGCCAATGGATCGTATTGGTCAGCTTACTATGCGTAACCTCGATATTACAGATACACGTGCAAAACTCGGCATTTATACAAACTCTGGTTTGTTAGCTGTAGGTACTGGCTCTGCAGTTCCACAATTGAAAGACAAAAACTAAGTTTTCAATTGCTGAACACTTAAATAAAAAACCGTCCTAAGTTGGCGGTTTTTTATTTTTATGAGTCTCATCCTACCCGTATTGATTCTTCGCAGATGAAATGGCATTAATCAGAGAACTGATTGCTTTTGACATTTCTCAATCACACAAAAACAATAAAAAAGCCTTTTTTATTTACCAGAATTAAGCCATTTATCTGTAATTCAGCTTAGCATTACAGACTGATATAGATTATCATCTGATTTATTTTTTAGTCCGAAATCGCCTTGAATACGATTACTCTTTTGCAGCCAGACGATTGGCATGCCCACTTACGTGACGGTCTTGCCCTGAAACGCACTGTTCCAGATTTAGCTAAGCAATTTAAGCGTGCGATTTGTATGCCAAACCTTGTTCCACCTGTAAAAACTGTGGAAGAAGCGCTTGCTTATCGTGAGCGAATTATGGCACATGTGCCTGAAGGTAACGCATTTGACCCTCGTATGGTGCTGTATTTTACTGATAGCACGCCTGCAAGCGAAGTCAAAAAAATTAAAGACTCTGAGTTTGTTAATGCCATCAAGCTTTATCCTGCGGGTGCAACCACCAACTCGGACAATGGCGTAAGCGATATTCGTAAAGTGTACGCGGTGATTGAGCAACTTGAAGAACATCAAGTACCATTACTGTTACATGGTGAAGTCACACATAATCACGTCGATATTTTTGACCGTGAAAAACGTTTCCTAGATGAAGTTTTAGCACCACTATTAAAACAGTTCCCGAAATTGAAATTGGTACTTGAGCACATTACTACCAGTGAGGCTGCACATTTTGTGTTAGAACAAGACCGTAATGTTGCTGCAACAATTACGCCTCAACATTTATTGTTCAACCGTAACGACATGTTGGTTGGCGGGATTAAGCCTCATTTCTACTGCTTGCCAATTTTAAAGCGCCAAACACACCAACAAACCCTGTTGGAAGTGGCAACCAGTGGCAATCCTAAATTTTTCTTAGGCACAGACAGTGCACCACACTCAAAAAATGCCAAAGAAAATGCCTGTGGTTGTGCGGGTTGCTATAGCGCACCAACAGCAATTGAACTATATGCTCAAGCTTTTGACCAAGTAAACAAACTCGAACGCCTTGAAGGCTTTGCCAGCCTTTTTGGTGCAGACTTTTATGGTCTTCCGCGTAATACTGAAACCATTACACTGGTTAAAGAAGAGCAAGTCATTCCTGAAAGTTTTGATTATTTAGATGGTGACAAAATTATCCCGCTTTATGCAGGTAAAACCATCCAGTGGAGAAAAGTGTGACAAATGAAACTCTACCAGTAATTGGTCAGCGTTTCCGTGGATTTTTACCTGTGGTAGTCGACGTCGAAACTGCAGGTTTTAATTCGCAA
The DNA here is from genome assembly GCF_004331035.1 of Acinetobacter sp. ANC 4910. GTDB lineage: Bacteria > Pseudomonadota > Gammaproteobacteria > Pseudomonadales > Moraxellaceae > Acinetobacter. Next base: position 41,244 of record NZ_SJNT01000024.1, read on the forward strand.
ACTGACGCGTTGCTAGAAATAGCTGCGATTCCAATTATTTATAATGCTGAAGGCCAATTCGTTCCAGGTGAAGCCCATCATGCACACATCAATCCATTTGCAGGTGCCAATCTAGATCGACGCTCATTAGATTTTATTGGGATTGACCCATTTAATCCTATGCGTGTTGCAATGGCTGAAGATGAAAAATCAGCACTAAAACGTATTTTTAAAGCCGTGAATGAAGTGCGTCGCCAACAAAATTGCACCCATGCTATTTTGGTCGGTCATAATGCACACTTTGATTTAGGTTTTGTTCAGGCAGCAATTGCGCGCACGGGCACTAAAAATCAGAATCCATTTCACAGCTTCTCTGTGTTTGATACAGTGACTTTAAGTGCGATTACCTTTGGTCAAACGGTACTTGCCAAGTCATGTATTCAAGCTGGAATTGAGTTCGATGGTAAAGAAGCACACTCGGCTTTGTATGACACTCAAAAGACTGCTGAACTGTTTTGCTATATTTTGAACAAACTATCTCCTCACCTACTTGACACTATGGTGGCGGATCAATAAGATACCGCCATCTTCTAAACGTCCCTATCGTCTAGAGGCCTAGGACATCGCCCTTTCACGGCGGTAACCGGGGTTCGAATCCCCGTAGGGACGCCATCTATTTGCACTCGCAAAACTTTTATTTTAAAATTTTCATCGCATTCTATTTTTAAGAATTGTTTATACTCTTGTGTTTATTTTTTACCATTAACTCATGTTAAAGAAAATATTACTGGTTTTACTCATTCTTGCACCTTCTGCTGTTTATCTCTATATTGCCAATAAACAGCAAGAACCTGCACCGCCCTCATCTAATGCGGCAAAGTCAGATAAAGCTCACACCCCATATCAAACACCTGAACATTAAATGTGCTTGGTGCTTTCATTTTTCTATGAATCCAAGCTATTGAAATTTCGGTTTTCTCGATATCAAATACATATAATCGAATTAAAACAACTCTCAGAGCCACATCAAACCCTCCAGGCTTAGGCCATCGGATGAATTAAGCTTGCCCTTACCAATAAAAGAAATAGAGATATCGAGTGGGTCGAAACGTAAAAAATTGCGTTATATCCTACAAGTAAGACATTTTTTACACAAACAAACCCTTATTTTTGAAATATTGTAATAACTTATTTGACAGTAAAGAAAAAAATACATAATATACGCATCACCTCGCAACGTCCCTATCGTCTAGAGGCCTAGGACATCGCCCTTTCACGGCGGTAACCGGGGTTCGAATCCCCGTAGGGACGCCATCTATCGTTTATACGATCATTCAAAACGCATAATTCATTATTATTCGATTGCAGATTTGTAGTTTTGCACTACAATAGCGCGCTTCATTATTCTATTTTCTCTCTCTTATGCAGTCATCTCAATCTCCGAATGATGCTATGCATCAGGGCAATTCTGCGCCTTTAAAACGCGCTATGAGTACTCGACATCTGGTTATGATTTCACTTGGTGGTGCAATCGGTACCGGTCTATTTTTAGGGTCGGGTGAAGTCATTGCACAAACGGGGCCTGTAGGTGCCATCATCGCTTATATTTTAGGTGGAATTATTGCCTATATGGTGATGCTATGTCTGGGAGAACTTGCGGTACATATGCCTGTATCGGGTTCTTTCGGTGCTTATGCACAAAAGTATATTGGTCCAGGGACAGGCTACACGATTACATGGCTATATTGGCTGACTTGGACGGCAACACTCGGCACTGAATTCACTGCTGCTGCGTTGCTTATGCAAGAATGGTTTCCCCATATATCTGTATGGATTTGGACGCTCATATTTGCCGCCATTATTTTTAGCTTAAACATGAGTTCAACTCGCCTGTTTGCTGAATCAGAGTTCTGGCTGTCTCTGGTCAAAGTCGTGACTGTTATTAGTTTTATTATTTTGGGTTTATTGGCCATTTTTGGTGTGCTGTCTTTCCAAGGTTATAGCTCTGCACCTCTATTTAGCAATTTGACCGCAGAAGGATGGTTTCCACAGGGCTTCTTCCCTATTTTTGCGACCATGCTGATTGTGAACTTTGCCTTTTCAGGCACAGAGTTAATTGGTGTTGCGGCAGGTGAAACTCAAGATCCAGCGAAAAATGTGCCTAAAGCAATTAATGCTGCTATTTGGCGTTTGCTCATCTTCTTTGTAGGCACAATTGTCGTGATCAGCGCCCTACTGCCACATGAAATGGCGGGCTTAGGTGGTAATGGCGTGAGCAGCAGCCCCTTTGTGACCGTGTTTAACTATATTGGGATTCCACATGCAGAAGACATCATCCGCTTTGTGATTATTACCGCACTTCTTTCAGCGGCAAATTCAGGCTTATATGCTGCTTCACGTATGATGTGGTCTTTATCTTACAAAAAGCAACTACCCGAAGTGTTCTCTAAGCTAAATCACAAAGGCATTCCTTTTGTTGCCATTATTGTCACCATGTTTGGTGCAATTCCGGGATTACTGTCTGAACAATTTGCGCCTGAAACCATTTTCAAAAACCTACTGGGTGTAGCTGCATTTACGATGGTCGTGGTGTGGATGAGTATCTGCTTAAGCCAGTTCAATTTCCGTCGCCAATGGTATAAGCAAGGCCATACTGCGAAAGAGTTAGGCTTTGCAGCACCACTATTTCCAATTGTGCCAATTTTAGGTTTTGTATTCTGTTTTATTACTGGCATCAGTATGGCAGCAGACCCTGAAATGATTGCAGGCTTTATTGGCTGTTTAATCTTTATTGCCTTGTGTTATCTAAGTTATTATATTTTTTATCGAAAGCAAAACTAACACATAAAAAGAGTGGTCAAGTACCACTCTTTTTTTTAAGCTAAATACAGATAATATCCTCTGTAAAAAGCCTGACCCTGTATGAAAATTATTTTTATTCATGGTATGAATCAACAAAATTATGATGAGAAAACATTAAAACAATACTGGTTAAATCTATTTAAAGCCGGCTTGAGCCATGCAGAGCAAAATATAGAACTTGAATCACTGGATATCAATCTCCCCTTTTATGGTGACTTACTGACCAAACACCAACTCAATAATAGTTTAGATTTAAATACACTGCTCCCTAAATCATTGTTGCATTTATATTTTCCGTTTCATCTTTGGCATAACACATCAATTGTTCCAGAGCATAGCCCATGTATCACTACCTTACCCTGTTTCAATCCAGAGCAATCTGAGTCACTTACCCAGCGTTTGGCTGTCATTTCAGCACTCACCAAAGACCATGCATTTAAAGAATTAATCATGTTCCTCAATCATTACCCCAAACTCCATGAAACACTCATGCATAAATTTCTCATCGAGACCTATTTATACTTATCCAATTCTAATTTTATGCATGAAGTTCACCACAGAATTATGTCGCATCTTCATCCAAGCAAAGATCATATTATTGTGGCGCATTCATTGGGTACAGTGATTGCCTATAACTTATTGCATCAATTTACCCATTTTAGGGTGCACCGTTTTATTACACTGGGTTCCCCGCTTGCATTTAAAGTCATTCAAGAAAAACTGACTTTACCGATTTCTCGACCACCTCAGCTACATGGCGATTGGTTTAATTTTTATTCCCCTGATGATTTCATGACCGCCTTCCCATTATCTAAACCACCTTTCAATTTTGAACCACCGATCATTAATCAAGCAATCACTACACTTGTGGATAAGCCTCATCAAATTACAGGTTATTTAGAACATCCAGCTGTTATCAAAAGCATTGTGGATGTATTAAAGCTCGAAAAATAAACGATCTAAATTATATTTCCACATTTTGTATTCTTTTTATTCACTCAATTCTTTTTTAATGATTATGCTCAAAAAAACGTTTGACACTCCCCTATATTCGCCCTAATATACGCCCACCTCTGAAACGTCCCTATCGTCTAGAGGCCTAGGACATCGCCCTTTCACGGCGGTAACCGGGGTTCGAATCCCCGTAGGGACGCCATTTAATTCATGGTTTAGCTTTCAGAAGTACCTGCCTCATTAAGTCCCTATCGTCTAGAGGCCTAGGACATCGCCCTTTCACGGCGGTAACCGGGGTTCGAATCCCCGTAGGGACGCCATATTCAGAGATGTTTATCTCTTAAAAAAAACCTGAGCAAAATGACTCAGGTTTTTTTATGTCTATATTTTGAGTTATGCTCTCTTTCAGCAACATAAAAACTATATTGAATAAAAGGCAACTGAAACAACAAAATGCAGATTCAACTTTACCATAAGCCCAATTCACGCTCACAACGTATTGTCTGGCTTTTCGAAGAACTCGATCTCGATTATGACATTTTGGTTTTCGACACACTAAACGATGCCAATACGCGTCAATTACAACAAGCACACCCTTTGGCAAAATTTCCAACAGTCAAAATAACAGAACTTGAGCACACTTTTTTCTTATCTGAAACCAGTGCCATTGCTGAATGGTTCAGTGCTCGCCAACAATGTTTAGGTGCAATCAATTTAGACGGTTCTGCCTTAGTGGATTACTACTATTGGAAAAACTTCGCTGAAGCCACATTTATGCCAAATTTGGCGTTAAAACAGATCTTTTCCCAATTGGCGATCAAAACACCTTGGCTTATCCGTTTTATTCCACGAGCCATTCAATATGGATTTAACCAAGGCTATTTAAATCCCCTACTGCAACAACAAATGCAAATGATCAATCAGCATCTCACCACACAACCGTGGGTGGCAGGCTCCCAATTGACTATTGCAGATATCTTGCTCTGGTTTCCATTACACGCCTGCACCCATCTAAATGACCGTTATATGCACTACCCAGCGATCAATACCTATTTACAACAGATTGAAGACAGACCCGCCTTTCAACGCGCTTTGTCAAAAGGTCAATGGTCTGCCTCAATCTTCAAACAGTATTGGGTCGAAGCCAACTAATATTATGCGCTTTTACGGGAGTTGATTTGCCCTTGAATCACGGCTTTTAAATTCCCCTTCACATAATGGAAGAACACTTTAAGCGGAGAAAGTTTCGGATTTGGCTGTTTACCCTGTGCAATGGTCTTAAATTGAGCGGCATACCAAATAATTTCCATAATGGCCATTTTATCCACCATTGGAATACCTGTTTTAATTTTATCCACTGCATAACGAACATCTTGCCCAGCCAATAAACGTTCGGTCAAATCAGTTTCTACGGCAAATGGGCGCGCAATTCCAATAAAATCACAGGCACCACTGTCAAGTGCAGCATTCATGCCTTGCGCTGTACGGAAGCCACCTGTCACCATCAAGTGACAACTGACTTGTTGACGAATTTTTTCAGCAAAGTCGAGGAAATAGGCTTCGCGAGCGATGGTGCTGGCTTTACGTTTATCTTCTTTTGCTCCTGCCATAGCAGGTGCTTCATAGGTACCACCCGAAATTTCAATCAGGTCAATCCCTGCTGCATCAATCGCTTTAAACACAGCAATCACATCTTCTTCAGTGATCCCCCCACGTTGGAAATCGGCAGAATTCAGTTTAACCGAAATAATAAAGTTATCTGATGTCGCTGCGCGAACAGCTTGGTAAATTTCCAACAAAAAGCGCATACGATTTTCAATACTACCGCCCCATTGATCTTGACGTTTATTGGTCAATGGCGAGAGAAACTGACTAATCAAATAACCATGTGCACCATGTAATTGAACGCCTTCAAATCCTGCTTTTTCACAAATCTGTGCTGAACGAGCAAAGCGTTGAATAATGTCTAAAATTTCATCTTCACGAAGTTCACGTGGTGTACCAAAAGTGGTGGCAAGCATCGGGCTAAACGCTACTGCCGAAGGTGCTACGGTTTCTTTATTTAGACCTTTCGGGCATTGTCGTCCTGGATGTGACAATTGAACCAACTGTACCATCCCATATTGCTTACCCAAAGCCGCCCACTGACTCAGTTCAGCTATGTCACGTTCAGATTCTACGACCACGACCCCAGGTTCATTTTTGGCACGAAAATCTACCATCACATTACCCGTAATGGCGCAGCCCAAGCCACCTTTTGCCCAAGCTTCATATAAACCTAAATGTAATTGATTCGGTTGCCCTGCATGGTTGGCTAAAGCCTCACTCATTGCCCCTTTAATGATACGGTTCTTAAAAGTGGTATTTCGGATTTGCAAAGGCGCTGCAATGTGACTCATGTGAACTTCCTCATTATTTTATTTAGATGTTTTACTCTAATCGGTTTGCCAATGAGGTCAAGTCATTTCTGACAATTTATTTTGTCAACTTTGTCAATTGAATGATATTGACTGGCTTGGATCAATTGCTGAGTATACAAGTGCAAGGGATGAGCAAACAGTGCTTCCGTGGTCTGCATTTCTATCACTTGCGACGCGCGTAATACCAAAACTTTTTGACTGATCGCACGCACTACATGTAGGTCATGGCTAATCAACAAATAACTCAGTTGATACTGCTGCTGTAAGCGTCGCAATAGCTGTACAATAGCCCGTTGTGTCGTACGGTCTAAAGAAGATGTCGGTTCATCCAAGATAATCAACTGCGGCTGTAACACCAGTGCGCGAGCCAAAGCAACCCGTTGGCGCTGACCGCCTGATAGTTCATGTGGATAACGATGCTTGAAACTGTCATCTAACTCGACATCCAATAAAGCCTGATGCACTTTCGCTTCAATATGATTTTCATGTTGATGACTAAGCGTCAATCCTTCAGCAATAATCTGTTGCACAGTTAAACGTGGGTTTAAGCTGCTAAAAGGATCTTGAAAAACAATCTGGAAATTGGCACGAAGCGGACGTAATTGTTTTTGATTCAAGGTATTTAAATTCTGCTGCTGAAACAGGATCTGTCCTTGACTCTGAACCAAACGCACAATAGCTAAGGCCAAAGAACTTTTACCCGACCCACTTTCCCCCACAATACCAATACATTCCCCCTGCATTAACGCTAGATGAGGAATTTCAACCGCAATCTGTTGCCCCATCACGCGATTTAGCCAACCTTGTTTAATTGGATACTGCACCAATAACTGTTCTAGTTGCAGGACTGTTGGAGTCACGGAAGGTGCGAGTGCTTCACCAAAATTATGGTTCATCAATTCATGGGTATAATCCGTTGCAGGATGTTGAAATACCTGCTCGGTAGTACCCTGTTGCTCGACACGCCCTTGATTCATCACAATCACATCATCCGCATATTGGCGAACCAAATTCAAATCATGGCTAATCAAAATCAGTGACATCTTACGCTGCTGTTGCAGCGTCTTAATTAAATCTAGAATCTGTACTTGCAGGGTCACATCCAAAGCAGTTGTCGGTTCATCTGCAATTAAAATTTCAGGGTCTAATGCTAAGGCAGCAGCAATCATTACCCGCTGTCGCTGACCACCCGAAAGCTGATGCGGATAACGCTTCAGAAGGGCTTCTGTTTGAGTTAATCCAACATCCTGTAATAACTGCATCACCTGCTGACGGACAGACTGCTTGGACAAGCCTTGTAAAATTAAGGCTTCCCCAACAATTTTTTCAACCTGATGTAATGGATTCAATGCTGCCATTGGGTCTTGGAAAATTAGGGCAATTTTATGACCCCGAATAGACTGAAATTGCGGTGCAGAAAGTTTGAGTAAATCAATATCAGCATAATCTACCCTGCCTGATCTGAGCAAACTTGGGGGCAATAAACCTAACAGTGCCAAACAACTGATCGTTTTACCCGAACCACTTTCCCCCACCAAAGCCAATGTTTTACCCCGATGCAGTTGAAAGGATAAATTGTCCAGTAATGTCGTTTGTTCGTGTTGAATATGCAATTTCTGAACATCTAGAATCACACTTGCTGCATGATTATTGTCGTGGATCGAATGCATCTCGCGCCGCCTCCCCAATATAAATCAAGAGTGACAAGACTATAGCGAGAGTAAAAAAACCGGATAAAGCCAACCACGGCGCATTTAAGTTATTTTTACCTTGTAGCAAAATTTCCCCCAAGGAGGCCGTATCAGCAGGCAATCCAAGCCCCAAAAAGTCTAATGCGGCTAAAGCAGTAATATTGGCAGTGAGCATAAAAGGGAGCTGTGACAAACTCGAACTAATCACGTTGAGTAAAATATGTCGAACAATAATACGTGTGTCCGCAACACCCAAAGCACGGGCGGCTCGAACATAATCTAAATTGCGCGCACGTAAAAACTCCGTCCGAACCAAATTTACCAATGTGGTCCAACCAAAGAACAACATGATGAGAAATAGCCAATACACACTTGGGGTAAAAATACTGACTAAAATCATGACCATAAATAGCATGGGTAAACCACCCCACACTTCTAATAACCGCTGACCGATTAAATCGATCCAACCGCCATAGTAGCCTTGTATTGCGCCAATAAAGATACCAATCACTGCCGAAAATAGCGTTAAAGCAAAACCAAACAATAGCGAAACACGTAAGGCGTACAAAATTCTGGCGAGGACATCTCTGCCTTGATCATCCGTCCCTAACCAATTTTGCGTTGTCGGTTTTGATGGAACAGGGACAGCTAAATCTAAATTTGGCGTTTGTGCCGCGTACCGAATCACAGGCCATACCGCCCAGCCCTGATCAGCAATCAATTGCTCTACTACAGGATCTTTATAATCGGCTTCTGTTTCAAATACCCCGCCAAAAGTGGTTTCGGGGTAGCTCTTAAATACAGGAAAATAAAAAGACTGCTGATATTTGACCAATAAGGGTTTTTCATTGGCAATTAAGTCCGCAGCTAATGACACCGCAAAAATCAGGCTAAATAAAATAAAGCAAACAAACCCCAAACGGTTTTGTCTAAAACGCTGTAGACGTGTTTGAATCATGGGAGACATTAGTGTTTCCCTCGTGATTCAAAATCAATTCGTGGGTCAACCCATTGATAGAGCACATCGCAAATTAAACGCAGAATTAAGCCCAATAAGGTAAAGATAAATAACGTGCCGAAGATGACAGGATAATCGCGCTGAATAATGGCTTCAAATCCCAACAATCCTAAGCCATCAAGGTTAAATACAATCTCAATAAATAAATTGCCAACAAAGAAAATACTGACCAATGCTTCGGGTAAACCCGCCATAATCACCAATACAGCATTTCGAAATATATGCCCATACTGAACACGAGATTCACTCAGTCCTTTGGCACGAGCTGCCCAAACATAAGGTTTGTTTAGTTCTTCCAAAAAAGAATATTTGGTCAAATAAGCCAAACTGGCAAAACCGCCCAAAACCATCGCCAATAAAGGCAGGCTTAAATGCCAGAAATAGTCTTGAATTTTGCCCAGCAAACTCAATTGTTGAAAATTATCCGAGACCAAACCTTGCAATGGGAACCATTGAAAATAGCTACCACCAGCAAAGAATACAATCAACAAAATAGCAAAAACAAAAGCAGGAACAGCATAGCCAACGGCTAAAATAAGAGAAGTGGTTTTATCAAACCATAAACCATGTTGCTTGGCTTTTTTAATTCCTAAGGGAATCGCAATAGAATAAATCAGCAAACTGCTCCACAGCCCGAGTGAAACAGAGACGGGCATTTTTTCCCAAATTAATTGCGTCACTGGTTTATCTTTAAAAAAACTGACACCAAAATCAAAGCTCAGGTAGTTTTTAAGCATCACGCCAAAACGTATATACGCAGGCTGATCAAAACCATACTGGGCCTCAATCTGGCGAAGCATCTCGTGACTCAGACCTTTCGCACCTTGATAATTACTGTTTTCTGTAGAGATACCTGCTTTTGCGGCTTGCAAGCGCTGAAAAGACTCTGCTTGCTGAATGGCGCGCTCTACAGGTCCACCTGGGGCAATCTGAATCACGGCAAAATTAATGCACAGAATAAAAAATAAGGTTGGAATGATCAGGAATAACCTTTTTAGAATATACGTACCCAATTGCTTATCCTTATCTTCAGCATTATTTATCCCCCAAATCTGGCTGCATCACTCAAAATGGAGATGCCCTCTCGTCGTTATTTACCGAGATATTGACTGACCTTTTTGGCTTGTGTGGGGTCACTCCACCAATAATCTAAACCCAAAGATAGTTTTGGTTTAACTTTCGGCTGTTGATACATATTCCAATAGGCATACCAATTGTCATTTTTACCATAGGTTAGGATTTGATAGTAACCTGCACGCAATAACCGATCCAACACTCGGGTGCGTAAAATTAGTTGCTCTCGATTCGGTGCTTGAATCACTTGTTGCACAGCAGCATCGATGGCAGCATTTTGAATGCCTGCATAATTATAGTTACCAAACTCACGTGCAGCACTACTGCTCCACATTTGTGCTTGCTCGCTACCAGGTGAAAGCGATTGTGGCATTTCCAAAGTGGTTACATCAAATTCGTAACGACGCATCCGCTCCATATATTGCGAGACATCAACCTGACGCAGCTTCACATTGATACCTAATTTTTTTAGGTTTCGAATCCACGGCATAATTGTACGCTGTGCACCTTCTTGATAGAGCAAAACTTCAAACTGGATCGCCCGTCCATTTTTACCATACAACTGCCCTTGTCGATATTGATAACCCGCCTTCAGCAAAATAGTACGTGCTTGGAGTAAATTCAGGCGATTGAATCCACCCGCATCCGATTTAGGATACTGCCAATTGGAGAGTACACCTTGTCGTTGCACAGGATGTAACTTGGGTAAATAAGGTTGTAATAATTTTAATTCAGCAGCACTCGGTTGTCCCATTGCTGCCAACTCGCTGTTCTGAAAATGGCTTTGCAAACGCTGATACTGTCCATAGAACAAAGCTTTATTCAGCCATTCAAAATCGTAGGCATAACTGAGTGCCTGACGAAAATAAATGTCGTTAAATGGCGCTTTCCGCGTATTCAATACCAAGCTTTGATTGACTACAGGTCGTGCCAAACGCTGGCTATATTGCTTGACCAACCCTGCTTTTACTGCAGGGAATTGATAGCCTGTAACCCATGTCTTGGTTTTCTTTTCTTCGTGTAAAGTATATTGACCCGACTTAAACCCTTCAAAGGCGATATCATTATTGCGGTAATAGACATATCGCAGCCGATCAAAATTATAACGCCCACGATTGACCATTAAATCTTTTGCCCAATAATTCGGATTGCGCTTATAGGTAATACTGCGCCCTGCATCAATGCGCTCAATTAAATAAGGGCCAGAACCTAAAATCGGCTGTAGCGTAATTCGGGTGAAATCTCTATTTTTCCAGTCTTGCTTGGAGTAAATAGGGAGACTTGCCACAATCAGCGGCATTTCCTTACTTTTACTGGATTTAAAACTAAATTTAACTTGTGATTTGGACAGTACTTCTGTTTTCGCCAAATTGGACAAATACATCTGCAAACCTAAGTTGGCTTTGCTTTGATAAGTATCAAAACTGAATTTAACATCTTCTGCTGTCACAGGCATTCGATTGCTAAAACGCGCCTGAGGATTCAAATGAAAAATAATAAATTGCGGATTTACAGGATCAAATGTGACTTGATCTGCCAATAACGGATACATCACCCCAGATTCATCTAAAGAATTATCCATTAAGGTATCAAATAGATAATTTACGCCCTCTGTTGCACTGCCTTTGCCATTCATACTGTTGAGATTATCAAAAGTACCATTTGCCGCAGTACTGATATATCCCCCTTTGGGTGCCTGTGGGTTGGCATAAGGCATTGCCTTGAGCTTGGTATATTTAGGCTGACCATGTACAGCAATATACGGTGTGGTCTGCAAAGCTGACCACACTTGCTGCGTCACCATACCACTGCTTAAACATAGCAATAGCATGGCAACTTTTTGGCTCGTTAAACGAACTACCGACATCTTAGATTGACGAATTAAAGATTCGGGACTTTAATCACATCACCAATTTTTAACTGTGCGGATGGCTTCAAATCATTCATTTCAGCCAAAGCACTCGCCTCAACACCATAACGTGCAGCCAAGCGAATCAGATTATCACCTGATTTCACTTTATATTCTTTCACCGTTTTAGGAATTAGAATGGTTTGACCGACCTGTAAACCAGTACGCGAACTCATATCGTTTAGACTTGCCAATTCAGCAACTGAAATACCCGTACGACTCGCAATTGAATTTAATGATTCACCCGATTTTACTGTATATTTTTCAGTATCTTTACTGCTTGCACTGCTCTTTTTCACAGTTGCATCAGCTTTGGTCGTGGTCTTGCTTGGCAAATCACCTTCAACTTTTAAACGCTGCCCAATACGAACCGAAGCATTAGTTGATAAATCATTCAACGTTGCCAAATAACTCAACTGCAAATGATATTTCTTGGCAATACTGCCTAAGGTCTCACCCGATTTCACTACATGCGTGTCTTTTGTAGTAACCGAACTCTCACTTGGCTGTTCAATCTCAGGAACTTCCCCTGTGAGTTTTAATCGCTGCCCAACACGAACATTGGCATGACGACCAATTCCATTTAAGTTCGCTAAATTCTCTTGGCTTAAATTATATTTACTGGCAATGGCAGACAAACTATCGCCAGATTGCACCACATAGCTTTCAGGCACTGTAGAACCTGCTGGCACTTTGATGGTTTGTCCAACATAAACACCACTGCTGGCCGAAATTTTATTTAGTTCAGCCAAATCACTCAGTGACATTTTAGACTGTGATGCAATGCTATATAGCGTATCGCCACGCTGAACTTTATACGTTTCAGTTTTAATATTGATATCAATATTTGGACTGTCCACTTTTGCCGTGGCATGTTTTTCCGATGTCGATGCTTCCTGATTAACAGTATTGATTGGAACATTAATTTTTTGTCCAACCATCAAATTACTACCTGCATTTAAGCCCGATGTTAATTCTGCCAACTCTTGGTTAGATAATGCATAGCGGTCAGCAATCAGCTTTAAATACTCACCGCGTTTCACCACGTAGGATTTGGTTTTAATGCTGCTCTTTGCCACGGCTTTTTCAGTCGATTTCTTCGCCGTACTTGAACTGTTGTCTTTTAAAGACAACTTCTGACCCACAAATAAACCGCTAGTTACAGTTAAATCGTTAAAGTCCGCCAACTGTTTCACCGATAAACCGAATTGATTCGCCACACTGGTCAAATTGTCATTGGCTTGCACCACATAACTGTCGGGTTTGCTATTGGCACTATTAGCAGGACGATCTTGCACAACGGGTTTAGCATCGTATAAATAAATACTGGTGCCCACAAATAACATTGCATTCGGATCAATCTGATTCCATTTGGCAATATCACGCCAGTTCACGCCATTTTTCATTGCGATCGTTGCCAAGGTATCACCTGGCAGAACTGTATAAGTGGTACGTTTACCTTTAGGCGGCACCACCACCACTTCAGAAGCGGTTTTCACATAGTTCTTATCTTTATTCAGTTGGGCTTCTTCTGAGTCCAACTTGGTATTATCCGTTACTGATTTTGGATAAGCAAAGCCTTTGGTTAACTCTTTACCTTGTTGCTCTGCTACAGATTGGCTAGTCTGAATCGCTGTCAGTTTAATCTTGCCATCATAAGGATCAACAATTTCTGTGCCTTGCGGTGCAATCTGTTTGATCTCTGCAACCACTTGTTCTTGTTCAGCCTTAGTTGCCACAGGTTGTAAGACCTGATCCACTGTTTTGGTTGCATCTTCCGCTTGAACCACGGCCATAATCTGCTCACGTTCCACTGCAGAAATTGGTGGTTCCACACTCACTGGTTTCACATCTTTGGCAGGTGTAACTGCAACAGGAATACGTGGTGCGCTCGGAACAACTGTATTCGAAGCAAAAGCCGCTAAAGCATCCGCACCGCGTGGTGTAGTGGATAAAGGACGGCCTGTATTGGTCGTCACTGTAGTGGTCGTTTTCGAACTTGTTGTTTTCGTGGTGTTGCTGGCAAGCAAAGTCGGTGGTGTAGCTTTACTTGGCGTAATGACTGTCGCAGTCGAACTATTGTTCGTAATAGGTACAGCACTTGCCCATAAACCGCCCGAGCTTGATTGTAATTTAGATAATTTTGCATCAATCGATGGACTAATATCCGCAGGGATCAAAATACGCATTGGGCTGCTACTATCAATCTGATCACCACGATGCCCTGGATTGAGCGCATACAATTCGGCCCGGCTTAAACCCGTAATCGCAGCAACATCATTTAAGTTTGCTGGCCCTACACTAATTTCTCTAAAGTGTGGTCGGTTGGCAATCGGGGGTAATGTCACACCATAAGCGTTCGGATTCTTAATAATCTGCGCCACTGCCAAGAAACGTGGCACATAATTCATGGTTTCTTGCGGTAACCGTAAAGACCAATAATCGGTAGGTAAACCCGCCTCACGGTTACGGTTAATCGCTTGCTGAATTCGACCTGGACCTGCGTTGTACGCAGCCAAAGCCAACTCCCAAGAACCAAACTGGTTATACAGACTACCTAAAAATTCATAAGCTGCACGGGTAGATTCGACCACATCACGACGACCATCATACATACCCGACTGTTTAAGCCCGTAAATACGTCCCGTACTTGGAATAAACTGCCAAAGTCCTGCTGCCGCTGCACTACTGGTTGCAGCAGGGTCATAAGAACTTTCAATAATCGGCAATAACGCAAGTTCAGTTGGTAAACCACGACGCTCGGCTTCTTTTACAGTATGGTAAAGATAACGTGATGCACGTGCGCTTAAACGCTCAATATAGGGTTGTCGAGAGACGAACCAATTGCGCTGTGCTTCAATACGCGAATCCCAATGATTGAGATCCATTTTAAAACCGACGGTCATGCGCTTCCACACATCACCATGTTTTAAAATAAGCAGACGATCCCCTTCTACGGCACGCATATCGGTGGCAGATAAAAGATCTTCCAAAGAATCTAAACTATTTGCATCTAAATAATTCGAGCCAACCTGTTTTGATGCAGCAGCCTTGGTTGCACTCTGGCTCGATGCACAACCTGTGGTTAATCCTAATGCAGCAAGTGCAGAGCCCAATACAGTAATCTTAAATAATGTCGGAACCGAGGGCTGCCACAAGAACGTGGTTGGTTTATACATAAAAAAATCCAAACAACTCGTATAAAATTTATTTTTAGCACTGCCATTGTAGTGAAGCACGGCAGAGACTCAAGGCAATAATTTAGCGCGATTCCATGATAAATGTTACAAGAAATTAAAATTTAACCATGTAATACACTCCCAAAGCACAAATGCGTTATACAATACGAGATTAGATTCGCTTCTGTTAACTTTCTTTGCTGGCTGGATGACCCTTTATGTCTGAAACAATTACGCTCTATGTCGATGGCGCTTGTCGTGGAAATGGTAAGGATGGCGCACTCGGAGGTTGGGGAGCTTATATCGTTACAGCAACCGAAGAACGCAAAATTTTTGGTGGAGAAACACATACTACCAACAACCGCATGGAATTGACCGCAGCAATTGAAGGCGTGCTCGCTTGTCCCAAATCTGCCAAGTTAATTATCTGGACTGACTCCAACTATGTCAAACAAGGCATAACTGAATGGATTCATGGTTGGAAAAAGAAAAACTGGAAAGATGTTAAAAATCCCGATTTATGGCAAAAGTTGGATAGCGTTTGCCAAGGTCGAGACATCGAATGGAACTGGATTAAAGGTCATGCAGGTCACCCAGGTAATGAAATGGCAGACCAATTAGCGAATTTAGGCGCTGACCAAACCGCAAAAAATTTAACAGCAGCACTAGAAAACAACATTGAAGATAAAAAAAAAGCTGAATCCGACTGGCTTTTTGACGACCCTTTCGGACTAGATTTTGCTGGAGAAGAAGCTGAGCCTGTGGAACCTGACTATATTGAAGATGAAGTCGCTGAATCCAGCATTCCTGTAGAAACACTTCAAGATTCACAAAAACAAACTACAACAACGCATCCGCATATTGTGATTACGCCTGCAACCGTTGAAGCCATTGGTCCTCGTCAGTTAATTCTGGATACCGAAACCACAGGTTTCTATTTTCAGGACAGCGATCGTATTATTGAAGTCGGCGCGATTGAAATGATCAATCGCAAACTCACAGGCAGCTCCATCCATATTTATATCAATCCTGAAAAGGAAGTCGGCGACTCAGTCAATGTCCACGGCATTACCGATGAGTTTTTAACAGACAAACCCAAATATGCAGAAATTGCAGATGTTTTGTTTGACTACTTAAAAGGCGCCGAGATTATTGCACATAACGCGACCTTCGATATGAACTTCTTAAATATGGAGTTTAAACGTACAGGTCATGGAGCACTCTCTGAAGTCTGTGAAGTCACAGATACTTTAGCGATGGCAAAAAGCAAACATCCTGGACAAAAGAACTCCTTGGATGCCTTGGTACGACGCTACGAAATCGCACAACGCGACCGTACTTTCCATGGTGCATTGCTCGATGCTGAAATTTTAGCAGACGTCTATTTGGCGATGACGGGCGGACAAGTTTCGTTTGATATCGATGCGCTATCGCAAAGTGAACAACAACAAGGTGCAAGTGGACGACGTCAAGTTGATGAAACGGGCTTAGCCGTCATCTTACCTTCCGAAGAAGAATTGGCCGCACATGAGACTTGGGTCAAACAAATTGAGGAAAAACAGGGCAAATCTTGCTTTTTTTCAAAATAATTTCAACAGATTCTGTTATTTTTTGTATTTAAACTTTGGGGACATCAGTTATAGTTAAATACAAGAAATAACGCTTTAACTCAGCCAAACATAAACAGATAATACACTAGGAAAGGTGCAGATAAATGTCTTACCAAACCTCTATTCATTTTGATCCTACGGCCTTACTGATAATAAAAAATGAGGTTGATAACTCGATCAAGTTAGTTGAGTCTGCCGTCAGTACCTTAGCAGAGGATCATACTCTACCGTTTGGTATTGATGATGCGCTGAATCAATTTGAACAATGTGCTCAAGTTTTAGTCTTAATTGATATGCCAAACTTAGGACAAATTGCTCAATACGCTGCGGAACTCATGCGTAAAATCATGGCGAATCCTGAAAATATCAACACACAGGACGTGATCGCGCTCAGTGAAGGCACGACCATGCTAAAACGCTATATTGAGTTTATCTGCCTGCGTGAAGTCAAAATTCCTCAATTTCTACTCGATACTTTAAATCGCTTAGAACTTGCTCTGGGTAAACCGCTAACGCATGAAGGTCAGCATCTTGAATCATTGCTGAACTGTATAGAGCCTAACTTCCAGTTACCTCATATTCCAACCCTAGAAAAATCAGAATATGTGCACCGCTTATATAAACTTGCCTTGAACAAATTGCTCCAGCAGCAAGAAACAGAGCTCGATTTGCAAGCAATTCGTATTGTAGGCACCTATTTAGCAGGTTTAGCCAACCAATTACCAAGTCAACAATACTGGGGACTGGTGCATGTGGCATTTAATCAAATTGACAATCTGCTGTTCACAGATGCGCGTTTACGTAGTCTGATTGATATTGAACGCAATATGGCAGCTTTTTTCCAAGCACCGGAAAACTTCAATGCGAGTCTGAAAGATTTATCGAATATTCTTAGTTTATGTATTAGCCAAGAAGATGACTCGGCTCAAAGCATTCGTGACCAACTGAATATTGGTGAAGACGCCTTAACAGACACCCAACTCCAAGTGTTTAGCCGTCATCTTTATGGTCCAGATTTCAACACCATGCACACCATTAGCGAACTTGTAACCAGTGAAATGGCGCAAATCCGCAATGAGATTGAATATAACTACCAAACCATGTCGCCTGAGAAAACGCAAGAATTACAGGCAAAAATTAAGGAATTGGCCAATATATTCAAAGTCTTGAATTTGAATGAAGCATATCAAGACTTATCACGTCAGGTTGAAGCACTGAATCAAGGTGATGTGTTAAAAGACGAAAACTTTGCTCAACAATTAATGAAAAGCATTTTATCTGCTATGAATTCAATTGGGGTATTAGAACGTCACCATACTTCAAATCGCTTACAACATCGTGTAAATAACTTGAATGTTTCTCTAGATCGTCTAGATGAAGCCCATGATGCTTTACTGAATGAAACCAAAATATTGGTTGATCATGCTGCTGCTGCATTAATTCAGTATCTTCAAGATCAATTCTTGGGTGCCTTAGGTAATTTATCTACACAACTCAGTGAAATCAGCGGTGCTTTACTCTTCCTTAATGCCAATGAAGGTCAGCAAGCATTAAAAAATGCTGCGCAATTTGTGCAACAAAAAATTGAAGCTTCAAGCAGTATTTCTGAACAAGAAATCAACTACATTTTAGATACTCTCGCGAGTGCCGAAATGATGATTGATAATTTGAAGAACAAACAGCCTGTATTGCATTCAATGTTTGATGTAGCATTGAACAGCAGTCAAAAACTTAATGCCGAAGTAGTCGCCTAATGTCAGAATTATCACTTGCCTATATTTTTCATCAACAACAACTATTGGTTGATGAACATCTGCAACTACCTAAAGTTGAGCGCTTGGCAAGTGATCTGCACTTACACACGGGCAATACTGTGATTGCCCGTGATCTACAAGCCCATGAAAGCATTCCGAGTGGACTACAATTGGTGCCCATTCGACAACTGTTGACTCAATGGACCACCAAGCAGTTTGAACAGGCCAGTCGTGCCATGCAGCTATTAGAATGGCGTCGCAACCATAAGTTCTGTAGTCATTGCGGACATGAAACACAAGTTCATGCAACTGAATATGCCATGATCTGTCCTGCTTGCCATTATCATCAATATCCACGGGTACAACCTTGTGTTATTACGGTAATTACACGAGGAAAAGATGAAATTCTTTTGGCGAAAAATGCCCAAAATACCAACAACATGTATGGTCTAATTGCAGGTTTTGTTGAAGTCGGTGAAACCCTAGAAGATGCGGTCCGTCGTGAAACTGAAGAAGAAGTCGGCTTAAAACTCAAAGATATTCAATATTTAGCGAGCCAGCCATGGCCCTTCCCAAGTAATTTAATGATTGCCTTTCGTGCTGAATATGCAGCAGGCGATATTCAATTACAAGAAGAAGAAATCAGTGATGCACAATTTTTCAAATTTGACCAACTCCCTCAGATTCCCTTCAAAGGAAGTATTGCACATGCCATGATTATGCATGTGACGCAAGGACATCCAGTGGCCGATGACACCCATCTATGGCTTTAAGGCTTCCTCAAGAGAAATCAAAATCTGCTCTTTGGTTTCAAAATAACGGTTGAATAAACTGGATACCGATCCCATCACAGTAATGTGACCTGTGCGTGGAATCACAATCATTTTACTGTGATTGCCTTTTTCTTTTAGTACTCGGTCAAAATCTTCAGTATTGTTGTGTCCCACAATATGGTCATTTTCTGCCATCAGCAAATAATGCTTAATGCTATTCGATGCCACAAAATAATATGGCATGACCTGCTGAAAAGGAACACTTTGATCAAATGCCTCGGCACACAGCGGATCACCCTTATAATCAAAATGATACGGACCTGCAACCCCAATAATGGCACGGATTTGCACACGACATTGCAATTCATACTGCTGCGGATGATACACCGCCGACATGACATTAAATGCCCCTGCCGAATGTCCCATAAGTACAACATTGTCGGTGCGAATAGCCAGCTTTTGCTGATGCAGACTCAAAAAGTTGAGTGCAAGGGTTAAATCGTCTACATAGCTCGGAAAAATGTACTGTGGTGCAAGATGATAGTTAATGACTGCCACGTCGTAACCTTCACGAGCAAAAGCCTCCCCCACAAAGCGGTAAGAACTTTTATCACCATGCGTCCAAGCACCGCCATGCACAAAGATAATTAAAGGTTGATTCAACTGTGGTTTATGCGTTTTGAATAAATCGAGACGATGACGTGCCTTTAAACCATACGCAATATTTTCATGCAGCGTATATCCCTCACGCGGTGTGAGTTGATTTAATGCATAACTGCCAACATCGTAGATGCGAAAGTCTCGAAGAAAGTCTTTCGCATTACCTACGGTGTCATTTAATTGTTTAATCCAATATTCGGATTTATTGAACATTCGTCGGTTCTACCTGATCTGGGTCAATAGCTACAGGCGTTTGAACTTCAGGCTGCACATTGCTTGCGACTGGGCTTACAAAACTAGAATTTATCGACTTCTGTCCTTGATCGACATTATCAACCAATGTCACGATTTTAGTTACATTACCCACTTGCTGTAACACGTTGTTTAAATCATTGATTTCAGCATTATTCAAACGCCCCATCACGTACAACACACCATCCTCTGTATGTACACGGACTTTACTGTCAGAAACCACTGCTGCTTTCATAATCAAGCCACGAGTATTTGCTGTTGCAGAAGCATCCTGCATAATGGTGTTATATCCAATTTTATCACCCACGGTAATAAAATTATGCACATTTTTTACGTCACTCATCGCACGGACATTATCTTCAGCCAGTTGTTTTAAATACTGATCTGGGACTTGCCCTGTCAATAAAACATTACCATAAAAACTTTCAATATTGATGCGCGACTGTTTAAAACGAGAATCTAATTTATATAAATTAATGTTCGCTGTACGTTCAATGGAGGAATCAATAAATACCTGACCAAGTGAGCGTACCCCACTTTCAGTTCCAACGGGTGCAGTCCCTGTACCACCCGAAATAAAACTCGCACAGCCTGATAAACTTAGACCTGCGACACAAAGCACTGTCATTGCAATACGATTCAACACTCAGCAAGACTCCTCACTTATTTCATTCATTTTTCTATAGCATTGATGCTTCCTGTTCCTTCAAAGATTAATGAACTCTGAATCAAAAGTAAAAGCATTTTCTATCCATTGCAGATCATAAGTGAAACTTGAAAAGTCATACTGTACTGTTTTTGCAAATTGTTGATAGAAATCAAAACAAATTACATCAAATCGACAATAGAACTGCTGATATTCGGGATATTGGTTAAGAAAGCACAACGCTGTTTTGATGAGTTTGCGCTGTTTCGAAAGTGACACCACTTCATTGGCTTGAGCATAACGGGTCAAAGCACGCGCCTTCACTTCAACCAAAAGCAATTCTTCGCCTTGTTGCACCACCAAATCTAGCTCACCATATCGGCTATGATAATTTCTTTGTACAAGCTGAAAACCCTGCTGTTGCAAAAGAATTAACGCTTGTTGTTCTGCCCAATCTCCCAAAGCTTGCGATGTTGTTTTAAGCTTCAATTTTTCTTCCATTCAGTAAAACCCACTTATTTCTTGTTGTAATGCAATGAATACCAAGCTTTTTTATATATGTTTATACTAGTGCAAGCATAGATCTAATCTCAAATACACATGGTAAATTGAGTAAATGCACACTTGTAAATTTTAATCATTTTTTCAATACACTCAGCAGCAACCTTATACCACACCTTAAGCACATACTTTATCTGGTAACCCTGTAGAATCTAATTCGCGTCTGAGCAGTGGATTCAGGTAGAATGCAAGTATTCTCACGCGTTTTGGGAGCCTAACTCCCATATCAGTTAATCGCGTCATTCTTTTCTTAATTCTATTTTTGGCATGGAGACTTCACATGAGTGCTCAGTTATTTGTTATAGCAACCCCTATTGGGCACTTAGATGACATGACGTTTCGTGCTATTAATACCCTAAAATCTGTAAGTATTATTGCAGCTGAAGACACCCGTACCTCTGCACAATTGCTCAAGCATTTTAATATCTCTACACCCCTTACCGCCTGCCACGACCACAATGAAAGCAACAAAATTGATATGTTAGTGCAACGTCTGTTAAAAGGCGAAAATATGGCATTGATTAGTGATGCAGGCACACCTTTAATTAGTGATCCTGGGTTTAAATTGGTCCGTGCAGCCCAAGAACATGGCATTCGTGTGATTCCAGTTCCGGGTGCATGTGCCGCAATTGCTGCCTTAAGTAGCGTGGGTTTGCCAAGTGATCGTTTTAGTTTCGAGGGTTTTTTATCCTCTAAAGCTTCACAACGTTTATTGCAACTTGAAAAGTTGAAAGACGAAACTCAAACTCTAATTTTTTACGAAGCACCTCATCGAATTTTAGAATCTGTAAAAAACATGGCTGAAGTGTTTGGTGCAGACCGCCCAGTGGGTTTTGCTCGAGAAATTACTAAAACCTTTGAAACCATTCGCAAAATGACTTTGGGTGAATTGGTTCAATTTATTGAGTCTGACCATAATCAACAAAAAGGTGAAATCGTGTTGGTGGTGGGTGGTGCAACTCAAGAAAAAGACATGGAACAAGAGAAATTAGACCAACTTCTCACCCGTCTTTTACAGGATTTATCAGTCAAAGCAGCATCACAACTGGCTGCGGACTTGACTGGCATTAAGAAAAAAGTGGCTTATCAACGTGCCTTAGAGTTGACTGCACAGTAAAACTGAAGCTTGAATGCTGAACAAATAAAAAAACCACTCTCATGAGTGGTTTTTTATACTGCTAGGTTAGTCGTGTGCAGACTCATCTGGTGGAACTTCAGTAATACGTCCACCACGTGCCAAGAATGCAGCCACTTCATCTTCTAAAGCTTCACGTTGCTTCTTCTTTGCAGTCACGGTTAATGTTTCTGCCTCAGCAACATCACCATCAGAAGCACCTTCTACTTCATCTGATGCACCTTTTTCAGCAGCCTTTGCTTCATCCTCATCTACAGCAGAGTCTTCCGCATCATCATAATCATTCATATCCGTCATCTTAATCTCCCCACAATGACTTCCAAATACTTCGTTTCGAATCGATTTCGAATTACGATGAAATTTATCAATCTAAATCGCTTTCGCATAGTACTTAATGCAAAAAAATCGTATCTTTTTTAATCAAATTCGTAATCAGATTTAACTAAATGCCTAAAAATTATCTGTTTAAACCTAATTTGCATAACGGGTATTTTTTAATGCCTGCAAACCATTGGCCTGCATCATAAAAGCATCTTTCAATACGGGCTGTTGTTCAACTTGTTTTAAGCCAAAATTACGTGCCCAAATAATGGGGAAAAAATCTATGGTTTCTAACCAGCCGATTGCCGACATGCTATGCATCATGGCGTCATTTTGACCTTTACGACAATGTTCATAACGCTGCAACGTTTGCTCATGTGCCCACACCCCACGCGAAAAATCATGCAATAAGGCATCACTCAGTACCGCAGCATCTAAACACCCAATATTCACCCCTTGCCCTGCTAAAGGATGAATCACATGTGCTGCATCTCCAATCAGAGCCAACCCTGAAGTCACATACTGCTGTGCAGCTCGTGCTTTCAACGGAAACATCGCCCGCGGCGTCGCTTCTAACACCTCACCCAACATATGCTGACTTTCACGCGTCAGCAGTTGTAAAAAGGCAGAATCATCCAATGCAGTATATTCCTCGGCATAGTCATCGGGTAACGTCCAGACAATAGACTGCCAATGACCATCTTGCTCTGGTTTTAGGCTTGCCATTGGTAAAAATGCCAAAGGACCCGTTTCTAAGAAAATTTGACGGGCGACATGTTGATGTGGCTGTGTGGTACGAATGGCGCAGGTCACGCCTGCCTGACGATAATCCAATACATCCAGATCAATAAATGCCTGTTCACGCACAAAAGAGTTGGCACCATCGGCACCGATCAGCAATTTAGTGGTTAATTGCGTGCCATCCGCTAGATGAATATGCCAAACACCAACGCCGCGTTCTACACGCGTGACTTTGACTTGTGTTCGATAGTCTTTGACTTCACTCAACATGCGTTTTTGAATGGCTAAATTCAAAATACTTGGCTCGACCATTGAACCTAAGGCTTGCTCGGCTGATGGAGCTTTTTCGCTAGCATGTCCAAAATTAATTTCACCATAGCCATTTTTATTCCAGACCTGCATACCACTATAAGGCATCTGGCGTGCCAATAGCTCCCAGACCTTTACTGTTTTGAGCAAATGAATGGTCGCTTCGCTCAGCGCCAATACACGTGGATTGGCAACCGCTAAAACTTTGCCCTCATCCAAAATTGGTGCAGCATCTAAAACCGTAGCTTGTACACCACCTTGAGCCAGCAATAAAGCAGTCAATCCGCCAACTAAACCACCACCGACAATCACAACATCTAAAACTTGGCTCATGCTTTTAGTCCCATTGCGTAAGTGGCTACCAATGGTTTAATACCTGGAATTAAATCAAATGCGATCAGTCCTGTATTGCGTAATAGCTTCAACATTGGATTTTGATTGCTAAAACCTCGTACCACGCTGTCACAGAACTTAATCACGCGCTGTTGGTCTTTTAAACGAGCTTGTTCATATTCAAGTAAAATACTTGGTTCACCGAGGTCAGCACCCGCACTCTGTTGTGCTTCTAAATAGCGCAGCAATACATAAGCATCACGCATACACAGGTTAAAACCTTGTCCTGCAACGGGATGAATGGTATGTGCCGCATTACCCATCAGCACCACACGTCCTACTGCCTGCTTTTCTGCTAACACTTGTGACAACGGATAACTAAAACGCTTGCCTGTTTTCTGGAATTTTCCAGCACGGTCACCATAGGTTTTCTGCAAAGCATCCAAGAAATGTTGGTCATTTTCTTCACCTAACCACTCTTGCTCTGTGCCCTTTTTCACAGGCCAAACCACTGAACGACGGTATTCACCTGGTAAAGGCAACAATGCCAATGGCCCAAGAGGACTAAAACGCTCAAAGCCAATATGTTGATGCGGTTTCGAAGTTTGTACGGTGGTGACAATCGCTACTTGATCATAATCATGCTCAGATACACCAATACCCAAAGCTTGACGACAGAACGAATCTCGACCATCTGCCGCAATCACCAACTTGGCTTGTAGTTGCAACTGTTCTTCACCACGTCGTGCTTCAATATAAGCATGCTCTGTATCTTGGGTAAGTGACGTGACCTGCACACCATCAATCAGTTCAATCAATGGCTGTTGGCGAACTTGGGTCAGTAACACACGCCCTAACCACGCATTTTCAATGACTTGCCCAAAGCTTTCGACTTTTTCTTGCTCTGCAAGTAAACGCGCCTTACCAAAGCTGCCTTCTTCAGTAATATGTACTTGTAAAATTGGTGTTGCATGTTGTTGCAAGGCATTCCATAAACCCAGTTCTTGATAAATTTGCACGCTACGGCGAGACAAAGCGCTGTTTCGTGCATCGAAACTGGAATGGTAAGGCGCAAGATTGATGTCATCATAATTTGGGTATTTGATGGCTTCGAGCAGTTTGACTGCAATATTTGCTTTCGCCAACATGAGTGCCAGACTCAGCCCAACCATTCCACCACCGACAATGACGACTTCTTGCTGCATGCTTGTATCCTTTTTATGGCGTATTCGAAGGAGGAAACCTCAAAATACCTATAAGTTTTAATGGATTTTATATTACATCAAAGCGTTTTATTTTTATAATGAAATGGATGCTTTTACGTACTATCAAGGTAAAGGGCTCTACCATGATTTTGAGAATGAATGTTGTGTCTGCTCTTTAAAAATATATTTAGGACACTGTTTAGACCAACTTATCAAACTTATGGAACTTTGACCGAGTTGTAATCGTGGAACGTGAATAATCATGAAAAAGACCAATCGGCGAGGATTAGGTCTGCAAGACAAAGTATAAGATTTTGAATTATAAAAGCTAATTATAAAAATTTCGTATGACGTGTACTATGTTAATTTTAGAAAAGCTTAAACATTCTTAATGTGACAGAACATTTTAGGAAATAGTAATATTGCGATATTTTAAAATAGATTTATTGATCATTTTTATTCAGGTTATTCTACTTTTTCTCTCTATCCTTTTTACAAGGAATCATCCTGTCATTTCACATGATAATAGTATGATGGGAATAGTCTTTTTTCCGCAAATCTTGGTTATGGCTTTTATATCAATTCTACCTTTTATTTTAACTTCAAAAATGCCTAAACAAAAAGGTTTATTTATAAAAAAATTTTTACTTTCAATATTTTATATATTTATGAGTGCAATTATTAGCATTAATATTTGGAATACTGAACTATTTTATTCCACACCAATATTTTTTTTACTCAGTTTAACCATTTATATATTGAGTTTTTACTTTTCAAATAAATACGGTTCAATATAGGAACTGGGGGAGACATTAAGTATCAGGTGTAAAAATGGTACTATAGCTAGATAATTTCTTTAGGCTACAACACATATAAATTTAAATAATTTAACCCGAATCCTGTTGGGCTTTTTATTCGAATTGAGATCAGCTATAACAATGAAAATACTGTAAATAGAAAAATTCATGATTAAGTTAAATTTTGCGGAAAGCATCTTATTTGTTTCCCTAATTTTTTGGCCAGCAACATTATTTATTTTAGCTATCTTAATTGCTATTAGTTATGCATATAAAAAACATCCTTTTGGTCAATATTCACTGTATTTTTTCATCGTTGTTTTGATCATTTTTTCAGGAACAGCTTTATACATGATTCTGCAATTTTGAATAATTTTTAATCAATTTATTAACAGAAGATACCAAACATGCTTAAAAAGCAGCCAAATTATTTCTAGTTTGGTTTTTTCTGTTTTTTAAGTTATTAGAAAATTTCTAATGCATTGATTTAAAATAATTTTATAAAAAAAATTTGGATAACGACCATTATGTTAAATGGTGGAGCCAATATATGTTTCTATTTCTGTTAGAGCATTTTCTGGAGTAAGTTTAGCTGTATCTATTATTAATCTTTTATCTGTTCTCAATTGATAATCATGTACTTGAACAGACCGCCAATCTGGTAGTTTAAAATTTTCTATATCAGATGACCTCGTTTCAATACGTCTCTTATGCTCGGCCTTGTCACTACAAACAACTTCAATTTCAATAATCTTAACATTAGCTTTCTGAGCTATTTCTTTCCATTTAAGCCTGCTTTCTATGACAGGATTAACGTTGTCAGCTACAACTGTATTTCCAAGTTTTAGATTAGATAATGCTATAGAAAATGCAATTGCATAACCAATAGCTCCAATTTTTTCAGAAGAGTTATTACATTGTTGAATCGCAAATTCTATTTCGTCAATTCGGATATAAGTAAACCCTTTCTTTTTTATTAAAGCCTGACATAAAGTTGTTTTTCCTGTGCCTGGTAACCCACTAAATACTATGAGCATTAATTTCTCCTAAAATTAACATAATGGTGATTATACGAAGTAAATTCAGATATTCAATTAAATATCAACAATTTAAAAACATAAATACCATTAAAAATTCACAAAATACCGACTTTGAAACTAGTCGGTAGCTTATCCCTAATTTTTATATTCTCGCGCAAAACCAATACGGAAACACGCCTATTTTAGTGTGGCTTAAACCTAAAACATGAATTTTACTCACTTTATGTTGAGACTAAATCATTTTTATTCATGTTGTGATTACGGTATAAATTACACCATTCAAGAAATTTAGATTTAATCTCAAAAATTAGGATGACCATCACCATGAGTAAAGAGTTTGCATGTTCAATCAAACGCATTCGTTTTGATGAAAACTATCAACCAGCAGATAGCACACGCCTAACGACTAACTTTGCTAACCTAGCGCGTGGTGAAAGCCGTGAGCAAAATCTACGTAATACGCTTCGAATGATTAACAATCGTTTTAATGCTTTAGCGCAAACAGATAACCCAAATGGTGATCGTTATTCCCTTGAAATTGATATTATTTCTGCGGATTTAGATATTGAAGGCAATGGTCAAACCTTCCCAATTATTGAAATGCTGAAAAGCACTATTATCGATCATCATACCCATCAGCGTATTGAAGGCATGATTGGCAATAGCTTCTCATCTTATGTACGTGACTACGATTTTAGTGTGGTACTAAAAGAGCATAATAAAGAGAACTCAACTTCATACGCACCTGAAGGTTTCGGTGATTTACACGGCAAGCTTTATCAATATTTAGTAAATTCAGATACTTTTAAGGCTGAATTTAATCAACAGCCTGTAATTTGTTTGAGTGTTTCAACGGCGAAGACCTATCACCGCACGACCAATGAGCATCCAATTTTAGGGATTGAGTATAAACAAGATGCATACTCACGTACCGATGAGTATTTTCATAAAATGGGCTTACAGGTTCGCTTCTTTATGCCAAAAGGTAGCGCTGCACCTTTAGCATTCTACTTTGCGGGTGATTTACTGCGTGATTACACCGATTTTGAATTGATCAGCGCGATTAGCACCATGGAAACGTTCCAAAAGATTTATCGCCCTGAAATTTACAATGCAAATTCATCAGCGGCGCAAGTTTATCAGGCAAGTTTAGAGTACCCAGATTACTCATTAACACGAATTGTCTATGACCGTGTTGAACGTGGTCAACTTGCGGTCAAGCAAGGCAAATGGACTGAAGAGAACTTTATCAAGCCTTATCAAAACATTCTTGAGCAATGGGCTGCCAATTACAACGCAGACCGTAACGCTGCTTAATTTAACTGAAATAGAATATTGAAATAGAGATTTAAAATGGCAATTTTATTACCAACATCAACCGCTGGCAGCTTACCAAAACCTTCTTGGCTGGCTGAACCTGAAAAACTTTGGTCACCTTGGAAACTTGAAGGTGAGGCATTACTCGAAGCGAAACAAGATGCCTTACGTTTGTCATTGCAAGAACAACTACATGCAGGCATTGATATTGTTAGTGATGGTGAACAAACCCGCCAACATTTTGTCACCACCTTTATTGAACATCTTGACGGTGTGGATTTTGAGAAGCGCGAAACGGTTCGCATCCGTAATCGCTATGATGCCAGTGTGCCATCTGTAGTGGGTGCAGTTTCTCGTCAAAAGCCAGTGTTTGTTGAAGATGCTAAATTCTTACGCAGCCAAACCACCCAACCGATTAAATGGGCACTTCCTGGCCCAATGACTATGATCGACACGCTATATGATGGTCACTACAAAAGCCGTGAAAAACTGGCTTGGGAATTTGCCAAAATCTTAAACCAAGAAGCCTTAGAACTTGAAGCTGCTGGTGTTGATATCATTCAGTTTGATGAGCCTGCATTTAATGTGTTCTTTGATGAAGTGAATGATTGGGGTGTGGCAACTTTAGAGCGTGCTCTTGAAGGTTTAAAGTGTGAAACTGCGGTGCATATTTGCTATGGTTACGGCATTAAAGCCAATACCGACTGGAAAAAGACTTTAGGTTCAGAATGGCGCCAATACGAAGAAGCGTTCCCTAAACTACAAAAATCGAAGATTGATATTGTTTCACTTGAATGTCAAAACTCACGTGTGCCAATGGATCTGATTGAACTGATTCGTGGTAAAAAAGTCATGGTGGGTGCGATTGATGTTGCAACCAACACCATTGAAACAGCAGAAGAAGTTGCCAATACATTGCGTAAAGCGCTTCAATTTGTTGATGCAGATAAACTTTATCCTTCAACCAACTGTGGTATGGCGCCTTTGGCACGTGAAGTGGCACGCGGTAAACTCAATGCTTTAAGTGCAGGTGCTGAAATCATTCGTAAAGAACTTTCGACTTCATACGCATCTATCGCATGATGTGAAAGAGCTACGTATTAGATAAAATGGGTAGCTCTTATCTCAGTAAAAAGCATGTGTCGACTTTCCCCAGAATGCATTCTAATCCAGTGGTTATATGACCGAATTGCGTGATATAGCCCAATTTAAACAAAATGTACGGTTCAATTTAGGAATAAAGTGATGATTGAAGCAACAGACTTTAGAAATGCTATGTCTTCGTTAACCAGCGCAGTAAGTGTTGTGACCACGGCAGGTATGTCTGATCGTCATGGTTTCACTGCATCTGCCGTATGTAGCGTTACCGATACTCCCCCAACTTTATTGGTCTGTATGAATAAAGCTTCTCGATCACATGAGCATTTTATCGAAAATAAGATTTTAACGGTAAATGTTTTAGGTGCACAGCATGAGCATATTTCTAACGTATTCTCCTCTAAACTGAGTTCAGAAGAACGTTTTAAGCATGGTGTTTGGAAAGAGCTAGAAACAGGCGCACCAGTGTTGGAAGATGCTTTGGTCAATTTTGATTGTGAAATTGATCAAATTCAGGAAGTGGGTACACATACCATTTTTATCTGCCGTATTGTTGCGATTCAACAAAGCCAACATGAGCAAAGTTTAGTTTATTTTAATCGTGCTTATCATCAAGTTGGGCAGACGGAAATCGCTTAAATAACAGTTTCTTCGATAGAATATATCTCGAAGAAAACCAATGCAAAAAATAAAAAAAGCCAATCATAAGATTGGCTTTCATATTATTGATGCTTAAGCCATCAACGCTTCAATCTCTGCAATCGTTTTTACAACGCCTTTGGTTAAAACCAGTGGCCCATTGGCAGTCGCAACGACATCATCTTCAATACGAATACCAATCCCACGCCATTTTGCATCCACTGTTTCATCATCTGGCGCAATATAAAGACCTGGTTCAATCGTTACAACCATCCCTTCTTCATAAGGACGCCATTCGCCAGTTTGTTTGTATGCACCAACGTCATGCACATCCATGCCTAACCAGTGTCCCGTGCCATGCATATAAAACTGATGGTAAGCTTCGGTTTCAATAATCTGTTCAATATCACCCTGCATAATACCAAGTGACAATAAGCCTTCTACCAAAATACGCACGGCAACATGATGTGGCTCTTTATATGAGTTGCCAATTTTGACTACATCAATCGCTGCAAGCTGTGCGTTTAATACAATTTCATATAACGCTTTTTGCTCAGGACTAAACTTACCATTTACAGGGAAAGTACGGGTAATGTCTGACGCATATAACTCATATTCACAAGCTGCATCAATCAAGACCAAATCACCATCTTTCAATTCTTGGTTATTTTCCACATAGTGCAAAATACAGGCGTTGGCACCCCCACCCACAATACTGTTATAGGCTGGTACGCAACCTTGTTGCCCAAATACATAATTTAGTTCGGCTTCCAAAGCATATTCCATCATACCGACACGCACAGCTTGCATGGCACGGGTGTGTGCTTGTGCACTGATATTCGATGCAATTTGCATCAATTCAATTTCTTGTGATGTTTTAAATAAACGGATTTCATCTAAGATACGATCCAGTTGAACCACTTGTGCTGGCGATTCATTGCCACGGCGTTGTTGTGCATCTGCCTCTTGAATCCATTTACTCACTCGGACATCAAATTCTGAACTGTGTCCAATCCGATAAAATAATTTCTGTTTATTTAGTAATTTCTCAATGATTTCTTCATCAAGCAAATCAATCGCATAAGCTTCATCGGCTTCATAATCATCAATGGCACCATCAATTCCTGCACGGTAACCATTCCAGATTTCCATCTCACGATTACGTTCACGGCAGAACAAGCTATAGGTATAGCCTTCATCTAAAGATTCATACGTTTCAATCACAGCAACCGCTTCTGGTTCTGCAAAACCCGTCAAATAGAAAAAACTACTGTCCGCTCGAAATTTATAGTCTGCATCTCGATTACGAATGGCCACTGGGCTGGTGGCAATAATCGCGATACTGTGTGGTCCCATTTCCTCTGCGAGGCGGTCACGACGTTCCTTAAAATCTACTTGAGTCAGTTTTTTCATTAAATGTTCTTCGGTCTTGTTGAATAAAGAATAGGGTTGCTGTGTTTGCGATCTTAAAGCAAAAAATCGACCAAAATTAACTTGGTCGATGTGGTGTAAACATTTCTACAACACTGTTATCAGTGCTCATTTTATTCTGCTGCATTTTGGCATGAAAATTTTGCAATAATGAACTTTCATCTACCGCTACTTTCGTGCGACCTAAAGCCAAGCTCACAGGAATCAAACGTACAAACTCATACAGCTCTTGATAACTGTCCTCACCTTCTTCGTCATTGTCAGACTCTTCAAATTCAACTGCAGCCACATCTTGTAAATGCTCAATCAGCTCCATTTCATCGGCACGAATATGACCTGATGCTAAACCAAAACCCAATACTACACCTGCACACCAGTCTGCCAGTGCTTGCACGCGATCTACCAACACATGTTCATCATCTGGTAATAAAGGCAAGTAGTCTAATTCATCTTCCGAGAGTGCATGCGATACGTCTTCAGCTTCACCAGTAAGCACTGTTAAAGCCAAATCGCTTAATTCTGGAACATTAAGCGTTGCTAAAATTTGTTGCCACTCTTCACGCGTCGGTGATTCAGTCACACAAACTATACCCGTGAGTAACCCATGTAACTCACTTGGGCTTGAAATCTCTTCAATTTGTGAAAAATGTTGGTTCCATTCCGACCAACCTGAAATATCGTCTTGCATTCGTTTATCCAATCTCTATACTTCTTATATATTACCTTTGTTTGCAACACTGTGCGACTACGTTATGTTAGAAGAATTACAGCGTCTACAGGCGCATATTGGCGTTTTAAAATCTCGACTCACGCATTATGAAACTGAAAATAATGCATTAACTGAAGCCAGCGCAACAGCAGCTGAACAGCATCATGTCCAAGTTGTGCACAAAAACGGCATTATTACCAAAAAACAAGAAGAAATTGAGAACCTTACAGAGCAATTGACTGAGGTACAGTCCCAATTTAAGCAACTCAATACCGATGCAACTGCTTTAGCAGACCGTTATAGCCGTTTGGAAAAAAGCTGTACCGATTTAAAAAATCGTTTTCAGGATATTTTAAGTGAACGTAATGAATTACGTGTCATTAAAGAAAAAATGCAGAATGAACAACGTCATGCACAACAAGAAATTCAAGGTTTACAGCAGGAACGTGATAGATTGTTACAAAAAAATGAGTTGGCACGTACCAAAGTTGAAACCATTATTCAGCGCCTATCTATTTTAGGCACTGAACAAGACCAGCACGCACAAGAAATTCAACAATTGGCTCATCCCACCGAAGTAAATGAGGAAATGCAATCATGAGTGAACAAATTCCTGTTGAACTGCGTGTATTGGGACATAGCTTTCGTTTAGCCACCACAGAAGATAAAAAGCCAGAGTTGGAACGTGCTGCACAATTGCTGAATGACAAATATGATGAATTTCGACGTCAAGCACCGCGCATTGAACCCAGTAAACTGATTATTATGGTTGCACTTGAGCTTATGCAGGAAGTGCTCGCAATGAATAAATCCTTACAGGAATATGCACATTGTGAACGTTTACTCAGCACCATTCTTGAAGATGTCAAAACGCTTACCTAGTTTCACGTTTATTTGCATAATCTCTCGACAAACAGCACTTAATTTTACAGTTCTTTGCCTACGATGATTTGCCAGTATGGGTTTATCCGTTATACTAGGCTTAACTCTGAGATGTTCGCCAGCGGGTCTATTCCCCTGCCGATACTTAAACTTATGGATTGCGTTCTGTATATTTAGAGTGTATGCCCGCCTTCGAGTGGGAAACCCAGCAAGTATACGTCGCGTCCACCTTGAACTCATCGGGTTCAGGGTAACGACACATGCAGCGGCATCATCGGAGTACTTTAATTTCATATAATAAATACTTTATCTTCAATTATTTCCCCCTCAAGCTTAAGCAATCATTAAAGTCCGTTGTTGCAATAACTGAACTGACTGTCGTGCCTGCCATGCAAGTTCCATCATGTCTATATTTGGAATTTGGTCATTCTGCATCACCATTTTACCTGCCACAAACATGGCTTTAATATGTGCGCGGCCACCACTGGCAATTGGACCTATAGCCATGTCATGCAACCCAAAATAACGCGGGTCATCTAACTGATAAAGCACAAAATCTGCCTGTTTCCCGATCTCAATACTTCCAACTTGGTCTAGACCTAAAATTTTAGCACCGCCTGCGGTTCCCCAACGTACAATATCTTCAATGGTGGCGGCATCTGCTCCACCCTCAAACTGGCCACCCTCATACTGTGGTACCGCCAACATGCCTTTACGTGCACGCTGCATTAACCAAGCTGCATGGGTTTCTGACAACATATCAGCAGCTTCATTGGATGCTGCCCCATCCACCCCAATAGAAATGGTCATGCCGGCTTGTTCAAGCGCGACCAAATCAGCAATACCACTGCCCAAACGTGCATTACTTTGTGGACAATGTGCAATGCCCGTGCCTGTCTGACCCAATATTTGAATTTCTTCAGGCAACAATTTGACTAAGTGTGCAAACCATACATCAGAGCCAACCCAATCATGTTCAGCACAAAACTGGACTGGGGACATGGCAAACTTATTTTTAGCAGCATCTAGATAATCAACCGTTTCAGACAAATGACTATGCAAACCAATTCCTAATTGGCGTGCGAATTTAGCAGTCTCCCGTAACTGCGTGGGGGTTGTGGAATGCAAGCATGTGGTCGGCGCCATCACAATTTTGCGTAATGCACTGGCATCTTTTTGATGATAGCGCTGCACTAAACGTTCAACATCCAGCATAAAATCTTCAAACTTTTCTGCATGTAATGCTTGCGGTAACTCACTTTCTAAACCACGTGTCTGCGTTGCCCCACCACGACATAGCACAAAACGCATGCCTAATTTATCGGCTTCTTCAAATAAAATTGCTGCGCCATCAAACGGCATGTTCGGCCAATACAAATAATGATGATCGGCGACTGTGCCACAACCCGAGCGTAACAATTCAATCAAGCCAATACGCGCCGCTATCCGAAAGGTATCTTCATCAAACGCACCCCGAAAACGATAAGGTGTACTGGCCAACCACGGTGTTAAACTTTGATTTAGCCCCTGAGGTTCCCCTTTGAGTAAAGACTGAAACAGATGATGATGAGTATTGACCCACGCTGGATAAATCACGCAATCTTTTGCATCAATAACCGTATCTTCTGGTAATGAGCTGAGTTGACCAATTTCGCTAATTTTTCCATCTTGAATGCGAATATCCGTCGCTGTAGAGCGTGCTGATTTCCCAAATAAACCCGTGAGAATGCTATAGGCATTTTTAATTAAATATTGAGTCTGCATTACACTTGCTCACTTTCATGCCATTTACTTAAAAACAAACTACTGACCCAAGACATCACAACAAATAGGGCTAAACCTGTACAGGTAATCAGTAACAACGCAGCAAACATTAAGGGTAAATCCAGTTGAAAGCCTGCCTGTAAAATTTGATATGCCAAACCTGCACTGGTGCCCCCTGTTCCTGCCACAAACTCTGATACCACCGCACCAATTAAAGCTAAACCACATGAAATTCGTAACCCACCAAAGAAATACGGTAGCGCATTCGGCACACGTAGGCGCATGAGAATTTGCCAACGACTGGCTTTATTAATTTGGAATAAATTCAACAAGCCTTTGTTGACACTACGCAGTCCCAAAGTGGTATTGGTCAGGATTGGAAAAATCGCAACAAGCATCGCGCACACCACCAGAGCCAACGTAGTATTTTGAATCCAGATAATTACCAAAGGTGCGATTGCCACAATCGGAGTGACCTGAAATAAAATGGCATAGGGCATAAAACAAGCTTCAATCACACGGCTTTGCACAAACAAGAATGCCACCAACGTGCCAATAATTACCGCGCTCAGAAATGCCAATAAGGTAATTTTTAAAGTGACCCATAAGCTGCCAAACAGTAATCCTGATTGATTGATCAGTGCCATACCAATATCACTCGGTTTCGGCACAATATAAACAGGTACTTGCAGTTGCTGAAAACTGATTTGCCAAGCCAGTAACAAGACCAATCCTAAAATGACAGGTGCAGCGAAACGCTGGATGACAGGGTTTTGCATCAAAGGTTTATTCATGGTCTACACCTCCACTGGCTTGCACTAGCAACTGCGATAAATATGAACATTGTTTAATGAATGATTCCGAGGTACGGAAGGATTCATCTCGTTTAACTGGCCCATCAATTTCAATATCTGCCACAATTCGACCTGGGCGCGTGCCCATCACAATCACACGTGAAGATAAATACACCGCTTCATAAATACTGTGCGTGACAAACACCACGGTTAAATCTCGCTCTGACCAGAGCTTTCGAATATCGCTATCTAACTTATGTCGTGTAAATTCATCTAAAGCACCAAAGGGTTCATCCATAAGCAATAAGTCAGGCTCTGTGACCAAGGCCCGGGCTAAGGATGCACGCATTTGCATCCCTCCCGAAAGCTCTCGCGGGTAGGCTTGGGTAAAATTTTCTAAACCTACAGCTTTTAAAGCTTCATGTACTTTAGGATTACCCTTGGCTTTGCTCATGCCTTGCAAATCTAAAGGTAAACGCGCGTTATCTTCAATATTTGACCATGGCATTAAGGTTGCTTCTTGGAACACCATTGCCATTTTACATTGTGCCTGAATATCACTTTTTCCATTCCAGCGAACCTGCCCCGCAGAAGGCTGCTCTAATTCGGCAAACATTTTTAACAAAGTGCTTTTACCACAGCCCGATGGCCCAAGTAGCGAAACAATTTCCCCACGGGCAATATCCAAATCTAAGCGCTCTAAGGCTTTAGTCCCATTTGGATAGGTTTTTTCTACCCCACGTGCCATCAGCATTGGGGCAATAAAACTGGTGGATGCTTGTCGTAAATCATCAATTGGTAATGCGAAATTCATGAGGTTTCCCCTTCAGGCAACTGCCTTATTTTATTAACCTTTGCTTTACGTTATTTTTTCACAGGACTCACAAACTGAGTGGTATAGGCTGCTTTCCAATTCACCTTCGCATCCAGCAATCCAGCACCGACCATAAAGTCGCGCGTGGCTTTCCAACGAGCATCGGTCATGACACCAAGACCTTTAGTTTTGGCATCGCCGCCATCAATTAAATGTAATTTTTTCATTTGTCCTACAGCAAAAGCCAATAAATCATCCTGCATGTTTGGATTTTCTTTTTTAATGATGGCATTGCCCAGTCTTGGATCTGCTAAATAGTTTTTCCAACCTTCCATCGATGCTTTAACAAAACGTTGTAGCACTTCTGGCTTAGTCTGAATAACATCGTTACGGGTCACCAAAATACCGCCATAAGCTGGATAACCCGCATCTGCGAATAAGAAAAATTTACTCGATGGTTCTACTTTTTTGGCTTGGAAAACTTCAGACGTTGCATAGGCTTGTTGTGCAACATTTTTACCCGCAAGGAAAGGCTGCATGTTGAAGGTGTACGGGCGAGCTTGCGAAGCATCTAATTGATATTTGGTTTTTAACCACGGCCACCAACTGGCCTGTCCACTGGTCGACACCAAAACAGTTTTGCCTTTTAAATCACTCAGAGATTTCACATCACGATGTATAAGCATGCCTTGCGGATCAAACTGGAATGGTGCAGCAATAGCTTTAATGGGAAACTTGCTTTCCATGCCCTTCAGCACTTGTAGGTCATAGTTAATAATAATGTCAGCACGTTTAGACAACAGCAGCGTCATATTATTAACTTGTGGACCACCAATTTTAATCTCTACATCTAAACCATATTTTTTATAAATACCTTGCGCCAGTGCTTGGTAATAGCCACCTTGTTCCGCTTGTGCATACCACGTGGTTTGTAGCACCAATTTATCTGCGGCATGTGTAAATGAAGTTAAAAATAAAGCACCAACAAGGAGAGAGAAACGACCTTTGCCTACACGGTGATGAATTTTCATAAGTAATACCCCTAATATATGCATGAACTCATTTTTGCTATTCTTTTTAGGGGTAAATTTTTCAGATATATTTACTCTCAAAGCCAAGTCAGACTTAACTTTGTCCCCTAAAGAGGAACAGCCAACGCTGTAGAGCAATGTCCCATGTGTAAACTACACACTAACCGCTTATACTCAGACTAGATTTAGCAAGCTCTGTGCCAGTTCTATTTTTTTAATCTTTTTCATGCTTTTAATTTTCAAAATATGTTGTTTTCGATTTCTTCGCAGATCAGTTTAAACAAAAATAGCCATCCATCTAAACCATCACATCCCAACGCATGCATGAATGCACCAATTTATAGCAGCACATTGTGCAAAAATGATTCAGAAAAATAACCCAATAGTTATGCGAATTAGCCCCAAAAAATAGCATTGCTGTACTTCGTTATTTCTATTTTTGCATCCGTCATCACATTGGTATAAAAAATGCTTATCTTCAAGCAGAGTAGAAGCGTTCAGCAAAGATTATTCTTTTCATCATCTTTGTGGGTCATTGCTCAGAAATATGTCCATATTCTTAGGCGTTAAGAATATGTGACTCTTTTTGACCAAAATGATCCGATCTCTGATCTACAGCAAGATTGGGTCATGTATATCCAAAATTTGAGGTAAAGAGATGAACAGTGTAAGCATGAACCAACTGGCAGAAAATGATTACAGCTTAGACGAGTTAAAAAAAGAAGCGCGTATGGGCGCCTTTGGTGAAGAAACCTTTGAGCGTGAAGTTCGTGTGATTGATTTGTCTGATTTTGAACAACGTAAATACCAAATTGCCGATGAGCTATGGCTTGCAGCAACTGATATTGGCTTTTTCCAAGTGTCACATCATGGTATTCCACTTGATCAAATTCATGCTGCGTTTGCCATGACCGAGCAATTTTTTAAATTGCCTGAACAGGTCAAAGCCCAATATCCATTGAACCGTAATGCAGGTTGGGAAAGTAAGGCTCAGATTCGCCCTTCTACCCACACGCCAGACCAGAAAGAATCTTATCAAATCACTCGCCCACGCATGACTGGCTTGTATCCTTCAGCGCAAGAATTACCTTATTTTAAACAGACCATGTTGGAGTTTGAACATGCGTGTTGGGAAGTCGGCATGAAACTTTTATCTTGCTTTGCCTATAAACTGGGCTTTGCCGATGACTTCTTTACCCATGCACATAATCCAGAACAAGAAACCTATCAAAGTACCCTGCGTATGTTGCACTACTATGCGGTAGACCCTGCGCTAAAAGACCAATTGGGATTATGGCGTGCAGGCGCACATACCGACTTTGATTGTTTAACTTTATTGTTTCAACGTAAAGGGCAAGGCGGGCTGCAAGTCTGTCCGGGTAAAGACATGGAACAACAACAATGGACCAGTATTCAGCCACGCGATGATGTAATTACCTGCAACATTGGCGATATGCTGATGCGTTGGAGTGATGATCAACTGCCCTCTAACTTTCATCGTGTGAAAAACCCTGAAACAGCTGAATATCAAGGGGCACGTTATAGTTTGGCTTTTTTCTGCCAAGCCAATGAAGATGTTGTGATTGAGAGCCCAGCGCATAAATATTCTGCCATTACTGCACGTGAATATTTAAAACAACGCATTAGTGCCAACTTTAAAGGGAAATACTAAAACACCCCCACAGTCAGAGCGGAAGTAGCTCTGGCTGTGTCTGAGCTTCTAAAATCCAAACTGGTTGTGAAAACTTATACACATCACAATTATGACCGTCACCAATCCGATCAATCACCAAAAAGTCACTTTCAGCTTCCAAGGTAATTAATGGATGATGCCAAACCCCTTGATGATAGGTCACACCCTGCTGACCGTTGCTTAGAAATGCAAAAATTTGCTGCTCATTTGGCTGTTCATCATTCAGTGGCAAAGCCACGACAACCATAAACTTCTGTCCCGCTAAAGGCACAAAAGATTGCGAACCTAGAGGATGGCGTTCGAGCATTTCAATTTGAAAAGGAACTCTGATTGCGGTTAGGTTATGAAAAATGCTCACCCCGACTGCCCCATTTTCGTCACTCACTTGGGGCAAAGACAGTGCATGAAAGCGCTGAGTTAAACCCTGATTTATAGCAAACTGATCTCGCCCTTGGGTTTCAATCACATCACCAAAAGGCGCAAAATTTTCTCGTGTTAAGGGCTGAATCATAATGGCTTGTTCAGGCATGGCTCTTCCTACACTGTTCATTCTTCGAATTCAGCATCTAATAAAAAAGAGGCTGAACCTGTAGCTATTGTTATTGTTCTGACATTTTTCCCCAGAGGCGAATACGACTAATCCCCCCATCCGGAATCATATTGACGCGAATATAATTCACCTTATGATGGGGCAAAATTTCGCTGTTATAGCCGTGTTTGTGGTCCATGCCTAAAGGTTGTTGCTCAAGCAAAAATGACCAGAACATACTTTGCGGAATAAGCTGAGCATCCGTGGCATTTTCTACATACGCCGCTTGAATAGAGCAAAAAGCAGGAAAATTTCCCTTAAAAAATACAGTATCAACTTCAATCTGCTCGACATGTCCTGCTTGACCCAAGGCAATAATACACCAGTCAAAGCCAGGTGCACGGCGTCGTTTGGTTTCCCAACCATCCCCCATATTTAGACCCGCATTAGGCTTAATTAAATGATTGGGATGACCAAAATGCGCGTCACTAAACGCCACAATACGCCCACCATTTTTAAGCCCAATCAAATCCAACACCTGATCTGTCTTGATATTTTCCAAAACCACCTGACCATAAACTCTTAAACGAGCAATGCCACCATCTGGGAAAATATTGATGCGAATATGTGTGACTTTCTGAGACTCACACTGAAAAAAATGATGTTGATCGGGTGACAGTACCGAATTATTCAGTAGAGGCAACCACTCAACCTGATCCAACTGATCATCTGCCGCATAACAACCTTCTATGGATGCTGATGCAGGATAATTTCCAGTAAAGAACGAGGTATCAATATCGAAACCTGAAACCATGCCTGTAACACCTAAACGCACAATACACCAGTCATAGCCTGCTTCACGTTTACGTCGTGTTTCCCAACCATCCATCCATTTACCATTGTCGTCATATTTACCATCGATGAATTGTGCGGGTTCAGTTTGCAACATGCGTTCTGCTGCGGCAAAGAACTGATCCGAACAAGACACAATACTGGCACCAATATCTACACCGGCTAAGTTGGTCAGACCGTTCAAATATTTGGGTAAATCTACAGCTTTGGCAATATGCACCGTCATGGCTCATTCCTAAAATTCTGATTGCTTAAGATTATGCAAAATCCAGTCCAACTGGTCTGACCTGTTATAAAAATCTTGCTTATTTTTATGCTAAAAATAAAACCTTTTATTTTTTTTGTGTAGAATCAAGTTGTTCGTTTTGATTAGGATGCAGCAGCTATTATGAAGTCACAAGCAATACTCAAGGGAAAATCATCTCAGGTGACTGAGCAAGCTGTAGAAGTGATTCATCAACGCATTCAGCAAGGGATTTATGATGTCGGTTCTGTTCTGCCCTCGCAGCGCGAGTTGGCACTGCAACTGGGCATCAGTCGAGCTTCTTTACGCGAAGCGGTCACGCGGCTGGCGGCTTTAGGTTTACTTGAAATTAAAGCGGGTAAAGGCGTCTATGTCATTTCGCAACACAGCCAAGCCGCTGAACAATGGGATGGCGAACACCGTGTTTCCTTAAAAGACTTTTATCAATTGCGTTATGTCTTGGAAAGCTTTTCTGCCCTCTTGGCCTGTGAATATTTAAGCCCTGAAGATAAAACCTTACTCCAGCAATATCATGAGCAATTGACCCATGCCATTCAGCAACAAGACTGGCAAGCGGCATCTGAATATGACTATGCCTTTCATCAACACATTATTGATTTAAGCCATAATCAATCGATTATTCAAACACTTAAAATGCATACAGAATGGACTAAAAAGAGTCAAATTTTACCGTTTTTACAACCCAATTTGGCCTTTAAAACCGTACAAGAACATGAAGCTATCTTAAAAGCAATGTGTTTACAAGATTCGTTAGCCGCAGAAAAAGCCATGCAAGCGCACATTATTGGGGCGGCACAGCGTGCGGGGGTTTATTTTTCTAGACATCACGTCTTGAATTAATTCGATGACTCCAGACCTTTGCTGAATGCTCAGGTTCGGCTCGGTAAAATACTTTGATTTGAACTGATTTTCCCATTTAAGTAAAACCTCATTGCTCTAGTTCAGCTTAAATGTGCTCGGCAATATTTATCCCCAATTAAAATTAGTCCTGAACGTCAAAACATTGCAGATCATCATCTATACACGTCCGTAGTGTTTAAGTTTATATTTTAAAACATCCGTTCAGTGCCAAATTTTTCCAACCCTGCACCACTTTCGCCCACAGTGCAAAACAACAAGAAACAACCTCCTTTTTTATGCTGCTTGATGAAGCACAAATACTGGTCATACCAGTAAAACCAGTCTTATAAAATTGGCACAGTTCTCGCTTAATCCTCCTTATACATTTCATATTTTAAACAAATCTATAAGGTTCTCATCGATGAAGATTGCAATTATCGGTGCAGGTATGGGCGGTTTAACCGCAGGTATCGCATTAAAAAAATTTGGACATCAAGTTACCATTTACGAGCAAGCCACAGAAATTTTACCTGTCGGTGCCGCCATTTCACTATGGTCAAATGGGGTCAAGTGCCTGAACTATCTGGGTTTAACCCATGAGATTCAAGCCTTGGGTGGGGAAATGGAATCACTGGCGTATGTCGATGGTTTAAATCAGCAAACCATGACGCAATTTAGTCTGACCCCACTGTATAAAGAAGTGGGGCAAAAAGCCTATCCTGTAGCACGTGCCGATTTACAAAATTTGTTGATGCAACATTTTGGTCTGCAAGATATTCA
The DNA here is from genome assembly GCF_004331035.1 of Acinetobacter sp. ANC 4910. Taxonomy (GTDB): domain Bacteria; phylum Pseudomonadota; class Gammaproteobacteria; order Pseudomonadales; family Moraxellaceae; genus Acinetobacter. Next base: position 83,905 of record NZ_SJNT01000024.1, read on the forward strand.
GTTAAATAAGAAAATGATCGGTATTGAACAACACGCATCTCATGTCAGCATTCAATTTCACGATGCTTCAATGGTCGAAGCCGATTTACTGATTGGGGCAGATGGCACACACTCTCTGACCCGTCAATATGTGCTCGGTCACAGCGTGGAACGTCGCTATGCAGGCTATGTGAACTGGAATGGCTTGGTCGAGATTGATGAAGGATTGGCTCCAGCACAACAATGGACGACCTTTATTGGTGAAGGTAAACGCGTCTCGCTGATGCCTGTTGCCAATAACCGCTTCTACTTCTTTTTCGATGTTCCCCTTGAAGCAGGACTAAGCAATCAGCGTGATCAATATAAAACATGCTTAAAACAATACTTTAAGGACTGGTGTGAACCTGTACAGCAATTAATTGAACATCTAGATGAGCAGAAAACCAATCGTGTCGAAATTCATGATATTGAACCCTTCATGACTTTTTACAAAGGACGTGTCGTTTTACTGGGTGATGCGGCACACAGCACCACGCCCGATATTGGACAAGGCGGTTGCCAAGCCATGGAAGATGCGATTTATTTGGCACGTGCCTTACAAATCAATACCTTTGGACTGGAAGATGCACTGAATCGCTATCAAAACAAACGTAATCAACGCACCCGTGAAATGGTGTTACGAGCGCGTAAACGCTGTGATGTGACCCACATGAAAGATCGTCAACTGACCGAAGAATGGTATCAATCGCTGTATCAAGAACAAGGCACACACATCATGCAAGGCATTATCAGCAATATTGTTGGTAATCCTTTAGACTAAACAGATACATAGACTTAACGCCCCTCAACTGGGGCTTTTTTATGCCTATAGGCATAACATTAAAATCCAAAAGGAAAGTAAAGAAGATTAAAAGAGCTAAAAAACCTTCATCCAGCAAATGACCTTTTAGATGCCGAAATATTGGACTAAATATGCAGCGTTTTACCAACAAGAGCTGGCATTATGATGAATCATGTATTCAATCGATACAGTACAGTCAAAGCCGCATCTGATAAAAGCCAAATCACATGCCAATACCCTGCTCATTCTGAAGCTGTGTAACATGGCAGTACAATTAAAAAAAAACATAAAGCATTGTACGCGACCAAGCGCAAATAACTTAGAATCGCTGTAAAGCCGAATGCTCTATTCAATTTGCTTCAATATTATAAAAACTGATGAAATCAAATTTTATACTTTCAGTTGAGGTTTATTGCTTACAACTTGGGCTCAAGCTGCGTCTTTAATACAAGAACAATTTGATGAATATGTTCGCATAGATCTAGATCAATTCGAGATGCGTGTTCAAGGCAAAGATTGAATTAGATAATGCAGATGATTAGACAGTAGACGCCATTAAATATAATCATGAATTTAAGTCTGCTTTAAATGCATGTGGATAATGGAGATTAGCTTTGTATCATGAATCCCTGAACATACTTGTACAGCACATAGACGGTTAAAGTATTCTATATCGTGTTAATTTTTACTTTAACACCTTATATTTGAATCAATAATAAAAATACGATATATCTCAGTCGTTTAAGCTAAATCCCCCAAAAGCACTACATCTTTATATCTTTCTTTGAATATCCAATGCATTTAGAGCTGAGCAAGAGACGTATAAACAGCATTCTTGTTTCAGCAAAAATGCTGTTTTAATGTCAACTCTTAAAATTTATAGGAAATGGCAAAACGGTTTTGTAAAAAATCCTTGTGATAACGTGGCGAAGTTTGAATGCCCGCAAAGTTACTCACACTTAACCCTTTGAGTACACCTGTAAAATTATAGATGCCAAACAACATATATTCAGATTGATTACGACTTTTCAGACGCTCATCTTCTTTTAAATCCATAAATGAATAACGTACACCTGCAATCATTTGATCCGTGAGTTTACCCTCTAGGGATGCCATCAATGCATTACCTGCGCCTAAATCCTGCGTACTGGTAAAAAATGGCTGTGCAAAAATTTCACCTGAAGAGGTTTTTGTGGCATACGGTGTCAATAATGCACCGTTCAAGTAGCTGTCCTGATCAGGTTTAATATAATCATACGCCAGTTTTAACGTCGCTTTCGGTACCACGGTTAAAGCCGCCTGTACCCCAAAGATATGACTGTTCACCTCCCCTGCCAAAGCCTTGCCCTGCTCGCGTCCATTGATATATTGCACCGAAAATTCAGGTGAGGTTTTCCATAGCGGTAAAGCAAAATCAGCTTGGGTATAAATTAAATCTGTATAATCATCATAATGTTGATACCACAATTGAGTTTTCAACTGTTTTTGTTCATCAAAGGCAAAGGCTTTGCCCAATCCAATCGACCAGACGCCATCCGTCTCAATGTTGCTAGTTTGACGAGTCGTTTCAGTAAACTCATCATCGCCATAACTCTTGAATTTATTGACTTTGGTTAAACGTAAATAATCCTTGTTATTGCCAATCTGGACATCCGCCGCTTGGTACAGATTGAGCAATACACGTCGATCCGCATAGTCGCCCATAAAAGGTAAATTGAGGCGCTGATTACCAATGGTCACTCGCGCCTTATCATTTTTCCATGTGATGTATGCTTCCCCTAAACCATCACGATCATCTTTCAGCTCGGACACTTCTGGATGCTTATTTTTTTCATCTACGCGGCGTTGTAAGTCATAACCAATGGCGGCCTGTACGCCATAAAAGGGAGCGGTTTCATATTTGACATAGCCTCCAATCGCAACCGTATCTTGGTTAAGACCTTCAACAAAATAGGCATTATTGGTCGAATAATACAGTGACTTTACTGCACCATGTACAGCACCACAACCCAATGCTTCAGTGAGTGAACCGACCGAATTATTGGTAATCTGACAGTCTTGTTTTAAATTCAGTAGCCCATTCAAACTGGTGTCTGCCGACCACACTTGCATCGCAGCAGTGCTTGCGAGCATGAACATAGCCGATTGAATTTTAAAATGTTTCATATATGCCCCAAGAATTGTATTTAAAATTAACTTATTATTAATAAACAATGATTTGTATATCTTCTAAATTGATTCAATGACTTTTTACAGTCAAAAATCCCCCAAACCTATTCAAAAATGAATAAGCAGCTTTTAAATAATGACAATTAAAAAATAGTAAATTTACGTTGTTACCAACACAGCATCAGGTCGATTGTTCAGTCTTATTCGATACTGATTTCAACGTGACTGGTGCTTGCGTACGTGGTAAATGGTTGAATAATAAATTCAGTAAAATTGCGCTAATACAGGCCGAACTGATACCTGAATGCAATAAAGTTTTCACCCAAGTTGGAAACTGTGCATAAAACTCCTGATTCACAATCGGAATCATGCCTATCGCCAGTGAAGTCGCCACAATAATCAGATTGCTTTGCTCGCTATAATCGACTTTTGAAAGTGTACGAATACCACTCGCAGCCACTGTACCAAACAATACAATACCCGCTCCGCCCAATACCGGCATTGGAATGGAAGCAATTAAACGCCCAACAATAGGAAGTAGCCCCAGTAAAATTAAAATTCCACCTGCTGTTGCCACCACAAAACGACTTTTAATCCCCGTAATGGCAACTAAACCCACATTTTGTGCAAAAGCACTTTGTGAAAATGAACCAAACAACGGTGAAATGGCACTGGATAACATATCGGCGCGTAATCCATCACCTATACGTTGTGCATCGACTTTGGTCCCCACAATTTCACCAATCGCAATAATATCCGCAGTGGTTTCGGTCATAATCACCAAAGTCACAATCACCATCGATAAAATGGCGGTCACTTCAAATACAGGCAAACCAAAGTGAAATACATGAGGAAATGCCATGATAGGGCCAGAAGCGACTTTACTGAAATCTGTAAAACCCATCCCCCACGCGAAAATTGTGCCCAATACAATCGCTATCAAAATGGCTAAACGACGTAAAATAACCTGACGCAACATACTAAAAATCAAAACAATAGCCAAAGTTAAGGCTGCTAAGCCGACATTAGCAGGGTCTCCCCAATTTTCAGCTTTTGGATTTCCCCCCATAATCCAACGAATCGCAACTGGAGTCAGTGAAATCCCAATCATGGTAATGACACAGCCCGTAACCACCGGTGGAAAAAAGCGAATAATCCTGGCAAAAAAAGGCGTCAATGCCAAACCAATCAGTGAAGCAGCAATTACCGCACCATAGACCGTAGGTAAGCCTCCACCTGTACTTAAAATGGCTAAAATAGTGGCAACACCTGCAAAAGATACCCCCTGAACAATCGGCAGTTTTGCCCCAAAATATTTAAATCCGATGGTTTGTAACACTGTTGCTAAACCACCTACAAACAAAGCTGCCGCAATCAACAGTCCAATTTCAGCAGGTGCTAAGCCCGCTGCTGCCCCAATAATCAAGGGGGGTGCAATAATGCCGCCATACATAGTTAAAACATGCTGTAAACCAAACATGACATTTTTGTTTAGCCCCAAATGCTGATGCTCTGGGGCGACGTGTGACTGCTCTGAATGAATCTGCTCGTGCTGCATGTATTATTCCTCGAAAAATAAATTGATATATGTCTTGGCTACATTTAACTACCGCGATACGTTGAATAAGAAAATGGGCTAATCAATAACGGCACATGATAGTGCTGATGCTGATCTGTAACAGTGAAGTCAATGCAAACTCTCGGATAAAAACTGGGGACGTGTTGCTGCTCAAAATAGCTGCCGACTTCAAACACCAATTGATAATTGCCCTTGACCAGTTTATCTATCTGAAAAGCTTTAATTCGACCATCCTGATCGGTCTGTTGAACATCCAACGTCACAATGCTGCGCTCAAACTGTCGAAGCAATTTGACAACAACTTGAGGTGCGGGCTGCCCTATAGAGGCATTTAAAATATGGGTACTAATTCCAGCCATTATTGAATTTCCTGTTTTAGACGTAGTAGCGCAATTTCCGTCAGTTGTTGCTGTACTTCTTGTTGTTCTTGTTGAGTGTTATGATGCAAACGACGTTGCAATTCAGAGAGCATTTCTTGCCCCGTACGCCCTGCTGCACGAATAAGAAAGATATGTCCAAATTTGTGCTCATAAGCCAAATTGCCTTGATAAAGGGCTTGCTGAAGTACCTGACTGTCACCTAACTGCGCCTGTTCATTTTTAGAAAAATGCTGTTCTTTATCGCTCAGTTCTACCGCGGCTTGACGTTCACCAATGCGTGGATGTTGTGCCAATGCTTCTGCAATCTCAGTCCAATCCCACTCGCTTGCCTGTTCAGCGGCATATTGAAAGAGTTGATCTTTAGAGGCATATGGGCGCTGCTCAGTCACAGCATCCACCCAGGTCGATATATGTACACAAGGCTGTAGTAGCGCTTTACTTTGCTCGGCAGTTAACTGATTAAATTGCTCTAAATCCATCATCGCTCCATATCAACACATTGTCAGACTGGTCTGACCAGATAGGATAAATTAAGCAATGAATATGCCAAGTGTGATAAGAGAGCAAACAGTCCAATCACATACTTTACAGTTATGAATACGATAGACTGAAATAATGCAGGATATGTATAAAATAATAGGCAAAGAAAAATTTATTATAAAATCAGCCTGAAGATAGAATATTAAAATTGAGAAATGGATTATCTGATCAATTTACACACCAATTCCTGTCGACTATTTACATTTAATTTCTGATAAATATGCTGCACATGTGTTTTTATGGTCGACAAGCTACAATTGAGTTTTTGGGAAATTTGAACGGCTTCCAAATTTGTAAATAATTCCTCTAAAACTACAATTTCTTTTTTTGTTAATTGATATTGATCCATAATTTTATCTTTATTAATCATGTCAACATGATGATGAAAGTGATCAATAGATAAACGATGAAAGGCTTCAAATATCTTTTTTTCTTGCTGATTAAATTGAGCTTTACCCTGTTCTCTAAAAATACTCAAACCAAAGATCGGTTGTCCATCGCGCTTTCTGAAGAAAAATTCAGCAGTATCTTCAACTTGCCAGCGCTGCATAAAATTTAGAAATATTTCATTGGATTGATGTTGCCCCAAAAGTGCAATGTTCTGATCACCATGATAAAAATGCCGAAAGCTCACAGGATCATATTCAATTTTTCCATTTAAATATTCATCAATTGCACTTTTTGATATTCCACCTTGCTCAAAATCATAAGCATGTTGAATATTATCAATTTTATAAGTCAAAAAACCATCAATATGTACAACATACCGAATTTGAGAAATAAAATTCTGGCTAAATTGCTGAATAAAATTATGATTGAACATAAATTTTCATAGTCCTTTTGAAAATTTAATCTAATTTCTAGATCAATATTATTAGCTTCCTGCCAATAAATAAGATGACCCATATATATTCAAAATATATTTTCTATGGTTTTAATATAATCAATATATAACTATATTAAAACCTAGAGTTTCTTTCATCAGTCACACATGTTGATCTATTTTTCTCATGATTGAGAAATATGAATGGCTTGTTTATGTGTAAACAATAACAAGCCACTTAAACCAAAAGAGTAACCTAAACCTGACATTTTCCAGCCGCCAAACTCGGCTGCGGGTGAAACATCTGAATGGCTATTAATCCAAACCGTACCTGTTTCCAGTCTGCTGGCAATTTCTTGTGCACGATCTAAATCTTTGCTCCAAACTGAACCACCTAAACCAAAAATACTCTTGTTGGCACGTTCAATCACACTATCAACATCACTAAACTTGATAATCGGTAAGACTGGACCAAACTGTTCTTCATCTACCAAAGGCATGCCTTCTTTGACATTGGTCACTAGCGTTGGTGGAATAAAATAACCACGCTCACTTACTTTTTTCGCCTCAGTGATAATCTGACCGCCTTGTGCCACAGCATCCTCAATCATGCCTTTGACTTTATTATATTGCACATGATTTTGAATTGGACCAAATGTCGTCGTTGAATCTAATCCATTACCAATTACTTGTGCATTGGCAATCTGAGTTAGTTTTTGTGTAAGCGCATCATAAACATTTTCGTGTACATATAAGCGCTTCAATGCAGCGCAGGTTTGTCCCATATTCAAGAATGCAGAACCAAAGATTTTTTCGGCTGCAACATCGACATCGACGTCATCTAATACAATCCCGACATCATTGCCGCCCAGTTCAAGCACCACACTCTTTAAGGTATTTACTGAATGTTTCAGAATACTTTGACCAGTACGCGTTGAACCTGTGAAGGTCACTTTATCAACATCTGTATGTTCACTCAGTGCCTGCCCCACATCGCCTTTGCCTAAGACAATATTACACACACCTTTTGGCAAATGACGGTTAATAATTTCAACCAGTTTAATCGTACTGAGTGGGGTAAATTCAGATGGTTTGTTCACCACGGTATTTTTGGTTTTCAGCGCAGGAAAGAAATGCCAAATTGCAATCATAAATGGCCAATTCCAAGGGGTAATAGAAGCCACAACACCCAACGGGCGGTTATAGACCTTGATTGTCTTACCACTCGGATCAGCAATGGTTTCGACGGGTACTTCCAAACTGGTAATGTATTCAATCCAATTTGCACCAGCTTCGACTTCAAATTGTGCCAAAGCCAATGGTTTACCCTGTTCAGTGGTAATCAACTGAGCAATTTCATTACTTTCTGCGCGAATATCTTGTGCAATTTTCAGAAAACTTTCATTAATCGTCCGATCAGTCACATGCTGCCATGTTTTAAATGCAGCACGCGCAGCCTGTACAGCTTGATCAACTTGTTCAGCGGTTGCACTATTAATCTCGACAATGGTTTGCTCTGTTGCAGGATTTAACACTGCAAAAGCTTCACCCTGACCGACAACCGTTTCACCATTTAACAACATGTTGCTATTCATCTGACTCATATCCATATTGATGTTCTTTTACATGAAGTTTATCGCTGATTATTATTCATAAACTCATCCTTTGGGATGATTTTAACGCAACTCAGTTTAAAAACAATACACCTTAATTATTATTTTTACAATTTGGTATCAGTATTTTTAAATGTAATTTTACATGTATTTTATTAAAAAATGACGGCATTCACTATTTCAACTCAATCGAAAGATTTCTACCATTGAACATAACTTGACTATAAAAAGACATATTACTTATGCACTAGATTTTAGGGGCAGACTGATTCTTCTAGAAATTAGATGACCAAATAAGTCCCAATACAGACCGCTTTATGCAATAAAGCCCGATAGACAAAGTATCGCTCTAAAGACATGGTTACAATTTATTAAACAAGGACATGAGCCACTTGGTTTTTATCGCTATAAAGGCAATTCTATTACTGATTTGTATAAAGAATACACTGGAAATATTTAACCCCATAATCGCTTTATTTTCATCTGAAGGTTCATTCCTAAGCCCTCTTTTTTATGTATTTAAAAACTATTTCCCCAGCCATACATGAATTTAGAATTATTAACTTTTTATACTTTTTTCCGATCCTAAATTATCTTGTTTTTACTCTTAGCATCCGAAAGTTGATGTGGTGACTATTCAGTAAAAATTATAGACAAAAAATAAGCCCTTGCAAAAACAAGGGCTTATTTAAATATTTGGCGGAAGCGGTGAGATTCGAACTCACGGAGGACTCACACCCTCGTCGGTTTTCAAGACCGGTGCATTAAACCGCTCTGCCACGCTTCCAATGGCGGCTATCATATAAATATTTTCCTAAGTTGGCAAATACTTTTGCATATTTTTCTATTCAATTGCACAAAATAAAATCAAAAACTAAATTAAAGGGTTATTTCTGGCTTTTCGTAGCGGATTGTATTGATATACCAAGTCTTTTTCCCAGACGGTGTGATGACTTCAATTTCATCGTCCACTTGTTTCGACAGTAATGCACGTGCCATTGGTGAATCTATAGAAATATGTTGTGGATGATGATCATAAATTTCATCTACACCAACAATGCGCAGTTGTTTTTGCTCACCTTGTTCGTTCTCAATTTCGACCCATGCTCCAAAAAAAACTTTGCCCTCTTGCTCTGGAGCAAAATCAACAATTCTTAACTCTTCTAAACGTTTTCCAAGGTAACGTACCCGACGGTCAATCTTTCTTAAAATTTGTTTGTTGTATTGGTATTATAACCCCACTCTTAAACATACTATTACCCAATAAAAGAGTTTGACAATTGATGAAATGTTGATAGTTTATTTGTTAAACAACTCATACTTTATAATAAATAGTATATGGCTTACGTTAAGAAAATTTATGTAAATTACAAAGATTGTACTTCTCACACTAGCTTAGTCCTTCCTTGTATCTTGACTGAGAAAGGAGTCATTATTTCTCATTTGCGATACTTGGCTTGGTTTAACTCAAAAAGTGAGGCATGGAAAGAAAGATCATGCTATGCACTACAACTTCTTTTGAAATACATTAATTCTGTTCCAAATATTGATAGCGCAACAAAACTACTCAAAGCATTCACTGAAGCTTTAATCACTGGCACTATTAATTATTCCAACAATAAAGATCCACTCGATCTTTATTGGCGACCACGATCAGTTCGTGATACCAATAATTTATTATTTCATATCACTCACTACACAGATTTTCTCATGTTACAAGATGATCATTCAGCCAACAGAGTTAATCCTTTTCGTAAAGCGACTAGCTATGAGGAGCGTTTAAATTGGTGTGCTTATTATCATAAGCAGGCAAATGTATTTCTGAATCATTTAACCCATAAAGATCTAACACAAAACCAGGTACGTTTAGTGGGCTCGTTTCATGAAAGCATGGTTGATTATGAATATGCTGTACGTTTTCCTGAAAATCACCTTGAAAGACTTCTATATTTGGGCTTTGAAAAGAATGGAAACATCGATTTTAAATCTCAAGCAATTACTATGTTGATGAATTACTGTGGACTCCGAAAAAGTGAAATTTTTCATATTTATATATCAGATATTACATTGCATCCAAATCATCATAACGAAGCGCTAGTTAGAGTTTACCACCCTGAACTAGGTAGCTCTCCAGACTCAGCGTTCAAAAATAGAAAAGAATATTTACTAGCAACAACTTCTTATAAACCTCGAAATAATTATCTATTTTCTGAAAGACTTTATGCCGGTTGGAAAGCCCCATTATTAACCTCAAAATTAGGCTACTTTGAGGTTGTATTCATTCCTCCTGAAAAAGCTAAAGATTTTTTATTAATCTGGGCAAACTATCTAAAATATCAACGTATAGAGCCTTCAAAAAGCTCTCCCCATCCTTTTGCATTTACAAATAGTCTAGGTGAACCTGAAACTATAAAAAATTTCCAAAGATTGCATAAAAATGCCGTAAAACGTATTGGATTAATCTGTAAAAAAGATCTTGGAACGACCGAACATGGTCATCGACATGCTTACGGTTTTCGAGCAGCTCAGGCAGGCTTAAGTCAAGTTGAAATTCAAAAAGCAATGCACCATAAAAGTCCAACTTCTTGCCTTGTTTACATCAAGCCAACACTTGAAGAAGTACAAGAAAAATTGAGAAAGATTCAATGATAAAACCTCCAGCTATTCGGCAAATTGAAAGTAAAAGATTTAATAAAGAGTTTTCAACTTTTCCTGACTTAGATTCTTTAAAGCAATTTTGTAAAAATGCTGGTATTTCAAATTCTGTTTTATATAGACAAAACTACAAGGAATATGGACTACCTGCACACCCTGAAAGAATTTATGATGAGTGGATTAGCTATAAGGATTTTTTTGATATCGTCGATTTTATTTCGTATTCAGAGCTAAAAAGTTTAATAGAAAACAAAAATCTTAAAAATGCTAAAGAATACAAAATTTTTATTTTAAAATTAAATGATCCGAGCCTTCCACTCGATCCACAGACAGCATATCTAAATGAATGGGAAAATTGGTACAAATTTTTAGGTAAAACTGAGCCTTTTAAACCTGATTTTATTTCACCAAGCTATATAACTTGGGCAATTAAGATCAAAGAATTCATGACTAAAGCCCGTGGTGGAGGCACTAAAGAAACTCAGCTTTGTCGTTTCGTCCGTCTTTATATTGAACAATTTGATAAAAGCAAAACACCACATGCTTTTCTTATACAGGAAAAATTCGATGTAAAACCCTTTCGAGATATTCTTGAAAATATAGAATCTGAACCGATGAGGAGGAAACTCGTTGTTTATGTCAATGAATTCTTAGATTACATCATTGATAATGATTTAACGATTGAAGATGAAGAAACAGGCGAAATAGTACGAGTCGATAATGCTCGAAATCCGTTCTCCCTTTTACTCAATCAACAAAATATATCATCTAGCTCAATCCGTTCTGAAACTACAAAGCCATGTTTACAATATCATTTCGTAAAAAAGGCTCAACAATGGATTATGCCTGCAAATGCAAAAAGCTTTCAGGATCTAGAGCATCTGCATAAGTTTGATGCAGATTGGATTAAAGTCAACTTTGATCAATTAGACTTATATGATCCTGATTGTATTTATCGTATCGTCGATAATCAAGCTTATTTGTGGTGTCCTACCGATTGGATTCATACCTATGCACTTACCAAAGTACCATTACGTGGTCGTCAAATTGCTTATAATGACTCTGGTGAAGCTGATGAATATTTAGCTGAATTAGACCCACAAAATAAAATTATTTGGAAAAAAAATAGTTCCTCACTTTCAGGTTTAACTAAAGAACAATCGTTTATTAAAAGAATGCCTGATGGTCAGATAGGTATTTTTACCACAACAAATAAAACAAATAACAATGGGCAAGGCTACACAATTCCGTGGATACCTGAAGATTTAGCATATTGGTTAATTAGACTACGAAAATGGCAACAAAAATATAATCCTATCTCATATCCTAGTGCTTGGATTGATTGCCAAAGAACAAATTTAAATGAGGTACAAAGAAAAGCCAAAGGATTGAATTGTTTTCTTTTTAGGCGCTTTAATGATTTTGAACCAGCAGCTGTTTCAAATGCACTTACGCCTAGGCTCGCAGCGGCTCTGTTTCATATTCAACCTTCAAATTTAGCTTTAGCAACTTTAGATGGAAATGCTGCCACACTCGGGAGCTATAAATCCAAATATACGCCTCATAGTATGCGTGTTAGCCTCATTACTGCATATGTTCTTGAAATGGGTATGCCTATTGAAATCGTAATGAAAATCGTTGGGCATAGCTCTGTCATCATGTCGATTTATTATTGCAAAGTTTCCAATCATGATATTAGAACTCGGTTAGAAGAAGGTGAAAAAATAGCCTTAAAATCTGAAGTTGAATCTATTCAAAGAACAATTGAGCAAAATAAAATTGAAAGTGTTAAAAACCAACTAATTGGCAATAATTTGGAGTTACTACAAGCTTTATCTAATGAGGTTCCTGCGGGTAATTTTATTTTTAGAGATTATGGTATTTGCCCTTTTGCAGCTTCAAGATGCGAGGATGGTGGTGATTTAATAAAAAGTAGTTCATTCTACACCCCTACACCTCAAGGATATTTAGGAACTCAGAATTGTATCCGTTGTAGACATTTCATTACTGGACCCGCCTTTATTGGTGGTTTATTGGCAATTACAAATGAGATATTACTCCAATCCAATGATCAATCTGACATATGTTCCAAACTACAATTTAAAATCAATCAGATTAATCAAGATATAGATAATATTGAAAAAGAAGAATATATAGCCAACTTAAAGAAAGAAAAATTTGAAAGTGCTGCAAAAAGATCAAATCTTGAAACTGAATTACGAAATTTTGAATCAGAATATGAAACAGCTGCTAAAAAATTGGATATGCTTTTATGTGATATCCAATCAGCTTATAGTCATATTACGAAATGCCACAAGCTCATTAATAACAACGCTTTATTAGAAAAAAATGATCAATTATCGCTAATTACTACTTCAAATGCAGAGTTAGTTTTGGAAATGGAAGAAGTCAGTCACTTTCAGCAATTACAAGAAGTTTGTGATAATGCCGTCATTTATAAATCTTGTAATGCAGATCAGGCCATTTATCCAAGGACCCAGCTCATTGATAAAATGGCGATGTTTAATGAAATTATGCCCTCTTTATTCATGTTATCTAAAGAACAGCAACTTTCAGCAGGCAATCAAATTTTTAAATTATTGATGAGTCGCCTCAAATCTTGGGATAAAGTACAAAGTGTTATGGATGGTAAGCTTAAATTGATGGAGCTTTCTGAAACTGAACAAATTTCAAAATCGGAAATTGAACTCATTCTACATAATTCACCAACTTTGATTGAGGCAATTCATGAATGCTGAAGAGTTATTAAATAAATTAAAACATGGCTCATCTCTGAAAATTCAGCAATCGCTCGATGCAATCTATGAAGTATGTATTGAGCAACAGGAACGTGGAATTCAGGATTTTTCTGTAAGTACTATTGCTAATTTAGGATTTAGTAGAGGTGTTCCTAAAGCGCAAAGTATCAGAAATAAGACAGGTGAAAAATATAGAGCACTGATTCAATGTTTTGCAGATGCTTCATCACAGACAGCTAAACTGGTAAAGCCCTCTCCAAAAGATAATGCGTGGATTGAAGAAATTCAAAATCCCAAACATCAATTGCTTGTACGCATTATGGCATCTGAGCTAAAAGAAGCTCAACAGATGATCCGTGAAATCATTCCACCAAAACAAAGAATTGATATTTATGATCATAAGAATATGATACCTGATGAATCTTTTAAGCTTTCTGACCAAGAAGTACGGGCATTACAGTATTTATTATCTACTGATTTTCAAAAAAAATGGAATCTAAAACCAACTCATTTTGGTGAGCTAGTCGATGAGTCGAATAAGCCTGTTTTTAAAGTTTCAACATTAGATGCCTTACGCAAAGCTTTGGAGTATTTGTCTTGAATCGAAAATTATTAACGGCTGAAGGTTATCAACGCTTACAAGATGAGTTAAATGATTTAGTTCGTAAAGAACGCCCTGAAATTACAAAAATTGTATCTTGGGCAGCGAGTCTCGGTGATCGGTCTGAGAACGCTGATTATATTTATAATAAAAGAAAGTTGCGTGAAATTGATCGTAGAATTAGATACTTAACTAAACTTTTTGAAGTGGCACACAAAGTAGAATACAGTCCAGAACAAGATGGGAAAGCTTATTTTGGCGCATGGGTAGAATTGGAAAATGATGAAGGTGAAACCACTAAATTCCGCATTGTAGGCGATGAGGAAATATATGGTTGTAAAGACTATATCTCACTTCAATCCCCTATAGCAAAAGCTTGCTTAGGTAAATCTGTAGATGATGAAATTCAAGTACATACACCTACTGGCAAGAAAAATTGGTATCTTATTAAAATTCATTATTTAACCTAAACTACTTTTAAGGTATCTCAAAAAGTACGAGTTTGACTTTTAGCTTTGGCGATTAGGCAATCAATGAAGTATAGACATGAAGAATATACTCCAGTTAAAAAAACAGAATTTTTAAATCAGAAAATTACAAATTATTGGAATTTGACAAAATTATGAACATGACTAGTTATACAGATTTAGGCATTAGTTACGAGAACAGTAACGCTAGACTTTATTATAGATACGATGAGGATGCAGAAAATATCGAACTTGTAAAAGTTTGGACTCGAACCCCTGATATTGATGACACTCTAATCCGAGAGTTATGGAGTCATGAGTTAAGGTATTTAAATAAACTAAAATTAATTAACGGAGCACAAGATTTTCTTTTACTATCTAAAGAGTCAAGATTTGATGATTATGCATATGCAATTGTATTTGATTTAAATGAAGGGCACCAAATTCTAAGTCAGTACTTGGAGACGGATAATGATAAATATGCTTATTTAGATAAAAATAAATTAAAGTTTCCAATATATAGAGCTTCATTATGGAAAAATATTCTCCGCTTAGCTAGAGGTTTAAATATTTTACATAATCAAGGACTCCTACATTCAAACATCTGTAGTCGCAATATCTTATTAAAGGACACAAATACAGACGAAAATTTTGTACTAACAGGATTTGAATACTGCCTATCACTGAATGATTTAACAAATCCTTTATCTTCCATATCCGGACAAGCTAGTAAGAGTTCATACTTACAAGATTGGGTACAAATTGCTGCACTATGTAATATTTTTCTCGACTATCGTAGTAAAAATATTGAATTGATGCCAAGTGAATTTACTTTTCTTAAAGAACTATTGGATGATAGTATTTCAAACAAAACTAGAGCAAAAGCTATTAATGGTGATTACATCATAAATAAAATTGAAAATATTATTAATGATGTAAAAGGTTTAGCAGACAAGGAGTCAGGAAAAGAATATATTGTATTTTTTAATAATCATTTTCTAAATTTAAGGTTAATTAAACAAATTAAAGCACTAGCTAATGCAGCAAACAATGATAATTACCTATTGGAAGAAGCTTTAGATTTTATTAATGATGATTTAAGTGGGGAAAATATAACTTTAATATATGCAAAGGATAATAAAGATGAGGACAAATATTTTATAAAAGGTAAACGCTATATTTATGAAGTCATAAAATATAGGGAACCGACATCTTTTAGCATAACAACTTCAATAGAAAGTTGGAGCCGTGCCACATGTTTCAATATTACGGAAAGCCTTCCCCATTGGGCAAAATTTTCTAAAAAGTCTATTGATTGTCAAATTTCAGTTAGACTAATTACGCCATCAAAAGTATCTCAAAAGTACGCTAAACCAAGTACTAATACTAGATATGAGGATTGGTCTCAATTTGATCAATTAAAACAAGAAAATAGTTTAGATCCAACAGTGAAAGAATTTCTGCAAAGTCTTGCCATGTGCCATGCAATAGAAGTTGCAGAATATAGAAGAAATATATTTAAGGTAGTTGCAGATGTTAAGACGGATTCAATTGTAATTAAATTGGAAAAAAATATTGATATATTAAATCTATCAAAATTGCTTGGAATTAATGGAAGCATTTTAGACTTATTTAATAACAAATTAAGTGATGGTGAAAATAACAAATGGATACTAAGTAGAAGAGAACTAGAAAAATCTTCTGAATTTAAAACTTGGGATAATATTACATCGATGCATTTTAATGATGAAGATATAAGACTTGAATTGATTTATGATAAAAAGATTGGAAATCAATTTTATTTCCATGTTTCAAACAGTCCAGACTTATTAAGATTTGTTCAATATTTTAATAATCATCCTCTGTATCTGACACCTATATCGCAAGCTGGTTCATCTGCACTATTACATAGGAAAAATAAAGCCTATATAGCATTAATAAATAATTCATACTTAATAAAAAGTTTAGTTAGCCCAGACGAAAATATCACAAAAATACCATATAAGCACTCCTATACCTCAAGTTATGGCGAAATGGATGCTTCAAAACAAAAGGTCTATACAGATATCTTACAAACATATCCAAACTATGTTGTACAAGGTCCCCCTGGAGTTGGTAAAACTTTTTTAGTAACCGCTTTGATTGAGCAAATATTTAAAGATGAACCAAATAGTAAAATTGTCCTAACAGCTCAAAGCCATGCTACAGTTCAAGTTTTATATGACGCTTTAATGGGTGGCGATATTAATTTATCAAAAAATATTATTTCTATCGATGATTTTAAGAATGAAAGTATATTCGATGATGATACATCAAAGATTGAAAAACATACTCAAAAATATGTTGAAGATCTCAAGAGTAGTTTATTATGGAAACGTGCATATATAGAATATCCTAGTCTTAAAAATGATATGGATCAATTTATACAATCAACTGAAAAAAGAAAACCATTTTATAAGCAAATAATTAGTTCAGCCAATATTTTGTTTACAACATCTAACTCTGGAATTATTGAAGAATTAATCAAAAATAACATTCAATTTGATTGGACGATTATGGAGGAATCAGGCAAAGCATCTGGTAACGAACTTATAAGTCCATTATTACTTTCACACAGACGACTAATGATTGGAGATCATAAACAACTCCCACCATTTTCTGAAAAAGTGGTTAATAGTATACTTGAACGTGATAGCATTGATTATTCATTGCTAATTGATGGAATTAGTAATGGTAGTTTTAAAACCAATTTAACCAAAATATCTGGACTTGATGAGCTATCGGAGCTAATGCAGTCAGATGAATTAGACAATGACACCATCAAACAACTCAATCAGACAATAAAACGTATTTTTACTAATGCTAAAACCCATTTTTCTCTATTTAAACATTTAGTTGAAACATCTGAACGCCTCAATATAAATAATTCATCCTCTATGGGTGATTTGCTTAAAATACAGTATCGAATGCACCCAAACATATCAAAATTAATATCCTCCTTATTTTACAAAGATCAATTAATAAACCATAAAGAGACAGAAAATAAATATTTAGATATTACTACAAAGCCTTTTATTTTCTCTACCAATGATCACTTCCCAAATATCAACTCAGATAAAGGAATTGTATGGTTGGGAATTCAAGACTCAAATAAATACAATTTTCTTCCCCAAGAAAAAGATTATACTAATGAATTTGAAGCTCAAATTATTATAAAATCTCTTGAACTCATTCAATCAAAATCTCAATTAAATACTAAAAATAATAAGCCAATTAAATTAATGGTACTTAGTCCATATAAAAAGCAAGTTGATATGTTAAATAGTTTATTTTTAACACACAAAACTGTTGAAAAAATACAGCAGAAAGGGTTTTGCATAGCTCAAGGTGATAACTTATGTAAAACTGTAGATTCTTTTCAAGGAGGAGAAGCAGATTTAATTATATTAAGCTTAGTTAGACATAATACACACACGCCGATACGCAAGGCTCTAGGCTTTCTTCTTGATGCACGGAGAATGAATGTGATGCTTAGCCGAGCTAAATACCAAATGATTATTGTGGGAAGTTTAGATATGCTTGCTTGGTGGTCAAATGATTCGCGAGCAAAGGATAGTGAAAATTTTTTGGTCAAAATGACAGATATGTTAATTCCAAATTCAATTCAGGCTAAAGAGCTTGAAATTTGTCATTATATTCCAATAGCTTACTAAGATAATTAACGCAATTTTTTCAATTTTATGAGGTCACATCTAGTGATTACTAAAAACATTATACAGCAGAATAGAAGCTGTAAATTTAAAGTTGCAATTGAATTTGCTTATGGTCAACAGAAGCTCAATGTCACAAGAACCGATGGATGGAGTGTATTAGATTTTATTATATTACGGGAAATTGCCAAACGTAGTTCTTTTTTTACTTTAGAGCACCTAGCTGAAATCACTCAATTACCAAAACAAATTATACTTCAAATTATTATTCCTTTATTACGTATGGGATGGATTGAACTTGATAGAAGTAAAAATCCAACATGCGTTGCGATTACAAATATTGGGTTAGTAGCAGCCGATAGAAATGATCTTCCGCCTGTTGTATCTAGTTATGCGGCAACTAGAGAATATTTAATTGATCCCATAGTTGGTAAAGTAATTGGATTATTACGGCATAAAAATATCGGGACATATAACTATCTAAAAATTCAAGAACTCAAAGCTGCTGGTGAAAATCTTGCAATACTACGAATTGACAATCCTCATTCTTTTGTTAATGAAGATAGCTTATTGAAAGAAATAACTTATTCTCATGAAGTTGCAACCATTGTTGATAGACTTGAAACCTCTCCAACAGATAAACGTTTTGTCATATTCAATGTCTCTTTAGAAAATGGAAAGGAATCTATTGATAGGTTTTATAATAAATATAATGAATGGTTTGATGTAGCTACTTTTGACTTTATCGAACAGAAATTAAAAGAATTAATCAATGAGCACAAAAAAAATTCAAGAAATACAAATTTAGTTGATGAGATAAATAATACAAACTTAAGCTCTCAAGATCGTACCCCTGTCTCATTCTCTATTGGTGATAATGAATTTGATTTGATACTTGGTGGGATAAATCACAGAAAAAAATTTAAGGACTTGATAAATCATGCTGAAAGCTATTTAATAATTCAAACCACTTATATTGGTGGTTTATGGGCGTTAGATTCTTTCATTGATGATTTAAAAAATGCCGCCGATAGACAAGTAAGAATAACAATTTTATGGGGAAAAGATAATGAAGAATTTACTAGTACTGATGAATATCAAAATGTATTGAATTATTTTAGTCAAAATTTAAGTTCATCTCAGGCTAAATATATCCACTTGCAAGAGCAGTGCGGATCTCATGCTAAATTCATTATTTCTGATCATGCAGAGTTTGGAAATATAGTTATTGTTGGCTCTTGCAATTGGTTATATTCAAATTTTGATCGATTTGAAGCATCTGTATTATTTAAACACAATGATATTGTTAAATATTTTTTAACATTAGCTTCTAGCATCGCGACTGGAAAGAGTGGAATTTATGATGCTACTAGTAAGTATATTGCTGATTTAACTTATGATATCTACATTAGCGGACAGACAGCCCCTTCATTAGAAACAACTCGTGTTGAAATTGTATTAAAAGATCAACATTATTCCTATATCCAAAAGGCTAAGAATGAAGCTCAACAAAAAGTATTAATTTTGAGTGACAAAATTAGTGATGTTGCTAACCGTCCTATATTAAATGCATTAGAAGAATGCAAGGCAAATAGTAAGAGAGCTTTTTATTCTACTTTTGATACAGATATAATTTCTAAAGAATCCGTCAATGCTATGGAAAAAGCTGCTTTAGTAAATGGGATAAAGCTTTTACGCCATAACTGGAATAAATTAAAAACAAACCATTCAAAAGTACTTGCTTGGGACGATAACGACTTGGTAATTTCTAGTCTAAACTGGCTTTCATCCAATGCTTCAGTATCTAATCATAATCACGAATTACTCCATGAAATTGGAGTCTATTTACATTCGCCCAAAATTGCAAAACACTTCATTGCTTTTTTTGATGATAAGAACAATCATGAACAGATGTAAAAATACTTTCACAAAATTTAGAGCAGTCCCCCAATAAACTGCTTGGGCTAAAAGATGAAGTGTGACAACTCAATCACAATAAAGTGATTAAAGGAGTTGTCTAGGATCAGTTCTTATGTTGCATACTAACAATCTTATAAAGGGATCAATTGGATGTACTATAGATTTTAGATGCACACTTCTTTATTTGAAAATTATATGGCTGAAGAAGTCTTTAAGAATAGGTTTATGCAACAAAGCCCAATCAATTAAAAATTGTTAACTCTAATGCTACCTAAAAGATAATCTTATTAATAATTTTTCAGAAGCAAGCCAATAAAAGTTTAAATAAATTTCTTATTTATTTAAAGGTTAAAGTTCTGGCTTTATTGTTACTTTTTCACTATTCAGCCATTTATGAACTAATTCATCACCACTAAAAGTAGTCCAAGATAGTCCCTCATTTATTATACTTTTGCTAACAAAATATTCTAAGGAAGTATAACTCCAATTTGGCCCAATACTGCGTATATGGGACGGAGTTTTATTATTTAATTTACAATATTCCAAATAGGATGTGATCCTTGCAATAAACATTTTATTTACAAAAAAATGATCTCGGTCTTTGCATTCCCCATGTTCTAAACTATACAAACTAGAAGCAACTTTATCCGCTTGAAAATTTAACAAACTATTCACAACCAAGAGGTTATACTTTTCAACTAATTCAACAAGCACATAATCTAATTCGATAGATTTTTCAATTGGGATAGGCCTATATTTTTGTATATTTGAAATCAATTTATATGCATCTATAACTTTTTGCTCAATAATAAATTCTCTAATTTCTTTAACGTCTAGATAATTAAGCTCATAATATTCAAATTGTTTACTTAAATCTTCTAACAAGTGATTAAAATTCTCATATTCTAAATCAAAATTTAGAAAAGTATTTTCACTATTGAATAAATATCTATATTTCTTATACTTATTTAAAACTTCCAAACTTATTGAATGTGATTTTTTAATAAAAAAAAGATTATTTTCATGAAGAATTTTTTGGATTTCCTCATGCTTTTTTG
>NZ_SJNT01000003.1 GCF_004331035.1 Acinetobacter sp. ANC 4910
CCTGCGGTATCTGTGCCTAATGAAAATGGTACCAAACCTCGTGCCACCACACTGGCAGAACCTGAACTTGAACCGCCACTGACATAGTCAGGGTTAAAACTATTTGGGACTGCACCAAATGGGGAGCGCGTACCAACCAAGCCTGTTGCAAATTGATCAAGATTGGTTTTGCCCACCACTATTGCACCTGCCTGTTTCAGCAATCGAATTGTTTCCGCATCTTCAGTGACAATATCTTTTAAAAGCATACAACCTGCTGTTGATGCAAAACCGACAACATCAATATTGTCTTTGACCGCAAATGGAATGCCATACAGGGGGAACTGTTCGAATAATGCTGTGCTTTCTGCACTATGTTTTTCTAATTCATCAATCTGTTGTTGCAGAATATTCGGCGTTGCTATTGAAATCCATGCTGTATCTTCTGTATCAAAAGCCTGAACCCAAGCGATTATATCCGTTAATTCAATTTGTTGTGTTTTGTAGGCATTTTGCCATTCTACGATGGTCCAGCCGAGAGATTGAAGTATGCTCACTTTTGCATCCTATCTTGTATACAAGTTAAGATTCATATAGCGAATTTTATGCCAATATTTATTTATTATTAAAAATCAATTAATTAATTAAATTAAAATGCTTATTTTGATTAAAATAGAGGACTAAAAATGCTGACATGCATTTTTTTAGTACAGTAAAATAGACAGATGCACTAAAAAAGTTGTTGTATTTTCAATTATGAAAAAAGAAATATAAAGTTCAAATAAAAGAGAATCAAAAGTCTTTTGGACGTGACTTTTCAAGACAATAAAATAAAAAATTCCCTTCCCCCATTTTCAGGGAGAAGGAAGGACCTAAACTGGTAAATGTTTTTATTACTTATTTAGATGCATAAGAAAGTTTCATCCCCACGATATAACCATTGTTGTCTTTAAAGTTACCAACGATACGACCATCCGATACTTCACCCTCTACATCACCAAACCACATGTAGCGACCGCCCAAACTAAATGCAACATTTTGATTGAAGTTATATTTAGCCGCTAAACCTACGCCCCAATACCCTTCAACAGGACCCAAGGTTGGTGCAGGTGCGCCTGCACCTGAATCCCATAAACCTGAAACAGACATTGCAAGTTTTGGCGATAACCGCTTACCAACACCCAGTTCAACAGCAGTTTGGTCGCCATGATAATTTAATAAAGGTAGACCTTTACCACCTGCTGCTCCAAGTTGAGCAGTCACCCCTTTTAACACTGGTGGATAGTAAGCAAAATCACCCCATGGTACCCAACGGACTTTGGCAAATAATGCGGTTGTCTGGTTCAAGCCAGTTTGTAGGTTTAAGTTCACAGACTCTGGCGTTGTAATGCTGCCTTTATTGCTATGTGAATAGTCAAATCCCACAAGGTCTGCCAAAGGCACATCTTCTTTAATCGTGGTTTTATGCTCGATTTCCGAACGATATGTTAATGATGCAAGAACCCCAAGCTCAGGCTTAGCATAGCTCATCCCTGCAACCCAACCGACTGCCATATCATCAAAACTATTGTTGTAACCACTAGAAGCTTGATACGTTAAACCACGTAAATGTACATCTACGTCCAGTTCTTGTAATGCTGGACCACCATAAAGCATAAAGTTTTTATTCAGGTTATAACCCAATAAAGTCGTGAGGTTTTTTGACTTTACCTCAACACGTGTATGGGCATCAGAAGCAGGTAAATTTGTTGCAATAAAATTATTCTCGCCTTCAAATTTTACTTTCGCACCATAAGGTTCATCATAAATGACAGCTAAACGTAAACTTGGGCTTAAGTCTGTTTTTACTGCATACCCCATTGTCTGAAAGTCTTCAGCAAAATCTGAAACATGATTACCACTCGCATCTGTACCTTGTACGTCAGGAGAAATGTGGGCATAACTCATTTCTGCATACGTCCCAGATTCAAACAGTGCGTCAATTTGCTGTGGTGAACGCTCTAAACCAGCAGCAAAAGTTTGACCCGCAAATACTGATAGTATTGCAACGCTCAGGTACTTTTTTTTATTGAATTTCATCTCTATTCCTTTAGTTAATTTAAACAAGTGAATGTGTTTCGATCCTATAAAGACATTCACTTATTAAAGATTAAATAGTTCACTACTTAATCTTGGTCGTTTGCCCAGATGAGCAATTAAGGTACGTTTAATCCAATATCTTTTACTGGATATTTTTTAAAGGTACTCATGTGATAACGCACCAGATTCAAGGCACGTGGATAGCCCCATTCAAAACCATGATGGCTTGGAATTTGTTCTTTCGGATCGATATACAAGTTGTAAGCCCATGGCGCTGGGTTAGCAGTAGACAGTACTGTGCTATCAATGTTTTTACGCGGTGACGTAGTTTCCATGACTCTGAAATGCACCTTAAATTCATTCCAACGCAATGCAGCAAACTGATTGCCTGAATAGAAAAACGATGTCTCACGGTTCGACTCACCATCATCTGCAAGCAAGAAACTGGTTTGGTCAATACCATCGTAATAACGGTCTTTTGGAATTTGATTGCTTTGTCCGCCTAGTGCAACGGATGTATTAAATAAGTCAAGAATGTCAAAAATACCGTCACTGACACGCCCTCCTTTAATCATTCCTGGCCAATATGCAATACCAGGTACACGAATTCCCCCTTCCCATGTGGTGCCTTTACCACCTTTCCAAGGTTGGAAACCTGAATCTGGCCACACATCTTCATTTGCACCATTATCCGACGTGAAGAACACCAAGGTATTTTCTAACTGCCCTGTATCTTTAAGGGTTTTCATCAGACGACCAACAATGTCATCGACTTCAACTACCCCATCTTTATAGGGATATTTTGCTGGGCTTTTTCCGGCATAACCCGGTGCTGGGTAGTTGTCATTATGTACTCGTGAAAATGAATGTACGAGATAGAACGGTTCGTTCTTTTTCCCTGCATGACGGATAAAACCATCTGAGTAGTCTGCAAATTTTTGGTCCATTTTGCTAATGTCATCAATGGTTTTAATCGACTGTTCTACTTTTAATGGTCCACCTTTTACACCACTGGTAATTTCAGGGGGTTGAATTGAACGCATCGCTTGCAAACGCTCAGGATCATTTACCAAGTTTGGATATAAACGTTCATCCGTCATTTCACTTATGTTAGACACTACTTGTAAAAAGCCAAAATATTCGTCATAGCCATTTTGGTGTGGATAAGCACCGTCAATTTCACCGAGATGCCATTTACCAATCATGCCCGTATGATAGCCTGCTTTTTGTAGTAATCCCGCAGCAGTCACCTCGCCATCCCATGGATTTCCTTTCAGCTTTTCACCCGTTAAGATTGGTCGAACCAAGCCTGTACGGGTTGGAAGACGACCTGTCATCATCGCAGCACGTGAAGGCGTACTCAGAGGCTGTGCGTAGAAAGAGGTAAAACGTAGTCCTTCTCGAGCCAATTTGTCTATGTTTGGTGTTGGTGCACCAACAGTTTCACCGCCGCCATTCGCGCCGATATCCCCCCAGCCCAAATCATCGACAATAAAAATCAAAATGTTAGGATTGCGTCCCGTTTTTTGTTTATACGCATCGAGTTTTTTCTGGGCAGCTGCATTTTGCGTTGGATGAATAATTGCAGGTTCCATATTGTCAGAAGTAATGACAGCCTTTAAAAATGGGTCATCTGCAACTGTTTTGCCTTTTTGGTAAGTTTGCTGGGGGGCAGCATGTGTTGTAGTGAGAACCGCAGATAATACCGTTGTCCCAATCGACAAACACAGCTTTGACTTCTTGATACCCATGATATCTTCCTTAACTTTTTTTAAGGTGTAATTATCCTTTCCGACTTACATCAGAATTTTTATACTCGTCTAAATGATTGATTTATTTCATGACTTACCATTTCGGTATTTTCATGAATACATCTTGGTCTTTTACTATTTAGCTATAAAACTTTTAAACTCAGCACACAGATCATTTAATTACTCTACGCACTGCTTGTTTTAACCATAAAATGGAATTGATATTACTCATTTGACTGTACCAGCCTCAATTGTGGTGAAGCTGGAATATTTTCCACAGAAATTCTATCTTTATAATTAACCATCATGGTTCTAAATCCTTTTTAACAACATGCTCTTACTGTCCTGCAAGAGTGGATATCTTTGTTATTTTCGAATTCAATACAGACTATTTTCATTCGATTTCACATCGATACTTCCAAATAAGTTAAATGCTTTTAAGGAGTCCATAGTCTTCCCTTCTTATGGTTACCTCAAAAACATTACTTACAGCTCCCTCTCATTACTGAGAATCTGTTTGCTCTCGCAGATTAACAGCCTTCTAGCATGGAAAAACCATTCAAAAGAATGGTTACTGAATGGTTTTGTTCGTGAGAAGTTTAAAAACAGACTTTATAGATCACAGCAGATACTTCTTTTTTATTCATAACGCGAATTATTCGAATTAAAATCATTTAAAGACTTTTTGCTCTACCGTTTTATAAGCAACCATAAATTTTCAATATCTAACTAAGCTCGCACCAATTCTTGATTTTTAGTCAATAATATTTTGCATATTCATCGATTTTTCATACCCAATAACTTACCTATACTCTGGCCCTATTAGGAACATATAGTCTGGGTAATTCAATGAAAAACATCCTCATTGTGAATGGTGCCAAACAATTCGCGCATTCAAATGGTGAACTTAACGATACATTAACCGATTTTGCCAATGCCCATTTAAGCCAATTGGGATGTCACGTTCGAATCACAAGAACAGACGCTGAATATGACATTCAGCAAGAAATTGAAAACTATGTTTGGGCAGATGTGATTATTTATCAAATGCCGGGTTGGTGGATGGGCGCACCATGGACCATGAAAAAATATATCGATGATGTATTTACCATAGGACATGGCACTTTATACGCCAATGATGGTCGTTCTCGGAGTGATGCCAGCAAAAAATATGGCTCGGGTGGGTTAATTCACGACAAAAAATATATGCTCTCTCTGACTTGGAATGCCCCAATTGATGCATTTGAAGACCAAAAACAGTTCTTTGAAGGTGTTGGTGTGGATGGAGTTTATTTACCCTTTCACAAAGCAAATCAATTTTTAGGTATGCAAGGTTTAGAAACTTTTATAGTGAATGATGTGATTAAAGCACCAGATATCCCGCAATATTTAGAAGCTTATCGCAGCCACTTAAATAACATTTTTAATGGTTAAAGGAATCGGTATGCTAACTGTTATTGCAGAAATTCAAATGCACCAAGGTGCAACACATTTTGAAACTGTCTTAAATGCATTTAAAGAAGTGACCCCTTTGGTGCTACAGGAAATAGGGTGTTTCAGTTATGAGCTTTATATTGATCAAGACACCCATGCCAGTTTCCAGTCCACACCGTCAAATTCGATTATTATGTTTGAAAAATGGCAATCTTTAGCGCATTTGGAGCAGCATTTAAACACGGCGCATATGCAGGATTTTCAAAAGAAAGTGAAAGATGCGGTGAAAGAAACAAAAATTCGGATTATGCACTTGGGTTTGAACAGCAATTAAATCCCTCGTAGCATGATGATTGTGTATGAAATTATCACAAGACTGTTAAAAAACTGATAAAGTAGCCTGCGCTTAGCAGGCTTTTTTATGCCCCCTCACCATAGTACTCATTTTTAAATGGGTAACTAGATGGGTAGGAATAAAAGCACAAAGCGATAAAATTATGCAACTCAAGAGGTTACATCTGAAATGCTTCTCATGATCGACAATTATGACTCCTTTACTTATAACATCGTGCAATATTTTGGCGAGTTGAACCAAGAAGTGAACGTAGTCCGTAATGATGCCGTGACTTTGGAAGACATTGAACGATGGCAACCGAAGTATTTGGTCATTGGTCCGGGACCTTGCTCCCCTACTGAAGCTGGCATTTCTATTCCAGCCATTCAACATTTTGCTGGAAAAATTCCATTGTTGGGTGTGTGCTTAGGTCATCAAAGTATCGGACAAGCTTTTGGCGGCAATATCGTTCGCGCCAAAACCGTCATGCATGGTCGTTTATCGGACATGTATCACAGTGACACGGGCATTTTTAGCAATCTACCTTCACCATTCTCTGCAACCCGCTATCACTCTTTGGTGATTGATCAAGCGAGCTTGCCAGATTGCCTAGAAGTCACTTGCTGGACCCAAGAAGCGGATGGCTCAATGGAAGAAATTATGGGCGTAAAACATAAGACACTGCCTGTCGAAGGTGTGCAGTTCCACCCAGAATCGATCCTCAGCCAACACGGTCACCAAATCTTCAAAAACTTTTTAGAGATTTATGCATAAATGAATATTCAACAAGCTTTAAATCATATTACCAAAAATATCCACCTGACTCAGCCACAAATGGAAGAAGTCATGCGAACCATCATGAGTGGTGAAGCCACAGATGCGCAGATTGGTGCATTAATGATGGGACTCCGCTTAAAGGGCGAAAGCATTGATGAAATCACAGCTGCTGCACGTGTGATGCGTGAGTTCGCCACAAAAATTGATGTGAGTGATGTACCGAATCTAATTGATATTGTCGGTACAGGTGGTGATGGACAAAACTTATTTAACGTTTCTACCGCTTCAGCCTTTGTCATCGCTGCGGCTGGTGCCACCATTGCCAAACATGGTAACCGCGGTGTATCAACCAAGTCTGGCTCATCTGACTTATTAGAACAAGCAGGCATTAATCTTGATTTGAACATGCAACAAACTGAGCGTTGCATTCGTGAAGTTGGCGTCGGTTTCCTGTTTGCACCCAACCATCATAAAGCCATGAAATATGCAGTCGGTCCACGTAAGGAACTCGGTATCCGTAGCATCTTCAACTTACTCGGCCCGCTTACGAATCCGGCTGGAGTAAAGCGTCTGGTGATTGGTGTGTTCTCGAATGAATTGTGTCGCCCAATTGCAGAAGTGATGAAGCAACTTGGCGCTGAACACGTGATGGTGGTGCATTCTAAAGATGGACTAGATGAAATTAGCCTCGCATCATCAACTTACGTTGCCGAACTGAAAGATGGTGAAGTCACTGAATGGATAATTAATCCTGAAGATGTTGGTATTGAATCACAAACGCTAACAGGTTTAATCATTGAGGATTCTGCTGAAAGTTTAGCCCTGATTAAAGATGCGCTTGGCCGAAAAAAATCTGACCGTGGTGCCAAAGCCGCAGACATGATTGCTTTAAATGCTGGTGCAGGCATTTATGTCTCAGGTTTAGCCAAAAGCTATAAACAAGGCGTAGCGTTAGCGCATGATATTATCTACGGTGGGCAGGCTTTAGAAAAAATGAGTGTGCTGTCTGAATTTACCAAAACACTCAAACAATACGAAGCTTAAGGAAGGATGCTCACATGGTTGATATCGCAAATACAATTTTAGGCAAAATTGTTGATCGTAAACATGAAGAACTGGCAGCACGCCTCAAGCAACGTAGCCTGCATGATGTGGAACAATGGGCGCAAGAAGCAACACCCGTGCGTGGTTTTGCTCAAGCCTTAAGCCACAAACGCCCAGGCGTGATTGCTGAAATCAAAAAAGCCTCTCCTTCAAAAGGGGTTATTCGTGAAAACTTTAATCCTGCGGAAATTGCAGCACAATATGAACAAGCGGGTGCGGCTTGCCTGTCTGTATTGACCGATGTCGATTTTTTCCAAGGTGCCGATGAGAATATTCAAATCGCGCGTACGCACTGTGCTTTGCCAGCACTGCGTAAAGATTTTCTAGTCGACCCATACAATGTCATTGAAGCACGTGCCTTACATGCTGACTGTATTTTACTGATTGTGGCTTGCTTGTCGGACCAACAATTAGAAGAAATGTCAAAAACAGCGTTTGAGCATCATTTGGATGTCTTGGTTGAAGTGCATGATGAGGAAGAACTTGAACGTGCATTACAACTTTCTGAGCGCTGCTTATTAGGGGTGAATAACCGTAATCTTAAAACCTTTGATGTGGACTTAAACACCTCAATTCGTTTGAAGAAACTCCTTAGCCCTTCTCGCCTACTCATTACAGAAAGTGGCATTGCAACTCCAGAAGATGTGAAGATGATACAAGATCATGATATTCACAGCTTCTTGGTCGGCGAAAGCTTTATGAAACAACCACGTCCAGACCATGCTTTTAGCGCATTATTTGGACAACCTGTAGAAATTTAAGCGGAATGCCATCAGAGTCAACGTTGTACTCTGATGGCAACTTACTCATATTCAACTCAAGCCTGTCCTTCCATAAGATAAATTAAAATAAAAATTCCCAAACTAGGCAATCCAGACTTAGCCGATTCCTCAGAAACTTAAACCATCAACATCAAACATTTCCTGAGCATAGGAATAAATGTTTAAATACGCGGATAAAGTAGCTAACCCATATTTTCTGTTCATATTCTATACAACAGCCTTTAGATGTAATTCAGTTCAATTTGCAGCAATTTCAGATTATAATTGCCGCTTAAACCTTATCTTGCAGTTATATCTGAACATTATGAGCAAACATGATTCATCGCTTTCTAAAGATCAGTACAACTTACTGAAAGCCTTTAAAAAGCAAATCAATCACCCCCATTCAACAGCGATTGAGCGACAGACTGAAACTCAAAAGCAAGCGGTGGTGGCTGAACCTGATGATGCCGAATTATTTCTAAAATCCATGCAAGGCGTACACAAAATGGATGTCGGCAATATCGCTCAGATTGCCAAAAGTCCGAAAAAGAAATTAGACGCTCAGGTTTTAGCAAAGCGAGCAGCGGCTATTGGTCCAACTGAATCTGAAATGACTGAACTTTCCGATACACAAGCCATGCTCAACCCAGTTGCCAGTCAAGCGAATTTGAGTTATCGCATTGCGACGTTGCAACATAAAGTTTTTGAAGATTTAAAAGCAGGTAAAATCCGTTGGTTTGAAGCGGTAGATTTACATGGCTGCACCGTAGAGCAAGCCCGTGCTGCCGTACTTCAAATTATTCAAATGGCAAAAGATGAAAATCAGAATGTCATTAAAATTGTACACGGCAAAGGTCCTGAAGCTATTTTAAAAACCTATGTGAATGGCTGGCTACGTCAGCATCGTGATGTACTGGCATTTGTAAGTGCACCTGAAAATCAGGGTGGTACGGGGGCTGTTTTAGTTTTACTAAAACGTTCAGAAAAAAATCCGAAACACAAACAGTAATCGGATTTTGATATTAAACACGGTATTTTTTCGGTTTTCTGGTACAATGCCGTCCTTGTTCAATATAAGAGTAAGTGAAAACGTCTTATGTCTATGCAGCAATCCTACGCAAACATTTTAACTGCCGTTGGTGAAGACCTGAATCGTCCAGGTTTACTTGATACACCTGTGCGTGCTGCTAAAGCGTTTTCGTATTTAACGTCTGGTTATAGTAAGACGCTAGAAGAAGTGACCAATAAAGCGGTGTTCCCATCGGACAACCGTGAAATGGTCTTGGTGAAAAATATTGAATTTTATTCGCTTTGCGAACACCATCTCCTCCCGTTCTATGGTCGTGTGCATATCGCTTATTTACCTGAAGGTCATGTGCTTGGCTTATCTAAATTTGCTCGCATTACTGAAATGTTCGCACGTCGTTTACAAATTCAAGAAAACTTGACTCAACAAATTGCCGAAGCTGTTGCTGAAGTAACGCAAGCGCGTGGTGTTGCCGTGGTCATTGATTCTGCACATATGTGCATGATGATGCGTGGTGTGGGCAAACAAGAATCGACGACACGTACAGTTTCATTTCTCGGTGAATTTAAAACAGATAAAGAATCACGTCGTGAATTCCTCAGTGCTGTACCCGAAAGTTACTGATTCATCTCAAATGAATTAGAAAATAAACCCCGAAATATTCGGGGTTTATTTTTATATTATAGTGAACGCTGATTCACACGCTTCGACAACTGTTCTGCGGTTTCAACACGTTCAGAGTAACGATCCGTTAAATAGGTTGCCTGTCCACGGGTTAACAAAGTAAATTTATACAATTCTTCCATCACATCCACAATACGGGTGTAGAAAGACGAATCTTTCATTGAGCCATCTTCTTCAAACTCCAAGAATGCTTTTGGAATTGAAGACTGATTTGGAATGGTGATCATACGCATCCAGCGTCCTAATATACGCATTTGGTTGAGTGCATTAAATGATTGCGAACCACCACACACTTGCATCAAAGCCAGTGTTTTGCCTTGTGTCGCTCGAATAGCTCCTGCTGCCAGCGGAATCCAGTCAATCTGTGCTTTAAAAATCGAACTCATGGAACCATGACGTTCTGGTGAACACCAAACCATACCTTCCGACCAAGCCAACAGCTCGTGCAACTCTTTGACTTTTGCATGATCCAGATCAGCATCTTCGGGTAAAGGTAAGCCTTTAGGGTGAAAAATTTTCACTTCAGCGCCGAAGTATCCCAGAATTCGACCCGCTTCCTGTACTGCCAAACGACTATAAGAACGTTCACGGTTTGAACCATACAACAGCAAAATGCGTGGCGGATGATCAATAGTTTTCGCTTGTACCTGCTCCAGAGTTGGCTTTGGTAATAACGCTAAATCAATATTTGCAAAACTCATCCCAACACCTCAGTTTTAAAATATTTTTTGCGTAACCACAAAGACACGCTGACTAGTGCAATTAACACAGGAACTTCCACCAATGGACCAATGACCGTGGTAAAGGCGACTGGAGAAGCCAAACCAAAGGTTGCAATCGCAACAGCCAATGCCAGTTCAAAGTTATTGCCCGCAGCCGTAAATGAAATGGCGGTGGTACGCGCGTAGTTATTGCCCATCCATTTGCTCATAAAGAAGCTGATAAAGAACATCACCACAAAATAAATAGTCAATGGAATCGCGATACGCAATACATCCATCGGCAGGCTGACCACTTCACCACCTTTGAGGCTAAACATCGCTACAATGGTGAAGAGCAATGCCATTAAACTGAGTGGTCCAATTTTTGGCAGGAAATGGGCTTGATACCATGCCAAACCTTTTTGTTTGACTAAAATCAGACGGGTGAAAAAACCCAATAAAAATGGAATGCCCAAATAGATCAGTACCGCTTGGGTAATCATCCAAAAACTGACTTGAATGACTTGCGCCTCAACCCCGAAATATGGTGGCAAGAAACTCAGGAATAGCCATGCATAACTGCTGAAGAATAAAATCTGGAAAATACTATTAAATGCCACTAATGCTGCAACATATTGATTATCACCACATGCCAGATCATTCCAAACCAAAACCATGGCAATACAACGTGCCAGCCCAATTAAGATGAGTCCGGTCATGTATTCGGGATAAGACTGTAGAAATACAATCGCCAAGACAAACATCAGACATGGTGCAATTAACCAGTTTTGTACCAGTGACAGCGTCAAAGTTCGCTTATCTTTAAAAACTTCTGGTAAGGCGGCATAGTCGACCTTCGCCAACGGTGGATACATCATCACAATAAGACCAATGGCAATTGGAATATTGACACTGCCGACATGCATTTGATTTAAAGCAACCGAAGCTTGAGGGATAAATACCCCGATCGCCACTCCAAGCGCCATGGCAATAAAAATCCACAAGGTTAAATTGCGGTCTAAAAAAGAAAGTCTAGAAGTCGACATGTATTTTCTCAAGCAGGGAGATTTCATTCACCGAATGGATGAGATTCGATACGTTTTCTGATCAACTTAAAACAAACAAGCATCTAATCTTCTAAATACAAGATAGATTCGATTCTGACTTTATTTATTCAGGACCCCATCTGGGTATTAAATTCATTCAAACATCAGTTATCGGACAATAGACCAACTGAATAAAGTGAATCAATCACAATGGATATTGGTCGAAGTATTCAAATAAAGAGTTTCTCTGTCTGTTTGCGCTGACTGAGCAATGATCTTTAACACCGCATTCGCCCATTCAGGTAAGTCTGGATTTACGCGGTAATATACCCACTGCCCTTTGCGCTGATCTAATAAAACCGACAAATTTCTTAACAATGCCAAATGTCGTGAAATCTTAGGCTGACTCAATTGCAATAATTCCGTCAGTTCACACACACATACATTTTCTCTCACGAGTACCCATTTAATAATCTCCAAGCGAGTGGGGTCAGAGAGACATTTAAAGAAATCAGTTTGATCCATTTTACAGCCCAAAAATTAATAATTGCAAATATACGTATATCCATATATAAATGCAATAAAGTTTATTTAACAAAAGATGATGTCTAAAAAATGATTAAGATTTATCATAATCCTGCTTGTGGTACGTCCAGAAATACCCTGGGTCTGATACAAAATACAGGTCAAGAACCAGAAATTATTGAATATCTTAAAACTCCGCCTACTAAAGAGGAACTGATTGATTTAATCAAGCGCTCAGGAT
Source organism: Acinetobacter sp. ANC 4910 (assembly GCF_004331035.1). GTDB lineage: Bacteria > Pseudomonadota > Gammaproteobacteria > Pseudomonadales > Moraxellaceae > Acinetobacter. The sequence continues at coordinate 12,447 of NZ_SJNT01000003.1, forward strand.
TATCTGTACGGGACGTTTTACGCAAGAATGTTCCATCTTATGAAGAATTACAACTAGAAAAGTCAACGCATAGTGATGAGCAACTTATTGATTTTATGCTGCAATATCCAATTTTAATCAATAGACCTTTTGTGGTAACAGAACTAGGCGTGAGATTATGTCGCCCCTCTGAAGTCGTTCTTGAAATTCTTGCAGAACCACAACGTGGTAGTTTTAGCAAAGAAGATGGCGAGCTATTAATCGATGCAAATGGGAAATTGATTAGAAAGTAAAATGTACTTAAGAAAAAAGGTGCTTTTGATGCACCTTTTTTCTAGCGTTAAGTTCAGAAAAATCGAACATAACCAAAGCTCAGCTTATTCCAATCTTTTTCATCTTGATATTGATACTCCCACCCTACGCGTAATGCATTCTGAGCGCTAATGGCATATTGTAATTGCGAATTCAATCTGACTTGCCATTGATGCGAATCTTCCCAATATGGCAATTCAACTTGTACAATTGAATTAATATGGTCTGTCCAAATATTCTGACAACCTACTGTTGGCCCCATTCCCAATCGCCAACCTTTCTCCAACGATTTTCCACCCTGAAGATAGGTTTGTATTTGTGCATAACACAGATTCTCTCGTTTTGAGTCCGCATAGCTGTAGCCCATCTGCGTTTTTAAACTGGCAACACCATGTTGATCCTGCTCGCTAAAATTCCCTGAAGAATCAGTCGCTTCTTGTTGCCAACCCAGATTAAATCCCCATGTCAACGGCGTTTTAAACGCTGTAATCGGGTTATAAGAATTTACTGTCAGAAAGTCGAAATGTTCTAACTTCAACTCATCCTCACGGAATTGAATAGCCCCATCCCAAAACAACAATTGTGTTCCAAGACGGTATCCACCTTGAGGATCAATCAAATCATGATAGGCTTGACGATGTCCCAACTCAATAAATTCATTGCCTTGAACAGTTCCTGCTTTTACAGAGAAATTTCGAGCATCATGTGATTGTGTCGGGTCAATACGTGGGCGCTCAGGCGCTTGACGCTGCTTATCTAAATCGATCGCACTGCGTAAAATAAGTAATTCACGAAGATTAGGCTGTGCAAAAGCAACATCCACTTTACGTGCGACCAATTGCAAATACAAATCGTCATAGGCCATTTCTAAAATTTTGGCACGATCTTCCGCAGAATAAGCCACCAAAATTTCCAGTCTTTGTTTTTGCTCGGCAAAGGCAACCTGATGTGCTGTTTTGGCCAAATTTTGCCCATGCTGTTTGGCTTGTGCCAATAATTGGGTTTCTAAAGCCGGACGATAAACTGTTTCACGAACAATCCCTTGTTGATCAATGGCTTTAATGGTCTGCATTGGAATGGCAGCCACTTTAAACTGTTGACTTAAATTGAGTTCAGGACGGACTAAATCAATTAATCCTAATAGGCGATAAGCACAGTTATCACTGACAAAATAATAGGGAAAAGTCACATGTTGCATTTCCCAGATATGCTGGACCAAAAAGCGAGTTTCTTCTGGGTTTAAATTGAGTTCATATTCCCACAAATCACGACTTTCTAAATCACCATATTCTTTTACTTTGCGATAATACGGCATTAAAGAGTATTCGCCAGGATATTGTCCTGTTAAACCTTTCCAAGCAAAAGACCAACCATCAGCGCTTGCGACCGTGGCTGCATAGTTCACCGCATAGGAAACCAAGTTTAATTGCTTCTGATCTTTGGGGTCTAAACGCAATAGAGTATGCCCAAACATCGAACTCGGATTCCCCATAAAGTCAGTTGCATAAATTAAAGTGGCTTTATAGGGTTTGATTTCACCAAGCCATTTGTCTAATTCAGGACATTCAACGTGGGGCAAATCTGTCGTGGCAATATTCAGTTGCTGAATTAACCATTGGCTACGTGCTGGAAATCGGCAGCGAACGGATTGATTCGGAGCTGCGGATAAGAACAATGCTTCGATATTGGCATTTAATTCATTTTGTAAGTGTGTACGTCCTTCGGGGCTAAGAAAATAGCCTGTATAGTGAACTGCACTCTGCCCTTTGGAGTCGGCATACATTAATCTTTGCCAAGTTGTCTCTTGCACGAGGTGTTTCTGGGTCGCCATTTGAACATAGTGCATAGACGATGTGGGTTCAACGGCATACGCCAGACTAGAACCCAATAAAGCTGTAAATAATGCAATCTTTTTCATTAAATTTAATATTTTTAGATATAAAAAACCCTGTCGTATTGACAGGGTTTTACAACAATCAATTAGACGTAAGCTTTAAGGACTGCATCTTTTGCCATTACCGCTTGTAGAGAAGTTAAAACTTTGTAAGAATCTTTATTCTCTGTAGAATAAATTTCAGCAAAATTTTGCTTAGATACGGCAAAGAAACGTGCTTTATCTTGCGCTTTAATATTGAGTAATTCAGCCAATACATTCAAGCTTTCGCCCTGACCCACCGCCATATCACGCGCCAATGCTTCTGCATTTTCATTGGTGAATGTGACTGCTTGTGCAGTGACTGTACCCGAACCACTACAACCGAGAGTACCAAATGTGATACCAAATAATTGGTTGGCAAATAGACCATTTGTTGTAGCGGCAAGTAATTTTGCCACTTTACCAGATTGACCCGCCCAAATCTCAGAACCAATACCGCAACCCGCATCGCTATCTGCAAATGCTGCTGTAGAACCTATTGCCAATACTGCTGCTAACGCTACTTTTTTTAACATCGCACTTCTCCAGAATTATTCTCTGAGTGTTCTAATTATTTACATGTAATGATGGATTACACAAACTTAGATTATCCGCATATCTTTAATAACGCAAAACAATTTATACTAAAGTTAAAAAACTTAAACTAAGCTATTCATATTCATCATTATTTAACTGCCAATTTCCCTGTGAATTGCGTATTCCGAGTATTTTCAAGACTAAAACTAAACTTAATAATAACAACAAATACCACGAACCTAACTTTCCCCAACCGACCATATGCCAAGCATCAACCTGACTTGGATAAAGCCAGATTTTGTAAAAAGTACTCACGTTTTCTGCAAGCCAAATAATAAAAGCCAAGACCCACAGAATAGGTAACATCGGCAGTTGAATGCTGTGATGTTGTAATTCAAAACTAATCTTGGTTTTCCAGAACAGGACGATACTCCAGCAAAACAGTACATATCGAATATCTGGAATAAAGAATTTGCTCATAAAATTCAAATAAGACAACACTGCCAAAGTCAACATATGACTAAATTTAGGCAAGGCCTTAAAAGATACGGTATAAAGCCTTAAAGAACGCGCAAAAAAACTTCCGACGGCTGAATACATAAACCCAGCAAATAAAGGCACTGTCCACAGTTTAAAGATTGCAGGTTGTGGATATTGCCATGACGCAATCGCAGGATGCGTAAGGAAAATTTCCATCCCCATTGCCATGATGTGAAACAGCGCGATAACTCTTGCTTCTGTCCAAGATTCTAATTTTAAACACAATAAACAGCATTGAATAACTAAGGCATAAAACAACAGGTAGTCATAACGGTAAAAACCATAATGAGGTTCATAACCTAAAGGCGCAGTAAAAACAAAAGCCAATAACAAGAGTATTCCAAATAAGGCAGCCGAAGCTGCCTTATAAGAAAACTCAACACAAGATTGAGCAACACGTAACACAGTAAATACTCAGCCTTAAATTTATAGATACTTTGCGCTGTATTCATGTACGGTATCAATGAACACTTTTGGATGATCCGGATTCACCCATTGCGTAATACCATGACCTAAATTCGCAATATATCCTGTTTTTTCGCCATTGGCATAAGCATCATCCAACATAGCTTGAGTGGCTTTTTGAATGGTTTGTGAAGAACCATATAAAGTTGCCGGATCTAAATTGCCTTGTAACGCTGCACGACCATTCACGATTTTACGTGCTACAGACAATGGCGTCGTCCAGTCCAAGCCTAGTGCATCTGCACCTGTTGCGACCATTGGCTCTAACCATTGACCACCACCCTTGGTGAATAAAATCACTGGAATTTTGCGACCATCTTTCTCACGATTTAAACCACAGATAATTTTCTGCATGTAATTTAATGAAAATTCGATATATTCACGATGTGCTAATGCCCCACCCCAACTGTCAAAAATTTGAACTGCTTGGGCACCCGCATCAATTTGTGCATTTAAATAGTCAATGACGGCAATGGCTAAACGATCCAGCAAAGCATGTAAAACTTCTGGCTGTGCATACATCATGTGCTTGGTATAGCGGAAGTCTTTACTGGAACCACCCTCAACCATATAAGTTGCTAAAGTCCAAGGACTTCCAGAAAAGCCTATCAGTGGCACTTGACCACCTAAAGCGGAACGAATGGTCGATACCGCATTCATGACATAATCTAAATCAGACTTTGCGTTGAATTTCGGTAAATTCATGACATCTTGTTCAGTCCGTACAGTTTTATGAAACTTTGGACCTTCGCCTGCCTCAAAATACAGACCTAAACCTAAGGCATCTGGAACGGTCAAAATGTCCGAAAATAAAATTGCGGCATCTAAGTCATAACGACGTAAAGGTTGTAAGGTCACTTCACATGCAAACTCAGTATTTTTACATAAAGAAAGGAAATCACCTGCCTTTGCACGTGTTTCACGATACTCAGGTAAATAGCGCCCTGCCTGACGCATCATCCATACAGGCGTAGTATCAACAGGCTCACGCAATAAAGCACGCAGAAAACGATCATTTTTTAAGGTCGCCATTGACTTTCCTAACTTAATTTAATCTTTGCAGCATCATAACAAAAAGGACTAAATTTTAATAACTTCTAACACGATTAAAATTTAATGTTCTTGTTCGACAAATGTCTATTTACACAAAACAAATACTGCATCTGCCATTTTTTTCTGCAATACTTGTGTCGTTTGTCACTTAGTAAATGAATAATTCTTAAGGTTGAATTACATGTTCGTTCGCACAATACTCGCAATGAGTTTAGGCTGCCTTTTTGCTGGCACAGCTTTTGCCACAGCTACTACTGCTGAACAACCATTAAAGCCCAAAGTCGTTACCAATACTGCCGTAGAAGACCCAATTAATCCTCTTGCAATAGGCTCTGCATCTTCAGCGCAAGATACACAAATTACGCCTCAAGAACAGCAAGACTTAAATAAGGCGTCGCAAACTTTACAAAATCTTCAACAAACTGAAGATAACACAGCAGATATTGGAACCGCTCCAGCCAGCTCAGCTGTAGCAACAAGTGCGGCAACAGCACCTACTTCTCCTGCTGCAAAAGCCTCTTGGACACTTGATGGTCTAAATAATGCATCGTGGTTTGACAATATTGGTAAAGGCCAATTCCCTGTTTATGCACGAACGCAAGTCATGTTGAATAACTCACATGCTTCACCAGGTGCAATTGATGGTGCTAGTGGTAAAAATACCTTAAAAGCGCTTGCTACCTTTCAGCAGATGAATGGTTTACAGCCAACAGGGACTTTAACCAAAGAAACTTGGGATGCTTTAGTCGCTAAGCAAGGGAATCGTCCAGCATTTGTAGAATACACCATTACTGATGCAGATCTGCAAGGGCCATATGCACCTTCTATTCCACACGACTATGCATTACAAGCCAAAATGAAAGGTCTGTACTACACCCGTGTAACTGAAATGTTGGGTGAAAAATTCCACATGGATGAAGATTTCTTAAAGAAACTTAATCCAAAAGCAACATTCAAGAAAGCTGGTGAAAAGATTATTGTGACGAATATTCGCAATGAACTGCCAGAAGACATTCATTTAATTGTTGCACATAAAGGTGCCAAACAACTGTATCTATTTAATAGCCGCAACCAAATGATTGCTTCTTTCCCTGCGACCATTGGTAGCGCGGATACTCCATCCCCTGAAGGGACGTATAAAGTCACTGGTGTAGCGCAAAATCCTTGGTATAGCTACTCACCAAGCAACTTTATTCAAGGTAAAAATTTAAAGCCACTTTCTTTGCCACCTGGTCCAAACGCTCCAGTCGGTAACATTTGGATTGGTTTAAGCAAAAAATCATTTGGTATTCACGGTACACCTAACCCATCTGCAATTTCAAAAACTGCATCGCATGGTTGTATCCGTTTAACCAACTGGGATGCCAACGACCTAGGTAAAAAAGTTCGTTCTGGTGTGACTGTAAAATTCCTTAATTAATTCTAGCAATTAGCCCTAAATAGCCTGCACTTGCAGGCTATTTTTTTAAGTTAAATTTCTGATTGTATTTTCTGTTTCAAAAATAGAATGAATTGTCGCTTTTATAAGGTTTAAACCACATAATCGAAACACTATGATGAGTCCATGAACAAATTAAAAATAGGATAACGATCATGCAAAGTTATTTACATCGTAGTGAAAATCGCGGTCATGTCAAAGCAGGATGGCTCGAATCAAAACATAGTTTTTCTTTTGGTAGTTGGTACGATCCAAAATATATGGGTGTAAGCGTGTTACGTGTCATTAATGATGACTTAATTGCAGCCCATAATGGCTTCGGCACACACCCACACGACAATATGGAAATTTTGACCTGTGTACTTGAAGGGACAATTTCTCATAAAGACAGTATGGGCAATGAACGTCATATCTCTGCGGGTGAATGGCAGCTCATGAGTGCGGGTACAGGTGTACAACATAGCGAAATTAATCAGGGCGATATTCCTGTACACATGCTACAAATTTGGATCCATCCTGATATCCGTGATGCTGAACCTAATTACCAACAGATTCAATATGATCCAAAATTACAGCCGAATCAATGGCATGTCATTGCAGGTCCGAATAGTGATGCTGCTATGCAAATCCGTCAGCAGGCTGAGGTTAAAACTGCCTTTATACAAGCAACGCACCATTTAGTGGTCAAAGCAACGCAGAAACTCAATTATGTTCATGTGATTTCTGGCGAGCTTGAAATTGCGGGTGAGACCTTAAAAGCTGGTGATGCTTTAGCATTTGCCGAAGAAACAGAAATTAAAGCTTTGACAGACAGCCAATTAATTTGGTTTGATTTACCTGTTTAATCAGTACATGCTTTTCAAGGCATGGGATTGATTTACTAATGTCTTTGCATGCTATCTCCTTATCTAAGCTAACTTATATTGGCAGCTCCAGAATAAAAAACCTCACAATTGTGAGGTTTCTATTCTATTCAGAAATTAATAGCCCCATGCTTTTGGGTCTAATGGCAAATCAACCGCGACTGAAAGCCCTGTATCATTACCATGCACATCTGAATCACTCACCCATCCATTCAATTTCAAAGGAATATCTGGGCGAAGATAATGCGACCATGTTAAATCGAGTGCTTTCACTTCATCTTTTTCTGGGAATGCCTGATTAATATCCAGATTAGACTGATTCACTTTCGCCATTAAAACACGTCCAAAAACGCGGTTCATAGGGTTCAAACGAATATTACCGCCGACTGAATACATTTCACCATCTCCCCCCATTGCATGACCTAATGGGAAGCCATGTTGGTAGTAACCATCTTTATATACATAATGATTATATGAAATCCCCTTCACATCACCATTGGTACGGGTATCCGTCCATTCTGTATACAACTGAAATGGCATGTTTTTAAAACTTGAAGAATAATCCACGCCAGCTAAATACATTTTTTTAGATGGAAGCAGCCCTGCTTCATCTTCACCCACATACTGACCATAAACGCTCAGTGGTGTATTCAACCATTGGTTTAAATTTAAACGTGCATCAAAACCCGCAAGTTGGTTTGATTTATCATCATCTGAGTTATAGAAATTATCATTCCCTTTAATCGCATTCCACAATGAATCCCAACTCTCCGAGCGCCCATCCCCACCCCATTGAATCATACGCGAGGCACCCAATTCCAAATACGGCAAAGGCTGAGCAGTTAAACGTAAGCCAATGAGTTTTGTGTCTGGAATAGCATCGTAATCCGCGAGTTGTCCTGCAAAGGCTTGATATTGCCAAGGTCCAATCCATGATAACCATTTAGTTTCGAATGCACTTTGATCCGCACGTTGCATGGTCAAACCATAAACAGGACGGCTTGCATCTCCACGGATTAAGCTACCATCATGTCCTGGCCCCCAATACGTTGGCATTTGACCAGCAATGAGCCACTGGTTCCATAGCTTGCCCGCCAAATATGAACCTTCAACATTGACATATTCCCCATTATCAATCATCGGGTCATGTTCAACGTTTACTTTTAATTTGGCATCCCAATTTTCGCTACCCGCGTTTAACTCTAATGCACCCACATATTGAGATTTGTTGCTTTCAGCGAAGGCCTGTGGAAATTGCTTTTCGTCTGTTGCCGCATAAAGACTCACTTTTGCCAAATGATTGTCCGCTTTTAGACTGGCTAGAACAGAGTCAATTACTTTTTGTTGTTCCGGTTGACTAATACGTGCTTGGGATAATGCACGTTGAATTTCATCCCCACTCATTGGCCATGTTGAGGTACTAATTTGAATGACGCCTTGTTGATTTAACCAGTTCAAATCCGAACGTAAATCTTGATTATTCACGACAATCCCTTGCGCAAAACCAGATGACGCTGACACCACCAACAACGCCGAAACTAAAGATTTTTTTAAAAACATTATCGTGACTTTCTCGTTACTTAATTCTGCCGACTACCATATTTTCTTTGATTAAAGATTGCAACCTGAGTATTGATTTTTGTTGTAAATGTGAAAATAAAAAAACTCGCATAAAGCGAGTTTTTTTATGAGATACAGAGCTTAGTCTTTGCGGCGCATATGTGGGAATAAAATCACATCACGGATACTTGGTGCATCTGCAAATAACATGACTAAACGGTCAATACCGATACCTTCACCCGCAGTTGGAGGTAAACCATATTCAAGTGCTTCAACAAATTCAGCATCGTAGTGCATCGCTTCGTCATCACCCGCATCTTTTTCCTGAACTTGTGCTTGGAAACGTTCTGCTTGATCAATTGGATCATTCAACTCAGAGAAACCATTTGCTAATTCACGACCACCGATAAAGAACTCAAAACGGTCGGTAATATGCGGATTATCATCATTACGACGTGCTAAAGGTGAAGTTTCAGCTGGATATTCAGTGATAAAAGTTGGTTGACGTAATTTTGTTTCAACCGTTTCTTCAAACACGATGGTTTGTAATTTACCCAAACCAAAACCAGGCTTCACTTCTGCTTTCAACACTTCTTTGGTGAATTTGGCCAAGAACTCACGGTCATTAACATTTTCAGGGGTAAAGTCTGGATTGTTTTCCAAGATTGCATCAAACATTGAAATTTTCTTGAATGGCCCTTTAAAGCTGAAGACTTCACCTTGATATGGCACATCAGTGCTGCCCAAAATATCCAAAGCCAACTTTTCCAGCATATTTTCAGTCAATGCCATCAAGTCTTTGTAATCTGCATAGGCTTGGTAGAATTCAATCATGGTAAATTCAGGGTTATGACGTGTTGACACCCCTTCATTACGGAAGTTACGGTTAATTTCAAACACGCGCTCAAAACCACCAACCACCAAACGCTTTAAATAAAGTTCTGGTGCAATACGCAAGAACAAAGGCATATCCAAAGCATTATGATGCGTTTCAAATGGACGCGCAGATGCGCCACCAGGAATTACATGCATCATTGGTGTTTCAACTTCCATGAAACGTTCGTTGTTCAAGAATGCACGGATTCCTGCAACAACTTTGGCACGAATTTCAAAAGTTTTACGTGTTTCTTCATTCACAATCAGATCAAGATAACGCTTACGGTATTTAACTTCCGTATCATTTAGACCGTGGAACTTATCTGGTAATGGACGTAATGATTTCGTCAATAATTCAAAATGTTGAATATGAACATATAAATCGCCTTTGCCTGAACGACCAATATAGCCTTCTACCGCAATAATATCACCAAGGTCTAAACCTTTAATGGTCGCTAAAGTGGCTTCATCTAACTCTTTGCGTGCAACATAAAGCTGAATACGACCTGTCATATCTTGAATCACAATGAATGATCCACGATTTAACATGACACGACCTGCAACTTTTACATAAACATGTTCAGCTGCTTCAATCTGCTCTTTCGATTGATCTTGAAATTGATCTTGTAAATCTTGTGCATAATGTTCGCGCTTGAACGAGTTCGGCCAAGGGCTTGCACCCGTTTGTTTGGCTTGCTCTTCAATTTGCTTCAACTTGGCATGACGCTGTGCAATTAAATCGTTTTCGGAAATAGGTTGTTCAGAAGTCGATTGAGCGTTGTTTTGCGTCATCTCTGCCTCGTAAAAATACTAAAAAATGAAGTGCTATAGCATAGCAGATTCATTCATGATTTCGTATGATTTCTCTTAAACAAAATAATGACCGTGAATTTAGCTTTCTTTGCTCTCCCTCAATGATTCTATTGTTCTGCTAATTCTCGAACACGCTGCAATCCTTGTTCAAAAGCTTGCTCCATCATGTATTTATAATCTTCCATCGTTTCCAATTCGACACTCAGTTCAGTTTTTCCATTAATTTCCGCCAGAGAATATTGTTCGAGTAATCCTTGCCATTGCTGAACTTCAGGGCTAGTAAAATCCTCCACCCCACCTTGCAACAGACCTTGATATTGAAAAATAACTGAACAATGCGGTAGATAAACTAAAATGGTGGCAATCAAACCATCGCCATGACTGTCTATAAATAAAGTTCTCCCACCCACTGTCCAATCGGACTGTATTTTTGATCCTTCCATAAAGAACTTGGTCCATTCAGTATAAGTATCTGAAGACCAAAGAATATTCCATATTTTTTCAGGGCTTGCTTCTATACAGATACGAAAGCGTAGATGTTCCAGCATTTTATTTTTCTCAAGCGAGTTCCTTCCTTCCAAACTACTGAATAATTACAATACGCAGTAAAATAAATCGTTAAAAAATATTTATCAAATTGACTAATTCCCAAAGAAAGACAATATATCTCTCTGTTTTATCTATTATTAAAAACTACATCACCCTATCGCATACCACTCCCTTAGACCAAATGCTAAGATCAATGCCAACTGAAGATTCGTAAAATAAAAACAATTTAAAAAAGTTGAAAAGTGAACGTTTATTAATCCGTTCTATCTTTGCAAAAAGAGAGCCTATGAATGCGATAACCATCAATATAGACCAATCGAAAATTCTTTTTTTTCATGGATTAGACTCTTCTAAAGAATCGACCAAATTCCATGCTATTCACTCTGCAAAAAAATATTGTATAGATGTCGATTACAGAAATTTAAACTATTCCACTGTTGCCGAATTTTATAAAAATGCTTTAGTGACTATTAAACCAGACTTATTAATAGGCCACAGTTTAGGCGGATATTGGGCGCTCAAAATGTCCTTACAACACCGAATTCCTTGTATTATAGCGAATCCCAATTTAACTCCAGATTTCCGCTCTGATTATCCTGCAATTACTGAATTAGATTTAGAACATGATATCCCTCAAATTGCCTACATTGAGCTTGGTGATGAGGTTTTAGACATGTATGCGACTACAGCCTTTTTAGAACCTTATATGCAAGTCGAAACGGTTGAAGGTGGACATCATCGACTGGTTACGCCAGAACGCATCAACCATCTTATTCATTATATGGAACAAACTTTTATTTTTTAACGCAATAAAAAAGCCAATCAAATGCATTTGATTGGCTTTTTTGCAGCTATTACGTGCTTAAGCGACAGCAGCTTCTAGTGTTTTTGAGTTTTCTTCCAACACTGTCCAAACTTTAAAGCCTAAATCTTGATGCAAAGTCGGTAAGTCTAAGAAAATGCTCGCACCCAATACTTGATGATGACATTTATCCATCAATTGTTTTACAGCTTTTAATGTGCCACCTGTAGCAAGCACATCATCTACAATAATCACTTTTTGTGGCTGAATATTCGCTGCAATTTCTAAACGATCTACACCATATTCAAGACTATACCCCACACCAACTACTGGAGGCGGTAATTTCCCTGCTTTACGAACCAATAAAAGACCTTTATTTAAGCGTTGAGCCAATAGGCTAGCAAGTACAAAACCACGTGCTTCAACCGCTACAAAACTCTCTACTTCTGCCAACTGTTCTGCTGGAATACTTGCAATAAGAGCATCGGCTAATGGCGTAATATTACTCATAAACAATGGGGTCAAATCATAGAAACAAATTCCCGGTTTTGGGAAATCTTGGACAGTACGAATGTGTGACCACAATACAGCAGACAAATTTTTCATGGGAGAGAATTTAAAACGAAAAGAGAATAGATGAATTTTAACGCTTATTCGACATTCAGGATAGATAATAGCCAACTTTTCAGGCGAGAATGTTTTTTATTAATTTCTGCAAGAACTTGAATTATATAAATAATTTTTATAATAAATATTAACTATAGACTTGTATGATTATAATATAACAATATTTACGGTTTTAAATCTGCTCGACCTTAGTCTGATAACCTCCCAATAAAGCCCGTTGTAATGAATTTTCTCTAAATTGTCTAACAAAAATACATGACTACGTTTGAATTGATAAGTTTTGTCCTACTCAGCCATTCAGATCTGTGATTCTCTAATTAAAATCCGATATTTGCTTTACATTCGTCCTAGAACTGCGTAAAAATTTAGGCGAAAATAGCGCTAGCAATTAGATCATTAGAGCCATGCGGTATATGAGTTATTGCTGATCTAACATATCTCGATCAGAATTGGAGAATCAGATGAAAAAGTATCAATGCATCGTTTGTGGATGGATTTACGACGAGGCAGAAGGCTGGCCGCAAGACGGTATCGTTGCGGGCACCAAATGGGACGATATTCCAGATGACTGGACTTGCCCAGATTGTGGTGTTTCTAAAGCCGACTTTGAAATGATTGAAATTTAATAATAACGAAAAGGCCCTTCTCAGTGGTCTTTTTTTACACCTTATTTTTGGAGAAAAAAATGCAGCCTATCGTTATCATTGGTTCAGGCATGGCTGGCTATACCGTGGCACGTGAGTTTCGCAAACTCAATGCGGAACAAGAACTGATTATGATTACCGCAGATGATGCCAGCAATTATGCGAAGCCAACCTTATCTAATGCATTAGCAGGCAAAAAATCTCCTGAACAAATCGCCTTGGGCGATGCAGAAAAAATGAGTACTCAGCTCAATATGCGTATTGAAACCCATACTTGGGTCAAAGAAATCCGTAGCGAGCAACATCAACTTGTCTTAGAAAAAAATGGGCAATCGAGTACCTTGGACTATGCAAAACTAATTCTAGCTGTGGGTGCAAATCCAATCCGTCTTGCAATTGCTGGAGACGGTAGTAACGATATTCACGTGGTCAACTCTCTCAATGACTATAAAGAATTTCGTACAAACCTTGATCAATGCCAAGATAAACGTGTGGTGATTTTAGGCGCAGGATTAATTGGCTGCGAGTTTGCCAATGATCTACAAAATACCGGGCATCATGCTACGGTCATTGATTTAGCTGCACAACCTTTAGGTCGTCTACTGCCTGCACATATTGCTTCAGCTTTCCAAGAAAATCTTGAAGAAACAGGCATCCATTTTGTTTTAGGTACGACTGTTGAAAAAGTATCTAAAATCGAAAATGGTGACTATCTTGTCACTTTAGCCAATGGACAATCTGTAATCGCTGATATAGTGCTTTCAGCAATTGGTTTACAGCCCAATATTAGCTTGGCTAAAACAGGCCATATTCAGACTAGCCGTGGCATTTTGACCAACAGCCATCTAGAAACAAATTTATCCAATATTTATGCAGTAGGTGACTGTGCGGAAGTGAATGGAACTTTATTGCCTTATGTGATGCCTATCATGCAGCAAGCTCGAGCACTGGCAAAAACCTTAAATGGTGAGCATACCGCAGTACACTATCCTGCCATGCCTGTTGCAGTAAAAACCCCAGCTGCACCACTCACCGTTCTACCTGCACCTATTGATGCTGACGTGAATTGGGAAACTGAAGAATTTGATGATGGCATGCTAGCCAAAGCATTTGACAGTACAGGGACTTTACGTGGTTTTGTATTGTTAGGTGCAACAGCAGCGAAACAACGATTAGCACTAACCAAGTTAGTTCCAGACTTGATTCCTGTATCAATTTAAGTTCAAAATAGAGAGGACGTTCACATTTTTGAATGTCCTCTTATTAGGGGAGAAAGAAGAATGAATAGCGCATTACAATTCAAAAATTCACCTTACACCCCGTTTATGCATGAAACCAAGGTAAACTTGGGGAATGGAATTGAATTACACGTCGAAGTTGGCGGTCAACCTGAACATCCAACCATCTTACTCATTATGGGGTTAGGTGCTCAATTATTATTCTGGCCCGATTTCTTTTGTAAAACACTGATTGATCATGGCTATCGTGTTGTTCGTTACGATAATCGTGATATTGGTTTATCTTCTAAAATACGCCATCAGGGACCACGTCTAAATACCATTAAATTAATGGGGCGTTTTGCACTGGGTTTAGAAAACCAAGGTGCGCCTTATAATTTACATGATATGGCCGATGATGCTGCGCTCTTGATTGAACGCATGGGACTGGAAAATGTCTTTGTTTTGGGGGCATCCATGGGCGGAATGATCGCACAAATTCTAGCTGCAAAAAATCCAGATAAAGTCAGCAAATTAGGATTGGTGTTTACCAGCAACAATCAACCTTTACTCCCTCCTCCTTTTCCAAAGCAATTGTTCAGCCTTATTGGTCGACCAGAATCGAATGATGAGGAAGGGATTATTAACCACAGCTTAAAAGTCTTTAATATTATTGGTTCACCTGGTTATATCAATCAACTTGAAACCATGCAAACCGCTCGTAAATTATATCAACGAAGTTATTACCCAGCGGGTGTACTTCAACAGTTTTTAGCAATATTATGTACAGGCTCCTTGTTACAACTGGACAAGCAGATTCAACAACCGACCCTTGTGGTACATGGTTCACGTGATCGCTTGCTCCCACCTAGTCATGGTAAAGCTGTTGCAAAAGCAATTACAGGCGCTAAATTTGAATTAATTGATGGAATGGGGCATGATATCCCTCCGCATTTCATTCCTCATCTTAGCGGATTATTTGCTCATCATTTTAAATCTTAAACATTAGGACACTATGGCTGCATTACCATCCCTGAGACAGCTGTCATACCTTGTAACACTGTCTGAAACGCTGCACTTCACTGAAGCGGCGCGTCGTTCGTTCGTGACCCAATCTACTCTTTCGGGTGGGATCATGGAACTTGAACGCTTACTGGGTGGCGTCCTCGTTGAACGCGATCGCCAAAATGTACGTTTAACCCCGCTTGGCGAACAAGTTGTCGCTCGAGCCCGTGTTCTACTTGCTGATGCTCAAGACTTAATGCGCTTAAGTCGTGAAATGAGTGAGCCTTTGACTGGTGATCTACATTTAGGTGTTATTCCAACGATTGCGCCTTTTATTTTGTCGCAACTACTTGACGAAGTGCATAAGCAACTTCCTAAAATCCAGTTGCATTTACATGAAGCACAAAGCGAAAAAATTGTTGAAAAACTTGAACATGGTAACTTAGATATGGTGTTGTTGGCACTGCCATTTGACACGCGTGGACTTAAAGTTGCTGAAATTGCAAAAGAAGACTTGTTCTTGGTGTGTCATAAATCTGACCAACGTTCGGCACAAGCGGTAACGCTGGAAGATTTAGATTTATCACGTTTAACATTGTTGGAAGAAGGACATTGCTTACGTGATCATGCCTTAAGTGCCTGCCCAATTGGGGAACGTAAAAATGATCACCGCTTAAAGGCAAGTTCATTACCGACTTTAATTGAAATGGTCTCTGCAAACTTGGGCTTTACTTTATTGCCTGAAATTGCTTTGCACACCAATATGATTAAAGCCAACCCAGACTTAATTGTAAAACCGATTCAAGATGCACCAAGTCGCACATTGGCATTAATTACGCGTAAGAGCACACCATTGCAAAGCGAATTTGATGTGCTATTGCAAATCTTACAGAAAATTACCTAAGAACGAACTTTTAGGTTCGATCATAAAAACCCAGTGTCAGCACTGGGTTTTTCATTTTTACAATGGTGACATTCTTAAAATTACTCTGCATCCCCCATCCCAAATGCAATACATCTGCAATAAATTGTTTTTATTCTGTATCACCTCTTTAAAAATTGCATTTTTTAAGAAAACGTTCAGGTTCAGAATTTATAAATGCGCAATGAACAAAAGACCTTAGTCGACTCCCAGAAATAAGAACAATTTTGAGTTTTTGTGGTCACTAATCTCCCGCACTAAAAGTTTTTTAGAAGATATCGCTATGCTTGCTCGCTTTGCATCTCCTTGGTTTCCCCTTTCGCTAGGATTATTGTGTTCGCTCAGCGCGTCATTCAGTATGGCAGCCGAGCCTCCCAAAGCTGACTCATCTACCCTAACCATTATTGGTTATCATGAAATTACCGATCAAAAAAATGCCCTGATCCCTGACTATGCAGTAACACCACAACAGTTTAGTCAGCACCTTGACTGGCTACAAAACAATGGTTTTCACTTTGTGAATGTCAACCAATTGATTCAAGCCCACCAAGGCAAATACCGCTTGCCAAGTAAACCCGTATTATTGACTATAGATGATGGCTATCAATCATTTTATACCCATGCCTACCCAATTCTTAAAGCCAAACATATTCCTGTAGTACTTGCTGTGGTCGGTTCATGGCTCACCCCGAAAGCCAATCAACCAGTTCATTTTGGTGACGATGTTATTTCACGTGACAAAATTCTGACTTGGTCAGAACTGAAAGAAATGCAAGACAGTGGTTTAGTCGAAATTGGGAATCATAGTTTTAATTTACATCGTGGCATTAATGCCAATCCGCAAGGTAATTCTGAACCTGCGGCCATTACACGTGAATATGATGCAAAACAGCAACGCTATGAAAATGATCAGCAATATACCACCCGCATCACTCAAGATTTAAAACATAACAACGAATTACTCCAAGCTCATGGTTTAAAAGCACCACGTGTCATGGTTTGGCCATATGGTCGCTATAACATGCAAGATGTGAATATTGCCAAGCAGTTAGGTATGCCAATTACCATTACCCTAGATGATGGCCCCGATCATGTGCATGGTTCTTTGCAAACGCTGAACCGTATTTTGGTTGAAGGCAATATGAGTACCGCCGATCTGGCACAAGAAATCAAAAATCGTGAAATGAATTTGGGCGATAACAACCGCCCACAAAAAATCATGCATATCGATTTGGATTATGTTTATGACCCTAATCCTAAGCAACAAGAACATAATCTTGGCATTTTGCTAGATCGCATTCGTGCTATGGGGGTCAATACTGTTTATTTACAAGCTTTCTCAGATTCCGATGGTGACGGTTCTGCCAATATGGTGTATTTCCCAAATCGTCATTTACCTATGCGTGCTGATCTATTTAATCATGTGGCTTGGCAAATTCAGACCCGTACCCAAGTCAGCCGTATCTATGCTTGGATGCCTTTATTGGCATGGGAACTTCCCCAAACGGATCCAGTAAGCAAAGATGTAGTTGAAACACAACAAGTTAGTCAAGATCATTTAAATATGGGCTATCTACGCTTATCGCCTTATTCTGCCCGTGCACGTCAAACCATCAGTGAGATCTATCAGGATTTAGCAAAATCTACGCCATTTAACGGCATTCTATTCCATGACGATACCACTCTATCTGATTATGAAGATGCCAGCCCAAATGCTTTAACGGCCTATGCAGCACAAGGTTTACCGACTGATTTAGCGAAAATTCGTGCCGATGATGCCTTATTGCAAAAATGGACTGCATATAAAACCAAAACCATTGATGATTTTGCCATGCAGCTTGCCAGCCAAGTCCGTCAGTACGAACCCTTCCTGCTCACTGCACGTAATTTATATGCACAAGTCGCATTAAAACCTTATGCAGAAAACTGGTATTCACAGTCACTTGAAGAGTCCTTAAAACGTTACGACTTTACTGCAATTATGGCAATGCCCTATATGGAGCAAGCACCTGACGCCGATCAGTTTTATCGTGACATCGTTCAACGGGTCAAATCTTTCCCGAATGGTATGAAAAAAACAGTCTTTGAATTGCAAGCGACCAACTGGCGTAACAATCAGAAAATTCCGTCACAGGAACTGGCAAGCACGATTCAGTCCTTATACAGCCAAGGGGTTATACATGTTGCCTATTACCCTGACGACCCAATTCAAGGACATCCAGACCCAAAAGTCATGCATGATGTCTTTGCAACCAAATCTTCTCAATTAATTCCATAAAGGCAGTTGAGTATGTTCCCTCATTTCAATCTTTGGTTGCATCACGCACTCAACTTTGTGTTTTATTACCCGTTATTCATGTCTTACCTGTGGATGTTAGGTGCACTAATTTTCTATCGTAAAGAGCGTAAACAACCTGCCTATCAACAACCCAAGACATTACCGCACTACCCTCTGGTTGCGGTATTAATCCCTTGTTTTAATGAGGGTGATAATGCAGAAGAAACCATTAGTCATGCTTTAAAACTGGACTATCCGAATTTTGAAGTCATTGCAATTAATGATGGTAGTTCGGACAACACTGCTGAAGTATTGAACCAATTGGCACAGCAGCATGAACGTTTACGTGTGGTGCATCTTGCGAAAAACCAAGGTAAAGCCATGGCATTACAAGCGGGTAGCCTTGTGACTGAAGCCGAATTCCTATTGGGAATAGATGGAGATGCCCTACTCGACCCACATGCAGCAACATGGATGATGCAACATTTCATTGCCAATCCTAAGATTGCAGCGGTGACAGGCAATCCGCGTATTCGGACCCGTTCAACACTCTTGGGACGCATTCAAGTTGGTGAGTTTTCTTCGATTGTGGGTATGATTAAACGCGCACAGCGTACCTTTGGACGATTGTTTACGGTATCAGGCGTGATTACGGCGTTCCGTAAAAGTGCCGTGCATCAGGTGGGATATTGGTCGCCCAACATGCTCACTGAAGACATTGACATCACTTGGAAATTGCAGCGTGCGGGTTGGGACATTCAGTTTGAACCGAATGCACTGGTGTGGATTTTAATGCCTGAAACGCTTTCTGGACTTTGGAAACAACGTCTACGTTGGGCAATGGGTGGTGCTCAAGTCTTAATCAAAAATTTGGATGTATTCACTCAACCAAAATTAAACTTCTTATGGCCACTGATGTTAGAACTTTGTCTAACGCTAGTTTGGTCCTATTTAATGTTATTATTGGCCATTTTGTGGCTTGTACATTTTATTTTCCCAATAGCCGCATTGAGTAGTATTAGCTCTCCATTCTTACCTTATGGCAGTGGTGTATTACTGGGAGCGACCTGTCTTATTCAGTTTGCTTTAAGCAAATGGATGGATAGTAGATATGAACCGAATTTAGGCAAAAACTACTTCTGGATGATTTGGTATCCGTTTGTATTCTGGCTCATTACCATTGGGGCCACCATTATGGCTTTTCCAAAAGTGTTGTTACGTGGTGAAGATAAACGCGCGCGCTGGGTAAGCCCAGACCGCGGTGTTCGTTTATAACACTCAACACGATTAGAGTATCTCAAAATGAAATCTCAACATGATTTAGTGATTGATTTGCGTCATTTACTGCCTTGGCATAAACGCTATATGTCCAACACCACTACGGCATTAATGTGGGGTGCATGGTTCATGCTTTGGCGTCCTTTCTTGCTGGTCTGGATTCTCATACAATTACAGAAAAGCGTAGCGGTACACCATTTGTTAAGTGCACTGAGTATAAGCCTTGAATATGGTGGCTTAGAACTACTACTCTGTAGTGTGGGTTTATTGCTCTGGAGCAAATTTATGCCGTCTGCAAGTGTTAACATAGAGCAAGAACAGTCTTTAACTACACAACAATATGCTGATTATTTCGAGCTTAGCAACCAAAAAATTGAACAATCTCGACAGTATAAAATCACCGTGGTTCATCATAATGATCAAGGACAAATCATTGATCTAGAATAATAGAATATAGATCACCCCACCCGTCTAAAAACAATTGACCTCAAGATCTCTTGAGGTCTTTTTTATTCAAGTCATTTTTCAAAACCAAAGTGTAGTCGCATCTAAATCCTTCGCAAAATAAAAACAAAACTGCCTACCTCTTGTTTTCATCATGATTACCGCTTTTGCCTTTAAAATATCTATGGAAATAGGCGTGAATCTGATTGAACCCTAGCAATTCATCTGCTTCTAATCGCAATAAATATCTGTGAGAAAGCAGCCGTTCTTCGCATCAAAACGATGGATTTTTTAATCAAACAGACATAAAAAAAGCGCTGACCATGCAGCGCTTTTATTCCGTCTCTTAAGAACTTTAAGAAACGAACTGGAGGAAAATCCAGTATAAACCACCAGATAAACAAATGGTGGCAGGAAGTGTAAAAATCCATGCCGAAAGAATTGTTTTTACAGTGGCAAAATTCAAACCTGACTTGTTGGCTACCATCGTACCCGCAACCGCACTGTTTAATACGTGAGTTGTAGAAACTGGCATACCAAAACCATCCGCCGCTGCAATGGTCGACATTGCCACAAGTTCAGCAGACATACCCTGACCATAAGTCATGTGATGTTTACCAATACGCTCACCAACAGTCACTACAATACGCTTCCAGCCCACCATTGTGCCTAGACCCAAAGCCAAAGCTACTGCAACTTTTACCCACGTTGGAATGTACTGTAAGAAGCTATCCAAATTGCTACGGTACTCTTTCACCACCTTTTGCTGAGCTTCAGGCATCGCAGGTAACTGGTCTGCTTTATCCAAACGTTTGAACGCTGTTGTGCTCAAATACATATCATTACGGATAGATGAAATTGCATCTTCAGGAATATTTTTCAAGTCGCCATATTGAGCAATACGGTCACCCAAATGATCAGTCAAACTTGCCAAAGCAGGCACCACTTCTGGAGTCAATTCTTTGGTTTGAACATACGCAGTAATGGTTTGACGCGCTTTTTCATCTGGAATATCTGCATGTGCAGGATACATCGCAACCGCAGCTTGAGATGACAATTTCTCAAATGACTGGATATGTGCTGAGTCTAAATTCTTGTTGAGTGAATAAGCCAACGGCACCAAACCAATCAAAATTAACATGATTAAGCCCATGCCTTTTTGACCGTCGTTTGAACCATGTGCAAAGCTTACCCCTGTACAGGTAAAAATTAGAATGGCACGAATCAGTGGCGGTGGTGGTTTATTGCCTTCAGGTGGTTGGAATAATTCGAGCTGACGCTTGAAGACTTTTTTCACCAATAAGAAAACAACAGCAGCAAATGCAAAACCAATTAAAGGAGAAAACAATAATGCTTTACCCACTTTCATCACTTGGTCCATATCAACACCACTGGCACCACTACCCGAATGTAATAGGTAGTTCATAATGCCTACACCCAGAATAGAACCAATCAGAGTGTGCGAACTCGATGCAGGAATACCCAAGAACCAAGTGCCTAAATTCCACAGAATTGCAGCAATCAGCATGGCAAAGACCATCGCGAAGCCTGCCCCTGAACTCACATTCATAATCAGTTCAACTGGCAGTAAAGCAATAATGCCATAAGCAACCGCGCCGCTAGCGACCATAACCCCAAGGAAATTACAAAAACCAGCCCACATCACCGCAACAGGCGCAGACAGAGCATTGGTATAAATGACAGTTGCAACTGCATTGGCTGTGTCATGGAAACCATTCACAAACTCAAAGCCTAGTGCAATCAATAATGCCGTCGCTAAAAGAATAACAGAATACAAACTTAATGGTGGTACATGCGACAAGTCCGCAGATACCTGAAACCCAATATAAATGAGGGTTGCAATAATGACCGTAAAAAACACCGGCATAAAAAACTTCGGTGTTGGAACATGCACATTCGTCGACTTGTTCGATGCTGAATGCATACGATCTTGGACGGGAGGAGTTTTTGAATTCATGCAGACGGTTAAGAGGATAATAAAATCCCCTTATTGTTCAATTAAATTATGACAATTATATGACAAACAGGTGTCATATAAAGCCAAATTTTTAACAATTGACCTGTTTTAAATCACTCCGCGCTACTATGGGGAGAATTTTCGACTGTAAATCTGTTTTTTTCAAATACTTATAACAAAAAAATATTTCATGCAAAAAAGTAGTTGATTTTCAGAAATGTAAAAAAATTTATCATTCTCTGATGCGCTTTCACCTTGAAATCGAAACGGATCCATCATGCCTATGTAATATTGCATTTCAATGAAATCGCCAAATAACTCTTCTTTTTTGCATGAATACTACTAACTTGACAGTCAAAAAGCTGAATTAAAATAAAATTAAGCCTGAGTTCTGTTAAAATATGCTCCATTTCAAGACTTGTCGTGTATTGGGGTTATTTATGTCCACGCTTACCACCCTTAAAAAGCTTCTCGCTGAGCGTATATTGATCATTGATGGCGCAATGGGCACCATGATTCAGCGCCATAAGCTCGAAGAAGAAGATTATCGTGGTGAACGCTTTGTAGATTGGGCATCTGACCTTAAAGGCAACAATGACTTATTGGTCTTGACGCAACCGCAGATTATTCAAGGCATTCATGAAGCCTATCTAGATGCGGGCGCAGACATTATTGAAACCAACAGCTTTAACGGCACGCGTGTTTCTATGTCGGACTACCACATGGAAGATTTGGTTCCCGAAATTAACCGTGAAGCAGCGCGTTTAGCCAAAGCTGCCTGTGAAAAATATTCAACTCCAGACAAACCGCGTTTTGTGGCAGGTGTACTTGGGCCAACATCACGTACTTGTTCAATTTCACCCAATGTAAACGATCCTGCATTTCGTAACATTACTTTTGATGAACTCAAAGAAAACTATATTGAAGCAACACATGCCTTAATCGAAGGTGGTTCAGACATCATCTTGATTGAAACTGTGTTCGATACATTGAACTGTAAAGCGGCAATCTTTGCAGTCAAGGAAGTATTCAAACAACTTGGTCGTGAACTGCCGTTGATGATTTCAGGCACCATTACCGATGCTTCAGGTCGTACCCTTACAGGTCAAACTGCGGAGGCGTTCTGGAACTCGGTGCGTCACGGGGATTTACTGTCGATTGGTTTTAACTGTGCCTTGGGTGCAGATGCCATGCGCCCTCACGTCAAAACCATTGCCGATGTTGCAGATACCTTTGTTTCAGCGCATCCCAATGCAGGCTTGCCGAATGCTTTTGGTGAATATGATGAAACCCCAGAGCAAACAGCTGCATTCATCAAAGAATTTGCAGAAAGTGGTTTGATCAATATTACAGGCGGTTGCTGTGGTACAACGCCAGATCATATTCGTGCCATTTACAATGCGGTTAAAGACATTCAGCCACGCCAGATTCCTGAAACGAAGCCTGCTTGCCGTTTAAGTGGTTTAGAACCATTTAACATTTATGATGATTCTTTGTTCGTTAACGTGGGTGAACGTACCAACGTGACAGGTTCAAAAAAGTTCCTACGCTTAATCCGTGAAGAAAAATTTGCAGAAGCTTTGGAAGTTGCACAACAACAAGTGGAAGCTGGCGCGCAAATTATCGACATCAACATGGATGAAGGGATGCTCGATTCGCAAAATGCGATGGTACATTTCCTCAATCTCGTTGCATCTGAGCCTGATATTTCTCGCGTACCGATCATGATTGACTCATCGAAATGGGAAATCATTGAAGCAGGCTTAAAATGCGTACAAGGTAAACCTGTCGTAAACTCGATTTCCTTAAAAGAAGGTTGTGACGAGTTTGTCGAAAAAGCACGTTTATGCCGTCAGTATGGTGCTGCGATTATTGTGATGGCCTTTGATGAAACAGGTCAGGCAGATACGGCTGCACGCAAACGTGAAATCTGTAAACGTTCTTATGACGTTTTGGTTAATGAGGTGGGCTTCCCTGCTGAAGATATTATTTTTGACCCGAACGTATTTGCGGTCGCAACAGGGATTGAAGAACACAATAACTATGGCGTCGATTTTATTGAAGCCACAGGTTGGATTAAACAAAACCTACCGCATGCCATGATTTCAGGTGGTGTATCCAACGTATCCTTCTCATTCCGTGGTAATGAACCTGTACGTGAAGCGATTCACTCTGTGTTCCTTTACTATGCAATTAAACAAGGCATGACTATGGGCATCGTCAACGCTGGTCAAATGGCGATTTATGACGATATTCCAAAAGAACTGAAAGATGCGGTTGAAGATGTTGTACTGAATCAGAACCAAGGTGATTCAGGTCAAAACGCGACAGAAAAATTGCTTGAAGTGGCGGAAAAATTCCGTGGTCATACTGGCGCTCAACGTGAAGCCGAAAACCTTGAATGGCGTAACGAACCTGTAGAAAAACGTCTTGAATATGCTCTAGTCAAAGGTATTACCACATACATTGACGAAGATACTGAAGAAGCGCGTCTGAAAGCTAAACGTCCACTCGATGTGATTGAAGGCGCTTTGATGGACGGCATGAACGTGGTTGGTGACCTGTTCGGTTCAGGCAAAATGTTCCTCCCTCAAGTGGTTAAATCGGCACGCGTGATGAAACAAGCTGTGGCATGGTTAAACCCATACATCGAAGCCGAAAAAGGCAATGCACAATCCAAAGGTCGTGTATTGATGGCAACCGTGAAAGGCGACGTACACGATATTGGTAAAAATATCGTGGGCGTGGTCTTGGGTTGTAACGGCTATGACATTGTTGATCTTGGTGTGATGGTGCCTGCGGAAAAAATCCTGCAAACCGCAATTGATGAGAAATGTGACATCATCGGGTTATCTGGTTTGATCACGCCATCTTTGGATGAAATGGTGTTTGTTGCCAAAGAAATGCAACGTAAAGGTTTTGACATTCCTTTATTGATTGGTGGTGCAACCACATCCAAAGCACATACCGCAGTGAAGATTGATCCGCAATATTCAAATGATGCAGTAATTTATGTTGCCGATGCTTCTCGTGCGGTGGGCGTCGCAACCACCCTACTCTCGAAAGAAATGCGCGGTAATTTTATTGCTGAACATCGTGCTGAATATACCAAGATTCGTGAACGTTTAGCCAATAAGCAGCCGAAAGCAGCAAAACTCAGTTATGCCGAATCGGTTGAAAATGGTTTTAAAGTCGATGCGAACTATGTACCACCGATTCCAAATACAATAGGTACACATGTACTGACCAATTACCCACTTGCAACCTTGGTGGAATATTTTGACTGGACGCCATTCTTTATTTCTTGGAGCTTGGCGGGTAAATTCCCGAAAATCTTAGAAGATGAAGTGGTCGGTGAAGCTGCAACTGATTTATACAATCAAGCGCAAGCCATGCTCAAAGATGTGATCGAGAATCATCGTTTCGATGCCCGTGCCGTGTTTGGTCTATACCCTGC
Organism: Acinetobacter sp. ANC 4910; assembly: GCF_004331035.1. GTDB lineage: Bacteria > Pseudomonadota > Gammaproteobacteria > Pseudomonadales > Moraxellaceae > Acinetobacter. Next base: position 37,999 of record NZ_SJNT01000003.1, read on the forward strand.
ACAACGTACAGGTGCCGATACAGTTAGCGTGTTTGATGAAGCTGGTCAAAATGTTACGCATACTTTTGAGCACTTACGTCAGCAATCTGACAAAGTCACAGGTAAACCAAACTTGTCTTTGGCAGATTACATTCGCGCTGACCGTGAGCAACAGGATTACTTAGGCGGATTCACTGTATCGATTTTTGGTGCAGAAGAATTGGCAAACGAATACAAAGCTAAAGGTGATGACTACTCTGCAATTTTAGTTCAGTCACTAGCCGACCGTTTTGCTGAAGCCTTTGCAGAACACTTGCATGAGCGTATCCGTAAAGAGTTCTGGGGCTATAAAGCGGATGAGACTTTGAGCAATGCAGAATTGATCAAAGAGAAATATGTCGGTATTCGTCCTGCGCCAGGCTACCCTGCTTGCCCTGAGCACTCTGAAAAGGCAGTGTTATTTGATTGGTTAGGTTCTACCGACAAAATCGGCACCAAACTGACTGAACATTTTGCAATGATGCCACCATCTTCAGTCAGTGGTTTCTATTATTCGCACCCTCAAAGTGAATACTTTAACGTGGGCAAAATCTCTCAAGACCAACTTGAAGATTATGCAAAACGTAAAGGTTGGACACTTGATGAGGCAAAACGCTGGTTAGGTCCGAATTTAGATGATTCGATTGTTTAACTTAGTTTTTTAATCTCCCCTAACCCCTCTTTAAAAAGAGGGGAATATCATGTGAGTAAATGAATTACGTGACAGCTCCTCCCTTTTTGAAAGGGAGGTTGGGAGGGATTAAAATTTGACAAATAATTGTAGATCAGATACTTTCAAAAAAATTCAGACACTACAGACTCAAGAGAGCTGAATATTGATGAATATTAAATTAGATATATTCTATTTAATAAGGGTTTGGTAACCGATATCAATTGGGCATTTTCCATAGGAAATGCAGTAGTGCCTCTTAAATAAAAGCATGGTTTTATTAAGAGCTATATTACATCCATGTATCCGTGAATCGATAGCCAAAACGACTTACGGCATTAAAAGCTTTAAGGAGTTTTTATGCCTGTTCGTCAGACTGCGCTTAAAGAACAAACCCTATCTCAATACAAAAATCATTCTTATGAATATTTACTACTCTCTTGGCTCTTAAGTGATGGCTGGGATGCAAGTATGCCTAGTTTGGATGTATATGCCAAAACTGATATTCAAATTTTAGATGGCCGTACTGTATATCGTATCCAAGTCAAAAGCTTATATTCTGCAGATGATAATATTGTTGTTGAAAATAAATGGGAAGATGCTGATATTGACTATGTCATATATTTCTCTAGAAATGCAGAATGGGGCTATATTGTTCCAGCATTCAAGGAAAAAAAGCGAAATTTAAAATCCAAAAATCATATTCGCTTCCATCAACATCCTACTAATTTTTTGAAAAATTTCAATAAAATCTAATTTACACTTCCTTTAAAAGGAGGAACCCCGCGAATTCAAAACCTCAACAAAATTCACGTAAAGTCCCCCTTTTAAAAGGTGAGAAACTAGGTTTCGCAAGAGGGGGATTCCAATCTATGCTTAACAACACTATAAATCTGCTCCACCACAGCATCAGTTTCAGTCAAAATCTGCCGATTACTAAACCTCAGTACCACTAGTCCTAGCTCACTTAAAGCCTGATCTCGGATTTGATCAGCCAAACGACCATCTTCGGTGTAATGCTGCCCTCCATCACACTCAATAACGAGGTTCGCAGAGGAACAATAAAAATCCACGATAAAGTTAAGAATTGGCTTTTGTCGATAAAACTGTAATCCTAAAATTTGCTTACGACGTAATCTTTGCCATAGCCATTGTTCTTCATCGGTCATATTATTACGTAAATCACGCGATGGAAGTTTTAAGTGCTTGTTATAAGGTTGCATCACGACGCTCTTTTTTTTAAATATTCTTTTAAGAATCTTGGCATAATATCCACCAGAAAATAACAATGCACGAAACATCATCATGAACGCAACCCAACTTTTTCTCGGTGTGATCTTTAGCTCAATTGGTTTAGGCTATTTTCTGTATGGCAAAAAACAAAAACTGACTGTGCCCTTTGTTGTCGGTCTAGTTCTAATGGTTTTCCCATATTTTATAGAAAGTAATGTTTTGCTTGGTGGCATTGGTATTGTATTGTCGGTTATTCCCTATTTTTTACGTTTTTAAGCTATTCAATGGTTCCAAAAGATTCAAATTTGATGTCCACGACATTCCAGTGATGCATCATCTCGCGTAAAAATACAAAGTAAACCAGACTGAATACACCCTGCTCCGCTACTTTACACACATAATATTCGCGATGCTCGATAAACTCGTTAAAGCCACTTTCAAGCTGCACTCGATCTATATTGTGCTGATTCGGAAAAAATAAGCTCAATACTTGTTGAAATAAAGCATCCTCAGTGATTGCATTTTTGGGCGGAGCATATTGAATGGGAAGCGATTCTAATATTTCTTCAATCACATAGATCATCAATTCAATGGCGAGTTCGTCTAGTAGACCATGACGCATACTATTCGACTTGATGAATTGTAAGCCTTTATCACTCTGAAAGTGCTGCCCCTCGAGTTCAAAGCTGAGCTGCTCCAAGCCTAAGGAAAATTTTATTGCAGTATCGGGAGTAGTCATGACATTCATCCTCCAGAATCAAAACGGTTCATCCATCGTTGTATTGGTTTTTGGATATAACAAATATGCAAAAAAATGCGCCATCTTATTCTTTTTACAAGATAGCGCGTTTAAACCTAAAGTTCTGCGGTATTCAGTTTAGTTTGCTTGGGTCTTCGGTAAAAATGCGGTGGCAAATCCCAATAATGGTAACAATGAACACACACCAAACACCCACTCAATGCCCTTTAAATCTGCCAAATAACCCAAACCTGCTGCAGCGATACCACTCACACCAAACATTAAGCCGAACATTAAGCCTGCAATCATGCCCACTCGCCCAGGCACAGCCTCTTGTGCGTAGACCACCATAGCAGCAAAGGCAGAAGACAATACCAAGCCTGTCATGACTGACAATACTGTGGTCCAGAACAGATTGGCAAAAGGCATCATTAAAGCAAACGGTGCCATGCCAACAAACGACACCCAAATCACCGCTTTACGTCCAATTTTGTCGCCAATTGGGCCGCCTGCAAAGGTTCCCAATGCCACCGCAGCTAAGAACGCAAACAAATGTAACTGTGCCGATTGCAAGCTAATCTGGAATTTATGCATCAAGTAAAAAGTAAAGTAATTACTAATACTGGCAATATAAGTAAATTTGGCAAACATCAGCACGCAGATGGTCGAAAGTGCGATCACTAACTGGCGCCCGTGCAATTTACTTTGTACTTGTTGTGCCTTGGCTGCCAGTTGTTTTTTACTATGGCTAATACTCCAACGGCTCACGCCAAATAATACCCAAATGGCAAGTAATGCAAATACAATCAACAATGCCACTGCATGTTGTCCAAAGGGCACAATAATCAGTGCAGCCAATAAAGGTCCAATGGCTGTGCCGGTATTACCTCCCACTTGAAAGCTCGATTGTGCTGTGCCAAAACGTCCACCCGATGCCATACGCGCCACACGTGAAGCTTCCGGATGAAAGGTCGATGACCCCACCCCAATCAGAGCAGAGCCAATAAGCAATATGGTAAAACTAGGTGAAAATGCCAACAATAAAATACCACTCAAGGTCACCAACATACCCAGTGGCAACAAATATGGTTTAGGATTTTTGTCAGTATAAAGACCAATCCAAGGTTGCAGCAATGATCCAGTAATTTGATACACCAATGAAATGAGTCCAACTTGAGCAAAGTTCAGTGAAAAGTTGGTTTTCAGCATCGGATAAATTGCAGGAAGAACGGCTTGAATCAAGTCATTCAATAAATGCGCCAGAGCCACAGCACCCACAATTTTTACAATCATTCCTTGTGGCTGAAGATTTGCCACAGCTTCATCCACGCTTTCCTTCGCCTGTATTGAAGACGTCATAGCTGAAAAACTCCAATCATTGATATTTCAACTAATATTGTAAAATGTCATTCGTGGCGTTATCTTCCAATAATCCCTGTATAAGTGACAAATTTCATGAGAATGTCTAATTCACTGATTGAAACGGAAATGTCCGAACTGGTGATTGGACGTTCCTCTGAGCATACTTATAGAGAAATTACCCCTGCACATAGTCATTCACGAGCACAGTTTTTGTACGCCTCGACTGGAATTATTCAAGTGTTTACACCGAATCATGTTTGGTTGATTCCGCCCATGTGTGCGTTATGGATTCCTGCACATATTGAACATAGTGTAATTTCTTTAAGTCGGGTTAAAATGAATACTGCACTGGTCGAAGCTCAAGCAGCATCAGTATTGGGTCAACAGTGTTTTATTATTCGGGTCAGCAAGTTATTACATGAATTATTGATTCGTTTAAATGTGATTGAACATATTCCCGTATCTGAATTACTGAGTTCAGAAGAACTTTCCCGTGCAATACAAATTTTGATTTTTGATGAAATTCAGAAGGCCAATTCTTTCCCCATTCAAATTCCTTGGCCACAAGACAAACGCCTATTAAGTATTTGCCAGATGCTCTTACATGAACCGCAATATCCCAAAGACTTAAGCACATGGGCCGATGAAATTGGCACCAGTACCAGAACACTAATGCGGATGTTCCAAAAGGAAACTGGGCTGTCCTATCGGGCGTGGCTGCAACGAATGCATATTGCACAAGCCTTAAGTAAAATTGCCAGCGGTGAATCTGTTGCACAAATTTCTAGAGCACTGGGATACAATAATCCAAGCGCATTTAGTGCCATGTTTAAACGGCATTTAGGGCAAACACCGCAGCAATTTAAATATACAGATGAATAAAACCGTAGCCCAATATCGCTTAGGCAGTTAATCGGTCTACAAATAAAATACCGTTGAGGTGATCCACTTCATGTTGCACAATACGTGCTGGAAATCCTTCAAAAGTTGTTTCCATAACATCACCTTCTAATGTGTGATAAAGCACTCTAATGACTTGTGCACGTTCAACCTGTGCACGTTCATTTGGCACACTTAAACAACCTTCTTCGCCCAAACAAGTCACTTCAGAAAACTCTAAAATTTGTGGATTAATCATGACCACAGGCTGCATCTCAGACGCATCGGGATAACGTGGATTCGGACGCGAAGCAACAATAATCACCTGTTTAGAAATATACAATTGGGGCGCAGCAATGCCGACGCCATTACGCTCTAGCATAGTCGCGTGCATGGCTGAAGCCAATTGCATCAGCCATTCACTATTAAACTCTGCTTCGGCAACAGGCGCAGCTTTCAATTTTAAGATGTCTTCTCCACGTTGGGCAACGGGTAAAATCACGCTCATACACTGTTCCTAAGATCAAGACTCAACGATTGGTTTCCATCTATTCTGAACCAGTTATAGGCAAATTGAAATCGGTAGTTTAATGATGAATTTCTAGCCTTTATGTATTCTTGTGCAACGCTTGGCAGTTCAAATGAGTTTTTTACTCAACTGTTGAGTAAAAGTAAGGATACGATAAATATAAACTTAAAAATGTTTAGCGCCCACCCTTTTTAAGATGAGCGCTAAATCGAGACTCAAGTTACAGGAACTGTTTACTTGAGGTAATGTAGGATGCTTTCTATGACACGTCATCCATGCTGTCATGAAATTTTAATGTACGACCATTGCAATACGTCTCGGTAGTGGTCATAGCAACCATCCACTAATTCCCCTGTATATTTATAAACTTGGCAATAAATTCGGAAGCAGTAATTCATTTAAACAACCGCTTGCCAATAGTTCACTTGCTTGTTCAATATCAGGGGCAAAGAAACGGTCTTCACTGTAGTACGGAACTTGGTCGCGCAAGATTTTACGGGCTTGTTCCAATTTAGGCGAGCTTTTTAAGCCTTCACGGAAGTCTAGACCCTGACAAGCGCCTAACCATTCAACCGCTAAAATGCCACGAACGTTATCGGCCATTGGCCAAAGTCGTTTTCCTGCATTCGGTGCCATTGATACATGGTCTTCCTGATTGGCTGAAGTTGGTAAACTGTCAACACTGGCTGGATGTGCAAGTGCTTTGTTATCACTCGCAAGAGCTGCTGCGGTCACTTGGGCAATCATGAAACCTGAGTTAACCCCACCATTGGCCACCAAGAACGGTGGAAGCTGTGACATGTGACGATCCATCATCATCGAAATACGACGTTCTGAAAGTGAACCAATTTCTGCGATTGCCAATGCTAAGTTATCTGCCGCCATTGCTACTGGTTCTGCATGGAAGTTACCACCAGAAATCACATCACCTTGTTCTGCAAAAACAAGTGGGTTATCCGATACCGCATTGGCTTCAATTTCTAATACTTCAGCAGCCTGACGGATTTGGGTTAAACAGGCACCCATCACCTGTGGTTGGCAACGTAAAGAATACGGATCTTGAACTTTGCTACAGTCTTCGTGTGAATGTGCAATTTCACTCGAATCAGTCAATAAGTCACGATAAGCCGCCGCCACATCAATTTGACCACGTTGACCACGCACTTCATGAATACGAGCATCAAACGGTGAACGTGAACCCAGCATTGCTTCAACACTTAAGCCACCACACACTGTCGCAGCAGCAAATAAATCTTCAGCTTCAAACAAGCCACGTAAAGCGTAAGCAGTCGAAACTTGAGTACCGTTTAGAAGTGCCAAGCCTTCTTTCGCTGCTAAAGAAATGGGTTCTAAGCCTGCAATTTTTAAAGCTTCAACTGCTGGCAACCATTCACCTTTATAACGCGCCTTACTTTCACCTAGTAAAATCAATGACATATGGGCAAGTGGTGCCAAGTCACCTGAAGCGCCTACTGAACCTTTAAGAGGAATATGCGGATAAACTTCAGCATTAATTAAAGCCAACAACGCATCAATGACTTTACAGCGAATACCTGAGAAGCCACGTGCCAAGCTATTTGCTTTCAATAGAATAATCAAACGAACCATTGCATCATCCAGTGGCTCTCCTACACCTGCGGCATGTGAAAGAACTAACGAACGCTGTAATTGTTCTAAATCTTCAGGAGCAATCTTGGTTGAAGCAAGTAAACCAAAACCTGTGTTAATGCCATAAGCTGTACGCCCTTCATTCACGATCTGTTCTACACAAGCCACGCTTGCATTGATACCCGCTGAAGCACTTTCATCTAATTTAACTTTAATTGGGTTGAGGTAAGCTTGACGTAAATCAGCTAAGGTTAATTTTCCCGGTTGGATCAGTAATTCCATGTTGGCTTCCTAATTTTCTGCACTATATTCTGCTGAGACAGTGCTTTTCACAATTGCAAAAAGCACCGCCAGTTCTTCCATGTATTTTTATTGCGTGATCATTGGCAGATTTAAGCCCTGCTCTTTGGCACAATCAATGGCAATGTCATAGCCCGCATCGGCATGACGCATAACACCTGTTGCAGGGTCATTGGTCAGTACACGAGCAATACGTGCAGCAGCTTCATCTGTACCGTCACACACAATCACAACACCCGAGTGTTGAGAGAAGCCCATACCTACACCACCACCGTGATGTAGAGACACCCAAGTTGCGCCGCCTGCTGTATTTAGCAATGCGTTTAATAATGGCCAGTCAGATACTGCATCTGAACCATCTTGCATTGCTTCTGTTTCACGGTTAGGACTTGATACCGAACCAGAGTCTAAATGGTCGCGGCCAATTACGATCGGTGCAGACAATTCACCTGTGCGAACCATTTCATTGAATGCTAGACCTAGTTTTGCACGTAAGCCTAAACCCACCCAACAAATACGCGCTGGTAAACCTTGGAAGCTAATGCGTTCACGCGCCATATCTAACCAACGATGTAAGTGCTCATCATCTGGAATTAACTCTTTAACTTTGGCATCTGTTTTATAAATATCTTCTGGATCACCTGAAAGTGCCACCCATCGGAATGGGCCAACGCCACGACAGAACAATGGGCGGATGTAAGCAGGCACAAAACCTGGGAAGTCAAAAGCATTCTCAACGCCTTCATCTTGCGCCATTTGACGAATGTTATTGCCATAGTCAAAAGTTGGTACGCCCATTTTTTGGAAATCGAGCATGGCTTGTACGTGTTTCGCCATCGACTGTTTTGCAGCTTTTACAACAACTTCTGGTTCTGTTTTCGCACGTTCACGGTATTCATCCCAAGTCCAACCAATAGGTAAATAACCATTCAGTGGATCGTGTGCACTTGTTTGGTCTGTCACCATGTCTGGATGAATACCACGGCGAACCAATTCTGGTAAAATCTCTGCAGCGTTGCCATGAAGTGCAATTGAAATCGCTTTACCTTCTTTGGTGTATTTCTCTATACGCGCTAACGCATCATCTAAATCAGTTGCTTGTTCGTCTACATAACGAGTACGCAAACGGAAATCAATACTGGCTTGTTGGCATTCAATATTTAAAGAACACGCACCCGCAAGTGTTGCAGCTAAAGGCTGAGCACCACCCATACCACCTAAACCAGCAGTAAGAACCCAACGACCTTTTAAATCACCGCTATAGTGTTGGCGGCCTGCTTCAACGAAAGTTTCGTAAGTCCCTTGCACAATGCCTTGGCTACCAATATAGATCCAAGAGCCAGCGGTCATCTGACCATACATGGCCAAACCTTTGGCATCTAGCTCATTGAAATGTTCCCAATTTGCCCAGTGTGGCACCAAGTTTGAATTGGCAATTAACACACGTGGTGCATCTTTATGAGTTTTAAACACTCCGACTGGCTTGCCTGATTGCACCAAGAGTGTTTCATCTTCTTCAAGTTTTTTTAATGTTTCTACAATTTTATCAAAGCATTCCCAGTCACGCGCTGCACGGCCAATACCACCATACACAACAAGTTCTTTGGGATTTTCAGCCACATCAGGGTCAAGGTTATTCATTAACATACGCAACGGCGCTTCTGTTAACCAGCTTTTTGTATTTAAAGTTGTCCCTCTAGGTGCACGAATTTCAATGTCACGATAACGTGGATTATTTGCTTTCACAAACAGACTCCTTTCCTATTCAAAAAATAATGTCCACAAGAAACCTCTTATGGGAAATCACATGTTCATACTTGTATATACATATATATACTATAGATTTTTTCATTTATACAATATTTTTTTTAATTTTCAAGCAAACCATTAATTTAAATACAAAAAAAATGCATAAGAAGACTTATGCATTTCCGAAATATACTTAAAATTTCAATCATAAAGTTAAAAACTTGTATAGTTTTACGCTGTTCAAGCATCTTTTATGATGAACAAACTAGAATAAAAAGTTGTAGGTTATGCTAGATGAGCACTCAAAATTAAATGATTCATATCTGCAAATTTGAACTTTTATCTGGTCTCGACAAAGCTGCATACTGAAATATAAGCAACTTTATATACCTATTTTCATCCATCCATTATTTTACGGATTAAACTTGCCTTCCAAATGATAACGATTTCCCGGATAAATTAAACGTGCACTAGAAATAAGGTTTTTATTTGACCATGTTCTGCGCTGAATAAATAAACAAGGTTCTGCCTTATTGATTTTGAGCCATTTACATTCTTGGGCAGATGCCAAAACCGCTTTTACAATATGCTCTCCCTCGGTCATGGGCGAATTTTGCATTAAGTAAGCATTAGGCGTTATTTGAGAAAAATCTTGTTTTAAATAATTCGGCACCAAATACGAATTGACCAATCTATCTTCAATTTGCACAGGAATATCATTTTCATAATGAATAATAATCGAATGATAAAGTAGCAGACCTTCCTGTACTTGCATTTGCAGGCTTTGCAAAGCATTCGCATAAATACTTTCCAGAACAATAACTTCGGCACGATGCTCATGCTTTCGCGCTTGAATTTCATCCGCAATATTATTGATTTGAAACAACGAAGTTTGTCCTTGCTCCTCTGCAACAAAAGAACCAACCCCTTGAACTCGGACCAATACGCCTTCTGCCGTTAGCTCCCGTAGTGCACGATTAATGGTCATACGACTACAACCCAACTGGTTCACCAATTCACTTTCAGACGGAATTTTTTGATTGGTCGACCATAATCCTTGATTAATTTTAGTGGTAATTAATTGCTTAACACGCATGTAAATCGGGATTGGACTATCTGCATCAATGGTCAAATTTAGGTCTTGTTTAGGCTCTTTTTTTATTGCCATGTAATTACTCGATACAGATTAACTTAATTATTCGCAGTTTACCCTGTACCCCTCAAAAGGTATATACAGATATAGTCAAGTTATCTATAAGTTCCACACCCATAATTCTAGGCCGGCAGAATTTGATGGGAAAAACTGAAAAGAACCTTCTTTTACAACTCCCATCCATCCCCGTAAACCAGATTCACTTTAAAGTTTCGCTATGGCTGTTCAAAATTTATAAAACTGAAACAGAGTAAATCGGCTTATAAAAAGGTGCTTCAACCTTAAAATAAATAAGGGACATTCGCCATCTGACAAATGTCCCTCAACCAAGCAATTAAGCAATTAAGCAGCTAGAAAATATTAAACTAGAAATTCACTGTCCATGAGAATTGTGCTGAACGCGGTGCACCTAAGAATAAGTAATCATCCCCAAAGAAACTCCCTGCATCACGCCAATATTTCTTGTTAAACAAATTATCAATATTTAAACGCAGCGTATTGTCATACCCATAAGCGCGGAAGTTATAAGCTAAACCAATATCGAACACAGTAAAACTTGGAACTTTGACCGTACCTGCTTTGTTGGCATATTTGTCACTACTGTATTGCATACCTGCCAACAATCTCAAGCCATCCATTTGTGGCACAGCATATGAAATATGACTGGCAAAACGTAATTTTGGTACATTTTGTGTTTGATGCCCACTATATTCAGACGTATCAATACCTTTAAGTTGTGAATCAATAAAAGCCATGGTCGATGAAATATCAAGGTTTTGGCTTAAACGCCCTTGTACACCCAGCTCTAAACCCAGATTATGCTGTTCACCATCTGTGACATACACATTGTCTAAGTTCGTATATTGATTGTCCTGTTTAAGATCGAACAAGGCTACGGTGAATAAAAATGCCTGCCACTGTTGCTTAATTCCCAGTTCATATTGAGTTGAATGCACAGGAGCTAAAGTCGCATAAGCATTACCTTCGATGCCTTTATCAGGATTACCAAACGCCATCCACGGTGCCTGTCCACCGTCACTTAAGCCTTTGGCATAAGAGGCATACACATGCGTTTGCTCCCACGGTTGATACATCACGGCAAATTGTGGCAAGAAGCGATTTAAATTGGTTTCTCGAATATTACTTCCATCTGCGGCGTAAGCATTTTCATCTAAATGTAATAACTTACCACCTAATAAAATTGACCATTCAGGATTAAAGTCAATCTGATCCAATACGTTTAAGGCTGTTTGCTGACTATCAAGAGATTTATAGTGATCACCTAAAGGAATATTTGAAGGATTATAGGTTTCGTTATCAGTATAAATATTGCCTGAACCAACTGCTGCATTGATCGCATCGTACTGCGCGTGGCGTTTATAGGTCTGTGATAATTCTAAACTTAGCTTATGTTGCCATATACCTGTGTGGAACTTCCCGTTTAGGCCCGTTTTAAACTGATTGGTGAGGTAACTGTCATTTGGACTACGAAAATCATAAATATCGTAATTACCATTTTGATCAAAGGTATTGCCTAAACCGGTATACTGACACACAGTGCTGTAAGCACAGCCATATGGAAATGCCGAATAATCATCGACCACTACACGACTTTGTGAAGCAGCTAAGTTCGCTGTCCAATTGTCATTAAATTGGTAGGTATATTTTAAGCCAGCATTTAAACTTTCATTGGTAACAGGTTTGCCCCAGCTTTGATAACCTAGTAACCGATCCCATTCCCCCCCAGTCGGTACGGTTGTGCCATCAAGTAATTGATAGCCTGGTACTGAACGTTGGCGCTGACGTTGTGACTCAACATCAAACTCCAATTTTGAACGATCTGATACTTTCCAGTCCAAAGCCAAAGAACCAAATACACGCTGACCATCCGCATGATCCACATAAGGGTGGATTTCTTCTTTTGCAAGATTAATACGATAACCAAACTGCTGATGTTCCCCGAATAACCTACCAAGATCAGTCGCTACACGATTGCCTCCATGACTATCTCCTTCAACCGTTAAAGAACGGATATTTTCAGGGCGTTTCGTGACATAGTTGACTACACCGCCAGGCGTAGACATGCCACTTTGAATGGCGCTAATTCCCTTTAAAATTTCAACTTGTGCTTTATTTTCGAGGGCTACATTTTGTTGACCACGAAGTAAATTACCATTCAGTAAATAGCTTGACCCCGCATTGAGCATAAAGCCACGCATCATAAAATTTGGGTAGTAACCAATTGGGGCATAGCTATCCCCGACTGCTGCATCATTTTTAACGACATCCGTGAGTGTTTTAGCATGTTGGTCTGCAATCAGTTGCGCTGTGATGGTCGTCAGTGAAGCCGGAATTTCTGCCTGAGTTTGCTGTGTAAACCCCGTCAAATTCACTTGAGGCTGGTAATACGCAGCCTGCGCTTGTTCTGCCGTTACAGTGATTGTCGCAAGTTGTGCGGTTTCATTATCATCTGCTGCATAAGCCATTCCTGAACTCAGTCCTAGACATGAAAATGAACCAACCGCCAGTAATGCTTTTTGTAAATGAGAAAATGAAAATGGATACGTATTCACAGTCGTTGCCTAACCCCAAAAGATAATCATACAGCATGAATTTTTCGGGCATGAGTATTCACAATTTTCACGTATAGAACAATGCTTTTCTCTGACTTATTTCTGGTTTTATACGAAATAATCTTATTGAAGTGTTTGAGCGAATAAAAACCTAAAACCATTCATCTGAAGATCCATTTTTAAAGACTTCAATACAGGAGAAATGTCATAGTGTTCGAGCCAATAAAGTTAAAAAAGCACAGAATAAGTCTTATTATTTTGTTTATATTTTTATGAAGCAGTGAACTATATAACCACTGAATTACATTCACATGTCCTGTCAGATCTCGTTTTAATCCTTGCCTTTTCTGTTTTTTTACAAACATTAGCCTCAATTTTTTATGTATCTTTTAGTGATGATTGATCACAGCTTTAATCACCATATACAGAAAATCTAATGAAAAAATCAATGAATATTCCCCCTACCCCCTGTCATCATCAAACCGATAGAATAATGAAGTAAAAAATATGCGTACAACTATAGAAATCATTGAACAAGCACTACAAAGAGGCATGAATCATCGTCCTCAAATTGGTGGATTCCCTTATTTAGCCGAAGCTTTACGTGAAGTAGGCGTGCCACAAATGAATGAACTCTTCCAAGTTGCCAAAGTATTTACCAGACCAATAAAGGATCTGTCATCTTTCCCAACTCAGCACTAATCACAATCGCTACGGACATTCCTGCATTTAATCAAGACTTACTTATCCGTGCATTACGAGCAGACCAATCGGGTCAAACTACATTCCCAGAATTTTTACAGGCTATTTGGTCTGCTGGAATAATCCGCTACGTGGTCAACTTAGTTGCACGTCATATCATTTACTATGGTTGTTCAGGTGAAAGCTACACTGAAGAATACCCTGCTGTCACGCTACCAATTTAATTTCCATTTCCAGTATTTATTTTTTATTTTCGAAAAAATTTTAAGGTTACACAGTTAAATTTATTAGAGTCAAAAACAGAAAAGTTGTTGTTCCTACAAATGTTAAAAAAAATCCCATAATGGATGATGTACTTTTTAAAATTTAATACAAAACCAAAATTTTCAAAATAATTACCTGATTTAATTAGGAAAAAAATTCATGATCATAATTTCTTTCAATTTGCTTTCTGCTTAAACTTTACAAAACCTTTTTAAATCATTATTTTGACTCAATTAAAGATGGGTATCCAATTTTTAGATATCTCCTTCTACAAGTTATAGCATGACTGTTTCAAGCTTAATCAAACTAGGTTAATTGTTGTTTTTATCGGCATTTCTTCTACAATAGTTTAATTCTGTTTAAGAAAAAATTGCTATAGTCTTCTCACAAGTTCTTTTATAGTGATCTTATACGGAACATATGCATGAATTCAGAACGCCAACAAAATTTTCTTTTACGTAAAGAAAAAATCTTAGCAATGGCCGAGAAACTATTACTCGATAATAATCAGGACATTACTCTTGAAGAACTTGCTTCTGAGTTAGATATCGCCAAAGGTACGATTTACAAGCATTTCGACAGTAAAAATCAACTTTATTTAGAACTTATTATTCTAAACGAAAAACGTTTACTCGATATTTCACACAAATTCAACATAGACATCAATTCTTACGTTTCAGAATACATGCTCTACAACATGTTAAATTCCAACCGTACAATTCTGCTGCATGTGATTGAGGAACGTCTGACCAACAACGAACGTAAGCTGAATAACTTATTTGATGAACTCTACAAAATCCGTGAAGCGCGTATTTTAAGTATTAAAGAAATCACTGAAAAATATTTAAAAGAAAGCAATAGTGCAATGTCGATTCGAGACTATCAGTCTTATGTTTGGACTGTCACTTATGGTGCTTGCTTATTGCTCAATTCAACGCATTACCAAAAAGCTATCGGATCACGTGACCGCTTAATAAAATTGTATATTAATCAAGTATTAATGACGCCAGATAAAGTTGTATAAATAGAATTTAAAGGAGATCTGATGAGGTCTCCTTTTTATTTCTGCTATCCATTTTTCAAACAAAGTTCAGCAAAAAATCCTAAAATAATTGAAGCTTTCGGAATTATTAACATGACAGTCTTATTACAAATCGATTTTCCCAGTACTGGACCTTTTGCAGCAGAAATGACTCAAGCATTTGCGCCACTTGCAGAAAGTATTAATCAGGAAACTGGTCTTATTTGGAAAATTTGGACAGAAAATAAAGATACTCAAGAAGCAGGTGGGGTCTATCTATTTGATTCTACAGAAAATGCTACCAATTATTTAACTATGCACTGCACACGTTTAGAAAGTTTCGGTATTAGCAATATTCGCAGCAAAATTTTTCAAGTGAATAGAGATCTTTCAAAAATCAACCATGCACCACTTTAAAATCATAAGTCCTGAATCTCTCAGGACTTATCATTACTTAAAGGCAATGTTTCAAGTAAAGTTGGCTGCACAGGTGCTTCAGCCTGATTATGAAGATAAACTTGCACAACTTTAAAGACAATCACGACGGCTAAACACGTCGCTATACAAAAAATCCAGAAACCAAATGGACTCCGAATATTATGTGAGCCGCAATTCGGACACTCTTTAACATCGGAATCGACCACTAAATCACAGCAAGCACAATGGTATTGATACAGCATAGGTATACTCCTATTTCACTGTAGTGGTTGTATTTATTTTCACATTCCCAACTACATGACAATGTAATCTTTCTTCATGTTATGTGAGTATTTGTAAATGCACAAGTGAAGTCACCAACAAAAGCCGACTGGAGCGTTCAAAATTAATCAGCACACCACTACTCTATTGTTTTGTTTTTTCTTTTATGAAAATTATGACTTTGATGAATATGTAACGAGGTTTAAGTTTCATAAAATTCAACTCTTCCCCTAATTCAAGTAATATAGCTGTCTAGATTCAGTTTTTAGTGTGGATTTCAGCGATGATACAATTGATTAAAAAAGGCGGGTTAAGGGAACGCGCAAATCGTAGCCGTAAATATAAAGGCTCAGAGAATACTGAAACCACGCTCAAACCCAATAGTTATGCTGATACTACGAAAAATGCTGAAATCATCAACTCAACGTCAGCACAGATTCAAGAAACCAACATTCAATCTAAAACATCCGAATAGCGTCGTACCAAAGCCAGATGGCAAACACTAGAAATAAAGCCCCCGAGAGAATATCAATAGAGTGACCTGCTCGTTGATACAAGGCTTTAATTTTTGGTGTAGACATGATGAACATGAATAAACTAAACACCAAAAACGTTTGAAGTGGGATGATGAATGCCAATTGTGTTTTTAAATTGGCATTTGCAGATGAACCTAGCGCTAAGGAAAAGACACTACTGAAATAAATTAAAGTCTTTGGATTAGACAAATTGGTAAATAATCCCAATAAAAAATACTGTTGCTGACCATTTGGCAGAGTTAAAGTGCCTTCAAGTTGAGGACTTTGTTCAGAAGTGAGCCCTTCTTTCAGCATTCCCCACCCCATACGGGCCAAGAAGAATCCCCCAATGAGCATCAAAATTTGCTGAATCCAAGGGAATTGTTCAACCAGTACCGTAAAGCCCAATAAGGTCAACACCACCCAAACAACAATCCCTGCCGATATTCCTAAAATAATTTTTAAGGTATTTAAGCGTGTGGTAGAAGCTGAGCTTTTTGCAATCAATAAAACATCAGGCCCTGGAGTTAATTGTGCGACAAAATGTAAAGCACTGATGGTCAGTAATAGAGACATATTTTTATAAATTAACCATTTTTTCAATGGGTGAATTATAACGCCTGTTTAAATTTTTACTGCATTAATCACGTATTAAGAATAAAAAAACCGAAGTACTTTTGAGGGACTTCGGTTTAGATCTAACGATAATCGGCTTGATTATTTATTTACATCTTTCATTTCAAGTTTCTTGGCATCTGGTGTTACTTCATGTGCCTCACCATCAATAATGCTTGAATCACGGTATTGACCACCACCTTGCTGATTTTGCATGTCTTGCATTTGACGCATTAAATCTGCAAATGGATTCTGCCCTTGTGCACCTGTTGCTCCACCCATATCGCCCATCATGCCACCCATCATTTTGTTCATCATGGCTTGCTGACGCTTCATCATGGTTTTCATAAATGCAGCTTGCAACGCTTTTTGAACAGCAGGAATTAACAATAAAACGGCGAATACATCACTGATCAAACCTGGAATCAGTAATAGAAAACCAGCGAAGACTTTAGGTAAATTTCCTGTAAATGCAGGGTCTGAACTTACCTGACCTGATTGCATTTGTTGCATCTGCGGCATAATCCCCGCCGAATATTTACGGATAATATTTAATCCAATAAAGAAGGCAGCCACAAACCAGAAAAACACGTACCACATACTACCAACGAGGTCACCCACGCCAATCCAGACGAATACTTCTAGAATTAAGCCAGCAAGTACAATCAGAAATAATTTCATGAAAATTAATCAAATCTCTAAAATAAAAAAATTGACCATATTTTATAGCTGTCAAAGTGTTCAGCATTTTTCTATGGTTAAGAATATCTATAAGGGCAGTTTTTTATTTTTAAAGCCCTTGGTCAAAAAATTGTACAAACTATTCAAATCTAGTGACGATCTTGCTGCTGTTGTTACAATTTTATTGTTTAAACGTACTTTAGAATTTTACGCCTCTCAGTTAGTACACCTTGAATTGAAGGAATCATGAGAATTACTCATTTTTGTTATTTGTATTTCAAATAGAAATTACGCTAGCATTCTAATCATAAAAATATAGAATGTTATAACATTACATTAATGTTTTTATGACGTATGAAACAACCATTTCAGATATTTTATTCTAGCCTCAGCTTATCTCTCTTTACTCCATTCTGTTGGGCTGAAAGTACACCCGAAGTCCTTAAAACCATACAATTACAGGCCGAAACGTTAACTGAAAGTTCAAGGCAAACCACAGCGTTAACTAAATTTTCACATGATATTCTCGACATCCCTTTTAGTCGCAGCCTACTGTCCAAAGACTTTATCCAGCAACAAGATGTACAACGTATAGACGATGCACTGGCTCAGGTCAGTGGTGTATATCATCAAACCAACTATGGAGGTGGCTTTTGGGACAACTATTCTTTTCGTGGTTTTAGTACCGACCCCAATATTGGGGCTCAAATGATTAGAAATGGGCTTAGTGTCAATCGTGGACTCAGCGCCCCGCGGGATATGGTCAATATCGAATCACTTGACTTTTTAAAGGGTCCTATGGCTGCACTCTATGGTCGTGGTGAAACAGGTGGACTTTTGAATATCAACACCAAGCAACCCAAATGGGAGTCCCAAAGTGAAATTAACCTGCGCGCCAATAGCCTAGAAAAATATCGTGCGAGCTTTGAGCATACAGGCCCTCTCAATAATGACATTGCCTATCGATTTGCGATTGCACATGAAGATAATCAAAGTTTCCGTGACTATGTATCCAGTGAGCGTTGGTTTTTTTCACCTCAATTGACCTGGAAAATTTCTGATCAAACTCAATTCGATTTTGATAGCGAGTTTACGAAACAAAGGGGGACTTTTGACCGTGGAATCAGCAGTTATCAAAAACAATTTGTCATGCAACCTGAAACTTTTTCAGGCGAACCCAATGATGGTCAGCATCTTCAAAAGGACAATTTTTATCAGCTTCGTCTAGCACACAAATATAATGACGCTTGGAAAATAAATAATGCCTTGAGCTTTAAAGATGCTCAATTAAAAGGGTTTTCTAGTGAACCACGTAAAATTCAAAGTGATGGTCAGACTTTAGAACGACAACGTCGTTATCGTGACAATAAAAGCGATGATGCACTTTTTCAAACGGAATTACTGGGCATGATTCAACAAGATTGGGCCAGACACGAAGTTCTGGTCAGCAGTGAGATGGGACGCTTGAATTATCGCCAACTTCAATTGCGGCGTAATCATAGTACGAGCATCCCCAATATGATCGACATCTATAACCCCGTGTATGGACAGTATCTTCCTGAACTTCCGTTGTTCATTAATACTGAAGAACAACAACGCTATTTTGCTTTGAATCTTCAAGATCAAGTTTTTCTAAATGATCAGTGGAGCGTCCTACTTGGCGCACGTTTTGACCATATCACGCAAGATTTTCAAAATAAACTGATTGATAGCTCGAGTAAAAGAGACTTACAACAAACCAGCCCACGATTAGGCGTAAATTATCGGCTGAATGATGATTGGTCGTGGTATGCAAATTATGGACATTCTTTCGCACTGAACAGCGGTGTAGACAGTCATGACCAAGTTTTTGATCCAGAAAAAGGCATAAGTTACGAGTTTGGGAGCAAATATCAGATCAATCCACAAAGTCTGTTTAGCCTCGCCTTATTTAAAATGAAGAAAGAAAATGTCTTAACCACCGATCCCACAGACAGTAATTATCAAGTCGCGGCAGGTGAAGTCTCTAGTCAAGGCATTGAACTTGATTTAGAAATGCAACTGAATGATCAATTCTCAGCACGAGCCAATTATAGCTACACTGATGCAAAAGTTGAAAAAGACCAAACTCTTGTCAAAGGTTCCAGATTAAGTAATGTGCCGAAACACAGTGGCTCAATCAATGTAAATTACGAATGGTCATTGGCAAATGCCAATAAAATGGGCATCGGTGCAACCGCGATTTATGTCGGAGATCGTAGTGGGCATAGCAGTGATAATGGATTTACGCTCCCCGCATACACTTTAGTCAATTTACACGCCTATTATGCGCCATCGGAGCAACTCCGTTATCAATTCAATATCAATAATTTATTGGATGAAACCTACTATGTTGCAAGTTATAGCGAGCTTTGGATTCAACCCGGCGATCCATTAAATGCATCGCTTGCATTGCAATGGAAATTCTAAATCCTTGTTCGAACCCGTTAATTGTAAAATTTTCGGGTTTTCCTTTTGGTGATTATGCTCTTTGCTGTCACTCAAAATCTTAACCATAACAAATACGAGTGTAAAAAGTTTAGACAGATCGCTCAACAACACCTTGATTAAAGCGAAATAACTGTTCTTCCATGTCTATAAAATCATATACTTCACAGATCGGTTGCAATCTCTGCATCATTTTTTCAGATCTTACCAAGTTTTTATTATGTCATTAATTATTGGGATTGACCCAGGTTCACGCCTTACAGGCTATGGAATTATAGAAAAAGACGGTCAAAAATTACGCTTTGTCGATGCTGGCACCATCCGTACCGAAAGCAAAGATATGCCAGAACGCCTAAAACGTATTTTTGCTGGTGTTGAACGGATTGTGAAATTTCATGGTCCGACTGAAGCCGCGGTTGAACAAGTGTTTATGGCTCAAAATCCTGATTCTGCATTAAAATTAGGACAAGCTCGTGGTGCAGCCATTGCCGCGCTTGTAAATCTGGATTTGCAAGTTGCTGAATATACTGCCCGTCAAATTAAACAGTCAGTAGTTGGCTATGGCGCTGCGGATAAAGAACAAGTACAAATGATGGTGGTGAAATTACTGAATTTAAGTGTAACCCCCCAAGCCGATGCTGCCGATGCACTGGCTGCTGCCATTTGTCATGCACATGCTTCAGGAACCATGAGTAAACTGGCTGTACTTAATGCTTTAGGAGGCATGGCTCGTGGACGGAGTCGTTCTAGCAGCCGACGTCGTTAATGATTAAGCAATTTCATTCGCGAATATTTTGAAAATCATTCACAGCGATATCTTGTGAAACTTCACAACTGCTCACCTGATGCACTTCGGCATGAGGTGGCCCTAAATAAGCCAGTTCGATCACACGTGACAGATTTGCTGCATCAGTGATCACTAGAGCCTCGACTTCGCCTGTTGCTAAATTTTTGACATAGCCTTTTAATGCTAAAGCTTGGGCTTGTTGTTGAAACCATCTCCGATAGCCAACGCCCTGAACCTGTCCTGAAATAATGAGCCGAAATGCTTTTTGCATCTTAATCTCCATTCACAACAGAATAAATTGCTCGTCCCATATCATGTGCCTGTAAACCACGCATCCCCGACTCAGCCAATACATCACCAGCTTGAGCATGTAAACTGACAATTTCGTGCAGAGCAATTCGCTCATGAAATTGTGCTTTTAAACTTGCTAGCATTCCCGCAAGCACGTCACCCATGCCGCCAGTTCCCATGCCCGCATTACCCTGAGTACAAATATACAATTTATCCTCCAAGACCAAGCTACCTGAACCTTTCAATACCCATTGCCCCGAAAAGGTATCTTGTAATTGATGAATCGCGGCAATACGGTCTTGTTCTATATCCGCTGCTGTACAGCTCAACAAAGTTGCAGCCTCACCCGAATGCGGTGTTGCATAAATATGATCATTCAACTTTTGATTTTCTTTCGCAAGAAACCAAAGTCCATCTGCATCCAACACCACTTCTAAATGTGTACTTTGATTGAGTAGTTCGAACCATTGCTGAAAAATCTGCTCAGCCCAATCATCACGCCCCAACCCCATACCAAAACAAACTGCATCGACATGGCTTAATAACTGTTGAATTGCCTCAGAATTTAAAGCATTAATATCGCGTAGCATCATATTTGGCGCACGTGCTAAAATTGATTGGTGGTGCTTGGCATGACAGACCACGCTGACTTTACCCGCCCCCGCATGAAAAGCGGCTTCTGCTGCCATGATGACTGCCCCCCCCATATCGGCATGACCGCCCACCACCAGTACGTGACCATAACTCCCTTTATGTCCGAAGGCTTGTCGTTGCGGCAAAGTAATCTTTTTTGGCGATAACTGCGCGATGGGGTTTAATTCATCATCTTGAGGAATAAGGCTAACTAAATGTAACTGACTGACAAATTGTTTGCCTTGCCCTGTAAATAAGCCTGCTTTATAGCCCAGTAAAGTAAAGGTTTGATCAGCCTGAATGCTACAAGGTAAAGCCTGACCTGTATTCGCCTGCAAGCCACTCGGAATATCGACGGCTATTTTTAATCCAGTTTGTACATTGAATAAGTGAATAATCCTTTGCCAATCTTGACCTAACTCACGGTTCAGTCCTATTCCAAATAAGGCATCTACATGACATTCATAACTTGATAATTGTTGTTGCAACTCAGGCTGTGTTAGAAACGTTTCGATAGCGATAAAAGTCACATTCTGCGACTGAGCAAATAAATATGCCTGACGTAAATCTGGTGATGGTCCACGTTCAGTGGTTAATACAGTGACTTGAAAACCTGCCTGTTTTAAGTAGCCTGCAATAAAATAACCATCCCCCGCATTGTTACCCTGCCCACACCACACCGCTATTTTTTTAATCTGCTTTTGTTCAAATTGTGGTAATAACTGTTGCACAATTGTCCAAGCGGCTTGCTGCATCAAACCCAATGATGAATTTTTATGAGCAAACCAACGTTGCTCCCATGCTTGAATTTCGCTGCTATGGTAAACTGAACGTTGCATGATTTCCCCTATTATTGGTTTATGGCTTCGACCTCTTCTTCCTCAAATATCTCACTGCAACAGCTTGATCTTCAAGAGCTAAAAGCATGGATCAAAGCGCAGGCTTTAGACTTGGGTTTTGCTGATTGTGTCATTGCCAAACCAGATGCTCAAGCAGAATTAGAACGTTTTAAAGAATATTTAAAGCGTGGTTATCATGCAGATATGACTTATCTTGAAGAAAACTTGGACAAACGTGCCGACCCAACACTACTGGTTCCAGGTACACGTAGCATTATTTGTGTCCGTATGAATTATTTGGTAGAAACCCCTAAACCTCGTTATGTTCCAAACGAACCCAATGCCGCAATTATTGCACGTTATGCACGTGGACGGGACTATCATAAAATTATGCGCGGGCGTCTAAAAACACTATCAACACGGATTCGTGAGCGCGTGGGAGATTTCGAATCTCGTCCATTTGCAGACTCCGCTCCCATTTTTGAAAAGTCTTTGGCTGAAAATGCAGGTATGGGCTGGACTGGAAAACATACTTTACTCATTCATAAAAAATCAGGCTCCTTTTTTGTTTTAGGGGAATTATTTACTTCTCTTGATTTACCTTTTGATGGGCCAACCACGAAGCATTGTGGCTCCTGTACAGCTTGTATTGATATCTGTCCGACACAAGCCATTGTCGAACCTTATATGCTCGATGCACGTAAATGTATTGCTTATTTAACGATTGAATACAAAGGGATTATTCCAGAAGAACTCAGACGTGGAATCGGCAATCGGGTTTTTGGCTGTGATGATTGCCAACTGATTTGCCCTTGGAACAGTTTCGCGCAAAAAGCCAGTATCGAAGATTTTAATCCACGTCATGATCTGGATCGGGTCACTTTATTAGATTTATGGCACTGGGATGAAGCAACGTTTTTAAGTAATACCGAAGGCAGCCCAATACGGCGCACAGGCTACCAAAGCTTTATGCGTAATATTGCAATTGGTTTAGGAAATGCACCATTTTCTAGCTTAATTCTACAAACTTTGCACGAAACTCGTCACTTGTATGATGATATTGTGCAAGTCCATATTGATTGGGCTATTCAAGAACAATTGATTAAATCTCAAACAGTTTAAAATCATTAGTCCGTTATTAATAAATAAACTTTGCATGTCCAGTTCGTTGCAAAGTTATTGTTTTATAAAAAGGATAGTTACGTGTTTGGCACAAAATTTATTGAATCAAATAAAAACTTTGCATGGAATACTCACTAAAAATAGCCGACTTTGTGACTAAAACTTGCATCTAATCGCTCATTACATTGACCTTTTTTAATCGTCAGATACTATAAGTTTTGGTTTTTTTTGCCTTTGGTTTTGGCACGAAATCTGTATGATAAAAGGGAATAAAGAATACAGATGATGGACTTCTAGAATGACTGTACGTAATGATTGGACGCGTGAAGAAATTCAAGCTTTATATGAACAACCTTTTTTAGACTTGGTCTTCCAAGCGCAAAAAGTTCATCGTGAGCATTTCGATGCCAATACCATTCAAGTCAGCACTTTATTATCAATTAAAACAGGGAAATGCCCTGAAGATTGCAAATATTGCTCTCAATCTGCACGTTATGATTCAAAACTAGAAGCAGAAAAACGCATTGCTGTAGACAAAGTCATTAATGAAGCCAAAGAAGCATTAGAATCTGGTTCTTCACGCTTCTGCATGGGGGCTGCATGGCGCAACCCGCATGAACGTGATATGCCTTATGTACTAGAAATGGTTCGTGAAGTAAAAGCTTTAGGTTTAGAAACTTGCATGACTTTAGGCATGTTAAATCAGTCACAAGCTGAACGTTTAAAAGATGCTGGACTCGATTACTACAATCACAACCTTGACACTTCGCGTGAGTATTATTCAAATATCATCAGTACCCGTACTTTTGATGATCGCTTAAATACGCTTGAATATGTACGCGGTGCAGGCATGAAAGTGTGTAGTGGTGGTATTGTTGGTTTAGGTGAAGACACTGCTGATCGTATTGGTCTATTACTTGAACTTGCGACTTTACCTATTCACCCAGAATCCGTGCCAATTAACATGCTGGTTCCAATTGAAGGCACCCCATTGGCAGATGTTGAAAAACTTGATGTGACTGAATGGATTCGTACCATTGCTGTTGCACGTATTATTATGCCAAAAAGCTATATTCGACTTTCTGCGGGGCGTGAATCTTTGACTGATTCAGACCAAGCCTTGGCATTCATGGCAGGTGCAAACTCCCTATTCTCAGGCGAAAAGTTACTCACAACGCCAAATGCAGGCGAAGGTCGAGACAAACAATTATTTAATAAATTAGGTTTGGTTGCTGAAAAAGCGAAACCTACTGTCACTGAACTTTCTGTAGATGCAATGGCAGGCTAATTGACTTATTTTAAGTTGTGAATCTGAATCAAATGCCAATTCTATGAATTGGCATTTTTATTTGTGCTTAAGCCATCAATCATTCACTGATTGAATAATCACAGCTTAACCCGCAAAGTTATGTGCCGTAATCAAAATACCGTATTGTGCATTCAGATAATCACCTTTTCGAATAATATCTGCACCGTTGGCATGATAAACGGTTAACTGCTCACTCACAGCATCATATTCAAAGCGTTCATAACAATCTTGATGATGACATAGCCATGTGAGCGTATCTACCAACTGCTCATCGACAATATAGCTTTCTTTTTGAAAATCTTTAGACATGTTTGGTCGAAAAAATAAAGTTAATGCTTTGTATTGTATCGGGCTTTAATAAAATACGAGAAGCAATACAAAAATTTATCTAAAAAAATAGCTGTCCTAGAATGTATAAAATCCGAAATGATTGACTCACTTCGGATTTAACTAGAGCAATTCTAAGACTAAGAGGTCTTATTCTCGCCACATTTTCTGCATTCCAGATGTTCACCTATTTCCTCCATTCGTTCATATTCATAAATGTGGAAACAAAGTAACTTTCTGAGTAATTGAAACATTTTAAACTCCTTGTTTAATTTTTTTGTCTCATGCTTGTTTCTGTCCTGAAACATCGATGCATCCAAGTGATCAGATGCATTGCATTATAATTATCACATTTTTATCGAATGGCAAATAATTAACACAAGCTTGAATTGCATTTCGTCGGAAAGTAAATTCATAGCATAGACTTTAGTCGTTACGCGACATTCACATTAAACATTGAACCGATCGCACTAGTAATGAGCATGGCAAAGCATCCCCAAAACAAGACTCTTAGTGCCCCTTTCCAAACGGATGATCCTGCGGTATAGCTTGCCAATCCACCCAAACTCACTAAAGCAAAAATTGAAACGATCACAATCGCACTGGCTAAATAATCTTGTGGTGCCATAAGCACAGCCAACAGAGGAATGGTGGCCCCAACTGAAAATGATAAAGCCGAAGACAAAGCGGCTTGCACTGGTTTGGCTGCAGTCATTTCAATAATGCCAATTTCATCGCGGGCATGTGCTGCCAAAGAATCATGTGCTGTTAACTGAATTGCCACTTCATGCGCCAACTTTTCATCTAAACCACGATGGATATAAATTTGGGTTAGTTCCCTTAATTCTTGTTCAGGATTATTTTCTAATTCACGTCGTTCAAGTGCTAAATCTGCCTCTTCAATATCGGCTTGCGACTTGACCGAAATATATTCCCCCGCAGCCATGGAGATGGCACCTGAAATCAAACCTGCTAAACACGTAATCAGAATGGTTTGTTGCCCTGCACCACTTGCCACAATACCAATTACCAGACTAGTGACTGAAATAATGCCATCATTCGCTCCCAAAACTGCCGCACGTAACCAACCCGTTTTTTCTAAATTATGTTTCTCTAAATGTATAGACCTTCTCATCAACACTCTCAACTTGATTTTTATTCATGCCTCATCAATACCGATATTAAACCAATATTATTAATCTGGACTTAACCCAAGCATTGGATTTACAAAAACTTTTTTGAACCAGCTTTTCTAGTGAGCACTACGTACTCAAAATTAAGCGCATAACCATCAACGGGACTATGTGCCCTCTATGCAAATTAGGTTCTTATTTTAATAACTTCCAGTACTCACACCTTGGTCATTCACTTGGCGTGCTTTACCCGTTTCAGTATTCACTACAGTAAATTCAATTCTACGATTTTTAAACTGTCCCTCTGGCGTACTATTATCAGCAATAGGTTTTTCAGCCCCCATCCCTATAGCTTGCAATTTAGCTGGATCAACCCCTTTTTTAATTAAATAATCCATAACTGCTTGAGCACGTTTCACTGAAAGTTCTTTATTGTCTTGTGCAGTACCTACGTTATCCGTATGCCCTTCTATCACCAAATTGACTTGTGGTGCACGTCGAATTAACGCTGCTGCTTGATCCAGAATAGATTGATTAATTTTAGGAATCTCGCTTGAGTGAGGTTCAAAATTGATGATTTGTAAATTTAAAGCCGTTGCTACATCTAAGGCACGTACATGTTCTGGATTCAAACTCGCCAGTGCTTTTTCAGCACTACTAACGCTACTTCCTACAGCTTGATTTACATCTAAAGGCTGCTGCGTCACTATTTGCATATTTTTAACTAACGGTTGGATTTTTTGAGCAAGCTCGGTCGCAACTGCATTACTTTTAGCTTGAATCGACAATTGATCACCCATCCAAGTCATTGAAACATTCGGTGTTCCTTTTATTATTTTCAACACACTGGGAATTGCCTCTTGATCAATCAAGGTTTTATGAAATTGGCTATTATCATCGACCCCACATCCGACAGGATGAGTAAATATCTGTTTCACTTCCGTTTGTAAAATATCAATATAAGACTTGTTAGATGTGAAGATTTGACAGGTGACCAACATCCCATCCTGTCCAGTAGTTAACTGGAATTTAGCTGGCTTACTGGCAATATTCGTATTCTCTACCACCGAGTTTGGTTGTTCATCACGGCTACACATTTTAAAAAGTAAGGCACAAATCAACCCCAATACAATGATAAATAAAACTGGCACCCACCACCGGCTTTGCTTCTTTGCACCAATATAAGAAGCACTACTTGGGCTTTGATGTAGAATTTCACCCACTAGTGTATTCACACCTAATGCTGCAAGTAATGGTTTAGCCCACAAAGGTAAAGCCACAGCTATATCAGTGCTGTGATTCAGCAAAAAATGCTCTATAGTTTGTTGATTACTCGAACCGGCTTGTGTCTCTAAAACCCCCAAAGTTGGTGCAATTGCATTGTTCAAGGTTTCTTCAATTTCAGATGGCGGCGCTGTCGCACCAATTGCCTCAATAAATTTTTCTTTAAGTGATTGATGTGTTGTAAAAATATCGCTCAATCTTGGATTTAAATGATTCTGTAACTCAGTAATATAATCTGGTTTTTGTTTTAATAAACTGAGTAAAATTGGATAAAAATTATCTAATGCATGCTTCTTTTCCAGCAAATGCTCTATCTCAGATTGTAAAACGATAGGTGTGACCTGTTGCTGTAGTAATTCGATGATATTTGTCAGCATTTCCTGCCCTCTTATTTTCTTTTGTTGTTTTATTAAATTAGTTTATATGTTCAATTTTCATACAATGTAAATTATTGTATTTGCAGCAACACCTTCGCTCCATCTCAAATTTTATGCATAAAAAAGCCAGCAATTGCTGGCTTTTTTCTAACACTC
Source organism: Acinetobacter sp. ANC 4910 (assembly GCF_004331035.1). Lineage (GTDB taxonomy): Bacteria > Pseudomonadota > Gammaproteobacteria > Pseudomonadales > Moraxellaceae > Acinetobacter. The sequence goes on from NZ_SJNT01000003.1 coordinate 66,033, forward strand.
AAAAATTAAGCATGAAAAGTTTGCAGAACTTTTCCTGTTAAAGTTTGGTTCATTAATGGTGTATTTTTACCTTGTGAAAGAATGCTCTCTTTGGTTAAAGTCCACTCAAGTTCTGGGTCAACCAATACCCATCCAGCTTCTTGTACCCAACGCTCTTGCATATTGGCAACTTTGGCTGGTGCTAAAGTCACTTTCTCCACCCATTCCAAAGGCGTAAATAAACCTTCTTTCACCAATTGCACCCCTAAAGACACATAGGTATCGAATGCAGTAAAACCAGGTTCAGTTTCTGCAAATGGGGCCATTTTTGCCGAGCTGCTTAATGGTTCATGATGAGTACAAATTGCATCAATCACACCATCTTTTACACCTTGGCGTAAACGCTCTTGATCTTTTTCAGAACGTAATGGTGGGCGCACGTGCGCTAATGCATTGAAACCATCAATCAAGCGATCTGTTAAATGTAATTGATGCATTGCCACATCAGCGGTTACTGGTAAACCTTTTTCTTTGGCAATCTTGATTAACTCCACCGAAGCACCACATGACAGTAAGCTAAAGTGTGCATTTACACCCGTTGCTTCAATCATGAGTAAATACTTAGCAATGGCAACGGTTTCTGCAAGCACAGGAATCATTGGTAAACCCTGACGTGACGCAATAAAACCTTCGTGTACACAACCATCTTTGGCAATTTGTGGTTCTTCCGCGTAGAACACAACGGTTAAACCCAGACCTGCTGCATATTCCAAGGTACGAATGACCACATCATCATTCGCAAAAGATGCATTGGCATTTGAAACTGCGGTACAACCACCTTTTTTCAAAGCCGCCATGTTCGCAGGTTGTTGACCCTTTAAACCTTGGGTTTGTGCACCAATCACCTGAAGGTAAATACCCCCATCTAACATGGCTTTTTCAACTAAACCATGAATCAAAGCGCCATTGTCTTGTACAATTGGCTTTGAATCTGGTGGCGTAAACACATGCAGAATACCATTCTCACGTGCAGCCTTACCTTCAGACTTGAGCGTACCATGCTGCTGCTGACCTGGCTCACGTAAACGCGCACACAAATCGACCATGGTTGGCATTAACCATTTGCCTTGCCCATCTAATGTAACTTCAACTTCATCCGTAGCAGCAACCAATTTACCTTGCTCTAAATAAACAGTTTGCACCAAATCGGTTTGCTGAATTGGGTCTAAGACACGGACATTTTCAATTTTTACAATACTCATGGCTTTCCCTTATCCCGCAATCGCTTCTAATAGACCTTGTTCTTGTAATTGACCTTGCATTGATAAGGCTAAAACTGCCATACGTACCGCAATACCATTGGTGACCTGATTTAAAATTACCGATTGCGGACCATCTGCAATGCTGGAATCGATTTCCACACCACGGTTCATCGGCCCCGGATGCATCACGATACAATCAGGTTTCGCCAATGCTAAACGCTCTTTATTCAAGCCAAACATTTTGTAAAACTCCGCCTGTGATGACAATGCAGGCGAATCAATCCGCTCATTTTGAATACGCAAGGTAATGATCACATCACAATCCTTCACGCCTTCATCCATTTTGTTAAATAGACGAACGCCTGCACCATATTCTTCAAAGCCATACGGTAATAATGTATTCGGAGCAATCACACGAATATCTTTACAACCTAAAGTTTGTAAAGCAGCAACATCTGAACGTGCCACTCGCGAATGTTTAATATCACCAATAATCGCCACGCTCATGTCTTCAAATGGCTTTTTGGTTTCACGGCGAATGGTCAACATGTCCAGCATGGCTTGTGTAGGATGTGCATGACGTCCGTCACCTGCATTGATGATTGCGACATGGGGACAAACCGTCTGAGCAATAAAATGTGCAGCGCCAGAAGATGAATGACGAACCACAAAAATATCCGCCGCCATTGCCTCTAAATTCCACAGCGTATCGCGTAAAGTTTCACCTTTAGACGTACTTGAACGTGCAATATCAATATTTAGGACATTCGCTGATAGTCGTTTTGCTGCTGCTTCAAATGTAGTACGAGTCCGCGTGGAATTTTCAAAAAACAGGTTCATCACCGTACGACCTTCGAGTAGGTTGTTGGTAATAAGCTGATTTTGGTCATTAAAAAAGGACTGTGCAGTGTCCAATATTTTAGTGAGTGTGGCTTTCGATAGCCCTTCGATGGTCAGGAAATGTTTTAAATTTCCATCTTTATTGAGTTGAATCTGACTCGGAGTATGCAATGCCGCCAAGTGCATGAGAGATTCCTTATACGTTAAGTTAACGTATTATACAGAGATTCCCCCGATTTGGCAGATGAAGTTTTCGGCACTCAACAGAAAATATGACGATATTTAAAATGACTTCTTATTTTCCTATGCGTTATTTCAATAAGATAATTTAAACAAAATTTAGCGCTGTAAATGAGAACACCAATCATCATCAATTTAGCATTGTAAGATGATTGGCTTGAATTACATGATCAGCAAGCTATTTTGCGACATGATTTAACGTAATGCACCAATATAGTGATGGTGAACCTGAGCACGATAAATTTCGTCCTCAGTCACCTCTTCTTCACGATAATGAGTATTTTCAAGTGCTTTTTCAGGGACGACTTCTGGTTCAATTTCAGTATCTAAATCCATAAAACTGCGTAAACGCTCTGCTTGACGCACCAACTCTGCATCGCCCGTAGCGACTGCCAAATCAACCACATGTTTTGCATACGCCTTATTTTCCGCAAGATACATAGCATCAATGACACGCCCAGAAACCCGGCGTAATCGCGTATAAATCAAAGTCGCAGCAGAAAAAGCCTCAGGATGAGCAACAAATCCATGATTAGACATCTCTTTCAATCCCCCAGTTTTATTTAATTTAATACGAATAATGACTTCAAAGCAGATTGTGCAAATAAAGTGAAATTTCAAATGCACATTGCCATTTAATGTACTTAACTTAGCAAAATACATACCAATTTTTGAGAACCAAGTCGTTAAAAGTGTATTTTTTTATGATCTGATTATTCAAACAAGCAATTTAAAAAGCTTTCAAAGCCAAAATCAGTTAAACTTTGCAAAGTATTTTTTAAAATCTTGGTCTATCTAATTTATGAATAGCTCTTCACGTTTAAGCAACTATTGGGTCACATGTGCAGATGGGCTTGAAACCTTACTCCAAGAAGAATTACAAGGTCTAGGCATTGCACAAATTGAACGCTTTCCAGGGCGTTTAATTTTTAAAGGTACATTAGAACAAGCCTATCGTATTTGCATGTGGTCACGTTTGGCTTCACGTGTTCTACTCCCTATTCATACCCATGAACTAGAACGCAGTCATGATGCACGTGATGTCGCTGAAGAACTTTATGAAGGTGCGATTAGCTTTGACTGGTCACTCATTTTTGCACCACAAAGTACTTTCGCCATTCGTTTACACATTGAACGTGACATTATGGTCAATTCACAATTCGCAACTTTACGTGTTAAAGATGGCGTTGTGGATTCATTCATGGAAGCAGTTGGACGTCGACCAAGCATTGATACCAAGCAACCCGAAATTACCCTGTATGTCCTTGCAGGTAAAACTGAACATACCTATTGCTTAGACTTATCGGGTGATTCTTTACATAAACGTGGATATCGTCGTTATATGACGGATGCCCCGATTAAAGAAAACTTGGCTGCTGCAATTTTGCAAAAAGCGAAACTGCAACAACTGAATCCAGACATTATTTTAGACCCAATGTGTGGTTCAGGTACCTTCATTATTGAATCTTTAATGTTGTTAACTGACCGTGCTCCTGGTTTAGTCCGCCGTTTTGGTTTTAATGGCTGGAATGGTCATAACAACGAATTATGGATGTCGATTAAGGCTGAAGCAGCGGAACGTCATCAGCAGGCAATGTCACAACCCTTACCGAAGTTTTATGCTTTTGATGCAGACTGGGAAGCGGTTAAAGCGACCAAGCAAAATATTATTGCAGCAGGCTTTGAAAACCTGCTCGATCAAATTCAAATTGAAGAACGTACCCTTTCCGATTGGCCCGATTTTGAGCTCGGCAACAAAACCGCCTTTATTGTGACCAACCCGCCTTATGGTGAACGTTTAGGGGAAAAAGCATCGAATCGTGCTTTATATTTGGGTTTATCTGCATTGCTCCAAAAACACTTTCCTAATCAAACAGCAGCAGTTATTGCAGCAGCAGTAGAACAAGCCGATGTCATGGCATTTAGTGACCCACAGACTATGCGTTTAATGAATGGTAAATTACCAATCTATATTCGCTTAGGCAAAATTAAACCTGCAACAGTCGTGAAACCATTCTTGGAAACATGGCAACCGCTACAATTCGAACCGATTGAAGGTGCCGAAGATTTTGCCAATCGCTTGCAAAAGAATATGCAAACCTTAAAGAAATGGGCTGTGAAAGACGGTGTGTTCTGCTTACGTTTGTATGATGCAGATTTACCTGATTTTAACCTTGCGATCGACTTATATGGCGATCGTTTGCATGTGCAAGAATATGCGCCACCAAAAACAATTGATCCCGAAAAAGCTAAAAAACGTTTTAACTTGGGTTTAGCCGCAATTCGTGCAGTCACAGGTTTAGGTCGAGATGCGATTTTTATTAAAACCCGTGCACGTCAAGAAGGTAAAAATCAGTACGCCAAACAAAGTACAGCTTCAAAACGCTTTATCGTGCAAGAAGGTCAAGCAAAAATTTTGGTCAATATGACTGACTATCTTGATACAGGATTGTTCCTTGATCACCGTCAAATACGTTTACGTATTGCCAAAGAAGCACGTGGTAAGCATTTCCTTAACCTATACAGCTATACATCAACTGCCAGCTTACATGCGGCTTTAGGTGGCGCTGCAAGTACCACCAGTGTGGACTTGTCAAACACTTACCTAAACTGGTCAAAAGAAAACTTCGTATTAAACGGTTTAACTGTTGATCATGCCGATGAACAACATCAGTTCTTTGCTAGCGACTGTTTTGAATGGCTTAAAGAAGGTCATGAACAATATGATCTGATCTTCATCGATCCACCAACTTTCTCTAACTCGAAAAAGTTCCACGGTACTTTTGATGTACAACGTGACCATTTATCACTACTTAAACGTGCGATGAACCGTCTAACCACAGAAGGGACTTTATACTTCTCAAACAACTACCGTGGTTTTGAAATGGATGAAGAAATTTTGGCATTCTTTGATGTCGAAGAAATTACTAGTGAAACCATTGGGCCAGATTTCAAACGTAACCAAAAAATCCACCGTGCGTGGAAAATTAGTCATCCAAAAAATTAATCCCGACATTAAAAAAGACCGCTAAAGCGGTCTTTTTTTTGATGAGAAGCCCATACTAAACTTTTTCATTTTGTGGTGCGTCTACAGCAATAAGGCTTGGAGCCTCCTCCTCATCCAACTTCGTTGTCTTCGCAATAACAGCTGTCGCGACACTATTACCAATAATATTGGTTGCTGTACGCCCCATATCAAGGAAGTGATCAACTGCAAGGATAAGCAATAGTCCTGCTTCTGGAAGTTTAAACATTGACAATGTCGCAGCAATAACAACCAGTGACGCACGAGAAACGCCAGCAATGCCCTTACTGGTGATCATTAGCGTTAAAAGCATTAATAATTGCTGAGAAAGGCTAAGGTCGATGTTATATGCATGTGCAATAAACAAGACTGCAAATGTCATGTAGATCATCGAACCATCAAGGTTGAACGAATAACCCAATGGTAAAACAAAGCTGGTAATACGCTTAGGAACTCCAAACTTTTCTAAAGATTCCATCAGTTTTGGATATGCAGATTCACTACTCGCTGTAGCAAAACCCAAAACAACAGGTTCACGGATTGTTTTTAACAGTCTGAACACATCCTTTTTCAAAAAGATAAATCCAGCTGAGATGATGACTGCCCAAAGAATAAATAAGCTGGCATAAAACTCAGCCATGAACGAGCCATAATCAAGAATAATCTTTGGTCCTTTTACTGTAATTGCTCCTGCAACAGCAGCAAAAACGGCAATTGGGGCAAACGTCATTACGTAATCGGTGATCTTGAACATCACTAGGCTTAATTCATCAATCATCTTACCGATAATGGAGCCATCTTTTTGGAGATGATTAACGTAAGCTAAAGCAGAACCGAAAAATATAGAGAAGATAAGAATCTGAAGAATCTCATTATTCGCCATCGCTTCAGCAAAGCTTTTTGGGAATATATGAGTAATAAAAGTTTGTAAACTCAGGTTTGTTGCACTAACCCCTACTTCTACGGGTGCGGTAGGAATCGGTAGGTTCATTCCAACGCCTGTTTGGAAGAAGTTCGCGAGTCCTAAACCCAACAACAGAGAGATGAAAGATGCACCAATAAACCAACTCATTGCCTTTAAGGTAATTTTACCTAAAGCAGAGGATTTACCCATTGAGATAATGCCTGAAACGATTGTTGCAAACACCAATGGGGCGATAATCATTTTAATTAATCTTAAAAATATATCGGTTAAAATTTTAAAATATGACGCAATATTTTCTGCTTGAACAGGAGTTAAATAATAGTGGAAGATGCAACCAATAACTATGCCTAAAACCATGGCAATAAGGATAAACTTCAACAGTTTTTTTTGATTCATATCAAATGTCCTTTTACAATCCCAAAAACGACAAAAGCAACTTATTGAAAAATTTAGCTTTAATCTAGTTTCATCAAAATCAAATCCAATTTGATTTAGAAACAATGTGGATGGAATTTAAACAAATTAAAAGAAAATTAATAATGAAAAAAAGTATAAAACCATGCAAATAATGCATAGCTAATTACAGTATTTTAAATAATTCGCCAATGACTTGATTGATTAATAAATCTTAAATATACATCCTGAATTGTATTTATCATTTCAGTTATCAGTAATATTTTACTAACTGGTAAAATAACCCCATTTTTTACATATTATTTGAGCACTGGCCTTTATAACTCTATGTAACTGAAAATTCTGATGAATACATTAATTCATTTCCAAGAAGGAAGATGTTTAAAATTGCATTGTAATTATCTTTTTAACCTTTAAGGGAGAATCAAAATAATAGATATTAAGAGTCTGCTCAGTTATTTAAATGGTAAATCTCTAAAGACTTTATAAAAAATAAATTCAGAAATAGGTAAAACATGCAAATTAAGCTTGATAAGTATTGCGCTAATGCTTGGAAAAATGAATTGAAATTATTGCAAAAAACGAATAAATGTCTTTCGACAGGACTTATTGAGCAAAGTGCAAAATTAGCACAAAAATATCTAAATTTGAGAAATGTTCATTTTAATGAATTAAAAGTAGGCGGAGGGTTGCTTGAATTCGCCAACCTACCAATTGACGATCAGATTTATCAACCTCGATCTAACACTTCAAGCCCCCACCCTAAAGGATATATATCAGAATTAGTGTTGCTAGGGGTTACAAAAGCCTGTGGTTTAAACCCCTTTGCTTATAAAGAAGAAAAAAATGGAGCATTAGTACATCAGATCACGCCTAAAGACTTAAAAGATAATACTGGCATTTCTAATCAGGGCTTAGCTAAGTTTGACTTTCATACTGATGGAGCCTATTTGTCGAGAAATATTAGACCACATACTTTGTCGTTAATGTGCCTAGTAGATGAGAAACAGACTGCTACTAATTTAGTAAAGATTTCTGATGTAATTAATAAATTAAGCCATAAATCAAAAAATGTGTTGGCTGAGTCAAGGTTTGTTCATACAGCCCCTGAAACCTTTAAAGTGCAAAATAAGCGAATAAAGAGTTCCATTTTTGACTTGGTCGATGGGAATTATGAAATTAAAGCGGCATTACACAACATTAATGCGACAGATGAAGACAGTGAATCCGCGTTGCATGAACTGAAATCAATTGTTTCAGAGAATCAAATTCAGAAATCTTGGAATGCTGGAGATCTCATTATTTTTAATAATCTGCGTTGTTTGCACGGACTTGGTGAAATAAAAGGTGACCGATGGTTACAGCGGTGTTATGGCACATATACATTCTCATCAACCACAGTTTTGGACATTGAATAGTTGGTTATCAGATGATTTTTGAAGTTGTACTACGGGTTTTTTTGTTAATCGCAATCTCTATCATTGGGTGGGGTGTGGGTAAGAAATTTAAACTAGATTCCAAAGATATTTCAACTTTGCTTGTTTATATTATTTCCCCATTTGTGATTTTTTACTCAATTGTCGAATCACCAGCAAATTGGACTTATCTTAAGTTTTCATTGGGTGCATTCTTATTGGCATCCTTCATGGCTGTACTAGGGTTATGCTTTGCAAGGTGCTTTTGGAAAGACAGTCGAGTTAATCTATTTGGCTTTGCCGCGGGTACAGGTAACACTGGATATTTTGCATTACCATTGGTACTTGCAATCTTCGATAAGACGCAAATAGCCATCGCTATTTTTATTATTATCGGTATTAACCTATACGAATTTACAGTGGGTTATTTCATTACAGCTAAAGGCTCATTGAACATTAAGGAAAGTATTTTAAAAGTCATAAAAATGCCGATTCTTTATGCTGCATTTTTAGGGATGATTTTTAAATATCTCGATATTCAATTCAATGAAGTATTCCTTTCATTCTTGGCAAATTTTAAAGGTGCCTATAGTGTTTTAGGAATGATGACTATCGGGATTACAATTGCAAAATTTTCAAAAATTGAGATCGATTGGCTTTTCTCAGCATTGGCTTTGACATGGAAACATTTGATTTATCCTATCGTTGGTATTTTGATTTTTATGGTTATTATTCCCGTAGATAAACAAATACTTCAAATTGTGGCGCTAATGGTTGCGACACCTATGGCAGGTAATGTCGTTGTTATCTCCAATACATTAGGACTTCATCCTGAAAAAGCAGCGACATCCGTGATGTTGAGTACAATGCTAGCTTTAATCACGGTACCCATCGCATTATATTTTGTAATGAATTTCTAAATCTATTCGACCTCCTTCATCTATTGTAGCGGGAGGCTTAAGCTTCTCATTAAGTCATAGTCAATCAACCTGCTAAAATATTTCATTCAGGAATTTACTTGTTCTAGAAAAGTTACTGCTCGTTCATATCTGTAAATAAAAATAAATTAAACTCTATCTCACTTAATACACACCAAAGTTAGATAGAGCTTTAGTTTTAAAATATTTTATAAAATCATTCCGTTAAAAATTTCTTCTCACCATATTTATATTCCATCGACATTTTCAGCACATCACCATCACGTTTCAATTGCCCCGATTGCTGCATACTGCTGAGCATCGTTTCAATATCCTGATCCGACATAGCCTGTGACCCCTTACCAGGAAGACTATTCATGATGGAAGCAACCATGTTCTTATCAAATTGCATATCAGCTTTATATTCAACTAGACTTGGTACCATGGCCACCATGCCTTTTAAGGTCTTTTGATGGCTTGGCATAAAACGGCCCGCTAGACTAGCTTTGGCCTCACCAGCTCCAATCTTGATTTGATTGTCGCTAGAATCGAACTTAAAACCTTCATTGATAACCGCAAGTAAAGCAGGTTCTAAATCTTGTAATAATTTCTCTTGCGCTAAACAACTGTTCTCACTCTTCTCTACAATATCGAAAAAAGCCTGTAGTTTGGCACGATTCACATCCTGCAAATTGAAATTGAACTGAATATTTTGCATAACGGGTGAATAAGGTACTTTCATTTCATCCGCTTGAATCGAAAATTTCGTATTCAATACCCGTTCTGTCAAATCACTTTCAGTTTCAATACGGTAGTTCTTTACCTCTGCACTCATCGGGTTGTTTAAACCTCGATCCGACATTTTTAGCAAATCCATATGAACTTTAGTTTTTCCAGCTTCCAGATAATTACCATTCAACCCTTGATTGGTTTCTAAGGTTAATCCTGTCATTTGGAAATGTGTGTCCGCATCGATCACTGTTAAATTTGGAATTTTCAGGGTTAAATCCTGCACCTGAAGCTGATCATCAACCGATTTGGTTCGATATTCTAAAGTTATAGGGTCTAAACGTGTCTGCATTTTCGCTTCATTACGCACAATCTCAGGCGTAGTCAAGGTTGAGTCCATTGTCCCCAGCCAATTGACATGCGTTTGTAGCTTTAAAGGTTGATTCAATAAAGGCTTGAATGTGCTATCAGCTTGTACAACTTTAATATCTGACTGAATTTGATAACCATTCCAACTGCGTTGAATATGATCACGCCCAGACATTTTAATCACATCTTTTGGCTTACATGGATCAAGTACCAGATCTGCTGTCCAATCTGCCTGTCCTTGGAATGCACCCATCTGGAAGTTTTTATAGTTCAAGCTTAGATTTTTACTTGGTTGTTTCGCTTCTTGCTGATAATAAGTTTGCAAACTTTTATCTGCATATAAATTCCCGCCAACAGCCAATGTTGCAACCGCGATGACGCCACCAACACCCCACTTTATTTTCGACATGAATATATCTCATATTATGTGTTTTTTATGTTTCCGCAGTATAATTAAAAATAACATATAAAGATAATTGTTTTACATATAAGTGGCTTACAAGTGACCACCATCACACTATTATGCATTTAATTGTCAGTTTATGACCCAAAATATCAAATTAAAATAGACCTTGTGACATAAAAAAACCAGCCGAAGCTGGTTTTTTTATGTTTAAAATTAACTTAGTTTCAATTTATCAAACAGCAAATGCCCATGATCCGATTTAACTAAAATGGTATCTCCAGCTTGAAACTCTCCAGCCAGAATTTTCTGAGCCAATGGATTTTCAATCTGTTGCTGAATGGCACGTTTCAATGGGCGCGCACCATAGATTGGATCAAAACCTGCATCGATCAATAGGTCGAATGCTGTGTCTTCCACAGTTAAACTCAAGTCACGTTCAGCTAAACGGCTGCGTAAACGATCTAATTGAATATCCGCAATACCGCGAATCTGTGTTTTCTTCAATGAATGGAAAATCACGACTTCATCAATACGGTTAATAAACTCTGGACGGAAGTGTTGAGATACTGCACTCATCACCACTGCTCGCACTTCATCATCCGCAGCTCCCTCACCCAATTCACGTACATCTTGTGAACCAAGGTTAGAGGTCATCACAATCACCGTATTCTTAAAGTCGACCACGCGACCTTGTGAATCCGTAAGACGACCATCATCCAATACCTGTAGCAATATATTGAATACATCTGGATGTGCTTTCTCAACTTCATCGAACAGCACCACGCTATACGGTTTACGGCGTACAGCTTCAGTCAATACACCACCTTCTTCGTAGCCAACATAACCCGGAGGAGCACCAACTAAACGGCTGACCGAGTGTTTCTCCATGAATTCACTCATATCAATACGAATCATGGCATCATCATTATCAAATAAGAAGTTTGCCAATGCTTTGGTAAGTTCAGTTTTACCAACACCTGTTGGTCCAAGGAACAAGAACGAACCACTTGGACGATTTGGATCAGACAAACCTGCTCGCGAACGACGTACTGCATTTGACACCGCTACAACTGCTTCATTTTGCCCAACTACACGGTTATGTAAAAACTCTTCCATTTGTAGGAGTTTTTCACGTTCGCCCTGTAGCATTTTAGCGACTGGAATACCTGTTGCTGCACTTACCACTTCAGCAATTTCATTATCCGTAACTTTGTTACGTAGTAGTTTTGGTGCTTCGTTCTCTTCAGCAACCTCAATACGCTCTAATTGCTTCTGTAGCTCAGGAATCACACCATACTGCAAACGACCAGCCTCAGCCAAATCACCTTCACGCTGCGCCTTTTCTAAAGCAATACGCGCCTGATCCAACTTGATTTGAATATCTTTGTTGCCTTCCACCAAAGCTTTATCAGCACGCCAGATTTCTTCAAGGTCGTTATATTCTTTCTCTACTGTTGTAATCTGCTCTTCAAGATGTTTAATCTCACCTTTCGTACCTGCATCCTCATCTTTCTTCACGGCTTCAAGCTGCATTTTCAACTGAATGAGACGACGGTCGAGTTTATCCAACGCTTCAGGCTTAGAGTCCAACTCCATTTTAATGCGAGATGCCGCCTCATCAATCAGGTCAATCGCTTTATCTGGCAATTGACGGTCTGTGATATAACGATGCGACATTTTTGCAGCAGCAATAATGGCAGAGTCCAAAATCTGCACACCGTGATGCGTTGCATATTTCTCTTTTAAACCACGTAAAATTGCAATGGTGTCTTCTACGCTAGGTTCATCCACCAAAACTTTTTGGAAACGACGTTCTAGCGCAGCATCTTTTTCAATGTATTGGCGATATTCATCTAGTGTAGTCGCACCAACACAGCGTAATTCACCACGTGCCAAAGCAGGTTTCAACATATTCCCTGCATCCATTGCCCCATCACCTTTCCCTGCCCCTACAAGGGTATGCAGCTCGTCAATAAATAGGATAATGTCACCTTCGTGTTTGGCTAAATCTTTAAGAACGGCTTTTAAACGTTCCTCAAATTCACCACGATATTTTGCACCCGCAAGTAACGAGCCTAAATCTAAAGACAAGACACGTTTGCCTTTCAAGCTTTCAGGCACTTCACCATTGACGATACGCTGTGCTAAACCTTCAACAATGGCTGTTTTACCTACCCCCGGTTCACCAATCAGTACAGGGTTGTTTTTAGTACGACGAGACAACACCTGAATCGTGCGTCGTATTTCATCATCGCGCCCAATAACAGGGTCAAGTTTGCCTGCTAAGGCACGCTCAGTCAGGTCTATAGTGTATTTATTCAGTGAATCACGTTGATCTTCATGATTATTACTCATGACCTTTTCATCCCCTCGAATTTTATTAACCACTTTACGCAAGCTATCAGTGGTTACACCTGCACTATTTAATAAAGACTTGGTTGCACCGACTTCAGCAAGACTAAGCAATACCCAATCTGTAGAAAGAAACTCATCTCCAGCTTTTTGAGCGTAACTATCTGCCAAATTCAGTGCTTTAACTGCTTCTGGGCTAAGGTTAATCTCACCTGTCGGGTTTGCTAGCGTAGGTGCATCTTTCAGTGCTTGCTGCAATTTGCTTTGCAATTCACGTAAATTTGCACCTGCCTGTTGCAAAAGACTGGCATTCGAAGCTTCTTCCAATAAAGTCGATAGCACATGAATCCCGTCAATTGAGGTATGATCTTTCCCCATTGCCAAGGATTGAGCATCAGAAAGGGCTTGCTGTAGACGGTTTGTAAATTTTTCAAAACGCATTCTTGTTATTCCTCACAACAAATTTTTAACTTGTAAGATATATGGGAACTTATTTTTAGATTTCAAATTAATTTTCACATATTTTTCAATATCTTAAATTAAAAAATATAATAGAACTTAGTTATAATATTGGTCTTACTATTTTTATTTTCAAGAGTGTTGATGTAATTTTTCTCTATCCAAGAGATCCACTCGCTAAAAACCAAATTCTAAGGTTGTTTTATTACCATCCTCAGATATGAACTAGCATATTTTAAACCAAAAAAAAGCTGATGAATCACCAGCTTTTCCACGCTTATACCGCTTCTATAATTTCAAAATCGTGGGTAATTTCAACACCACCATCCGACAGCATTTTACTCGCTGAACAGTACTTTTCTGCAGAGAGTTCTACCGCCTTCGCAACCTGTTTTTCCTTCACTGCTTTACCTGTTACCACGAAATGAAGGTGGATTTTAGTAAACACTGCTGGAATGCTATCGGCACGTTCTGCCTTAAGCTGACATACAACATTTGTCACATCTTGACGAGATTTTTTCAATATTGTCACAATATCGAAGGAAGCACACCCACCAAGTCCCATTAATATAAGCTCCATGGGACGTGGTCCACGGTTTTCACCACCATACTCTGGGGATCCATCCATCACCACACTATGGCCACTTTCTGATTTCGCTTCAAAAGCAACATTCTCTAGCCAATGTACACTTGTTTGCATTGCAACTACCTAAAAAAAGCTATAAATTTACCGTGTGCCTGTACACTAACATAATTTGAGTTGATAAGGAATTTCACCTCTTCAGTGTGACAAGTTCATTTTAGGTCTTGTGCGATCTATTATTTATCCATTTTCGGAAACCAAAAGCATGACTTCAAATTTTTCACAGCTAAGCACTGATGCGCTATCGCCAGGTCAATTACCTGAATCAGTCAAGGCATTATTAAAACGAGCATATATAAACCGTTATCCTAAACGTACAACTATTGTTGATGCAGGGATGGAATCAAAATCACTTTATTTGATTTTAAAAGGGTCAGTATCTATTATTTTACGTGAAGATGATGAACGTGAAATTGTAGTTGCATATTTGAATCCGGGAGACTTCTTTGGGGAAATGGGGCTCTTCGAATCAAATCCACAGCGTACTGCAGAAGTGCGTACACGTGATGTTTGTGAAATTGCTGAAATTACCTATGAAAACTTCCACGAGTTAAGTAAACAATACCCAGACTTGAGCTATGCAGTATTTGCTCAGTTGGTTCGTCGTTTAAAAAACACAACACGTAAAGTAACCGACCTTGCATTCATTGATGTTTCTGGTCGTATTGCACGCTGCCTGATTGACTTGTCAGGACAACCAGAAGCCATGATTTTACCAAATGGCCGCCAAATCCGTATTACACGTCAAGAAATTGGTCGTATTGTCGGTTGCTCACGCGAAATGGTTGGTCGCGTACTCAAAACCCTCGAAGATCAGGGCATGATTCAAACTGATGGTAAAGCCATTCTTATTTTTGACGTCTCTTTAGAACAGTCAAACACTGATGACGACTACGAAGATGATGAAGAGTAAATCTTCCGATTGTCTAAAAAAAAGCAAATCAAATGATTTGCTTTTTTTATGCTAACTAATTCAATTTTTTCACAAAACAATATACAAGTATTCATTAACAAACTCGCATGTTTACGATAGCCTGAAGAAATTGTTCAGCCCTTATTCAGGATAGTCTTTATGCAATTCAAACCTTTAGGCGATAGTAGTATTCTTGTTCCAGAAATTTGCTTGGGCACCATGACTTTTGGTGAACAAAACACACAGCAAGAAGCCTTTCTACAGCTGAATTATGCTTTAGAGCATGGACTAAACTTCTGGGATACAGCAGAAATGTATCCTGTCCCGCCAAAACCTGAAACGCAAGGTCGTACGGAAACCATTATTGGGAATTGGATTGCACAACATGGTGCTCGTGACCAATTATTGATTGCCTCTAAAATTGCAGGCCCCTCACAAGGTGGAAGCCATATTCGTGATGGACAAACTCGTTTTACTGCGAATGAAATTGCTTCTGCCTTGGACGACTCACTCAAACGCTTACAAACAGACTATATTGATCTGTATCAACTCCACTGGCCGCAGCGTAACACCAATTTCTTTGGCAAACTGGGCTATGGTAATGCTGAAGCCTTAGACGAAAAACCTATCACTGCACTTGCCGATACATTACTCGCACTAGCTGATGAAGTTAAAAAAGGGCGCATTCGCCACATTGGACTATCCAATGAAACCCCATGGGGAACCATGAAATTTTTGCATCTTGCCGAGCAACTAGGTCTCGAAAAAATCGTCAGTGTGCAAAACCCATATAATTTACTAAATCGTAGTTATGAAATTGGGATGGCTGAAATTGCAAAATATGAAGGCGTCGGATTACTCGCTTATTCCCCACTCGCATTTGGTTATCTGACTGGGAAATTCCGTCACGGTGCCAGCCCGGCCAATGCTCGTATTACCTTATTTTCACGCTTTAGCCGTTATAGCAATCCAGAATGCGAATGGGCAACAGAACAGTATGCACTTCTTGCAGAACAACATGGTCTAAGTTTGACACAAATGGCACTCGCTTTTATTAAACAACAGTTCTTTGTGACCAGCACCATTATTGGAGCAACCAATCTAGATCAACTCAAAGAAAATATCGCTGCCTTTGAACTCGATCTATCTCCTGAAGTGATTCAAGGTATAGAAGCCATTCATCGCCAACAACCTAATCCAGCCCCCTAAGTAACAAAAACACGACTTTATTTGCTTGGGATGATAAATCTTTAGCCTACTTCTTTACGATATAGCTAAGTTCCAATCTTATAATTCGGATTGATCTACCACAAATGATCATCGCATTTTAAAACAGTGACTCCAAAATCAAAAAAGGATGCCGAAGCATCCTTTTTTCACACGAATTAAACGATTAACGCTTGTTATATACTGCTTGTGCTACAGGTAGGTTTTTACGCATTGCTTCAATACGCTGACTGTTTGAAGGGTGAGTCGACAAGAAAGCCGAACCGCCCGCGCCATCAAGCTTATTCATTTTTTCCCAAAGCGTAATTGCTGCTTGTGGGTTATAGCCTGCTTTCGCCATGAGCATCAGTCCACCTTGGTCAGCACGACTTTCTAGGCTACGTGAGTAAGGCAAGCCCACGCCCACTTGTGTACCTAACTGTGCGGCCGCAGCACCCAATTGACCAACATTTTCACCGGCATAACCCAAACCAATATTCAGTGCCAAATCAGTTAACGCTTGGGCACCAATTTTGTTTTTCGCATGCTCTTCCAAGGCATGAATCATTTCATGCCCCATCACTGCCGCAATTTCAGCATCAGTCAGGTTAAGTTTATTCACAATACCTGTGTAGAACACCACCTTTCCACCAGGGGCAACATAGGCATTAACTTGGTCAGATTTTAATACTGCAAGTTGCCAATCGAATTTAGTCCCTGTTTGGTTCATTTGATCAGCATAAGGTTTCAAACGCGTGAATACTGCATAAATTCGTTTATACGTCGAAGAAGAGGCATCTAGCGTATTGTTACCGCGAGCTTCCTGCACAGTTTTATTAAAGCCCTGAGTTGCAGCAACATTTAAAGATGCTGTATCTGCACCTGCCATGTCAGCAACTGTTGTACAACCAGAAAGTGTGACAGCTCCTGCCACACACAAACTTAACATCAGTTTGTTCTTCATTCTTTTAATCTCCACCATTCTTGGATCACGTCAATATATGTGCATTATAAGCAATCAATGTGGAGCTTTGAATGAATAACAACTTCATAAACATAGTATTTATGTAATTAACTTAATGCATAAACTGGTAACTTAACCAATAAATTAAACACACAACATTCAACACCATATAAACCTGCCCTACAGGTTTAATTTTTTCTGCTAATTTCTCATTATGACGTTTAAACCATAAATAGGCATTTTGAATCAAAACAATGGGCACCAAAACACAAGCAATAATCACAGACAATCCAATTAAAGCATTATAAATTACATTTGGATCCGTGGTTTGCCCTTCAATAATCATCATCGCAATAGTAGGCGCACCGCCCATAGCAAAAATTAAAGAATATAAAATGGTATTTGAAATATTTTTGTGCATCCTGCCTAAATCCAGATTTACTGTTAAGTTATTGTATCAAGGCTATTTTGAAAAATCCTGCAAGCAAATGCAACTTTAGTCTGGATTTTAAAGCCCTACAATTTTGCATTTCATTCGCATAATAAAAAGCCCCGCATCTGCGAGGCTTTTTAACATAAACTATCGATTAAGCATCAAACGGGTGACGCAATACAATAGTTTCTGCACGATCTGGACCCGTTGAAATAATATCAATTGGACACTCAATTAACTGCTCAATACGCTTGATGTAGTTAATTGCATTTTGTGGAAGCTGTTCTACAGTGGTCGCACCAACTGTTGATTCAGTCCAACCCGGCATAGTTTCATAGATTGGTTTTAGGTTTTCATATGCAAGCGCATCTGAAGAACCCACACAACCTGAATCTGTGTTTTCATAACCTACACAGATTTTCACTTCTTCTAAACCGTCTAATACGTCAAGTTTAGTTAAGCAAATACCAGAAAGTGAGTTTACATCTACCGAACGACGCAAAATTTCTGCATCAAACCAACCACAACGGCGTTGACGACCTGTTGATGCACCAAACTCGTGACCCACAGTGCCTAAGTGACGGCCAATTGCATCACCAGTATCTGCCGCAGCATCGTAGTGCAATTCAGTTGGGAATGGACCAGCACCTACACGCGTTGTGTACGCTTTAGTGATACCCAATACATAGTCTAAATGCAATGGACCCAAACCTGAACCAGAGCTTACGCCACCAGCTGTCGTGTTTGAAGAAGTCACAAATGGATAAGTACCATGATCAACGTCAAGTAGTGAACCTTGAGCGCCTTCAAACATAATGTTGTCACCGTTTTTACGGTAGTTGTGTAATTCTGTAGTTACATCAACCACTAACGGAGCAACAACTTCGCGCCATTGATCGCATAGTGCAATTACATCTTCCAATTTAACTGCTTCAACACCGTAGTATTGAGTTAATTGGAAGTTATGGTAATCCAATACTTCAGCCAATTGTGCTTTTAATGCTTCACCGCCACGTACCAAGTCCGCAACACGTACTGCACGACGCGCAACTTTGTCTTCATACGCTGGACCAATACCACGACCCGTTGTACCAATTTTTGCATTACCACGCTTTTTCTCACGTGCTTGGTCAAGTGCAATATGGTTTGGAAGAATTAATGGACAGTTTGGAGAAATACGCAAACGCTCTTTAACAGGTACGCCTTGCTCTTCAAGAATGGTCATCTCTTTGATTAAAGCTTCTGGTGAAAGCACAACACCATTACCAATTAAGCACAATACGTTTTCACGTAAAATACCTGATGGAATGAGGTGTAATACAGTTTTCTTACCACCAACCACGAGAGTATGACCTGCGTTATGTCCGCCTTGATAACGAACTACCGCAGCCGCTTGATCTGTGAGCAGGTCGACGATTTTACCTTTACCTTCGTCGCCCCATTGGGTACCAAGTACCACAACATTCTTGCCCATAATAGCCTCATTACATCATGCTGTTAAAATTAAAACTCCAAGTAGTGACATGAACACTACTCGCAGTGGTTAAATTGGTTTAACTTGCCACTCACCAGCAACATCAACCAGTTGATGTGTTGCATTTGGAATAGAGTTTAAATCATCATTACCCAATAACTGAATTACACTTAAGCCTTGTGCTCTCACAGATGCAATCGCTTGTTGTAAATCAGCGTTCATACCTTTAGGTGCGACAACTACAGAAATTGCGTTAAACTGCCCTGCACTGAGTGCATATAAGTCACAACTAAAACCTGTTGCAGGTCGTGCACGACCAAAATGTTCACCAATACCGTCATAACGACCACCCTGTGCCAAAGAGGCAGCTCGGTTTGGCGCATACACGGCATACATTAAACCTGTGTGGTAATGGTATGAACGTAACTCTACAACATCAACGCCAATCAATAAGTTTGGCCAACGCGCCTGAATTGCCGACTGTGTGGTTTTTAATTCATCCAAAGCATGTTTGAATGCTGTGTCTGCTAAAATTTCTGCACTCAGGTTGGATTGTAATGTCTCAAGATCACTTGCATAGCGACCTAATGCATAAAAGTCTGCACCGAAGTTTAAATCTTGGGTAAATTCCGCCAACTCAGGCAATGCTTTACGTTGATAAAGGTCAGACAGTTCATGCTCAGTGTTTTTGTTTAAACCCGCACGCTTAACTAAGCTACGGAATAAACCCACATGCCCTAAATCCAGATGGATACCATCTACCAAGCCTGCTTTATTAAGCAGACCCAGCATTACATCGACCATTTCAACATCAGCATCAATGCTGTCTGAACCAAACAACTCTGCACCTAATTGCAACGGTGCACGTGTGGTATTAAAGCCTTGCGGCTTAGTATGCAAAACAGTGCCTGCATAGCAATAACGCGCCACACCTTCTACGGGATGAACGTGTGCATCTATACGCGCCACCTGTGGCGTCATATCCGCACGCACCCCAAGTAAACGTCCTGATAATTGGTCGATTACTTTAAAAGTTGCAAGGTCTAAATCGTGATTTGATTCGGATAAAGAAGAAAGAGATTCTATGTATTCAATAAACGGCGTGTACACCAATTGATAACCTCGAGAAGCAAGGAAATCCAAGGCGCTACGGCGCAAGTTTTCAATTACTTGCGCTTGCTCTGGTAATACATCAGCTACACCATCAGGTAATAACCATGTCTCTGAAATGGGCATGTTGTAAACCTAAATTCTTGTCAGCGCGGAAGTAATCCGCATAAAAAAATCGGGAGCACACCCGATTTCTCCTAGTTTAGCACGATAGTTCACACCATGCACTGAGATTTTTACATTTAATAGCATTACTCTGCACAATCTCATTCTGACCGAATAATGCACTAAGTTAACGTTTATTATCAACAAATTAAGTCATGATCAGCGCCATTACCTTTACAACGGTAGTTCGGTCGTCTGTTTAACACTCTGGAGTGGAATTTCAGTTTTTACGTTCTGAATGCCCGTGATTTTATTTAAACGCTGAATTTGAAATTTACGATAGGCATCTAAATCAGACACCACAATTCTTAAAAAGAAGTCACAGTCACCCGCCATCAATTGGCATTCTACTATTTCAGGAATTTCTCGGACTGAATCAATAAAATGATTGACTGTTTTCGCATCTTGCCCTTTCAGCCAAATTCGTGCAAATACGGTCAAACCCAAATTGACTTTTTGTGGATTAATCAAAGCCACATACTTTTCAATAATGCCAGCATCTTCTAGTTGTTTGACCCTACGCAAACAGGGTGAAGCTGAAAGCCCCACTCGCTGTGCAAGCTCATTATTCGCCAACTTTCCATCTTGCTGCAACGTTTGTAAGATTCTTCTATCAATTTTATCCATATTCACGCTCTTGGCATTAAACACTCTTTATTTTAATTTTAGAGCAATTTTATGCTCAATTCTTCATAAATACCGCTTAATTTAGCGTCAAATATCACAACAATATTTTTAAAATGGCTAGCTACTTTGTGAGGTTTCTTCCATGTCCACTTTAAAAAGCAGCTCATCATATTCCTTGGGCTTGAACAGTCAGGAGCAAGCTGAATTTTTTCGTGGCATTAAAACAACACTACCGATGCTGCTTGGTTTTGTTCCTTTGGCATTGGTACTTGGCACTCAAGCCTCTCAAAAGGGTTTTTCCATTGTAGAAGTATCACTCTTAACGGGTTTAAATTTTGCGGGTGGGTCTGAGTTTGCCATTCTAGAAATGTGGACCAATCCTCCACAATTCCTGCTGCTGATGTTCATTACCTTTTTAATCAATAGCCGCCATTTGCTTATGGGGGCAAGCCTCGTTCCTTATTTAAAACATTTACCTGACCGTCAAGTTTACCCTGCTCTCTTTTTCCTTTGTGATGAAAGCTGGGCCTTGGGATTATCCAATGCACAAAAAAGGATTCATCAGGTTGGGCTAAGGCATGCTTTTAATATGCCTTACTATGCAGGGGTATGTTTAGCGTTATATTTGATGTGGGTATCAGTCACGACCTTAGGTGCTGTACTTGGTCCAGTCTTGGGGGATATTCATCCATATGGTTTTGATATGGCATTCCCAGCCATCATTTTGGTGCTACTACGTGGAATGTGGACTGGATTTTCTGCTGCACGACCATGGTTAGTGAGTTTAGTGGTCGCTGCAATTTCTTATTTATATTTGCCCGCAGGTTGGCACGTACCTTTAGGTGCAATCAGTGGTGTTGCATCTGCCTTTTTCTTGATAGGAGAAGACGAATGATTCATGGCAGCACTTTGATTGCGATTCTCTTCGTCGCCTTAACCACTTATTTAACCCGTTTATTGGGCTATGTTTTATTAAAAAATAAAACCTTGTCAGCTAAACACAAAAAGATTTTAGAAGTTGTACCAGGTTGTGTCCTGATTTCAGTCATTGCGCCTTATTTTGTCAAAGATAATCCAGCCGACTTAATTGCAATCGCAATTACTTTATTAGCAGCATCTCGACTACCGCTACTTTCAACTGTCATTATCAGTATGTTAAGCGCAGCATTATTACGCCAAATTTTAATTTAAAATTTGGCGTAATTCGCTCAGAATGGGCGGTCTGTTTGTCCGACTGACTTGCTTAACAAACTGACCAGTTCAGCATTTTGCAATTCCAACTGATGCGTTCTTTTTACAGTTTTATCAATTGCTTCTTGTTGAACATGCATTTTCTTGGCAAGGTCTTGCATAATTTCCAGCGTTTTCTTTAAGTTTTCTTCAAGGTGTACCACTTTCTGCTCCAGATGTTGCTGATACTCTGTATCCTCTGTGCTCTCACCTTGCTGTTTAAATTGAAACCACACCAGAAAAATAACTGCAACTGCCAATAGCAGGATAAACCCCCAGATTAACATCATCATATGTTTCTCATTGTCATTATGTCTTTCTTTTATAATATGCCAAGATGACTCTAATTTTTATAAAAAATAAAAGATAAACCCGATATTTTTCAATCGTTCACTCATCATGCCTATTATTTATATCAACCGAAGCAACCAAAGCCAAGCGAATGATATTTTGATACATGTTTTCTATTTCAGAAATACACATCAAACGATATATTCAATTCGCTAACAATTATTCAACTTTAGAAAAAACTGTTCATTTGGATCATCACTATGGAATTACATAGCAATCTTTACTATCACCATCCTGATAACACCATCATGGATCGACTTGATCATTTATTCCAACAACATCAAGACAACCCCGTGACTTTTGTGCAATTAGCTAGTGCGATCAATGCTGAATATGGTGCCGAACTTGCTCAAGAGCTCATCGATCAAGTGGATCAAATTGAGTACGATCTTGCACCAGAAACAGTCTATCGACTTGCAGGATTTAGTATTCTGCACTTTGTCCACGGTTCGGAGGGCGATGACATTATGGAAGCCATCCTGTTTTTCTTAAAAGCCTTAGTCCCTGCATTACATGTACAAGCATGGGGTTGTGGTGATGATGACCCGTGGGAGTTCTGGTTTAAATTTGAAGGTGATGAGCTCGTTCGTGAGGATGATGAACCATTTAATGATCCAGATGAAGATCTCAACATCAAAGCCGAAATCTACACTTGGTGGCATCAAGATATGCCTAAAGAAATTCAAGAAGGCTTTTTGAACGAGACTGAAGAAGAATAACAGTTCAAGCACCTTATTTGCAGAACCAAATAAGGTGCTTGATTACTTATACAAAAGATTCACACAAATCCAGTAAGCGGTTGGCATAGCCCCACTCATTATCATACCAAGCAAATACTTTCGCCTGATGTCCCACCACCATAGTCTGACTTAAGTCCACAATCAGTGAATAAGGTGAATGATTAAAATCACTAGACACCAAAGCTTCATCGGTCACTTGCATAATTTCAGCATAGTCACTTTCTGCTGCACCAATCAATACTTCATTCAGTCTGTGTACGGTAACTGGGGATTGCGACACAAAGGTCAAATCAATTGCAGCAACATTAATGGTTGGAACACGAATGGAATAACCATCAATACGGTTTTCCATTTTCGGCATCACTTGCTTTAATGCTCCTAATGCCGAAGATGTCGTGGGAATAATATTTTGCCCAGATGCACGGGCACGACGTAAATCTCGATGTGCATGATCTAAAACCGATTGATCGGCGGTCACCGCATGAATTTCAGTCATTAATGCCGTTTGAATCCCAAAAGCATCATCAATAATTTTGACTAATGGCACCAGTGCTTGCGTGGTACAAGACACACTGGAAATAATTTGATCTGAAGCTTTCACTTCATGATGATTTACACCATAAACGATCGCCGCATCGACCGTGTCAAAAGGCGCAGCGCCAATAATCACGCGCTTTGCACCTGCCTGAATATGACGAGTAGCCGCTTCACGTGAACGGAATAAGCCCGTACATTCCAATACCACATCAATATTTAACTGTTGCCAAGGCAAATGGGCAGGTTCAGCCTCACACAAAACTTGAACTTTTAGACTGGTAAGTCCTGCATGAATATGCAAATAGATTTGCTCATTTTCATGCTCAAGTTCAACTTTGCCTTTGAAACGACCATGTGTCGTGTCGTACTTAAACAAATGCATTAAGGTTTCAACATCGGCAATATCATTAATTGCCACAATCTCAAAATGGAAATCTTTAGGATTTTCGAACCATGCCCGCAAAACATTACGACCAATTCGACCAAATCCATTAATCGCCACCTTTTGCATGACTTTTCCTTTGTATGAAACCTTAATTTAAGCTGCCTTATGTTAATTGATTTTGCACTTTAGCCAAGATATTTTCTTGCAAATCCAACATAAAATTAAAAAAAATGATGGTCCTGATGAAAAAACTTCAGCTAAATTCAACTTGAACAGCACCATCAAATGGATTGACCTAAATTTAGAAAATTTTAAAAAGTTTATTTACGTAAAATAAATACAGACTAAAGGATGACTTACAATTCCATAGTTTTGTCATTAATTCATAGTAAAGTGATTGTGCATGGGGCTTTTTCCGTTATAATTTGGCGTTTTAAAAAATTAAGCCTGTATTTTATAGAATGTGCTAAAACCACCTATAAACAATACATTTAGCCAAATTCAAGATTTATGGAGTGACTTGGTTGTGAGTACTCGTTTTATGACATCAGCTGAAATTCGCGAAGCTTTTTTAAGCTATTTTGAATCGCAAGGGCATACACGTGTCGCGTCGAGTTCTCTAGTACCCGCCAACGACCCAACATTATTATTTACTAATGCTGGTATGAACCAGTTTAAAGACTGCTTTTTAGGTCTTGAAAAACGTGATTATGTACGTGCAACCTCATCACAAAAGTGTGTCCGTGCTGGCGGTAAACACAATGACTTAGACAACGTCGGTTATACTGCACGCCACCACACTTTCTTTGAAATGTTAGGTAATTTCTCTTTTGGTGACTACTTCAAACGTGATGCCATTAAATTTGCGTGGAAATTCCTGACTGGCGATAAATGGTTAGCACTACCAAAAGACAAACTCTACGCCACGGTTTATCACACTGATGACGAAGCATTTGACATCTGGAACAAAGAAATTGGTTTAGATGCATCGCGCATTATTCGTATTGGTGATAACAAAGGTGGTCAATACGCATCAGATAACTTCTGGGCAATGGGTGATACAGGTCCTTGTGGTCCGTGTTCTGAAATCTTCTTTGACCATGGCGACCATATTTGGGGTGGCTTACCAGGCACACCTGAAGAAGATGGCGACCGTTTCATTGAAATCTGGAATAACGTATTCATGCAGTTTAACCGTACTGCGGATGGCGTGCTTCACCCTCTTCCAGCGCCTTCTGTTGATACGGGTATGGGCTTGGAACGTATTTCTGCGGTTTTACAACACGTAAATTCAAACTACGAAATCGATTTATTCCAGCATCTATTAAAAGCTGCTGCTGAAATTATTGGTTTAGATACTGCTGTGCTTGAAGCTGAAGCCAAAGAAAAAGACACACCAGTTCAGTACCCAGCTTCACTTAAAGTCGTTGCAGATCATGCACGTTCATGCTGTTTCCTAATTGCAGACGGTGTAAACCCTTCTAATGAAGGTCGTGGTTATGTACTGCGTCGTATCATTCGTCGTGCAGTGCGTCATGGCAACAAGTTGGGCGCAACGGGTTCTTTCTTCCATAAAATGTTACAGCCTTTAATTGAAGTGATGGGTCAAGCTTACCCAGAACTTGAAGCACAGAAAGCGCGTATTGAAGCACAATTACTAAAAGAAGAAGAACAGTTTGCCAAAACCTTAGAGCAAGGTTTGAAATTGCTTGAAGGTGAATTGGCTCAACTGAAAGGTTCTGTGATCCCAGGTGAAGTCGTCTTCAAACTGTATGATACTTACGGCTTCCCTACTGACTTAACCGCTGATATCGCACGTGAACGTGATTTAACGATTGACGAAGCAGGTTTTGAAGTTGAAATGGCAGCACAGCGTCAACGTGCACGTGATGCTGGTAAATTCGCAATTGACTACAACAGCGTTGTAAAAGTTGAAGGCGAAACTCAGTTTGATGGTTACGATGCAACGGTTGGCGAAGGTCAAATCATTGCCTTGTATAAAGATGGCGAGCAAGTTGATGAAGTGGTCGAAGGTGACGAAGCCCTTATCGTACTGAACCAAACTCCGTTCTATGCAGAAAGCGGCGGTCAAATTGGTGACACAGGTATCTTCAAAAATGACACAGGTATTTTTGAAGTCCAAGACACCAAGAAATCGGGTGGCGCTTTTGTCCATCAAGGTATCGTGACTGTTGGTAGTCTGAAAGCATTACAAACTGTTGAAGCTACTGTAAAAGCAGACATCCGTGCTGCGACTGCGCGCAATCACTCTGCAACTCACCTTTTACATGCGGCATTACGTCAAATCTTAGGCTCACATGTACAGCAAAAAGGCTCACTAGTTGCTTCAGACATCTTACGTTTTGACTTTGCCAATGATCAGCCTGTTTCTTTTGAACAACTTCAAGAAATTGAGCGTTTAGTCAATGCTGAAGTTATTGCAAACAGCGCTGTAACTACAGAACTTCTTGACATCGAATCTGCAAAAGCCAAAGGCGCGATGATGTTGTTTGGCGAAAAGTATGGCGATGAAGTTCGAGTTCTTTCAATGGGTTCAATTATTGAAGAGAAAAACTTCTCGATTGAACTGTGTGGTGGTATTCACGTACAACGTACTGGTGACATTGGCCTATTTAAAATCACTTCTGAAGGTGGTGTAGCTGCGGGTGTACGTCGTATTGAAGCAGTGACAGGTACTAAAGCTTTAGAAATTGTACAAAAAGCTGAAGCGGATATTGTGCATATCAATGCCTTATTGAAAGCACAGAAAGATCAAACTGTAGAAAAAGTTGAAGCAATCGTTGAAACTTCATCTGCATTACAAAAACAGATTGAACAACTCAATCAAAAATTAGCAAGCTTACAAGCCACTGAACTTTTAAGCCAAGTTCAAACGCTTGCAGGTCGTACAACTTTAATCACGACTGTTCAGGGTATGGATGCAAAAGCACTTCGTAACCTACATGATGGCGTGAAATCAAAATTAGAAAATGCAGTAATCGTTCTTGCAGGTGTAGAGGGTGACAAGGTTAGCTTGATCGCATCTGTAGCCAAAGAATTTACTGCTTCTATAAAGGCGGGGGACATCATCAAACACTTGGCAACTGAGCTAGGTGGTAAAGGTGGTGGTAAACCTGACTTGGCACAAGGTGGCGCGCCACTAAACGAGAAGTTTGCACCAGTGATAGCAGATTTAACTGCTTGGCTTGAAGCAAAATAAAACTTCACCTTTTGTGTAACTGACCCTGATTGGCACTTCAGGGTCATGGCTTATATGGAACAACTATGGCATTAATCGTTCAAAAATATGGCGGTACTTCTATGGGTACCCCCGAGCGCATTTTAAATGTTGCTCGTCGTGTGAAGCGCTGGCATGACCACGGCCACAAGGTAGTGGTTGTAGTATCAGCAATGAGTGGTGAAACAAACCGCTTATTAGCTCTCGCGAAAGCCATTACGGACACCCCTGACCCACGCGAACTTGACCAAATGGTTTCAACGGGTGAACAGGTAACGATTTCCATGTTAGCGATGGCGCTCAATTCAATTGGCGTTGAAGCTAAGTCACTCACGGGTCGCCAAGTTGGTATTAAAACGGACAGTGCGTTTACCAAAGCTCGTATTGAATCGATTGATACCGACGTAATGACTAAGCACTTAGATGCAGGTCGTGTCATTGTCGTTGCTGGTTTCCAGGGCTTTGATGCCGATGGTAATACCACAACTTTAGGCCGTGGTGGCTCAGATACTTCTGGGGTAGCACTTGCGGCTGCGTTGAAAGCAGATGAATGCCAAATCTACACCGATGTAGATGGTGTTTATACTACTGACCCACGCGTTGCACCGAAAGCGAAAAAAGTTGACCGTATCTCTTTTGAAGAAATGCTAGAAATGGCATCTTTAGGCTCAAAAGTTTTACAAATCCGCTCTGTTGAATTCGCAGGTAAATATCAAGTTCCACTGCGCGTATTATCAAGTTTTGATAATGATGATGATGGTGCATTTGATGAAGATTTCAAACAAAACGTAGGCACACTAATTACGACTGAGGCAGAAGACGATATGGAACAACCAATCATTGCAGGTATTGCATTTAACCGTGACGAAGCAAAACTCACTATTTTGGGTGTTCCTGATGAACCAGGAATTGCATCTAAAATCTTATCGCCGATCAGCAATGCCAATATCGAAGTGGATATGATTATCCAAAACGTAGAAGAAGATGGTACAACAGATTTTACTTTTACCGTAAATCGTACTGACTTGGCAAAAGCAAAAGCTATTTTAGAGCAAACTGCGAGCAGCATTGAAGGCTGTGAAGTGGTTACTCGTGATGATATCGTTAAAGTCTCAATCGTTGGTGTAGGTATGCGTTCACATGCAGGTGTTGCGAGCAAAATGTTCACAGCATTGGCAGATGAAAGCATTAATATTTTAATGATTTCAACATCAGAAATTAAAATTTCTGTACTTATTGAAGAAAACTATTTAGAGCTTGCTGTTCGTTGTTTACACACAGCATTTGGCTTAGACCGTGAACACGGTGAGTCAAGCGCACGCGCTTAAAAGATAATTGTCTTTTGTAAGACAATTATCTTTAAAATTCCATAAAAATACAGAGCCACTATAGTTTTTTCTATAGTGGCTCTGTTATATTAGCCCAGAAGCGTTTTAGTAAATTTCAACAGAATTCTATAAATACCCACCTATTTGTCTTTATAAGTTCTGTTAAAATTTTCTTTATAACCAAGGTTGTGTTTTTTTAACTTTTTAATCAATGCAGGTTTAGCATTTTGCAAGGAGATAAACATGCTGATTCTGACCCGTCGTGTCGGAGAAACATTAATGATTGGGGATCAAGTCAGTGTTACTGTGCTTGGTGTTAAAGGCAATCAAGTTCGTATTGGCGTAAATGCTCCAAAAGAAGTATCAGTTCATCGCGAAGAAATTTATCAACGCATTCAACATGAACGTGCGATGCACGAACACCTTCAACATATCGATCAAGATTATCAACCTTCTTTTGAAGAAGATAATTACTCCCAGAATAACTTTAATCGTTAAAATTAAATGTTATCTCCTAAAGCGGCTTTTCTAAGCCGCTTTAAATTTTTCAGGGCTAGTCAAATTGTGCCAATGCTTTTTTTACTGGTGCATAACTACGACGATGTTCTGCAATCACCCCATGCATCGCAATTGCTTCAAAATGTGCTTTAGTTGGATAGCCTTTATGCTTGGCAAAACCGTACTGTGGGTATTTCTGGTCTAAAGCCACCATGTCGCGATCACGTGTGACTTTGGCCAAGATACTGGCCGCAGAAATTTCTGCATGTAATGCATCCCCTCCAACTACAGCCTCACAACTCGCACTCAAACCTTGCGGAATTTTATTCCCATCGACCAGAACATGCTCTGGATGTATCTGTAAAGCCTCTACTGCACGACGCATGGCCAAAAGTGAGGCCTGTAAAATATTGATTTGGTCAATTTCTTCGTGACTTGCTTCCGCAATTGCCCATGCCAATGCTTTTTCTTGAATCTCTACAAATAATTTCTCACGCTTTTTCTCTGTGAGTTTCTTTGAATCATTTAAACCTTCGATCGGGTTATTCGGGTCAAGAATTACCGCTGCAGCTACAACCGAACCAACTAAAGGACCGCGTCCCGCTTCATCTACACCTGCTATTCGCATGCCTTACTCTCATAAAAAAATGGCTGAAAAATCAGCCACTTTAAAATTAATCATATATTGAATAAATTTAGTTTAACATTTCAGAAGCGCATGTTGCAGAAGTTTTTGTTGCAGCCAATGCTGCATAAGCATCTTTGGCTTTTGAATCTACAGCAGCTAAAGCCAATTGCTCTTTAGAGAACATTTTTGGTGCATTATCTCCAACACATTTACATACTTCACGTTTTTTCTTTTGTTTTTGATCTTCAGATAAAAGTTTACTGCTTAAAATCCAGGTTGGATTATTTTCAATATCGTCCATACATTTCTGATTCGACGCCATTCGAATGACAGAAACTCCACTTGATTCCGAACTAGACAATGGTGATGATGCACATGCAGATAACATCAATCCTCCAACCAAACACATCAAAAGTTTATATTTTTTCATGATTATTCAACCTTAGTTTTGAGCAAATTGGTATTGGTTATTTATTGTTCTGATTAATATAAAATAAAATAAGATAAATCACAAAAAGTATTGCAATAAAAAAGCCAGGAAATCCCTGGCTTTTCAAATTATTTGTTTACTGCTTCACTCACACAACTTTGAATGGTTTTAGTCACTACATTGCTCACGATCGTCGCGCGTGCAGCAGGATCTAAGGCAGCAGTTGCCAAATCTACAGTGGTCACATTTTGTGGTGCCTTTTCACTGACACAACCACAAATATCCGTTTGAATATTTTGCTTTTGTTCCGCAGTCATCAACTGTGTAGCAGTTTTCCAAGCAGGTGTATTATTTAATTCTGTCACGCATTTTGAATTAATTGCAATTTTGATTGCCGCCATACCCACTTGCTGAGTGGTTGTTGCT
The DNA here is from genome assembly GCF_004331035.1 of Acinetobacter sp. ANC 4910. Lineage (GTDB taxonomy): Bacteria > Pseudomonadota > Gammaproteobacteria > Pseudomonadales > Moraxellaceae > Acinetobacter. Next base: position 96,691 of record NZ_SJNT01000003.1, read on the forward strand.
GTTTCTGTGGTAGCACAAGCAGTAAGTACTAAAATAACAGGTGCCAATGCAGCTAATCTTTTTTTCACAATATTTTACCTTGATGATCAATTTAAAGTAGGGCTATTGTGCCGTAACACCCATAAATATAAAGCCCTGATTAAGCTGATGATCAATTATTTGTGCAATTTACCAACAAAAGCTCAGCAAATAAAATCAGCGTTGCAACAAATATACGCATCGTTGCAGAATCTACGTTTTCTTGTATTTTTAATTTCAGTAAGATAATAATTATTATTCGACCTATTTATTCATACTTTATGAAAAATACAACACCCTATTACACGCGCACAGCACAAGTCTTACACTGGCTGATGGCAATTATTTTTATTGTCGCTTGGATTATTGGTTTTTATAGTGGAAACTTTTTAAGCTATGAAACAGATGGCAGCTTCAAAGGTGACATCATCACCTTACACAAGAACATTGCCACCACTATTATCTTTTTGGTCATGATCCGGATTTTCTGGCGTTATACCCATCCAGCTCCCTCACTACCTGATAGTATGTCGCCAACAATGAAGGTATTGGCTCATCTTGGGCATTTAGCACTATACCTGATGTTACTTGCCTTACCAATCACGGGGTGCTTATTCAGTTGGAGTGCGGGACATCCTGCCCCTGTCCTTTATCTCTTTAATCTGCCAACACTAATTGAAGAAAATTACGACCTACTAGAAATTGTAAAACCACTACACATTTATCTTTCTTGGGCAGCGGGTTTCTTGGTTGTAGGGCATATTATTGCTGCATTAAAGCACCACTTTATTGATAAAGATAGCGTGCTCACTAGTATGACCCGTCAACCGAAATAAAACCTATAAACTCTTTATCCAAAAAAACCGCACGATATGGTGCGGTTTTTTATATTTAAACGAATTACAAACTCTGAATTTCTGCAATCCATTTTTGCTTTTCAGCATCGCTAATGAATGATGCTTCAAAGGAATTTTGAGCCAACTTTTTCAACTCATCATTTGATAAAGACAATGCTTCAGTAATCACAATAAAATTGTCATTCATATAACCACCAAAATAAGATGGATCATCTGAATTTACCGTGACATGCACGCCTTGTTGTAATAACCGACGGATATTGTGCTGTGCCATATCATCGACCACGCATAACTTTAAATTACTGAGTGGACAAACCGTTAACGGCATTTTTTCAGCAATTAAACGTTGCATTAAAGCAGGATCTTCTTCAGAACGTACACCATGATCAATACGATTCACTTTAAGTAAATCTAAAGCTTCCCACACGTATTCTGCTGGACCTTCCTCACCTGCATGAGCAACCACCAAGAAACCTGCTTCGCGTGCTTGTGCGAAAACACGTTCAAATTTTGAAGGTGGATGTCCAACTTCACTAGAGTCCAGCCCAACACCAATAATTTGATCTTTAAATGGCATGGCTTGCGCTAATGTTTCAAAAGCTGCTTCTTCGCTTAAATGGCGCAAGAAACACATAATTAAACGTGAACTAATACCATATTTTGTTTGTGCATCATCACAGGCACGCTGTAATCCATTGATTACGGTTTCAAATGCGACACCACGATCGGTATGTGTTTGCGGATCAAAGAACATTTCCGTATGCATGACACGATCTTCATGGCATTTTTCAAAATATGCCCAAGCCAAATCATAGAAATCCTGCTCATGCACCAGTACGTTTGCACCCGCATAATAAATATCTAGGAAGGATTGCAGGTTATGAAAATTATAGGCTTGCTTAACTTCTTCAACAGATTTGTAAGGAATTTCAATCTGATTACGTTGTGCAATTGCAAACATCAGTTCAGGCTCAAAAGTCCCTTCAATATGGACATGTAATTCCGCTTTTGGTAAAGCACGGATGAGCTCAAGTTGATTCATACCTTATCCTCAAAAAAGAAAAAAGGGTGTAAACAAGTTTACACCCTTAAAATTGGTGTGGATATTAACCACCAAAAAATGCAAATTTAATTGCCCACAGTACAGCAACAATCCAAACCATATATGGAACTGTTGATGCTTTACCTGTAAATAGTTTAATCAACGCATAGCTAATAAAGCCCATTGCAATACCATCTGCAATAGAATAAGCAAAAGGCATAAATACGATGGTTAAAAATGCAGGTACCGCTTCAGTAATATCTTCCCATTCGATATGGGTAATTCCCTGAATCATCAACACACCCACAAATAACAATGCAGGAGCTGTTGCAAAACTAGGTACTGATTGTGCCAATGGAGCTAAAAACAAACACAAAATAAATAAAACACCAACCACAACGGCAGTAAGACCTGTACGACCACCTGCTGCAACACCTGCTGAAGATTCAATATAAGGTGTTGTTGATGACGTACCTAATGCAGCACCCGCAACAATTGCTGTTGAGTCTGCAAAGAGGGCTTTTTTCAAACGAGGTAATTTACCGTCTTGGAGTAGACCTGCACGATGTGCAACGCCCACTAAAGTACCTGTTGAGTCAAATAAGTCCACTAAGAAGAAGACAAAAATGACACCCACCAAACTTGCGGTAAATAAACCTTTAAAGTCCATCTGTAAGAATGTTGGTGCGATTGAAGGAATTTGCCCGATAACACCTTTGAATTCACTTAGACCCATCATGGTAGAAATTGCAGTCAGCACCAAAATACTGATGATAATCGCACCACGTATTTTAAACTGGTGTAATACCACAATCATTAAGAAGCCAAACAACGTCAACAATACTGTCGGCTGCTTAAGATCACCTAAACCGACAAGAGTTGCAGGATTATCAACAATAATCCCTGAGTTCTTTAAAGCAATAAGTGCTAGGAACAAACCAATACCACCGCCAATCGCAAGCTTAAGTGACATTGGAATTGCATTGACAATCGCTTCGCGGATTTTAAACATGCTAATGGCAATAAAGATTAAACCAGAAACAAATACTGCTGCCAAAGCGGTTTGCCAAGGCACACCCATACCCATACATACTGAATAGGTGAAATAAGCATTCAAGCCCATTCCTGGTGCTAAAGCAATTGGATAATTCGCAATAATCCCCATCACTAAACAGCCAATCGCTGCAGCGAGACATGTTGCGACAAAGACAGCTCCATGATCCATCCCTGTTTCGGATAAAATCATTGGATTAACAATAATAATGTAACACATGGTTAAAAATGTGGTTACACCTGCAAGAACTTCAGTACGAAAAGTCGTCTTGTTTTCGCTTAGTTTAAATAAGCGTTCAAGTACGTTTTCTGAAGATGGATTAGGAGTCGTCATGACCTAGCCCCTGTAAAAAAACATTATGCCAAAATTCCGAATTGGGCTAAAAATTAAACTTTTTGCCATTTGATTCTCGAAATTTAAAGCAATGGGTATGCCAAATATCTGATGCTTTTTCCAAGCTAAATAAGGAAGCTGTTGTTGCATAACATAAGGCTCCCTCATACAAGTAAACGAAAAAAGCTGCATAAATTATGCAGCCCTAACACTTATACTTTTTAAATCAACAGCTTAAACAAAAAACATAAACATTTCTTTAAATTCGGCGTGGATTATAACATATTGATTTTCACGTTGTTTCTAGAATTTATGCACGCTATAGACTACGCCTCAAAAATCATGATACAAGTAAATTTAAATCTTTAATTACAAAAATGAATTCATGCCGCTATTGATCTTTTTTTATCAAAATATTTTTTGACTGAGCATCGGCTTCAATTTTCTGTAGCGAACTGTGCGCTTCATTTACCAAACGGTTAATTTCTTGTTTCTGCCTGATCTCAGATTCGTGATATACAGTCAAACCTAAGATACAGATCATCATTAGAAACATTGGTAGAAGTAACTTTTTCATTATAATGAAGTACAGTTTTTTAATTATTGGTAAAATATACACCATAATTTTTTATAGTTCACTTTGTTTAGGGAAAATAGAATTTATTTGGTGCAGATCTCGTTTTTTAATGACTTGATAATATATTTGTGAAATTTTCTGCATCCATACACAATTTTTGACCAATCAACGCCTTAATTTATCCTTTAAGATTTTGATAATTCATTATGATTGGAGATGATTTAACTGTAGTTTAAGGTCATGCAAGAATCTCTTCATATCTTATTTTATTTAATATCTTAGCTGATAAAAAAACTTCCAATGCTCTGTATTTAAAGCTCTCTCAAAGATTTGATCATAGTTATTCGCATATTGTTTACTAAAAATTCACTCAATGGATTGAGCTGGTATTACGTAATCTTCGAAAACTGAAGAAACATAATTCACTTTAGCAAATGCAAACTCTAAATGCTCTATTGAGTAATTATTCCAACAATAACGTAAGCTGATTATCATATTGTTCCTGACTTATCCACTCTCCATACTCCCAGATTTGCACAAAATCCTTGAAAAGTTTAAGTATATTCACATGTATCTTTGAGAACTTTAACCCCTTGAATAGTCTCATATTTGAATATATTTAAATGATCCGTCAATATTTTCTAGGTTAATCTTGACTTCAGTCTTACTCCATAGTTTTTAATTCAATCACTGACTTCAAATTGAAAATATAAATCATGGAAAAATATCTTAAAGAAACAGCACTACTCGATTATAACCACCCATCAATCAAGAATTTAATTCAAGAAAAAAAGTGGTGTAAGTTGAATAATATTGAAAAAGTGCAGCAAATTTATAACTTTGTTAGAGATGAGATTCAATTTGGCTATAATTTAAAGGACTCAATTCAAGCTTCCACTGTTTTAGATGATGGCTATGGTCAATGCAATACTAAAGCGACTTTATTGATGGCTTTATTAAGAGCCGTAGAAATTCCGACCCGTTTACATGGCTTCACTATCAATAAAAGCTTACAAAAGGGTGCAATAAAGGGCATTTGGTACATGTTATCGCCCCAAAATATTCTGCATAGTTGGGTGGAGGTCTATATAAATGAGAATTGGTTTGTTTTGGAAGGTGTAATTCTAGATAAACAGTACTTAACAAATCTGCAAAAAATGTATAAAAGCACTTCAAATACGTTCTGTGGATTTGGTGTCTTTACAGAGAATTTTGATAATCCACCGATAGACTGGAATTTAAGTAATACGTACATTCAGGACAAAGGAATTAATCAAGATTTCGGAATATTTGATAGCCCTGATGATTTTTATAGCCAGCATCAACAACAACTTAGTTTTATTCAAGGTATAATTTTCAGGAACATCGTAAGACATTTAATGAATAAAAATGTTGATAATATTAGGAATACTAAGATTGCCGAGTAGCTGAATTCAGTTAACATTTATGTATGTAGCTAGTCCCATGAAAATATGGCTATTGGAAAGTTAGTATTATTCTTATATATGTGACTCATATGGGTTAAATAATTTAAAGATACCACCAATATAGGTCTAGTTTGTCGAAGATATGCATTTCTAGACCAATGTTACGCAAGTGGCGGGGAAAATATTCTGCGTAAGGTCTTGATGGATTAATTATCCAGAGTGAATATTCTTTCAAATCTCCGAATACTCAAGTCAATGCGGAACTAAAAGTCTTAGTATTAGAAATGCGCTCGACTAGAAATCTTGATACTCGACGTTTAACAGCGTTGATGTGACTGTATCGAGTCCATTGCCCTTAGTGACTATCCATAAGGGCTATCCACTCGTCAAGTCCAATCGATTAAAAAACTCTCTCGTAAAGTAATTTTCATTTGTGATGAACGCTCACGATCAGGCGATAGAATTCAAATGGATCCTAATACCGTACAGATATATCGATGTCAGCACACGATATTATGCTTTAAGGATATATAAACTTCGAACAGCAGCGCATACTTTCGACTTAACTACGTGATTGAAGAAATGACCTTCTCAGATGAGGTTCAAATACAATACAACTCATCGAATGAGCGCATTCAACATACCAATTACAAGATGGATTTAGAAATCATCAAATTAAAACTATCTCTATGAATAATATAAATTATTCTGCATAAAACTCCTCATTAGACATTAATCCTAAGTAAGTAATACACGTTGCGAATATGTCCATAATTTGTGGATGCCCATTATTCTCTAGCCAATTTTTTCCCAGCATCGAAAAATGCTTCACCATGGCTGCATTCATGTTTTCATATTTCTCTTCCATTGGAAGGAACACGACATGGTTCTTAGGGATTGGATTGCTATCTTGTAAAAAATTCAAGTTAACCATGTACCAGTGTAATTTCTTAGTTGTCATTTTTTATTCTCGAATCATTAGCCAATAACTTTTTATATTATACGACGATCAATCAATTCTTGATCAGTTTGCTTGTAACTTCCCTTAAACTTTGCAAATTTTTAAATATCAATAACTGAATAGATAGATGCAAGTTGAACCGTCCAAACTCCAAGTAAAATATTAGGAAACTGTATATACGCTCAAATATGTAATTCCTTATTTTTAGCTAGTTTTCCATCATTGTGGCAGCTCTACATAAAGTAAAACTATATTTAGAAGTATGTTTGTCGCCATTAAGATTATTGCGATGGAAGTGAGATTCCAGAATATTTCACAAAACTTTCTGGTTGTAAGTTCCTAGCCTCCATTGTCGCTCCTAGAAACTTAACTAATATTTAGTATGGTTATGACTCATGTTTTTGATCATTACCTCATCTAAGAGCTAGAAATAAAACGCCAAGAACGACAATTCTTGGCGTTTTGCTTTCGTACTTTTGTACTTATTACTCAGCTTTCATCACTCAAATCATTCTTTGTGATTTGTTGCCCCCTCTTATAAAAGATTTTTTTCAGACTACTTATGAACATTTCATATGAGAAAGATTAAACCAATTCAGTGACGGTTTTTTTGGAATTCTTCTTTCAAAAAAATGCTCAGATAATTTTCATCATCTGAGCATTATGGGTAGTTTAAATAAGTAATTTAATTCAGTTTTGAAACATAAATTTCGTAATGCGGATTTGTATCTTTATTTGAAATCACTTCATCTATTACGTATTTTTCAACAATTCCATCGGGCAATGAATGGTGAAGAAAATCTCCCTCTTCAACTGGTATTTTTATGTCTTTACTAGTAATCATTATTGACTGAACGATACAATATTTTAAAACCAACTCCTCTCCTGTAGCATTTTTTATTAATTTTAAATCTATTCTATTCATCACTTTAGGTCTCCTTTAAGTGATTAACTTATTCTAGATAAATCATTATGATTATTAGCATTTTGACATTAGGCTGTAAAGAACAACTCCTTTCACTCTGAACAGATATTGTTTCATTTTGTTTATTAAATTTTACTATTCGGTCTAATTATAGGAATACTAGTTTCAAAGCATAATTTTGCCTTATATCTAGAACGACTGGTTTTTTTGATGATTTATTTATGTGACTTTTACTCAGTGTTCACTTCAAAGTATGCTTTGTGTTTTTGTAGCCCTCCTCTTACAAATCCAATTTATTTACTCATAACGTCGGACTTTCAATGATGCTCATGATTTGATCAGTAAATTTCAGAACGGTTAGTCACGGCATACTTTGTTTTATTCGACATTGCATTCACCATTAGCCTTACGTAATGCGATTCGATGCAGCTCAGCTTCGCGTTGATCAGCTTTGCTCTTGTAGTACCACGTGACAAAGAAACTAAAAATGCTGACCAATAAGCCGCCTAAACCAATAACAACACCCAACAGCGTCATCGGATCTAAACCAGAAGCCCAGCCTAAAAATGAAACTCCCCCACCTGCTAGAGTAGTTTTTGAAGAAGCACTTGTAACTGCTGCACTTGCTTCAATTGCTGTTTGTACATGATCTGCCATGCTTCCCCCCTTTTTTGGGTATTAAAAAACCCTGATCTAATTAAAGATCAGGGTTTATAGGGTTTTATTGTATAACTTCAGATTAAAGACAACAATTTAATGTTGCTATTTGCGTTCACTGCACTAAAATTCTAAAAAATTAACTTTGCTAGTCAGATATGCTTTTAAAAATCATTTCAATATTGTTACAACCATTCCTATCTGCTTGTTCTTCCACAAGCATCACCTCATCGACAAAGGTTAGCTTCAATGCTAAAAATTGATTCTGATTTAATAATTTTCAACATATCCAATGCAGAAAACAGCATAAATATTAATTTTGAAAAATTTAAGCAAGAAGATAGTAAATGAATCCACTACAAATAAAAACTCAAAATATCTTTGGGTGTATGTTAACCATTCAATTTTTTCTATATTTCTTTTATTTAAAAACTGATTTTTATATATTTTTAGGCTTGTATTTTGCAATGTCTATCCCATTATCTTTAAGCTTTACAGGTCAAAGATTCAACGTTAAAGCTGTTTTTCTGGTTATATTAACAATATTACTATTCTCTTTATTTAGTATTTCATCAAAAGAATACCCAACAATCGTTGGATTTTACAATATGCTTTATGGAGTTAGTGCATTTATATCAGCTTATGCGTTATATCGAATAAATAACCCTATAAAATATATTAAATTTGTATTTTGGACTTACACTATATTTATCGTTTATCACTTTGTAGTTCTAGGATTTTCAGATACTGATGCCTATAATAAAATTCTAGCTAATTCTAGTCGAAATTACCTCAGTGCAATCTTCATTTTAGTAATGGTTTTACTTGCCCTAACCTATGAAAAGGAGAAAGAAAATATTCCATTGATATATCCTGCTATAACGTTTTTATGTTGTGTTGGATTATTTGGTCGAAGTGGTATCGCTCTTTCTGCGCTTTTTCTCTTTTTCTGCTTATTCAAACAAAAAAATTATAAACTAATGTTTGCCAGTTTTATTATAATATTTTTGGCAATTATTTTAAATCTAAATACAATTGAAATTTTATTATCAGAAAAAACCAACTTTACAAATGGATTAAGTTCAGAAAGGACTATTTTTATTCATGAGTATTTAAATCATATTACCTATAATTTGACAGACTTATTTTTTGGCAGAAAACTTCAAGATTGTTGTGAATGGATTATTCTTTTTGGAAATCCGCACAACTCTTTTATTATGGGCCACTTGAGATATGGAATTATCCATACTATATTTTCATTATGTATTTTATTGTTCATAATTTTTTCAAGAAATATTAATCTTACAATTTTTGGTATTGTAATTCTGAGCCGTTTTTCTGTAGATCAACTAGGTTTATTTACTCCATTCGATCTCGTACTATATTATTTAATGTTTCTAATTTATGAATACAAATATAAAAGACAAAAATACTCCCTCACTTGAGGGGGTATTTTTTTAATTTCTTTCCGAATTTATATAAATATATTGAAAAGAACAAAAGAAACATTACGATCGTAAAAGTCCAACTGCCACTTAAAAGTCCATACAAATATATGAAATAATTGGCACTTTCTGATAGTCCAAGCATTGCGAAAAGTAGTGCTGCTATGATTGTTAATCCGAGTTGGTTAAAAAACCATTCAAATTAATTTCAAAATTTCTTTTAAAAATTTTTAGCCTTATGAATAGCTCGATTGAAAACAATGGGGCTATTAAATACTATTCGGCTACAACAGACCAGCATTTAGTAAATGCGGAATTATTGGGATTAAATTTCCCATCTGAGGATTAATAAACTGAATGCCTCCTCCATCACCGTTTACCAGATAGATCTGTTTGTCAGTCGCTATTTTAATATTTTTGAAAATCACATTGCTAAATGAGATCAGCGGTTTTTTAATTAGTCCTAGGAGCGCCGTATCATTAGTCGTGACGTATATTGAAAAGTTATCAAAAATTACGTTATAGAACCCTGTAGCGACCATATCTTCGAAATTAAAAACGTGGGCACCTTTTAGGACTTTGACAGCCCATTGGAATAGCCGGACTGCCTGAGCAGCGCCCAAACTTAAAAACACCTCCATCTAAACCACAATTATCAGCAACGAAACTATTTAATGTTGAGTAATCATATGGGATTGATGGAGCTGATAATACCCTCGCGCTTGTTGCTTGATAGCTAATCATATATGAACCTGTGCATTGAACAGCGTAAAGGTTACTATTGTTTATTGAAGTTTCGTATTGGCTAAATAGGTCATGGAACATCCTTACTCTCAGCGTTCTTCGTATATTCCAGATGAATAGATCCGAAAAAAAATGCTTTTTGCGGATCACAAGAATCTCACCATGAAGCATAGCAGTTTCGATGGCAAACAAGAAAGACCAAGCAACGTGCTGGCTGCTAATTTTTGGCTTCTGCCCAATCTCATATTTTAATTCAGCGGTATTTTTTCAATTTCTGACTGATGAATACATCTATTACGTGACTTCGGTTTGCTGAGTAACGCTTTCCATTGAACATTAATTCAATTCGATAAGCATCACCTCTTTTTCTTGGTTTTGGTATTTTCATCTTGTCGCAGATTTGTCGTAAATATTGCCATTTTCTGCCAGTTTTGCCAACTTTCCCAAGTTTAAACTGCGACAATTCCCCATTAAAAAAGGCTTATAAGCTACTGTTTTCGCTTATAAACCTTTAATAAATATTTGGTAGGCATATCCAGACTCGAACTGGAGACCTCTACGATGTCAATATCAAGCTATGACCTGATATAAGCTATTGGAATATAACAATTTCACAGGTTATTTTTGAGCTTTTTTTAGTCAAAAACTTACCCAACTAGACCCAATAAAATCAATGATTTAGAGCATCATTTCTCTACAACTTTTTAAGCCTTTTCCCTGAAATGCTTAATAGCAAATTTATCTTATATATCGCTTTGGCAGAGCCATAACTGAGCAATAAAAAACCGCCCTTTCAGGCGGTCATTTTCACTTGATTAGGCTGTACCTTTGATACGGTGAAGTCGCTAATTCGAACATGTGTTTATAGTCATAGTTAGGCAGTTCTACACCATACTTCTTGCACAGATCCGATATGGCATAGGTCATATAGAACATATTGTCATGCAGCATAGACACCAGTAGCGGATTCAGTTTTGCAAGTGTCGGGCTATGGGTATTCCACCATGCCTGAAATAGTTTGGCTTGCCCGCAGAGTATTTCTATAGATTGGTTTTCATCTATATGAATATCCCCTTTGGCTTTAATCTGCATGGTTTCTAGATAATCTACAGCGTCTTGAAAATGCATGGCCAAGAGTTCGCTATAACGTGGGATGCGAAAGTGCTTGTTATGTCTGGCCCAGAGTTCTGTGCGTTTCTTTGTGCTGCCCTCACAACGTCGGTCGACAATTTCCTTAAGTCTGGCTTGTTGCTCTGCGTTGATTTTCACTCGTGTGTCGATTTGTTGCTGAAGAACTTCTTTTTCTAGTACGTCGAGTACCCATTTACGGAATTCTTTGGCGACTGGTGTGCGGGCAAAGAATGTAATGAGATGGCAACCGCGTAATGAAAAAACCCGTACCGTCAAATTGACGGTCTGAGGATTAGCGACAACTTTTGTCATATCAGAAGTAAATTCATCTGACTTACGATCATAGATACGTGACACTGAATCTTCACGTGCATATCCTAAAGCACGTGCAAGTTCAGATGATGTAATCCAAATTTGATCATCATTTCGCTGGATTGGGTGAAATTGTATTGCATTAAATGTTAAAGTATTCATATCAATTCTTCTCAAAAAGATTGGTAACTCGCCCCGTGTTCCGCCAAGAATGTTCGGGGCGTTTTTATTCAAACTTAAATGACATGATTATCTTGTCATTGAGTTCAGTATTCCATAGTGTTATTATCATGTCAAATACATTTATGAGCACAGAAAATGGTGGAAAATAAAACAGGACGAGCTGTTTCCCAAGATGATTGGAAGCGTACACAAGTTCGTATGCCTCAAGAACAATATGAGGAATTAATGAGCTATGCTGAAAAAAATAACCTATCTTTAAATACAGCTATGCTTGAGCTAATGGACTTAGGTTTAAAATCTAAAAATGAGGGAAAATCTGGTCGTTCTATTTATTTTAATGATTTAAATTGTGTTGAAGACACTCGAAAAGTCCCTCTTGCAAAGCAACAAGAGGAAGTGACAGCCATGATTTCTGATTTATTTTATCGCCATTCACAATATCAGCTCATCAATATTGAAACTTTGAATGAAGGGAAAAAGATTCGCTACTGGTACTCTATTCCTAGACGTGAAAGTTTTAGGGATTAAAAAAGCACCGTGAGGTGCTTATTTATAAGACTTTAGCTCATGATGTTCAATAATATTATCAATTATTGCTTGAAATATAATTTGTCTTAATGAGGAATCATTATAACAATTATTCTTAAAAAAAAGACTGTGATGTGGAAAACTATCAACAATTATTTCAAGATAATTACTTTCTAAATTTACATCTTCTACAGCTTGTTGTAAATCAACTTCAAGCATAGAGCTTGATTTACTACATGTATAATTACCTTTTTCAAACTCAGATATTATATTGGGTACTTTATGCTCCCTTGATATCTCAGTAGGATTATTAGAGCGATACGAGCTTTGCATTGAAGTTAATTCACTGTCTTTAAGCTTAAAAGCATCAATATATCGCGGAGCTGTTTTTGCACAAGTATTATTAATATGTCGCCAGAGCGGATAATTTATTACAGTCACGACTAACTCTTATTAAAAAATTTTAAATAACTCATCTATTCTATAAAAAGAATTTTGATCTTTCATAATCAAATACCCATTCATCCTAGTTAGTCCTTTCTTCCTATCAACTATATTAAAATTTATTCTTTTTTCACCACTAAAAGATATAGTTAGTGATTTATTATGTATCTTACTTTGTTCTTTATAATAAAGAATACATTTCCCATCTACAGGATCAATAAAAAATTCACTTTTTTGTATTTCTTGAGAATTTAAGAACATTAAGCATTGAATTAAAGAATTATGATTTACCTCATTATCCTTTATTAACTGAGAAATATTATCTAGCTGTTTTTTAATTTCTTTACTACTAATTTTATTTTTCAGCTTGAATAGTAATTCATTTATAGTTTCAGTACAGATCATACTCTCATTCAAAACATTACTATAAATTTTCCAAGATAGAGCACTATTAATTCCTAGCATTTCTTTTATTTCAATAAAAAAATTTTTCTTATTATCATTAATCAATCTATCGTTAATTATTTTTTCTCTTTCAAATGCATTAGTATTAGCATAATTTTTTGTGCTAATAGTATTAGTATAATTTTTAAAACTATTAGTATTAGTGTAAGCTATAAAATCATTTTCTTTACCCATTTCCATTTTAAAATAAGACATTTTCACTCTCTCTCACAATTTATATTTTGGCTTTGGAAATGCTCTTCAATTGCCTGTTTTAAAGTTAATGCAACATCATTAGGTAGTACATGTGAGGAAATTAGAGCATTTTCATCATGATTATTAATACCATCGAGAAAATTTACTATTAAAAAATCTTCAGCACCTTTTACGGTTAGGCCAGTAACCAAAACAGGAGGAGAAACAGTAGTATTACGTCTATATAGTGGCGGTTTTTGCTTTTTTAAATGCGTTGGTATTTTTGCCATAATTACATCTCTATATACCTAATTTTGTTAGGCAACAATAACCTAAACTTCTTTAAAAATCAAACTTTAGGTTTTATTTCCTATATTAAGCCTTTTCAATAACTTAAAAAAGCGCCCTTAGGCGCTTTCTTCTACAACTCTTAAAACTCTAGGTTTTCTTGGAATTTCCATTCCAACCAAATTTTGAAGAAAACCAACATTCACATCCAAAGCTTTAGCTATATCTTCTGCAAAAATTTTCTTTTTTGTGAGCATAGCAAAGCAGGCTTGGAGGAGTTCAGGCTTTTCCTTAGGAATTAAATGATCTTCTTTTTCAGTAATGGATTCACTATTTTTTCTCAAAGCAATTACACCACTGGTGTATTGTTCTTGAGTCAATAAACCTAAAGACTTCGCTCTATATAGAATCGCAGCCTTACTTACCTTCCAAGTTTGTTTAAACTCACTCAATTTAGACCAGTTGTAACGACCGCCTCTAAACCATGTAGGAAAATGAGTTCGCATCATTGTTTGAGGAATCAATAGTGCAGATGCAAACTGATTTGCCTCAGACTCAGTGATACGATCACCAGTCACCATGCCATCGTGAAGTACTAAATGGCCAAGCTCGTGAGCAAGGTCAAAACGCTGACGGCATTCACTTTCTTTTGCTTCATTACGAACAAATATTGGACGTGCCGTTGCCAAAGAAAGCGCATCCACTTCACTTGATAATGAGCGGAAAGTTGTAACAACTACACCATGTGACTCACATAGGCGAATCATATTACTAATTGGACCTAAACCAAGCCCCCAATCAGCACGGCATTGCTCAGCTATAGCTTCTATAGAGCTAGAACGATCAGAGCCTTGAATATCATATTTAGGCAATCTAAGTTTAGAATCCAGATATTCAGTCAAACGCCTAATGTATTCTCCACGTGCAATCACAACTTGTTTTGTTGCAACCTTTGTAGATCTCAAACTTCTAAAGTGGATTTGGTCTTCCTGCAATACAGGTTTTACATGAGTAAATAACTCTTCAGGAACATTAAAGTAAGTGGCAGCTTGTTGAATAAATTGAGGACTTGGTATGGTCTGACCTGTCTCAACTTTGTGAACATACTGCCGTGTGCACTCAAGGTGCTGACCTAACTCTTCCAAAGACAGTTGATTAAACTGTCTCAGAAGCTTTAGTTCTAATCCATTAAAAGGCGTGTTCATAATGACATTGCTTGTTACTACTATTTAAATTTGGTATCCAAATCTTCATCTTGAAGATCGTCTTCATCAGGATCTCCAATCAATGGAGCATCTAAATGAATAGACTCAGGAGTAATTGGATCTACTAAATGTAACTTATTACCATCTAGATTGTCATTAGATCCCCAATAAGCTACAGGCACAGTGGCTAGATTAAAGCCTACAAATTCAACAAAAGCCTCTTCTTCTTCTGACTTAGGTTCATTCAAGATGAACTTCCAAATGACAGGTTGATTATCATCTACCTGAAATAGGTCATAATTCGTTGGCGTATATTTTCTTAATTTTAATGATTTAGGATCTGTAAAGTCACCTTTACAGAAGCCTATCTGAGCATAACCAATTTGAAAAACGAATCTAAACGTCCCATCTTTTAAATGAACGTCTACAGGACAGTCCTGTGATGCGATTAATTTTTTAAATTGTTCATACGTACGACCAAATATTGCTGTACCGCGAGTATAGTTATTATCATTTTCACTATTTAAAATTTCGTGAACATCATAATAAATTTCAAGCATTGGTGTAGCGAAGTATTCGAGCACTTCATTGGTTAACTGGGGTTCGAATACGGAGGGAGGGTGTAACTTTGTTTCTTTCATTAAAATTAGTCCAAAATAAATTTGAGATGTGGGTTAAAATCAAAATAGGACTAATTAATTATTTTGTCAACCAAATTTTAGGACTAAAACTTAGATTTGTCAACTAAACGCTTATTCATACGACTTTCTAACTAGATTCATTGAGCAAACAAGCTGAGAGTTGTTAGACTTCGGCTAATGTTTTGACTTTAAAATAATTTATGAAATTTTTACTTATTTTAGTTTTTGGGTTCACTTCCATCCAAGTTTATGCAAAAAAATGCGCTGACTTTTCTACTCAGCAGCAAGCACAGAAATGGTATGAACAACGTAAAAACTCAGGACAAACAGGCTGGAAAAGTTTAGACCGCCACGGTGATGGTCAAGCATGTGACTGCTTGCCAGGTGGAAGTGGTAAGAAGTGCCCGAAAAAGAAAAGATAAAGCGCCTCACGGCGCTCTACTTATGCAAAATCCTGAACCAGTTTCTTTATAACTGGTCGCTGACGCTGACTCGCATTCCATAAGTCATGTTGCATCTGTAAATTCAACCAAAACTCTGGAGAAGTTTCCAAAGCTTCACTTAAACGAATTGCCATATCTGCTGAAATACCTGTATGACCATTCAAAATACGAGAAAGATTTGCACGAGTAACGCCTAGTGCTTGAGCTGCCTCCGTCACAGGAGTTTCACCAATGTATTCCCGTAACATTTCACCAGGATGTGGTGCATTGAACATCATATTCATTTTAGTACTCCTGCGCTGAAAGGCTTAGTGATAGTCCAGATAATCCACAATGTAGACATCACCATCTTCAAATTTAAAAATTACCCGCCAATTACCATTTACAGTTAGTGACCATTGATCTTGTAGATTTCCACTCAATTTGTGCAAACGCCAATTTGGTGGAGTTCTTAAATCATTCACTGTGGAAGCAGCATGTAATGCCGCAAGGATTAAACGTAATTTGGCAGAATGCGCTGCTTGAATACCTGCTGTTGTACCAGTTTGGAAAAAAGCCTGAAGACCTTTATGTTTAAAACTCTTAATCAAGCTTTAGCATCCATTCGTATAGCGTATATATACAATATACAGTAATAGAAAAATTATTCAATCTCTTTTACAGCCTCTATCCCACAGCTATACCCAAGTGACTTATCAATCGAATGAGTCACTTGCTCAATGATCCAGTTCCCGTTTATGCCCTCTCGTACTTCACTGATCTCCAAAGGCATTTCAGCAGAAAGTAATGGATTACCTGGTAATGTCAGACTTAATGTTTCCTCTCCACGTTTGGCGGTATCTAAAGCTGACTGAGCCGCAACTTGTGCACTTTTGGCATCGGCATAACCATGTTTTAAACGGCGTATAGGTTCACCCTCACCCACTTTTACTTCATGCCGTTTGGCATTCTTACGCTCATTCCAGTAGGCAATTACAGTGCCCGCACTATCTTTAGAAATTTGCGTCATACGCCAACTGCTTAAGTCCCAACGGGTTAGACTGATAGATGCTAAACCGCTTTCCCCACGTTTTAAAAAAAGTAATTTCCCACCCGCAGCTTTACAAATCACATCGTAACGTTTGGCGACTCGTAGTAAAAAGTTAATGTCCGACTCATCCGACTGATCGAGGTGCGGTAGTTTTACCGCCTTCAAACTATCGCTTACTTTGGATGCTAAGCCATGTTCATTGGCAATTTTTTTAACCACATCATCAATCGTGGTTTCTTTTGCCCATGATCGGGTTTTCTGCGACATAATGGAGGTCTTTCCATCTTTACTTTCAGTTTGGATACTTGCTCGGGCACGTATTGTCATTCGCTCTGGCGGTCCTTCAAGCTCAATCTCATCCACAATGAAAACACCCATTTTGATCAGGTCGGCATCGTAGCCCATATAAACATCAAGCACCGCGCCTTTGGGTGGTAAGGTAATGGGTTGCTTAGGATCATCTGCCAAAATAATTTCACATAGATCCGACTCATATCCAGTCTTATCTGTCACTTTCATAGACAACAAGAAATTAATAAGCACGGCGGTAATATCAGCACCATTTGCCACAACGCGAAAGCAAGGTTTTAATCCCATAATTTCACCTGCTTGTTAGAAATGACCGTAGACTGCTCTTGTTCAGGTAAAGTAATGAGTAAGCCTTCAGGCAACACAGCACCATAGTCTGCCAAGCCAATATTGATCTCCAAGATTGATTCCACAATACGGTTATTGGTATTGCCATAATACTGATAGGCAATCTGATCTAACACATCACCCTCTTTGGTTTGATACTGTGCCATGTTTAAAATCCTAGTGAGTTTTTAACTTTAGCAACCAATCCAAGTAACGATGCACTATTGGATTCCTTCCGCAGAGTAATCGTAAATTCCTGACGGCGCGGTACGCCAAATGCTGCAAATTTGGTCTGTCCTTCATCTATCTGCGTAATACACCAGTAGCCTTCTATACGGCCTGTACCCGTAGTCAATAACAATGGTTCACCCTTTGCAGCTAAAGCACGTAAGCTATGCAATTGCCCCGTACCACCTTTAAATTCTGGAAATACGATACCTGTTAATGTCTGTGTATCTTCACCTGGTCCTAAATATTGAAGATTGTCCCACCCGCCAAAAACTTCTTGAGCACCCCACTTATATTGAGTGCTTCGATTCAGCTCTTGATAGGCTGCGGTGTATATGCCGAACTTAAAGGTGCCTAATCGCATCATGGTTAGGAATGAACCGTAGATTTGACCATCCATTATTGACTGTACCCCCAATCTAAATTACTGCTGCGTTGGATCACTGCATTAACTCGGTTAATTTTTTGAGCAACCAAGTCCGCAAGTTGATTCACATCTTGCCCAGGTGCTGCATTAATCGTGAATGAATTAGTAATATTTTGCTGTGGTGCTACACGTTGAGCAGGTGCACGGGCAATTGTTGGAGGCACATGTGTAGGTCTTGCAACAGTTGGTGGGGATGATTGTGGCTCTGGTTTATTCAACCTAGTCTCACCAATTTGTGGAGTTGAAGGATTTCTCAACAACATATCACCAATTTTTTGTAAAGATGCTCGAGCAAATGATGGAGGTTCAGATCTTACAATTGCTGCTGCAGGTGGCTTTACACTTGGTGCTGTTGGTCGTTTTTCAAAAGTATCTAATACTTTGCCAAACTCTTGCTTCAATGCAGGCGTGCGACTTTGCATACCAACACCAATCCCATCAACAATAAACCCACCTAAGCCTGCCATTACACGTGATGGTGAATGAATATCCATTTTCTTAGTCATGAATGATGGCATGTAGTCATTGATGCTTTTCCAAACACTTTTTAATCGTTCAAAGCCAGTTAAAATCCCTGAAATCAAACCATCAATAATATTTTTGCCAATCGACATAAAGCTACTTGCAAGCCCAGATAGAAACAGCTTAATTGCGTCAAAATTCTGGATGATGTAACCAAGCGGTGTAATCTTTAAGAAAATAGTGCAAAGCCCCGACCACGCAGTAGAAACAATATTTTTAATTACTCCCCATGCACTCGACATGAATGTGCTGATAGCGGTCATTCCTGCATTAATCACACCTAATACAGTGCTAAAGGCTGATTGAATAAATGATGAAATAGAAGTCCACACGGAACTGACAACGCTATAAACTGTATTAAATCCAATCGTAAAACAGGTTTTAATAGCATTTACGCCTGTCATAAAATAGCCAGAGATGGTTACCCATATTTGACCAAAGAAAGCTGTAATACTTGACCAATTTGCAATAATGATTCGAGGAATACCAATAAATGGCAAAAGCACATTTAATAGTGGGTTGTCGGCAAATATGGTATCTACGCTTTTAATGATGTCTTTGACATAAGTTACACCTGTATTGAATACACCTTTTACACTCTCCCATGCTCCAGATAACGTGGATTTAATACCATCCCAAGCCGAACCAATAGTTGACGTTACCCCGCTCCATAAATCTGAAAAGAATGCTTTTATCGGTTCCCAATTTTTATAAATTAAATATGCAGCACCCGCTACAACCGCAACTACTGCCGTAATTGCTAATACCATTGGATTGGCAAGCATCGCTTTACCAACAATCCCCAATACCGTACCAATCATTTTTATCGGGGCAATCATTTTCGTTAGCATAGTAATAGCCACACCAGAACTACTACCCAAAACAGAAAAACTGCTTATAGCCAATGCAACAGGTCCAATAACTGTAGTTACACCAATTGCTAGTGCGGAAACTCCGCCTGCTACTGCTATTGCGCCTACGGCTACTTTGGTCAAGGTGGATGCTAAAGCAGGATTCGCTTGTGCCCACGCTGTTACCGACCCAATAACTGTGGACATTTTCTCAGCCATTGATGATACGACTGGCAATAATGCTGTACCAATCGTAATCCCTAAACCTGTTGCGTTATTTTTAAGAAGTTGAAGTTTATTTGCGGTTGTATCTGCTCTTGCTTCATATTCCTTTTGCATCGAGCTATCCCAAGCCTTTTTATTTGCTTGCGATACACTGTTTAGGTTTTTCTCTAATGCCTCCATGTTGGTTAGCAACGGCGCAATAGCACCCAATGATTCCGATCCAAATAAATCTTTTAGAATGGCGGCCTGTTTGTATTTATCTAAGCTGGCAATTTGCTTAAGCACCATAAGTGTGGTGCCATTGGCATCTTTCTGCATATCCTTTGCGACTTTGCCATAATCCAAACCAAGTTCTTTATAGGCAGCAATTTGACCTTTTGTTGCAGACTCACCCGCAACCAAAGCAAGCATTGTATTTTTAATACCAGTTGCAGCAATTTCCTCAGAAACCCCCATGCCTCGCATAGTTGCACCGAGTGCTGCAATACTAGAAGATGCAAAACCACCTACTTCACCCAGTGGTCCAATTCGCTGCACAATTTCCATAATACCTTTGGCTGCAGCAGGCGTATTATTTCCTAAATGGTTAATCTGATCAGCAAGTGATGTGACCTGTTCTTGAGACATTTTAAAGGCTGTCCGCATTTCTGCCATTGCCTGACCAGATTCCGCAGCAGTAATATCAAATGCAACACCCATTTTCACAGCAGTTTCAGCAAACTTTGTTAATTCACCTGCAGCAATTCCAGACTGTGCACCAGATGCCACAATCGTAGCAATATCAGTAGCAGCCATCGGTAGAACCGTGGACATCTTAATAATTTCAGTGTTTAACGCTTTAAATTGAGAGTCTGTACCTGTAAATACCTTGTTTACATCAGCCATCGCACTTTCAAAATCAATTGCTAATTTAACGGGTACCACTGTTGCAGTGGCAGCGACTATCGACCCGCCTAATACTTTGGTTGCTCCGCCACGTACATTCTGGCGTAACTCTTCGACCTTATTTAGTCGTTCTTGTGCTTTGGTCAGTCGATTAATTTCATCTGTAACGGCGGAATACTTTGCGCGTAAGTTATCAACATTCTTGCCCATACCTCCGAAGGTTTGAATAGCATGGCTCAAATCCGCCTGATTTCTTTTTAGCTTATTAACCTCTGTCCCAATTTTCCCTAATTGAGACGTGGTAGAACCTATTGCAGTTTTTAGACTCCCTGCAACTGCTCCACCTATTGTAATCAGCGCATTAAGACGTTTATTTGCCATGACATCATCAGAATGTTTGAGATGATGTCATGTTGAATGGCTAGTAGGGTTTTTTCATTATTCACTATTGCAATACTGTATATACCACTCACAAAAAAAGCACCCTAAGGTGCTTTTTTATTTTCTACGTATTATGAATTTTGAATCACACAATCTTTAAGCATTGGCGTTCCTGCAACTTCACTATTACCAATACAAACCATCGAAATGCTTTGACCTTTTCCTAAGCTTGCTGCTTTATTTTCTTCACCTTCCGCCAAACTTGCTTGTGGTTGGTTAAATTCATATTCACCACCTGCTTTCAACTCAATTACAGGTTTATCGGAAAAATCTGCTGAAATGGCATGAATCACGCCAGTAACAATAAATTTCTTATCTTTTAACGCTTGGTTTGCAGCAATTTCATTTGTCTTGTATGCATTCAGAATTTGATCTGCTGTCACTGTTTCAAGTTGTTCAGGCTCAGCTGGCTGTGATTCCGTATTTGATTGATCCGTTGCTGTTTGAGTTTCTTGAGCTGAAGGTTGATTTGAAGAGGATGAGTTTGATGTCTTATCACTACTACACGAAGCAATTACAATTCCTAACACCACTAAAGCGCCAAAGAACATGAGTACCCATTTAACAAATTTTTTTAAAGCTTGCATGTTATTTCTCTATTTTAAGTAAGTATAAACCCCACATCAAAATAACAAATAAAGCACGTAATTTCAAAATACCGCTTTCTTATTATTAATTTCAAAGAATAAATGTGAATTTTTAATTTACCAAATGAGAAAAAGCACCCTAAAGTGCTTTATTCTCTTGGCAATCCATCACACCACCATAACAGTTTAGAAATTCGCATTTGCTCTATTTCAGAATTAGACCACGAGGTGTGTGATGCTAGTGCAAGTACAAAGGAACGAATCAACTCTGCACTTAATCCGTAAAAAGTTTAAATGCAGCCTGTAAACGTCCATAGTTACGCAAAGTCGTTGCTTGGATCTGTTCAGGAGTAACATCACACAAATTCGCAAACATCACGATTTCCTGTTTTGCAGCCCCCAAACTCTTGGCCTGCATTTCCGCCGCTAAAAGATCTTGTACTGTTGGCTCACGCATTACAATTTCAGAAACTTTTGCCCCATCAATATCTAATGGTTTAAGCAAAGTAATCTTATAACCTTCTGCCACTTCACTAATATATTCAGGTAATTGTTGAGTCATTTTACATTCCTAAAGCTGAACGAATATCGGCAAGAACATCATTGCCATTGATGATGCGTACCATGTTTTCCACATCAATTTCATGCACCACAGTGCCACCAATGGTTTTCTTGTAATAGGTTAAAGACAATTCATATTTGTCTTTCGGCAATTCCCCTGGCTTGGCTGCACCACTGGAAATTTTGACGATTTTTCCCGTCATGTTGTGCACTACAGCCGTTACGGTACCATCAAAACTTTCCATGGCTTCACGTACCGTAAACTGAGTTTTACTGCCTTCTTTAATGCCAAACAAAGACAACACATCTTTGCTATGTGAGTTTAATGTAAAGTCAGCAACAAGCTTTTCCATACCTGTGGTGATGTCGATCGGAGCATCCATGCCACCTGCACGATACTCTTCGGTCTGTAAAGTTAACTCAGGTGGATTGTATTCATCTGTCTTCCCAGCAAAGCCTTTGCCATCAACAAATAAATTAAAATTCTTGCGAATATCTTCAGCAACACCCATGCATTACACCCCTTATGCAAAAATATCTTTAATGTAGTCGTCCACAAGATGCGAACGGAAAACGATGTGTTCTGCTGGATAAACTGGCGTGAAATCAAAGTCAAAATACACCTTACCTGACTTAATCACATCCGCAGCATTTAAATCTGGATCTGCCCAACACTGACCGCCAATGATTGCGCCAATGTTCTTGAGGTAGCGCAAATAGGAATTTACACCTTCTACCACATCACTTACGTAATTCTTGGTAATCCCGCGGTCTACTGCCCAGAGATGAGCCGCTTTCAATGACTCATCAATCATATCGGCGGTACGTACTACACACAGAAATTGCCACTTGCTATCACTGGACAAAGTACGGTTACCCCAAAGTCGATAACCATTTTGACGAATAATCGTATTTACTTTTTTCTCATTGAGTAAGTTGGTGCGGCTACTGGTATCCCCCATGGCAAAATCAATTGCTCGGGCTGTGCCAGTAATACCATTGATGTTTTGGTTTGATGGTGACCACCACCAACCACGCTCATTGTCAGATTTAGCAATCAAACCAGCAACATGTGCACTCGACCACGAAGTAATTGTCGTGCCATCCGTGCCGGTCTTTTTAGATTTCGGATCAACAACATAAATACGTTTAGAACCAAAATCACCTGCATAGGCAATCGCATCCGCATCATTGGTATTTGGGCCATCCGCAATAATCACTGCCTTGAGCCGATCTGCAATACCTGACAATTCTGCAACCACCGCATTGGCGGTTTCGGTAGCACGTGTATGGGTAAAGCCTGGTGCAATCAGAATTTTCGGCACAAAACCTGTAATGTTTTCAGCGGCAATAAAGGCGTGAACCCCTTCATATTGACCACTGTGGGCATCCACTCCACCCAATACATTGGCAAGAGTTTCTGCTGCTGTCGTACTTTCTTCCACTCGCACCACAATCACTACGGCGCCAACCTGATCAAAGATTGAGTCGATCACATCAGGTAAGGTACCCGTTAAACCGAGTTTTGCCGCTTCAGTACGAGAACCTGCAATCAATACTGGGGTATTTAAAGGAAAAATAAGAGGATCAGCATCTGGTGCTGTACCGACAAGGCCAATGGTTGAACTTCTAACTGTTGTAATTGGACGAGAACCATCATCTACAGTTTGATTCTCAATCCCATGTAAAAATGAATCAGGCATATTTTGATCCAGAATCTTGGTTGATTTTGGATCTATTCTTTAAGATATGCGCCTAAGTTTCATTATTCACTTTTTCACTTTATAAGGTCATTGCGTATTGCCACAGGTCATCTACTTGTTCAGTACTCAGGTTCAAAATACCCAACATAAATTGAACTGACTCATTGGTACGTTCAAAGCGTTCTGATTCGTTATATTCAATTTGAATACGGGTTTTCATGATTGGATCTTCGATTACATTAATGGTCTGCTCGACGGTTTCAAGTAGGTTATTTTCCAATAATGCCAATTTCAACTGACGACGGGTGAGTGATTTGAATTGAGCCAGTCGAAGCTGTTCTTTTTCTTCATCACTGAGATAGTTTTGTGGGTTGATATGACGATCAATTTCATCTGAAGTCATTGCTACAAATTCATCAGTAATTAAATCATCTTGTGAACCATCTGCTTCGAATGCGTAGACTTCACCTGTAGGGTTTTTAAAGTATTTCATTAACGTAACTCCAACCAACCAACAATATTATTTTCAATACTAGTGACACTATAAGTTGCACCAGTGGGGACAATCGCTTGTACAGCAGCACCACCACCAACTTGGTTTTGACGACCACGATCTACAGCAACTCCACCAACTGTAAGCGTCATTTCCCCCTGGTTTCCTTGTTCCCACTTAACGGAAACCATAATGGGCTTGCCTGTTGAGTTTGTATAGGTTGTGGCAAGTGAACGGCTTGCTGTTAAATTTTGCCATGTCTGACCAACACCTAAGCCAACCGTATCAATAGAAATATTGCCTGAGCCATCAAAAGTAGCTGAACCTTGAACAGCTCCTGTCAGGGCAATAGTACGAGCTGTGGCAAGTTTGGTTGCAGTCGCGGCATTGCCAGTCGTGTTCTGATTACCTACAGCATTTACACCAGGTAAATTGATATTGGCCGTACCATCAAAATTGACTCCGCCAATGGTTCGGGCAGTTTCTAATTTTGTTGCACTCGCTACATTGTCAACTAAACGCGCAAGCTTATAAGCAGTGCCGTTATGAAAATACGCACCATCTTCACCGAGAAAAAGTGTAGAAATCGTAGCGCCTAGATCGTTGGCCAAACTCAGCCCAATTTGTCTATTAGTACTGTTCCATTTTCCTGTATGTAAATATTGTGCATAGCCTGCACCAGAAATTTTATTGTAGTTGCCGAATTTTAATAAGTTATAACCTTCGGTATTACCGTTCCCAAAAGTGATATCCGTAGGAAGATTACTAATATTAATATCAGCAGAACCATCAAATGGGGTGCCATTGATATTTTTCGGTACTACAAGTTTAGTTGCAGTCGCGGCATTGCCTGTGAGATCTCCTTCGAATTTGTTGGCATACATAGACCCAATGGTCTTGATATCACCTTTAGAGTAGATCCCATTCACTGGTACCAATGATGCATCTGAATATGAGTTCGATACTAATAAGCCACCAACATTAATATTTTGAGCAGAACCAGAATTAAGAAAGCTGACCGCTATGGCAGAATTAATCCCATTTTTAAGTGTAATTGAGGCATTAAAAGTCGTTACACCTGTAACCGTACCACCTGTCAAAGCAAGCTTTGTACCATCAGCAATTGTAATGTTTGCTGAGCCATCGAAATTGACACCATTAATTGTTCGTGCTGTAGCAAGTTTGGTTGCAGTCGCGGCATTGCCTGTAATATCTGAACTGGTCAGCGCAAGTGTGCCCGATGCTAAAGGGAAATAAACAACTATTTGACCTATATTATTATTTGGTTCAGAACGTCTCCATACATAGCAGCTAGACGCATCCCCAGTACCTGAAGCTTCAATCCCCCACCATTTACTGGTTGAACCCTCATTTACATTTGCTAGTTCGAGACGTAATGAAGGGTATGAAGCGCTAATCGATTGAGGTGCCCATTTATTTGTTGCATTCAGTAATGGTACCGCAGTCCCAGAAGTCCCAATATTATATGTTGCTGCTGAACCCAGCCCTAAATTTGTTCTTGCAGTTGTAGCATCTGCTAAATCTGACAGATTGGCACTATTTGCTAATTTGCTGTCCTGAAGTGCTTTACCTTGGGCAGCCGTTAAGGCTTGATCTGCAGCGGTACTGGTCAATGTGTTATTCAGTTGAACTACACCGCTTTGGATAACTGAAGCTGAACGGATGTTCTGTTGTGACAAACTTGTGATTTGCCCTTTGTCATTCACAGTAATAGATGGGATTTGGATGGTTGATGCATAAGTCCCCGCAACCACGCCAGAATTGGCAAGAGTTAGGATACAGGATGAGTTTGCTGAACCATCAAAGTTGAATGAACCCGTAGCAGCACCAGAGAAACTGACCGTTCGAGCTGTTTGTAATTTACTTGCAGAAGCAACATTACTGCTTATACGTGGCAAAATGTAATTTGTTGCTCCAACTAAATTATCGGGAGCGTTCACTTGTGCGACTTGCGGATTAATATCAAGCTGTGAGTTTAAACTCACAAATGCGACCCATTGAACACGGGTATAATTTAACGCATTAATCCAAATTTCATAGTTATCTGAACCAAGAGCAACTATGCCAACATTCAAAAAATTATTCAGACCATCAACTGTATACCAAACGCAATTCATGCCAGTGGCTGGCGTTCCATTGCCTGAACGTAAAACTACAGTTTGTAGCCCACATTGGGTAGGAATTGATTGGTTATAGCCAGCACCACCTGTGAACTCAATTCGAACGCTCTCCCCACTTTGCAGAATTTTAGCGGTAGCAAACTTCACCCAACCTGATGTTGTACTTGTCAGGTGTTTATCGCCCGATAATCTCAGTTTTTCAGCGCTTACAGCATTTGCAGTCTTATCTAATTTATTATCTTGAAGTGCTTTACCTTGCTTGGCAGTCAACGGTTTCGTTGAATCATTGGTGGTCAGGTTATCCACCAATTCATTACGACGGATATAATTCTCATTAACCCAAGCTTGAGTTGCATAAATTAAGGATTCATCCAAAATAAGACTGACGACCGAACCATCTTGAATATCAATGGTATATTTCAGGCGAAATTCACTCACCCCATTGGTTTCAGCAACTTTAAAAAATGGTGCATGTGAGCCATGTGAAATCAAAACATTATTCGCAATCAAGCCAATTTCACGAATCCAAAACCCACCGATATCAGAAGGAATAATTGCTTCAACAGTCAGCCAGTTCAACACCGTAGGATGAATACTATATTTACTGACTGCTTGACGATGCACTTCCTTTACTAAGGTCGTTCTGGTTTTGCTAGGTGTAGGTACGGCCCCATTGCCATCACCAAAAGCAACGTGCGTAATATTCAGTTTTGTATTATTCGCAATTGCCGCAGCAATCGCAGCATCACCATTATTTGTCGTAACGTTAAAATAATCACTCATGGTTTAGGCTCACTGACCGAGGTATACGCAGATTGATGCGCTACGATATTTTTTAAACTTAATAATGGATTTGCAGAAATTGTTAATCTGCTTAAACGTCTTGAAGCAGGTTTAGTTTCATCAACCAAGCGATTCACTTCTTTAAATAAACTTTCATCCAAAGGTCGACCAACCAAATCTAATTCCAGATAAAATGTTCCTGGTATTCCCTTGGGTTCTGTTTGCCACCACTCAACCAAACTCACTTCATAGCCAAAGGGTATCAGTGCCGATTTAATGGAATAGGGCGTCCCCTTTTTCTTATGTTGTTCAAAGGCTTGTTTTAATCGAGCACGTTTGAGTGAAGGTGCCCAGTCATAGCGCCAATAATCTATCGAAAACTGAATCGCTAATACATCTAAGAACCGATCAGGGATTTGATCAATATTGATCAACTTGGTAAGGCGTTGCTCTAAAAGTGTTTCCTGCTGTGTGGTTTGCTCAAGTTTGCGTTCTAGATCTGTTGCATTGACAGGTAAGAGACTCATTCGTATGCCTCCACAGAAATATCAATGTTGGTGCAATGCCCCGCTTGGGTAGCATCAATCACAATATCCGCAGCAGGTGACGTGATATCAACATGCTCAATCCCATCTACATGTAAAGCGGCATAAATGGCTGAACGACGAATACTACGCCCAATCCTCTTTTGCTCAGCCACATAGTTTTGTAGGTTCTGTTGAGCTATCTCCAAAACTGCCGCAGCTTGGGCAGTCTGTTTCGCAAAGATTGTTGCAACAATGCTGTAATTTACGACTGATACACTTTTAACAATCGCCTTATCACAACAAGGTCGAACCTTTTCGTCATCTAAAGCAACTTGTACGATATTAATCAATTCTTGAGTCGCAACGCCTGTTTCAGAGTCATTTTGCAGAATATAAATATCCAGATAGAACAGGTTCCCAATCAGCTGAATCAACTGGGCTTTTGTCAAATTCTCTAGCACGATATTGCTTAAATCAACTTGGGGTGACACTACCGAAACATCACCCACCCGGCCATCGGCACTTTCTGCATAAAACTGATATGAAGATACTGGACCTGCGACACTTAAACCATCCATGGCCAATAGATAGCGTTCTTTTAAATCATGATCACTTTCATATACGGCATCTACAGGTGGCACAACAGTGTTATCTGCAGGTGTAATAATCAGACGTTTTAATCCCCGATCCACCACCAACTGATCCAGATTGGAGCCAGATGAATACAACACTAATAAAGCCTTTACATCATCATTGCGTTGCTGACGAAATAAAACCTCGCGATAGGCCGATTCTTGTAGCAGTTTCACCACAGGATCAGATTCGCGCTCCAAGGTTTTACTCATTTTTGCTTGAGCAGTTGCATCGGTATACAGCGCTAAGAATGCAGCCTTGCGCTCTGCGTAGATGGTTTCAAAATCAAGCTCTGTAATTAAAGCTGGTGCCGATAAAGCACTAAAATCTGCTAAATTCATTTTTTAATAACAATCCCATCTAGTCTTAATGGATTACCATCAATGTTATAAATGCCTGTAATTGCCAGAGTGATTTGCCCAATTTGACTACTTGTAACGTCCACCTGCTGCACGGTAATACGGTCTTCCCACTTGGCTAATGCTTCTGCAACTGCAGCATATAAATCAATTAGCGTTGCGCGGTTCAGTGGTGCATCAATCAGATCAAATAAGCGAGAGCCATAACCTCGACGCATGACACGACTCCCAATCGGTGTAGACAAAATATCCACTACCGACTGCTTTAGATGCTCTATTTCAGAAAGGCTTCGTCCAGTTTCTCGGCTCATGGTCATCAGTTCACATCTCCTGAATTACTGCCACCCGATTGAACGCCTTTATGTGTATGGCTTTTCCCAATTTCTTTACCACCGTGTTTAACGCTACCGCCTGTAAATTCAACATTTCCAGACATTGATGAATTCCCAGTAACACCAAGCGATCCGCCAATAGTTAAATTTCCCGTGAAAGTGCCTTGTGGTGTATCAAACAAAACGGATGAAGTTGCTTTCACATTTGCTTGATCACACAGCACATTTACTGTGCCACTTGAGGCGCTACAATCCACCGTTAAAACATGGCTACTTTTGTCATAATGAATTCTGGTGCCATCGCTATAAACCGTCACTGGATTGGCATCCGCACCCACATTAGGGAATTTCGTTTGCTCCAAAGCACCTAAAATTACCCCTTGGGATAATTCTCCACTGGCAGAAAGAACGAGTACATATTCATCTTTGCTAGGGGCAGACCAACTACGATCATCTCCTGCCCTCGTTTTTAGCCAGACAATGCCTTCAACCAACTCTCCATCAAAATCTACTGTAGCCTCAGCCTGGCTATGATCTACAGTAACGATGCGCCCAAAGCGAACCAAACTCGCGAGGATGCGATCAATTTGCGCTGCGGCATAACTCATGGCACCTCCTGATTGAGCTGTAATTCTTGATACTTTTCTTCATGCCCTAAGCCAATTTCAGGGGCATAACTAAAGACAGGAATAGGCGTTTCACCTGATTCAACCCAGACATTTTCACCCACGACAAGCCGTGTCGAAAAATCCACTCGCCACACTTCTAGCCGATCAAGCTCAGGAAAAAAGGCATCTTCGGTGATGTCATCCACGGTGCTCACACCCACACCAAATTTTCCCAATCCAGTAAAATGCTTATTCTTAAAAATATATAGGGCAACTGCTGCAGCCAGTTTACGTACATTAATCTTGGCGCGGCGCTGATTAAACGTATCGATAATGCGTGCTTCAAATTTTGCAGTTAAAGGCATCTGTTCTGTGCCTGCATCACCATCGACATCAATATCAAAATTAGTCAGTTCTAAAAGTAATGCAGGTAATTCCTGCTGACCGGGTGCTTTGCGCTCTTCCTCATCCCGATAAAACTGCACCAATTTAAATGCAGGAAATTGAGTCCGTAATTTTGCTTCAATCACATCATGTAATTGATCAAGATCCACCCCAGTTATCGCATCAACCATTTCAATTCATGCTCCAAGGTTTTAAAAAACTGTTCATGAAAATCGACTGAATTAAACTCAGCCCCTTCTAAATAAGCATCCGCTTTGGCTTTAATTGCTTCGGACTGCTTTTCAATTGGTAATCTGGATTTGCCAATCC
Source organism: Acinetobacter sp. ANC 4910 (assembly GCF_004331035.1). GTDB lineage: Bacteria > Pseudomonadota > Gammaproteobacteria > Pseudomonadales > Moraxellaceae > Acinetobacter. The sequence goes on from NZ_SJNT01000003.1 coordinate 127,231, forward strand.
GCTTAAACACTTGATGTTTAGACTTCGCTATAAAAGCCCCATTCACTTTACGCTTTCCCGCTGTGATACCTTTTCTGGTTTGTCTTGGACTCAAGTGAATCAGGTCTACATCATTCAGACCGTAAAACAACTTGATCGAATAGCCTGTCGAAGTCTTTAAAATGCTGCTCTTTTTTAAACGTCTACGAATAATTCGTTGTGACATTTCCAGTTCTTTACTCAAGCCCCGTGCTGTACGGGTTTGTAGCCATTTCGCCATGCGGTTTAAGGTACGTTGCATGGCTTTTTCAGCTTGCTTTTCAGTGGGTTCTAATTCATCGATAACTGCTTGAATACCCTGCAATTCGACATTTAATCTAATCACGTGCGGTTTCCAACTTCAGAACAGCCATCCCCGTACCATCCTGTTGCGGGTAGCCCATCACAAAGTATTTTTGACCATCAGCAAACAGTAAATAATCTCCACGTTTCACCCCAGCAACATCTGCTGCTTTACAGGTAAAACGCGGTTGAGCCTCATCAATTTCATATTCGCCAAGTTGGGCATTCAAATAAGGCTCATCAAAAATACCTTTGACTGAATGCTCCGACCCATCTGTAAATTGCAAGGTTGCTGTGGTACCAAAACCACCCACATCATCTAATTGCAAAAATACATCGAGGTTTTCCCAACTTGGCATAGGCTTTACTCGGCTTCAGCAGCAGCTTGAATCGCTTCAATCATTTTTTCTTTGGTCAATGCAGCATCTAGCTCAATTTCATATTCATGCAAAGCGAACTCAACCAACTGGGCTTTGTTCAACTTAGCCAAATCAACTTCTTGCCCTTCATCATCACCCTCAACCAAGGTGCCACGACCACGGCGTAACAGGTCTTGCGCCAATGCATGCGAGACTTCAACTTCATCGCCTTTTTTACGAATTTCACCTTCAATCACTACTGCAGAAGTTAAGGCAATTACGACATTTGTTTTCATGGATATATGCTCACAAAATTAGAGAAGAAAGCCACCGCAGTGGCTGATCAATTAGACAGTTTTTTTGCCGTAACAAATGGATTCTGTATTACGTAAAACAAAGTCCACATCTTGGAAGCCCACAATGCGTAAACCACCCTTTGAACTTAAAGAATATGGATCGATGGTTAGATCCAAACCGCCCCACATTGCAATGATCAAGTCTGCAAAGTTACCGAAGAACACATCACCTGCTTCAATTTGATTGGTCACCTCAGTGCGGTAGCCATTCACGGTATTACCTGGTTCCCAAATCGTACTTTCCGTACCAGATCCGAATTTTGCAGAAGTTTTAAAATTCCCGCGCATTGCAGCGTTAATCACATAAGACATACGATCAACATCGGCATTGTCTGAAGCAATTTCCGATTCCATTTGCACCAATTCAGCAAAGGTTGGATTCACGGCTGCAAAGCTCACGGCATTGACACCCGAGATATTTTTTAAGCCGAGTGGCTGATTGTCTCCTCCCGTGCCGTAATAGGCCGCTTTATCAATTTTCAAAGCCAAGGCACGGTTTAAGTCATTCCAGACTAATTGTTCCGCAGCAGGCGAACTTTGTTGCATCAACTTACGGCTGATCTCAACTCGACCACCCACAGTTTTAGGGCTAAGTTTTAATTGACCTGTTGCAGGGCTTGATGCTGGCACATCTTCCTCTTCACCCAACCAATAGGCAGTTGCACCACCTGTTTGTTTAGGAATCTCAGCATCACCGACCAAGCCATCCATAATGAAACCTAGGTTCATAATGGTTGAACGATTACGCAGCATTTCAATGAACATATCCGCGCGGTGGTCAGTTCCCACCAAGGTCGCACCATTCTGAGAAGTTCCAACTTCAAACACACGGCTAAGCACATCTGCAGGAACTAAAATTCCTTGAGCAGAACGACCATAAGCCTTTTGTGCTGCTTCTGAACATTCAAGTTCAAATGCAGCTGCCTCTCGGTCTGCCTGCGTTGCATTTGGCAACATGGCACGTACAGCACGCATTAAACTGAATGAACGCGCTTCATCACCCGTAAGACCGATATTGGCATTGTTGCTTTTGGGTTGTTCCGTAATGGGTTTCCCCTGGTCACCATGCATACGCTCTAAAATTGCATTCTGAAGTTCAGCTGGCGATTTTTTCTCATCGATGTATTGACGCACCAAATCACTTGCACCAAAACGCTCGCCCAATTGCATCAGTTCACTAACACGTTTACGTTCCGTTTCTGCACCACGTTCAGCGGTGTCACCTGCTGCACGTACCATTTCAATATCGCCATAGCGCTCGCCATTTTCATTGAGGCGCTGACGAACTTGGTTGCCTTGTGCATCTGTAAAGTAGTCCCAATTCATACGTTTTGCTCTTTGCTGATTCGTTGGAATAATTGCTATAGGCTCATTTTGTGGAACGGCAGGAATATTTTCATTATTCAGTTTTTCACTCGAACGCCCCACACCGACATTGGTATCAGCAGGAATAGAAACACATGAGATTTCATAAGGCTGCCACCCAGTAATTAAATAAACATCGTCATGTTCACGCTGCTCTTTTAGAATGGCTTTCTGAATGGTGTAACCCACACTGATATTGGTTCGGATTAAATCGTTAATGTCCTGAAGGATTTCCTCACCACGTGCAGACTTACTCAAACGGACTAAGGCACGCCCTTTCCGTTGAGACTGATCCAACCATGCACTTTCAACCACACCGACCTGATCACGGGAATTGTGATCCATCAAAAACGGTGCACGGCTATGCAAGCGTGTAAAATCAATTGCCCCTTGGCTATGATCCAGAATTTCTATACCAAACCAACGACCTACCTCTGTTTCACTCGAGAATGAAAGCTCGACCGTGCGCTTTTCCAAATCGACTTTGAAATCATCAACGATATAGTTACGCACCAGTTTGTCTTTATTGAAGTCAGGTAAAGGCTTAGTTTGAGCAGCATCACGGGTAAAGGACATCCCTGCCAAAGCGATTGACATATTTGTTCTACGAATATTCATTACATACCCTCTTTAGGTCTTCCGACCCCTGTCGTTTGTTTATGCCCCATACTGGCTAAAACCATTTCTTCAGCGATTTCTTTACTAATATCCTGCGCCACCAATTCATCAATCATGGCCCGGGTATCTCGTGCAATTTCAGCCCATACCGTTTGTGGATCTTTGCCTTGTTCACGAATAATTGCCCCTGCAGAAGTGAGCATGTTGTTCTTCGATTTTTCAGCTGCAGTCACATCGGCTGATGGATCAATCCAAGCCCAACGGCGTGGTTGCCAACTCACTTGGGTGTAGCGTTCAATATCCACTGCCTTTAACGACACATTGCCTTTCTTAATCACTCCCTTCAGCAAGGCATATTCAAGCCACGCGTAATAAACAGGTTCTATTAAAGCCTCGATTAACCATTGTTGAAGTTCTTTCCAGTGCTCGCGCTCATCTAAAGTGCCTTGGCGAATACTGGAAAAATTCACACCTTCAAGATCAGAAGCTAGATTGTTATAAAGCACACCCATACCAGCAGCCATTGAACGCAGCATAGCTTTATGAAATGGCAAAAATTCACCTGTTGGATAATTGGGAGACCACTCTTTAAGTTCAGCGCCATCTGGCAAAACTGGAAATTCACCCGCCTGGCTTTCAATGATGATCTCATCTTCTTCAGGATCGAATTCTGGTCCACGCCCTTCTTTCCATTGAATAAAGCCCATCTTATTGGCGGAGATCCGTGCATTGGTAATCGCACTATCTTCAAATTCGGAAAGCTGTTTCATGCGGAACAGACTTGTCGCTGTCCAAGGTAAGCCACGCTTTTGACCAACAATTTCTTCTAAATAGCCATGAATGATTTGCTCAGCAGGTACACGGATATAATTGCCAGAACCAAAGCGATATTGTTTTTCTTCTTCTGAATCACTATCGAAGTAATAAGCGATCGGACGCCCAAATTGATTAAACTCAATGCCCTGACGAATAAATCGACCGCCTGAAAGCTTTGCGCTATACATGATCGGGCAACGCTGTGCATCAATCATTTGCACAGCAAAACCATAATCCCCAGCATCAGCACCGCGAATAATACGCACAAAGAATTCACCATCTTTGGCAGCCGAAATCACACAAGAGCGTTGAATAGAACGCCAAGACTTTTTGCCCTGAATGTCACAATAATGCTTTTTATTCCAATTCGCCCATTCCTGCTCAACCGCATCACACAGCTTATTGTCTAATTTCCCTTGCCCATTACGGATCTGTGCCTGAAGCGTGACCCCTTGTGGCCCCACAATATTCTGATGGGTTAAACGTAGATAATTACGACCATAATCATTATTGGCACATTGCTCTCGACTACGTGCAACTAGGGTGCGCTGGTACCGTTCGACAATTAAATCTGCAGGTAACGGCGTAGATGGCCAAGCCGAAGTTAATCGATCATTCACACCCGCTTTAAACCAACGCATGGCATTACTAAATACTCGGCTGCCCTTTTTCACCACAGACTCATGACTGTTAATCTGAGTTACATTCGGGACTTCAGCAATTTGACGTTTCAAAATATTCAGCACTAGTAATTACCCCAATTTGACCCGTATAACCTGACCAAACACACTTTTTCCCGAAGCTTTGGCGCGTTCCTGCGAAACTTCAGCACGGTACTGGTTACGCAATTTAATCAGCGTTTCCATAGGGGTGCGGTAAAGCTCACGGTTATTAATGCGATAACGTTCTTGGTCTAAACTTGCACGACCTTCAATCACAGCTTCCAAAGCAGATAAGGTTTTTTGAGCATGACTTCTTAAGTCGGAAGATCCCGATAGAGAGGCAAGGTCTGCTTTAATCTCAACCACACCTGACTCAAGCTCATCCACTGTGCCTGATGTATGGATTGCGCGAAGTGAATAGCCGTAATGACCTGCGGTATAAGTTTTTGTGATTTCAGCGGAGATATTAAAAACATGTTGGTTACCATCTGCCTGTGACTGTAGATCAATGACAGACTCGCCACGTAAATAAGCAACAAGAGACCAACCACTTGAGGCAGGATAAGCCGTCAGATTCACCTTAAAGTTAAAGGTGAGACCTCCGGTAATTTGTTTTGGAAAGTAGGTCATTTATTGTGGCTATCCTTATCCAATCACTTCAATAATTTTTGCTATCGAAGCTAGAATTGGTGCAGCTTGCAGAAAGAGTATTCCAATAATCACCAAACACCCGATGATGTAGGTCCATACCCTTAATGTTCTACTTTCAGATAACTTATCCATTGCTTTATCAACCCTTAAATTTAGGTTAAAATTCATCTAAGTTTTAATCCTCTAGTGCTGTTAGTGGGTTAAACAGAAAGCTCATGATTGCCGTCATGGGCTTTTGTCTTTTCTAGGGCAATAAAAAACCCCGCATAATGCGAGGTTAGATAAAGTAAAAACTTAGTTCATTATTCAGTTTTTCACGATTTAACGCTGTAGTTGATCGCTCCACACGCTTGTAGCTGTTTAAAACCCAATCCGCCTTTGTGCCAGTTGTGTTTTTGGGCAAGTTCAAAAATAGGCATATATACTTCACGCCCTACAATTTGTCGGGCATCTTCTGCACCAAACGTAAAGTGGTCATGTATGCCATGCCCCATTGTCGGACTGAGCTTTCTTATTGTCGCACCAAACTCTGACCACCAATGGTTTAGCCAAAGCATGTGGCGTGCAACGGCATCTATATTTTTTGCATTTGTATGTTGGTTTTTGTCTGCTTGGCTAAACATAGCAACCAAGTGATGTACATATTCCACGGCGACAGGTATTGTTTCAAATGGAATATCTTCAATATGCTGAACGTTGAATCTTTGATGTACTAATTTATAGGCTTCGCTAAAGTTAAGATGTTTGGTTTTTGCCACCAACATATTTACAGCATCGTTGAGTGGTGAGCGATCTGACTTATGTGTTTTCGCTAAGATGTCTTGGCGGTGGAAATAGCAGTCTTCGAGTTGTTCAAATACTTCCCATGCTTGGTCTGTATCGAGCATTTTTGCATGACGGGCTGCACCGCGTTCTGTCCATAGCACTAAATGTTTAGCATTTTGACTAACTATCTTGAAGCTAGTTACTGCTTTTTTGAAGTTTCTTAATTCTTCTCCAATTAACTTAAAAAAATGCTTACCTTCAACAAAGTGTTTTAAGTTTCTCGAATGATTTTGTTGAATACGTATAGTTTCTGTTCCATAAAAACTTGCAAGCATTTCGGTTGTAACTACTGGAACAGACTTGAAATTTACAACTGCTATTTCTGTCGTATTGATTTGTGCTAGACTTGACATGTCTATATCTCCATTGATTTAGGCACGGGCCTCGTTTTCTTTCCACGGACAGCGAGGCTTTTTATTGAATTTACAATTTCCTGTAAATTGGTTCAAATCTAAACCATTGTGGTTCAAAGGTCAATGTGTTATTTTATTTGTATCAACTTTGGAGATAAATCATGTCAGAAGATGCTCAACTTAAACTTAGAGTTACTCAAGAGTTAAAAGAGTACATCGAAGAACAAGCTAAAAATAACCATCGGACTATTAATGGTGAAGTAGTTTATCGACTTGAACAATCAAAATGGATTAATAAGGAGTTAATAGAAGCAAAAGCACATGAATTTGCCTGTATCTTAGCTTCAGCCCTAATTCAAGACCCTGAAGTGGAAATACATGGAACAGTACACGGCTTTAGACAACCAACAATTAAAGGTGTTGAGCAAGCATTTGAACTTTTTTTATATAGAGATCCCAGCAATAGAAAAAATCTTGGCGTAGAAAAAATTGAAGATGGTATAAGATTTTTTAGTGACAGTGCAGAATATATAATTAAGAACAATAATGCTTTTCCTGATGGTGCTTACACAATCAATCACTTAAGTAGAATATTAGAAAAACTATACTTCCTGCCTATGCTACGAAGTAGTATTAATGACTAATTCACTATTTCTTATAAGTAGTCATGTAAAAGAATGAAAGTTGATCTCCCCTGATCTCGCAGAGTAATCTAAAGGGGGAGATATCGTTCACACGAAGATAATCTAAGATTTGTAATGTGAAAAACTACTATATTATTTATGAAAAATTTAAATAAAAGAATAAAATTGGCTTATTTTGAATATTAATTTAAATCATGGATTTTAGAAATTAAGTCATTTGCTCTTCTTTTTATAGGAGCATATTCATCACCCGCCATCGATAAAATTTCTTCTACTATAGAAACCAGATCAGTAGTCATTATACTTTTACGTTTTTCACTCAAAGTCAATTCCAACACATTTACCAAATAATCTAATCCTTTCTTTACTCGAAACTCATATTTCATTTTTTTGCTGATACTGATCATTAGTTTAATTTGACTTATACTAAGTGAATAAATTTGATCACTTTTATATTCATTAAATTTCGCTAAATAAAATTGATACTGAAGTTCATTAACTTCGAACCACAAACTTTTACTCTCTTCCCGCCAAATATCTTTAATTTCTTGACCAATGCTACCCTCTAACTCAATTTTCTTTTGTCTGAATTCTTTTTCTACATAATTTTTCAGAGTCTGAATTTCTTTTTCTTGGTTTTTAAAATTAGTAAACCAGTTGTAACCGACTAATAAAACTACTATTCCAAGGACTCCGCCTAATGACCAATAAACCGTAGAAAGAAACTTATCTTGATAACTTTTCATCACTTCAACTTGAGCTTTTAAAACTTCAATTTGCAAGTTTGCCGCTTCTAAGTTTTTCTTAAGTAAAGCGTTATCTACTTCTGCTCCATAAGCCGTAGCACAGCAGCATAAAAGTAAAGTGAAGATAATTTTGTACATTATAAGGTAAGCCATCTAAGCCAATGTTATTGCAGACATAAATACACCATTTGGCTCAAAAATTCTACTCAGACCTCTTACCACCAACGTATTACTTCCAACAATCGAGCCAAAGAATAAATAAAAGCGACCCAGACCATCGAATAGAACATCAATCGTAACGATTTATATTTAGCAAATAACTCCATCACTTTATCTACCTTCAAATTTAGATTAAAATTCATCTATGTTCTGATCCTTATTGTTGTTAAGGGTTGGAAACAAAAAAGCCAAGAACTGCGAATTCTTGGCTTTTTGCTATCTAAGCGAAAACCATTGGTCTAGCCTAGAAAAAACAAATCAATTTTTCCTTATTCAGTTTTTCACTTACTTCCTATTCCCAAACACCTTCTTCTTTTTAACAACCGTAGTCGATTTTTCTACAGTTGAGCTAGTCCGCTTACGCACAACAACTTTGGCAACATTTTTCACTTGTGGAGGCTCTTGTTCTTTTGGTGCTTCAACATCCTGCTGCTGCAATCGCTCAGAAATCCGCTTCAGGTTTGGCTGCATAATTTTTAATGCCGCCAAAGCATAAACACGACAATCCAAGCCCTCGTTCCGTGCACGATCTGGTTTATGCCATTCACGTATCGGCTGACCTTTGATATATCTCAGTACCAATTTTTCCGCAGTAATTTGCTTATACCATTCAGTCTCACGTTGAATTGGGAAATGACAATAACCAGGACCACCTTTGTCTAAGGTTAAACGGCGAGATACCACCAGTTTGGCTTCATCCGTTCCCACAATAAACAGGTCAATTTTACGCTTATCCTTACCTGACTGTTTACGTTGCGGGCTTTGCACAATTGGCAATCCCCAGCCACCACGCCCCTTAATCGCAAACAATTTCCTATTTCGACGGCTCTTCACATACTCATAAGCTGCTTGGGTATAACCATTGGTACCCCCTGTATCTAAACAAGCAGATGAAATACTCAGTTGAGCCCCAGACTCATGCATGTAAGTTTCTTCCAAAACATCGTCCAAGTCTTGCCAAACTTCATCACCGAGTGGATCACCCCATAACACCCGATAATCAATGGACCAACTTTCCTCACCCACACCCCATGCGACAATCTCGAGCTCTAGCCGATCCATCTGCATATCAATACCACAAGTGAGATAGACCCCACCCACGGGTACAGTGGCTTTATATTCTTCTGCTCGGGCTTGCAAAGACTCAGAATCTACCTTATCTGCATTTTCCTCAAAAGTTTCCCCTAAGGACACATTCACAAATACCTGCAAATCATCCAGTGCCAACTTATCCAAGTAAGACTGCACAATATCTGACATCTTACGAAAGGTAGACAGCATCTCTGGTGCATGAAAACTAATATGCCCTTTAAATGGCAATTCAGCTTTCCATCCGTGACCTAGTTTTTCAGCATTGCGAATGGCAGCAATCCGTTCACCATCAGACCACACCTCATTACAACATTCACAACGATAACCTGCGGTCTCGGTTAAGTGTTGTTGATCAACATCTTCGCGTGCATCTTGAATATTGGTAGATCTGCGACCATCCCACCACACATTTTCCCATTTCAGGTATTGAGCTTCACCACACTTAGGACATGGCACATAATAGCGGCGACGATCCCCGCGATAATAAGCTGATTCAACCCGACTGGCACCTTTAACTGTAGGTGTACTGGATTCGGTTCTTAAGGCTTGATCACCAAAAGTTGCAGAACGCTGGGCCAATAATTCAATTGGATCTCCCTCGGCTGTTGCCTCCATTCCATCAATTTCATCAGCATGGGTAATAGGTGCAGATCTTGACCGTAAAGTCTTAGGAGATCCCGCCCATGAAAACATCAGCCAGCCACCAATATAGGAAATCATACGGCTGTTATTCACACCATCACGGCTGCGAGGCTTTGCCATCTTTTGGGCAATCGATTTATTCGCTTCAATCATTGGACGAAGCTTGGTTTCTAGGAAGGTCTGAACATCACCTTGAGTCGGTTGCACGAAGATCTGTGATTTGGGTTCATGTGCAATAAAATAACCGGTGGCACATTGCTGAATGGTGGTTTTCCCAAGCTGTGCCCCAGTCATGTAAGTAATACGGCGAACTCCATATTCTTTGATGGCATCAATCATGCCTCGTTGATAGGGTGCATTATCAAAATTAATCGGACCTGGTATCGCATTCCCCACAGGGATCTTAATGTTTTTCTCTGCCCATTCACTTGGCTTGATTTCTGCAGGCGGGACAAGATGAGACATTGAACGCTTCAATGCATCAATCACTGAATAAAAATTACTGAATATGGATAAATCAGACATCTTCATCTTCCTCGAATTCAGCATCTGCCGCTGACTCTAAAGCAAGTACGATTTCTGCCTTAAGTTTTTCCTTAAAGACACGTGCATCAGTTTCACCGAGTAGTTGTAGGACTGCACGCTGTGGGATATTCATCATGTTTGAACGGATGGTACCGAAGACTATAGATTGAGCACGTTCAAATTCAGCGATCAAGGCAACTTCACCTTTTTTTTCGGCTAGCTCTAACTCAGCCAATTCTGTTTCTGCTTTGGCTTTTCTTATTTTTAAAAGATTGATGTCATCAGGGATTTCACCTGTAGCTTCATCGGCTGCCTTATCTTGTAACCACTTGGCAATATGCGCTGTATTAAACTGCCATTCTTGCCCTTTTCCACGCCCTCGGACTACAACTGGACAGTCCTGACGAACCCAAGAATCAATCGTGGTTAAGGCAACTCCAAAAACGTCTGAAAGCCCCGTCCTATTTACGATCTGACCCTTTTTTGAATCCGCCATTTAAACTCAATTTCCAACCCATTTTTTATGTGAGATATAGTAGTTTGGTGCGATTTTAAAATTCACGCAGATATGGAATCCTGCGAGGTCTTTGCCCCCGCAAGCGGTGCCCCCCAGAAAGTACCTACAGAAATGATTTTTATCACTTTAATATCCACTCTTAATCACCCATTTGCCTGTACGCATTTGCTCTGAGTGGCGCTTGGCGCGTTGCGGTGTCTGCTTTGCCCAGAGTGAGTTGAGCATGCCTTTGGCCGCATCTGTGTAGCGACCAGTACGCACCATCTCTAGCGTATTTTTAAAGCCAAGCAATCCATCTGTTCCCATTTGGAACGCCATAGACAGCAATACGCCACGGCGGGCTTCATCAAGCTCCTTGACCCATGGCAATTTACGCTCAAGCTCACTCAGTTTCTTCTGAATGTCATTGCTGAGTAGATAGGCTGATTCTTCTGTAGTGATGCCACCGCCCTTGCGTGCATCAATTAAACGACCGACACCAATGGTCGAATAACCCAAATGATCTTTATATTCGGTAAGGACTTCGCCTTCTTCCCCACGCAATAGGCGTGTGATGTTGGATGTAAAGTCTGTCATTTCTTACGCCCTTTGCTTAACCAGTCTTTGAACATGTCCAATAAGTAATTAAAAAAGCCGACCTCTTTCCAAGCACCAGACTTCACCCATTGGAATAGCTCTTGGAACATCAAACCGCCGAGTGCACCTGTTAGAAAACCAATACCACCAGCATGTTCTGGTGCAAGCTTGGTGAAGTACATAATCAAGAGCGTAAGATAATGTGCTGTAAATGCACCTGACAGTAAAAACACGGCGTAGTCTTTGGGTGTTTTAAGCTGTTCTTTGTTGTATCGAGTTGCCACCGCTGCCCCCATCATTCCTGCAACAAAATATTGAAGTTCGCTCAAATATTTCATTGCAGCTGCTAACCAGTCTGGAAATGACATTCTTATTGGTCTCTAGATTTGTGAATATATTGCGTATTGTTGTTCTAACTGCAGTGTATTTTCATTATTCACTTTTTCACATAACCCACTCTGTTGCACGAACTGCCGGCAATAAAAAAGCCCACCTTTTGATGAGCTTTTCAATCAACCTAGTGCAACAATTGCGCTTCGGTCATTTCTATATTCTTCTTAAAATTTATAAAAATAAGAAATCTCTTTAAGCTTGTTTGTATCTAATACCCATGGATCGTGAATAATAATCTCACCCGATTTATGATTTATTTTCTCATCATCCACCTTAACCGAATGTACTACACATAAGATCACTCTATTATCTGGATTTGTATGCAACTGAACCTCATTGTAAGTCAAAATTACAGATGATCCATCTGACTGTGTGCCTTTCACCTCAACAAAATACTCTTTTCCATCTTTATAAGCTTTCATATCGAATGGAGAATTTCCGCAAATATTCTGTCCATTTTCATGAGTAGTTCTTACGTCGTAGCCTTTTTCAGTTAAAGCTTGTTCTGCCCTTTGCATAGCATATTTTTCGACAGCAACGCGAATCAATGCATTACTTTGAAAACCAGCTCCATTACTATTTGTTCTAAATTGCCCATTATAAGCATTCTGTTCTGCACGCTCTTGGTCAGACTTAATAAATGGACCAGTGTATGTATTCACATAATCTATCGCTTGACTAATCCATTTGTTTTTCACATCAAATAAATCTTTTAATTTTTTATTCTTATCATAAACATAGAAGCTATTTGATTGACCTGGATTACCTCCTTTTTTACCCATAATTCCATGACCAATTTTATATACACGCTTATCTACTGGTAAGAGATATGCATCTTCCGTATTCGCTTTAATAAAATATATATCCTGATCTACACCTTGAATTTGTCTATCAATTTTCTGATGCTCTCTGTACACCATAGCGTTCTTATACCACCCAACAATCACAGCAGAAGAATTAATTGCATCTTTTGTCGAGTTATGATGCGACAATATTTTCGGCAATGTTGAAAAGAAAATTACTAAAACATTGTCTAAATTTTCTAAATCTTTTTTACTTGGATCAATTCTTTCAAGGTTCACCTTTCCTGAATTCATCGATGGTTGATAATAGCCATATACTTTTCCATTAACATCTAGAAAATTGCAGGCTTCGTAACCTGTATTCTCATCATTAAAACTCCCACCTCCAATTGGTAAATCTCCATCAAATGCACCTTGGTAATACTCCATAAAACCAATACGAGCAAATAGTACTGACTGTTTAATTGGCTTTACTTCTAATACTTTTCTTGAATTTATAACTTGCAAAATGCTATCAGCTACATCATCTGGGATTTGATTACCACTACTACCAGGAGTCCAGGTTGAAACTTCACTTCCATACCTTATATCTAGCTCATCTTCTTCAATTAATGGCTGTGAACTAAGAAACTCAAAATTTAAATCAACATTAGGCAAGGTCTTTCCTTCTTTTGCCTTTTCAGGATCCCAATGTAGTTCTGGTCTTAAGTTATCAAATGTCCCATAACCTATGATTCCTTTAGGTTCTTCGCCTAATTTCATCATTAAAAATCGATCACCATCCTTGAGTCCATTTACCTTGCCTCCTGTAGACCAATTTCGCTTTACAATTTTTCCTTCTTTTAATTCTTGAATCTGATTTGCCAAATCTGGCCAATTCCATCTTTTAGGATTCCAAATAAATAAAAACGTAGACATACCAATCTCTTATAATCATAAAGTCGATTCATATTAATGGATTCATACGTTTAAACAACAGATAGGTATCTAAAATAAATCTTTTTTTACAATTAGTTAAAACCAACTTTCTAGCGAGCACCTTCAACTATACGCCGTGATCTGCACCGTCCGAGTCGATAAATTAAAATACTGTGCAATTTCATCTACTCTAAAGCCCTGCTCAAGCATGGATTTGATTCCTTCATTACGGCTTTTAATCAGAATGTGTTTGCATTGAGACAACACCAACAACTCACCGCCAAAGATCAGACACAATTTCTGAGCATCTTCATACCCTAGTATGGTCACAAGGTTATGATCCATCTTTAAACGTGTGGCTTGCGGTACATAGAGAAAGAGCTGCCCAACACCTGTTCTTTTTTCTGTTTTATATTTCGGACATTGGCTCACCAGATATAATGCCTTTTGGCGTCCAATGACTTCGGCAACTGATCGTAAATCCCCTTTTAAATCTAAAATATTATCCACGCTACCTCCTTAAAATCTCGCAAAACGGCGGTGGACTAACATCGCTGCATCCCGCGCATGCTCATTGGTACGACCAAGCCAACCCGTAATTCTTTTAAAGGCGTCCGCTTTATATTTGGTACTGTTGTTCTGTGGGTGAATCATCTTGTGAAGATAGCCCTGCTCTTTACACCAGTCTTCCCAAATCTGGGCATCACGTTTAACAGATCCAACGCCCTGTGCCTTTTCACGACCACCCGTAAACCATGTACGTTGCCGAGCATCTTCTATATACAAGCACACGTTTTGGATGCCCCATGTCTGAACTTGCTTTTGTACTTTCAGCATTGCCTGTGTAATGGATAAAGACTCTACCTGTTCTAGCTCACCGCCATTGCCTCGGTCTGCTGCGACGGCGAAACCTGTGTTTACGCCTGTATCAATTCCAATCATGATTCTAGTCATTTAATACAAACTCCCGATCACCTTTGCAGAAACACACATAGCCAACTTGTACTGTTAAATTGCGATAGCCAATGCCTTGATCAAAATCAAATAAGCGGTCGCCGTGCATGTATTTCAAATTATTGAAAAATGGTTGAGTTATAAAAAATGCTTCAAATTTTTCTCGTATGTCCATTGGGGAAATGTCTTCCAGTGTTCCACTGAGTTGGTTTTTCATGCGTACATGGTCCCCAATTCATTTTTGTTATTCAGAAACATCTGATTGACTGTCCCGATGTATCCGCACCATCCAAAGACTTCACTCCAGTAAGTCCAAACGCCGTTGGTGCAATTCCAAAAGGTTCCATCGTTTTCAATGTGTGTTGCGCCGTGTGGAATCATGCTGCCCCCTGCAAACTGCCAGTGAAGCCAACCTGTTTCAGGTACTGTTCCCATTTCTTCGCCTGTGCTGGGTTCATGAGTTTGATAGCAATTCGTGATGCCAGTTGTTCGTATGAGTCACCCGGTGCGCTGTGCTTGCTGGCGAACTCAGGATGATGGGCAAGTTTCTGTGCAAACGCTGAGATTTGTTTATCAGTGAGTTGCTTCGGTTCTGCCGATGGTTTTGCTGAACCAGTAGATTGGGATCTATCCACTGAAGTTTTGGCATGAACCTGTTTTTCATATTTGAAATATGCTCGTATCAACCAATCTGCAAACAGGTAGGTTAAAAACTCGTGATTGTGTTTTTTGCCAGCATTAAAATTTTCAAATGCTGCAAGCTCTCGACTGAACCAAGTCGCTTCTGTGATTTTCTCCACTGGTATCGAATCATTTGCCAGAACAATTTCGTCTTTCAAATTTTTCAAAACCAACCAGCTCTTTTTTTTATTTTGATAGTGTTTTTTGATAGTTGTTTTATGTGTGTTAAAAATTTTTACTAGTTGCGGTAAAGAATTTTTACTAGTCTGGTTAAAACTTTTAACTAGTAAAGAATCTTTACTAGGGAAATTTAGGCGGATCTCAGTGACTGTTTGAACAGGTTTTACGCCTGTTTTATACCCAAATGCTAGGTAGTTAAAATTTTTAACTAGGTCAATTTCAAATGGTGTGAAGGACTTTACTAGTAAAAATTTTTTACTAGGGAATTTATATAATTCACCGATGTTGTAGTTGTCGATCAATGAGTAAATATTGCCAAATTTTGATTGGTTATGTTTTTGCACCAGACCAACTTTTACTAATTCATTGAGGCATTTCACAACTGTTGGACGGCTTTTACGGGACAACTCCTCCAATTGTGTCAATGATAGTGAATCGCTCTCTTTCCCCCAGCCGCGGGTCTTACGTACGATCAGTAAGTAAATCTTGACTGAAGCATCACTAAGCTTATTCATCGCGTCATCGACAAAAGCATTTGTGATTTGAAATGAGTTTGGAACAAACCTGCTCATGGGGTTACCTCTATTTGTCGTCTACGCACTGGTGTATTTGTGCGTCCAGTTCGGCAAGTATTTCGTGTAGTCGGTGAATGACCTTAGACATGTCTATGGCTTCCCCGCGTGTGATGCGTCCGTCTGCCATCATTTCTTTAAATAGCGTGTAGACGTTTCCGCCTTTCATCCCAAAGCTCAGCACTAAGTCTGTGAGTGCTGTATCTCTGCATTCGGGTATGTCAGGCAGATTGATTGCGACTTTGCCGTGTTGGGCATTGAGGCTTTGCAGTATTCGGTAGTCGTTGGTCAGCGCCATCAGCTTGGATGCTTCTACTAGCGTCAAGTGATGGGTGTCTGTATTTGGATTGACTTTGCTATTGAGCACGGCGGGACTTTTGATGCCCATACGTGGTGCGAGTGCGTTTGCTCCACCTTTGTAGTCGTGCACGGTGTGATAAGCAGCATCTAATATGTTCATAACGGGTTCCTTTGAACGTGTTTATTAGATGACCGATTCATTACCATTTTGGTTGTTGTCAACTAATGCAGGATATAAACCAAAATGTTGATGTATTTCAGCTTCAGAAACTTTTCCTTTACTCGCTGTAGACAAGGCTTTGCGGAGATTTTTACGAGGCTCTTTATACCCATAAAATAAATGAGTTTTTATATAACCAACTGTTGTTCCTGCATCTTTTGCATATTGTTCTAATTCATTTGGGCTTTGCTGAAGTATGAAATCTCGGAAATTCATTGATTGATCCTCTCGTATCAATCGAAATATTACCTTTTAGGTAATGTAAATACAATCTTTTTTCTTGTTTACCTTTTTGGTGATGAAACTACAATTATCAAATGTGACTTGTCACAGAAAATTAAAGGAAATTTATGGACAGCAAATCAATCAGATACAGAAACACTCGCTTACTTGTTGATCAAGTTGGTGGCGTGTCTAGTTTTGCTGACAAAATTGGGAAAGGACAATCTCAAACTAGCCAATTTGCAGGTACAAATCCTATCAAGGGAATTGGCAATAAAGTTGCCCGCGAAATTGAATTAGCGTTCGATAAGCCACATGGTTGGTTAGACCTACCACATGATGATCAAAATAAAACTGATGGAAATGTCTCTGAAGCAATTCCAATGAAAGGTGAATTTGTTCCTGTCATTTCTTGGGTTCAAGCTGGTGCTTGGACTACTGTTGAAGCTGTGCCTGCAGGTACACAGTTTGAAGAATGGTTACCGCCAAACCCTAAATGTGGCAAACATGGTTATGGCTTAGTGGTTTCTGGTGAGTCCATGCTTCCAGACTTCCGCCCTGGCGATAAAATTTATGTGAATCCTGACTTTCAAGTAACCGACTTAAAAACTGGGGATTTAGTAATTGTTTCAAGTGAGTGTGGCAAAGCTGCCACTTTCAAAAAACTGATTGTTGAAACAGATAACATGTATTTGCAACCACTGAATCCTGAATGGTCTGAAAAAGCTATTGCTTTAGAAGATGGATGTAAATTGGTTGGCAAAGTGGTTGGGTTGTATAGGGACGTTTAATAAATAAGTCCTAATAAATTTATGATGATAAAACTGCGAATCCGACGCAATCCTTTAGAACAGATCGGGGGGAGAAAAAAATGAGTATTTACATGCCACAATCAAATGAAACTGAATTTTTTAATAATGGTAATACCGTTGTTACAAATGCCAGATTTATAGTAGATGGTCAAACTTATGCAATGAATGGGGTTACATCTGTAAAACAAGGGATCAAACCTGCGGATAAGAAAGCAGGTATTTGGTTAGTTATCATTGGTATTATTTTATTTTTAGCTACAAGTGGTAGTGCTAAATTTATTGGTTTAATAATGATTGGGGTTGGTGCTTGGCTAATTTATCAAGCAAAACCTATTGCATCTGTAATACTTCAATCGTCTTCAGGGGAAGTTCAAGCACTTTCTAGTGAGAATATTAGTTTTATTTCTAATGTTGTATCTGCTCTTAATCAAGCGATCATTCATCGTGGATAAAGTATTATCCAATTATTTTTTCATCATAAGATTTTTTGATCTTTAACTGCGCGCAGGATGCAGGACTTTAAAATAGAGCGGAATTTAAACTGAGGACATAATGAGCAATCAGATTACTCTCACGAATGAAGAAGAAGCCTTCGGTTTATTGGAGCAAATTGCTAACGGTAGTTTTAACGGTAACTTATCTGAAATTGATTTTGGAAATTGGTCAAAACTTACAATTCGCTTAACAGGTGAAAAATTCAATTCATCCATTACACCAACAGTAATGAAAGGCTTAATAGATGTTCAGAATGGCATTTATAAAAGCTATTGCATCATGCGCTACGGCACTGAAAGTACTCGCCAACTTACAGACGAAGAGAGGAAGAAATTAGAAATCTTGGTGATTGTTACCAAAGGAAGTGCTTTAATAGAAGCATTCTTAGGTCCTGTCGCTGAGGAGTTAGCTAAGGGAGTATTTGATAACATGCCTGTAGAAGCAAAAATCGCACTCATCTTACTGGTGTTATTTGGTTTTGGTACTTACAAAGCTATTTCCACCTATATGGCTAATAAAAAAGAAATTCGCTTAAAAGAAATTGAGGAATCTAACAAAACCGAAGTTGAGAAAGAACAACTTAAGGCTGAACTTGAAAGGCTTAAACTGGTCACTGACTCCCATGATAAAAATCTTGAGACATTAGCAAAACTTGCTCAAAAATATCCAGATGCTCATAAAGTTACGCAAACAATTCAAGACTCTCAAGAGTCTTTGATTCGTGCTGTAGTTGCTGCTGAGCCTGAGTCTATTGAGATTCAAGGTGTTGATATACCAGTTCAAGCAGCGGAAGTACTTGTTGCTACAACTCGTCACCAATGGTTAGAAACTCGTCTTGATGGGGATTTTAGAATCTTACAAATTGATTCTTCGAATGCTGCGAATTTAAAAATCAAAATTCTTGGTGTTAATGGTACTGAGCATACAGCTACCCTGCAGGATGAAACCATGGAAAGACGACATGTTGATTTAATTAGCAAAGCATTACTGGATCGAGCGAAGCTATTTTTATCAATTAATGCTAAAAAACTCGGTGAAAATATAAAAGATATTACGATTATTTCAGCTAAAACAATTGAATAAGAATAACTATCTTTATTGAAAACCCGCCAACTGGTGGGTTTTCAATAATTATTACTTTGTAAATCATTAAAACCTAATCCCCCCAATAATAATCAAGTGGAGAAAAATATGAGTTTTAGCTTCTTAGATTTGAACCAAACTACCAGAGATGAAATGATAGTAGAGATAACTAATGATATTACAAACAATCAATTATATTTATCAAAGCGGTTAAGTTCTAATGGTGTAGCTGGTTATCCAGAATTATTAAAAATGGCAGTGCAGCAGCATGATGAAGTTTGGTTAGCTGAACAGCTAATGCAGCAAAATAGGCTGAACCAAATAGAACAAACTTCAAGAGGTCAAAGAAAGGTTCCAATTAATGCAGCAATTACGCTTGCTGAAGGTGAGTTTAATCGATATTACATGCGGGCTTTATGTCGTATTGCTATTATCGATGGTCTTAAATTAGAAGTGTATAGAGCTAAAGCTGTTGATATTAATCGTACAGAATCTCAAAATAAAATTGGTCAAATTATAGACCCTAAAACACTACTCGATGATTTAAGAGATAGCATCGGTGTAGACAGTGCTTTGGGATTACCTGCAGGACCAAACTCTGGATTGAGTATTAAATTAGTGAATTAACACTGTACAAAGACAATCTCACCACTTTCAGTATCTAACTGGTAACCAGAGTAACGAGTTTTTTCTTCAATATGAATCAAATATGGGGAGTCCTTAGTCAATCCATTTTCATCTAGTAGTGTTGATATATAAATACCATACTTAAATGTTAAATTATTCAATTCTAAAAGAAATTTACTCATTTGATCTTTGTCAGCAATAGTCACAACTACCTCCCAATCACCCACTCCCGTAGTGGGTTTTCTTTTATCTATTAAAACACAATAAAACATTAAAGATAAATAAAAGGTAATTTTAACTTGAAATAAATTACCTTTTAGGTAATATTCATCTCATAAACAACAAAAAGCCCCGAAACTTTGGACGGCGACGGGGCTTTGCACTTAAGCGAGATAAGTATGAAACATAAGCCTATATCTAGTCAAACAACGCCTATCCTTTTCCAACATCCTACTACCGCCGATCTGCGTCCGTCACGTTGGCAAATCATTTACACCAACGCCAAAGAATTTAGCCTGTTTGCCCTACTTGCATTCGTTCTGTGGGTAGTCGTCCAATTCTTCTATGTTGTAATTGGAGGCTAAGGTTATGGAAGTTAAAGAAGTTCGCATTCATCATGTCCCTGCACAAGATAGAGTTGATCCTATTGATATTTTCATAGTCTGGTATGGTGAACATAAATCTCAAGTTACTATCCGCTGTTGGGACCATGCTTGGACTGCTTATTGGGGTGGTCATTGGGAAGAACGTGCTGAAAGATTTCTTTCAAAGCATGCCACCATTGATTATCTAGTTAATAGCTTCTCAAGAACTCAAAGCCCACGTGAAAAAAAGTGGTTAAGACATATTCTAGAATCTATTCGTAAATATCTTATTAATGTAGAAACGGAGGAAACTCCAAATGACATCTAATATCCTACGCCTCAAGCTCAGTGTATTTGCTGAACGCTATTGGCAAGACGAAGAATCCCGCCCAAAACGCGACACACTGGTCAGCCATATCAAACGTGGTTGGCTCAGTGGTAAAAAAATTGGTAAACAATGGTATGTCGAATGTACCAGTTGGGGTGCGCCTTTGTACTATTCAGATGATGTGCCTAAGGTGGAACTAGAGTCTCCACCTAAAACGGGTAACTCCATTGCAGACCGAATATTAGCGGAGATTTAATATGGCTCCTAGAGGTCGCAAGTCGGGGAACTTGGACTTACCTCCCCATGTCGAAGTAGACAAAAAGCCCAATGGCACCATGTACTTTCGCTACCTACTACCAAACGGACAGCGCAAGTCATTAGGTAAAGACCGAAACGAAGCTATTAAGGCAGCTCAAGCACTCAATACTGTGCTTGAGCGTAACCCAGACATTGTGTCTAAAATTCTATCTTCAGTAGAAAAAGCACATAAACAAAGTAGTGTTCCCAACTTTGGCCAAGCCTTGGGTGAATATGAAAAGCTGCATTTACCCAAGAAGAAACTTGCCAAGAATACCTTGGTCAATGTCACGGCGAATATTGGGAAATATCAGGACATGTGGGGGCATCTATACTGTACCGATATTACCCTGCTCATGATTTCAGAATACCTGAAAAAGCAAACAGACTTTCAGGCAGAAAAGCACCGCTCACAGCTTATCGACATCTGGAAATACTTAGTGGCCAACGGCTGGGCACCAGACAATATTGCCGAGAAAACCTTAAAACCAATACGACCTGAAAAGCTTCGTACTCGACACTCCAACGAGTCGATTGAATTAGTGAAGTCTGTTTGTCCGCCGTGGCTTAAACTGGCAATAGATCTTGCACTACATTCTATTCAACGGCGTGCCGATCTGGTGGTAATGGAACGTTCAAGCATTAATATTAAAGACAACACCATGACCGTACTTCAGCATAAATCGCTGAATTACGACAAGCCTGTGTTTATTGAAGTGGACATGCATCCAGAGTTAAGAGAAGTTGTGCTGCAGTGTGTAGAGCATTCTATGAAGCTGCGCTGCCCTTACCTCATTGCGACTCGACCAGAACGCATTAATGAACAAATCCGTAATGCGAAACTGCATCCATTTGCAGTAACGGAAGATCACATTACCAAGCAGTTTAAGAAATATCGGGACTTATCTGGTGCGTATGATCATTTGGAACCAAACCAACGACCATCGCTGCATGACTTACGTGCCTTGGGTATTTATAACATCACACAAAAGTATGGAAAGAAATACGCACAGGCACTAGCAGGACATGCAAATGTGAAGATGACCGACCACTATTTAGAAGGACATGAAGCGCCAAAACCAGAGCGGATTAGCTATCGTTAGTCATCGTTTTTAAATTTAAATGGGCGACTTATTAACAGTAGGAAAATATTTCATTCCCCGAAAATACCCCGAAAGTTCCCCGAAAAAAAAAAGCCCACTTTTGAAGTGGGCTTTAAGTTGCTGAATTAACAGCTATATTTGGTAGGCATATCCAGACTCGAACTGGAGACCTCTACGATGTCAACGTAGCGCTCTAACCAACTGAGCTATACGCCTATATGTCACGCATAATATTCAGTTTTTTTCACTTAGACAAGATCTTTCTTTTATTTTTCAATACAAGTGCACAAGTTTTAAGCATTTTACCAAATTGCTCTATCTCTTGCTGACTGTGCTGCGGTGCGTACATAATCTTTTGATGCAATTGAGCAGTATTTTTAAATACCTGAGTATCAACTAACTCCTTTCGCTCACTAAGACGTTGCATCCAAACTGGGATAGTTTCAAATTCCTGCTTACGTAAATCATACTGTAATCCTTTAGAAAAACGCCAAAGTAAACGCTCAATTTCAGAGGTATTTTTCCATCTCAGATAAAAAATAAAGAGAAAATACCCTGTTAAAAGCGATAAAATACTCAAAACTAATACCATGACCATCGTATAAGTTGAATGAATACCCAACTTCGTTAACCAACTTTGTTGTGATTCAGCATTATAGCCAACTACCTTACTTTGCCACTGATAACTTGCATAATCGCTCCAGATTCGCATTTTTTTAAGTAAAGCGTACTGCTGATAACGCACATTAGATCTTTCTGCTCCCCAAACATTTTGTTCAGCGTCCATATAGTTTTGCATTCCGGTATCTATGCGCTGTGGTGCAATAATCGCAGTCGGATCAACCCTCATCCATTTACCGTTCAATTCTACTTCTGTCCATGCATGGGCATCGAGCTGCCTTAACTCCCAACTTTTCCCATCAGGTGCTAATTCTCCCCCCTGATAACCCACAACAATACGTGCTGGTAGCCCCACATATCGCATCAATAAGGTGAAACTCGAAGCATAGTGCTCACAAAAACCTTGCTTAGACTGAAACAGAAAATCATCAATCCGGTTCTGTCCCAGTAATCCTGGTTGTAGGGTATATGCAAAATGTTGGTGCTTATACCAGTCAATAACATGATGGATATATCGTTCTGGATCACGACCCGCTTGTTCAAATAATTGCTGTGCTAGTTTTTGTGCACGAATATCTAGATTCACTGGATACTCAGTCGTAGTCTTTTTAACAATTGGATAATCATTAGAAATATCCTGCAATCTACTTTTTGCTAACCACTGTAAATCTATCGGTTCATTCAACTGTACAGCGCGATTTGGCACGATACTGCCATCATTTTTTAAGGAATATTGGGGATTATTCGGGATGGATTGATCCAACCCCATTACCCAACTGCTCTGCGGATCCGCTGCTAAATATCGATATGTAAACTGCGCGTGCTGGAGCTGTCGTGTCTGATTTTCAGAGTTATAATTTTGCTGATTAAATGGGCTACTGCTCCACGTTTGACCATCATAATGATCGAGCACCATAGCTCGCCAATACAACTCTGAACGTGGTGGTAGCTTCGACATATCACCCAAAATGCGGAACGCTAAAGCACTGGATTGAGATAATTTTGCAATATCCCCAGGTGACATGCGATCACTCATGCCTGTAACGGCTTTATTTTCAGGAATCGGGATATGCCATAATGGCGGCAGGCGCGGGAAAAATAAAAATAACAACACGAAAAAAGGTACTGCAAGCCCAATGAACTTTGCAACATGTTTTAAATCCTGCTGAAACCCAACTGTTATTCTATCTTGGTGCTTAAAACCTGAAGTTTGAAGCCGATATAGCCCCATAAAACTACTAACTAAACAAGCAAATACAATACTTGCCATCAAAATAGATTGGCTAAATAAAAATGAACTCGCAGCCACAAATAAAGCAAAATTGAAAATAATAATGACATCACGCGTATTTTTAATTTCTAAGGCTTTTGCAAATAGGAACGTGGTTAATATCGCAACCCCAGCTTCAATACCAATAAAAGTGCGATAGCTAAAATAGATACTGGCAAGTGCTGCGAGTACCCCCAAACCTGTCCATAATTTTGAAAAAGCGTGTAATTCGGTTTGTCTAAAATGAATAAACAAAGTTGCAATCGTAATCAGTAGAATCACTAAAAGCATTATTGGCAAATACACAGCTTGAGCCATTAAAATTAAACTCAAGCTCAATAAAATGGTCAATTTAACAGATGAGTTCACTGTATTTTTCATTATTTAAGCCTGTGCTAGCAGCCGTTTGGCTTGCAGCATTTGTTGCTCCCCAACGCCTTTTGCCAGTTCAGCATGGGGTAAAAGTAAACAATAAGCATATTGCTGTTGCTCACATTGTTCGACCAATCCCATCATCAAACTCAACTTTTCTTCATGATCGGTACTCGGCATATGTAGATAATCAATATCTATGCTATGTAAATCATCATGCTGCTCAAAAACTTTCACATAAAGCCCTTGTCCCCGCGCCACCTGCTTCCAAGAAACAGCTTGTATAGAATCACCTTGCCGGAAATCACGTAACTCGCGAAATTCATCGAAATCTAATTCCTGTGCTTGGTGCGAACGCTGCTGTTGCGTTACTGAATATTGAGCATATGGTGCAATCCAAGACTCTCCGTTCAAATACATATAAGTCCATGCTCGAACTAATCCAAATGGATAGACTGAAAAAAGTTGCACTGTAGGATATTCAAATACCCCACGTTTGTTGGGGTTCAATTCAACAGTATGACAATGTCGAAGGTCTGCAAACAGAATCTGATGCATCTGTGCATCGACCTTAATCCACAAATATCGCACTTGAGCTTGAGGCTGTTTGAAGTAGAGTTCTAAAATTAAAGGTTGTCCCACTTGTCCCAGTTCTGTATAGGAAATTTCAATCTGCAAACCATGTAATTGCTTAAAGGTAATGTAAAAACTAATACATAAAATGGCACTAATCAGAAAACAAAAACCAAGAATTAAGTTATTTGCATAATTCACGCCTGCAATAAAGGTAATTAAAATCAACACCAGATATAAATAACCCTGCTGATACATAAAAACCAACACATCCTTTTGCATCAATGTTTTCTGTTGCGTAAAACTAAACCTTTTTTTCGCCCACTTTAACCATAATGACTGAATCACATTGAATGTCCTTGCAATTAACTGATCGGAATTTGTCGCATCAGTTGTGCAGTTTCAACTTCATTTAAACCTATTCGATGTGCAGTAACCGCAACAAAAACTGCTTGAACATCCTCCGCAGTAACAAAACTACGCCGCTCAATTAAAGCATGCGCTTGAGCTGCTTTTTTCAATGCCAATAGCCCGCGTGTTGACAAACCATGCCGCCCTTTACGACTTTTTTGTGCCAAGTCCAGAAGATAATCCATGATCACATCACCCACATAAACTTGCTGCACTAAATGCTGTAATTGCAATATTTCATCTTGCTGAAATACCTGTGCCAAAGTTGAAATTAAAACTTGTCGTGAATCTTGCTGTAATAACAACTTCTCTGCTGAACGTGAAGGATACCCCAAAGACAGGCGCATTAAGAAACGATCCAACTGAGATTCAGGCAATGTATAAGTTCCACTCTGGAATAGCGGATTTTGCGTCGCAATCACCCAAAAGGGTTGTGGTAAAGCATAGCGAATTGCGTCAACAGTCACCGCACCTTCCTCCATCGCCTCAAGTAAAGCACTTTGCGTTTTCGGGCTACAACGATTGATTTCATCAGCCAAAAGAATTTGAGTAAAAATTGGACCTTGTTTAAACTCAAACACATGCTCTTTTTGATTAAACATATTGACGCCAATCACGTCACTCGCCAACATATCATTGGTAAACTGAATACGTTGAAATTGCAGACCTGCAATATGTGCCAAAGCACTTGAAAGCGTGGTTTTTCCTAAACCGGGTAAATCTTCAAAAAGTACATGTCCGCCTGCCAACAAGCAGCTCAACGCCAACTTGGTTTGTTGTTCTTTATCTAAAATAATCTGGTTAATTTGAGTCAAAAAAGTCTGAACTTTACTGGCATAGGCTTGAATTTTGGCATCTATTTTTCGTGTGTCTTCTGCTAAGTGTTGCTCTTCTTTCTGTTTTGCCCAAATCACAACTATTCCCCAATAAAAAACGGCGCATGATTAACATACACCGTTTTTAACTTTTTCCAAAGGAATCAGTGACTTTCTACATACCCATCAACATGGACATTTCTTTAAATTACCACCTGCCGTTGGATAACGAGCATCCACACAATGACGATAAAAGGTTTTCGCATCCATTGGGGTTAAATCAGGATGGTGCTTTTTCATGTGTTCCACATAATTGTCATAATCTGGAACACCAACCATCAACCGAAAGCTTTGTTGTAAACCCTGCCACAGTGTTGCAATTCTTGACCAATTTTTTGGCGAAAAAATTAAGTCTTTCTGCGACATGATGGTCATCTTGATGATTTTATAAATCACCGTTTTACCACCTTTAGCAAATCTAAGATTCATCTTACTCACCTCACCTTATTTACTTGCAAAGTCATATCGCAAAACATTAATGTGACTTAGAAATAGTTACTTCTTCAGGGTCTGCATACACAGCTGGTGCTTCATTGACTGTTGGCACTGGGCTTGCCAATGCACGGCGAATCACACCAATCGCAGCAAAGATCATCACCACCGCTACAATCATAAAGAATGCACAAAGCGCAGCATTGATTTGATTCGACAATACAATCGTTTGCATTTCTTCAAGTGTTTTCGCTGGTTTTAAAATCTCACCCTTAGCAATAGCAGCCGAGAATCTATCTGCTTGCGCCAAGAAACCAATTTTTGGATTTTCATGGAAGATTTTTTGCCAACCTGCCGTCATACAGGTAATGATTAAGAAAACCGTCGGGATAATGGTGACCCAAACATATTTCTCTTTCTTCATTTTAAACAGAATGACTGTACCCAATATCAACGCCATAGCTGCCAACATTTGGTTACCAATACCAAATAACGGCCATAAACTATTAATACCACCGAGCGGATCTACAACGCCTTGATAAACGAAGAAACCCCATCCTGCGACAGCAACTGCTGTACCAACCATGTTTCCAAAAAAATTGTGTGTGTTTTTAAGTGAAGGAACCACAATACCTACAGTATCTTGCACCATAAAACGACATGCACGTGTACCAGCATCTACCGCAGTTAAAATAAACAATGCTTCAAATAGAATTGCAAAGTGATACCAGAAAGCCATCATTGAACGGTTATTAAAAATTTCCGTAATGATGTGTGCCATACCAATCGCAAAAGTCGGTGCACCACCCGTACGCGAAAGAATCGTCGTTTCGCCCACTTCTTTTGCAAGTAAACTTAAGGTTTCTGGTGTTACCACAAAGCCTAAATTTCGTACTGCCTCTGCTGCGGATTCTACAGTTGTACCAAGCACAGCAGCAGGCGCATTAATTGCAAAATACACCCCTGGTTCTAGCACGGTCGCACAAATCATTGCCATAATGGCAACAAATGATTCCATTAACATGCCACCATAACCAATCACACGAATATTTACTTCGTTATCGATTAATTTTGGCGTTGTTCCTGAAGAGACTAAAGCATGGAAACCTGAGATTGCACCACAAGCAATAGTAATGAAGAGGAATGGGAACATTGAACCCGCGAATACTGGGCCAGTACCATCAACAAAATGCGTCACTGAAGGCATTTTTAACATTGGCATTGCAATCATAATACCGATTGCAAGTCCTCCAATTACCCCAATTTTCAAGAACGTAGATAAATAATCACGCGGCGCTAACAATAACCACACAGGTAAAACAGAAGCGACAAAACCGTAAATAATCAAACACCACGTTAACTGTACGCCTGTTAAAGTAAAGAATGGTCCCCAGTATGGATCTGCAGCAACATTACCGCCATAGATAATTGCAGCCATCATCAATACAAAACCAATGATTGAAACCTCTGCAATCTTGCCTGGGCGCAAGTAACGCATGTAAATACCCATGAACAACGCAATCGGTATTGTTGCAGCAATAGAGAATACACCCCAAGGGCTATGTGCAAGTGCTTTCACTACCACCAAAGCGAGTACAGCCAAAATAATGATCATTACGCCAAGCGCACCAAGCATGACCACAATACCAGCAAAGGAGCCTAGCTCCTGCTTTGCCATTTCACCAAGAGATCGTCCATCACGACGGGTTGAAATAAACAAGACCAAGAAATCTTGAACAGCCCCTGCAAGAACAACACCCACTAACAACCAAATAGTACCAGGCAAGTACCCCATTTGTGCAGCAAGAATTGGCCCGACTAAAGGGCCAGCACCCGCAATTGCAGCGAAATGGTGACCAAAAAGGACGTATTTATTAGTCGGCACATAGTCCAAACCATCATTTAAACGATGTGCTGGAGTTAACCGTCTTGGGTTAAGTTCAAAAACTTTAGTTGCAATAAATAAACTATAAAAACGATAAGCAATGCTATATACACAGATGGCAGCTAAAACTAGCCAAACTGCGTTAACATGCTCACCGCGACTAACCGCTAATATCCCAAAAGATACCGCGCCTACAATAGCGACTAAACTCCAAATAAGTTTGGAGGGGAGCGTAGATTTTTGTTGAATCGTATCCATTCATGACCTCATTAAAGATTCATTAAGCAGGTTGGTTTTTTTGTTCGCATTATCTCTGCCGAATTCCTTGTCGACTTTACTCCTTATACTTTAGTCTGCCACTACGACTTTGGCATAAAAAAAGGGATGATTTTTAATCATCCCTTCGATAATAGTCTATTTTTAAACCATTATGCACGTTCTAAATAATCACCCGTACGAGTGTCTACACGAACGCTTTCTTCTTGCTGTACGAATAATGGAACGCGTACTACAGCACCAGTTTCCAATTTCGCTGGTTTACCACCACCGCCAGAAGTATCGCCACGAACGCCTGGATCCGTCTCAACGATTTTTAATACAACAAAATTTGGTGCATTTACATTTAACGGTACGCCATTGAACAACATGATTGTGCAAAGTTCGTTAGAATCGTCTTTTAACCATTTTGCAGCATCGCCCATTGCTGTTTTATCAGCAGCGATTTGCTCAAAAGTTACAGGATCCATAAAGTTCCACAATTCACCATCGTTGTATAAGTAGTTCATTTCTACTTCTACAATGTCCGCACCCTCAAGTGAGTCACCAGACTTGAATGTTTTTTCTAATACTTTACCTGTTTTAAGGTTACGTAATTTAACACGGTTAAATGCTTGACCCTTACCAGGTTTTACGTATTCGTTTTCCATGATTGAACATGGGTTACCGTCAAGCATAACCTTAAGGCCTTGCTTGAAATCATTTGTAGAATAATTGGCCATGACTGGCACACTCCAAACTTGCTAACTTAAAATCTATTAATGCTAGAATAGTCTATTAATGCTAGACTAGCACTATTTTTAACACGTGGCATGATAAACTATTTGTATCAAGAGCAAAACTGGCAATCTCAACTGAGTGACTTAATAACAGACCCTTTAGAGTTGCTTGAAACGCTCCAGTTATCACCAGACCAATTATTATCAGGGGCAATCTTGGCTTCTGAACAGTTCAAATTGCGTGTTCCGCGTGCGTTCGTCGGAAAAATGATCATTGGTGATGCCCTAGACCCACTTTTACTGCAAGTCCTTCCTCATCATTTAGAATTAAATGATCATCCTGAATTTGTGACCGATCCATTGGGTGAAGAACAAGCCAATCAACAACCAGGCGTATTACATAAATATAAATCGCGTTTTTTGCTCACATTAACAGGCGCATGTGCTGTCCATTGTCGTTATTGTTTTCGACGTCATTTTCCTTATCAGGAAAATTTACCGAAGAATGAAGATTGGATCAATATTCGTAATTATATTGAAAGCCAACCTGAGGTGAATGAAGTCATTTTAAGTGGTGGTGACCCACTTACTTTATCGAATCGCAAATTAAAACTCTGGTTGGAACGCTTAGAATCCGTTCCGCAAATTAAATTTTTGAGAATTCATTCACGGGTTCCTATTGTAATCCCCAACCGTGTCGATGAAGAGCTTGTTTCTTTATTAAAAAACAGTAGGCTACGCATAATTCTGGTGGTACACTCAAATCATGCAGCAGAATTAGATGATTTTACCTGCGCCAAACTTGCAACATTGGTTCAGAATCAAATCACCGTTTTAAATCAGTCAGTGTTATTAAATGGGGTTAATAATTCTGCACAAGTTTTAGTCGATTTAAGTTATCGACTATTTGAAGCTAACGTGATGCCTTACTATCTGCATGTTCTCGATAAGGTAAAAGGTGCACAGCACTTTGATTTGGCTTCAAGTGAAATTGATGAAATTTACAAAGAGGTTTTAGCAAGCTTACCAGGATATTTGGTACCTAAACTTGTCAGGGAAATTGCGGGCGAAAAAAACAAAACACCGCTTTTTGGAGTTTCAACTTTCTGAGTTAAATAACAATTATGAATATGAGCACCGCAGAAATGTTTCAAACGCCAACTGAATTAAAGTTGGATGAATTGAGTTTTTGCCAAAGCACGGTGACGGACATTCAGGATTGGGTGTCCAATTTATCTATTTTACAATTAGGTGATTCCTCTCGTGCACTATTTAATGCCCTACTTGAAATTTCTGAACTTCAATGTAGCGAAACTCTCCGCTTTGATTTAATTCATGCTATTCATCCAACCATTGAAAATGTATTAACCAGTTTAGAAAAACATTTTTTTAATCAAGGTTTAATAACAACAGATCGGAATGACCATATTATTGAATTGGCTATGTTATTACGCAGTTGTTTTGCAAAAACATATATTGATATTGCGAAACGCTGTGACCAACAACTAAATCAACAAAAGTTCTCCCTTTTTGCTTTTAGTCAAAAGAAAAATTTACAAACTGCACGTATTCTCTCCAGCTATTATGGTTTACAGCAGCTTGCTCAACTCCTGTATCAACAGCAAATTCTTTATACCAATCCATTGTCTGGCCAATGGTTAGTCACCCACCAGTTAATGGAAAGTGCAATTCAACATAATTTTAGTCAAACCAATATTAATCAATTGCAAGGTACGCAGCACCAACTACAAACGATTAGTCAAATCTATGCACAAATTATTCTTTTAGATATCTTAAACCCGCATCAGATTCGACCATCCGAAATTCAAGGGCTATTCTTATGCAGTTATGATTGGGCAAAGTTAATTCAGGTTTTACCGAAAGAAACGACCTTATCACGCTATATTGTGGATACTTCATTAGACCATCCGCCTGTATTTAATGCACATCAAAATAGTAGTTTTAATCCGACAATTTATATCTCTACTCAAAATTTATTAGACCATCTAACAGAAGCTCAAGGTAAGCATGGTGAATATCTTTCTCGGAATGAGAAAATCTTCCTCACCCCTGCTTTACATTTTCATATTCATAGTTTACTCACCAGTACTGCTGAACGCCGCCATGAACGTTATGAATATTCTGCCCAGCTGCATATCTGCTTCGGTTTAAATGTCGCTCATTTCTATTTGTCGAAAGGCAAAAACTTTAATGAGACACTGAACCTAGATGCACATTACGGTTTACAATCTGAAAGTAATATTTTTAGCTCCATGAATGACAATAATCTGTTAAGTACGAGCAATATTAAAACTTTAGATCGTGAAGCAAAACAAATTTACCCCGCCGAAGTCCTTGATATTAGTGTCAATGGATACCGTATTAAATGGTCTGGAAATACCCCGAAAAATTTGAAAACAGGTGAATTTATTCTTGTGCAGGAAAATGCACAGAGTGAATGGCGTGGTGGCGTTGTCCGCTGGATTAAACAGTCGACCGAGAAAAGTCTTGAACTCGGACTCGAAATGCTAGCGCAAGATATTTTCCCTTGTGCTGTCTATGTGAAGAGCGATCGTAATACGGGCAACTATTATCCAGCCTTATTGGTTCAAACTGCCGAATTGAATGAAGTATCGACCACCCTTATTTTGCCTGGTTCACATTTATTCAGAGAAAAACAAACGATTCATTTACGCTTAGAACAAGACGAACTTAAAGTCTATTTGCTAAAAGCACATTTAATTACGCAAAGTTTTATGCGGTTCGATTTTGAATTACTGAATGATCAACAAGAGCATTTGATCGGAAATTTTATTCAAAAACAGACCAATGAAATTAAGAATCATGATTTATGGGAAGCATTGAAGTGAGAAATCCACTATTGTCCAAAAAATTAAAACGTACGGAAACTCGTTTACTCATAATCGATGACAACCAAATTCGTTTTAATAAAATTTGTGATTTATTAACGACAAGTGAACATCAGGTACATGCTTTTTTATTGGATGACTTACAAACTTTTGAAAAACAACTTCATTTAAATTGGGATATTGTTATTTTTGGTCGTGCCTACGATTTGAAATATGAACAGGCTTTAAGCCTTATTCGCCTGTCTAAACAGCCTGAATTACCGCTTATTTTACTCAAACCCGATGAGTATGAGCCAGATCAATATGTAACTTATATTCGAAAAGGTGTCTATGATGTCGCCAATCTAGATTATCCTGATCGATTCTACTTGTCTTTATTGCGTGCACTTTCTTTTAGTCGCCTGAATCAAGGGCAACAACATCTCATGCAAGAACTTGAAAATGTGCAGACTCAAGCACAAGCATGGGTGAGCGAGAGCAATAAAGCTGTAGCCATTATCCAAGAAGGGATTCATATCGAAGCCAATGAGGAATACCTCCATCTGTTTGGTTTAAAAAGTGAAGATGAAATTATTGGCTTACCTTTACTCGATATATTACAGCCCCAAGACCTAAATGATTTTAAACTCCGCTTTAAGAAAATCTCGCAAGGTCAATTAGATCAAGGGCGTTTTGAATTAACTACGCTGAATAGTCACGCCCAAACAAATCCTTTAAAAATTGAATTCTTAGCAGCCACTGACGATGATGCACTGCAAATCACGATTGAGTTAAATCAAAGTGAAAACATTGCAACAGCTCAACCTACTGTAGCTCAAGTTGAAGCCCCTGCCGCAAAGCCAAAAGCATACCAACTCATTAATAGAACCATAGCCAAGCAACCTGCTGATTGTAATGCGCTTGTGCTTTTCTCACTTGCATCTTGTCCAGAATCTATATTCCAAAAGGACTGGGCAACCTCAAATGCTTATTTTTCTAATATTCAGACCTTCTTAAAAGAACAGACCAACGTTCCATTGTTTAAGGTCAACCATGCCTTATATGCAGGTCTATTCCAAGGCTCTAGTGAAAGTGTATTAGAATCTAAACTGATTGGGTTGAGTGCTTTATCTAAACCACAATTATTAGGCGTAAACCAACACACCTTCCCATTGAATTTAAGAATGGGATATTCGCTGATTAAACACAATATAAAGGATGAGCAGCAATTTCAACTATTAATAGAACAAGCGTACAACACCGCTCTACCTTCTGGGCAACAACAAAATAATATAGAACTTAACCCAATAGCCAATACGAATATTGAGTTAATTGATTCTAGTCTTCATTTGAATCCGCAAGAACACTCTAGCTTATTAAAAGCACTGCAAAAGAGTTTAGAGCATGGTGAAATTCACCTTAAATATCAGCAACTCTATGATAAACAAGACAGTAACCTATACACATACGAAGTCACCAGTGGCTTCATTTATAATAATTCTTGGCAAGATATCACATCAATTCGTGAACTTGCTGATGACTCAGAACTCTCGATTAAACTAGATCGCTGGATTTTAGTTGAAGCATGTAAACAATTACATAACTTTATTACCCAATATCCTGATGCCAAAATTATTGTCAATTTAAATAAAGAAGTTCTCTTCTCTGACCGTACATTCCCTGCGTTTATTGCTAAATTAATTACAATTGTGGGCAGCAAACAGACCCACCCACTCATTCTACAATTCTCTGAAGAAGATATTGCCAAGAATTTAAATGATGCACAAAAATATACAGCTCAGTTAATTCAGAGCGGTGCAGAAATATCATTACGTGAGTTTGGTAACTCGATTTATAGCGAATCTATTTTAAACCAAATGAGTATTAATCATGTTGCCTTACATCCTCAGTTAACGAAGATGCTCGATTCAGACAAATCTACAGAAGATTTACAAGAGCGTATTAATCATTTCCATGAAATTAAAGCAACACAAATGTTATTACGTGAACTGAATAATATGACAATGTTTGCCAACGCATGGAACGTTGAAGCACGCTATCTGCAAGGTGACTATTTCCAGAAAAAACTGGATCATTTAATTGATGTACAAGACCAATAGGTCTTGTACTTTTTGTAGAATTTTAAGATTTCTACAGGCATAAAAAAACGAGCCAATGGCTCGTTTTTTTCAACTGGGCTATTAGTCGCGTTTGATAGAACGAGACATACCAGAAAAACGTTGCTTGAATTTGTCGATACGACCACCAGTGTCAACGTTCTTTTGCTTACCAGTGTAGAATGGGTGGCATGCAGAACATACGTCTAGGTAAAGAGCTTCTTTACCAACAGCTGAACGAGTTTCAATTACGTTACCGCAAGAACAAGTAGCTACTAATTTTTCATATTTTGGGTGAATATCGGCGCGCATGGTCGATTACTCCTAAGTGTAAGAAAGGCTTATGCTGTCATCGCAATTGACCGCTCTTGCATATTGCAAGGAAAGCTTTAAATTAAAGCAGATCAATACCACAACAGACCATTCTTTTGGCCCACCGAGACGGATACCGTCAGAGCTAAGCACAACAAGTGGACAGCATTATACGCCAAATAAATCTAGATAGCGAACTATTCTCCGCTTTCATCTGGATTTTGTTTAGACCAACGATTGGCAATAATACCGCAGACCATCAACTGTATTTGGTGAAAGATCATAATGGGCAGAACAATCATCCCGAGTGGTTGTCCAATAAATAGAATTTGCGCCATTGGCACACCGCTCGCTAAAGTCTTTTTTGAACTACAAAAGAAAATCGCGATTTGGTCTTTACGGTTAAAACCGAATAACTTCGGCAGATAATACGCCAACAACATAATTACAGTTAAAAACACCGAACATGCCAAGACCAAAATCAACATGGTTTGCCAACTGACTTCGTTCCACAGCCCTGCAACAACTGCGCTACTAAAAGCACCATAAACCACCATCAAAATAGAACCTTGATCAAAACTTTTAACCAAGCGCGGTACTTTCATCATATGTGGGTAAACGAGTGGGCGAAACAGTTGTCCCAATACAAACGGGAGCAACAACAATAAGGTAATTTGAATGATGGATGCTGTTGGATCAAATCCATGTTCTGATTTACCCAGAATAAATACACTCACCAATACGGGTGTAATAAACATTCCAATGATATTAGAAAATGAAGCACTACACACTGCACTGGCGACGTTACCTTTAGCAACTGAAGTAAATGCAATTGAAGATTGCACCGTCGAAGGTAGAAAACACATGAACAAGAAACCCCAATACAGTTCTTGCCCCAGCATTGGCAACAGTACAGGTTTTGCAAGTAAGCCTAAAATTGGAAATACCGCAAAGGTGAAAGCAAATACCAATACATGAAATTTCCAGTGCATAATCCCTTGAACAATTGCTTCACGGGAAAGTTTCGCACCGTGTAAGAAGAATAAAATTGCAATTGCGATCGTGGTAATAACACTGAAAAAATGGGCGGCCGAACCAGAAACAGGAAGAAACGATGCCAGTACAACCATGGCAACTAAGAGTAAAGTGAATCGATCCAAGGCAAGAAGCTTGAGCATGTTCATTGCTTAACATCCTGTTATATATATTTTAAAAAAGTAAAGACGAAATAAAACCCAGTAGACAGATTGTACCCGTAGGTCAACTTCATCTTACTGGGCTATTTAAATATTGCTAGCTTTTCAACTGCTATATTCAATATTTAGTTAATCAATAACACAATGCTTAGTTATTGCGTGCATTTGAATCTTGCTGAATCAACTCAACTTTATAACCATCAGGATCTTCAACAAAAGCGATCACGGTTACGCCGCCTTTCATTGGGCCTGCTTCGCGTACAACTTTACCACCACGTGCTTTAATCTCTTCACATGCTTTATAGGCATCTTCAACACCAATTGCAATGTGACCATAAGCATTCCCTAAGTCATACTGATTCGTATCCCAGTTATGCGTCAATTCAAGTACGGTGGTATTGGCTTCATCACCATAACCAACAAATGCCAGTGTGAAACGACCTTCTTCATAATCACGTTTACGAAGCAAAGTCATACCCAGTACTTCGGTATAGAACTTTAATGACTGTTCTAAATTGCCTACACGTAGCATGGTATGGAGCATTCGCATATTATTCATCCTTCAGTTGAAGTTGTTTATTTTGATGATCGCGGAGTAACTTCGCGACCCAAACCACCAGAATTAAAATTGGGATTCCAATTAAAGTGGTCATCAGGAAAAATTTGGGATAACCAATGTTTGTGACTATAGTACCCGAATAACCCCCCAAAATTTTAGGCGTAAGGGTCATCAGTGAGCTAAAAATAGCGTATTGTACGGCAGTAAAAGAAACACTGGTCAAACTAGAAAGAAAGGCAATAAATGCCGCCCCTGCCAGTCCTGAAGCTAAATTGTCGACAATAATGGCAAAATACAACCATAAAGTACTATACGATTTAATCACCTTGCCTGTAATTTGTACGTCTTGCTTTGAATCTGCTGAAGCGAGTATCGGATCTATCGTCAATTCTAACGCAGATTGTTGACTAGATACTTGATAAGGATGGCTAACCTTGACAGATGAAGCAGTTTCCAGCGTATTTAATTGAGCGATCACCTGTTTGTTTTTGGCATGTTCTAACAACTTGCCATCAATTGCTCCACTAAAAATGCCTTGTGCATCTAGTTTTGCAGGATATTGCTGACCGTCTAACCATAAGCTGACGGGCTGCTCTGGCTGTAATTGAGCAGCATCAACACCCTGAATTTGACCTTTGACCACAACGGATTGCTGAACCTCTTTCGGGCTTAAAGCATTATCTGCAGTTAATGGAAATAAGATAATGGCTTTAGCCGCTGAACCCATTAAATAAGGCATCTCTACAGATGATTTTTCATCAGACTTATCAGTAAATGCAACTGAAGCATGAATTTGATTAGACTGACTCAGCACTTGAGCAGGAACATTAAGCTTCCAATAACCCACTTCATCTGCCTGAACTTGATAATGCTGTGTACCAATAGAAACTTCGACTTGCTGCAAAGGTTGACCTGATTTGACCAAGCCAATAAAAATGAGATTGGTTAAACTTGCAAGAATGGCACCAACAAACATCAGTTTCATGATATTCATCCGCTGCGCCAACAAACCGCCTAAGAAACCACCCAAAAGGCTAAAAATGACACCGTAAATTTTCACGGCTTCAGCAATTTGCTCTTTGGTAAAATTCAGATCTTGATAAAAGACATTGGAAATCACACCTGCAATAATGTCTGAAATACGATAAAAACCGATCAACAACAAGAGTACTAAAGCGAGCTTCACCCCATAGCGTTTGAAGAAATCCGCAATCGGATTGACCCACGTTTCAAATGCCATTTGCTTATTCACAGCACCCATTTTGACCAACAATGTGCCAATAACCAGTGCTATAGCGCCTGAAGCCAGAAAACGTAATGCTTCAAAACAAAACAGTAGAAATGAATCTTTGATCGCTAAAGATGCAACCAAAGCTTCGATTAAAGTCCCTGAATAAATATAGGACAAGACAAAACTAATCACAGCAACAAAAAACACCATGACCAAACGATAATAATCTGATCGTTGATATTCTTTATAAACACGATTGACCTGTGGTTCACGAATAATCAAGGTGGTCAGAATACCGACCACCATGACCGCAGCCATAGCTAAATAAGTTGTTTTCCATGCACTATAGATATAATTGCCTTTCGCTGTACCTAATGACGCCGCCAGAAACAACGCCCCTGCACCCGCCACAATCATCCCGATGCGATAACCCGCATTATAAGTCGATGCCAAAACCGTTTGCATTTCTGTTTCCGCCAACTCGATACGGTAGGCATCAATGACAATATCTTGTGTCGCGGCAGAGAAACCTAACAATACCGCGCCAACTGCCATTTGGTACAAATAGCTTTGTCCCAAAGCTGGATCTGAAAATGCCATAATACAAATAGCACAAATAATGAGACATTGTGCAATCAGCAACCATGCACGGCGACGTCCCAAACGTTTCGTCAAAAATGGAACAGGAAGTTCATCAATCAAGGGGGCCCAAACAAACTTAAAAGAATAGCCCAGAGCTGCCCAACTAAAAAAAGTCACGGCACTTTTTTCAATCCCTGCTTCACCAAGCCATAAAGACAGACTAGAGAAGATCAATAAGATTGGAATACCTGCTGAAAAACCGAGGAACAGCATAATTGCAGCACGCCGATCTAGAAATGCCTGAAATGCAGCCTTCCATCCATTTGCTTGAGTTGTCATTAGGTTATTATTTTCTACAAAAAATCATGTGTGCTATTCAACCGTTTAAGTGCTCGGGTTTCAACAGTATTTATGAAATGTTTGCTGCATTTTGATGAGAAAAACAGCGGCTTTGCTTGAATTTTTCCACTAAACCTGTATACCTTAAACCTCTACCGCAATATTTTGTTTTGGATTTCACAGTGACCCAAAAACTTGAACAGATGAATTCTTCTTTATCCACCAACCTTTCAAATAATAAAGCACGAGATCCGCAAAATCACCTGATTACCGCCTTCGAACAAACCGAAATTCAAAACACCTTCAATCAAACACGTTT
The DNA here is from genome assembly GCF_004331035.1 of Acinetobacter sp. ANC 4910. Classification (GTDB taxonomy): domain Bacteria; phylum Pseudomonadota; class Gammaproteobacteria; order Pseudomonadales; family Moraxellaceae; genus Acinetobacter. The sequence continues at coordinate 166,028 of NZ_SJNT01000003.1, forward strand.
AAAATCAGAACAACTCACGCATATTCCGAATTTAACAAACATTCCGACTTCAACAAAACGTATTAAACCGCTCAATAATTTTCTTGGACAAGATCGTGCGCGTGCGTCTGTAGAAGCTGGTATTGCTTTACCATATTCTGGCTATAACATTTTTGCTGTAGGTACTGCGGGCTTAGGTAAACGCACCATGGTTAAACGCCTGTTGCAACAGCATGCCAAAACCATGCCTACGCCTAATGACTGGGTTTATGTCAATAATTTCAAATCTTCACGCCAGCCTATCGCACTTCAACTTCCTGCGGGACAAGCACCAAAATTTCAGGCTTTAGTGCACCAAACATGGCAAACCATTTTAAAGCAACTTGAACGCCGCTTTACCACTGAAACTTATCACAATCGGATTGAACTGATTCGCCAACAAACAGGTGATGAACAACAACAAGCTTTGGTTGAATTAACCAAAGAAGGTGAAGAACTCAGCTTAAAATTGGTCACGCGCCATGACGAGCACTGCTTTATTCCTGTGCAATTTAAAGACGATCAAATGCAAGAGATGTCGCAAAAGGATCTTGATGCATTAAATAGCAAACAGCGCGCAGAAATTGTCTCAAACATGCGCTATATGGATAAAAAGCTCGAACGTTTAGGATTACATTTAGGTGATCTGGAAGATGACGCGCGTGACAAAGTGCAAGAGCTGAATCGAGATCTTGCCAATCAAGTGGTTATGCCTCGCATTGAGCTTTTACTCAATAAGTTTTCTAAAGTTGAAGGTTTAGCCGAATACTTAAAACTTTATGCCGAAGACATTATTAACAATGTTGAAATTGTACTTGAGCAAGAAGAAGACGATTTTACACCAGGATTATTTAGCCGAGTACCAGCGCGCTACCAAGCCAATATTATTGTCACTTATAAGCCCAACAGTGGCGCACCTGTGATTTTTGAGGACTTCCCGACCCACTACAATTTATTGGGACATGTTGAACAACTGACTCAACACGGCACGATTACGACTGATTTCACCCTAATTCGCCCAGGTGCATTGCATAAAGCCAATGGCGGATTCTTAATGCTTGAAGCAGAACAATTACTTGAGCAACCTTATGCATGGCAAGGGTTAAAGCGTGCTCTCAAATCTGGAAAATTAAAGCTTTCTTCGCTAGAACATATGTTAACGCTCACAGGCAGTATTTCAATTGAGCCTGAAGCAATACCACTGAATATCAAAGTTATTTTATTGGCAGAACCCGAAGTTTATTACGAAATTTTGGAACTCGAACCTGAACTGGGCAGTGTATTTAAAATTCGTGCCGATTTTACTGACACGCTGCAACGTAATGATGCCAATGAACAAGCCTATATGCAGTTAATTGCAGATTATGTACAAGCTGATAAATTGTTACCTTTTGATCGTTCAGCCTTGGCTGCTTTGCTCACAGATTCGAGCCGCCAAGCCGAAGACCAAAGCTCCCTTTCCCTTCATGCGTTGACATTGGGTGACTTAATTCGTGAAGCTCACCATCATGCTGCACAAGCGGGCGATAAAATGGTGGCAGATATGCATATTAATACGGCCTTACAACATCGTCAGTATCGCTTAGGTTATTTACGTGAACTGTATTGGCAAGATCTGTCTCGTGGGACACAACTGATCGAAACACGTGGGCATCGTCTTGGTCAAATTAATGCTTTGTCCGTCATTCACTATGCAGATGTTGAATTTGGCTTGCCTTCTCGCCTAACAGCCTCCGTATATCAAGGCGGTGGCGATATTCTTGACATTGAACGCAGTGTCGAACTGGGTGGTTCATTACATGCCAAAGGCGTTCTTTTAATGTCGAGCTTCTTAAAAGCACATTTTGGGCGTGAGCAAATACTCCATTTCTCTGCTGCCCTCGCCTTTGAACAAAGTTATGGTCAGGTTGATGGCGACAGCGCGACTGTTGCTGAACTGTCAGCACTCATTTCTGCAATTAGCCAATTACCGATTGATCAGTCATGGGCAATTACTGGCTCTATGAACCAATTAGGTCAAGTACAACCTATTGGCGGCGTCAATGCCAAAATTGAAGGCTTCTTCGATGCCTGTAAACTACAAGGACTTACAGGCAAACAAGGGGTCATTATTCCGCGTCAAAACATGCAGCATTTAATGTTACGTCTTGATGTCCGTGAAGCCGTTGAACAAGGTCAGTTCCATATTCATGCAATTGAAACCATTGATCAAGCTCTTGAAATTTTAATGGCTCGACCAGTAGGCACACTCGACAAAAAAGGTCGTTATAGCAAAGGTTCAATCTACGCAGCGGTCATGGAACAATTGGAATATTGGCAAGCCATTGAAGATGGCGCAGAAATTGAAGAAGCGCCAAAGAAAAAAAAGAAAAAAGACAAGGACAAAAAAGATAAGAAAAAAGCCAAAGCTCCTGAGCAATTGACCGATGAATTGCTCAAAGAAGGGAGTGAAGCGGTCGAAGTGTCTGCAAGTGAGCCAAATCTTAAGCGTTAATTCAATATTAACTCATACAAACAGCCAGCCTTTCGAGGCTGGTTTTTTATACCGTATCAGTAACGAAGGGATAAAAATCACCCAATATAATGAATAAAAAATACTATAAGCCATTTTATTTAAACATTTTTTTGATATTGTATAACACTATAAATCTCTAATAAGACTTGAGAATAAATCGGACATTTCATTTAAACAGATGTCCATCAAAATGACTTTTATCCATAAAAATGAGGCAAGGATGAGCGAAATAGATCACGAAATTATTCAATTATTCAAACAACATATTCATCCGCTATCCTCTAAACTTACCGAAATGCTCAACGAGCATTTTTCACATCAAACCGAACGTAGAGGCTGTGGTTATACACAAGCCACCCGTGTATTGGCTGAATACATTAATACCGCTCGATTGCCTCAAGATTTTTCTGATTTAAAACTGTTTAACCAATTTGAAACCAAGGCGCTCAAAACGCTGCTTGAACAGTCACAGTTTTCAATCTCTGATTGGCATAATTTAGATCAAAATCATGCGGCACATACACTTCCCGACTCAACGCCTGAAGAGCTTAAGCTTGAAATACAGCAACAAATCAAACTCCAACAAAAGCTTCGTGAAATTTCGTCCTACGCAAAACTTGAGGAAAGCAAACTTCTTTGCGAGCTAATTGCCGATATTATTTTACCCAGAAGTTCTATGCAGACAGGTCTGGTGGAATTAAAAGCTTTAGAAGAAAAACCTAAAGTTGGTTCATGCCCAATGGCGGAAAATTTCTTCCTTAAAATCGCGCATGGTCGCATGCTTAGACAAGGTGAAATCAATATTTTTGTCGATGATCAACAACAACCTATTTTATTAGAAAAATTAAACATGGGAGATAATCACTCCTGTATTAGCTTGAAACCTGTTTTAATGAACGGCGTTTGCTTACCTGCGGGATCATTATTTTCTGTGAATTATGACCGCACGCTCATTCAAGAAAAATCACCTAATCAGAAATTCAAGGGTTACATTATGCCTTATTCTGCAATCAATGGTTTTTGGTTTTTACGTCTTACAACCCTAGCTGTTTCACCAGAAAATCGTGAACGTGCATTTACAACACATTATCAACAGCAAGTCGATAATGGACTATTTAGCCCAGGAACAACTCAACTTCAACAATTACATGATATTGCTTTAATGCAGATTCAAGGTTAGTCCCATGCTTCAGGTTTGTTACTCTCCGCAGTACTTCGCACAAACTCATACCAATAGTATGGAGAAATTAACTGCGGTGGCTGAGGCATTAAAACCCTTAGGTATCACCAAGTTCCATGCCCCTGACCCGCTAGCAATAGATATTTTAAAGCAATTACATGCACCCGAATATGTTGATGCCTTTCATACGGGTACACCTGAAAAAATGGCGACATTCCAAGGCTTTAAACCATGGAATACTCAACTTCGTGATGCTGTATATCAAATTAATGCAGGTCAAATTCTTGCGGCTGAATTGGCATGGAAACATCAAATTTCTGCCAATATTGCCCAAGGATTCCACCATGCAATTTATGACTTCGGCAGCTCATTTTGTACGTTTAATGGCTTAGCACTCATCGCTCAAAAATTTCCCAATAAGCGGATTTTTGTACTTGATTGTGATCAACACGGGGGAAATGGGACTGCTGAATTTACCAAGCGATACGACAATTTATTTAATTATAGTATTTATGGTCTTGCGTTTGGCTGCCCAACCTACGAACGCTCTGAAACCTGTCATGTACATAAGCATAATGGTAACTTTAGCCAATATATTCTTGCCATTCACCAAGCCTTTAAAAGAGCAATTGAATGGAATGCCGATCTAATTATTTATCAGGCTGGTATGGACTGTCATCAAGATGACCCTTGCGGTTCTTCTTGGTTTAGTACGGAGTTGATAGAAAAACGTGATGAGATGATTTTCCGACTCGCTAAAAAGCATCAGATTCCACTGATGTTTGTCTTGGCTGGCGGATATCAAGCTTTGCCTGAATTAGTACAACTCCATTTAAGTACCTTTAAAACTGCACACCAAATTTATTATTGAAATGAGAACCAAAAAAAATGCCAATGTGAGTTACATTGGCATTTGAAATGCTTTGATTTTATTAAGAAAAATCAAGACCTTTTTCAAAGCCTTTTAATTCATAACGCGCCATAGCCAAGTTTGATTTAGAGCGGTCGAGTACCAAGTACAAAAATAATGTTTCATTGGTATCTAATGGACGAATTAAGTGATACTGCTTACCTAAAGAAATAAGAATATCTTCAATATTATCATTTAGTTGTAATGCTTTTGCCACTTTGCGTTTAGAACGAATTACTTCAGTATTACCCGCAGCTGCAAGTTCTAAATCTACGCCATTCCCCTGAGTCGCTAAAGCTAAACCACTGTCGCTATCAACTAATGCTGCTGCGACAAAACCATCTAAACTTGTTAAAGCATCTAGACTTATACGTGCCATTTATTGTTTCCTCTTGATATGGGAATTATCCCGTTTAAATTATGATTAGGTGCAGATTATTTATAAGCCAAGTTTTTTACGTAATTTACCAATAAAACTACGGAGTTTATGTCCTTGGCCAGATTCTACTTGTTTTGTATCTTCCTGAAATTTCACTTCATTTTGATTTACAAAACGCCCCAATTGCAGTAAAACAGCACAAGATACAAAATTCAATATCTGATCATGACTTAAATTCAAAAAATGCTTTACATCGCTTATTTTTGCACCATGTGAGAAACATGCTGCCATTTTTAAAAATTCATTTCGCTTCAAATCACGTTCAAATTGAGGCCAAATTTCGAGTTTGAAATTTTGATTGAGGTCAACTACAGGTAATTTCAAATCTGTTGACGCATTTACCACTTTCCACAACCATACGCGTAAATCATAGACTTCTTTATGCTTTGTTATTTCTTGCACAAATTGCGCTGTTGCATACGTTTGATTCAGGGTTGAGTTCAGTTGAATCGTTTTGCCTGCATCCACCCACACTCTTTCTGTTCTGGTATCAATCAATGCTAAAAAACCACTGGCATCAAATAATTGAATAAAACCATTTCTGGGGGTGAATATTTCGGTAAATACTCGCTCGATTGATATTTCAACTTGAGGAGTAATCGTTGGCAAAATTGGGGGGACTTTCATCTCTCTTACGGGTAACGAAAAAGGCATAGCTGTGACTAGAGCCAATTTTTCAGACAGCCATTCATGTAAATGCTCTAAATTTGAAAATGGATAAAATAACTGATCACCAATAATACGGCCAGCATGTTCAACCTTTTTGACTAAGCGCAAATAGGTAATTTGAGGATTACTCAAAACTTTCTGAATCCCTGGTGCATTAAAGAACACATCATTGACCAGCAACAAGTCAATTTTACTTTCAGCAATATTGACCCACTTCACTTGAATGGATGAAGGAAGTGCAAGTAATACCTGTGTTTTAATATGATCTAATGTACTTAAACTCAATCCGAACACTGCAATATTTAAAATATTTGCCATTTTAAATTACCTTAATCTCAAGATTTTAGAACACAATGGACGCATACAATAGATTCAAAATTCAGCATAAAGAGCTTGTTCAAGCCAATGATTTACAATAATTTATGCTAGCCAGATCACTACTTAATTTTTGCAGGTGATATCGCATTTGACCAATCAAAGTGTCTTTATTAGCAACAGCCATTAATACCATTGGGTATTCTGCATGGCCGACGATAGATAAAAAAACTTTTCCATTTTCAGCATCTAAGGTAATCGCTTGGCAACCTTCTAATTTAATCTCTGTAATAAATGCGGAAACCATTGCCATTATTGAACTACTTACCGCAGAAATTTTCCCCTGATTCTGCATCACTTTTTTAGATGCTGATGCCAATTCAAAACCATCTGATGAACTTAGCATTACAAAATCTACACCACTAACAGTGTGTAAAAAATCTCGAAGCTCGTTACGACTATACTCAATTAATGTCTGAGGGAATTCACGTAAAGCTTGCATGGTTTTATACCTATTTATACTTTCGAAAGTATCTGACATTCTAGCGTTGCAATTAAAGTTTCAATCATAAAAAGGACATCATCTTTTTTACGTGCATCTACGGCAAATAATGGATAATTTTTTTGGTGAATCTGCATCCAATCCCGATATACTTTTAATTTTAAGTCATCAACTTTATCTATATGAGTAATGCCAATTACAATATTGGAACCTTGTTTTTCAAATGCTTGTAAATAAAATTCTAGCTCCAACAAGCGCTCTACACGGCTATGATCAATCAGCAATACAATACCTATCGCTCCTTTACAGACAATTGACCACATAAAATCAAATCGGTCTTGCCCTGGCGTTCCATATAAGCCTATTTGGGTACCATCATCTAAGCTAATCTCACCATAATCTATACCAACTGTAGTTAAACTTTTCGAATGAGCTTGCTTATCTGTATTTTTAGCTTCTGTACTGATTACAGAAATATCCGACAAAGCTTTAATGGCTGCAGTTTTACCCGCCCCCATGGTCCCACCAAATACTATTTTATGCTGCTGTAAAATCATGAAGTGTCTTGGACTTATTGTGTGACTTAGATCACATTATATTACACTTATTGACTAAAAACACCCACTTTTCACCTACATTGTTCATGTTATATAAATTTAAATTTTATTCATTAATAGTTACTCTAAAAAACTGCTGCCATAATTAAATTAAAAGCTATATTCTTCAGCTAGATATTAATGTAATTGATTAACTCTAAGTTTTGAACAAATAATTAATAGCAGATTTACATATATACACTATTCATATTTACATTCCATTTTGATATCATTTTTTACCAATAATTACAAATACTTAACATTTTTTGATCATACTTCCAGCAAATTTACTTTATATTTTGTCTATCCCTTAGTCGGATAGAACAAATAAAAAGGAAACTTCTTATGAATAAATTGCTTATTGCTTTAGGTCTTGCTACTGCTATGACTTTGGTTGGATGTAGTAAAGAAAAAGCCCCAGAAACAGGTGCAACAACAGGCGAGCATTTGGAAAATGCAGCTCAACAAGCGAGCCATGATATGGAAAATGCGGCAAGTGAGGCTGCTGCCAAAACTCAAGCTGCAACGAATGAAGCTGTGAATAAAATTGATACTGCAACGGATGAGGCTGCTGCTAAAACCGAAGCTGCTGCAAAAGGCGTGAAAGATGCGGCAAAAGATGCAACAGCACATGTTGCGGGTGCCGTTGAACAAGGTGCTGGAGATGTAAAAGAAAAAGCACAACAGTAATATTTAATAAAAAAACACCCTGCTATAGGGTGTTTTTTATTGCCTATAAAACGTAGGGATTTAACCGTAATGCTATGAAAAAACGCCTATACCCATCATAAAATTACGCTCACTTTAGGATTTCTCAAAACATATTTCTAGATGAAATAGTGAATATTATTTGCTTATTTTATTGAGCTTGGGCACAGTAAAGTAAATATATGGAGCCTGATTATGTCTTTATTAGAACAACTAGAAATTAAACATCCTATTTTTCTAGCCCCTATGGCAGGTATTTCAACACCCACATTGGCAGCAGAGGTTTCTAATCAAGGCGGATTCGGTTCACTAGGCTTAGGGGCGAGTTCTATAAGTTCTGCGCGCGACCAAATCCTTGCAACTCAAGCCTTAACTGATCGTTCATTTCAAGTCAATTTTTTCTGCCACCAAAGCCAAATTTTGGATCAAACAATTGCAGCGCAATGGATCGAATATTTAAACCCTCAATTCTCGCGCTTAAATGTCCCAGCTCCGCAACAGCTCGAATGTATTTATCCAAGCTTTTTAGACAATGATGATTTTTTGAATCTTGTGCTTGAAACACGTCCTAAAGCTGTAAGCTTTCATTTCGGTATTCCGCACACACATCAAATAACAGCATTAAAAGCTGCGGGCATCATCACTATGGTCTCTGCGACTAATTTGCCTGAAGCACTTGCAATTGAAGCAGCAGGAATAGATGTCGTGATTGCACAAGGAATTGAAGCAGGTGGTCACCGAGGTATTTTCAACCAAAATATTGATGGTGCAATCAAAACCTCCGATTTAGTACAACTGCTGAGCCAACATTGCCATATACCCGTGATTGCAGCAGGTGGAATAATGACGGGTCAACAAGCATATCTAATGCTAGAGCTTGGCGCTCAAGCTGTTCAGCTCGGTACAGCGTTTGTACAATGCAAAAGTTCAAATGCCAATGCCGCTTATCGTAAAGCATTATTGGATATCCTTGCTGTTACACAAATTACAGACAGCATTTCTGGTCGTCCAGCACGTGGATTAGTGAACACTTGGCATACTGAAATTGATCAACCTAACCGTCCTACCGTACCCGCTTATCCATACACATATGACTTAGCCAAACAATTAAATGCCGCAGCGATTCAACACGGTGACTATGGTTATGGCGCATTTTGGGCAGGCTCTAATGTCGCTCAAATTCGTGAATTGGAAGCTGCTGATCTCATCAATCAACTGGTTTTAGAATTAAGTCAGGCGCAATAAATAAAAAGCCCAGCAATCGCTGGGCTTTTGACATAAGACATCTATACATCAAGCAAATTAATCTGTTCGACTTGAACATCATGCATGGTTTGCCCTTCGCTTAATAATAAATTGAAATAGTTCTCAACGACTTGGGCCTGCTCCGCTGTCGTTTCAACTTTATACATGTTCTGACGGAATTCATTACTTGCTCGTAGTCCTTTGGTATACCAAGCAATATGCTTACGTGCAATGCGACAGCCTGAATATTCACCATAGAATTGATAGAGTTCGGTCAAATGCCCCAGTAGAACTTCTTTGACTTCAGAAATCTGTGGTGCAGCCAAGTGCTGCCCAGTTGTTAAATAATGTGCAATTTCTCTAAAAATCCAAGGTCGACCCTGTGCTGCACGCCCAATCATAATTGCGTCTGCACCAGTATAGTCCAATACATATTTGGCTTTTTCAGGGCTATCAATATCGCCATTGGCAATTACGGGAATACTCAGCAATTGTTTAACTTCTTTAATTAAGTCGTAACGTGCCGTATTTAAATACATATCCTCACGGGTCCGCCCATGCAATGCCAAAGCAGCAATACCTGCCTGTTCTGCTCGTTGCGCCACACGCAAAATATTTTCATGCCCATTTAAAAAGCCCAAACGTGTTTTGAGCGTGACGGGTACATCTACAGCAGCAACAACTTCATCTAAAATTCGCGCAACCAAATCTTCATCTTGTAATAAAGCTGAACCAGCCAACTTATTACAGACTTTTTTGGCAGGACATCCCATATTAATATCGACGATTTGTGCCCCATTTGCGACTTGGTAACGGGCAGCCTCTGCCAAATCTTTAGGATCGGAACCTGCAATTTGTGCTGAAATTGGTGCTAATTCACCATCAAAATTGGCACGATACAAACTTTTCTTACTCATACGTAAGGTTTTGTCCGCTGTCATCATTTCACTGACCGCATGACCAGCACCAAAGTATTTACAAAGCGTGCGAAACGGACGGTCTGTCACACCCGCCATAGGAGCGACCCAAAGTTTCTTATCTATTGATCTATCAAACAATTCTTTAATCGTGTTGTTTTGACTCAATTTCTTAAACCTCGTTTAACTTCGTTTAGTCGCTTCTAGTTGAGTTTTAATGATTTTTTCTAAACCCTATTTGCACCTTATAAAAATTATGGTGTAAATTGCATGGGAATAATCACTAAATGCCAACTCGCAAACGTTACAATACACGATAAAGCTCAAGTCTGAGTTCAGTATGAAAACTACCCACCATTGAAGGCTTCAAAGAATTTCAGTAAGTAATCACGTACAGATGCGTGAATAAAACGAACTGAAACAGAAATTGAATTAAATCCAGGAAGAATACTTCACTCAACGACTGAGCTTAAGTACAAAACATTGGCTAGATTTATTGATCAATACAAGGAAGGGTCGCTAGAACAAAAACAGGCGCTTTAAAATTGATGGCTAGTGTAGAGATTTCAGAGAAAAATATCTATTCATTAACATGACAAGATTTTTCAAACTTTACAATTGTGCATGATACAAGTGATCAAATCACTGGTCATGATGGGATTCCCCCTAAGAGCTGTACGGATTCACGCTGAATATGTTTGAAGTGTACCCTACATGTTATTGCTGTCTTTAAAAAAGGTGATGATTGCGTTTAAGCCGTTGCAAGAGCTTTACCCACTAAAGATGGACGTTGAGTAGGTTTATCTAGATCGTTGACTTTATGTTTTTATTTTCGTGAATGACATCAAATTTGGATAAAATTAATGCTATTTTGTTTAAAACAATCAACAATGCCACAATCGAATAGATTTCACAGCACAACTCTCCCTTTAGATGAACTATACAAAAATCAAATATGATCCATTACTGCTCAAGAAAATTTCTAAATTATTTTCTAAAACAGTGAGGGATTTTCTCCCCCACGTCTTATTGATCTAGAATTTTACCAAATCCCCTTTCAATGCCACGCCTGCTAGTGCCATACCTTTCGCACATTGGTAGGTGGTGGTGCTACGTGTTTCATTCGACTTATAGAAACTCACCAGATTAGTCACAGCATTTGCACCATTGGCTTTGGCGCTATTTTGGAATTGAATCAATGCTGAACGGAGGACATGATCGCATGAAGTTTCTGCAGACTTGGCAAAACCATTGGTCTTTTTATTGGTCACTAAGCCCTTTTTAATCACCTTGCCGCCCGACTTGGTTCCTGCCAAATAAAATTTTACCGAGCCATCCAGCACGCCATCTGCAACAGCACGATTCACTGCTTCTTGAAACTTAAAATCATACATTTTATCGGCAGCCTGAGCTGATGCAATCGCACCTAAAGACAACACAGCGACTGCACAGATTTTTTTGAATAACATTGTTCTACCCTTATTTTATTAGACACGTTTAAAAATCAAAGAGGTATTAATCCCCCCAAAAGCAAAATTATTGCTCATCATCATTTGCGTTTCTACTGAACGCATTTCTGAAACGATATAATCCAGATCACCACAAGCACTATCTATCTGATCTAAATTCAGTGTAGGCACCAACTGATTGCGTCGCATCATTTCAATACTCAGCCACGCCTCAATTGCACCGCATGCCCCGAGCGTATGCCCAAAATAACTTTTTAATGAGCTGATCGGTTTTTTACCCAAGATACGCGCAGTCGCTTGTGATTCAGCAATATCCCCCTGATCGGTCGAGGTACCATGTGCATTGACATAATCAATATCCGCGGCAGTAAGCTGTGCATCTTTGAGTGCCAACTGCATGCAACGTCCCATCATTTCAGAATCAGGTCGAGTCACATGCTGACCATCAGTGTTGCTGCCATAACCGACAATCTCGGCATAAATGGTGGCACCACGCGCTTGGGCATGTTCAAATTCTTCTAAAATTAAACAACCTGCCCCTTCACCGACCACCAAGCCATCACGGTCTGCATCAAACGGGCGCGGCGTTGCCTCGGGTTGGTCGTTTTTCATACTGGTTGCTAACAACACATCGAACACAGCTGAACCTGCGGCACTGAGTTCTTCTGCACCACCTGCGATCATCACGGTTTGTTTGCCATATTTAATCGCTTCATACGCCTGACCAATCGCCATAGAACCTGAAGTACAGGCACTTGATGTTGGCAGCGTCAAACCTTTTAGACCAAAATACACCGTCATATTGACCGCACTGGTATGCGACATCATACGAATGTAGGTCGTAGCATTGAGTTGACTCATATTATGATCAATCAGCATTGCTCCAAACTCACGCACCGCATCCACACTGCCCGCAGAGGAACCAAAGGCCACGCCTGCATCGCCACTTTTTAAAATATCAGCATGCAGTAAGCCAGCATCTTCCAATGCTTTTTCAGCACATACCGCAGACATTAAAGCAACGCGCCCCATACCTCGAGTAACCTTTCGGTTAAAATGCTTGGGTACAGTAAAAGACGCAACAGGGCCAGCTAATTTGCTGCGTAAATCAGGATAAATCTCCCAGTCGGGCATATAGCGAATGCCACTTTTGCCTTGTGCAAATTGCTCAAAAATTTGTTCTGCGGTTTCACCCAAAGAGGTAATCCCAGACATGCCTGTCACAACAACACGTTTCATTAGATCAAGCCTCCATTAACTGAAATCACTTGGCGGGTGATATAACTGGCATCATCACTACATAAAAACTTCACCGCTTTTGCGACTTCTTCCACTTGTCCCATGCGTTGCATCGGGATCATTTTTAAGGCATGTTCTTTAACTTCTTCGCTCACCATTTCGGTTTCAATCAAGCCCGGAGCTACACAGTTCACCGTGATTTTACGTTTTGCCAACTCTAGCGCCAGTGCTTTAGTCGCACCAATCAAACCGGCTTTGGCAGCACTATAGTTCACCTGACCACGATTCCCCATGATCCCAGACACTGAAGACAAAGTCACAATACGTCCGCCCTTTTTCAAGCGGATCATTGGCATCATCAGGGGTTTCAACACATTATAAAAACCGTTCAGAGAGGTCGAAACCACCTCATCCCAGTCTTCATCGGTCAATGCAGGAAAAGCCCCATCTCGAGTAAGCCCTGCATTCAACACCACACCGTAAAAAGCACCATGCTGTGCAATATCTTGCTCTAAAATGGCAGCAATATTTTCACGCTCATTCACATCGAACATCAGTACATGGCTAGTCTGTCCAAGCGCTTGAATTTCCTGCGCCACTGCTTCGGCCTCAGACTGTCTTGAGCGAGCATGTACCGTGACATCAAAGCCTGACTTTGCCAACTCTAAAGCAATCGCTTTACCTATTCCACGACTCGAACCCGTGACTAAAATTCTTCTGTTCACACTAATTTTCCAATGATTTCATTCATATTTTCAGGCTCAAATACGCTCAACATGGCACTGAACCGATGTTCTTGATATTCAATTTCACAATTAAACTGCCCTAAACCTTCATGCAGATAACTTTGTTCTACCCGAATCCGCACGGTTGTGCCCAAACTAAAATAGGCACAAGGCAACTGCATTTTACGCGTTCCCAATAAAAAACCAATTTTCGGTGGCAATCCCTGAGTTTGTCCTTTATAGCCTGCATAGACACTGATGGTCTGTGCCATCAGCTCAATGCTGCTCCATGTGGGCAAACCTTCTGGCTCACAAAACATCAAATCCGGCGTGATGTGAAGTTCTGCAATGGCAAACTCATCATTGGCTTCAATCAAATGGCTGACAAAAACCATCGGTTTTTCATGCGGAATAAACTGTACTGCATCCATCATGGCAAAGCCGTCCCAAAAATTAAACTGATATTGCTACCACCAAAAGCAAAAGAATTACTCATCGCATAGCAAATTGGTGTAGTCAAATGCGGAGTAAGCACATAATTTTGTCCAGCCAAAGCATCGTCCAATTCACCTGCATGATGCAGCGGCAACCAAGATTGATCCAATAAAACCTGCTGGCAAATAAAAGCTTCGATTGCACCCGCCGCCCCTAAACAATGTCCTGTTTTATGTTTAGTGCTGCTCAATGCCACAGTCTCATCTGAAAAAATGGTCTGTACTGCCTTAATCTCCATCGCATCATTTTGCGGTGTAGATGTGCCATGTAAGTTCAAATAACCGATATCGCCTGCTTGAAGCTGTGCAGCAGCCAATGCTTTTTGCATCGCCTCCGCCGCCCCTCGCCCTTCTGGATGCGGTGCTGAAATATGCCATGCATCCATTGACTCGCCACTCGACAACAGCATCACAGCTACAGGTGCTTTGGACAGTAAAAATAGTCCTGCGGCTTCACCAATATTAATGCCGTCACGGTTGGCACCACAGGGCTGACAAATCCCGTTCGATAAGCTTTCTAAACTATCAAAACCATTTAAGGTCAGCTTGCATAAGGTATCAACTCCACCAACCAACACAGCATCGGCTAAATCGGCATTCAGCAGACGTTGCCCCGCAGCCATGGCTTTGGCCGCTGAGGAACAGGCGGTAGAAATGGTATAGGCAGGTCCTTCCCAGCCCAAATACTGTTGTAAGGCTTTCGCTAAACTGCCCATTTCTTGTTTCTGATGTTGTACAGACTGTGGTACTGGCTGTTGAAACTGGACTTTTAAGACAGGCTCATTATCCGCAATTCCTGACGTTGAAGTGCCGATAATCACCGCAAGACGTTGTTTGGGAAACTGTGCAGTATAGTCACGAATTTCGGTTTCAATTTTTGCCAAAGCCGTCAGGGCAAAGCGTAAATTACGCGAATCGGTGGGGCTCAAAACTTCAGGAATGTTTTGAATCAAGGTTTGATCAGATGCACCGACCCATACCCTACGCCCCGCAATCAGATCCTCTCGTTGCGACAAGGTATTTTCTGTGCTTGTTAACGCATGTTGAAGCTCAGCGGCATTTTGTCCCAAAGCCGACAGCGCTGCACTGAACTGAATACCAACGGCTGAAGTATGTTGTAGATTTTTAGTCATCAATACCGCCTTGATCCTCTTCTAAAGTATTGCTCACCGTACTAATCACCATCTGATAAGGCACTTGTAGATTATCCAACTCAATCGCCCCCTCATTTTGCTGAATTTTCAACACGGGCTGCTGCTGTATATAAATAGTATCGTCTTTCTGTAATACATTACTTTGAGCAACATGTAACCCAGCAAAATTTGGATAAGTTGCATACAGAATATCGCGCACCACATAATCAAATGGTAACAACTTCATTTGCTCAATCCGCTGTTCGACTTTAACCTTTTGACCATCAAAACTGAGCTTAAACAACTGCTGCCCCGTAAGGCTGAGTGCCAACATGTCAAGCGATTGTCCCTGTTGTTGCTGGTACAGTAAAAAACTGAAACTCTGCGTTTTCCACTGCACTTCTATTTGATCTTGGCGCTGGTAATTTTGTGCCACCCACTGCGGAGTTGCCAATCCTTGTGCTTTAGGAATCCAACTTTGGCAGGCACTACAGAGCAAAGCACTGGCTAAAACCCAACTAATGGTCTTTAAACACAGCTTAAGTTTCATCAGTCAGCAACTCTTTCTGTTGTTGTGCTTCGCGGCAATATTCTGCCAAGGTACTCAAGCGTTGCTTGGCATTACGATGAATCGGGTTAGTCGTGTCCCATGCATAACCTGCCAGTAAAGATGCAATCATACGGCGGATTTTTTCATCCTGCTGAGTCGAAAACACCACATCCTGAAATTCACCCGAATACCATGACTCAACATAGGCACGGAACACTTGAATGCCTTTACGCAGTGGCTTTTCATATTGCTCCATCCAATCTACCGTCTGACCTTGCAGTACTTGTTCGACCAAAGGCACCGCTAGACTGGAAGATTTCAAAGCGATGGTCACCCCTGAAGAAAAGACAGGATCTAGGAACTCACCCGCATTGCCGAGTAATGCATAGTTTTCAGATGCCAAGTGTTTCACATCAGCAGAGTAGCCGACTAAAGTCCGCACTGGAGTATCATGTTTGGCGTGACGCAGCACATGCGACAAGCTAGCATCATCCGCTAAAATACGTTTCTGCAAGGCTTCTAAGTCATAATCCGCACTACCGTCATAACCGTATTTTTCAAAGAAATCTTGCTCAGCCACAATACCAAATGAAGAACGCCCATCGGCAAAGGGAATCAGCCAATACCATGCACGATGGTCTTTTTCATGCACGGTAATTAAAATTTTCTCACGGTCAAATTCAGGATCATTCAACAGACCATCTTCAATATGGGTAAAGACCGCACGGCGTACAGGAAAATCTGACGGACTTTCTAAATCGAGAAACTTTGGCAAAATGCGACCAAAACCACTGGCATCCAATAAGAATTTACCCTGAATTTGGTAACTGTTGCCCTGCTCATCTTTCACCGTCAAAATCGGCTGTGTGGATGCGACATCGACCGCCAAAACTTCATGACCAAAACGAATATCTACACCCATTTTTTCAGCTTGCTGTGCCAAAAGCTGGTCAAAATTGGCACGTCGTACCTGCCATGTAGTGCCAGGGCCTTCACTGAACTTTTGAGTAAAGTCATAAAAACTGCGCTGAGTGCCTCTTAAAAAGGATGCACCATTTTTAAACTGAAAGGCATATTCATCGGCATGTGCACGAACCGTATCCAACAAACCCGCTTCTTCCAAAAACACCATACACTGCGGCAGTAAAGACTCACCGATGGAAAACCGTGGAAAATATTGCTTTTCGATGACTGTGACTTGATGGCCTTTTTGACGCAGCAAAGCTGCGGCTGAACTGCCTGATGGTCCCGCCCCAATAATTAAAACATCTGTCTGTTGCATGGTGCTCATAGCACTGTACCCTTTAACTCAGCTCTTTGGCTGATATTGTTGAACCACCACATGTTTTGCATCGGAAGATGTAAAAAGTGTGGCATAAATAAATGAAAAAATAACGCCCAGTAAAACCGTTAAACCAAAACTGTGAATGGCATAGGTATGGCTGAAAGATAACAAGCCGAAACTAAAGAAAGTCGACATCATACACAGAAACAAAGCCATACCCACCACCTGCGGGTGATCATGTCCGTGACGGTAGAAAATCGCATAATCCACCCCTATTCCAATAATTAGAAAGGTGCCCATGATGCTAAATAAATTAATCTCGACACCTAGCCATGCTTGAATCGCAAAAGTAGTCATCAAGGCCATACTAACGGGCAACACCAAAGGAAGAATCGATTTCTTACCATAAAGTGCGCCCAAGCCAATGGCTAAAATCAGCAATGCACTGAGTAATAACCACTGCGCCTGCTCACGATGCTGTTTGAACAACTCAGACAGTTGATGAACGGGACGTAACAATTGCACATCTGCATTCTCAAGCTGCTGCACAGCGTTCACATCATGCACATTTTGTAGCATCACTAAACGTTGCGTTGGGCTCATCTGAAGAAAATGCAACGGATGATCTTTAAAGACTGCTTCGGTCAATAACGGTTGGTCTTTTAAATGGGCTTGCCAGTTTAAAACATCGGCAGTATTGAGCTGCAACGCCTGTGCATATTCCGCTAAAGCGTGCTGAGGAATCGCCCGTAACATCGCAACATTCTGTTTTTGCTGCTCAAGTGATGGAATCCACTGCCCTAAAGCTTGCACAGCATCCAACTTGCCAGCCTGCTGTATGGGAGCAAGTTTTGCCAGCAATTGCTGTTCATGTTGCTCTAATTCTGCGGGTGTTCTGCCCTGTACCACAAAATATTCGCTGCTTTGCTGTTGCATAAAGCGCAAACGGATGTATTGATCTTCCTGCTTTAAAGTGGCATCCATACTTTGTAAATTGCGGATGTCATCATTACTTTTCAGAAAGGCGAGGCTGCTACCTGTTACCAGTACAATCAGTGAAATCATGCCATAACGCAGCATTTTTCGGCTCTGCATATAACTGCGTGCTTGGCCAATAAAGCCCAATGCACGTATCGCAGGCTCCGCATTCAGCGCAGGCAACCGCGGCAGCAGTAAAATACTGGTCACCCATGCGGCACTCAGTCCAACCATAGAAAAGACTGCAATCTGTTTAAAGCCTGGAAATGGGGTAAAACTCAGCACTACATAGGCCAATAGCGTGGTCATCAGGCCCACAAATAGACTCGGCAGCAACGGTTTTAAAACAGTAAATCCATCGATCTGTCGGTGCTGAGACTGCATAGCCATGAAGTAAAATGAAAAATCGACACAAACCCCAATCAGACTGGCGCCAAAGACCAGTGTCATCAGGTGAATTTCGCCAAAAACCCAATACGTCACCGCAAAGGCCACCAAACTGCCTGTGCCGACCGCGACCATTTCCGTCAACATCGGGCGTATCGAACGAAAACCAAACCAGACCAGAAGCAAAATTCCGATGGTCGAACCCACGCCAATGGTGGAAATTTCCTCTTTGGCAGAATTGGTGCCAAACTGTGCAAATAGTAACGTGCCTGTCCAGTGCGGTTTAACCTGCAACTGGTTGAGCTGCTGATTGATGCCTTGAATAAAAGTAGCGGTCTGCTCTTGGTAGGCAATGTTATAAGGGCTGTTGTTGAGCTGAAGTACCATCAGGCGCGAAATGCCCTGTTCATCACGAATCGTAGCAAAGCCTTGTTCTAAATTGATATCAGCATTGCTTTGTAAGGCGCTTAAACCCACTGCATAACGCGGAAATAGCAATAAGGGATCTTGCTTGAGCATTTCAGCCGTGATCGGCATGCCCGGACTCATCAGTTGTAATAAGCCCTGCTCTATCAGTGCGGTATGGTCCTGCCCTTGCAAAATCTGCTGATCTGTCTTGGATAATAGCCCCGCCTTGTGTTGATACAGCGCTTGGGCAAATTGATCAGGATTAAGCTGCGGACGAACAGGTAAAAACAGCTGACTTTGATTAGCTTGGGTTTTGAGTGCTTGCGTTGCTTGTTCTAATTGCTGATCCGTTTTGGCATCTAATACCACAAAAACTTTGTCATTTAACTGCTGACTGACATATTGCTGTGCTTGTTCCAGATGAGCATCTTGATGTGCCTCTGGCAGCAAAGCAAAGATATTGGTCTCAATCTTAATGCCTTTATTCAGCCAAGCCGCGCCCAGTGCCAAAGCAATGACACACAAAATCAGTAGCCAAAGGGCGCTAAACTTATTTTGCCAATTGGAAAAGTGCATTTTCCGCAGCCGTTAAAGTTTGAGGTTGAGCCGTTTGCTGACTAAAACGGATGACGGTGCGGTTATTGGCCTGTTCCAAAATCGTGATACGGTCCACATAACGCTGACCTTGGGCATCGACTTGAACAAAAAGCTTTTTAAATAGACTACTTTTCGGCGTTAAGCTGACATTCCACTGAGTCGGGCTGTAGTTGGCAGACACCACATTAAAGTTCTTAGCGAGTGCCGCTTCATTGCCCGACATTAACTGTAAAAACATCGTCGCTACAGAGCCATAGGGAGTCTTATCGACTTCAATTTGACTGGAAGTACGCTGCGTCTTTTGTACCAACTTACGCGGTGTCACCACCAAATCGGCTTTGACTGGACTTTGAATCTGCCACAGCACACCTTGGTTTTTGCTGAACAGCACCGTGCCTTTGGACACATAGGTTTTATTCAACGCTGCCAGTTTTTTCTGCTGCTCAAATTGGGCACGCACCACAGGCGTTGCACCGAGTTGAGTAAACACCTGCTTCAATTCAGTATTTTGTGCATTCGCTGCGGGAGCAAGCAAAGTCATCACACTGGCTGTACACGCAACGAAAATCGTCTTAGAGAATTTGTATCGAATCATGCTCGCATTACTCCGCTTTAAACTCAGGCCATGCATTTAAACAGTCCAACAGCACCTGTGGGGATTGAAAACACATTTCACGTTTTTCAATGTGTACCGCCACTTGCGAGGTATAGCCCTTGGTCAGCTTTCTGCCCGAAACCGCATCGAAAATCAGATATTCAATTTTCAGGCGGTTTTCCCATTCTTTCAAAACAGCGCGCACACGAATTTTTTGCTCAAACTCAATGCCTTGCACATAACGTACATAGCTTTCAATCACAGGCCATGCATAGCCTGAGTCACGCATCTGGTTATAGTTATAGTGAAATTGATCCAGCAGTTTGCAACGTGCAATTTCAAAATATTTTAAATAATGACCGTGCCACACCACATGCATGGTATCGACATCATGAAAGGGCACTTCAATAATTACATCAGCATACATGCTCATTTCCTATGAATATTGAACAGCAATGCTGTCTAACAGTTCTAAATCTTCAAAGCGATTGACCAATGCCTGAAGTTCATGTTGCAAAGGACGATCTTCCTCTACATAGGTGAAGCTCTGAAGCACCCAGTGTTGAAATGCTGTTAAAACAGGGCTGAGTTCTGTATCTACGCCTTTGAGTTTGACCGCCTGAACTGCTGCACAACTGAGTGCCGCAATCACTTGTTCGGTCAGGGTAATCACACGGCTAGCATCACGCGCAGCAATGGTGCCCATGCTAACTTTGTCTTGATTATGACATTCGGTTGAGCGTGAGAAAATTGACGCAGCGAGCGTCTGCTTCAAGGCTTCTGCTGTCCATGCCGAAACCCCGATTTGTACCGCTTTAAAGCCATGATTCAGCGGCAAACGCTCAGTACTTGAGCCAGTTAAATTACGTGGTAAACCATTGTTCATTTTATAGTCCACCAACTGCGCCAATTGACGATCCATCAAGTCGGCAATATTGGCGATCATAATTTTTAGACTATCCATCGCTTGGGCAATATGTCCGCCATAGAAATGGCCACCATGTAGTACGCGTAAGTTCACGGGGTCAATCAATGGATTGTCATTGCTTGAATTCAGCTCATTTTCAATAAACTGACGCAGCCACACTTTGGAGTCTTCAAACACCCCAATCACATGCGGTGCACAACGTAGTGAATAACGGTCTTGCAGGCGTGAACTTTGGTGCTCGGTCTGCACTTCGCTATTCAACCAGTCACGTAACTGGGCTGCAATATGTTGCTGTCCCGGATGAGGTTTTTGGGCAAACAAGACTTCATCAAAATGGCTTGGATTGCCCTCAAGGGCTAAAACATTCAGTGCGGTAATCAAGGTACTAGCAAAAGAAATCTGTTCCGCTTTTTTATAATTCAGGCAGGCGATGGCGGTCATGACCGCTGTACCATTCATTAGAGCTAAGCCTTCTTTAGGACGCATCACCAAAGGTTGCAAACCTTTTTCGGCATACACTTGTGCAATCGGTACAATCTGACCTTGATAGTACACATCACGCTCACCCACCAAAGCCCCTGCAATATAAGACAAAGGCGTCAGATCCCCACTGGCACCCACCGAACCTTCCGAGGGAATTACAGGAATCACGTCTTCATTCAGCATCCAGACCAAACGCTGCAACAAGGCATGTGAAACACCCGAATAGCCACGCGCCAAAGAACATAAACGTACCACCACCACAGCTCGTGCCGTAATTAAGTCTAAGTTTTGTCCCATGCCACAACCATGAAAACGCGACAAATGTAGCGGCAGCTCATGTACTTGGTGAGCGGGAATTTCGACTAAGCATGAGTCACCATAACCCGTGGTCACACCATAAATGACACCTTCGTCTTGCAACAACTGATCAAGGAAATCTGCTCCACGTTGAATCAATGCTACCCATTCAGCAGATGCAGGCAATGCCACCTGTTTTTCTTCGCGCGCTACAGCCACAACATCTTCAATACTGAGCGGAGTTTCCCCAACAATTAACACAAGACTTATCCTTTATTCCAAAAATTATAAAAATTAAACCATTGATAGGGCGCGCGTATGCAATGTTGTTCCAACAGTTCCACATACTGTCGTGTGGTCTGTTGCATGGCCTGTAAACGCTCTTTACGTGGCCAATTTAACTGCTCCGCCACTTTATGAATATGCACTTCAAAATGTGTATCGACTCGATAGCAAAACACTGCCAATACAGGAGCTTTCAATAAACTGGCCAAGATCCAAGCGCCCTGCGGCCACAGCGCCTGCTCACCTAAAAAAGCAACCGATTGTACCCGATCCGACTGCACGGGTACGCGGTCTGCTGCCACAATCACCCATTCACCTTGATCGAGTTTATCCTGCAAAATCAATGCAGTTTCGATTCCCAACTCATCCACCGAAACCAAATTGACATCGGCATGTTCATTTAGTTTTTTTAAAAATTCATTGAACTTGGTGGCATGTTTTTGATACACCAACACATTAATTTTCTGCGAATGCTCTGCTTTGATTGCGCGCAGTAATTCAATATTGCCAAAGTGTGACACCACAATGACCGCACCTTTTTGATAGTACGAACGAAAGTGTGCATGACCATGCAGCTTTAAATTCTGCTCAGGGATATGCCCAAGCCAGCCCTCAATTTTATCTAAAATACATTCGCCAAATTGCATCAAATGCGTATAACTGTGCCAAAGCTGCGGCTCAGCCTGAAACGGCGACTGTGCGCCTGCAAAATGATGCAGTTTTTTTAAGTACAATAGGGAAGCCCGACGCGCGGTATTGGAAAAGAGCCAATACCATAAAATCACAAAATACAAGATGACTCGGCACAGCCAGCGCCCACCCAAACGGTAGAAACCCAACATCAGCATCAGCGGCAACATCCCGCCCCGTTCTTTCACGGCGCTCCATTTCTGCATATGCTTCTCTGACCGCCTTAGCCTTTGACTTTCTGATAAATCAGTTTTGGGAAACGCAGCAGCATGCCACCCAATAAGCGACTATGCGCGCGCGCCATGCCTAGATTGTCCCGCCAAACATCGAAATGTGAAATGCCACCTTCAGGGTAAATCACATGCGTGGGCAGATTGATAAACGGCACATTGTCCCATTTCAAACGCACCAAAATTTCCGAGTCAAAACCCATTCGCGGTTGGAACTTCGCTGTATTTAAAATGTTTACCGTCTGCGCCAAAGGATAAACGCGAAAGCCACACATGCTGTCTTTAATGTCAAAAGACAGACTGTTAATCCACACCCAAATATGCGTTGCATAACGGCCATAGAGACGTTTTTTGGGAACAGTCGCATCAAAGATCGGCTGACCAATAATCATGGCTTCAGGATGCTGGATAGATGTTTCTAAAAAGCGTTGCACATCCTGCCAGTCATGCTGTCCATCGGCATCCAGTTGCAAGGCATGGCTATAGCCACATTGAAAAGCATGCTTGAGACCCGTGATCACCGCCTGCCCCTTGCCCTGATTGTAGGTATGTTCAACCAAATCGACCCTTGGGTAATCGTGTGCGAGCTGATGTAAAACTGCCGTACAATCGGCATCACTGCCATCGTTCACCATAATAATCGGTAACTCAAAAGGGCTTAAATGCGACAGTAATGCAGCCAAATAATGCGGATGGTTATACACAGGAATCACAAAGCAGTGTTTCATTTTGTCTCTCGGCTTAAACGTCTGAAGGGACAGCAAATAGCAAACGTCCTGATGCCAATATTTTGTCCTGATTTTTCAGCTCAAAACTGACCTTGTGCGCTTTACGACTTAACACCAGTTCCACGGTTTGATACGGTTGAATCAGCCCCTGAAATTTTAACTGCTCAAAACCATTACACCACAGTAAATCTGCCCAATTTTGTTTAGCAAAATGCTGGATAAAACCAATTTGTCCCACACCTGGATAAATAGGAAAGTTCGGGAAATGGCCTTTAAAGCACTCTAACTCAAGCATGAATTCTAAAGCATAACTGATCTGCGTATCGTGAGATTGCTGCGTCAGCACCACAGGCAAGCTCATCGGCTGAAAGAGCGATTTTAAATACTGTTTATTCATCTTGGATTGTGCATTTTGTGGCATTTGCGTTAAGAACCGCCACTGCCGTGGAATCGCAATACTTTCCAGCTTCTGTTGTAGTTGTTTTTTCAATTGTGATGTAAATGCAACTTTGCCCTTTTCGGTGAGCATCGCCCTTGCATCATCCGTCAGCACAGCCACCACCGCCAAAATCTGACGCTGTTCTTTTTCATGAATTAAGACATGACACTGCTGTATTTCGACTAACTCAGCGAGTTTCGCTTCAATTGCATCGAGGCTTAAACGCTTTTCTTCGAGTTTTACAATGCGGTCCAAACGCCCCAATAACTGAAATGGACTTTTAGGATTCTGTGCATCTATAAGCTGCACTTTATCGCCTGTCAAAATCCAATCTGCACTAAAAGCATGGTTGGTTTTAACGGTTAACTCTTGCTGTTCGGTACACTCAATCTCGACATTGGCAAAGGGTGTCCATAGCGCATCATCTGCCTGACGGTAGGCAATCCCACCTGTTTCAGAACTGCCAAATACTTCGGTAATCGGACAATTCAGCAAAGGCCGCACATCGGTATCCAATTTTCCGCCAGAGGAATAGACCATATGGCAGTCTTGCAATACCACATCTGTAGTCCAGCGCTTCAACAAAGCGGGGCTGGAAATCACATAATTGGGAAGCTGTAAATGGTGGATCTGCTTTTGAAGATCGACCACATCCTCAGGGAAAGCCAGTTGTTTTTGATAGAAACTACGTCCACTGGCTAAGGGCCATAACAGCTTAAACAACAAACCATAAATATGCTGATGGCTCACCGTAGCAATGGCGACCACCTGTTCAGGCAAATCAAAACTGGCCTCTAAACCACAAACTTCATTGAACAACTGTTGCAGGCTGCGCGGAATTTTTTTCGGCAGCCCAGTTGAACCCGAAGTATAGAAATACAGCTGGGCCTGATTGAAAAAGGCAGCATCAAATTGAAGCTCAAATGTTGATGGTACTGCCAACGGCAAACGCTTTAAAAAATAAATCTGCTGCTCAGCCAGTTCTTTTTCTAAATCACTGACCCGATGCGGAGGCAATAGCACTTGCTTGCCCGCTTGTAAGGCTGCAAACAACAACACCAGAAACTCATAACTGTCTTGTTCCCAGAGCGCCCATACAGATTCATGCAAGTGTTGAATTTGTGCAGCTTGCTCAGCCACATCCAACCAAAAAGTGTGAAAGGACACAAAACTAGAGTCCGCCTGAATACACAAGGGACGCGATGAATGCAGATGGTGTTGAAAATGACAAGACATATAATTTGTTTTTAAAACCGTATTTCTAATCGCTATAGTTCGAGGCACCGTTTAAGTTGCCCTGATGGAAATGCTGTTATTTCTGTGCCTGATGCAGTCGCTGTTGACGTTTACGTAAGATAAACTCACCCAGTAACAATCCACCCATCAAGACATAAGAGATCAAGCCGTTATACAGCACCCAAATCTTCATTGGTGCGAAAAAAACGGTGATCAAGGCAATGACCGCATTGATACAGAAAAATCCACACCAAACTTTGGTCACTTGACGGGTCCATTCTATTCCTTCTGCGGGCAAATTAGGCTCTGCCAAACGTGCAAAACGTTCAATCATTGAAGGTGGTCGAATCAAGGTACTGGCAAAAATAAACAGCGCCCCAAGACTCATAAAGACAGGGTAAAGCTTAAGCCACGCATGATCTTTTAAAATCAAACTCAGCCCACCACATAAAATGGCAAAACCTGTCAAGGGCCACAGCAAGGCATTACCCTTACTCAATAAACGCAGGATGCCTAGTGCAATCAATACAGCACTGACCCAGACATACTGTCCATGTGCTAAAGCATAAGCAACAAAAAAAGGATAGAGAATCAATCCGATCCCTGCTATCCCTTTTAAAATATTGTTCATGCAGCAGACATATTCTGAATAACGACCACCACATCCTGCACAGTACGCACATTTTTAAAGTCTTCAGGATTCACTTGTTTTCCTGTCAGCTCTTTAATTTTTACAACTAAATCAATGGCATCAATACTGTCAACATCAAGGTCTGAAGCTAAGTTTGATTCTAACTGTACCTCTTCAGGCTCAATTTCAAACAGATCTTCCATCCATTCACGTAATTTTTCTAACACGGTTTCTTGTGCAAGCATAGCAACCTCTTATGCTGTTTTCTGTGCTTCAATCAAAGCCACTAAACTTTGAATTGATTTAAAATATTCTTTGGTATCTGCTGACTCTGCATTCAGATGAATGCCATAACGCTTTTTCAATGCCAAACCCAGTTCTAAAGCATCAATCGAGTCCAAACCCAAACCATCACCAAACAACGGTGCATCTGTATCAATATCTTCAATACGAATGTCTTCAAGGGCGAGGACATCAATAATCATTTGCTTTAATTCGTCAGCAAGATTGCTCATTTACGGATAACTCTTGGTTAAAAAACCATTGTAATTGTTGATTTAATTGACGCACATTTTTAGGATTGACCGTTACATCATCCAATACGTCTTCCACTCGAATCGCATCCAATACTTTCACATGGATATGAAAAGGCTGTTCTGGAATGTGATACCACTTTTCATTTTTGGTCAGGGTCGATGGCGTGCAGGTAATCAGCACAGGGCGAATCGGCACACCGGCACGCAGGGCAATATTGGCCGCACCACGCTGAAAGTCATTCAGTTGCTCACCTTTTGCCGTCCGCGTCCCTTCAGGGAAGATCAACAAAGACGCCGCATGATCCTGCTGTAATTTGTGTACACAGTCCTGAATAAATTGTTCGGAACCTGCATTTAAAATATAGCCTGCGTTTTGTACAGGGCCTTTGGTAAATGGAT
Source organism: Acinetobacter sp. ANC 4910 (assembly GCF_004331035.1). Taxonomy (GTDB): domain Bacteria; phylum Pseudomonadota; class Gammaproteobacteria; order Pseudomonadales; family Moraxellaceae; genus Acinetobacter. Next base: position 192,784 of record NZ_SJNT01000003.1, read on the forward strand.
TCGACCACAGCGCCTGCTTGACCACACAGTTTGCTTGTTCCATTAAACCTATTAAAACCACCACGTCAATGAGTGTCGGATGATTTGCAATGACCAACTCCTGCTGACTGTGCTGTAGTTTGTCTAAGCCTTCAACCGTATACGTCATGATGCCCAGTTTCACCATCATTTCGGTAAAACCTTTAAAACTGTGTTTAATCACTTTTTGAGTGCGATGCTTACGAAGCTCAAGGTCTGCTGAGCTCAGCTTAACCAGTGGTGCAATCAAACCACCAATTGCCACGCCACCTAAGCCAAAGCTGGCAAAGCTAAATCCTGTAGCCCCAACACGCCATGCATAGTTGGCTTTTTGCTTGATTCGATTTAATTTCAGCATTTTGCCCACGCTTCAGATTCAGTTTGCTCAGTATTATTCCAAAACGCGTTAAATGCTAAAGCCTGCTGATAAGCTGGCGTTGAATCCGTATGCTTTGGCGTCAATATCAAATTGGCAGGCGCTAACGAAATAATCGCTGCCATCGCAAAAGCAGAAAATGGCTGATGCTCGATATAAATTTCCGACAAGGCTTCATCATAATACACCAGCAAAACTTGACGAGCTTCAGGCATTGTTTTTAGCCACGCATAGGCTTCAATCAGCCCATCATTCCACGAACCCGCCAAACTGGTCGCAGGTGTCGTATCCTGACATAAAATGGAATAGAGGCCTGAAATTGCATTATGTACCGACGTTGAAAATTGAGTCGGCGAAGGGGTTTGCTCGCTTAACACATCTTCTAGAATATTCAGTGTTTTTGCTTCATCGCCATATTGCGACACCCAAATAATATAATCGACATTGTTGGTGTCTAAAGTCTGCATTGCACTGTTCAACACCAGTTTTGCAAGACTCGATAAGCGTCGGCGTTGCATCACAGGAATTTTTTCTATAGCTGGTAATTCTTGATCAACCGAACTCATATTCAAGCGGGATATGTGGAGTTGCATCATAATTAGCAGTATTAAGAATCAAATATTATCAATGCTAAATTATAGCATTTACAAAAAAATAACACAAAAAAAACAAATTTAAGCATTAACTTAAATAATTCAGGTAAGTTTAAGTTAAAGCAACGGGAATTTAAAATAAAGCGACTAACAAAAACTAGCCAGCGTTATTCTATCAAATAGTCTTTTCAAATTGAATAGCTTTCAATAGCTGCGTATTAGTTAAATTTTACTCACACCAACCAAATCAATATAATTCAAACACTTAATTTAAATAATATCAATCGTAGCAGACCGTAAGTCTTTTAAATTTCAGTGAAAAACATCTAAAGAATACAAAATCAGTTCATGACAAAATGCTGTTTAAAATTGGATGGTACATATTTGATATTAATCAAACTTCAGTCATCTTGACTATCTGGCATGATTAATTCTGAACATTAACTTGTTCGCACACCCTAATAATAAATTTTGGTCAAGCCTATTCATTTACTGTTTTATTTATATAGCCGAATCATCAACCCACATCATCGAAGCAATACGATTAAGTCCTCTTTAGAGAAAATCAATCTACGTATCTTTAAACACTTAAACGATAAAAATTTTTAATATATCGACTCTTAAACCGACTTACTCACCCACTGTCGCGGGGACAACAATGAAATTATTTGACAGTTGATAGAGACCAATATACATATATTCATAACTTTTAATCAGCAACATAGTATACTGCTCCTGCTCTATTTGCTCACCCCTTACCTATTGTCCAGAGACTATGAGAAAAACTGCTTTTTCTGTATCCCTAATTCAATCACTAAAGCCATTAAGTGTATTAGCACTCTCATTTAGTCTTATTGCCTGTGGTGATCACTCATGGTGGAAAGATGACGAGCCTACTTTAAACAGTGATCAAATTAAGCGTCTTATTCCATCACGTGCGAATGACCGCAGTTCTTGGGCTAAAGATATTTTCGACATTACCGAACAGTTGGGTATTCCGCAAACCAAAGAAAATATTTGCAGCATTGTGGCCATAGTCGATCAAGAGTCTAACTTTGTTGCCGATCCTAAAGTGCCTGGGTTGGGTGAAAAAGCAGTGAAGGAAGTGCAAGATCGTCTTACTGAAAAATTTACCGATAAATTGGGTGAAAAAATTGGTGGTACCGTTGCTGGTTATTTTGAAGAAGTTTTAAAAACACAACCAAGCACTGAAGATAACTATCTAAGTCAAATGCGCCGCGTACAAACCGAGCGCCAATTAGACGAACTTTACCGTGAAATTTTCGACTATATGTCGCAGCATTATCATGTTAGTGCACTTACTGGTGCTGCCAAACTGGTTGGACAAGATGTTGGTGAAAAAATGAATCCAATTACCACATTGGGTTCTATGCAGGTTCACATCGGCTATGCCAAAGCACATAAACGTCAAGGTGGCAGTATTGCGGAGCTACGTACCGATTTATACAGCCAATACGGCGGACTATATTACGGTATTCACCGTTTAATGATGTATCCAACGGACTATGACAAGTCCATTTACCGTTTCGCCGATTACAACTCAGGGATGTATTCAAGTCGTAATGCCGCTTTCCAAAGTATGCTAAATGACTTGACTGAAGCCGAACTCAGCCTTGACGGTGACCTATTACTCTATAATAAAGATGGTTCTGTACGTTCGGCAAACAGTGAGTCTGAACGTGAGTTAATCAATGTATTTGCTCAAAATAATGTTTTAGTCACGCCACGCCAAATTCGCAGTGATTTGAAAAAAGAAAAAGAGAAAGATTTTGAAGAAACCGCGACGTATCGCGCAGTGACCAAATTATATGAAGAAAAAACAGGCAAAAAGGCATTTTATGCCATGATGCCTCAAGTGGTCATTTCTGGACCTAAATTAAGCCGTGATTATAATACCAACTGGTTTGCCAGCCGTGTGAATGGACGTTATGAAACATGTATGCAACGGGCGAAACGCATAAAAATCTAGCATTATTCGATTTTGATGGAACTTTGTGCAAAAAAGACAGCTTCACTGGCTTTATTTTTTATGCACTCTCCAAGCGACACATAGTTAAACAAGGCTTGAAACTCCTACCATGGATTCAAGCCTACTATTTAAATGTCTACCCTGCTCACGCCATGCGACCAAAACTGTTTTATGGCATGTTTAAAGACACTGATTATGCTGAAATTCAACAAATTGCTGAAGAATATGCACATCAACTGATTCACGAATTAGATCCTAAATTTATTGAGCAGTTACGACAACATCAAGCGCTTGGGCATGATGTGGTTTTAGTTTCAGCATCAGTCGATTTATATTTAAAACCATTATGCAAATTATTGTCGATTGATCTTATTTGTACTGAAACTGAAATTATTGCTGGTCGTTTAACGGGACATTATCTATCTGCCGATTGTAGTCGAATTGAAAAGAAAAACCGTATTTCTCAGCAATATTCTTTGGCTGAATATTCAAGCATTTACGCTTATGGCAATAGTGAAGAAGATCTCGAAATGTTCAGCCTAGCGCAATATACCTATATGGTAGGACATGACCAACACCTCCCCTCATTACAACCACATTTAAAAATGGCTTAATTTTCAATCTAAATTAAGTCGTTGCAAGCATAAAAAAAAGCCAACTTGATGTTGGCTTTTTTACTTACAGCAGAAACAAATTATGCTTCTGGTGCTGGGCTGTATTGTTCAACTAAAGGCTTTAATTCACCTTTTTGGAACATATCAAGCATGATATCGCTACCACCGATCAACTCACCGTTAATCCACAATTGTGGGAATGTCGGCCAGTTCGCAATACGCGGTAATGTTGCACGAATATCTGGATTTTCTAGAATATTAACGTAAGCAAATGGACGACCAATTTGACTGAGAGCTTCTACCGCACGTGCAGAAAAACCGCACTGTGGAAATTGCGGAGTGCCTTTCATGTAAAGAAGAACTGCGTGTTTAGCAATCTGGTCACGAATTAACGCTTCTGTATCGCGTGTTTGTTCAGTCATTGATGAATCCTCAACTAATCTGCCTTGCATTATACCCAAAACACAACAAAACAGTATGCTTAAAGCAATATTTCCAGTTTTATTTGCATTCAGACTTTAATTCTAGATGAGATTTTGCTTATATAGGCATTGTTTTCCAATTCCCATCGAATTGAAAAATCAATCCACTATCATCTTTATACTTTCCATATGCAGATGCTAGTGAAGCTTTTAATTTCTTATCAAATACGAGTTAGTTATGAATACCTTTACTCAAGCCCCTATACAAACTGATCAACCATCTCATTTGATGCCAGTGTTTGGCCGTCAACCGATCAGCTTTGTCCGAGGTCGAGGAACGTATTTATACACCGCAGATGGAACTGAGTATTTAGATGCCTTAACGGGTATTGCTGTTTGTGGTTTAGGACACTCTCATCCCGAAGTAACTCAAGCCATTGCAGAACAAGCGGGTACGCTTATTCATACCAGCAATTTATTTGAAGTTCCTTGGCAAACCGCTGCTGCACAAAAACTTGCACAAGTTGCAGGCATGGAAGAAGTATTTTTCTCGAATAGCGGTGCAGAATCGAACGAAGGTGCAATCAAAGTTGCACGTAAATTCGGACACTTACAAGGGATTGCAACACCTAAAATTATTGTCGCAGATCATTCATTTCATGGGCGTACCTTAGCGACTTTATCTGCTACAGGAAATAAGAAAGTCCAAGAAGGCTTTGGACCTTTGGTTGAAGGTTTTATTCGCGTACCTTTTGGTGATGTAGAAGCGATTGAAGAAGCTGCAATCCAACATCCAGATATCGTGGCTATTCTGGTTGAACCAATTCAAGGTGAAGGTGGTGTAAATACTGCCCCTCAAGGCTTTAGTTATTTAGAAGATATTCGTCGCATCTGTAATCAACACAATTGGTTAATGATGCTTGATGAAGTTCAAACAGGGAATGGTCGTACAGGTAAATATTTTGCCTATCAACACACCAATATTGTGCCCGACGTACTTACCACGGCTAAAGGCTTAGGCAATGGCTTCCCTATTGGTGCTGTCATGACCCAAGGTCGTGGTGTAGGTGTACTCACTGCTGGAAACCATGGTTCAACGTATAGCGGTACCGCTCTAGGTTCGCGTGTGGTTTACACTGTGATTGATGTCATTGAGAAAGAAAACTTACTTGAAAATGCCGCGAATATGGGCAGCTACATTGTGCAACAATTAGCACAACAGCTTTCTGATCAAAAAGTAGCAGTACGTGGTTTTGGATTGATGATTGGTATTGATTTACCTAAACCATGTGCCGAATTAGTTCATATTGCACGTGATGAATATCAACTGATTATTAATGTTACTGCTGGTTCAGTGGTACGTTTATTGCCACCATTAAATATCACGCAAGAACAAGCCGATCAACTGATTCAACGTTTGGTGAATATGATTCGAGCTTATCTTGCTTAATCATATGGCGATGTAATGTTTTTACATCGCCTAACAAAAAAAGCCGCGTTTAGCGGCTTTTTTATTTCAGCTTTTTATGAAGCTTCTTGATAAATTCTGCCACCGGGTAATTGGCAAAAATATTGTTTCAATGCATCTAAACAGCGGTGAATTTTCATAGGCTGTTGTTCACGTTTAGATGTAATTGCATATAAGTAAAAATTAGGTAATTTCCACTCTGGTAATACCTCTACCAATGCACCACTGACTAAATCCTTTTGAACATCAAGATATAAAATTCGAGAAATTCCATGTCCTTGCAGACATAAAGCCTTGGCAACCAACACATTATTGGTGGTCAAACGCGAGTTCATTTCGATACTCACAGTTTCACCAGAAATACCATGCTGGAATGCAAAACTTTCATAGTTTTTCATTAAGTTAACGGGAATCAAATCATGATTCTTTAAATCTTCTGGCCTCGAAATAGGTGCCGTCTGATTTAAATAACTTGGTGAAGCAACTAACACTTGTTCAACGCGGGCCAATGGAACCGCATTTAAACTCTGATCTTCAATTTTCGGACTCATACGTAACGCAATATCAATTCGACCTTCTATCAAATCAATATAATGATTGTCCGCTTCCAAATGAACAGCTAAACCTCGATGGGCCGACATCCAATGTGATAATGCAGGAATAACGTGATTTGCACCTAACTCTGGAGTTGTCGCAATACGCAACTCCCCAACTAGGTCATCGCGTAATTCGTTAATACGAATCTTCCCACGCTCTGCAGCAGCTAGCATCTCTTGGCAGCTATGAAAAAAAGCTTGTCCAGCTTCAGTCAAACTCAATTTCCGTGTCGAACGATGTAGAAGGATCACTTCCATCTCGTGTTCTAAAGAACGAATCTGTTGGCTTACAGCACTTGTAGTAATTCCTAACTCTCGTGCGGCTCCACTAAACGAACATTTTTCCACAACACAAGCAAACACTCCCATTGCTCGAAGTTGATCTAACATAAATTTCCCTCTAAACTTATGAGATGCTCCTACCTTTCGATAAAAGCAACTCATTGGATTATACGGTGAAATTTAAAAGTTGTAATGATCTTAATTTAATTTATTGGTAAAACATTAGTCGGATTGATTGGTTTACCATTTAAGCGTACCTGAAACTCAAGCATAGTACGGCTTGCACCAGAAGATCCCATCTCTGAAATTTTTTGACCAGCCGTTACATTTTCTCCGCTTTTCACAATCATCTTGCTGTTATGTGCATAAGCCGTGATATAACCATCAATATGCTTTATTAAAATTAAGTTACCATATTCTTTCAGCCCATCAGCAGCATAGACCACTTGACCATTTGCAGCGGCATACACTGGATCACCCACATTGCCACTATAACGAATACCTTTCACGTTATTGGTTAAATTGAAGTTTTCAATTACAGCACCATTCGATGGTTTAACCCAGCGCAAAGAACTCGCTTGCGTAGGAGTCACAGGTACGGAGTTAGTCGAAGATGTTGCTGTGGCTGGCTGAGTGGTTGGTAATGTGATTGCCTGACGTTGAATCGGAGCAGCTTGTGTGACTGCTTGAGTCGTGGTGGTACGACGATTATTGCCAGAACCTTTCAGCTTGAGCGACTGGCCTACATATATTCGATAGGGTGGCGCAACATCATTCATATCGGCAATACTGATATAACTCAGCCCATAACGTGCCGCAATTCCACTTAAAGTATCGCCAGAACGAACGGTATAATAGTCTGGAGCCGTCGCGTAACGGGTCGGATTATTAATCTGAGGTTTAGATGCACATCCACTTAAAATAGCAGTGGTCACAATAGCAGTTGAGATTACTAGGGTTTTCAACAATGCTGTTGGCGTAGCAAAGATCCGATTTTGCGACATCGCAGGCATTTATCTTCCTCTCTATATATGTCGTTATTGGTTTTCATGCGCGTAAGAGTAGCAAAAATATTTTGAAAAAATCCGCATTCACAGACTTTTTCACAAAGTTACAACATTTACAAGACTTTTGATGTTTTAGCGATACTGTTCATGTAAGTTCTGTAAAATTTCATAATTGGTCGCATCCATTTGAATGGGCGTAATACTGACAAAACCATTTGCAACAGCAAAAAAGTCAGACTCAATACCTGTAATCCCTTGTTTTGGTTCAGCCACCGCCTCTCCCGACAAACCAATCCAATATACTTGGCGACCACGCGGATCGACATGACTGGTAATGGGTTTAGATTGATAGCGACGACCTTGATAGGTAATTTTCTGACCTTGCAACTCAACGACATCAGGAATATTAATGTTCAAAATATGACGCGGTGGTAATTCTGGCAAACCTGCTTGAATAAAGTCATGCACCCATTGTGCTGCAACCGCGTAATCTTCTGGATGCTCATAACCGCGTACATTGCTTCCAGCTAAAGAAACTGCAATTGCAGGTTGTTTCATTAAGCGTCCTTCAAATGCCGCACCGACTGTACCAGAATACAGTACGTCATCACCAAGGTTGGCACCGCTATTAATGCCACTGACCACCAAATCAAACTCAAAATCGAATAATCCATTCATTGAAAGATACACGCAATCCGCTGGTGTTCCATTCACTGCCCAAACATCTGGTGCAATAGAGATTGGTCGCAGTGGTCGGTCTAAAGTTAAAGCACTGGAAAAACCACTTCGTTCACTTTCAGGTGCAACAATGACTACACGACCTAATGGTTTTAGCGCACGTGCTAAAGCTTGTATCCCTGGTGCAAAAACACCATCATCATTGGCTATTAGAATATTCACAAAAAACTCGCTTGAAAAAGTGACTGACTAGAACATTTCATTGAATTATATGTGAAATTATATATATTAGCGCTCAATATCTATCACTAAATGAGTGCCTTACAATGATTAAAACTTTATCATTTCGTAGTGTTTTGGGGTTTGGTCTTGCAGTTTTATTTACTCAAGCAGTCAACGCAAATGATGGTTTAAGCCAAGAAGAAGCCAATAGCATTGTAAAAGAAGATATCGCTTCTACCCAAATTATGGCTGAAGTCTGCCCTGCGGTTATTGGGAAAAATGCAAAATTAGATGCGAATGTAAAATTACTCACCCAAATGTATTTAAAAGACTACTCTGGTTCAATAACTATAGATCAACTCCAGTCTGATCCAGAATATAAATCTATTTTGCAAGAAACACGCAAAGCTGCTCAAGAAACCAGTCAAGAAGAACAACAAGCTGTATGTATGGATGTTGTTGAATATCAAGCGTAATTGCTGAAGTTGCTTACGAATAACTCCCAGTCGAGTTGTTCGTAAACTTTAATTTATTTTCCCAAGTCCACAACTTCTTCACTATTTCAACCATTTATATACATTTCCCCTCTTCCATTTCTACATAATCTGTTTAACCTTAGCTCAAATAGATTGATCTTTTGAGTTTATTGTTTATGAAATTCACTGCTTTAAAAACAACATCATTAGCTTTACTCACCGCGTTTACTTTTTCTTTCACTCATGCTGAAGAAAGCAAAGACGAAAATATTGAAGTCACACCAAACCAAACAGTTACTCAACAAGAACTTGCTGCAATTTATGTACTTTCAGAAATTTGTCCAAAATTAGTCGATAACAAAGATAGTTTTGAACAAGGCTACGCCAAACTCGCGCATGAACACCTCCCAGAAGAAAAAGATGCAGTTACCGCGCTGGCTGAATTAAGTAAAACCAAAAGTTTTAAGCCCATTTTAGCTGAAGCAAAATCTGATGCCAAAACTGCAGGCGATGATAAAAACAAAGAAATCTGTCAAGAATTGACCACCTATAGCAATTGAAACAAATTGGTTACAATACTTTTGAAATAAGCCGATTTCACAGGTAGAAGTCGGCTATGCTTTGTCCTAGAATGCTAAGTTCTTTGTGCTTACATCAAGATATTGGAACCCGCTAGAAATGATCCGTAAAAGCGCCATTGCTGCAACATTACTATTACCAAGTTTCTCTTTCGCAGCAACTGTCTTATCTACGCCGCCAGAACTCAATAATAAATCTTATGTTTTGATGGACTATGAGACGGGGCAAATCCTCGCAGCAAAAAATGAAAATGAAAAGTTAGCACCTGCTTCAATGACAAAAATGATGACCAGTTACATCATTGAACAAAAACTGTTGAAGGGTGAGCTGACTGAAGATGAAAAAGTTCGTATGAACGAATCTGCATGGTGTCGTGGTAGTAGCACAGAATCATGTATGTATGTCCCGCTTAATGGTACGGCAACAGCTTTAGAAATGTTGCGCGGTATCATTATCCAATCGGGTAATGACGCGTCTAAAGCAATGGCTGAGCATATTGCTGGAAATGAAGGTACTTTTGCTTACATGATGAATGAAGAAGCAAAACGTATGGGCATGACCAATACCCACTTCATCAACTCGACTGGTATGCCTGCGGATGGTCACTATTCAACTGCAAAAGATATGGCAACGCTAGCACAACATATCATTCATGACAGTTCCAAATACTACCCAATCTATTCTGAAAAAGAATTTGCATTTAATGGTATTAAACAAGGCAACCGTAATGCCCTGCTTTATACTGACCCAAGTGTAGATGGTTTAAAAACGGGTCACACTGAAGAAGCGGGTTATTGCGTAACGACTTCATCAAAACGTGGTCCAATGCGTTTGATCTCTGTTGTATTTGGTACTCCAACGATACAAGAGCGTGCGACACAAACACGTAGCTTATTGGCTTGGGGCTTTGCAAACTTTGAAACTGTTAAAGTACAACCTGCAAACCAAGTTTTAGCTAAAGCAAAAGTTTACTTTGGTAAAGAAAATGAAGTTCAAATTGGCTTAGCCGAAAACTTCAATGTGACCATGCCTAAAGGCAAAGCAGATGCAATTAAAACGCAACTTGTGGTTCAACCTAAACTAACTGCTCCTTTACAAAAAGGTCAAGTGGTTGGTAAGTACGTTGCAAGCTTAGATGGCAAAGTGATTTCAGAGAAACCATTGGTTGCATTACAAGCGGTTGAAGAAGCTGGATTCTTTGCACGTTTAATCGACCATATCAAACAATTCTTTGCAAACTTATTTTAAGATTTAACAACTTAAACTAAAGTTAAAGCATTCGTATGTAAATATGAGTGCTTTTTTCTTTTATACTCTGCTGTAAATTGCTGAATGATGCTGCATGAACATGAAAAAAAATATCCGTCCTTATCTAGATAGCAAACCGAAGATTGATGCAAGCTGCTATGTTGATGATGCCTCTATTGTGATTGGCGATGTCGTACTAGCAGATCATGTTTCCGTATGGCCTTTCGCTGTGATTCGTGGCGATGTCAATAGTATTCGCATTGGCAAATATAGTAATGTGCAAGACCATTGTATGCTGCATGTTAGCCATAAAAATGATGCTAAACCGAACGGCTCTCCCCTTATTATTGGTGAAGATGTCACCATTGGACATCATGTCACTTTACATGGCTGTACTATTGGCAATCGTGTATTGGTCGGAATCAACAGTATCGTTTTAGACGATGTGATTATCGAAGATGATGTAATGATTGGCGCAGGTAGTTTAGTTCCTCCACATAAACGTCTGGAAAGTGGATATCTCTATGTCGGTAGCCCAGTGCAAAAATCACGTCCTTTAACCGATAAAGAAAAAGAGTTTTTAACTTACTCTGCACGACACTATGTGAAAGTGGCGAATAATTATCGAGAACAAGATTAATATTCACCGTAAAATTTATTTTAAATAGCCCCTTAGATCGGGGCTATTTTTTAATATTTCGAGTATTTATTGATTATGTTAACTGATCATATGCGCTAAAAATCTATTTGCTTCGTAAGCTTAGAAATTAAACTCAGCACTTGTAGTAAGTTTAGCAAAAGCTCTATTTAACGTAGAATTATGGTGCATTATGATTTGCTGTGCTGAAAGTTTCTCAGAATCAAAAGTTGTATGTGCATCCGAAATAAGGCTTACATTAAAACCTAAATCAGCCGCAGCTCGTACAGTTGTATCAATACAATACTCTGTTTTCATTCCGACAATGACCAACTCTTCAACCTTAAGCTCAATCAAAATTTTATGTAAGTTTGTATCTCTAAAACAATTTGGGTACTGCTTTTCTAATATATTGTGATGATTGCCGATTTTGAGCTCACTAATGAGCTGAGTCAGTGAGCTTTCTGGACTTAAAGGCGTTTGAGCTAAGCCAACATGACGCATATAGATCACAGGTACACGAGATAGGTCTGCTTTTTCTATAAGAAGATTAATATTATTCAGTACATGATTATTATTGAATGGTGGAACAGCTTGTTTAAATAAACCGTTTTGCATAACAACTATAATTAGTGCTTTACGTGCAATTACATTAGACATTTTGAGCTCCATTCTTACCAATAATGAACAGAGCATTACCCTAGCCATTATTGGCTGAGGGTTAGATTATAGAATTATAAGATAAGTTCTAAAATTTACACACAGCCTTTCAATAAGGTTGTGGTCATCGTTGATGAGATATTGTGAAGAACTTTATTCATTTTTGATGTGATTAAAATTAGAACTAAACCAACATACCACAGATTTATTTCTAGAATAGTGCAACTGAACGAAAAACATGAATTCAAAGCATAATTGGGTTTGATATATCGTTAGATCTTTTGAAAATAACACAATGCCCTAATACCATTTCACGAGTTAATGGGAGCTTAAGAAATAAAACGGCATGATTAAAACAGCAGAGGATGGATTCCCCCCGAAGAAAACTGTCTGTCAACATAGCCACCGCCTCCTAAATTTTGTAGAATACTCCTTTTATTCCATGGTACTTTTTTATGACCGCTTGGGCAGCTCATGTCACTGTAGCTACTGTCGTTGAAAAAGACGGAAAGTTTCTGTTTGTCGAAGAACACAGCGAGGGCATTACACATACGGTGTTTAACCAACCTGCTGGGCATGTTGAATGTGGTGAAAGCATTATTCAAGCGGCTGTTCGTGAAACCATGGAAGAAACAGGTCATGCAGTTGAGGTTGATGCTCTATTAGGCATTTATACTTACACTCCGCCTATGTTCCCTGACCGTACTTATTTTAGATTTTGCTTTTTAGCACACGTTTTAGAGTATTTTCCTGAAGCTGAACTCGATCGAGGAATTGTCGGTCCTAAATGGATGACCCTAGATGAACTTCAAGAAACTGCTCGTGCACGTAGCCCTTTAGTGATTAAAGCGGTCAAAGATGCATTAGCTGGGCAACAATACCCTTTATCGCTCGTTTATGAGCACCAAAACTCTCCTCTTATCTCAAATCTGGATGCTTAATCCTATGCAACAACGTGTCATCGTCGGTATGTCTGGTGGTGTAGATTCCTCTGTATCTGCAGCACTTCTTCTTCAACAAGGATATCAAGTTGAAGGACTTTTCATGAAGAACTGGGAAGAAGATGACGGCACGGAATATTGTACCGCAATGGAAGACCTTGCCGATGCACAAGCCGTTTGCGATAAAATTGGAATTAAATTACATACTGCCAATTTCGCCATGGAATATTGGGATCGCGTATTTGAACATTTCCTGGCCGAATATGCCGCGGGTCGCACCCCAAACCCAGATATCTTGTGTAATAAAGAAATTAAATTCCGCGCCTTCCTCGACCATGCCGTGAATTTAGGTGCGGACTTTATTGCCACAGGTCACTATTGCCGTCGTGGTGAAACCATGACCAACTCACGTGGTGAAGAATATGCGCCTTTACTACGTGGTTTAGATCAAAACAAAGATCAAACTTATTTCTTACATGCCGTACATGGTCGTGAAATTAATAAAACTTTGTTCCCTGTAGGTGAAATTGAAAAACCAGAAGTTCGTCGTATTGCCGAAGAACTTGGCTTGGCTACTGCAAAGAAAAAAGATTCAACAGGTATTTGTTTTATTGGCGAACGCCGCTTTAATGACTTCTTGAAACAATACTTACCCGCTCAACCCGGAAAAATTGTATTGGATAACGGGAAAGAGGTTGGTGATCATCACGGCTTAATGTACTATACGCTCGGTCAGCGTGGCGGTATTGGCATTGGTGGTATGAAAGGTGCTGACGAAGGTGCTTGGTTCGTCTTACATAAAGATATTGAACATAACCGCCTTGTGGTCGGTCAAGGTCATGATCATCCATTAATGCAAAGTACAATGCTTTGGAGTGAAGCGATTGACTGGGTTGCAGGCGAACAAGACATTCCTGCTACAGGTTTCCGCTGTACGGCAAAAACCCGTTATCGCCAACCCGACCAAGCTTGCGTATTATATAAAGATGACACGATGCCAAATGGTGTTCGCGTTGAATTTGATGAATCACAACGTGCTGTTACCCCAGGTCAAAGTGTTGTGTTTTATCTAGATGATATTTGTTTAGGCGGTGGTGTCATTCATCACACCAATGCACCTAAGCCAGATTTTATTGAATAAAAGGATTGTTCGGTATGGTTGAGTTACCGTTTCAACAGCCTCAAACTTTAAGTCAACGCCAAAATCGCGCATTGGCGCTTGCAGCTGTGTTTCAGGCAACGCAACTCACCCATATGACTGCTATTTCTGGGCGACAGAGCATCGGAGATAGCGGGAATTTCTATTTAGAACAGCTCATCAAAGCCAGCCTAAATATCCGTCCAACGTCCAATCAATCCTGTCAAACCTTAGATTTTTTCAATCAACTTGCTGATATCTCTCTGGGATTGAAAACCCTAGAAAGCAGTATTACCCAACCGTTTAATCCTGCACCGAAATCACGTTTACCCAAACTCTCTAATGCCAAACTTCCCATGTCCTATGCCATGGCATTATTACAATTAGAAAAAAAGGTCTACAGCAATCCAAAGTTTGTAGAAATTATTGAAAAATCACAGCAAAAAATTCTAAAACAACTCTCTTTTTTCGACAATAACTATACGCATCCAAGCATTCTTGCCAACTTAGCCCAAACCTATGTCGATACCGCAGGACAAATCAATCCTCGTATTATGGTGCGCGGCAATGCAGAAGCATTTAAGGATACAGCGCATACCAACCGAATTCGTGCTGCCCTCTTTACTGGTCTACAAATGGCACATTTGTGGCGTCAGCTTGGAGGAAGCTCTTGGGGCATGATTTTTAGCAAACGTAAACTGCTCCAAGATATTCAAGATCTCGCTCGTTTACAGTATCAGGTGATCTAACCTTATGCTGTACGAAATTTTCGTTTTACGTTTTATTCCAAAGTTTAAGGAATCACCATGAACGCTTTAACTGCACTTTCTCCATTAGATGGACGTTACGCTAGCAAATGTGATGCTTTGCGTCCTTTCCTCTCTGAGTTTGGTTTAATCCATGCTCGTGTGACTGTTGAAGTGCGCTGGTTGCAAGCGCTTGCGAACCACCCTGAAATTGTTGAAGTTCCAGCGTTTAGTGCTGAAACAAATGCAGCTTTAGATGCTATCGTTACTCAATTTTCTGAAGACGATGCCAACCGTATTAAAGACATTGAACGCACAACCAACCATGATGTAAAAGCGGTTGAATATTTCTTAAAAGAGAAAATTGCCAATATTGATGAACTTAAAAATGCGGGTGAATTTATTCACTTTGCATGTACTTCTGAAGACATCAACAACTTGTCTCATGCATTAATGCTCAAAAGTGGTCGTGATGTATTGGTTGCATCTATGCAGCAAATTATTGATGCAATTGCAGCATTGGCTGAAAAGCACGCTGAACAGCCTATGCTTTCTCGTACACACGGTCAAACTGCCAGCCCAACAACTTTGGGTAAAGAAATGGCGAATGTTGCATACCGTTTAGCACGCCAAATTAAACAATTCCAAAATGTTGAATTACTAGGCAAAATTAACGGTGCTGTAGGTAACTACAATGCACATTTATCTGCCTATCCAGACATCAACTGGCCTGCACACTCACAAGCTTTTGTTGAATCTTTAGGTTTAGACTTTAACCCGTACACGACACAAATTGAGCCACATGACTACATGGCGGAACTTTTTGATGCATTACGTCGTTTCAACACCATTTTGGTTGATTTTAACCGTGATGTATGGGGCTATATCTCTTTAGGTTTCTTCAAACAAAAACTTAAAGATGGTGAAGTCGGTTCTTCAACTATGCCACACAAAGTAAATCCAATTGACTTCGAAAACTCTGAAGGTAACTTGGGTCTTGCCAATGCTGTATTGGCACATTTGGGCGAAAAATTACCAATCTCTCGCTGGCAGCGCGACTTAACTGACTCAACTGTTCTGCGTAACATGGGTGTTGGTTTTGCTCAAAGCTTAATTGCTTTCGAAGCTTGCTTAAAAGGTATTGGTAAACTTGAGTTGAATGCAGCTCGTATTCTTGAAGATTTAGACAATGCTCAAGAAGTACTTGCAGAACCTATTCAAACAGTAATGCGTCGTTATAACGTCGAAAAGCCATACGAAAAGTTAAAAGCCCTTACTCGTGGTCAAGCCATGACTCGCGAGATGATGCTAGACTTCGTAAATGGTACTGAACTTGAAGCTGTACCTGCCGCGGATCGCGCACGTTTAGCGGAAATGACGCCTGCAAGCTACACAGGTAATGCTGCTGAGCAAGCAAAACAAATTAAAGATTTAATTGCTAAAATCTAATTTGCTGTTAATTTAAAAAGCGAGGCTTAGGCTTCGCTTTTTTATGCTTAACTATTTATATGAATAAAATTTAATGATCGAATACCAACTCACTTTTAAACACTGGATTTGTTTAGCAATTGTTGCTGCTACAATTTTAATTACCAGTATTCATCCATTAGAATTTGAATCGTATTTACTTCATCAAGCAGGAACCATTTTTATGCTGCTTGTGTTGTACATTACTTTGAAAAAAATAGGCTTAAGCTTTGTCAATTTTGCTCTTTATTTAGCTTTTCTTTTGATCCATATTTTAGCAGCACATTATTTATATTCCTATGTACCTTATAACGAATGGATCCTGCAAGTTTTTCACTTTGATTTAAATCAAACTATGGGCTGGACTCGCAACATGTATGATCGTTGGGTGCATTTGGCTTATGGTCTTCTGCTTTACCCTTTTTTCTATCGTGTATTTCAAGTTTGGTTACCAAGCCTTAAGCCTTATGTGCTTTTTCTATTGGTGATTCAATTTGTAATGGCAACCAGTCTAATTTATGAATGGATTGAATGGTTAATTGCTATTCAGCTTTCACCCGAAGATGCTGAAAACTACAATGGGCAGCAAGGTGATATCTGGGATGCCCATATGGACATGCTACTTGCAACTTTAGGCGCCATGATCACAGGCGGTATTCATTTGCTGCAACAAGCTAAAGCTAAGAACTAATTTATCTGGCCAATGAAAATCAATACGTATGAAACTCAAATAAATCATTTAAATACTATTGGCTACCAATCAATCCATCTTAGAATTTTGGACTCAGTCAAATAATAATGTTTCGATCGGTTGATCAGCTTTCAAATACACAGCCAAAATCAAAACAAGGATGCCCGGAATAAACGCAAGAAAAAATGTCATCTTTTTCTGGTCCTCATTTTTCTCAGTTGCTTCCATATACATAGCACAATATATCGGACAAATAATCAAAATTAGAAAACCAATAAATCCTAAAAATGTACCCATAACGGTTTAAATTGTGATGTATTTTTATTAATTCAAAGCACTATAGCATTTCTCAGCCATAAAAAAGCCCACCGAAGTGAGCTTATAAATCATAATCTTAATAAAATCTTATAATTTAGGATCACGCATTTGCACCAAATTTGCATTTGCATTGCTTAAACTTTCCATCACTTTATGCATCACACTTGGAACCAATTGGTCTGCAATTTGTGCTGCCTGTAAACCAATTTTCTCACCCAATGTTGGTTTACGACGCGTTTGAATCACATACACATCATGTTGTGGCAATAAATTAAGCAAGTATTCATCTGAAGTCTGTAGTTTATCCACCAAATTCAAATCTAGCGCATCACGACCATACCAATGTTCACCTGTTGCAACTTGTTCAACATTCAATTGTGGACGATATTTCTCTACAAAGTGCTTAAATAACTCATGGGTTTGTTGTAATTCTTCTTCAAATTTTGCTTTACCTTCAGGTGTATTTTCACCGAACATGGTCACTGTACGTTTAAATTGACCTGCTGTGTACAATTCAAAATCAACATGATGCTCTTTCAGTAAACGGTTAAAGTTTGGTACTTGTGCCACAACACCAATAGAACCAACCACTGCAAAAGGCGCAGCAATAATTTCACTGGCAATACATGCCATCATATAACCACCGCTTGCAGCAACCTTATCTACACAGATGGTTAAATGAAAGCCTGCATCACGTAGACGCACCAACTGTGCAGCAGCTAGACCATAGCCATGCACCATACCACCTGGGCTTTCAAGTCTTACAACAACACGGTCACGACCTGCTTTTGCAGTTGCCAAAATCAGGGTAATTTCTTCACGAATGTTGTCTACAGCAGATGCTGCTGTATCACCTTTAAAGTCTAATACATAGACTTTTTGATTATTCTTTTTACGTGCACGTGCTTCTTTCACCAATTGTTGTGTCAGTTGTAAAAGCTCTAATTTTGAAGCAGTTGTTTGCGCAATTTTTTTTCTTTGTTCATTTACGCGCGCGTTTAAGTGACTAACTCGTATTTCCGCAGGCAACTTCGGCAATTGAAATAACATATGTAAGTAATTCTCAATTTTGTTTGGGTTGAATATAAGATGGGGCTTTTATGGCAAAAATTCAATGTCGTTTTTGCAAGAATATCAACATAAAAAATTGCCTTGAAATCATTCACTTTCTTAATTTAAAGCAAGAAAAAGTTTAAAGGCAAAAAAAAAACCGCAAATTAAAATTTGCGGTTGGATTGTAGAACGTTTGATTAACCAAAACGACCTGTAATATAAGCTTCAGTTAATTGATGATCAGGTTGCGTGAAGACTTTTTCAGTCGAGTTCACCTCAATTAAATCACCTAAATGGAAGTATGCTGTGCGATCTGATACACGTGCTGCTTGCTGCATAGAGTGAGTCACAATGGCAATCGTGTACTGCGTTGAAAGTTCAGAAATCAATTCTTCTACTTTTGCGGTTGCAATTGGGTCAAGTGCAGAACATGGTTCATCCATCAAAATCACTTCTGGACTCACCGCAATAGTACGTGCAATACATAAACGTTGTTGCTGACCACCCGATAAACCTGTCCCAGGTTGATTCAAACGATCTTTAACTTCGTCCCAAAGACCTGCTTTACGCAAGCTATTTTCAACGATTTCTTCAAGGTCATATTTATCACGGGCTAGCCCATGCAGTTTTGGCCCATAAGCAACGTTATCAAAAATAGACTTTGGGAATGGGTTTGGCTTTTGGAAAACCATACCCACTTGTGCACGAAGTAAAACGACATCTAGATTTGGATCATAGATATCCTGATTATCAAGCAATACTTTACCTGTCACGCGACATGAATCAATTGTGTCGTTCATACGGTTTAAAGTACGCAAAAAGGTCGATTTACCGCAACCCGAAGGACCAATAAAAGCGATGACTTCATTCTGATAAATCTGCAAATCAATGCCTTTAATGGCTTCAGCATCACCATAATAAACATGCACATCAGACGTACTGAGCTTTACTTTGGCAGTTTCATTTTCTTTTTTTGCAGATGCTTGCGTATCAAACTGTGAAATAAACGACGTTTGACGCTTTGAATCAGTTTCAGGAGATGTAAATTGAGTCTGTTGTGGATTCACTGACTTGTCCTGCTCTAAAGAGTTATTTACAACGGTATTCATATATTGCCCTCAATTACCAGCGGACTTCAAATTTCTTACGTAACCAAATTGCAAGACTGTTTAATCCAATCATTAATGCAAGAAGTACGATAATGGCTGCCGCAGTACGTCCTTCAAAGAAGTTACGTAACTCATTACCCTGCCATAAATAGACTTGTACAGGTAATGCTGTGGCTTGATCTAATGGTGTACTTGGGATACTGGCAACAAAAGCACTCATCCCAATTAATAATAATGGTGCTGTTTCACCTAATGCATGTGCGACCCCGATAATTGAACCGGTCATGATCCCTGGGAGCGCTAAAGGTAAAACATGGTGGAACACCGTTTGAATACGCGATGCACCCAAACCTAATGCCGCTTGGCGAATGGATGGTGGTACTGCTTTTAACGATGCACGTGTGGTAATAATTACGGTTGGTAAAGTCATTAGACTTAACACTAAACCACCCACCAGTGGTGCAGACAGTGGTAATTGCATCCAACCAATAAAGATTGCAGCACCTAGCAAACCAAATACAATCGAAGGAACGGCTGCAAGGTTATTAATATTCACTTCAATAATATCGGTAATGATATTTTTGGGTGCAAATTCTTCAAGATAGATTGCTGACGCCACCCCAATTGGAATAGAGACAAAGATCACGATCATCATCATGAATAGCGACCCCATAAATGCACCCGCTAAACCTGAAGTTGCTGGCGCACTACGTGAATCTGGATTAGTGAAAATATTGGTGTTAAAGGTATTTTCAATAATTCCTTTAGCTTCCATAGAATCTGCAAGCTGACGTATTTCTGGACTTAATTGTTGTTGGTCATCTGGAAGACTACGGTCAATATTGCCCGCCAACCATACATCAACATTGGCGTCGGTTAACAGCTTAATGTCTTCAGTTTTACCAATCAAAGATGGATTGGCCAAGACCATATCACGCAAACGATACGACTCTGAATCTGTGTAAATACTCGGTAGCTCATCACGCTGCGCTGCAAGTGTCGGATCCTTTTTAATCAGACCATTCACCAGTAAAGCATCCCAATCAACCATGCCCATTTCGGTTTGCCAAGCAACATAACGCTCTTGGAACTGGGCTGGAGACTCACCTGCACGTTGTACAGGTTTAGCACCCACATTCACAATGGTTGGATCAAAATAGACTGGTACTGAAATACTTGTTTGCCAAAACGCTGGTAAACCTTTGGCCAAAATACTACCAAACAGTAAAACCACGAAAAATAAGCCAGAGATTACCGCTGCCAAACCAAATCTACGGAAGAGTTTTTCCTTGCGGTGACGTTTAGACAAAGAACTTTCAATCATTCTTTTACGTTTTTCGCGCAATTCAGCAGCCGATTGTGAATCAAATGATTGATTCAGAGGAGAAGAATTCGATGTGCTCATTCGTATTGCTCGCGATATTTACGCACGATGTAGAGTGCAATAATGTTCAGACCCAAAGTAATGACAAATAAAGTCAGACCCAATGCAAAGGCAACCAATGCTTGAGGACTGGCAAAATCTGTATCCCCTGTCAATTGCTTTACAATCGTCACTGTTACCGTAGAAACCGCTTCAAGTGGATTTGCATGAAGTAATGGACTATTGCCTGCTGCCAGAACAACAATCATGGTTTCCCCCACCGCACGCGAAACAGCCAGCAAGAAAGCCCCTGTAATTCCAGGTAAAGCTGCTGGTAAAACCACTTTTCGGATCGTTTCAGACTTGGTTGCACCTAAGCCTAAAGAACCATCACGTAATGCACGAGGCACCTGAGTAATAATGTCGTCTGAAAGTGAAGATACGAATGGAATAATCATGATACCCATCACGAAACCCGCAGTCAGTGCACTGGTCGCATTGATGTTGATACCGACTTGCTCACCAAGCATTCTGAAAAATGGACCAATGACCATCATCGCAAATACACCATACACAATGGTTGGAATACCTGCGAGTACTTCAATGGCTGGTTTTGCCCAAGAACGAAAACCTGAAGAAGCATATTCTGCCAAGTAAATCGCAATCATGAGACCTAAAGGCACAGCAACCAGTAGTGCAATACCACTGACCATGAGTGTGCCCCAAATCAATGGAAGCAAACCATAACTGCCTTCTGCATTGCCAGAAGTACTAAAACCTGGATTCCATTCGGTACCAAAGAAGAAGTCCATTGGACTGACAAAACGGAAAAAATGCATCGCTTCAGTAAACATGGACATGACAATGCCAACCGTGGTCAGAATCGCTACACCAGAACACAAAGCCAAACCAATATTGATGATTTTTTCAACTTGGTTACGTGCGCGATATTGCCCTTGTACATGTTTTTTCGCCCAAACCAACCCCACTAAAGCCGCACAAATCACCACAGCCAATTTCGCAAAAGAACCAATACTTTCTACTTTTGCCAATTGCTGTGCCGCTGCGATTTCGTAAGGTGCTGCTTGGTCACTCACCCCAAAGCCTGTTGCAATTGCTTGTACACGATCTAGCAATACTTCAACACCCGCAGCATCTAAACTATTCAACACATTTGCAGGCACATTATTCATAACAATGTGACGCAAAATATTTGGCTCAACGATATTCCAAACAATCAAAATTAAAAAAGCAGGGATACCACACCACAACGCAACCAAGGCCCCATAATATCCTGGGCGTGAATGCAACATTGCTGAGTTATTTCCCTTACCTGCTAAGTTACGACTTTTTGCGAGACCAATTTGGTAAGCGATCGCAATCAACGCCAGTAACACGCCTATAAGTAGCAGATTCATGTATTCTCCACCGTTTTTTCAATTTTCATTCTTTGAAAAAACTCACTAAGTACAAAAAGCCAATGGTGGGAGATCCCACCATTTGCCTATTTCACTGAATTACTTAACCGCTTTGCCTGCTTTAAAATCAGCAAGGATTTTTGCACGCTCTTTATCTGACATAGAGATCAAGCCTGCTTTTTCTAACTTAGAACCTTTACCTGATACTTTCTTGCTTAAGAAGTATTCTGTGTATTGTTGTAAGCCTTTGATTGATTGAAGGTGTTCACCTTTCACGTAGAAGAACAATGGACGTGAAACAGGGTAAGAACCATTCAAAATTGTCTTCTCAGATGGCGCAACGTTGTTCACTGTCGCTACGCGTAACTTGTCACGGTTTTGATCGTAGAAGCCTAAACCAAATACACCCACTGCACTTGGAGAAGTTTTCAAGCGAGCCAAAGTTTCAGTGTAATCACCCGCAATTTCAATGACTTTTCCATCTTTACGGAAAGCTGAACATGCTTTCTTCTGAGCATCTTTGTCTAACTTTTTGAAGTAATCGTAAGATTCACAACCTGCTTCAACCATTTTCTCTTGGAACACTTCACGCGTACCGTGGTTAGAAGCTGGAATCACCAGCGTGATTGGTTCGTTTGGAAGTGTTTTGTCAATTTGGTTCCAGCGTGTGTATGGGTTTGGAACTAACTTGCCATTTGATGGTAATTTTTCAGCTAAAGCAGCAAAGACATGGTAAGGCTTTAACTTGTATGCTGCTTTGTGTGAGTTTGATGCAAACACAATACCGTCATAACCAATTTTAATTTCTTGAATTTTATTTACGCCTGCTTTCTTACAAGCAGCTAATTCTGTATCTTTAATTTTACGTGATGCATTTGCCACATCAATCGTATTGTCACCAACACCCGCACAGAACTGTTTTAAACCGCCTGAAGTACCACCAGAACCCACAACTGGAGTTTTGAATTGTGGGAAAGTATTACCAAACTCTTCAGCCACAATACTTGCATAAGGCAATACTGTTGAAGAACCAGCGATTTGAATTGTGTCACGTGCTGCATTTGCAGTTGTTGCTACAACTGAACCTGTTACTGCCAATGCAAGTGCGATGTGGTTTAAGCGCATGCTCATCTCTCTTAATTTATATACAATTTGGAGTACGCCACTTTTTTATTCAGTTTTGTACTTTTTTCGATATGTGCATTTTGATTTTAAAATATGACAAATAAGTTACAGCAATATGACGCTTTTATGATAATTATGGCTTGATGAATGATTTATTTAAAATTCTTTAATATTCAATATGTAACACAAGTTATATTCTTATTTTTACGATTCTATTTTGATCAGTAAAATGTAACAATTCATCTTAATGTCATTTAAGCATGCTGCTGCATACACAATAAAACCTCAATGCACGAGCTCAAAATTTGAAAAAATGCATTTTGATGTGCATGAACTGCTCAAAATTTATAACGATATACACAATACAGACTCGACTTGAAGCATGAAATTCAATCATTAAAAAATCATGATAAAAAATGGGCTAGCTAATTTTCATTAACTAACCCACACAACTTTTAAAATTTGAGTTATTGACTTGATTGCACTTCAGGCAATACCGCCGCTTTGCTTCTATATTTAACGACGTACAGAATTGCCAAAGCAACCATCCAAATTGGACCCAAAATAACAGCCAATCTCATGTCAGGTGTAAACGCCATAATCAACAAAATGAAACAAACAAAACCAATGGTTAAATAGTTACTCCATGGGCTAAGAATGCTTTGGAACTTGGTTTGATGACCCTGTAACTTCATGACTTTACTGAATTTTAAATGCGTAACAGAAATCATGAGCCAGTTAATTACCAATGCAGCCACCACCAACATCATAAAGAGCTGAAAAGCTTGACCTGGAATTAAATAATTCACCAAAACACAGAGCGCCGTGATTGATGCCGATACAATTGTAGCAGGGACAGGAATACCGCGGCTGTTAATTTTTTTCAATATTGCAGGTGCATTACCCTGCTCTGCCAAACCATGCAGCATACGAGTATTGCAGTAAATACAGCTGTTATAGACAGAAATTGCAGCGATTAACACCACAAAGTTCAAAACGTTCGCAACACCATTACTGTTCAGCGACTGGAAAATTAATACAAATGGGCTACCACCTTCTGCCACCATATTCCATGGATAAAGACACAATAAAATACCAATCGCACCAATATAAAAAATCAAAATACGATAGACAATTTGATTGACGGCTTTAGGAATAGTGGTTTCTGGCTGTTTGGTTTCTGCTGCTGCAATTCCGATCAATTCCAAACCACCAAAGGCGAACATAATGACCGCCAATGCCATGACAAAACCATGTATACCATGTGGAAAAAATCCACCATACTGCCATAAATTGGCAATACCTGCTTGCGGTCCTGCCGAACCTGATAACAGTAAATAAGCTCCAAAGCCAATCATGCTCAAAATCGCAACAATCTTAATAAAAGAAAATATAAATTCTGATTCGCCAAAGAAGCGAACATTGACCAAATTAATGCCATTCATCAAAATAAAGAAAAACAAGGCAGTAAGCCACGTTGGAATCTCAGGCCACCAGAACTGAATAAACGTTCCTATTGCACTTAATTCCGCCATGCTGACCAGTACATACAGTACCCAATAATTCCAGCCTGACATAAAGCCAGCCATCTTGCCCCAATATTTATTGGCAAAATGACTAAATGAACCACTGACGGGCTCTTCAACCACCATTTCCCCTAGCTGACGCATAATTAAAAAGGCAATGATCCCTGCAATTGCATAGCCGAGTAAAATCGAAGGCCCTGCCAGTTTAATGGTTTGTGAAAGTCCTAAAAATAATCCTGTACCAATTGCACCGCCTAAGGCAATCAATTGAATATGTCGATTCGACAAGCCTTGTTTCAAAGCATGCTGATTGTGTTCATCCATACATTTTCTCCATTATAAGTGTCACATCCTGTACACCATTATTCAGCACTAGACCGAAGATCTATAATTGACCTTCGGACTGAATATGCTTTAATTTAATTCCATTTTTTAAAAAGACGCTCCGGTCTTCAGCTTAAAATGAGCTTGCTTTCTTACATTCCATTGCATTGGAACGCTGGGTTAAAATTTCATAACCACGATCACCATAATCAAATCGTGCAATTACATTAGCGAATTTTTTCAGACTCAAGGGCGCATCCATAGCAGGTAACTTTAATTCCACAAAAGTCAGGCTATCGTGAAGATGGATATTGTCTAAGACTGACTGCAATTGCCCCACTGTTTCTACTACACAAGACTGATAAGCTTGTGTTCCGTTGAACACTGCTGGAATTTCTGCATAGTTCCAGTTTTGAATATCGTTATATGCAGCATTTCCCCCCATGATTAAGCGCTCGATGGTATAACCGCCATTATTGAGTAAGAAAATAATGGGTTTTAAACCATGACGAATAATCGTGGAAAGTTCTTGTACAGTTAATTGGAATGAACCATCACCAATAAATAAAATTTGTCGGCGTTCTGGGGCTGCCAACAAACTTCCCAGTAAAGCAGGTAAGGTATAACCAATAGAACCCCAAAGTGGCTGAGAAATATATTTCGCAGTGGCAGGTAGCTTTAAACCCGATAGTGCAGAGTTTGAAGTTCCAACTTCTCCGATAATCACATCATCATCTTTGAAGAAACCTGAGATGGCATTCCAAAGTAGTTCTTGACTCAGTTTTTGCTGTTCAGCAACTTCATGTTTTTTTTGTGCAGGCTGCTGAGTCACAACAGATTGCGGTGCTTTACGTAGCGCTACTTTTTTATTTAATTCAACCAACAGTTGACCTATTTCTATCCCAGGCACATCCTGTCCAAAGATATTCAAACCATAAGGCTTAATTTCAATGTAATTTTGAGTGGCTATTTGATGCGTAAATACAGCTGAGCCTACATCAGTAAAGCGAACCCCAATACCAATTAAACAGTCCGATTGTTCGATCACATTTTTTACATGCGGCTGACTCGCCCCGCCCACATAAGTTCCGATATAACGTGGTGAGCCTTCATCCATAATGTTTTTTGCTGTATTCATACTAGCAAATGGAATCGAGCACTTGTTGGACAGATCGTGTAACAGAGAGGTTACCCCAAAAACCGCAGCCTCATTGTCAACCAAAAGTGCTGGGCTTTTCGCTTTTGCCAAAATGCCACACAACTGATCAACGACACTACTCAGTAAATCTGGTTCAACCGATGGATAAGTTAAATCGAGTGGGCGCTCATCTACTTCAATTTTTACATGAGTAATATCCGATGCAAGCTGAATATGTACTGGACGACGCTCCAGAAAACACTGACGTAAGACACGATCAATTTCAAAAGCTGCATTGGCAGGTGTTAAACGTGTTTGCGCCACAGTAAATTCTTTCATGCAATTCATAATATTGTCATAGTTACCATCGACCAACGTATGGTGAACCAGAATTCCTTTTTGAACTACATGTAAGGGTGGAATACCCGAAATATGCACCATCGGAACATTTTCCGCATATGCCCCAGCAATGCCATTAATTGCGCTTAAATCACCTACACCATACGTAGTTGCCAATGCTGAAAAACCGTTAATCCGAGCATAACCATCCGCTGCATAGGCTGCATTTAACTCATTACAATTGCCAATAAATTCGAGTTGAGTATCAGCTTCAACTTGTTCCAGATAGGAAAGATTGAAGTCACCAGGTACACCAAAAAGATGCTGTATACCCATTTGTTTTAAACGAAGATTTAAAAATTCACCAATTTCTATGAACATTGCTCGATATCCTTTGAGACCAATTTTTTATTCCATAGAAAAATAATATTTCATCTAGCCCGTAAATTTCGTGCATAATGAAACCGAATTTTAATAAAAATACAAGATTTGTGTATCACAAAGGGATTTTATGCATGGATAAGTTCGACTGGCAAATCATTCAAGCACTACAAAAAAATGGACGGCTCACCAATCAAGAAATTGGTGATTTAATTGGTTTATCTGCATCGCAATGTTCGAGAAGACGACAGCTACTGGAGCAAAAAGGCATTATTTTGGGCTATACCGCTCGCATACAGCAGCAAGCGCTAGGCATGGAAGTGACCGCCATGATTCATATTAACCTTAGGACACATGAAGCATCTTCCCAACAGGCCTTTCAAGAGCTCATCGAAGCCGAAGACAATATTCAGGATGCTTTTTCGATCAGTGGTGATGCAGATTTTATTCTGAAAGTCGTGGCTGAGAACTTAGAGCAACTTTCCCATTTTGTGACAGAACGCTTATTAACTTATTCTTTTATTGGGCACATTAAATCTTACATTGTTTTGAAAAAAATCAAGGAACAGAATCACTTTTTGCTGAAATCGAAAAATTATAACCATCATCATGTACATTCAGCTTAACTATTTTCTCTCTATTACATATAAAAAAGCCTGGAAAATTCCAGGCTTTCTTTGAACAACATGACAATTAGTCAATCGCTGGTGTATAAGTACCTGCTTGAATAGGATCTTTAATACGATCCGCTTCTGCAAGAACAAGAGACAGCAAGTTCTGTACGTTTTCTAATGTAGCAACAGGGCTCAGCGTCGTCATTTTCAATGATTGCACCTGACCCACTTTAGTTACACCAATATTCGCTTCACCACGTGCAAACAG
Source organism: Acinetobacter sp. ANC 4910 (assembly GCF_004331035.1). GTDB lineage: Bacteria > Pseudomonadota > Gammaproteobacteria > Pseudomonadales > Moraxellaceae > Acinetobacter. Next base: position 220,609 of record NZ_SJNT01000003.1, read on the forward strand.
TTCGTCAGCAACGTTTTGGTTCAATGTATCCAACAACTCTACAGGATAGTTTGCTGGTACTACACGGAACAATACAGAAGCAAATTGTGGTTCAACTAAAAGCTCAAGACCTTCTGTTGCTTTAATATAATCTGCAACATCACGTGTCAATTTAACACCGTGATCGATCATTGAACCATACAGCTCTTCACCTAAAGCTTCTACTGTCATCCACAATTTCAACGCATCAAAACGACGAGTTGTTTGTAAAGATTTCGATACTAGGTTTGGAACACCATGCTCTTCATCATAGGCTGAGTTTAGATATTCAGCTTCATAATGCATGAAACGATAGTTCGCTTCATCTTTAAGCAAGAATGCACCACAAGAAATGGTTTGGAAATAATGCTTATGGAAATCAAGCGTAATCGAGTCAGACAACTCAATCCCATCTAACATCGAACGGTAATCGTTCGATAAAATCAGTGCACCACCCCATGCCGCATCGATATGCATCCACGCGCCAAATTTGTTGGTGATTTCACGAATTTTCTTCAATGGATCAATTGCACCTGCATCGGTTGTGCCCGCAGTTGCAACCACACACGCCACGATTTTGCCTTCTGACTGTAAATGCGCCATCGTTTTTTCGAGAGCATCAACATCCATTTGAGCATTTTCGTTTACAGGAACCGTCACAACAGACTGGAAGCCCATACCCATCATTGCCATGTTCTTTTGCACAGAGAAATGTGCATTTTCAGAACAAATGACTTTAACATTTTTCATGGCTTCTGCAGGAATACCATCACGCTGTACAGACCACGGCTTGCCGTTTTCGTCTTTCCAGTTTTTCGAGATGCAAGCATCACGCGCAAGTAGTACACCCATCAAGTTAGACTGTGTACCACCTGAAGTGAATACACCGGCTTGACCTGCACCGTAACCGACTTTTTGACGAAGCCAATCAATCAATTGAACTTCCATCAAAGAACCCGCTGGGCTTTGATCCCATGAGTCCATAGATTGGTTGGTTGCATTAATCAAAACTTCTGCAATTTGGCTTGCAACCATAGTTGGGCAATGCAAATGTGCGAGAGAATGAGGGTGATGTACTTTTAAGCTTTTATTTAAGAAAAGCTCAACCATACGATCCAATGACTTTTGTACACCCAAACCTTCTGGCGTTGGGTTAAAAGCAATTGCTTTACGCAATTCTTTAATGCTTCCGCCTGTGTACATCTTGTCATTTTGCAACCATGCCGCTACCGCTTTGGTAGCTTGCTCCATTGCTGACTCATAGTCAGCAATGGATTGGGCATCATTGCAGAGTAACGCTTTACGGTGTTCTGCAAAATCAACCATTATTGAGCGCCTCGCACAGCTACAAGTGCTTCAGCCATTGCTTTCTTAAAGCGAGCAATCACTTCTACACATTCTTCTTGCGTAATGATTAATGGGCAAAGTAAACGAATCACTGTACCGTTACGACCACCTTTTTCTAACAAGAGTTTGTTATCAAAACATGCCGCTTGAATTGCTGCTGCCAATTGACCGTCTGCTGGTAAAGAACCCATATGGTCAGCTGGTTTACGCTCATCTACAATTTCGACACCGATCATTAAGCCACGGCCACGAACGTTACCAATACATGGGAATTCTTGCGCTAATTTTTTCAATTCAGCTTGTAAGAAATCACCACGCTCTTGTGCATTTTGAGCTAAGTTCTGTTCAGTAATCGTTTTTAATACGACTAAGCCAGTACCCATTGCCAACTGGTTACCACGGAAAGTACCCGTGTGACCTGCTGGTTGCCATGCATCAAACTTACGTTTAATACCTAGCACTGCAAGTGGTAAACCACCACCAACAGCTTTTGACATTACAACAACATCTGGCTCAATACCCGCATGTTCATAGGCAAACATTTTACCTGAACGAGCAAAGCCTGCTTGAACTTCGTCAAGAATTAATACGATGTTGTGTTTTTCAGTCACTTCACGGATTTTCTTCAACCATTTGGTTGGCGCTGTCACAACACCGCCTTCACCTTGAATCGCTTCAAGAATAACTGCTGCTGGCTTAGTGACACCGCTTTCTACATCTTCAATGAAGTTTTCGAAGAAATACGTTAATGCATCAACACCCGCTTCACCACCTAAACCAAGTGGGCAACGGTATTCATGCGGATATGGCATAAACTGTACGCCTGGCATTAAACCATTCACAGCATTTTTAGCAGACAAGTTACCTGTCATTGCCAAAGAACCGTGAGTCATACCATGATAACCACCAGAGAAACTGATTACTGAGCTACGACCTGTATAAGTCTTCGCTAGTTTAATTGCTGCTTCCGTCGCATCTGCACCAGATGGACCACAGAACTGTAAACAGTACTCTTCTTTACCGCCTGGAAGATACGAAAGCAACGCTTCCGTGAAAGCATCTTTCAACGGTGTAGTTAAATCTAAAGTATGTAATGGAATGCCGCTTGTCAGTGTATCTTGAATACTTTGAACGACCGCAGGATGATTATGGCCTAATGCCAATGTTCCTGCCCCAGCTAAACAATCAAGGTACTCTGTACCTTCAACATCGGTAACCCAGCAACCTAATGCTTTTGCTATCGCTAACGGTAATTTACGTGGATAGCTACGAACATTGGATTCCATCTGACTTTGGCGAGTCAAATAGTATTCGTTAGTAGAATTAGTGGCAGGGTTTACAGAAGAAACGCTCATATCGAATTACCATCTCTGATATGGGTTGAAAGAAATAAGTCTGGTGACTTGCGGTCCTTTGACTCGGTGCTTTATAGAATCTAGTTAGACAATATTTAAATAAATAACTAGGAGCGGCATGATACCGAATTTTTCAAGAAAATAAACAACTTTTAGCAAATATCCGTCCTAATTTTTTTCAAAAAAACTGTACACCTAACCAGCCCTTTCATTATCATCTTACATTGTGACAAGTGAAAGAAAATATGAGTTTTTTTACTTTTTATGAATTTCATTATTTTATCATTTTATTTATTGCTCTTTAGAAAATTAACCCTTTGATTTAATAATGTTTAATTTAAGTATTTCTAGCTTGATTTTAATGCAAAAATTTACAAACTCACCACAATTCCTGCAAAAGTTCCCCATGAACTGCCCTTACCATTGATCTAATTAAATAAGTTTGAAAAATTCAAATAAAGGTTACTTCTTATGCGCCATTTTATACTTTCTTCCCTCCTCTTCGGTGGCTTATTCAGCAACACTGCTTTTGCACAGCAATCAGAAGCTTTAAATTACAATTTAGTTAACGTACAAGCCGAAGCATCACGTCAAGTTTCTAATGACGAAATGCATGCTGTACTTTACATTGAAAAGAGCAATAAACAGCCTGCTGAACTCGCAAGTCAAATCACTCAACTCATGAATCAGGCCATTTCCACTTCGCGTAAGTATCCAAATGTAAAAGTTGAAACGGGGTCTCAAACCACCTATCCAATTTATGACAATGATAGTCGTAAATTAAAAGAATGGCGTGGCCGTGCTGAAATTCAAATTGAAAGTACCGACTTTAAAGCTGCGAGTCAGTTAGTGAATGAGTTACAGCAAAACTTCCAAACCCAATCTATCAACTTTACCGTTTCAGATGCTCAGCGTAAAAAAGTTGAAAATGAACTTATGATTGAAGCCTCTAAAAACTTCCAACAACGCGCACAGTTATTGAGTCAGTCATGGAATAAGTCGGGCTACAATTTAGTCAATTTAAATTTAAACACCAGCAACAACTACCCTCAACCCATCATGATGCGTAGCAGTATGGCAAAATTTTCTGATGCAGAAGCAGCACCAATGCCTGAAGTTGCAGCAGGTGAATCTAAAATTACAGTGAATGCGAACGGTACAGTTCAATTTAAATAATATCGGGTTAAATAAAAAAAACCGTGTTACAAACACGGTTTTTTATTAGATCTTGTTTTATTTCACATTTTAGATCGAAATCTAACAATAAAGATTAAAAATAATAGTAATTAATGATAACTATTATTATTCAATTATAACGAGAGACTCGATAAGATATCGCCAAATTTGTAAACCACGTGCTCTTTATGTCAAACCACTTGATTCAGTCTGGCACCCATCAGCCAACTAAAATATCACCGTTAACCCTGGCGGTTCAGCTTGCTCTAACCTGCCTTGCTACACAAACAACTTTCGCAGCAGATTCAGAACTTAGTTCTGCGAGCACATTACAAACCATCACCCTTCAAGCTGAAGGTAACTGGTTAGAAAACGCCAATGCAGAAAAAGTTCAAAAACATGCAGGCGCACGTACCATTATTGACCGTAAACGCTTAGATGAAGTTGCGGCAACATCGATTAAAGATGCACTTAAGCAAGTTCCTGGCGTACAAGTCCAAGAAAGTAATGGTACTGGCGGTAGTGACGTTTCACTCAATATTGGTGTTCGTGGTTTAACTTCACGCTTATCGCCACGCTCAACTGTATTACTCGATGGCGTACCTTTGTCATTTGCACCTTATGGTCAGCCCCAACTGTCACTTGCCCCAGTTTCACTGGGCAATATTGAATCAGTAGATGTTGTTCGTGGCGCAGGTTCTGTCCGCTTTGGGCCGCAAAATGTAGGCGGCATTATTAACTTCACTACGCGTGCAATCCCAAAAGATTTTGCAGGTAATGTAAGCTTAACCACTGAATATGCTTCCGGCACAGATCAAACTAAACTTAGCCCAAGTTTCTTTATAGGCGGTACTTTAGATAATGGCTTAGGACTTGCTTTGCTTTATTCAGGAACTAAAGGCTATGCTTACCGCGAAGCCAACAATAAAACAGACATTGATGATGTTATGCTAAAAACAGCATACCAAATTACAGATGCTGATGCTGTGGCGCTGAATTTACATCATTATGAAGGTCGCGGGGAAATGCCAGAAGGCTTGACTGCCGCACAATATGCCGAAAATCCTTACCAATCTAATCAATCCAGAAGTTACTTTGCTGGTCGTCGCTCAGATGTGTCCCTACGCTATACGCATCAAGATGAACAGAATAATTTTGAATTATTAACCTATTATATTGATTCGTTCCGTACCAGCGACTTAGAAACCAATCAGGTTGATAAAAATAAGAATCCAATTAAACGCTTAGATAATGCCCCTCGTGATTATCAAGTGTTTGCCATTGAGCCGCGTTTCTCACGTGCATATTCCATTGGGAATGCACAAAGTGAAGTTACTGTCGGTTATCGCTATATGAACGAAGACAGTTCAGAATTTTCTGGTCGCACAGAATATGCAGTCAATACTCTACCAGGGAAATTCCTCGCACGGACTTCAAGCAATGGCGGCACGGAAGCCCATGCTTTCTATATTGATAACCGCTTTGATTTAGGCAAATGGGTGATTACACCGGGTGTTCGTTTCGAATCCATCGATACACATAATAATTTTAGCGCCTATAAATCTGGTAATTTACTGAATACCGTAAATCCATCCATTCAATCTGATGAATGGTTACCAAGTCTGGCAATTATGTATAAAGCCACTGACAACTGGAATATATTTGCAAATGCCGGTGTATCTTTTGGTCCTCAGCAATACAATCAGTTAGCCACTACAAACTCAAAAACAGGTATAGCAATTTCTACTTTAGATGGTCTTTCACCTGAGAAATCCAATAACTACGAAATCGGGACGAAATATTTAGGCAATGGTTTAAATGCGGAATTCACTGCATTCTATTTAGACTTTGATAAAGAATTAATCCTAGAACGCGATGCATTACAAAATGGCTATTGGACAGATCTAGGTGCGACAAGCCATAAAGGTGTAGAACTTGGTCTGGCTTATGACTTTGGTCAGTTAGTCGATGCACTAGATGGATTCAAAATCTATAGCAATTACACCTTTACCAAAGCCGTGGCAAAAGCTGGTGACTTTAAAGATAAGGACATTCCTTTCTATTCACGCCATACAGCGAATCTTGGTTTGAGCTATGCCATTGACCAATGGACTGTAAATGCCGACATGTTTGCTCAGTCTAAGCAGCACTCTCCTGGTTCGACTGATATTTATCAAACTGAGGAATCTACCGATGGTAAAAACGGAGATATTCCAGGCTACTCGACTTTTGCAGTACGCACAGCTTATGATTTTGGCGAGCAATTCCGCGGTTTAAAAATTGGCGGTGGTATTAAAAATGTGTTCGATAAACAATATTTCACACGTTCAACCGACTCAACTGGTGGAAAATATGTAGGTCAGCCACGCACCTTCTACCTACAAACGTCATTTGAGTTCTAAAGTTGATTGCGCCTAACTCAGGCATCCCGCAATATTTAAAAAAGACTACAATTCTGTGGTCTTTTTTATTTTAACAATATGACAAAATTATGACTCTCTTCTGTACTTTATAAACACCATCCACTTTCATGACTCTTTCTGAACTTAATTTATCGCTTTTTTCATGGATTAATGCATCTCCCGAAGCCAGTAATGTCAGCATTAATTTTGCCATTTTCATCGCCAATGACTTGCTCTATTGCATGATTGCACTTTTTGCTTGGTTTTGGTTACGCGGTGACTACCAAATAAAAAAACAAATTCTTAAAGCTTTTATTTTTACCAGTATTGCCATTTTCATCAGTCAGTGTATTTCACACATCTACTATCATCCACGCCCTTTTGTGATGGATGTTGGACGGACTTTGATTTATCACTCACCCAATGGCTCATTCCCTAGCGATCATATGCTGATTTTTAGCAGTATTGCCTTTTCTTATTTCTTTTCAACTTACCGTAAACTCGGCATTTTTTTAATTATGATGGCTTGGCTGGTTGCATGGTCGCGGATTTATGTGGGGGTCCATTTCCCATTAGATATGCTCGGTGCTTTCGTTCTGGCTTTCGCGCTGAATTTGTTCGGTTTAACGCTGTGGAATCGCTATAAAGAAAAACTAATGGAATGGGTACTGACGCTTCATTTCTACTTATTTAAGCCCCTAATTCAAAAAGGCTTTATTAAATAAGTCTTTCTCAAAATAAAAAATCCCGCTCTAAAGCGGGATTTTTTACATTATTTAATAAATCGCCATATGGTCACGATGGATCATCTCAAGCGAACGCGCTTCGCCCAAAACTTGATAAACCTTATCTGAAGACAAACCTTTGACCAATTCAGCCGAACGCGAACTAAAATTAACACGCCCAACCGCCACGCGGTAACCAGAAGGATCAACACACTCCACAACATCACCACGGTCAAAATGCCCTTCAACGGCTTTCACACCCACAGGTAGCAAACTACGGTGATTGTCTTTAATGGCTTTAACCGCACCATCATCCAAAATCAAACGTCCTGCCGTTTGCAAATGTGCAGCCAACCATTGCTGATGCGCTGTAATACGATCATTATCGGTAATAAACAAAGTACCCAACATCTCACCTGCCATTAAACGGGCAAGCACTTGATCACTTTCACCACTCGCTATCAGGGTTGGACAACCCGACTTTGCCGCTAGTCGTGCAGCACGAACTTTGGTCAACATACCGCCACGACCAAACTTACCACCACCACCTGCCATATCAAACAAGCTTTCATCTAAAGCCCGTACAGTATGGAACAGTTTCGCATCAGGGTTTGAGCGTGGGTCAGAATCAAACATGCCTTGCTGATCTGTTAAGATAATTAACAAATCGGCATGGACTTGACCTGCAACCATTGCTGCAAGCGTATCATTATCACCAAAACGAATTTCATCAGTTGAAACTGTGTCATTCTCATTGATGACTGGAATCACGCGCCAATCAATTAAATTCTGCAAAGCATCACAAGAGTTTAAATAACGACGACGATCAGCGAGATCATCATGGGTTAAAAGTACTTGTGCTGTTTGAATGCTGTGCTGTTCGAGTACACTTGACCACGTATGGATTAAGCCCATTTGACCAATGGCAGCACATGCCTGAAGACTGGGTAGATCGGTGGGTCGATTCTCTAGCTTCATTCGAACCATACCTTCAGCCACAGCACCTGAGGAGACAAGAATAATTTCATGTCCAGCTTGATGTAGATCTGCAATTTGTTTCGCCCAATGCGAAATTGCATCTAAATCTAAGCCTTGCCCATTTGCTGTGAGTAAAGATGATCCGATTTTAACAACGATACGTTTTAAAGCCTTGAGCTGACGTTGCCCATCTACCACTTCTATCATCTTGTCCTCAGTTACATGTTGTTCTTAACGAACGTAAAACACTTCCATATCGCTGTCGTCGCCATCTTCATCATTATCGTCTTCATCATCGTCCAATAGACCAGCAAGACGCTGTTGACGACGCATTTCACGATAAGCTTCTTTAGCGGCAATGGTTTGTTCACGTGTTTCAGCTTCTAGCTGATCACGGAATGCTTTCACTTCTGCTGCGTACTCAGGATCTTCAAGTTCGCGTTCGCGTTGTTGCTCAATTTGATCCATTAGATAATACACAACTGGTTTTGTCCCTTCAGACATCAAACCTGAAGTTTTAAATACAGGGCCATCCCACTGCATTTCATCTAGGATATGCTGACACCATTCATCACGCGTATCATCTGCAAGCTGATCGACTTTGTTTAAAACCAGTACGATCGGTAGCTTTGAAAGTGTCGGAGAGAATTTTTTCAACTCAGCCAAGATCGCTTTAGCATTATATGCAGGATCTGAACCATCAATGGGTTGTACATCGACAATGTGCAATAAGATACGCGTACGTGCCAAATGCTTAAGGAAACGAATACCCAGACCCGCACCTTCCGAAGCACCTTCGATTAGCCCTGGAATATCCGCCATGACAAATGAACGGTGGCTGTCCGCATCGACTACACCTAGGTTTGGCACCATTGTGGTAAATGGATAATCTGCAACTTTAGGTTTTGCTGCTGATACTGCACGAATAAAGGTTGATTTACCTGCATTTGGCATACCCAATAGACCAACGTCTGCCAATACTTTAAGTTCTAGGCGAATTTCACGGAATTCACCTTTAAAACCATGGGTACATTTACGCGGTGTACGGTTGGTTGATGATTTAAAGTGAGTATTACCTAAACCACCATCACCGCCAGCTGCAACAAGCACACGCTGACCACTTTCAACCAAGTCACCAATAATGTCGCCAGAGTCTGTATCAACAATGGTTGTACCCACAGGAACCATTAATACAGTGTCTTCACCACCACGGCCAGCACAGTTTGCACCACGGCCATTTTTAGCACGTTCCGCACGGAAGCGGCGGGTATAACGGAAGTCTACAAGGGTACTGGTATTATCATCAGCTTGAATATAAACGCTGCCACCACGACCACCATCACCACCGTCTGGACCACCAAAAGGTACGAATTTTTCACGGCGAAAACTGGCTACGCCATTGCCACCGTCGCCAGCCTCTACGGTAATGACTGCTTCATCAACAAAGCGCATACTGCCAATCCTCTAAAATCTTTAAAACCGCTTATTCTGCCACATTTTAAAGCATTTCTCGAATAGTATTATTCAACTGAATATGAATTTCCCTTATTATTTTTATAGTCCTGCTTATTTTTATGTTTGTTTTACATTGATTTATTGAAAATAATCTTTAAATAACTGAACCATTAAATTTTAATTTAATCAATGTACTCAAAGCCAAACTTATTGAATGTCATACACGACACACAATAATAAACTATGGAATGAGCCATGATTTTAGATATTTATTTTAGGTTTATGTTCTAAAATTTCAGGCAAATTTCGTTCTATCCAATGAATAAATTCGTTGACCTTTGCCGCGACCTGCGAACCTATAATCGTCAATTGATACTCCACTTTCGGTGGTACAATCGGGTACACAGTACGTAAAATAAAACCATCTTGTTCTAATGTTTTAAGGGTTTGCGACAGCATTTTTTCACTAATCCCCTCAATTTTTACTTTTAATTCACTGAAGCGATGCACACCTTCGCTTAAGCAATGCAGCACCAACAGCGACCATTTACTGGAAAGATGCTCAAGTATTTCGCGGGAAGGACAAGCTGTCGACAAAACTTGACCCAATAACTTACTGGTTACATACGTACTCATAAACTCCCCTCAGTGCAGTAGCTGCTTACTTTTCTTATCTGTACTTTCATTCGGTAAGCTATCAGATTAATCTTTAACCATCAAGGAAGTGATTCATTCTTTTCCAAGTCTAGAGTGGATAAATCATCTCTAGAATATCCATTCAAGTTATGATTATTGGGCTTTATTCAAGGATGAATATGATGTACCGGCAAATGCATATTCAGCTCTAAATTGACTAAAGTTTTTCGTACCGCGTTGTACATAGTGGCATCAAAACTGGCAATACGATCCATCCTCATTGGGTCATTCAAGTTCAATTGCGGTGAAAAACGGTGGACTACATGTAAACCAACGCGCTCATCAAACTCGAAGTAAACAGGTCCATCAAATTGAATCTTCACAGGAATAGTGTACGCTCGTTTAAGCTCAAATGGCACATCCAACTGAACAGGAATATCAAGTTTCAAAGGGAACTTGGGCAACAATTGATTTTTATAAATTAAATCGGTCGTAGTTTCTACAGGCATTAACTGATCAATACGTATCATGGTTTGATAGTCAATATTCACGGTAATCGGTGTTTCTATTTCGAATTTTAAATCTGCAAGATATTTGCCTTTTAAAGGTAGATTCAGTTGACGATCAATATCTATTTGCGTATTCAACTTGCCTTGCGAGTGAATATCTAAATAGTTACCTACATGAATTTTGGTTGCTAAAGCATCTGGCAACATAATTTCCGAACGATGTGTCGAAATTTGCATAGAGGCAATCACGTTCAAATACAACCAGAACAAAATCGCTATCGCAACGACTAGCCCTATAAAACTGAAACACCAAAAACGAGAGCAAGAAAACATAACTCCCCCCTTATTCAGCTCGAACCAACTGCGGTTGTTCAAACTGTGCTGATGAGAGCTTTAAAGTATTCAAAGGAACTTTTAATTCCCCCTTCTGAATTTTCACAGGCAAGGTATTTTGTACGTCCACTATGGCATTTAAAGCAGTCTTGATTGGGACATTCAATTGTCCTTGTACAGGGATCTCTGTCTTTAATGTGGCATTTAACGGAATATGTAGATTCTCTTTCAGCACCGTTCGTACAGGAGCATCAAATTTTAAGTGCACCTTTTGTTCTAATGGCACATTAATATGAATCGGCACATCTAGATTGATTGGAATGGAGCCTTTTAACGGTAGACTGATGTTTTGCCCCATGATCACCACATTTACTCGCGTATCGATGGGTAAATTTTGCTGTACCTTTAAGGTTTCCTGCACAGGAATCGTGGTTTTAATGGGGACTTGGCTGTCAAAATAAACTCGTGGAGTCAACGTTTGTGCCAAAGGAATGTCTAACTGTTCTTTAATTGGAATTTCAGCACGAATTCGCCCTGACACATTCACATCCAAAGCATCATGAATTTTAACTTTCGCTTGTAATGGTTCTTGCAAATCAATATTTACATCTTGATTGTTCAGCGGAATATAAATATTGAAATGTTGAAACACCCAAATTGCGAGTAAGACACCGCTGAGGGTTGCTAAGCCCAAAAATGCCAAACCTGCAAGCACTCTTTTTATTTGCAATGACTTAATCCTTTAAGTTCGTTTTTTAATTGACTCAATTCATTTAAGTCATTCTAAGGACAATCACTTTACTCAGCTCAGATCGAGTAATCATGACGTTTATTTTGATATGCCAAATCAGCGCAAGCATAGCCTACTAAATTTAATACTACTAATTTTGTCGGAATTATTGCATTGACCCGATTTGAATGTCTGTTGCTATTTAGGTCAACTAAAAGAACTCTTTTTGGATCCTTAAGAACTATAGATACAAAAAAAGAGCTTCATTACTGAAGCTCTTTTTTCTTAACCGAACAAATTATGCATTTGTTTCAGCAGGAACTTTTGGATAGCTTACGCCGCCCATTTGTTCAGCAATACGTAATACTTGGCAGCTATAACCCACTTCATTGTCATACCATACGTATGCAGTTAAGCGGTTGCCTGAAGTGATTGTCGCTTGCGCGTCAAATACACCCGCAGTACGCGAACCAATGAAGTCAGAAGATACAACTTCTGTCGAGTTGGTATAACCAATTTGACCTTGAAGGCTAGAGCTGATTGAGATTTTACGAATGTATTCATTCACTTCATCACGATCAACTTCTTTATCTAAAGTTAAGTTTAAAATCGCAAGTGAAACGTTTGGTGTTGGAACACGTACAGAGTTACCTGTTAATTTACCTTGAAGTGCTGGAAGTGCTTTCGCAACTGCTTTAGCCGCACCAGTTTCAGTAATTACCATGTTCAAAGTCGCAGCACGACCACGACGATCCGCTTTGTGGTAGTTGTCGATTAAGTTCTGGTCGTTTGTGAACGAGTGAACTGTTTCAACGTGACCATTTAACACTGTGTATTTGTCATGTAATACTTTCAATGTTGGTGTGATTGCGTTGGTTGTACAGCTTGCAGCTGAGATGATTTGATCTTCATCCAGAATGTCTGCTTGGTTTACACCAAACACCACGTTTTTCATCTCACCTTTACCAGGTGCAGTTAAAATTACGCGTGCAGCGCCTGGGCAGTTAAGGTGTTGTGCAAGACCTTCTGAATCACGCCATTTACCCGTGTTGTCAATCACTAACGCATTGGTAATACCATAAGCAGTATAATCAACTTCAGTTGGATTAGACGCATAAATAACTTTGATGAATTGACCATTTGCAATGATTGCTTCGTTTTCTTCATCTACAGAAATCGTGCCAGAGAATGGACCATGAATTGAGTCACGACGCAATAAAGACGCGCGTTTCTCTAAATCACCGTCAGATGACTTACGAACCACAATCGCTTTAAGGTTTAGACCACGACCCAGACCAGACTGACCAATCATTAAACGTGCAAGGATACGACCGATACGACCAAAACCGTAAAGGACAACGTCACGACCTTCTACTGAAGTCGCACGACCTTCTACAGATTTAACAGCTGCTGCAACAAATGCATCAACATCGCCACCTTGCTCTTTAAATGCAACGGCTAATTTGCCTAGATCAATTTCAGCAGTACCGATATTTTCAATTTTAGCCAACGCTTGAAGAATTGGGAACGTGTGTACAACTGAAAGCTCAACGTCCATCATACGAGTGAAACGGTGCGCTTTTAAAATTTGCATAACTGAACGGTTAACTAAAGAACGTCCAAACACTGAAACCACAATATTTTTTTCACGGTAAAGCTTGCCGATTAAAGCAATCATTTGTTCCGCGATTTCTTCACGGTTTTTCCAGCGACCTTGGTGCTCTGCATGTAGGGCGGTAATAGTCTCTTTGCTCACAGATACGTCCTCTAATTAAATTGTATATCTAGGCATAAATTTCAAAACGCGACAATTGTAAAGGAATTGTCAGCAAGATTGAATCAAAAGCTGGCGTAGCCGCTGCTATTTTCCTACATATTCATTATAAATTTACAAAATAGTTGTAATTTTCGATGTGATTTTACTTTGTGAGCCAAATTTAAGAAAAATCGGTTCAAATAAAAAAGAGAGAAAACAGAAAAAATGGATATCTTCCCTGTAAAAACACATCAACTTAAATCAGGCTTTACACCGACTTCTCTTATGATTGATCATTTATGCGCGCATCCGTTTTTGCAATATTACGTCCAAGATTACGCTTTTGACGCTGCTGCTTGTACAAATGCAAACACCCTTCAATCACCAAGACCAATACCGCACACCAAATTGGAATATAAGTCAGCCACTCTTCTGGGGCAACTTGCTCGCCCAAAGCAATTGATGCAGAAGCCAACAACACGGGCTCTAAGTAACTAAGCAGGCCAAATAGAACAAAAGGTAAAAAACGGCTCGCTAGAATATAACTTCCCAAGCCAAGCGCACTTAAAAAACCCAAACCAATAATCGCCCAGATTAAATGGGGATAGTATTCAATCATGCTTAAAGCTTCTGCATCGGACAACAGATAAAAAGCGATGGGTAGAATTAAAAATAAATCCCACCAAAAACCACCTAAGTGATCTGATTTGAATAGTCGGCGTAAATAAAAATATAAAGGGTATGCCAAAGCAACATACAGTGTTTCCCACGCAACACTACCGATGCGCCAAATCTCATGTATGACACCTAATGCCGCCAAAATAACAGCCAGTAATTGCCAACGGGAAAGTTTTTCTTTATGTAATACACATCCAATCAGCACCATAACCAAAGGCAATAAAAAATATCCTAAAGATACTTCTAAACCACGCCCATTGATTGGCCCCCAGAGGAATAGCCACAACTGCGATGTACACAATAAAGAACTAATGAACAACCAAAGCAAATAAATTGGATTTTGAAAAACTTTTTTGAATAATTCAGCAATAAGCTTGAGTTCGCCTGACCACCACATAAACAGGGTTAAAAAAGGTAACGTCGATAACATACGCCAAGCAAAAGTATGTTCGCTATCTAAGGGTTTTAAAAATTCAGTATAACCGTAAAGCACGCCAAAAGTGACAGATGCCAATACCGACAGTACTACGCCCTTATACATCTTTTCACCCAAACTATTTACTGGGCTTAGTATACCGATAAGTTAAATAAAATACGTCACCATTAAAATAACTTTCACACAAGTCATGAGACCTCTTTCATAAATCATTTTTTACTCAACTCCAAGTTATAGATTCCAGCGATTAAACTGAATCTCAAACCCAGTCGTTTACCTCTATTTCGGTAACGTTCAGCAAGGATTTTAAAGGTCTTCAGGCGACCAAATACATGCTCGATCCCGATTCTTCTTTTGTTGATTTCCTGATTGTAAATTTTGAGTTCAGGATCCAATTTACAGCGCCTTTTGGCTTTTAATGGCAATAGGCTATTAGGATACACAGCATAAATTCCCTGGTAGCCTTTATCTGCAAGGATAAAAGCTCCGGAAGGAATCTGCTTTAAATTGCGTTTGAATAGCTCGAAATCATGCACCGTACCGCGATCAGTGCATAAACTCAGAATTTGCTGAGTTTTATAATGGATGATGGCCTGTACTTTAAAGGTATGCGTCTTTTTCTTGCCACTATAGCTTTTCTTCTGTTTTTTTAGGCCTTTGAATTGGAATTTCTGTGGCATCCACGATCACCACATTCCAGTCTATGCCTTCGCCTTCGGGCAAATTCTTCGGTAAATTAAACAGCTTGGACTGAATCAGGCAATCTTCAACATGACGTACAATTCTTGAGGCAGTTGGCTCTGAAACCCCATAACTCATAGCAACGTGAAATAAAGTTCGGTATTCCCGCCAATAGCTCAGACAGAGCAGAACCTGATCCTCCACACTTAACTTGGGTGGTCTGCCTTTAACTGGAACATGCTTCTGCACCTGCTCAAGCATTAAATAAAAGGTTGACCATGAGATGCCCGTATATCGCTTAAACTGTGTTTCAGAAAGCTTCTTTGAATCGATGTATTTCATCCGCAGATTATGCACGAATGCTGAGAAAGTTAGAGTACAAATATCAATCAAAAAGCTGCTCGTTTTTTGATTTATGAAAGAGATCTATGGTTTAAGTTTTGTTGAATCATTAAACCTTAAAAATTATTTTGGTTTGACTTTACTGTGTGCTGTTCGGATTAAATCACTCAAATCATAGCCCAGTGTTTTGGCATACTCTAAATAGTCATTGATAACTTCAGGCTTCGCTTCTGGTGTACGCGAGAGTACCCACATGTATTTTCGGCGTGGCTCACCAACTAACACAGTTTGATAGTCATCATCGAGTTTTAAAATCCAATAATCCCCTCGTGCAACAGGAATCCAACGTGCCGCTTCTGGGAGGAAACTTACCTGTAGCTTAGAATTAAACGGCGGATTCTTAACAAAAGCCTCGCCTATCGCCTGCTGTAAGATGCCATCTTTTGAATAACACCGATTATCGACACTTACATTACCATTTTCATTTAAGGTATAGGTTGCTGAAACATCTCTTGCACATTTGTTTTGAAAATACATGGGCTTGCGTGCAACTTCATACCAAACACCTAAATAGCGGTCTAATTCGACTTTTTCAACCACAGGCATGGGTTTGGTTTGTGCATAGGCCAAAGTCGCTGCGCCCAACCCCACCAAGATTGCCCCACCAATCACAATTTTTGTAATACGCCAGCTTGCTTTAGGAAGATTATTTTTACGCATAACGACATCCTTTAAAAGATTGATTTAGTCAAAGCCCAAATTTAATTTCTTAAAAAATAGCGGGCTTTGACCCGACACACTGTAGTGTTATGTAATGATTTTGCAGAACACGTGTGTGAACTTATCGCAGCAATTGGGCTTTAAGGCGCACAATTTCATCTCGCAAACGCGCTGCCTGTTCAAACTGCAACTCTTTCGATGCTTTTAACATCTCTTTTTCCAGTTTTGCCATGTGTTTACTGAACAACTTCGGATTCGACAAAATATGTTGCTCATCCGCAGACAATGCTTGAACCTGATCTGCAATCTTGGCATCAATCTGGTCATCATTGAGTACTTCACCAGTGTCAATTTCCCTGACAACCTGACGTACAGCACTGCGCGGAGTAATGCCATGTTCCAAATTAAACTCAATTTGTTTGGCACGGCGGCGGTCGGTTTCATCAATCGCCTTTTGCATAGAATCGGTGATACGATCGGCATACAAAATAGCCTTACCTTTTAAATTACGTGCGGCACGACCAATGGTTTGAATCAAGGCACGTTCTGAGCGTAAGAAACCCTCTTTATCAGCATCCAAAATTGCCACCAAAGACACTTCTGGCATGTCTAAGCCTTCACGTAACAAGTTAATCCCCACCAAAACATCATGAATACCTGAACGCAGTTCGTGAATAATTTTAACGCGCTCAACCGTATCAATATCTGAATGTAGATACGCGACTTTCACACCATATTCTTTTAAATATGAAGTCAAATCTTCTGCCATACGTTTGGTTAATGTCGTCACCAAAACACGTTCATTAAATTCTTTACGAATATTAATTTCGGACAGTACATCATCCACTTGGGTTAGCACTGGACGGATTTCGATTTCAGGATCAACCAATCCTGTTGGTCGTACCACTTGTTCAACCACTTGTTCCGATTTTTCTAATTCATACTTTGCTGGGGTTGCACTCACATAAATAGTGCTCGGAACAATACGCTCCCATTCCTCAAATTTCATTGGACGGTTATCTAGCGCACTTGGCAAACGGAAGCCATAGTTCACCAGATTCTCTTTACGCGAACGGTCACCCTTATACATAGCGCCAATTTGTGGCACAGTCACATGTGATTCATCAATAATTAATAAGGCATCATCAGGGATATAATCAAACAAGGTAGGCGGTGCTTCCCCTGATGGGCGTCCAGATAAATGACGTGAATAGTTTTCAATACCATTGGTATAACCCAACTGTTGTATCATTTCCAAATCGTAACGGGTACGTTGTTCAATTCGCTGTGCTTCCAGCAATTTGTCGTGTTCACGGAAAAACACCAAGCGCTCTTTCAGTTCTTCTCGAATCGTACCAATCGCACGCTCAAGATTCTCTTTGGGCGTCACATAATGGCTTTTCGGATAAATGGTGACGCGCGGAACTTTTCTAACCATTTTCCCTGTTAATGGATCAAACCAACGGATCGAATCGACCTCATCATCAAATAATTCAATACGAATTGCATGTTGATCCGATTCGGCAGGGAAAATATCAATAATTTCGCCACGAATACGATAAGTTGCACGTAAAAATTCTAATTCATTACGGCTATATTGCATTTCGACCAGACGACGAATAATCTCATCTCGGTTCATTCGGTCGCCCTGCACAATATGTAACAACATACTCATATAGGCATTGGGATCACCCAAACCATAAATGGCAGAAACTGAAGCCACAATAATGGCATCCCGACGTTCTAGCAAAGCCCGCGTTGCGGACAAACGCATCTGATCAATATGGTCATTAATGGCAGCATCTTTCTCAATAAAAGTATCTGAAGACGGCACATAAGCTTCTGGTTGGTAGTAATCGTAATAACTGACGAAATACTCAACCGCATTATTTGGGAAAAATGCTTTAAATTCACCATAAAGCTGGGCTGCAAGTGTCTTGTTATGTGCCATGATAATGGTCGGACGTTGCGTCTGAGCAATCACATTTGCCATGGTATACGTCTTACCAGACCCTGTTACACCAAGTAATAATTGATTGCGATAACCTTGCTCAACACCATATACCAGCTTTTCAATCGCCTGCGGCTGATCCCCAGCAGGTTGAAACTGAGTCACCAAATCAAAAGGTTGTTGGTTATCTTGCACAGGTTTTTGACGCTCTTGCATGGTTTCCATCTTCGGCACACTTATGACTTAACATAGTATGGGGGCAGTTGAGCAACATGCAACAAGCATTCTTGGACTTTCGTATGAAGTAGACTGAATATTTAACGTCTCGTTTAAATGAATCCTATAAATAATCTATTTAAAAAAGCACAGCCTGCTACTTGACCCATGCCCTATTCAGTTGCAACATGAATCAATAATGATGATTAGATAAAATACTTATGCGCTACCATTACCACGATGAGACCATTGTTAAAAGTTTACCTGAAGATACCATTTTTGTTTTTGGCAGTAATATGGCAGGTACGCATGCAGGTGGTGCTGCCAAAATCGCTTTGTTACATTTTGGTGCCATGAAAGGTGCAGGACGTGGCTGGGCCGGTCAAAGCTATGCCATTCCCACCATGAATGAGCATTTACAACAAATGCCGCTTTCACAGATTCAACATTATATTGATGATTTTAAAATTTATACCCAGCATCATCCTAAAACCAAATACTTCATTACTTCTGTAGGTTGTGGCGTTGCAGGTTACAAAGTTGAAGAAATTGCACCGATGTTTAAAGGCATTTCTCATAATGTCATTTTTCCTGTCTCATTCCGCCCTTTTGTAGAACAAACCTTACCTAAATTACGTCAAGCATTCTTGAAAGCGGTCTTGCAAGACCACGTCATTTTCCCAAGCGAACCTCTTGATCAAGTGATTGAACAACTCCCTTTGGCAGACAATGAAAAAAGTCTGGCACAAATTATTTTGAATACACCAATGTATCCAACCGATAGCAATGGACGGGATCGCATTTTCGAAATTGAAGATATTTTGCACAATCTAGATGAAAAAGAATTTCGTATCGATTCACCTTTAGAAAGCCGTATGGTCATTGGTGGTGTCATACTTGCGCTACTTGAGCTTTACAACATCAATGAACAAGATTTCCTCGATGTTTGGAATCATCAACGTGAAATAGCTGCACCCAAACCAGAAAATAAAGCCCGGAAATCAGCTCACTAATTCAGCGCCATCAACATGGGGTTGCACTGAAAATAAAGTTCAGACAACCCCATTTTATGGCAAGTTTAATGCCAAAATCATCACCAATTTAGATTTAATGCTTTTATTAATCACATGATTTAAAAATGAAAAAATTATCCCTATACTAAGCTCAACTTAAATAATAAATATGAGCAATTCATGGAATTACTCGATTCCTCAATTTTTGATTTATCCCCCATCGCCATGTGGCTAGAAGACTTTAGTGAGGTCAAAAAACAATTTGATCTTTGGCGAGCGCAAGGCATCCAAGACCTCCAACAATTTTTACTCGAAGATGAGTCACGCGTCTTACAGTGCGCGCGTAAAATTAAAATTCTGAAAGTCAATGCAAAGACTTTGACCCTATTTCAAGCCCACGACCTAACGCACTTACAACAAAATCTGGATTTGATATTTAAGCAAGATATGGCCAAAACCCATATTCAAGAACTCCTGTGTTTATGGGAAGGACAGACCGAATTTATCAGTAGTACGGTCAATTACACCATTTCAGGTCAACGCTTGGATATTCAACTACGCGGTACTGTTATTCCTGGCCATGAACATGATTTATCCCTGTTATTAATCACCACTGAAGATATCACCCCATATAAAACCGCATGTCGATTAGAAGAAAAAAATCGATTACTGGCAGAATCAAGATTTAAATATTCACCCACCTCTTTGTGGGTCGAAGATTTTAGCCGGATCAAGTATCGGCTTGATCAACTCAAGCACATGGGCATTCAGGATTTTCAAACCTTCTTAGATGTACATCATGATTTTATTCTGCAATGTATTCAGGACATTATTATTATTGATGTGAATCAAGCGACACTCGATTTATTCGGAGCAGCCGACAAAGATACTTTGTTCAAAAGCACGCATAAAATTTTTGCAAAAGAAATGGTACAAACCTTTCGCGAGCAATTGATTGAATTATGGAACGGCAATATTCATCATCAACGTGAAGCAGTGAATTATGCGCTTGATGGCAGTATCCGACATGTCTTACTGCAATTTACTGTTTTTCCAGACTACAAAGATGATTGGAGCATGGTGCAAGTTGCCCTGACCGATATTACAGCACGCAAAAAAGCCGAAAATTATCTGGAATATTTGGGAAAACATGATGTTTTGACCAAACTTTACAATCGCTCATTTTACACCGAAGAAATGAACCGTTTAGAACGTAGCCCCTTACGCCCCGTTTCCTGTATTTTCCTTGACATGAATGGTTTAAAAGAAGTCAACGACAGCTTAGGGCATGACGTTGGTGATGGACTGCTTCGGCGCATGGGCGGAATATTAAATCAACTCATTCAAAACACTTTATATTCTGCGTCCAGAATAGGTGGCGATGAATTAGTGGTGCTTTTACCAGGAGCAGACGAGGCAGCATTACAAAACTGCCTGCACAGTTTGCAAGAGCTATTACATGTCGATAATCAATTTTATGCCAGTCAACCGATTAGTCTCGCAATTGGCTATGCGACAGTCAAACTGCATGAACGCATTGAAGACATGCTTAAACGCGCAGATCAAATGATGTATCTGAATAAAGAACAGTATTATGAGCACAATGAACGCCGTGCACGTTAATTTTGCCCATAAAAAAAGAAGTGCATACGCACTTCTTTTTTAACGCTTACCCATCGAACGGCGTGTACCACGTGGTGGCATCCAAGTTCGATCTGCATATTGCTCAGGTTTTGGGCGCACCTGATTATGTGCAACATCATCGTCAGCACCTTGCTCAGCATTTGGCATTGGGAATGGGAGATTCACCAAAGGTTTTTTAGAAGTAGGCTGTTGCTTACTCATGACCATCACTCTCATCAAATTGGGCTTATTTTAAAGTTTTTTTCATAAAGATGCGAGAAACTTCCTAATTCTGTACATTTTTGAAGATGATGCTCCGAAATTGATTTTTTTTATGTGTTTGAGCTTATTTTAAACGACGTAGTCATTGTTTTTAGGCTAAGATAATGTGCTTTTTATTTTTTACCCCCCTTAAGAAGGAATAACGCCGTGGACGTACGTCTATCTGATCGTGTAAATGCCATCAAACCGTCCCCTACATTAGCTGTGACCAATAAAGCTGCTGAACTTAAAGCTGCTGGTAAAAATGTCATTGGCTTGGGAGCTGGTGAACCAGATTTTGACACCCCGCAACACATCAAAGATGCTGCTATTGCAGCAATTAACAACGGTTTTACAAAATATACCGCTGTCGATGGTACGCCAGGCCTTAAAAAAGCAATTATCGCAAAACTAAAACGCGACAATAACCTTGACTACCAAGCGAACCAAATTTTGGTTTCTTGTGGCGGTAAACAATCTTTCTTTAACTTAGCATTGGCTTTGTTAAACAAAGGCGATGAAGTTATTATTCCTGCGCCTTTCTGGGTAAGCTATCCAGACATGGTGATTATTGCTGAAGGTACACCTGTCATTGTGAAATGTGGTGAAGAACAGCGTTTCAAAATTACACCAGAACAATTAGAAGCGGCAATCACTGAAAAAACGCGTTTAGTGGTACTCAACAGCCCATCTAACCCAACAGGTATGATTTATACCAAAGCTGAACTTGAAGCTTTAGCTGATGTATTACGCCGTCACCCACAAGTATTTGTTGCATCTGATGACATGTACGAACCAATCCGTTGGGATGATGAGTTCTACAACATTGCAACTATTGCTCCAGACTTATATGACCGCACAATCGTATTAAACGGTGTGTCTAAAGCTTATGCAATGACTGGCTGGCGTATTGGCTATGCAGCGGGTCCTGCAAAAATCATTGGCGCAATGAAAAAAATCCAATCTCAATCAACGTCTAACCCAACTTCTATTTCGCAAGTTGCGGCTGAAGCTGCATTGAATGGCCCTCAAGACGTACTTGAACCAATGATTGAAGCTTTCAAACGCCGTCATGACTTAGTTGTGAATGGCTTAAACGAAATCAACGGTATTTCATGCTTACCTGCTGATGGCGCATTCTATGCTTATGCCAACATCCGTCCGTTAATTCGTGCAAAAGGTTTAAAATCTTGCACAGAATTCTCTGAATGGTTATTAGAAGAAACGGGTGTAGCTGTAGTTCCTGGCGATGCATTCGGTCTTGGTGGTTTCATGCGTATCTCTTACGCAACTGCTGACGAAGTACTTGTAGATGCACTTGCTCGTATCAAGAAAGCAGCAGATTCAATCGAAGGCGTTGATGCTGCGATTGCCTCAATCGAAGCTGAAAAAACTGCAAAATAATCTAGCCGGCTATTTTTCAAAAAAAGAGCTCAAATTTATTTGAGCTCTTTTTTTATTTCTATATTTTGTCACTATCGACCTATATCTTTAGGGATTAAACATCGCCATAACCTCTGCTTCTGTCATTTTTTTAGTCGATTGACTGAGTGAATAAAAATCAGGTTTATTATCAATATAAATTTCCATATCTAAGCTTAGCTCTTTTGGCAATTCATCCAATGCAAACACGTTAATATTACAGTAACGATGATCTTGCATCCGCCAAAACAATATTGTTCCACATTGCTTGCAAAAGCCACGCTCGCCCCACGCCGATGCTTTAAAAATGCCCAATTTATCCTGTTTTTGAAAAACTAAAGCGCTTGATTCAACATCAATACTCATGAGTAAACCACTACTTTGCCGACGACAAAGTGAGCAATGACACACATGAACTTGATAATTTGCTAAATTTACTTCAAATTGCGTAGCCCCGCATAAACACTGTGCATGCATTTTTTTCACTTTTGAATCTTCCTTCGTATTGTCTTAGTTTTGATCCATTGGTATTAAACAATAACCCTCATCATTTCACTGTTTACACTTTATCAATAAATGTAAATCTTATTTATTTTTATGAATCAAACATTTCGCAACACATTAGGCATAGCAACTCATGAGACGATCTTCTAAGATACGCATACACACAGCTAAACGCCTATGAGTTCATCATGCGCTATAAGATTATCGATGTATACCGACAACAGAATGTTAAACGTTACATTGCTAAATGCTTAAAAGCCCGCTCTCCCCAGTTTATTGTCATCGAAAGTGCTTTAACCCTTTGCCGTGATTTAGATATTATTGATGTTGACCTCAACTCTGATCAAGCCACATGGGCAACTGGTGAACGTATTTCTCTGCATATTTTAACAGGCGCAGACAGCCTCGATAAAATTTATGAATTAGACGCTTAAAGACGTTTTCCAATTTTTTCTTGACTTCATTTTCCTTACGGGATTATCTTTATTATTAAGTTCCTTTTTGGAACTTAATAGAATAAATAAGGATTTCAAATGAATATTAAAGAAATGACAGGGTTACAGTTACTTGAAGCCATGTGTGCAGGGAAAGTTCCTGCCCCAAGTATCAGTGAAATGATTCCTATGGCACCCTATAAAGTCACGCTAGGCAGTATTCACTTTAAAGCCAAAGCTGATCATCATCATTTAAACCCTTTAGGGGGTGTGCATGGTGGCTTTGCAGCTACTGTACTTGACTCAGTTACAGGCTGTGCTATTCACTCCATGCTAGAAGCGGGTGTTGGCTACGGAACCATTGATTTGAATATTAAAATGTGTCGCCCTATCCCTCAAAATAAAGACCTGATCGCGATTGGTACAGTCATCAACATGAGCAAAAATTTAGGTATGTCTGAAGGGAAAATTATGGATGAAGAAGGAAAACTCTATGCACACGCTACCGCAACTTGCATGATTATTCGTGCTTAAATGTTCATGCACAACACAGGTGAATGTTGTGCATGAACATCAGCTTAAGCATGATGATAAGTCTTTTGCTCGGGTTTTAATTTGCACTGTGGTGCAGATAAAGCTTTGTAATAGCAATAATATTTCAAGGTACGCTCTAGCTGAATAGTGCATGAAGCATGCTGTGACTTCGACCAAGCTTGAGCCTGTAATGGTTTTGACCAAAGCTGCCCTTCTAAAGCATAAAGATATACACGTTCTTGCTCTTCGGTCTGAGTCGAAAAGTATGATTCAATCCAGCTTTGGCGTGTAGATTCGACCAACCACTTCTCAGAAAACCACAATTGAAGTAAATCCCCCAAATATAGTTGTACTGTAGCAAATGGACGAACAGATACAAATGCACCTTCCACAGCCGTGTAATACAATTCGGGTTGCTGAATCAAAGATAAATAATTTTCTTGATAATACGAAAATTGAGAAAAAATTTCAGGGATGCTGAGCGTATTCATTCGCTTACTCCGATTTAGCCATTTTAGTGCTGGCAAGTTGGTTTAAATCCACACTGTTGAGGTTTTTGCCTCAACAACTTTCTTTAATTAATCTAGCAATGCTTTTTTTAAAGCACAAGCCAAAAGTTAACTTTTTCTTTAAATTCTTTTTGTTTGCTCAAATATAAAACATACAACCATAAAATCCATGTTTTTATGCCACTAATGCTTGACCTGTTTTAAAATCTGCTTATAATCGCACTCAGATTCTCCAATAGCTCAGTCGGTAGAGCGACGGACTGTTAATCCGCAGGTCCCTGGTTCGAGCCCAGGTTGGAGAGCCAAATACAAAAAAGCCCGCAGCATTAAAGCGGGCTTTTTTACGTCTAAATAATGAAAAATAAAGCACCTCATATCTTTATAAAAAAGCACAACACATGAATGTAAAAAATCCGCAGGCCATACTCAGGCTCAAAATTGTTATTATTGTACTCATCAGCTTTCTTATTCTGATCAGCCTAATCTTAATCAGTTGTCATCCGCAAGGTAAGGTCGAAAAGCTTAGCACCACCCCTCCGGTCTTGTATGATGCTCTCACCAATCAACCCATTCCCACCACACAACAATGGCTGATTCCTGTAAACCAGTTTAGCTCAAATGCGATTGAAACCAATTTAAAACTGACTGAATTAAGCAAAAGTTTAGGGGAACATGCTTGGCTAAGCCCTTCTTCCACATTTAATAATCAAAGCAGCCAACTCCATTTTTATTTGGATTTTGGTGGCCAACAAAGCTCTCGTAAAGATGCTGAATTCTATGTCCTCCCAATCTGTACCAATGGAACCTTAACGCAAGCCTGTACATCCTTATCACTTCAACCCACTTCCACCCCAATTTTTAATTTCAACACAGCAAATAACACTGAGTATCAAGCTATCCAAACCAATCAATCTTGGCACTTTTATGGGCATAGCGATGCTTATGTACTTCCTGTTATACACTCACAACAATTACAATTTTTAGTTAATGCCCAAATACCAACAGGTTATCAAAATACTTGGCTCAGATTAAGCATCAATGAAAACCCAATTACCCCCAAACCTTCGAGTTTTTTCTTGGGACGTAACAAGCTAACCTATTTCCCATTCTTATTACTTTTCATTCCCTTACTCGCAGCTTACCTCTATCGTATGGACAAAGGATTTCAAAGCTATCGAAATCTTTCTATTGGATTACTGGTCTGTATTTTGTTTGCCATTCATAGTGTTATTTGGGATCTGCACTATATGGTTTTAGGCTGTCTTCTACTCAGTTTAGCTGGGGTGCTTTATGCTTTCGCTAGATCCTTGTACAGGCTTGTTTATGGAATTGGAGCTCTGATTATTGCAGGTTATGCACAACAGTTTTATAACGGATTTAATTCTGCTTTTCTCATGCAAACGGGTTTAATTTTTTTAATTGGTATTGGACTTTTTTTCCGCACGCCAGATTAACTACAATCCAGTAAAATCATGGCGCTTCATTTTATTGAAACACCATGATTTTAAATTATGCTGCGACTATGGCAGGAATACCACTATGAAAACGAAAAGTTTCATCTGGCGATAGAATCAGATTTGCCTCAACTTCACGAATATGTTCAATGCGTTGCTGTATATCTTCTTCAGGATTTTTCAATTTCCCTGTTCGTGCAACCTCTAAGGCTAAAGCCAAATAATCTTCAAAGTGTCGTGATTCTGATTTAAGCAAGTAACGGTAATAACGTCCCAACTCTTCATCCACGCGTGGAGCAAGTGCATAAAACCGTTCACATGAACGTGCCTCAACAAAAGCCCCAATAATTAAAATATCAATTAAAGCTTCTGGCTCATAAGTGCGTACTTCCTTACGTAATCCGCCTGCGTAGCGCCCTGCACTCAAGTTCGACCACGCTTGACCACGCTTCTTCATAAACTCAAGCACTTGCTCATAATGCAGCATTTCTTCACGTACCAATTGAGCCAGCTTCACTTGCAGATCCGTAAAAAAACTATACCTAAACATCAGGTTCATTGCTGTACCTGCTGCTTTTTTTTCGCAATTGGCATGGTCTTGCATCAGAATATCAAGATGATTCAATGCTTCATCCAACCAAGCCTGAGGCGTAGTACAACCCAAGAAGCCAATGACTGGCTTCATTAGTTCATCGTAATTTATATTCGACATATTTGAATCTTAAAATAGATAATTAACGTGCAGCTTTAATTACTGCTTTCATTTCTTGAACAGCTTGCGCCAAGCCAACAAATACAGCATCCGCAATTAAAGAATGACCAATATTCAACTCATGAATCTCAGGAATTTGTGCAATCGGGGTAACATTTTCTAGATTTAAACCATGACCCGCATTCACCACCAAACCCTTGTCGGCGGCATAGCGCGAAGCTTTCACAATACGATCTAACTCATGTTGCTGTGCTTCAGGTGTTTCAGCATCTGCATAAGCACCTGTATGAATTTCAATGGTTGGTGCTCCGCATGCAACAGCAGCATCAATTTGGGCAAAATCAGCATCAATAAAGAGTGAGACATCACACCCTATCGCTGTAAGTTCCTGTGTTGCTGCTTTGACTTCTTCAAAATGACCAATCACATCCAACCCACCTTCCGTGGTTACTTCTTGACGCTTCTCAGGAACGAAACACACATGATGTGGCTGAATCTCTTTCGCAAATGCAATCATTTCAGGTGTTATAGCAAGCTCTAAATTCATACGAGTTTTTAATACTGGACGCATACGACGCACATCATCATCTTGAATATGACGACGATCTTCACGTAAATGCAGTGTAATTCCTTCAGCACCCGCTTGCTCACAAATTAAAGCAGCATTAACTGGGTCTGGATAAGTTGTTCCACGTGCTTGTCGCAAAGTTGCAACATGGTCAATATTTACACCAAGCAAAGCAGCCATCGTTTTTTCCTAATCATGTTTTAGATTGAGTGTTTTGAATCCAGAGTTGGCGACTTTTCAACGGTCGATCTCCCAACAAAGATGTAATCATTTGCCTATATAGCTTCGACAACAATTGTAACTGCTCTAGGTTAAATTCCCTACCACTTTCATAATTCTGCATACTCAGAATTTGTTGACCCAATAACGTAGAAGATGAGGCCCGAGTTGTTGGAATAAAGCCATCATTTAACTGAAAAGCATAATTTTGATGTGATTGAATCAAGCCTTGATTTGCATCTATTGTAAAATCAAGTGGATAACCTAACTCTTCCAACAATGCATGCTCAAATTGGCGAAGGGTTTGTTTTAAAAATAGTGTTGGATTAACTTGATGACTGAGTGTTTGTAAATGCTGAATAGTTGCAGAATATTGCCGAAAAGTCTCAGGCATTTCTACTTCAAGCGGACATAAACGTAGTAAAATTTCATTCAGATAAAAGCCAGAAAAAAATGCATCGCCAAAAAAGAAAATAGGATGATGCATAATTTCAAGTTTACTGAAATTTTTAAGCTCAGACTTTCCCGATGCTTGTAAACGCAATGGTTGATATTGTGGTGGCGGGGTTTGTCTTAAAATACCATCAACCCGCCCATGCTCTTGGGTGAATAAATGTACAATATGACTACGTTCACGGTATTTTCTATGGTGAATTAAATAACCATGCAGTACTTCATTACGCATGAGGAATTAACTAATCTTTCTTATTTTTATCATTTTGTTCGCTGTCCTCATCATCCCCATCTGGGATAACAGCACCAACCACTGCTGCGGTTCCTTTCACCACGCCTTTTGTGGTTTTATAAGCAATCTTTACAGGGACAGTGACAATCTTGTAGATACAACCTTGCAAAAATAACATACAAGCCATAACTGCAAATACTTTGACCATAACACTATCCCTATAAAATTTATTTTATGAAGACTTAGATATCGCTATAACCCAAGCTTTTCAGTGCTCGCTCATCATCCGACCAACCACCTTTCACTTTCACCCAAAGGGTTAACATGATCTTTTGTTCAAACATTTTTTCCATATCGACACGGGCATCCATACCAATTTTCTTGAGCTTAGCGCCTTTTTCACCAATCACAATGGCTTTTTGGCCGGGACGGTCTACAAAAATCGTTGCGTCAATATAGGTACACGCTGGTTTTGGACGACCTGTTTTTTCATTCACTGTCGCTTCTTCAGTCTTAAATGACTCGATTTGCACAGTTAGATCGTACGGAAGCTCTTCACCAAGCTGACGCATGATTTTTTCACGGATAATTTCTGATGCTAAGAAACGCTCAGAACGATCAGTCAATTGATCCAATGAATACATTGGTGGTTGGAAAGGTAAATACTTTTCAATGGTGTCGCGTAGATGTTCCAAGTTCGCACCACGAAGTGCGGAAACAGGAACAATTTCCGCAAAATTCATCAATTTTGCGCGTTCTTGAATCAATGGTAAAGCATGGTTTTTATTTTCAAGTGTATCAATTTTATTGATCACCAAAATCACAGGCATCTCTGCATTTTTAAGCTTTTCCAAAACAAGCTCATCATTTTGAGTCCACTTGTCTGCATCTAGAACAAACATGACCAAATTTACATCACGCAATGCAGAAGATGCAGCGCGGTTCATCATTTTATTGATGGCACGCACTTCTTTTTTATGCATCCCAGGTGTATCGACGAACACTGCCTGAGATTTTTCACGCGAATCAATACCCACAATCTTATGACGCGTGGTTTGCGGCTTACGTGAAGTAATCGAAAGTTTTTGTCCCAGTAAGTGATTCATCAATGTCGACTTACCCACATTTGGGCGGCCAACAATTGCAACAAAACCACTTCTGAAATCAGAAGGAATCGTGGTGCCTTGTTCACTAAAAAACTGGCTAATTAAATCATTAGTGTCGCTTGGCGACTCGTGATCAGCATCAATGTGATCGGAAGAATTTGACATGGCAGATTACTGCTCCAAAAGTTTTAAAATATCCGCCGCTGCAGCTTGTTCTGCAAAACGACGACTTGAACCTTCACCTTTAAATAGAGGCAAACCCTCAACCGTACAATTCACCTTGAAATGTTGGTTAGGCGCATCCCCTTGTATATCGACCACTTCATAAATAGGAAGTGGCTTTTTACGCGCTTGCAAATACTCTTGCAATCTTGATTTAGGATCTTTCAGTTGATCTGTCGGTTCGATATAGTCTAAGTAAGGTTCGTACCATTTTAGCACGATACGCTCCAACACCGTTAAGTCAGCACAATCCACATAAATTGCCCCAATAATGGCTTCAACAGTATCTGCCAAAATCGATTCACGATGATGTCCGCCTGACTTTAACTCACCTGTACTTAAAATTAAGTTGGTACTGAGTTTTAAGTCGTTTGCGATTTTACCTAATGCTTCCTGTCGAACTAAGGTCGCTCGCATGCGCGTCAAACGACCTTCATTTTCATGCGGATAAGCATGGTACAAATAATTGGCGATGATCATTCCTAACAACGCGTCACCTAGAAACTCTAAGCGTTCGTAATTATATTTATGGCTTACCGAACGGTGCGTCAAGGCAAGCTGAAGTAGCTCCGCTTGCTTAAACTGATAACCTATACGACTGACCAAGCGAATATCACTTAGTTTGGGCTGACCTTTGATCAAAACTTTTCTCAAACTTTAACACTAAATCAATATTCAGTAAGAAAGGCTTTCTTACCTCATAACTCTTTTTCACTTGTAAACCATCAACATTTGTCACTTGAGCAATGTCTTCGAATTTAATATCGCGAACATTATTCATATCTAAACGCTGCCCCATTTGGCTTGAGAATTTCGATGGACTGATATCAGCAGGACTACTTTGCAGTAACTCTGTAATCTGACTATCAATCACACGATCATCCCAATAGGGTCCCCAAACTGCAATTGCGACTTTTGCCAAAAAAGCAAAGCCAATAACTGCAATTAAAATACCAATATATGATGCACCCTTTTGATTTCGACGCATTTTTTATTTTCCATTTTGGTCAATTAATCAATTTTACCGTTACGACTGAATGACGGCAGTTTAAAACCAGGCTCTTTATGCATCCAAACATAAAATGCACGCCCAGTTAAGTTCTCTTCAGGCACAAATCCCCAAAAACGACTGTCAGCACTTTGATCACGATTATCCCCCATCGCAAAGTAGTGCCCTTTAGGAACTTTGACTTCCCAATATAAACCATTTTCAGTTGAGTATTTACCATTTTCAATATAATTAATAAATGGTGCTTGACGAGCAACGTTCACCCCTTCCAATTCACGCATCGTAAAGGTGTGTTCACCCAAAGTTTCTTTATGATAAATTGAGGTCGGTGTATCCAAGGCATCTTTTTCACGACTGAACTCAACTGGAACTTTCGCTACTTTTTTCCCATTAATCGTCAACTGACCATGATCATAAATAATATGGTCACCCGGCAAACCCACGACACGCTTGATATAGCTAATAGTCGGTTGTGGTGGATAACGAAAAACAATGACATCACCACGTGATGGCTCACCCACATCGAGAATTTTCTTATTCACAATTGGTAAGCGTACACCGTAGTCAAACTTATTCACCAAAATAAAGTCACCAGTTTCTAAAGTCGGAACCATAGAATCTGACGGGATATTAAACGGTTCATATAAAAATGAACGTAAAACCAAAACCACCGCCAATACAGGCCAGAAATCGTAAGCCCATGTAATAATGAAGTTTTCATTACCCCTACCCTTGGTTTGTCTTTGCTTAAATACAAACTTATCCAGCAACCACACCAAGAAAAAAATCAGCGTGGCAGGCACGAGTATTAAATTAAAATCAAAATCCATGAGCTAAACGACCTCTAATTCTTATCTTTCTACTTTCAACACAGCCAAGAACGCTTCTTGCGGGATTTCTACACTACCCACTTGCTTCATGCGTTTTTTACCTTCCTTCTGTTTAGAAAGAAGTTTCTTCTTACGTGAAACGTCACCACCATAACATTTAGCCAATACGTTTTTACGCATCGCTTTTACAGTAGAACGAGCAATAATTTGTGCACCAATAGCCGCTTGAATTGCTACATCGTACATTTGGCGAGGAATCAAATCTTTCATTTTCTCAACCAACGCAATACCACGATGACGCGCGTCATTACGGTGACAAATCATAGCCAAGGCATCAACCTTGTCACTATTAATTAATACATCAACCTTAACTAAAGCTGAACTTTCAAAACGCACAAAGTTATAGTCAAGCGATGCAAATCCACGAGAGCATGATTTTAATTTATCAAAGAAATCCATAACGACTTCAGCCATCGGGATTTCAAAGGTAATAGAAACTTGATTACCCAAGAATTTCATATCTTTTTGAACACCACGGCGTTCAATACATAGGGTCATGACATTCCCTAAGTACTCTTGCGGAACAAGAATATGACATTCTGCGATCGGTTCACGTAAATCTTCTACAGTAGATCCATCTGGCATTTTTGATGGACTATCGATATAAATCGTTTCGCCCTTTTTAGTTAATGCTTCATAAATTACAGTAGGTGCAGAACTGATGAGATCAAGGTCATACTCTCGCTCTAAACGCTCTTGCACAATCTCCATGTGTAGCATTCCTAAGAAGCCACAACGGAAACCAAAACCTAATGCATCTGAGCTTTCTGGCTCAAAGAATAAAGCCGAGTCGTTGATCTGCAATTTTTGTAGCGCTTCACGGAATGGCTCAAAATCACTTGCATCAATCGGGAAAAGACCCGCATAAACCTGCGGTTTAACCTTTTTGAAACCCGGTAAAATTGCAACATCAGGTGTAGCAGCAAGGGTAATAGTGTCACCTACTGGCGCACCAAAAATATCTTTAATACCCGCAATCACAAAACCTACTTCACCCGCTTCAAGCATGTCGGTATCGGTATGTTTAGGATTAAATACACCCACTGAAGTGACTGGGTGAGTTTGTCCTGTCGATTTAACCAACATTTTGTCGCCCTTACGGATACGACCTTGTTTAATACGGACTAAGGATACAACACCTAAATAGTTATCGAACCAAGAGTCAATAATTAAGGCTTGTAAAGGAGCTTCACGATCACCAACAGGTGCTGGAATGACATCAACTAAGCGCTCAAGTACACCCTCGACACCCAAACCAGTTTTTGCAGAACAGGTTGGAGCATCTGTCGCTTCAATGCCAATAATTTCTTCAATTTCATGAATTACCCGTTCAGGCTCAGCCTGCGGTAAATCAATTTTATTTAAAATAGGAAGAACTTCGAGACCTTGCTCAATTGCGGTATAACAGTTTGCAACCGATTGTGCTTCAACACCTTGTGCAGCATCTACAACCAATAGCGCGCCTTCACAAGCTGCTAAAGAACGAGATACTTCATAAGAAAAGTCTACGTGTCCAGGCGTATCAATGAAGTTCAATTGATATTCTTGCCCATTTGGATGCGTGTAATACAAGGTTACAGACGCCGCTTTAATGGTAATCCCACGTTCGCGTTCTAACTCCATTGAGTCCAAAACTTGGGCTTGCATTTCACGATCTTGTAAACCACCACACATTTGAATAAAACGGTCAGCCAAAGTCGACTTACCATGGTCAATGTGAGCAATAATCGAAAAATTTCGGATATTATTGATATCAACGGATTTTTTAGCTTGCGCCATGAGTTACCTTAAGAAAAAAATAGTGCCAAGTACAAAGCTGAGATACTAAGCGTAAGCGGTTAGACAAATTGCTGCCGATTATAGCAGATTGCAAAAATGAAAAAGTGATAAATTCGTTTAAACGTTTAGGTTTTTAAGACTGTACGTTTTTCAAACGCATGCCAGTAGAGTTTTAAACTGTATAGCTATGCGTAAAATCTAATGGATTAATCTGATCATTTAAGGGTTGATAAGCTTGTGAAAATGTCGGTGAAATACGTTTAGGTCGACCTGATTCAATTTCCACGCATGCCCATTTGGTCTGCCCCATAAATAATACAGCTTGATCCGCAGGTAGGTAGAAAACATACTGACGAAATAAATACATACTATTGATGTCACTTAGCCATGTACGCAACACAATTTCGTCATTCAATAAAGCTGCTTTGCGGTATTGCACATGATGTTCCACTGCAACCATGGCATGTTTTAATTCTAAATACTGTTGAATACCCAGACCTAACTGGTCAATATGTGCCGTTGCAACATCCTGCATCCACTGCACATAAACCACATTATTGACATGTCCCAACACATCAATATGTTCTGGCTTTACCACCAAATTTAAATCAAAAATTGCGCTCATTAATTTGTTTGTCCTGTCCATGGTTAGGTTAAAAGTTTAAAAACCATGTTGATGCTTTTCACACTTAAGTTGATTCAGCTGCGTAAACACCAGCCAAAAAAAAGCCAGTCTAAACTGAATAGACTGACTTTTTCCAGTTCATGTCATGATTTCACATCAAGATGCTTAAATACGCATCCCTAAAATAGCCCGCTGTCCTTCACGAATCAGTGAAACACGCACAATGCTATCTTTCTTTAACCCAGAAACTGTTTTGATGAACTCTTTCGAATTATTGATACTTGTATTGTTCAATTGGGTAATGACATCACCTGGTAAAATCCGTGCTTGAGATGCCACCCCACCACGCATAACATCTTGAATCAACACGCCACCTTTAATGCTGAGTTGTGCTAATTCAGATGGTGATAAATCACGAATTGCCACCCCAATTTTTGGCCCAGCACTTTCTGCACCTTGCTCAGCTTTAGCAGGCGTATCATCGGGTGCTGTGGTGAGTGTTGCAGAAATATTGCGTGTTATATCATCACGTAATATTTCAAGTTGAATAGTTTGATTCGGTACAGAACGGTTTAAATAATTGAGAAGTTCTGAAGTGCGTGAAATTGCGGCACCATTGTACTTCAACACAATATCACCTGCTTTCAGACCTGCTTTTGCTGCGGGTGAATTTGGCGTTACATCGGTAATTAAGGCACCTTCAGGTTTCGGTAAATTGTAAGATTCTGCCAAGTTACGATCAATATCCTGCATCATGACGCCCAGATAAGAACGAGTTACTTTACCATTCTTCTTCAACTGGTCGGCAATATCCATAGCAACATCAATTGGGATGGAGAAAGACAGCCCCATATAGCCACCCGTTCCACTGAAAATACGTGAATTTACACCAACGACTTCACCCCCTTGATTAAACAGAGGCCCACCTGAGTTACCCGGGTTCAAGGCAACATCGGTTTGAATAAATGGAACAGATGTTTCACCCATCATATTCCGCATTTTGGCACTAACAATTCCTGCTGAAGCAGAATAATCAAAGCCAAATGGAGAACCGATGGCCAATACAGGCTCACCCACCCTTAGTTGATCAACATTCCCTGTTTTTAGTGCAGGAAATTGATCCCCTTTCACTTTAAGCAATGCTACGTCGGTACGTTCATCACTACCGATGACCGTTGCATCTAGCTCACGACGATCATTCATCATAATCGTGACTTTAGAGGCATTTTCGACCACATGATGATTCGTTAGCAAATAGCCATCTTTACTGATGAAAAATGCACTGCCATAAGCCGTTTTTTCTTGTGGAGCCTGCTGCTGCGGAATAATGACTTGATTACCAAAAAAACGACGCAAGATTTCTGGTACTTGTTGTTGCATAATTTCTTCTTGGGTCATTTTTTTGACCACATTCACACTCACAACTGCAGGGCTGACTTGCTCAACTAAATTTGAAAAATCCACTGCTGGTGCGGCTTGAGTTTGTACCGCCACCATTGTAAAAACCGCAGCATATATTCCTTTTTGTAAATAGCCACTTTTCATAAAACTCATTCACTCAATTATTGTTACGTATTAGACAAAAAATTTTTATCATAAAACTTGTTATTCTTGCGTAATAATATGTTCAATTATGTTTTAGCAAAACAAGTACTTATTTTTAGATTAAGTTATAGTAACTTGATTGCTTTTTCTGATGAACACTCGACTATTTTACACTTGCCTTTTATCTCAAAAAGCGTTGTCATTACCAAACTTTTTTTAAAATTAGCTGATGGAAATGTCTAATTTAAGCTCAACGCATCAATTTGATGTGATTATTGTGGGCAGTGGTGGCGCAGGTTTAAGTTTAGCACTGTCATTACCTCATCATTTCAACATTGCAGTTTTAGCAAAATCGACCCTAACCGATGCCAGCACTTATTATGCACAAGGCGGGGTTGCCGCTGTTCTGGATGAAACGGATTCCATTCAACAGCATATTGATGACACCATGATTGCAGGCGCACATTTATGTGAACTCGACGCAGTCAAACAAACCGTTGAAGGCGGTAAACCTTCTGTAGATTTCCTGCTTAATAATGGCGTGCAGTTCACTTTAGATGAACAATCGCAGTTACATTTAACTCGTGAAGGTGGTCACTCACAACGTCGTATTATTCATGCGGCCGATGCGACTGGGCGTGCAATTTCGACCACGTTGGTACAACGTGCGCAAGAAAAAGACAATATTACGATTTTTGAAAATTTCATTGCGATAGATTTAATCACTTCGCAAAAACTTGGTTTAGACGAAGCACAAAATCGTGCCCTTGGTCTATATGCTCTCGATGAGAAAACCGAACAAGTTCATACGTTCCTAGCGCCGTTTACCGCTTTGGCATGTGGCGGTGCAATGAAAGCCTATCTGTATACCTCAAACCCTGACATCGCTACTGGTGATGGGATTGCGATGGCCTATCGCGCAGGGTGCCGCGTGGCAAATATGGAATTTAACCAATTCCACCCGACTTGCTTATACCATCCACAAGCCCGCTCATTCCTCATCACAGAAGCTATGCGTGGCGAAGGGGCTTATTTAAGATTGCCTGATGGTGAGCGTTTCATGCTGCGCTTTGATGAACGTGCTGAACTGGCACCACGCGATATTGTTGCGCGTGCTATTGACTATGAAATTAAGCGTTTAGGTATCCGTCATGTCTGGTTAGACATTACACATAAGCCAGAAGCCTTCGTAAAAGAACATTTCCCAACGTTGTATGCCCGTCTACTTGAATTGGGCATTGATATCACTAAGGAAATGATTCCTGTGGTGCCTGCTGCACATTACACTTGTGGTGGCGTGGTGGTTGATGAGCATAGTCAAACTGACATCCACGGTTTATACGCGATTGGTGAAACTTCCTATACGGGTCTACATGGCGCTAACCGTATGGCGAGTAACTCTCTGCTCGAATGCTTCGTCTACGGCATGAGTGCCGCTGAACATATTCAATCGCATTATGTTGAAAACTACAGCTCGCCTCAAGTTCCAGAATGGGATGATTCGCAGGTCATGAACCCCGATGAAGATGTGGTCATTTTGCAGAACTGGGATGAATTACGTCAAACCATGTGGAACTATGTGGGCATTGTCCGTACCACCAAACGCTTACAACGTGCCTTACACCGTATTGAAATGCTCAAGCGTGAAATCACGGAATATTATGAAGATTATCAGGTCAGTAAAAACCTGATTGAACTGCGTAACTTGGTATTGGTCTCTGAAATGATTGTACGTTGTGCAATGGAACGCAAAGAATCTCGCGGGCTACATTTCACTTTAGACTATCCTGAATTGGCGCCTGAGCTACGCAAAACTGTACTCACGCCGCCAAACTTTCAAGTTGAAACACCTTTGGTGAATGCTGAATAAAATACGGCAGGTACAGTTATTTTTAACTGTACCTGCCCACGAAGACATTCAATCTGTCACTCAATTTAAAAAACAATTACTCAATATTTGATGGCATTCGCAGTGGGGGTACTGAATATGTTCCTGTCACATGTGCTACAGGTTCATCTTCATTCACTGAATAAATCCAGACTTCGCCAACAATAAGGGCTTTGCCTACTTTCATTAATTTACAGACACCACGCAGGTCTTGCGAAGCCGCAGGTTTACGTAAAAAGTTAATGTTCAAATTAGTGGTGACAGTTAAGCCAACCAGCCCGATTTCACCCAGTATTGCAATATACAAAGCATAATCTGCAACCGTCATCATAGTCGGTCCTGAAACCGTACCACCCGGACGCAAATCTCGATCATCAATATGATAAATGACCGTTGCACCCCGATCACAAATAGATTCAATCTCACATTTTTCCAAACTTTGCGGAAAATGTTGCATCAAAAACTGAATAATTTCAGCTTGTTTACTTTGCATATTCATTGCGTATTATGATCCGTCTTCCCTATTCGATCATCACTATAAAAGATTATTCAGTGCTCGACACTAGGAAAATTGATCAACGATTACACCAAATATGACAAAGCTTGGGCAAAAACTTGTTCTGGTGTCTGCGTTGCGTCTAAACGTTTCATTCGTTCTGAATTTTGCTCCCAAAGCGTTTGATAACCTGCACGAACCTTTTCAAAGAAGCTGACTTTCTCTTGTTCAAAACGATCTAAAGCGCCACGTTCCCGTGCACGCGCCATACCTGTTTCAATTGGAGCATCAAGCCAGAAGGTAATATTCGGCATATGTGAAACAAAATGATCATTTAATAAATTTAATTTGGTTTGATCCAAGCCACGTCCCGAACATTGATAAGCAAAACTTGCATCGGTAAAACGGTCACATAAAACGGTTTTACCCGCTTGCAAGGCAGGTACAATGACTTGCTGTAAATGCTGTGCGCGTGCTGCATAAATCAATAATAACTCAGTATCATTTGACATCGATTCATCATGATTCACGGCAAGAAGTAGACTACGAATGTGCTCCGCCATTGGGGTTCCCCCTGGCTCACGCGTCAGCACGACATCTTTACCTTGCTGTTGAAAATATTCATGAATTTTACGAATGAGAGTGGTTTTCCCGACACCTTCTGTGCCTTCAAAACTAATAAACATACCTCACTCCTGCTTCGATTTTAATACGGATAAATATTCTTTGACGGCACGATTATGCTCTTCCAAAGTTGCACTAAATTTATGTCCACCATTGCCTGTGGCAACAAAATAAATCGTGCTGGAATCATCTGGATGCATAGCAGCCTCAATCGCTTTTTTACTTGGCAAAGCAATTGGTGTTGGAGGCAAGCCACTCATGGTGTAGGTGTTATACGCAGTCGGTGTTCTTAAATCTTGACGGGTAATATTACCTTTATAGCGATCCCCCATACCATAAATGACGGTTGGATCGGTTTGCAAACGCATACCTTTTTGCAAGCGACGTACAAACACCCCTGAAACTTGCTGCAATTCACTGTCCAAACTGGTCTCTTTTTCAATAATCGACGCCATAATCAGCGCTTCATATTTATCATTATAGGGTAAGTTCGATGCACGATTTGCCCAAGCCTGATCCAGATTCTTCATTTGACGGCGATACAAATCTGTCAAAATTTTCTTGTCCGATTCACCTTTATTAAAGAAATAGGTATCTGGTGCAAATAAACCTTCAGGATGTGAAAAAGGGATGTTTAAGGCTTGCAACATTTCAGCCTGAGGCAAGTTTGAAACCTCTTTTTTTACCAATGGATTTTGTTGTAATTGCTCAATTAATTGTTTAAAGGTGGTGCCTTCAATGACCAAAACGCGATTCATTTGTGCATTTTCAGCATTGGAAATAAACTCCAAAACCTGACGTACACTCATACCATTATCAATTTCATAGACGCCCGCTTTTAAGCTGTCATGGATCATGATTTTTTGATAAAACTTTAAAATCCATGGAAAATGAATTTTATTTTCTTTCGATAGCCGATCAATCAAACCCGAATAGCTATCCCCCTGACCAATCGCTAAAAGCTGTTTTTTCCCTTCGACAGGATAAGCTTTAAATAAGCTCGACCAAAGAATTCCCAAGACAACAACAAGAAATAGCCCAATAAAAATCCCCCATTTTTTTGCGGAGAATTTTGCTGTTGGCGTGCTTTTTTTAGCAGGCTTTTTTTTCGGTTTTGGTTTACTGCTCATAATAAGATTAGGCTATCTGATTCAATTCTAAGGTGTTAAAAAGTTCAATACAGGGTTCAACCATTAATGTTTGCTGATCTAACCCTGTGGCAATTTTCATGGGCTGCAAAGCATTACAGAAAAATAGGCTTTGTATATTCAAAGTTTCTTCCGATTTGACTAAACGCTGTTCGCATTGAATCCCTTGCTGCTGCATACGACGTAAAATTTCCGCACGCATGACGCCATGCACGCCATTATAACGAAGTTCAGGCGTAATCCATGTGTCATTTATGCGAAAGAAACAATTACTGCTTATCCCTTCAACAACTGAGCCCTGCACATCCAACACCAAAGCCTCTAACCAACCCTGTTGATCGGCTTCTTGTTTGAGTATTACTTGTTCCAAGCGATTTAAACTTTTAATGCCAACCAAGTTCGGCATACTCAACCCCATAACACGCTGCAAGATACCCGACTGAATTTTCTGGTAATGAAATGTGTTGACAGCTTGCGGATAGTAGAACACCCAGACATCAGCAAGATGGTCAGTAAAACTATACCCGCGTTGCCCTTCTCCACGGCTAATCACAACTTTTAGGGTCCCATTTAGCTGTCCAAAATCTTGCTGCATTTTCACTAAAGTTTCAGCAATCAAAGCTAAATTTGCATGAAGTGATAAACGCTCACACGCCAGCTGTAAACGCGCGTAATGTAAGCGTTCTAGCTCAATTTTATTCTTCACAACTCGGGCAGTCGTAAAGCAGCCATCGCCATAATGAAAAGCACGATCCAGCAAAGCAATATTCGCAACTTCCTGTGCATTCTTAAAACAAAGCATAACCTACTCCCCCAAAGACTCTGCTGTAGTTTAGGGACTACATTATGTAACTTATTTCTTTTTTATTCATATCAAATTCGTTTTTTATTATTTTTTTTGCAAAAAACACAGCGCTATTCTTTGCTCATGTTACCGAACATTTAGAATTATTGAGGTCTGCAAATGCGTTTTACTACACTTAAACTCGGGGTCGTTGCTGCACTAATTTCCATTACAGCTGTGCATGCTTCTGCCAAAGATTTCTTAAATGTGTCTTATGATCCGACACGTGAACTCTATGAAGATTTTAACAAACAGTTTGGACAATATTGGAAAAGCCGTACGGGTCAGGACGTAAATTTCAAACAATCCCATGGTGGTTCTGGAAAACAGGCACGTGCCGTAATTGATGGTTTAGATGCTGACGTTGTCACTTTGGCTTTGGCAGCCGATATTGATGCGATTGCAGATAAAACCAACCTACTTCCAAAAGACTGGCAAAAGAAATTCCCACAAAACTCGACACCGTATACCTCAACCATCGTCTTTTTAGTTCGTAAGGGCAATCCGAAAGGGATTAAAGATTGGGGCGATTTAGTCAAACCGGGTGTAGACATTATTACACCAAATCCAAAAACTTCTGGTGGTGCACGTTGGAACTATTTGGGCGCATGGGCTTGGGCAAAACATAAATATGGTTCTGATGCCAAAGCACAAGATTTTGTTCGTCAAATTTATAAACAAACCAAAGTACTCGACTCTGGTGCCCGTGGTGCAACCACAACTTTTGCTGAACGCGGGATCGGTGATGTATTACTGGCTTGGGAAAATGAAGCTTACCTCGCTGTACGTGAACAACCCGGTAAGTTCGAGATTATCACACCGTCTTTATCCATTTTAGCGGAACCACCAGTTGCGATTGTTGAAAAGAATGCACAAAAGGATGGCAATTTAAATCTTGCGAAAGGTTATCTGAACTTCCTGTATTCACCTCAGGGACAAGAGATTGCGGCGAAAAACTATTACCGTCCACGTAATGCAACTGTACTGAAAAAATATTCAACAACCTTTAAGCCATTAAAACTGGTCACAATTGATAAAGAGTTTGGTGGTTGGACCAAAGTGCAGAAACAGCATTTTGACAACGGCGGTGTTTTCGATCAAATCGTGAAAATCAATAGCGCAAAATAAACCGTTATTTAATTACACAGGAGCAACGTCATGATTCATACCGTAATCGTACCTGGTGTAGGGGGCAGTGAAGCTCAACACTGGCAATCTTGGTTGCAACGTAACCTCATGTCTAGCTCCCGTGTACATCAGACCAATTGGAACCAACCTATCCTTAAACACTGGGTAGAGCAATTTACGAAAACTCTGCGCCC
Organism: Acinetobacter sp. ANC 4910; assembly: GCF_004331035.1. Classification (GTDB taxonomy): domain Bacteria; phylum Pseudomonadota; class Gammaproteobacteria; order Pseudomonadales; family Moraxellaceae; genus Acinetobacter. The sequence goes on from NZ_SJNT01000003.1 coordinate 262,489, forward strand.
TCTTCAAAGTGATGTACAAATCGTCGCACATAGCTTTGGCTGTTTAACGACAGTGGCTGCATTAGCATTGCACCCTGAACTAAACAAGCATGTGAAAAAGTTGATTTTAGTTGCGCCTGCCAATCCTGCCCGATTTGGCGAAGCAGGTTTCGCACGTGACAGTAAAACTGATTATCAAGCTTTCTTTCACCAATTGAAGATTCAGGTGCCAACCACCTTGCTGATTAGTGAAAATGATCCATGGTTAAGCTTTGAAGATGCACAGCAGTTGGCTCGTAATTGGAAACTGCAACCTGTGAATTTAGGTCAAGTGGGACATATTAATGTTGCCTCAGGTTTTGGTCCATTTCCTGAAATTTATGACTACCTGATGCCTGAACGCTCGATGTCTCGAATGTGTCTGTCTGATGATTATCCGAATTTTCTAAACTATGCACACTAGGGTCTGCATAATTTAATTTACTGATTATTTTACTGATTTTATTTGATCAGTATTCTCACATTTTGAGGAATTGTCATGTCGCAGCGATCCCGAGTGCTGCCAGGGTTTGGACTTTCGTTAGGTTTTACCCTCGCCTATTTATCTTTAATTGTACTGATTCCACTTTCAGCAGTTTTTATTCGATCGCTAGATATTGGTTGGTCAGGTTTATGGGAAATTTTAAGTTCTGAACGTATCTTAAAAGCCTTGCAACTCAGTTTTAGTACTGCGCTCTTGGCAGCCATCATTAATGTCATTTTTGGCTTATTACTGGCGTGGTGCTTGGTTCGTTATCGATTTCCAGGTAAACGCATTGTCGACGCCTTGGTCGATTTGCCTTTTGCCTTACCCACTGCGGTGGCTGGTATTGCCCTAACTTCACTTTATGCACCGACTGGTTGGGTTGGACAATATCTTGATCCTTTAGGTATTCAAGTGGCATACACCCCTATCGGGATTACGCTTGCGCTTATTTTTATTGGCATCCCTTTTGTAGTGCGTACTGTTCAACCTGTATTAAGCGATTTAGAAACCGAACTGGAAGAAGCAGCATCTGCCTTAGGTGCGAACCGTCTGCAAATTGTGACTAAAATTATTTTACCCATTTTATTCCCTGCGCTGCTCACAGGTTTTGCTTTGGCATTTGCACGTGGTGTCGGCGAGTATGGCTCTGTCATTTTTATTGCTGGTAATCAACCGTTCAAAACTGAAATTGCACCCCTCATGATTATCTCTCGTTTAGAAGAATATGATTATGCCGGTGCAACCACCATTGCTGTGGTCATGCTGTTAATTTCATTCGCACTGCTCTTTTTAATTAACTTATTACAAGCATGGGCAAGTCGTCGCACAGGGAGAACTGCAATATGAGCTTAGTTACCAACAGCAATGCCTTTGCTGAACGCCTACAGTCCCGTGATGCTACCCGTGAACCCGTTTGGGTCCGTTACACGTTACTGAGCATTGCCTTAATTTTTTTCTTAAGTTGCTTAATTCTTCCGCTCATTCTGGTTTTTGTAGAAGCCTTTAAACAAGGGGTTGGGGTTTACTTTCAGGCACTGGTCGATCCAGACACATTGTCTGCGGTAAAACTCACTTTACTCACAGCAGTAATCGCAGTTCCATTAAATGTGGTGTTTGGCGTAGCAGCAGCATGGTCGGTCGCCAAGTTTAATTTCCGTGGTAAATCCATTTTGACCACCTTAATTGATCTGCCATTTTCTGTTTCGCCTGTCATTGCAGGTTTAATGTTGGTGCTTATTTTTGGTACCCAAGGCTGGATGGGAAATTGGTTACTCGACCATGACATTAAAATTCTGTATGCCGTACCCGCCATTGTACTTGCCACTATATTTATTACCGTTCCTTTTGTGGCACGTGAGCTTATTCCACTTATGGAAGCACAAGGTACCGAGGAAGAAGAAGCTGCAATGGTTCTTGGTGCTTCAGGTTGGCAAACCTTCTGGAAAGTCACCCTACCCAATATTAAATGGGGTCTGATTTACGGCGTGATTCTGTGTAATGCACGGGCTATGGGTGAGTTTGGCGCGGTATCTGTAGTTTCAGGGCACATTCGCGGAGAAACCAACACCTTACCCTTGCATGTCGAAATTCTTTATAACGAGTACACCTTTAGTGCGGCTTTTGCAGTGTCCTCCTTATTGGCTTTACTGGCAATTGTGACCTTAATTTTAAAAACTTGGGTTGAATATCGTCAGGAAAAACAGAACCATAGTTCAAGTATTTAAATAGGAATGTCCCCATGAGTATTCAAGTCAAAAACATTGAAAAAAACTTTGGTGCATTCCATGCACTTAAAAATATTTCTTTAGATTTCCCTGAAGGTCAATTGGTTGCTTTGCTTGGTCCTTCAGGTTGCGGTAAAACCACCCTGCTCCGTATTATTGCGGGTTTAGAATCGGCAGATGGTGGACAGGTGATTTTAGAAGGTCAAGATGCCACCGATGTACATGTACGTGAACGTCAAGTTGGCTTTGTGTTTCAACACTACGCCCTATTCCGTCACATGACTGTCTTTGACAATATTGCCTTCGGTTTACGCGTTCGTCCACGTGCAACGCGCCCTTCAGAAGCAGAAATTAAAAAACGTGTTACCCGTTTACTGGATTTGGTTCAGTTGGGCTTCTTGGCAGACCGTTATCCTGCACAACTTTCAGGTGGACAACGTCAACGTATTGCCTTGGCTCGTGCCTTAGCAGTTGAGCCACGAGTATTGTTGCTGGATGAACCTTTTGGCGCACTCGATGCCAAAGTACGTAAAGAGCTGCGTCGTTGGTTACGTACCTTACATGACGAATTGCACATTACTTCAATTTTCGTGACGCACGATCAGGAAGAAGCGCTAGAAGTTGCCGATCAAATTGTGGTGATGAACAAAGGCAATGTCGAACAGATTGGTTCGCCTCGCGAAGTCTACGAAAAACCTGCCACACCGTTTGTCTTTGACTTTTTGGGACAGGCGAATCGCTTTGAAGGACACAATCATCAAGGCATCATTCAACTGGGCGAAGACCGTATTCAGTTAGAAGCAGCACAACATGCACCACATGGCAATGTGATTGCTTTTGCTCGTCCCAATGAATTACGCATTCACACCCAACCCCAAGACAATGCAATTCAGGCCACGTTCTTACGTGAAATTTGGATTGCAGGCAAAGTCTTGGCTGAATTACAAGACCGTCAGGGCAACCTGATTGAAATTACACTCAGCCCAGAAGAGTCAAAATTACATCAATTTAGACCAAATCAAACTGTTTGGTTGAGTGCAACTGCATTACACTTATTCGAAAATCAAGTCGCATAGAGACATAGAGGTGTGGCATGACCGCCTCACCCGCTTTAAGGTATAGAGAAATGAATTTCCAACAACTCAGAATTATTCGAGAAACAGTGCGACAGAACTTCAACTTGACCGAAGCATCTGCGGCTTTATACACCTCTCAATCTGGGGTGAGTAAGCATATTAAAGATTTAGAAGATGAATTAGGGGTTCAACTATTTATTCGCAAGGGTAAACGTCTACTGGGCTTAACTGAGCCAGGACAAGCCCTACTCGGCATTGTGGAACGGATGTTGGTCGATGCCGACAATATTAAACGTTTAGCCGACGATTTTAATAAAGTGGATGAAGGGACTTTGACCATTGCAACTACGCATACCCAAGCGCGTTATGTCCTGCCGCCAATTGTGAACTTATTTAAAAAAGAATTTCCTAAAGTTCACCTAATCCTGCAACAAGCCAGTCCTGTTGAAATTACGGAAATGCTGTTACAAGGCGAAGCGGATATCGGTATTGCTACAGAATCCTTGACCACTGAAGACAATTTAGCCAGTGTTCCATTTTATAACTGGCAGCACTGCATTATTACCCCTCAACAACATGCATTGGCGCAAAAAGAAACTATTGAGCTAGCAGATTTAGCACATTACCCATTAATCACTTACCACGGTGGCTTCACGGGTCGTTCTAAAATTGATAAAGCATTTGAAGAAGCGCATATCGATGTCGATATCGTCATGTCTGCACTGGATGCCGATGTCATTAAAACCTATGTTGAACTTGGTATGGGCGTTGGGATTGTCAACAATGTGGCTTATGATGCTGAACGTGACTATCGCTTAAAGCAAATTCAAACTGATATTTTCGGCATCAACACCACTTGGCTTGCAGTACGCAAAGGTCATTTATTACGTGGTTATGGGTATGAGTTTATTTCACTTTGCTCACCAGAAACGGATATCAAAGCTTTAAAAAGAGTCGCATATCCTGAAGAATAAGTAATGATATTGGAGGCAATTTTATGAATTGCCTCCTTGTCTTTCATCGGACGCTGTAACACTAAAATGTACACTTCAATGAAAATCTGAATCGCATAAATCTCTTGCGTCACTCTGTAGAATTCCACACAATAACAATCGCTCGCACACCAAAACAAAACATCTATTTATAATAATTTAGAGTATTTCAATATGTGGGTGATCCGAACCTTTACCTCGATGGTTATTTTTATTCCCCCCACATTGCAGGCGGGTGGCATGGAATTGTCTGGACAATCTATTGGGCCTTTCTTTGAGCAAGCTAATTATACTGAAATAACACTAGCTCGCTTGAATGCAGATATTTCAGGTCAAGTCCAAAATCAAACTGAATTGGCTGAAATTGGCGTCACCAATTTTTCTACCGGAAACTTTGTAGAAGATCGTAATTTTGTACAGGCTGCTTTAAAATTTCAGCCTCATCCGAAAGTTTCATTCGGTCTTATCTTCGATCAGCCTTTTGGTGTGGATATTCAATACCACTACCGTCCAAATACTGCTATTGGCCCCATTGAAATAGAATCTACAGAAATTCATTTTGACAGTCAGAACGTTACCTCCTTATTCGGTTATCAACTCAACCCTACTTGGCAAATTTATGCAGGACTAGGTCTACAAAGCTTTGAAGGTGACTTACAAGTCTTTGGGCAAAGTTTCTACTTTTTAAATGGCTATCGTGCCGAATTCAAAAAAGATCATGCGCTAGGTTGGCTTGCAGGTCTAAGTTATCAAATTCCAGAATACGCATTACGCAGCAGCCTTACTTATCGCTCAGAAATTAAACACCAAGTACAAGTCAGTGAATACATTCTTGACCAACCGATCCACTTGACGACCGAAAATAAAACCCAGATAGAAACACCCGCTTCGATTAATTTTGATTTTCAAACAGGGATTTCGCAGAAAAATCTGCTGTATGCTTCACTGCGCTGGGTCAATTGGAATGATTACATCATTCAGCCCACACAGTTTGCCGCCATTATTGACAGTGCTGCACAATATGCCCCTGAAATTGCTTCCTTCAAAATGATTCAATATCAAGATGACCAATGGTCTGGGAAAATTGGAATCGCACATCAATATAGTCAGCGTTGGGTTTCAACCTTTGATTTTGGCTGGGATGTGGGTAGTGGCAACACCGCTTCTACCTTAAGCCCTGTCGATGGTTACTACAGCTTAGGGCTTGGTGGACTTTACTACTGGCAACCCCAATCTTTTTTTGCTTTAGGCACACAATATTTATACTTCAATAAGGCTAAAACGGTACAAAATACTGAGGTAAATACCAAACTCGCTAGCTTATATTCAGTCAATCAAAATGAGGCTTGGGTCTTTGGTGCCAAAATAGGTCATCACTTTTAATTCGTACAATCTTTTGGCATAAAAAAACGGGCATTTAGCCCGTTTTTCTAGAATAAGATTATCTATTAGAAGTGATAACTTACACCCAGTTTCGCTACTGGCATCCACTCATATTTATCGTCATTTTCGACATTACGTTCGTGTTCAGCCAATAACGCCTGATCCGCTGCTGTACCACCGACACCTGTCAGTTTAGCTTGTGGATTACCTGTGTAGTAAGCACCTACCTCACCAAACACACCAACCTTGTCATTGATTTTAGGTGCAAAACCAAGACCTAAGTAAGGTGCAATGTCATTGTTATAGCTAACTTTACCTGTCACAGACTCAAAACTGGTTGGAGTCCCATCAATCTCGATATTACCGCTACCTGCTTTAGATTTGAGTGTATATTCACTATCGACATAACCTACACCCGCTGCCATATAGAGTGAATTTGCCCACATGTTCGAGCTTGTACCCCAAGGTCGTACCTCAGCATTTAAATATGTAAGGTTATTCTTCATGTCCATGTCGTATTTTACGCCATCTACAGACAAGTCATCTGACCAAGAAACATCACCACCATTGTAACCTAAGGTTACGCCAACATAAGGGTTAGCGGTCCAAGTGACTGCGCCACCGTATCCAGTTGTTCCTGCTTCAGCACGTACAGAAGTAGGAATAAGCTGATTAGAAACACGACCATCATTAATTACAGGTTCTTCTGCCATTGCAGTCCCTGCAAAAGCGGTCATTGTTGTTGCAATCGCAATTAAACTTAATTTTTTCATTGCTGGTCTCCTCAGAAGATTAAACTTTTAATCGTGAAGTTGTTTTGATGAACTCATCCTAGACCAGAACATCAGTATTTTTTATGAACGATTTGCTTGGTTTTTGTTAACTTTTGATACACATTTTATAAAATATAGTTTGCAAACACCTATTGGTTTAAAAACTTATACAATTTAACATAGGTTTTTACTTAACTACCTTAATTATAAATTCCGATGCTAAGACGATTTTTCATCTATTTTTGGGCAAATATAGTGTAAAATCTTCAAAATTTTTTTGGATGGAAGATCATGTCTCAGCTTTCGACAATTATCGAACAAGCCTTTGAAGACCGTGCCAATTTCACAGCAGCAGACTGTTCTGCTGAAATCCGTGAAGCTGTAGAACAAGCTATTGCTGGTTTAGATAATGGCTCATTACGCGTTGCAGAAAAAATCGACGGTGAGTGGGTTGTTCACCAATGGCTTAAAAAAGCGGTATTGTTATCGTTCAAATTAAACGACAACAAACCAATCGAGTCAGGTGATCTTCGTTTTTATGACAAAGTAGACACTAAATTCTCTGGTTGGACTGAAGAACAGTTCAAAGCAGCAGGTGTTCGTGTAGTACCTCCAGCAGTTGCGCGTAAAGGCAGCTTCCAAGCCAAAAATGTTGTATTGATGCCATCATACGTAAACATTGGTGCTTATGTAGATGAAGGCACAATGGTTGATACATGGGCAACTGTAGGTTCATGTGCACAAATCGGTAAAAACGTACACTTGTCTGGTGGCGTAGGTATCGGTGGCGTACTTGAGCCATTGCAAGCAAACCCAACCATTATTGAAGACAACTGCTTCATTGGTGCACGTTCTGAAATTGTGGAAGGCGTGATTGTTGAAGAAGGCTCTGTAATTTCAATGGGTGTATTCATTGGTCAATCAACCAAGATTTATGACCGTGCAACTGGTGAAGTCCACTATGGTCGCGTACCTGCGGGTTCTGTGGTTGTTGCTGGTAGCCTTCCTTCTAAATGCGGCACTTACAGCTTATATGCTGCAATTATCGTGAAAAAAGTTGATGCACAAACACGTTCTAAAACAAGCTTGAACGATTTATTACGCGAAGACTAATTTTTCAAAATGCTTTTCGGTCTCTACGGTCAGACATGATCGTAGAGATTTTTATTTTTCTATCTTGTGGTTATTTTGTACTATGAATACTCTCAGATCTTCGGCTATTCCTGTTTCTGATCCGGCTGCGGGCTTACGCATCACGGAGATTTTCTATTCATTACAAGGTGAAGCAAATGCAGCAGGACTCCCTACGGTATTTATTCGCCTAACGGGTTGCCCACTACGCTGTACTTATTGTGATACTACCTACTCCTTTGAAGGTGGAGAGCGCCAATCGCTCGAACACATTATTCAAACCACACTCGATTTTAAAACCCCCTATGTCTGCGTGACAGGTGGTGAACCTCTGGCACAGCCCAATGCTTTACCGTTAATGCAACGTTTAGCTAACCTTGGCTGTGAAGTGTCTTTAGAAACCAGTGGTGCCTTAGACGTTTCTAAAGTTGACTCGCGTGTTTCTAAAGTTTTAGATCTTAAAACCCCAACTTCCGGTGAAGAACAGCGCAATTTAATCAGCAATCTTGATTACTTAACGCCCCACGACCAAATTAAATTCGTGATTTGCAACCGTGAAGATTATGAATGGTCAAAACTACAGGTTGCACAATACCAACTACAGGATAAAGTCAGTACCGTTTGGTTCTCCCCTGCTTTTGCTGTAGAAAAAGGTGCTGTACGCTTACCGCAACTTGCGCGTGATTTAGCGCAATGGATTTTAGAAGACCATCTCCCTGTTCGCTTCCAATTGCAATTACACAAATTGCTTTGGAATGATGAAACTGGTCGTTAATTTAGTTCTGTTCTTAAATATATCTATTTGGAGATTTTAATATGCGCCCTCGTGCCATAGTTTTGTTATCTGGCGGCTTAGACTCAACGACTTGTTTGGCTTGGGCGCAAGCACGTTATGAATGTATTGCAATCAGTTTTATGTATGGTCAACGTTCGACCACTGAACTTGATGCTGCTCGTGCATTAACTCAACGTGCTGGTGTAGAACATCGTGTCATTAATATTGATTTAGGTAACTTAGGTGGTTCTGCTTTAACAGATCACAGCATTGATGTACCTGAACAGTTGCAAGAAGGTATTCCTGTAACTTATGTTCCAGCACGTAACACAATTTTCTTGTCTTATGCTTTAGCGGCAGCGGAAGTTTTTGGTGCAGAAGCCATTGTGATTGGTATCAATGCCGTTGATTATTCAGGTTATCCAGACTGTCGTCCTGAATTTATTGATGCTTTTGCCAACATGGCACGCCTTGCAACCAAGGTTGGTGTTGAAGGAAAACCTCTTAAATTTGAAACACCTCTGTTACATTTATCCAAAGCAAATATCATTCGCTTAGGTATAGAACATGGCGTAGACTATAGTCAAACGGTGTCTTGCTACCAAGCAGATGACCAAGGACGTGCTTGTGGTAAATGCGACAGCTGCCGCTTACGCAAACAAGGCTTTGAAGATGCAGGCGTAGCAGACCCAACACGTTACATACCGTAATTACAGGGTACAGTTTATGAAAAATTTAAAATCAAACATTATTCTTTCTACATTGATGTCTGCTGCAGCATTGTTCGCAACAACTTCACATGCTGCTGAGTCAAACAAACTACAAGAAGCGTATAAAAGCACCAATGTAAAAGCTGCGTTAATTAATGTTTGTAAAGAAGAAACAGCCAAAGGTAATAAATTATCGAGTGCTGAAGTAAGCAAATACTGTACTTGTGCAGTTGAAGCAGATGGTAAATTAACCAATGCTCAAAAATGGGAAATTCAAAGCGCCATTAACCAAAAGAAAAGCCCTAGCACAATCGCTTTTGTTCAAAAGCAAAATAAAGACTTACAAGCCTGCTTTGGTCCTCAGTTAACGACAAAATTAAAGTCATTATCAGAAGCAGCAATGAAAAACGCACAAGCGAATAAATAATTCGCTCATTGTGAATGAAGCCTGCTTTATGCAGGCTTTTTCTATGTCAAAAAATGAATAGAACTTGAAATTATGTGCAATGAATGGAATACAAACGCTCAAGGTCAAAAATTTGTTGCGTCTTATAGCGGTGGTAAAGACAGCAGCCTAGCTCTCTACCAAGCTATGCAAATGGGGCAGCCTGTTGCACTTATTGTAATGCTTGAAGAACAAGGCTTAAAATCACGCTCACATGGGATGTCACTCGACATTATTCATGCACAAGCCAATGCGATTGGATTACCCATTTTTACCGCTTCTGCAACTTGGCAAGATTATGAAAGTCATTTCATTCAACTACTGCAAAAGGCCCAAGCCCTCGGTGCGGAAACCTTGGTCACAGGTGATATTGATTTAATGGCACACGCTGAATGGAATCAATCGGTTTGTGATAAAAGTCAACTCAGTTTATGTATGCCGCTTTGGCAACGTCCCCGTTTAGACATTGTGCATGAGTTTATTGCACTGGGATTTCAAAGCATTATTGTGACGGTCAATCTGAACTTAGGCATGAAAGTTGAAGATTTAGGGCAAATCCTCACGCTTGAATATATTCAGCAGCTTGTGGAAAGAGGGATTGACCCTTGTGGTGAAGCGGGTGAATTCCATACCACAGTGATTGCTGGACCCATTTTTAAAGATGCACTTAGCATTGTGAAAGGTGATATTCTCTATCACGAAAATTACGCCTTTTTACCCCTTGAACTAGAACAACACCAGATTGAAGGATAAACCATGACGGATACAATTCAACTTCCAAATCAGGCTTTCCCCACCACTACAGGCGAAATCAACTTAACTGAAGTACCTACTGAATGGTTAATTGTTTATTTCTACCCAAAAGATTCAACGCCAGGCTGTACCACACAAGCCGTTGGTTTTTCATGTTTAAAAGATCAGTTTGATGCACTTAATACCAGTATTTTTGGGGTTTCGCGTGATTCAGTTAAAGCCCATCAAAACTTTACTGAAAAGCAGGCTTTAACGATTAATTTAATCAGCGACAAAGAAGAAGTGCTTTGCAACCACTTCGATGTCATTAAGCAAAAAAATATGTATGGTAAACAAGTGATGGGCATTGAACGCTCTACTTTCATTTTCCATCAAGGCAAGCTCGTTAAAGAATATCGCAAAGTCAAAGCCGCAGGACATGCAGAACAAGTTCTCGCAGATCTAAAGGCATTACAAGCCTAAGACCCAAAGCCGCTGTCACTTTAAACATTTCAAGGTCAGCGGCTTTGATCCTTACGCACTCACAATTAAAGACAGTGCGATACCCCACATAATCAAGGCAATTAGACCATCCAAGACTTTCCATGCTTTAGGGTTTTCAAAAATTGGCGTTAATAATCGTGCCCCATATCCTAAACTGAAAAAGAATAACCATGATGCGGTCATAGTACCTAGCGCAAAATAGAGTTTGCTCTGCTCAAATTGGGTTGAGATAGAACCAATCAGTACTACAGTATCCAAATATACGTGCGGATTGAGCCAAGTTAATGCCAAACATACCAACAAGATTTGACCCAAATTGGTTTCATTTTGCTGTGCTGCATGCAACCCCTGATTGGATTTGAAAGCTGCTAACAAATGTTGCAAGCCATACCAAAATAAAAATAATGCCCCTGCCCATTTCGCCATGCCCAGAACTTCAGGGTAATGCTGAAGCACCACAGAAAAACCTGTGATTCCTAATAGAATTAAAATCGAATCGGACAGTGCACAAACAAAGCAGACCCAAAATACCGACTGCTGTTTTAAACCCTGCTTTAAAACAAAAGCATTCTGCGCCCCAATCGCCACGATTAGACTAAAACCTATCGCGATGCCCTGTAAATACGTTTGTAACATGACTTTTTCAACTCTATTTTTGCTCCATCGCATTATCAATCATTTTCTATTCAACTAAATAAAACTAAAAAAATATCAATTTAACTCAATTTATCTTAGATTATAACCATGACTTATTGCTTGGACTAAAACCCCATCATGCTGAATAGTAAACAATGCGATGCGTTTTTAGCTGTTGCAGAAACAGGTAGTTTTGATTTGGCGGCAGAACGTTTATGTATTACGGCATCTGCCGTCACCATGCGCGTACAAAGTTTAGAAAAATCTTTAGGGCATCTTTTAATTGTACGTGAGCGTCCTTGCCGTGCCACTCAGGCAGGATTATCGTTATTACATTATTTGCAACACACTCGACGATTAGAACAGAACCTGTTACAGGACTTAACGGGACAAACACCTGAATCACCATTCTATCAACTCAATATTGCCACCAATGATGATTCCCTTGCGACATGGTTACTGCGAGCAATACGCGAAACCTTGCTACGTGAAAAAATTGTGGTGCATTTAAAAGTAGATGATCAAACCCAAACTCACCATTTACTTGAAGCAGGATTAGTCAGTGCCTGTATTACAATGGAACAGCAACCAATGAAAGGCTGTGTTGCAAAGCGCTTAGGCTGTATGAATTATCGAATGGTGGCAACCCCAGAATTCAGCCGACGCTGGTTTGCACAAGGTTTAAACCGTCAAAGCTTAAGAATGGCGCCAGCGGTGATTTATAATGATAAAGACCATCTGCATACCGATATTATTTTGGAAAAATTTGGCTTAACTATTGAGAGCTATCCACACCACTTTATTCCTTCTTCAACGGCTTTTGTAGAAGCGATAGAATTTGGTTTAGGATTTGGAATGGTACCAGATTATCAAATTGGACAGCGCTTACATACGGGAGAATGGCTTGAACTATTACCCGATTCACATATCAATATTCAATTATATTGGCACCACTGGAAGCAACAATCACCACCATTGGCACAACTCACGCGAGATATGATCGACAAAGCGCCAAGCTATATGAATCAGCAAATGAATACTTCTTTTTAATCAGGCACGCTACGCATGAACTGAACACATCGGGTTTAGTCAGCTTTTTTCCATTGTCCGATGACTTGAATATTTACTTTTTCGCCAATTCCACCTAGGGCTTTTTTCATACCAAAATCGCTACGGCGGATTATGGTATACGCCTCGACATCTAACACATCAGGATTCTTCGAATTCGGAACTAATTTGGCATTAAACGAAATTGGATGAGTCACACCCCTTAAAGTCAAATTGCCAAGAATTTGATAACGATGATCTCCAAGCACTTTAAATTGAGTGCTGGTAAATGTCGCTGTTTTATATTTTTCTACATAAAATAGGTCTGGGCCCAAAACCATCTGTTTGAAAGACGGTCTATTCAAGCGGATACTGGTGATATCGAGTATCACCTCAGCAGCAGCTTGTTCGGGTTGTTGCAAATCAAACTGAAGATTAGATTGAACCTTTTCAAACTGCCCTTTCACAAAAGTCACGCCCAAAGAGTCAATATGAAAACCAACTTCAGAATCAGCAGTTAAATGCCATGGGCTAGCCAATGCAGTTTGAATAGACATAATCATGGCAAATGCATAAACATACCCAGAAACTCGAGGTGGATATGAAGCCCCGTAAGCTCCAACATGGTATCGCATATCCATTCCCTCATACGAGGTGATGAAGATATAGTTTACTCAAGATTGGTTTTATCTTGGGTCTGGTATTTGTGTTGTAATTGTTGATAAAGCACGCTTTGCTTGAAATTTTGTAAAAAGGCAACCGTGCCTTGCGGAAAAGTATCTTCCCAAATCTCCCCACGATAATAAGCTTCACGCATAGGAGTCGCAGACATTGCACCTTCTAAACTATCAATTTCAACCATTTCCCACTCTGGGAAAAGTTCTAAATAATAAGAAGATTCATCTTTAAAATGCCCAATCAACCCCACTTTATGTTCAGGCTGTACTACATCTGCAACTAAGCTTTTGACTAGATTGACCCATTTTTTATCATTATAAACATCGACAACATGTACAAAATGAATACGTGCAGCATCTTCTACAGAGAAATTCGACAAAATCATCTGTTCGCGTTCTTGAGCGGTAAATGGGTTTTTAATATTACGCTCCATCTGTGCCGAACCTAATGCCAAAATAACATGGTCACTCAGTTCCAGCGCAATTTGGATGGTTCGCATATGTGCCAAATGAAACGGCTGAAAACGACCAATAAATACCAGATAATCAAATGTATGTTTCATAGAGAATGAACTTTTTTATGAACTCATCAGTAGCAGCGTTATTGTTTAAGATACGACATAATGGCTCATAAAATTTAACTAAATTTTAAAGCAAGGATAGTACGATGACGCTCAGTTGTATTCAACAACCACATGAACATTTAAATGCAAATTTAGACAATGGTATTTTGACTTTAGCCATTAACCGACCAAAAGCAAAAAATGCCTTGTACGGTGAATTGTATTTATGGATTGCTCAAGCCCTAGATGAGGCGGATCAATCTAAAGATGTACGCGTGGTGATTTTACGGGGTGAAGATGCCGATTTCACTGCGGGAAATGACATGCAAGACTTTATGCAATTCATTCAATCCCCACTACAAGGCAAATCTGGCGATGCACCTCCGTTTGTCGTGTTAAAAGCAGCGGCACGTTTTTCTAAACCTTTAATTGCTGCGGTTCGCGGTGTAGCCATTGGCATTGGCGTAACTATTTTGCTGCATGCCGACCTTGTGTATAGCGACCAAACTGCATTATTCCAAATTCCATTTGTGAGTCTTGGACTTTCACCTGAAGGTGCAGCCAGCCAATTACTGATTCAACAAGCGGGTTACCACAAAGCGGCTGAATTGTTGTTTACAGCACAAAAATTTAACAGTGAAAAAGCCGTTGCAGCAGGTCTAGTCAACAGCATTGAAGAAGATGTCTACGCAGCAGCACTCAAGCAAGCACAAATTTTAGCGGCATTACCATTGGCATCTTTACGTCAAACCAAAGCCCTCATGAAGCATAATCTAGACAGCATCGTGGACTGTATTGACCATGAAGCTGAGATTTTCATGCAACGTGTTTCTTCACCAGAAATGGCCGAAGCGGTTGCTGCATTTATGCAAAAACGTAAACCTGATTTTGCTCAATTTAATTAATTGAACCTCAAAAGGGGCCTTATGCCCCTTTATTTTAGCTCACCCAAATACAACACCTGTTAAACAGCACCCGATATATTCTAAAACAACAACTTTTAAAAATTTATCAATCCCATGACAGATACCAATCATACAAATTTCATCGCAGATGACTCAGGCAAACCTCGTTACTACGAACCTGCCCCACAAGATATTGATGTTGCTAATTTCCGTAAAGTGATTGAAAGCCGTCGTTCAGTGCGAAAATTTACAGACCGTGCCATTCCTAACGAAGTTTTAGATGCTTGTTTGGATTTAGCACTGCTCGCGCCTAACTCCTCCAATTTACAACCGTGGACTTTTTATGTCGTACAAAGTCCGAGCAAGAAAAAACAATTGGTAAAAGCCTGCTTAAATCAATTGGCAGCCAAAACCGCTGCTGAACTGATTGTCTGTATTGCGCGTACAGACCGCTTAGATGACATGGCAAAACGCAACATCAGCGAATTTCCATTTCCTGAAACGCCACCCGCAGTGCAAAAATATTATCGAGTGATTCCATATAACTATAAAACTGGTTACTTCAATGCCCTAGGCAATGTTAAAAAAGTCGCTTTTAAGTTGGTCCGTATCTTTGATAAGCAATTGCCCATCACGGCTTTTAATGCGGCCGATGCCAAATTATGGGCAAGCAAAACCACAGCGCTAGCATGTGAAAATCTAGTTTTGGCTTTACGTGCCTATGGTTTCGATAGCTGTATGATGGAAGGCTTTGATGAGCCGATGGTTCGAAAAATCTTAAAACTGAATGAGCAACAATACCCTGTTATGGTCATTGCAGCAGGCGAACGTGCGAAAGACGGCGTGTTTTTCCCACAATACCGTTTTGATCGTGAGTTATTTATTCAGAAGGTTTAACGATTTTTCTAGATGGAATCTTTTCAATAAGATTCTAGTTAATAGAATAACCTTCGGTTCGACCTACTTTTCTTTTGGGAAAAGTAGGCAAAACCATAGCCATCTGCAAAACTCAGCTAATACCGTTTGCATTTCAATGCATCGCAGAACCATTTTTTTCATAATTCGTTCTGTCTCAAACAATTGCAGATGACATTTCCGTGTATCTAATTTTCAGTTTGTAAAAGCTATTTGGGCTAAATATCCAAGATTTGAATAAACTCAAAAGCTGGTTCTTCATAAGGATGACTGGTTTTAAGCGCGTGAGCCACTGCTTTGGCATGAGCTTCTGGCACAATCGTTTCTACTCGCCATTCAGGCACTTGTTCTAAACGATTCAACTCACCAATGAATGGATTTGCTCCCTGTACAGGCTTAAACTGTCCCATACCCAGAACTTGCCATGCACAGTGCTCATAATGACCAATTCCCCCAGCACCTGCTGAAAAAATAGCCTGTTTAGTCGACTCTAGGTGACTCTCTGGAACGTAGTAAATTAATTTCAGCATAAGTACCTTTTTCAAATCTACATGAATATGCTTATTGTTGAATGATTACTTCTTAAAATACAAGCAAACACGATCACTTCAAACATGTATATTGGTTTCAACCCCAGAAAGTTTGACTAAACCTTCAACCATTTTGCTTTAATCCACCATCAATAAAAAATATGGATTTCTCTGTTTAGCCTCCAGCCTCAAAAAAAATCCAAACTACAATCCGATTCAAATCTACTCAAATATCGTTACCTGGTGTTTTATCATCTTGCTTTGGCCGTTGTAGATGGCTATTTACTTTCTGCACTCAGTTTAGTCAGTGCTGTGATCGGTTGGTTTTAATGCTGCACTTCGCCAAGGCTTTTAGGCTATAATCACTGAGCCAATCTTCAGATTGGCTTTTTTAATTGACTGCCTTTGGAATTTCTATGTCTCAGCTTCCTTCTATTTCAGCAGAACTGATTAATCGTGCAATTGCCGGAAATGCGGCAGCACAATTCGAAGTTGCCACTTTATACATGGAAAGTGAAGATGAACAACACATTGAACTTGCTGAAGAATGGGCACTGAAAGCTGCTGGAAATGGCAATGTCGAAGCGATGTACTGGCTTGGTGAAGGCTACACCGTTTATGCAAAAGACCTTTTAGAAGAAGATCCTAAAGAAGCCAAATATTATTTTGAACAAGCCTACCATTGGCTTAAGCAAGCCAGTAGCGTCAAACATGCAGCTTCTATTTTAGAACTTGCAGGTTTTTACCGTCGTGGCGATGTGGTAGAAAAAGATGTTGCCAAATCTGTAGCCTTGGTAGAACAAGCCGCAGAACTAGGCGACGTACAAGCCATGCGTGATTTGGCTTGTATCTATGCACATGGTTTAGGTGTTGAAATTGATGAAGCCAAAGCAGATGAATGGAACAGCAAAGCGCAATAATCCAACTAAACGCTAGCAATAAAAAATCAACAGAAACCCTGTCCCAAATGGGTTTCTGTTTTTATTCAAGCAATTTACTGACGGATATGGACAAAAATAAGGTCTAAATCATGTTTCGGTACAAAATTCTTTTTCCGCATTTCAAAACGTGTTGGGCTAATTTTTTTGACTTCTCCGTCCCAACAAAATGACACCAACTCTCCTGCATCTCGCTCAACGGTCAGTTTAAAATCTGCAATGGGTTTTGCCCAGTTTGCCCCTGTCATTAAAATATAGCTCAATGCTTGATAAGGTGCTTGCTGTGCCTTGGCTTTGGCGAGTCCTGCTTTAAAGTACTTATCCATACAGTAGGTTTTTTCATCTTCTTCTGGATAAAGTGAAACTGAACCACCTACCAATGGTGCATATTGATGCTGAATACGCGTAGTACTATTGGCTTTAAAATTTTGCTGCCAACTATAAATAATTTGTGCTTCCCAATAGATTTCATCGTCCATTTGATACGGTTTTAACAACTGCTGCACTTGCGGCTCTTTACAGGCAAACATCCGACCACTGTAATTTATATCTTGCTGCATACTCCACGGATACATCAATTCATGTTCAGTAAATCCACATTTTTTTAAAGCAGCAGTCACATCCACAGGTTCACCTTCCCAATTAATTTCACCTTGTTTGGTCAACGTTGGTAAAAAAGCCCGTACATGCTGTTGGGGTTGAATACTCTTGCCATTGGCTTGTACTTTAAAACTTTGCAGCAAATGTTCAGTATTCGCAAAATCGCTTTCACGCGAACTTCCCACACGCGGTAAAGGAAATAAGACCGTTTCTTGGAGGTCTTGATTGGTGAGATTCTTAAATTGATAATCCACACGAATCTGCTTTTTACTTACAAACAAATCTTCACTTTGCATGGAAATTTTAGGGTTTTTCAAATATTGCACACCGCCTGTCGCTACAAAACCAGTACTGTCATTGGCATTCACCAAACCACATATACACAACAGCCCTAAACCATAGCTCCATTTCATCTTATTCTTCCTTCTTCTATTTTTTAATTCTTCAACACTCTACAAGTAAACTGATCATTTAAAATCAGATCAATATTACCCTTCAATCTTGATCTGCAAATCGACTCAACAATATGGCTTTATCTATTCGGCATCTTAATGAAATAAATAAAGCCAAAGTTCGATGCAATTAGTTCAGCAGAGTTGATTGAAGTTTCGCATCACGATCATCAATCACAATCGCTTGTCGGCAAATGCCTTCTGCTTGACGTTGTTGTTGAAATACATGTGTAGGCATTGGTTCAAAATTATCAAAGAAACAAATTTCCTGATTATCAATGGAATATACCAAAGACTGGTTGCCCACTTCATCTAAAGTGTCATAGTACACAATGACCATTTTTCCATGTTGAATCGCGGCTTGAATTTCGGTATAGCTCAACGCAGACTCAATCGGGATACGTAAAGCTTTCGCTTCGGCATAACTTTGTCGTTCGGTTCGGTCGATATTCGGATCGGGGTCGGTATGAAAAGAAACTTTAAATCCAATCTTCTTTAAAGCAACCGCTAGTGCAATGGTAAAGGTGCCATCTTGACGATCATGTCGGCATAACTTAATCAGTTCATTCATATCGACATGTGTACCATGATGCTGTAACAACATCCAAACGGCAAATACACCACAATTCGCTTCTAGATTCAGCAAAGAATCAGGAATCTCTAAAGCCATAGGTTCACTCTCAAGATGATATGAGGCGGATGATATACAAAATGAAATTGATGCGACATAGGATTATTATTTTGATTTCTTAATAATGACCATATTTTCAGATATATTAATCGTCAATAATTAAACAAAAGTACAAAATAGATGGCTTACCAAGCAACAATTTTAAATGTAATGATTGCATCACCAAGTGATGTTGCAGAAGAAAGACAGCTCGTTCGTGATGCAATTTATGAATGGAATGCAATTCATTCCAAGCAATCGAACGTAATGCTTAATCCTGTCGGTTGGGAACATAATGTTGCCCCGCAAATGGGAAGTAGACCTCAAGAGATAATAAATAACAGTATTCTCAATGACTCAGACATCTTAATTGGAATTTTTTGGACTCGAATAGGCTCACCCACTGGTGAATATGTAAGTGGAACAATTGAGGAAATAACAAAGCACTGTGAAAAAAATAAATTAGCTTCAATTTATATTTCCCAAAAACCTTATCCAGATCATATAAATTTAGAACAATTACAACTTCTGAGAGATCAAAAAGAAATTTGGCTCAAGGAAGGTTTATTAGATTTTTATGATAACTCACTGTCATTTAAACAGAAAATCAAAGATCATTTATCTGTTCATATTCAAAAGAATGAATATATTCGGACGATTGTAGATAAATTAAACACTACCAACACACCAATCGAAAGTTCTACAAAACAAACTATCGAACCTAGTGATGAAATGATTCAAATCTTATTAAATGCTGGTCTTTACAATGATGATGTTCAATTTCTACGACATTTAAGTGGTATATCATTTCATGTTGGCAAATTGAGCATGGCTCTAAAAGATGGTCGTGAGTTAGCAAAATGGCAAGATGCTCTCGACTCCTTAGTTGAATATGGTTTACTTAACAATAGAGGCAATAAAGGTGAACTATTTCATTTAACCAATGAAGGTTGGAAAGCATTTGATCAACTAAAAGAACAACAGTTAGAAAAATAAATAATATTTATCCTTAGAACTTGGAACACTTTTAGAATCCAAGTACAATATTCAACTCGTCGAGGGGTGCTGCGACTTTTTCACAGGCTGATTTTCAAAAACAGTAATGTGAAATCGCTAGGCTCGACGATTCGGTCAAAACTTCTGTGAAATACTGGTTTTGATTAACAACGGCATCCGCGAACATAACGATCCAATCTATTTTTATTGTTATTTAATAACTAGGAGATCCAGATGAACGCGGTTACTGCTTCATTTACAGATTACAAAGTTGCTGATATTTCACTTGCTGATTACGGCCGTAAAGAAATTAAACTTGCTGAAGCAGAAATGCCAGCATTGATGGGTCTACGTAAGCGCTATGCGGCTGCAAAGCCACTTGCGGGCGCAAAAATCCTTGGTTGTATCCATATGACCATTCAAACTGCGGTTCTCATTGAAACATTGGTTGAATTGGGCGCAGAAGTTCGCTGGACATCTTGTAACATCTTCTCTACTCAAGACCATGCTGCTGCTGCAATTGCGGCTTCTGGTGTACCTGTATTTGCTTGGAAAGGCGAAACAGAAGAAGAATACATGTGGTGTTTAGAACAACAAATCAATGTCAATGGCACGCCTTGGGATGCCAATATGATTTTGGATGATGGTGGTGACTTAACACTACTTGTTCATGAAAAATATCCAGAAGTCATTGCTAAAATTCACGGTGTAACAGAAGAAACAACAACAGGTGTTCAACGTCTGTACGAAATGCTTCGTGATGGTACTTTAAAAGTTCCTGCAATCAACGTAAACGATTCTGTTACTAAATCTAAAAACGACAACAAATACGGTTGCCGTCACTCACTTAACGATGCAATCAAACGTGGTACAGATATGCTTTTATCTGGCCGTCGTGCGCTTGTGATTGGTTACGGTGACGTAGGTAAAGGTTCTGCACAATCTCTTCGTCAAGAAGGTATGATTGTACGTGTAACTGAAGTTGATCCTATCTGTGCTATGCAAGCATGCATGGACGGTTACGAAGTTGTATCTCCATACAAAAATGGCGTACAAACAGGTAAAAAAGAAGACGTAAATGCTGATCTTCTTCAAAACACTGACCTAATCGTAACTACAACGGGCAACTACCACGTATGTGACGCTGCAATGCTTGATTCATTAAAAGCAGGCGCTGTTGTTTGTAACATCGGTCACTTTGACACTGAAATCGACACAAACTACTTACGTGGTTACAAGTGGGTTGAAGTTAAGCCACAAGTTCACCAAGTTTATCGTTCAGAAGATGAAAATAACTACCTAATCCTGCTTTCTGAAGGTCGTTTGGTTAACCTTGGTAATGCAACAGGTCACCCATCACGCATTATGGATGGTTCTTTTGCTAACCAAGTATTGGGTCAAATGCATTTGTTCGCTGAGAAATTTGCAGATCTTCCTGAAGCTGAAAAAGCTGCGAAAATCCGTGTAGAACTTATTCCTAAGAAATTAGACGAAGAAGTTGCTGCTGCGATGGTTGCAGGTTTTGGTGGTGTTCTGACTCAATTGACTCAAGAACAAGCAGACTACTTAGGTGTAGCAGTTGAAGGCCCATTCAAATCGGATACTTATAAATACTAATTTTTCACCTCTCCTAAATCCTCTCTTAAGAGGAGAGGGCTTTTCCCTGAATTAAATACCGCAAGGTTCCCCCTCCCTCTGGGAGAGGGTCAGGGTGAGGGTAAAATAATACAAGCATTTATAAAAAGGATTTGAACATGTCTAAACACATTCCTATTTCTTTTGAGTTTTTCCCGACCAAAACGGATGCGGGTGCAGAAAAACTGAAAGTCGTACACCAAGAATTACAACGCTTAAATCCAGAGTTCTTCTCAATTACTTACGGTGCTGGCGGTTCAACTCGTGAACGTACCTTAGCAGCGATTGCTGAATTTAATGGTAAAGGTACGCCTGTTGCTCCTCACCTATCATGTATTGGTGATGACAAAGCCCGTATTGCAGAATTACTCGACATTTATAAAGCACAAGGCATTGACCGTATTGTGGCACTACGTGGTGACCTCCCTTCAGGTCAGGTTGGTCTAGGCGAATTACCTTATGCAACGGATTTAGTTCGCTTTATTCGTGAACATTCTGGTGACCATTTCCACATTGAAGTTGCTGCATACCCAGAAATGCATCCACAAGCAGAAAACTTTGACTTAGACATTCAACGTTTTTGCGACAAAGCCAATGCAGGTGCTAACGCTGGTTTAACCCAATTCTTCTTTAATCCAGATGCTTACTTCTACTTTGTCGATCGCATTCAAAAAGAAGGCGTGAACATCCCAGTTGCACCGGGCATTATGCCAATTACCAATGCCAGCAACTTAATTCGCTTTGCAGATGGTACAGGCGCTGAGATTCCACGTTGGATTCGTAAGCAACTGGCAACCTATGGTGATGACAGTGCCAGCATCAAAGCATTTGGTCACGAAGTGATTGTGAAACTTTGCGAACGCCTGATTGCGGGTGGCGCACCGAGTTTGCACTTCTACACCATGAACACGACTGACCCTACCCGTCAGCTTGTACTAGACCTCGGTTTAGCATAAGTATTTAAACACGATTCACCCTATTTGAGAGTAAAACCGAATGCCTCGTTTTTTTATGGAAGCAGAACTCAATGTTGATCACACTGTCGAACTGACTGAAACTGTGTTTCACCACTGGGTAAAAGTTTTACGCGCTCAAGTCGGTGAAACAGCGACTTTGTTTAATGGACAAGGCGGCGAATATGAAGTGACCTTAAGTGACGTTGCCAAAAAGTCAGCATCGGTTCAGGTCACTGCTTTTAACCCAACCAATCGTACTCCAGCTATTCAGACTTTACTTGGTCAAGTCATGAGTAAAGGCGACCGTATGGATTATGCGATTCAAAAAGCTGTTGAACTGGGTGTATCCGAAATTCAATTGTTGACCTCTGAACGTTGTGAAATGCGTCTAAAATATGACCGCGACCAAAAAAAGTTAGATCATTGGCAAGGCATTGCGATTGCTGCTTGCGAACAATGTGGTATGAACCTTGTGCCAAAAATCCTTGCACCCCTCAGTTTAGAGAAATGGCTTGAATCTGAACTACCAGAGACTAAACTTGTGCTCGCACCCAATAAGGATGAGACAAATCCTTTGAACAATGCCAAATCAAATATTGCACTGTTGATCGGGCCTGAAGGTGGTTTAAGTGAAGCAGAAATTCAAGCTGCGAATGATGT
The DNA here is from genome assembly GCF_004331035.1 of Acinetobacter sp. ANC 4910. Classification (GTDB taxonomy): domain Bacteria; phylum Pseudomonadota; class Gammaproteobacteria; order Pseudomonadales; family Moraxellaceae; genus Acinetobacter. Next base: position 285,419 of record NZ_SJNT01000003.1, read on the forward strand.
AGGGTTTATCAACTGGTGCATCGGCGAGCGCGTATTACGTACCGAAACGGCCCCTGTAGTTGCATTATCCATCTTAAATTATAATGTTAGACCATAGTTTTTCTAAAAAGATGAAAATACGGATGGATAAGATTGATATTTATGAATAACCTGATTAATCTAAAAGTGATTCAATATTTTGTGATTTTATTAAACGACTAAGCAGATGAATGGAACGTATAACCTCTACAGTATCTAGAACAAAACAAAAATAAGGTTATGAATATTATGCCCGATTTTTTAGATGCGAATCTTAGACCGCAGTTACGTGCTGCGCAAATTCATAATTCCATAAGGCATATCCAATTATTTTTGGCCAGTATTCTCATTATTTTTTTATATGTTTATTGCGTTTATCAGTTTAATTTTTCACACTTTTCCATCTATTTCAATGTTTGGTTCTTGCTCACAGAGCTCCTCGTCGGCAGTTTTTGGTTGCTGACCGCAACTCGGTTTAAATTTGAACAATACTCTATTTCCCAAGCACATCACTGGGTGCAATTTCTCTGCATAGGTATCGGTATACTGATTGCAACTGGGATCAGTCTTATTTATTACTATTTACCTCTGGTCAATCCAAGTTTTGAACCTGTTCATGCTTTAACATTATCTGCCCTACTGTTAATCGTGACTCAAACATTAGCACTGACCTTCCTAACTCAACGCCTTGATTATTTTTGTCTAATTTTTATTCCGTCTATTATTCCTTACTTTATATCTCAATTTATTCTTACTGACCAAATTAACCAATTATTTCATCTAACCGTGAACTTTGTTCTCATCGTCATTTTATTGTGTGCCAACTCCACTGTACGAATCCATAAACGCTTATCAGCTTTATATTTACGCAATGGTCAACTCATTAAAAATGCTGAGCAACAAGTGACTCGGACTGAAGAATTATGTGAACAACTGCAAAATGAAATGAACAAATCCAAAGAAATTGAATTACAACTACAGCAAAATAACCAGCAATTAGAGCAAAAAATTAAAGAACGTACTTTTGATATTGAGCAAATGAATCGTAATCTAGAAAATCAGCAACAAAACTTGGATCTTGCACATGAAATTGCAGGTTTAAAACCTTGGGACTGGAATATTAAAGAACGTCACATATCAGTCAGCAACTATCAACAGCAGAAAAAACGTAAACACTCGAAAGATCACAGTATTCAGCTACAAAACATCATTCATCCAGATGATTTATTCTGCTTCAAAGCAGCGTTAAAACAGCATCTCCGTGCCGAGACTGATCGTTATGAAGCCACCTATCGTGTCCAGCAATCCAATGGTGAATGGACTTGGGTGCACGATATTGGGCGTGTGATTGAACGAGATCCAACCAATAAAAAGCCTTTGCGTATGGTTGGCATACAACGCGACATTCATCAGGAACGCACCGATCAAGAACGTCTAAAACTGGCTGCAAGCGTATTAGAACAAGCGGCTGAAGGTATTTTTATCCTCGATAAACATTTGCATTATGTCAATGTGAATCCTTTTTATGAAAAGATCACAGGCTTTAATAAAGACCATTGCTTAGGTCAGCATCTTTTTGCGCTCACCTCAAACCATAAACCCGCGCAGCAACAAAACCATCAGGCTATTTTGGAGCAATTGGCACGTACAGGAGAATATGATGGTGAGCTCACTGAAAAATTTAGCACAGGCAAAGAACTAACATTTTGGCTACATATCAATGCCATACACGACGAACATAATCGTATCATCAACTATATCGGCATTGTTTCCGATCTGACAGAACGTAAACTTCAGGAACAACGTTTATCCTATCTTGAAAATTATGACACTTTAACGGACTTGCCAAACCGTTTTTATTATAATTATCAACTACATCAATATTTAGTATCGCATCAAGATTCCATTCAACAGCTCGCTGTGATTCGACTTAATATTGATCGATTCCGACCCCTCAATGAATATTTAAGCAATAATGGTGGTGATGAACTGTTAAGGCAAGTCGCTCAACGTTTACGCTTAACCAATACAGATGCGTTGTTTTTGGCACATTTAAATGGCGATGACTTTGCCATTGTGTATGAGATTTCTCATATCCGCCCATCCATTCAACAGCATTGTGAGCGGATTCAAGACGCCTTTGCTGAACCATTTGATATTTTTGGACAGGACCATATTATTACGGTTTCCATGGGGATTTCATTCTACCCTGAACATGGTCGACAACTCGATTATTTAAATAATTGTGCCGAACAAGCCTTAACTGAAGCCAAGCGTTTGGGTGGTCATACCATGAAATATTACTCGAGTGATAACACAGCTTTGCTTGAACAAGGCATTTATTTAGAACGTGACTTACGCCAAGCTATTCGCAATGATGAACTGGTGGTTTACTACCAACCCAAAATCGACTTTAAAGATCAACATGTTTACGGTTTTGAGGCTTTGGTTCGCTGGAATCATCCAACTAAAGGCATTATTCCTCCTGCACTCTTTATTCCAATGGCAGAAAAAACCAGTTTAATTTCAGATATCGGAAGAATCGTCATTCGTAAGACTGCTAAACAAATTAGCTATTGGAATTCAATTGGTTTTACAAATATTTGTGTATCCGTCAATGTTGTTGCACAACAATTACAACGTGGACAACTGCTTTCTGATTTAGACGAAGCCATTGCAACATATCAAATTTCAGGCGAAAGTTTAGAACTTGAAATTACTGAATCTTCGCTAATTGAAAACTCAAAAACTGTCAAAATATTATTGGATCAGATTAAACAACGTCATATTAATATTGCATTAGATGACTTTGGTACAGGCTATTCTTCACTTGCCTATCTGGCAGACTTCCCAATTGATATTCTAAAAATAGATCGCGCCTTTATTGCCAACATTGGTGATGGCAAACAAGATGCCATTATTAGTGCCATGGTTGCTATGGGTAAAGCGATGGGATTGACTGTCGTCGCTGAAGGAATTGAAACGGAACAACAGCTTTGCTATCTCGAAAAATTACAATGTGACATTGCTCAGGGTTACCTATTTTCGAAACCGCTCTCTGAAAAAAATGCGACTGAATACTTGCAACAACATAAACTTATCCCTTCTTAATCTAAGTCAATAGGCTTAAGGTCTAAGTTTGTGTAAAAAAGAATCGTGTTCGACTGGGCTTAAAAGACAAGTAATGGTATATTCGAGCAAATTCAGCAAAACCACCAGCATAAGCTGGACCACTCAGTAACAAACGAGATTCAGATGGACGATCAATCATTAAAACAGCAAGCTTTGTATTATCACGAGTTTCCAACCCCAGGTAAAATCAGTGTTACACCTAGCAAGCAGCTGGTCAACCAACATGACTTAGCACTTGCTTACTCCCCAGGTGTGGCTGCGCCTTGTTTAGAGATTGAACGCGACCCTTCAACTGCCGCCCTATATACTGCACGTGGTAACCTTGTTGCCGTTATCACTAATGGTACCGCAGTACTTGGACTAGGTAACATCGGTCCATTAGCGTCAAAACCAGTAATGGAAGGGAAAGGCGTTCTGTTCAAAAAATTTGCTGGTGTTGATGTATTCGACATCGAAATCGCTGAAAACGATCCAGACAAAATCGTTGATATTGTTGCAGCGTTAGAACCAACCTTTGGCGGTATTAACCTCGAAGATATCAAAGCCCCAGAATGTTTTTACATTGAGCGTAAACTTCGTGAACGCATGAATATTCCTGTGTTCCATGATGACCAACATGGTACTTCAATCATTGTGGGTGCTGCTTTACTGAATGCGCTTCAGTTAAATGGCAAAAAAATTGATGAAATCAAAATTGTGGCATCTGGTGCAGGTGCTGCGGCGCTTTCATGTTTAGACTTACTTTGTGCAATTGGTGCAAAGAAAGAAAACATTATCGTTGCTGACTCACGTGGTCTACTCACGACTCAGCGTGAAGGTCTAGATGACTCGAAAAAACGCTACGTACAAGACATTGAAGGCACCCAACTTGCAGATGTGATTGCAGGTGCTGACATGTTCCTTGGTCTTTCTGCTGCGGGCATCTTAACCAAAGAAATGGTCAAGGTGATGGCAACTAACCCAATCATCTTTGCATTGGCAAACCCAGATCCAGAAATCTTACCTGAGCATGCTCATGAAGTTCGTTCAGATGTCATTATGGCAACAGGTCGTTCAGACTATCCGAACCAAGTGAACAATGCACTTTGCTTCCCTTATATCTTCCGTGGCGCACTTGATGTAGGTGCAACGACCATTAATGAAGAAATGAAAATTGCTTGTGTATACGCAATTGCGCGTATGGCACACATTGAAGCAGATGCTGCAACTTATGGTGAAAAATCTGCATCTTTTGGTCGTGACTATTTAATTCCACGTCCTCTTGATCAACGTCTCATTCTTGAAATTGCACCAGCAGTTGCACAAGCAGCAATGGATTCTGGTGTTGCAACACGCCCAATCGAAGATTTTTCTGCGTATCGTCAACGTTTGTCTGAGTTTGTTTATAACTCTGCATTCATTATGAAACCAATCTTCGCCCAAGCAAAAACGGATCCTAAACGTATTGCTTATGCCGAAGGTGAAGACCTCCGCGTATTACGTGCTGTACAAATTGCTGTAGATGAAGGCATGGCAAAACCAATTTTGGTGGGTCGTACTGCGGTGATCGAAGCCAACATTAAGAAATTAGGTTTACGCTTAGAACATGGCGTAAACATTGAAATTGTTGACCAAGAGCAAAACCCGAACTACGAAAAATTTGCTGAAGACTATTACGACATCATGCAACGTAAAGGGGTAACACCTGAATACGCACATCGTGAAGCGCGTCGTCGTTCTACATTAATTGCGGGTATGTTGGTTAAACATGGTCTTGCAGATGGTATGTTGTGTGGTACTTATTCAAGCTATGACATTCACTTAGACTTCGTGAAAAATGTGATTGGTTTGAAAGAAGGTCGTACCAACTTCTTTACCCTCAATGCATTAATGCTTGAAGATCGCAACTTGTTCATTGCGGATACTTATGTAAATACCAATCCAACAGCTGAACAGTTGGCTGAAATGACCATTTTAGCCGCTGAAGAAGTGCGTCGTTTTGGTATTACTCCACGTGTTGCTCTACTTTCGCATTCTAGTTTTGGTTCAGATCAAAATGACCCAAGTGCACAAAAAATGCGTAAAGTATTTGAAATCTTGAGTGAAATTGCACCTGAACTTGAAGTTGAAGGTGAAATGCACGGTGATGCAGCAATGGACGAAACTATTCGTCACTTTGCCTTCCCTAACTCACGTTTCAAAGGTTCTGCTAACTTATTAATTATGCCGAACTTAGATGCTGCGAACATTTCATTCAACCTCTTGAAATCAACTTCTGGTAACAACGTTACTATTGGTCCTATTTTATTAGGTGCAGCAAAACCTGTTCATATTCTTACCCCAACGACTACAACACGTCGTTTAGTAAACATGACAGCATTAACTGTGGCTGAAATTCAGCAAGCTGAAACTGAAGCACTTTAATCTTTAGTGAAAAGCTCAAGTTATTGACTTGAGAAAACCTCTATTCTGTAGCATGATTGCTTGAAGAATAGAGGTTTTTTCATGCAAGTTTATTTAGTAGGCGGTGCAGTACGAGATCACTTACTCGGACACCCCTATCACGAAAAAGATTATGTCGTTGTTGGTGCTACTCCAGAGCAATTACTTGCACTTGGCTATCAGCCTGTAGGCAAAGACTTTCCCGTTTTTCTACACCCAGAATCAAAAGAAGAATATGCCTTAGCCCGTACTGAGCGTAAATCAGGACAGGGTTATCATGGTTTCGAATTCTTTACCGATGTTAGCGTTACCCTTGAAGATGATTTAATTCGTCGTGACTTAACCATCAATGCCATAGCCATGGACGAAGCTGGGAAAATCTATGATCCCTATCAAGGTCAACAAGATTTAGCCAATAAAATACTCCGCCATGTCTCCCATGCCTTTGTTGAAGATCCGCTTCGCGTATTGCGTGTGGCACGTTTTGCTGCACGTTACAAACCTTTAGGTTTTAGCATTGCTACGGAAACGCTAGATTTAATGCGGCAATTGGCAGAATCTGGGGAATTGAATGCACTTACCGCCGAACGGGTTTGGAAAGAAACATCACGTGCATTAATGGAACCCCATGCAGATATTTATTTTGAGGTTTTAGAAGCCTGTGGTGCATTAAAAGTTTTATTTCCTGAAATTCAAGCCCTGTTTGGCATTCCGCAACGTCCTGAATATCATCCAGAAATCGACTGCGGTGTTCACACACTCATGTCTCTCCATCAAGCCTGTAAAGCCAATTATTCACTGGATGTACGCTTTGCCGTTTTGGTGCATGATTTGGGTAAAGCCCTTACCCCTGAGCATGAATTACCTCGACACATCATGCATGAAGAGCGTGGGATTCGACCCGTGACTCAGGTCTGTGATCGGTTAAAAGTACCGACTCAAACCAAGCAATTGGCCTTGGCTGTCTGTAAAGAACACTTAAAGTGCCATCAAGCTTTTACATTGAAACCAGGAACACTCTGGCGCCTACTACAACGTCTTGATGTACTACGCCGACCAGAACGAGTTGAAGCCTTCATACAAGCCTGTGAATGTGATGCCCGTGGACGTCTTGGACTTGAAGATCGTGAGTATCCGCAAGCCACTTATATGCGTAATGCCATAGAAGTTGTCCGTGGAATAAAAGCACAAGATTTGCCTGAAGATGTTCAAGGCTCTGAAATAGGTGAAATGCTGATTCAACGTCGTATTCAAGCCTTAGAAGCCTATAAAGCACAGCACGTTGTTGCGACAGATAAATCAGAATAATCAGAAGCCCCGATGTAAAAAATCGGGGCTTTAAACTGGCCAGTTTATCTATGGCTATGCAATCAGTGCAGGAAAGGTAATCACCTGCTCCAAACGCATTTTTTCAGTTGCCACCATCAATAAACGATCTAAGCCTAAAGCAATCCCTGCACATTCTGACATATTCGGCAAAGCAGCTAATAGATATTCGTCAATAGGCATCACATGCAAGCCTAACTGCTTACGCTCTTGATTATCTGCCTCAAAACGTTGACGTAGAACCTCAGCATCAATCAATTCATCATAAGCATTCGCCAATTCCAAACCTTCGATATACAGTTCAAAACGTGCTGCAACCAATTCACCATCTTCATCATGTTTAGTTTTTGCCAGAGATGCTAACTCAGGTGGGAAATCTGTCAAAAATACAGCCGTGTCAAAACCTAAACTAGGCTCTACAAAATGTGAAAACAGTAAATCAATATATCCAAGTCGATCATCACCCAAATCCAGATTTAAACCGACGCGCTGACAACAATCTTTCAGTTCTTTCAAGCTGGCTTGTAAAGGATTTAACTCCAAACGATCCATAAATGCATGTTTATAACTTAAAATAGTCGGATGGATTTCACCAAAACGCTGCGCCAAAGTCACATTTAATAGATCAGTAACTTCGAACATTAAATCTTTTAAACTAAAGTGCGGACGATACCACTCCAGCATACTAAATTCGCTGTTGTGCTTACGTCCATGCTCATCGTCACGGAAAACCTTACAAATTTGATAAATTGGTCCACTGCCCGTTGCCAATAAACGTTTCATGGCAAATTCTGGTGAAGTCTGCAAATAATGTGTTGCAAGTTTACCTTGTACATGGCGCTTTGCCTGTACCGAAGCTAAGTGCACATCGGTTACACCAGCTTGCGATAAAATTGGAGTTTCAACTTCTAAAACTTGACGTTCAGCAAAAAACTGTCGAATTTGTGCATACATTTTGGCACGCGCTTGCATTGCCGCTAAATCACAAGTCGGTTGATAATGAACTTGACTCACGCCTGTGGACCTCCATGTGCTGCCCACTCACGTCGTAGCGGATAGTTCTTTCTTAAAATATCAAAGGCTTGTTGTTCGACTTTGCCTTGCTTTACACATGCTCTTAAATTGGCATCATCTTGAGCAATATCATAGATCTGGTTTAAATATTGAGTCAGCACGGTTTTAAAATCAGCTTGGGCAAAATATTGCTCACAACTTGGAAGTTGAGTTTCAAACCGTTTTGTCGCAGCTTGAGCAAAGACCTGACAAAATGCCTCATAAATCATCTGAGTACCACGTGCCTTGCCTTCTAAGCTATAACCTGCGATATGTGGTGTCGCCAACGCCAAAAGCTCTAATAGTTCAGATGAAATTTCTGGCTCATGCTCAAAGACATCCAATACCACAGTACGATTGGTGTTTCGAATATCTTGCATTAAATCAGCTTCCGCAATCACAGGTCCACGTGCCGAATTAATCAATATGGCATTCGGCTTCATTTGAGCCAAAGTGACCACATTAAATAAATGATAGGTTGGATGTTGACCTGATTTGGTCAAAGGTACGTGAACGGAAATTGCATCGGCTTGTTGTAATAACTGTGTAAAATCCACTTGCGTGACATGATCTCTTTGTACAAAAGGATCGTAGGCAATCACCTGCCAGCCCAATAGCTGTGCCATAGTCGCTAAACGAGAACCGACATTGCCTAATCCAACTATCCCCAAGCAAAAGTTCTGCTCGGCAGAAATCAGTTCAGGCTTTAAATGTAAAAGTGCAGTGATCACATATTCCGCGACCGCTTGAGCATTACAGCCCGCAGCATTCGACCACGGAATACCCGCTGCATTTAAAGCGTGAATATCCAGATGATCTGTACCAATGGTGGCGCTGCCCACATAACGAAGTGCTGTATTCTGTACCAATGTGGCATTTACTTTGGTTACCGAGCGCACCAAAAGTGCATCAGCATCCACAACATCAGAATGACTTAAATTCCGACCTGCAACATGTTGGATTGCACCAAATTCTGCAAAAAAATAGTCGGTAAAAGCAAGATTTTCATCAGCCACAATTTTCATGATTTGGACCAGCAATTGATTCTGCACTATCTTACTGCTTTAGAATTCTACTGACCATTCAAATACGATTATTTGAATTTTTCTTTTTGGTTTTACCGCACTACTGTTTACTTTACGTGCAAAGAATCAAATGCATACATTAAAAAGATTTTATATCATTTGATTGACACGTAGAATGCTCAGCACTTTTATAAAACACAATTCCTCATGTTACGCCTTTCCTTCATTGCTTGCGCCCTGCTGTTCACAGGTTGTGCTTTCGGCACCAGCAAAGAAATAAAACAAGCTGAAAAATTACTCGAACATTTTCAATGCCACAATATTGAATCTAGCCAAATGATGCACAGTCCCATCATTAATTATTATGAACATGCATTAGGAAACTCCAGACAAAAAGTTGAAGCGTATGTTCAAAGCTATAAAGATGGCGACATTCTGTTTCATGAACCGCTACCCGATGTCATCTCAGTAGAATATGAACATTATAAAGAAGCTTGTCAGTCGCTTGGGGGATTAAGCCAATAAGATTTTCAGGCATAAAAAAGCGAGGTCAGTCTGTAACGACCTCGCTTGAAAGTTGAATTGAAATTAATCAGGCATCTTGTTGATTCAAATAACGGGTATCAATACTGAATTTTTCTGGAAATTTAGGCCGAATACTGGCATAGAATTGCATAATTTCTTGCATGTCCTGCTCATAATTTCCTGTTGGATAAACAATCTTGCCGACACCTGCTTCTTTTTTTACATAATCCATATAAGCCAAAGCAATCGGCACACCGGCATTGACTGCAACATGATAAAAGCCGGTTTTCCATTGTTCCTGTTTTGAACGCGTGCCTTCTGGCGTAACCAGCATGACTAATTTAGGATGCGTTTTAAATAAATCAGTCATTAACTCCACCATACTTGGTCGAGCCTCACCTTCATTTTTAGGATGACGATTAATTCCAATTCCACCCATTGCACGCACAAAAGGACCAAAAGGTAATTTCATATAACTGTCTTTAATCGTCAGACGCACATTGACACCAAGGGCTTTCAAAGCCAAACGGGCGTAAAGCGCATCCCAATTACTGGTATGTGGCGCAGCAATCATTACACATTGATCTAAATGCTCAGGCCATTGATTATCTGTCTTCCACCCCATCAACGCCAAAGATTGTTCAGCCAACTTTTCAAACACAGCAACACCAAAATCAACAAAAAAAGACAGCGAATTCTACCAGTCTATTTGAATAAAAAAAGTACCACATGCTTAAAAAACACCCTATTAATATATAGATGTATAAATTGTTTATGACAAAGCATTCACTGCAATTTTGCGATTAATTTGATAATTTTCATCATGCAATTTTTTAGACATTAAACGATAAAAAATACAGATAAATATGTCATTAATTCTTATCTATGGCGCAATGCTCGTTTAATAGCACATTCCATTTCATTTGTAAGAAAATATCTTTTAATTAAAACTAGATCGAGCTTATAACGAATGAATGAAACCACTAAAACCTAAATTCATTAGATTACACAATGCTACGCTGCCTTACATTTTCAATATTCTACTGATTTATAAAATAATTTATTTTACCTTTTGGTCATAAAATCAATTAAACATTTAATCCATGATAATTCAAGGAAGTGAATGATGAATAAAACTCTGATTGCTACACTGCTATGTTGTTGTGCTTTAACTGCATGCTCCAAGCCCACTCAAAACGTAGAATTAAACACGGCAACAACTGAAGCTCAAGTTGCCTCATCAACCAAAATCAATTCTGCACATAATGCCTTAGATTGGGCTGGTGATTATCAAAGCACGCTGCCTTGTGCTGACTGTGAAGGCATTAAAACTCAACTGTCATTAAATGCCGACTCTACCTATACCATGACCGAAATCTATTTAGGTAAAAGTGATGATCATCCATTTAAATCTTCTGGGAAGTTCAGTTTTGATCATACGGGTAGCATAATCACGTTGGATCAGCATGGAGATCTACGCAAATTCTTTATTGCAGAAAACCAACTTTACGCACTCGATCAGGAAGGGAAAAAAATTGAAGGGAATTTATCTGAATATTATATTTTGAAGAAAGCCATCAATTAAAAAATCTTTAATTTTTCATCAAAATCTTTCCATTAAAAAACCCTGCTTTCGCAGGGTTTTTTTTGAATCAGATCGCGACTTAGTGAGCAGCGAATTGGTTCATTGTGTTTTTAGCATCATCGTGCGCTTTAAGAGCGTTGTCACCAGAGAAGATTTCTTTGTGGTCATCACCGATGTCAGAACCCGCCATTGCTTGATGTTTAACACAAGCGATACCGCCGCGGATTTCTTTACGTTGTACGCCAGCAACATAAGCCAACATGCCTTCAGAACCGAAGTAACCTTGTGCAAGCTCATGTGTAGAAAGAGCAGCAGTATGGTAAGTCGGAAGTGTGATCAAGTGATGGAACACACCTGCTTCACGAGAAGCATCTGCTTGGAATGTACGGATCTTAGCATCTGCATCAGCAGCTAATTCAGTAGCATCGTACTCAGCGCTCATTAATTTAGCACGGTCGTAAGCAGAAACGTCTTTACCTTCAGCAACCCAACGGTCGTAAGCTTGTTGACGGAAGTTTAACGTCCAGTTGAAAGATGGTGAGTTGTTATAAACAAGTTTCGCATTTGGAACTGTTTCTTTAACACGGTTAACCATGTGAGCGATTTCGTCAACGTTTGGAGTCGCAGTTTCGATCCAAAGAAGATCCGCACCATTTTGAAGGCTAGATACACAGTCAAGAACAACACGGTCAATTTGTGTGTCTGGACGGAACTGGTATAAACCTGAAGCTAAACGCTTAGGACGGTGTAATTTACCATTACGCTTGATCAAGATTTCGTCTTCTTGAGCATCAGCAATGTCAATTTCAACAGTATCTAAGTAGCTGATGTATTGAGAAGCGATATCACCTGGCTCTTTAACCACTGGGATTTTTTGAGTCAAGTCAGCGCCTTCTGAGTCAGTACGTGCAACGATGATACCGTCATCAAGACCCATTTCTAAGAATGCATAACGTAATGCATGGATTTTAGCGATGAAGTCTTCGTGTGGAACAGTTACTTTACCAGCTTGGTGACCACATTGTTTCGCATCAGATACTTGGTTTTCGATTTGAAGCGCACAAGCACCAGCTTCAATCATTTTACGAGCAAGTAAGTAAGTCGCTTCTTCGTTACCGAAACCAGCATCGATGTCCGCAATAATTGGCACAACGTGAGTTTGGAAACCGTCGATTTGAGCAGTAATTTCAGCAGCTTTAGCAGTGTCGCCAGCTTCTTGAGCTTTTTTAAGCGCGCGGAACAAGTCGTTTAGTTCTTTCGCATCAGCTTGACGTAAGAAAGTGTAAATTTCTTCGATTAATGCAGGAACTGAAGTTTTTTCGTGCATAGATTGGTCAGGAAGCGGACCAAACTCTGAACGAAGAGCAGCAACCATCCAACCAGAAAGGTAGATATAACGGCGTTCAGTAGTACCAAAATATTTTTTGTTCGCAATCATTTTTTGTTGTGCGATAAAACCGTGCCAGCAACCTAATGATTGAGTATATTTGCTTGAATCAGCATCATAAGCAGCCATATCACGACGCATAATTGCAGCTGTGTATTTAGCAATGTCTAAACCAGTTTTGAAACGGTTTTGTAATTGCATACGCGCAGCATCTTCAGGACTGATGTCTGCCCAAGTGCTTCCGAATTTTGCTTTTAATTCGCGGATTGCATCAATCGCTGTTTGGTATGTAGTCATGATATTTTCCTGTAATAATATTAGGATTTCATCAATTGAAGCTCTAGAATCTGAATAATGATTTTTGTTCAGATTTACTACACTTCATTACGATGAATACAGATTAGATTGAGTTGTAGAATTAATCCAATATCCTCAAGTAATTTTCGGTATTTTTTAAAAAAATATATAGATCAAAGTCGTATTATAAGCAAATCATTATATTATAAATAACTGTTATTTAATAATTTATAGAATCAAAGAAAAAATATTATTTCTTACAAAATGAGCAATTAGATCAAAAAACAAGCATTAGACTTAAGTCTTGCACCCCTATTTTTTCACTATTTCCATCTAATTTTAGCCATTTTATTTCGCAGTTTTGAGTTCGAACATTTAAATACAACTGTATAAAATATAAACTCGATTGCTCCTTATCTCGTAATTCTTTAAGTCGAAAAAACCATAAACACTAGGGCACTTTAACCATGAACTCAAAATCATGGCTTGTTCGTTTTTAAGGCTTTAACTTTTATTTTTAGTCATTTTCCTTTACTATTCATTCGCACTTCGTTTCACCTCCCGCCAGCTTTTTTTCATCATATTTTCTACACAAGCCTTATCGCTTATGGCATAATCAACATAATTTCATAAGTTTATTCTTGGTATTTATTTTATGAATCTGGAGCGGGTCGACCTTAATTTACTCATTTATCTTGATGTATTATTGCGTGAAAAAAATGTCACGCGTGCAGCAGAACAATTGGGCGTTACCCAACCTGCAATGAGTAACATCTTACGTCGCCTTCGTAATCTCTTTAATGACCCTCTATTGATTCGTTCTTCCGAAGGTATGACCCCTACCGAACGTGCGCTTGAATTACAGCCACGAATTCGCGATGCGTTGTCAGACCTTTCCATGATTTTAGAACCACGTACTGAGTTCCGCCCTTATACCTCTAATCGTGTTTTTCGCATTATGACTTCTGACTATGCCGAGGCCACTTTGGTTCCTCGTTTAGTCAAAGCCTTACGCTCAGAAGCACCCAACGTCGTGTTGGACTTTTTAACTCCGAGTGACGTGTCCTATCGTGATATGGAACAAGGTAAAGTCGATTTAGCCATCAACCGATTTAACGAAATTCCGCAAAGTTTCCATCAAGTTTTAGTATGGCGTGACAGTTTTTCCTGCTTATTGAATGGTAAGCACCCTGCTGCATCAAATTTAAACTTAAAAAGTTATCTCGATGCACAACATATTTGGGTGTCTAAAACAGGTATGGGTGTAGGTTTTGGGGTAAATCCTGAAAAACAAGCGGGCTTGGGTTGGATTGATCAAGCATTAGAACGTATCGGGCAAAAGCGTAAAATTTCTGTCTTTACTCGCCATTATCAAATGCCGGCACTATTAGCATCAAATGTCGATTTGATTGCGACTTTGCCAACACGTATTGCGCGTTTACAAGCCAAGAGCCAACAGTTACTGATCAAAGATCCGCCATTCTACATTCCTGAATTCGAGTTAAAAATGGCATGGTGTCCTCTGTTACATCATCATCCAGCACACCGTTGGTTACGCCAGTTAATTTTATATGTCGCTCGTCAAATGATCGAAGAAGAAAATCGTGAATTTTTATTAAATAACTCACAATTTTCACATTATTAATTAGATTTTTCTTAAATTCTTCTTTTTTAAGATTATACTGTTAGCACTTCGGGCATAATTCGATTATTCCCCTAGTGCTTTTTTGTGTTAAAAATATTTCATAATAATGATGATCCGCAGGTGGATTTCGTGAGTCTGTTCCAGAATATTATAATCATCGCACTTCTGATTACAGGGGCGGGATTTCTGTCTCTGACTGAAATTGCACTTGCTGGTGCGCGCAAAGTCAAATTGAAAATTCTGGCCGAAGCTGGCGAAGAGCGAGCGCAAAAAGTTTTAGATTTGCAGGAAAATTCTGCTGATTTTTTTGCAGCTTCTCAAATTGGTCTAAATGCAGTCGCAATTTTGGGTGGTATTTTAGGTGAAGGTGCATTTCGACCTTACTTCATGAGTTTTGTTTCTCGTTTTTACTCAGGTGCTTGGGCGGAAAGCATTAGCTTTGCACTTTCTTTTACCTTAGTAACCTCACTATTCATTTTATTTGCCGATTTAATGCCAAAACGTTTGGCTATGATTGCACCTGAAAAAATCTCTATTGCAGTCATTAACCCCATTCAAGTCTTTATTAAAGTTTGCAAACCTTTGGCTTGGATCATTAACTCTTTAGCTAACCTACTGTTTCGTTTGTTCAAAGTAAATACAATACGTGACGACAATATTACCTTTGATGATATTTCTGCGGTCATGGATGCTGGTGCTCAAGCTGGCGTGTTATTAAAGCAAGAACATCACTTTATTGAGAATGTACTTGAACTTGAAGAACGTAATGTTCCCTCAAGTATGACCACACGTGAAAATGTCATTTACTTTACTTTAAATGAGGCAGAGGACAGCATTCGTCAAAAACTGGCTGAATATCCCTATTCCAAGTTTGTTGTCTGTAGTGAAAATATTGATGATGTGATTGGTTATGTCGATGCCAAAGACATTCTGGTCCGTATTCTGAATAATCAATCTTTACTGCAACTCAATGAAAGTACCATTCGTAATGTCTTAACTATTCCAGACACGCTGACCTTATCTGAGGTTCTAGATCGTTTTCGCTCAACCAAAGAAAAATTTGCAGTGGTAATCAATGAATATGCCTTGGTAGTAGGTGTCATCACGCTGTCCGATATTATGATTACGGTCATGGGTGATTGGGTTACCCCTATTGAAGCAGAGCAACAAATTATTAAACGCGACGATAATTCATGGCTGATCGATGGCAGTACGCCCATTGAGGATATGAAGCATGCTCTCGAAATTGATGAAATGCCTGATGAAAAGAATTATGAGACGCTGGCTGGCTTTATGATGTACCGCTTACGTAAAATTCCACGCCCAGCAGATGTGGTAATTTTTGGTGGTTATAAATTTGAAGTCGTGGATGTCGATCATTTCAAGATTGACCAACTGTTAGTGACTCGCCTACTTCCAGAGCCAAAAGACTCCAATGATACGGAACCGCAAGAATAAAGGTTCAGCTATTTCTTACTTTCTAAGTCTTGCAAATGATGCAAGGCTTTTTTTGCACCAAATTCATGCAAATCCATACCAATTTAGTACTCTGACATACTTTAGCGATATATATTATTTATTAGAAAAATAGAATAAAAAATACCATTTGTTAAATAATCTTTAAAAAATACCAGTATTTGAATACTATAAATTTCACTCAAATATTAAATAAAACTATCACACTCAAAGGACTGATCCATGCTGACTATCTTAGGCTTGGGCATGATTATTTGCTTTATGTATTTAATCATGTCCAAGCGTTTAAGCGCTCTTGTCGCTTTAACTTTAATCCCAATTCTTTTTGCATTGATTACGTATGCTTTAAGCTTTTTTGTTGACAGTCTAGCAGGATTTAATATTTCAGAATTAGGCAACATGATGATGGAGGGGATCAAAAAACTAGCCCCGACGGGTGTCATGCTGTTATTCGCTATTCTTTATTTTGCAATCATGATTGATACAGGCTTGTTTGATCCATCTGTGAAATGGATTTTAAAACAAGTCAAAGGCGACCCTCTGAAAGTGACTTTAGGGACAATCACATTGACCTTGATTGTGTCATTAGACGGTGATGGTTCAACGACTTATATGATCTGTGTTGCTGCGATGCTACCACTATATAAACGTATTGGTATGAGCCCTTTGATTATGGCGTGCTTAATGATGCTTGCCAGCGGCATCATGAATTTAACTCCATGGGGTGGACCAACGGCACGTGCTGCAACTGCACTACACGTAGACCCGAATGATGTATTTGTACCAATGCTATTTCCAATGTTTGTCGCAATTATCTGGTTATACTTTTTAGGTTTTATGTATGGTCGCATGGAACGTAAACGTATTGGGATAGTTGAATTAGATATTAGTCATGGAGATAACATTCAAATCTCTCAAGTCCCTGAAGCGAACCGTCATCATCTGCGTGTATTTAATGCAGTGTTAACTCTAGGCCTCATGTTTGCCTTAGTCATGGGTATTTTACCTGCACCCATTTTGTTTATGGTGGCATTATGTATTGCGCTGATTGTGAATTATCCAGATTTAGATATGCAAAAGCGTTTAGTGGGTAATCACTCTGCAAGTGCATTGGCTGTAGTCGGTATTATTTTTGCGGCAGGTATATTTACGGGTATTCTTTCAGGCACTGGCATGGTCGATGCTATGTCCAAACAATTGGTAGCAATTATTCCTCCAAGCATGGGACCTTATCTAGCCCCCATCACTGCTGTGATTAGTATGCCGCTCACCTTCTTTATGTCAAATGATGCCTTCTATTTTGGTGTACTACCCGTATTGTCTGAAGCTGCTGGGCATTATGGCATTAGCCCTGCAGAAATGGCTCGCGCTGCCATTGTTGGACAACCTGTACATCTATTATCACCTTTGGTTCCATCGACTTATTTATTGTGCGGACTTGCAGGAATCAATTTTGGCGAACACCAAGAGTTCACAATTAAGTGGGCTGTTATTACTTGCTTAGTGATGTTGGTCACTGCTGTAATCTTTGGAATATTTCCACTTTATTCAACACTTGGATAAAAACTACTCATAAAAAAGAGCATCTCATGGTGCTCTTTTTTATTTTAATTGCGTATTAAAAAATTAATACTTTTCTAATAAAGCATCTAAAACAGATTGATAGTGAATCAAAATATCATCTTCTAGAATTTTGTAGGCGTTGTCGAACTGCACCATTGGCCAACCCTGTTTCCAGAATGGGAAAATATTATGTAAATCTTCTGTCACAATCGCTTCTTCACGGGTAATTGCTTGTGCAATTTGCGCCAGAACTTGTGCCGTTTCGGCACCATCAATGGCTAAATAATCAATCCCTTGCGCTTTTAAAATACGAATACGGTCTTTTTTATAACGAATTTTTTTCGCTTGAGTTGAATTTAAATGTAAAGCCAACGTCACTGCTTCAACAAAATTTTCTTCAAAAGATTGGTGTAATGCTACTAAAGCCTGTTTATGTGCTTCCTGACGTCCAGCCTTGCCTCCATCACGAATGATTTGATTGGCTTCAACATTGAGTTTATCGTTTTTCATAGACTTTAAGACGTCTAAAATTTCGATATCACTTAATTGCTCAGGAGATTGTTCAGTCATGCACTGCTCATTTACATTAAAAGGGAATCTACTATTCTCTCATATTTCCAACATAAAGAGCAGTCTTTACTTCAAGCACAGGTATGAACATGAAGAGAAGCTTGAATATATTCTCATGACACTATATTCAAGCTCACTTCATAATCAATAACTCAATGGGTTAAATCACTTCAACCACAATTTTACCAATATGCTCACCTGTATCCATAGCACGATGTGCATCTTGAATTTGGTCAAATTTAAAAGTTTTATAGATCATTGGAATACATTGACCTTGTTCTAACAACGGCCAAACATGCTCTTGCAAACCTTGGCGAATTTCTGCTTTTTCGGCCGTATTACGCGCACGCATGGTCGAGCCTGTAATGGTCAAACGCTTCATCATAATTTGACCGAGCTTAACCTCTTTGGCTTTTGCCCCACCCAGAAACGCAATGTAGACCAAACGACCGTCTTTACGTAATAAGTTCAAGTTTTGTTCTAGGTACGGTGCACCCACAATATCTAAAATTACATCAACCCCAGCTTGTGCTGTTTTTTCCAGAATATAACTTTCGAAATTTTGCGTTTTATAATTAATTGCATCAGTTAAATGAGCAATTGACTGAACTTTTTCGTCTGAACCTACGGTTGCAAAGGTTTTAAGCCCAAGCGCATTACAAAGCATTAATGCCGTTGTACCAATACCGCTGGTACCACCATGAATGAGTACCGTTTCTCCTGCTTTGGCTTTACCCATTTGAAACACATTGGCCCATACCGTAAAAAATGTTTCCGGAATTGCCGCAGCCTGCACGTAGCTTAAGCCCGCTGGAATGTTTAAAGTTTGGCTTTCCGGTACAACACAATATTCGGCATAACCACCACCATTGGTTAAACCACACACCTGATCACCAACTTTAAACTTCAGCACAGCGGAACCGACTGCAACGACTTCACCTGCAACTTCCAAACCCGGTACAGGAGTCACACCTTTTGGCATGGGATATAGACCTTGACGCTGTAAAATATCTGGACGATTTAGTCCAAAAGCATGTACCTGAACCAAAACCTCATCAGCTTTAGGTTCTGGCACATCAGTTTGCTCAATGGCTAATTTTTCTGGTCCACCTACTTCGGTAATCACTACCTGATGCATCATTGGATTTGTCATGACTTTTCCCTATATTGCTTTATATTCTCATGCTGTATTTGACCACAAACATTTAAATGAATGAAGTAAAACGTCCTTATCAATTCGCTTAATGTCGTTTGCTCTAGCCATAAAAAAGCCCCTTTTCAGGAGCTTGTTTTAAAATATTTATCTTTGCGGTAACGGAATATATTGTGAATCCGAATTTTGAAGTTTACGTTCTCCAACCACCACATCCAGACTTAATGGTTTATCCCCACGTTCGACTTGAATTTTGACGGTACTGTTCGGTGCCTGTAGTGCCACATAATTAATCAAATGTGATGCCGAGGTAATTTTTTCCTCATTCACTTGAGTAATTTTATCGCCTTTTAATAATCCTGCTTGAGCTGCTGGCCCATTTTTCAGCACGTCTGCAACAACCACACCCGCTTGTTTCGGTTCAATAATATTTTCTTGCTGTACAGGCATTAAACTAATACCCAACCAACCACGAACCACACGACCATCTTTCAAAATTGAATTAAGCACTTGCTGACAGATTTTTGCAGGAATCGCAAAGCCTATCCCCAGTGAGCCGCCTGATTGTGAGAAAATAGCCGTATTGACCCCAATTAAATTGCCTGCCACATCAATCAGGGCTCCCCCTGAGTTACCAGGATTAATCGCTGCATCAGTTTGAATAAAGTCTTCATAAGTATTAATGCCTAAATCTGAACGCCCAGTCGCAGAGATAATCCCTTGCGTTACAGTTTGACCAACACCAAATGGGTTACCAATCGCTAGGACCACATCCCCGACTTCATTACCACTCAACTTAAAGGGTAATACTGGCAATTTATCTAACTCAATTTTAATCACAGCTAAATCAGTATCAGGATCTGTGCCAATAATTTTTGCTGCAGCACGTCGACCATCTTGTAATGCAACAATAATTTGATCAGCCTGAGAAACTACATGATTATTAGTCAAAATATAACCATCTGGGCGAACAATCACCCCAGAACCCAGACTATTTTCATTTTGTTCAGGATTTAATTGCTCTGGAATTTGGTTACCAAAAAACTCTCTGAATGCTGGATCATTCATGAGCGGGTGATCAAGTTGTTTGACTTTCTGTGTGGTAAAAATATTGACTACTGCTGGTGCAGCAACTTTTACCGCAGCACGATAAGATACGACCCCGCCCGTTCTTGAAGTATCAATTAGTGGTTCAACTTTTTCAGCAGGCATTTTTACGCCATCGGGAGCAACAGGCGCTTTTGGTTTTTGGTTTTGTTGCCATGCAATAAAACCAATAATGACAATAATGAGTAACACCCAAGGTAACCATGTAAAGGTCCGGCGCACGTTTCTATCCTCTTAAAATATTTTAATTTCTTAATAACGAAGAATTTATGTTTATTGTAAAGGCAAATACAGTTCGATACACAAAATTCATGCAAGAGTTTTGTGATGCTTTAGTTACAATTCAAACTATGTTTTGATGATATTAATTCGTAACTTAAGAGATTTTTATGGCAACACTGCAAGAAATTTTACAATGGTGTAATGACACTTTAAAAAACCAAGAATTTAAAGACTATGCGCCCAATGGTTTACAAATTGAAGGAAATTCAGAAGTCAAAAAAATTCTCTGTGCCGTCACTGCATCCCAAGAAGCAATTGATGCTGCGATTGCACAACAAGCGGATCTACTCTTAGTCCATCATGGTTATTTTTGGAAAGGTGAACCCTACCCCATTACAGGTATGCGCGGTAAACGCATTAAATCATTGATCAAAAATGATATTTCATTAATGGCTTATCACTTACCGTTAGATTCGCACCCCATGCTGGGCAATAATGCTGCAATTGCTGAAATTTTAGAGCTGGAAAATATTGAGGCTTTAGATGCTTCAGAACGCCATCCTATTGGCAATATTGGTTATTTAAAGCAAGCGATTTCTCCAGAAGCTTTCAAGGAAATCCTCACGGAACGCTTAGGCTTTAAAACCATTCATTTAAAGGCGGATAAACAGACCATTCAAAAAGTAGGTTTCTGTACAGGTGCAGCTCAAGACTTTATTGGCAAAGCTGCTGAGCAACTTTGTGATGCCTACATATCTGGAGAAGTCAGCGAACGAACGTATTATGAAGCCAAAGAATTGGATGTGCATTACTACGCTTGTGGACATCATGCGACCGAACGCTATGGTGT
The DNA here is from genome assembly GCF_004331035.1 of Acinetobacter sp. ANC 4910. Classification (GTDB taxonomy): domain Bacteria; phylum Pseudomonadota; class Gammaproteobacteria; order Pseudomonadales; family Moraxellaceae; genus Acinetobacter. Next base: position 306,774 of record NZ_SJNT01000003.1, read on the forward strand.
ACAACGCTTAGGGCAAGCTATTTCAGAACAGTTTAATCTTGAGTATAGTTATTTCGAATTAAACAATCCGATTTAATTTTGGTTTGGCAAATTTTCCTTACTTAAAATATGGATTTAAAGCAGTGTGTTTAGATTTAAAGTATTTTTTATATACGTATAAATTCGAGCTTTATTCTGTATTGTTATTTAAAAGTATTACGCAAATTTAGCCTATTATCCTTTACAATAGTGCCACTTAATGTCAAAACCCAGCAAAATGCAAGGAATTGAAATCATGACAACGATCACTTTACCAGCACTTCCATATGGCTATGAAGATCTTGCTCCTCATATCAGCAAAGAAACTTTAGAATACCATCACGACAAACACCACAATACTTACGTTGTTAACTTAAACAACTTAATCAAAGGCACTGACCTTGAAGGTAAAACTTTAGAAGAAATCATCAAAGCTTCTGCTGGTGATGCAGCTAAAGTAGGTGTTTTTAACAATGCAGCTCAAGTTTGGAACCACACGTTCTACTGGAACTGTATGGCTAAAAACGGTGGCGGTAAAGCAACTGGTGCATTAGCAGCAAAAATTGATGAAACTTTTGGTTCATACGAAAAATTTGCTGAAGAATTTGCTGCTGCAGCAACAACTCAGTTCGGTTCAGGCTGGGCTTGGTTAGTGGCTGACGAAGTAAATGGCGCGCTTTCTATTATGAAAACTGCAAATGCAGATACTCCACTTGCTCACGGTAAAGTAGCAGTATTAACTATTGACGTTTGGGAACATGCTTACTACATCGATTTCCGCAATGCTCGTCCTAAATACATCACAACTTTCTTAGAAAGCTTAGTGAACTGGGACTATGCAAATGCTAAATATGCAGGTCAAGCTGCTGGCGTTGAAAAATAATTTTTATTTTTCTGCATAAAAAATCACCCTTTACGGGTGATTTTTTCATTTTTAGGCTTTAACTGAATAATTATAAATCAAATGAAACAATTATCTTCAGGAACGGGTTGACGACTCTCACTTTCATCCCTAAAATGCGTTCCAGATTCTCCAATAGCTCAGTCGGTAGAGCGACGGACTGTTAATCCGCAGGTCCCTGGTTCGAGCCCAGGTTGGAGAGCCAATCTACTATTCTTCCATAGCTCAGTCGGTAGAGCGACGGACTGTTAATCCGCAGGTCCCTGGTTCGAGCCCAGGTGGAAGAGCCAAGATTCTAAAAAACCCACGCATTATGACGTGGGTTTTTTATTGTCCAAATTCCAAGAGCGGTCTTATTCCAAATTGTAATTTAGCCATATTTTAACTATCTTTATGATGAAACAGTAGCACAGAGAATAAGAATGAATATGCCTTGGCTAAAATCCCTGATTTTTTGGATTATTATGATTGTGGTTATTTTTGCTGCCTTTCAATGCACACAAAAGTCCGAAAATAATAAGTCTGCTTCTGCCCTCATGTACGAACGCTTATATCAATGTAGTCGTGATTTAGCTGAAAAAAACCCAACCGTCTTAACAGCTATTCAAAAGCAAATTCGTACCGATATGAATCAACAAGAACTTATGCAGTTGATCAATTCATGTCGCCAAGCCAATCCCCTCAAGACACAAGCCGCTTATATTGATGCGATACAGCGTATTAAATAATCTATTTGCCTATTTTTAATTCACTTAACTCAAAATGTTTGAATTTTTTAACTTTTTACTTGACCACTTACACTTAGCCCCCTAAAATGCGTTCCAGATTCTCCAATAGCTCAGTCGGTAGAGCGACGGACTGTTAATCCGCAGGTCCCTGGTTCGAGCCCAGGTTGGAGAGCCAAGATTCTAAAAGCCCACTCAGTTTTGTAGTGGGTTTTTTATTGAGTTCAATTTGTGTTTACATCAATTCAAACGCTATTCTTTATTATTGGCTGTCTAGCAAGTTCTGTTTTGCTTTTGATGCTATTCCAACATCTGTTTTGGAAACGTCAGCAATTTTATCAAAAACCTCTCATTACTGCCTTTGAACAGAAAATGTTTGTTCGACTGCATGAAGCACTGCCTGAACATCATATTTTGGCACAAGTCGCATTTAGTGCCCTAATTACCAGTGACCAGTTCAAAATACGCCAACAATTCAATCGAAAAGTCACAGATTTTGTGGTGTTAAATCGTGATATGAAAGTTATTGCAATTGTTGAATTAGATGATCCAAGCCATATTGGTAAAGAAGATGAAGACCGTCAACGTGACTTAATGCTGACAGAAGCAGGTTATACGGTATTTCGTTATACCTCTATACCAAGTGCACGCGGACTACGCAAAGATTTACTTTAATCATCCTTAAACAACAATATTCATGAACATTTATTCTAATAAAAAAACAATCTCAACAAATTACCTAAAATTCACAACAAAATTAAAACCATTTTCAATTAATTTTTATTCAACAAATACTTACACTAGCACCAGAGACAGAAAATCCCAATTTACAGGTATAGAACATTTTCAGTATTTGGAACACAGTCAAAATATAATTGGATGCTCAAGTTTAGGACAAAAAAATAGTGAATGAGCTTTTACTCCCAGCACCCGTATTAATTCTCTCGGAAGAAATGAATTTAGACCTTCGCCTTAGAATATTATTGATGGAGTTAGGCTACCCTGCGCCTTTAATTCACTCTACACCTTATTTAGATGATGCACTTGAAATCTACCGTTTACATTTACCCAATATTGTCCTAGTCGATCTCAATTTTACACAAGTGCCTTTACACGATTTAATACGCTCATTAAAAACTTATCACCCTTATGTAGTCATTATTTTGCTGGCACCCAAAGGGCAAACCGAACAAATCTTCCGTGGAATTCAATCTGGCGCATATGGCTACTTTTTTACTGAGCAAACTGACCGTGAGATTCTGCAACAGATCAGAACCATTTTAAGGGGTGGTGCAACCTTACATGGAGAATTGGCACAATATATTCTCAATGCTCAGACCCAAAGCCAAGCACAACAGTTCATCAACCATTTTAAAGAAAGCCCAAGTCAATTGTTCTCTGATGTCGAGTTAGAGATTTTATCTTTGCTCGCAAATCAGTTAAATACTCGTGAAATTGCACATAAATTGGGGATTCCTCTTTACAGCGTAGAAGGTCGGATCAAATCGATTTACCGGCATTTAAGCCATAAATAAAAAAGAGCCTACTTGAGGCTCTTTCTTTTGACTGTTATTTAATGATTTCTAATAAGGTACGTTGGGCATTATGCGGCTCTTCCCCTTCTGCCACTTGAGCACGTACCCATGAACCATCACCTTGTAATAGCCATGCTTGCTGATTGTCTTTTAGATAGGTGAGTAAGCCCTGCTGATAAATCCGTTTTTTTAATGCGGAATCTTCAATTGGGAAACAAGCTTCAACACGATTAAATAAATTACGATCCATCCAGTCCGCACTTGAGCAGTAGATATGCGGGTTGCCATTATTACTAAAATAGTAAACCCGTGTATGTTCCAAGAAACGCCCAACTACAGAACGTACACGAATATTTTCTGACAAACCCGGAAGCCCAGGACGTAAACAACAAATAGAGCGAATAATAAGGTCTATCTGCACGCCCGCCTGCGAAGCTTCATACAGTTTATTAATTAACTGCAATTCCGTCAGGGCATTCACCTTCACAATAATTTGTGCCGGCTTTCCTGCTTTGGCATTGGCAATTTCATCATCAATAAAATTGACCAACTGGGCATGTAACGTAAATGGCGCATGCAAAAGCTTTTTCAGCTTTGCCATTTTGCCCATACCTGTTAACTCTTGGAAAATGCGATGTACATCTTCACACAGTTCTTTGTCAGTTGTGAGCAAACCGAAGTCGGTATAAATACGGGCATTGCCTGCATGGTAGTTTCCAGTACCTAAATGAACATAACGTACCAATTTATTATTTTCACGGCGGACAACTAAAATCATTTTGGCATGCGTTTTATAGCCGACAATACCATACACCACCACAGCACCAGCTTCTTGCAAAACATTGGCCACTGCAATATTCGACTCTTCATCGAAACGAGCACGTAACTCAATCACCGCGGTGACTTCTTTGCCATTACGCGCTGCTTCCGCCAGTACTTGCACAATCTCAGAGTCTGCGCCACTACGGTATAACGTTTGCTTAATCGCAAGGACTTGTGGATCTCGCGCAGCCTCACGTAACAAGTTAATGACTGGGGCAAACGACTCAAAGGGATGGTGCAATAAAATATCTTGCTTTTGCATCGCTGAAAAAATGTTTTCAGATTTTTTCAACACTTTAGGAATTACAGGCGTATGTGAGTCATAGCGCAAATGCGGACGCTTAAAATTTGACAACAATCGTGCCAAATTTACTGGACCATCCACCTTATACAACTGCTCTTCTTCTAAATCGAATTCATTAAGCAAGTAATCATAAATATGTTTAGGGCAATTTTCAGTGACCTCTAAACGTACTGCACGACCAAAACGACGCGAGTTTAACTCACCTTTTAACGCTTTCGCTAAATCTTCGACATCTTCATTTAAAGCCAAGTCCGCATTCCGCGTTACACGGAACTGATAACAGCCAGTCGCAGTCATTCCAGGGAATAGGTCGGAAACATGCTCATGAATAATCGCAGATAGCATGACATGGTGTTCTTTCCCCCCCGTCAGTTCATCGGGTAAGCGTACAACACGCGGTAATGAACGTGGTGCAGGTACGACAGCTAAATCAATTTGACGACCAAAAGCATCTTTACCTTCCAAAGTTACAATGAAGTTCAAGCTTTTGTTAACTAAACGTGGGAATGGATGTGCAGGGTCTAAACTAATCGGCGTTAATACTGGGGCAACCTGTTCTTGGAAATACTTTTTCACCCAAGAAGATTGGGCTGGAGTTAGCTCACCACGACGTAAAAAACAAATATCTTCTTCGCGCAGTTTCGCTAAAATTTCTTCATTTAAAATACGGTATTGGCGTTCAATCGCAGCATGTGTCGTTTGCGAAATTTGATCTAAAACCTGTTTTGGGGTCAGACCATCGGGGGTATGACTTTCATTGCCCAAGTCCAACTGTTCCAACATGCCCGCAACGCGAATTTCAAAGAACTCATCTAAATTTCTTGAAAAAATAAGCAAGAAGTTCATGCGTTCTAGCAATGGATGCAACGGATCAACAGCTTGCTCAAGAACACGTAAATGGAAATCTAAAATTGAAAGTTCACGATTAATAAATCGATCATTATAAGTATATTCAACTGGCTCTAATGGAGTCTGTGCCGCCGTATTCATAATCAACCCATGATTTTAAGACGTTATCTGTATAGCCATAAGTATGCTTCAATTTTGTGACATTTTCATAAAAAAGCCCAAAATAATTTGGGCTTATGGTGCTTTATGCTGATCGCTGAATTGAGCCGTATTAAGGGATTTGGCTATAACGCATATATTTACGAATCATTGTTTTACGAATTTGGACTTTTCGATCATTTTGATGATCTTGATAGTATTTTGGATTGGGTAAAATTGCAGCTAAAAATGCCGCTTGATCACGGGTTAAACTTCGTGCGCTTTTACCAAAATAGTGCTGCGTTGCAGCTTCAACCCCGTAAATATTTTCCCCAAATTCTACCGAGTTTAAATACACTTCCAAAATACGCTGTTTTGACCACATACGCTCCATCATCCAAGTGGCAACAGCCTCTTGGCCTTTACGAATAAAAGAACGCTTATTGTATAAAAATAAATTTTTCGCCAATTGTTGAGAAATAGTCGAGCCACCTGCAACCACTTTGCCTTTGTCTTGGTTACGTTCCAAAGCAAATTGCATCCCTTCCCAATCAAATCCATGGTGATGCATGAATTTTCCATCTTCAGACGTGACCACAGCACGTTTCATATAATCGCTGATTTGATCATAATCGCGCCATTTATGCTGAATTGGTTTTGATGGTTCAGACCAGTAATCTAGACGCATAAACATGGTTGTTTCAACTGGATGTGTACGCCACCAGACCAAACTACTAAAAATCCATAGCTGTACAAGTAGAATCAAACTGACAATGACTAACAAAGTTCGAACAAAAAAAGCTTTCATGTCAGTAAGTTGCTCCTAATATTTTCATTCTTTCGTGCTAAGCTTGGTTAAAATGTAGATTCAAAGTTAAACAATAGCATGTCTCATTCAACACCACCTTGGGTTCCAAGCAAACTGAATATGCAGGATTGGTGGCTCACCACCCTTTTCATTGCCATCAATGTGGGTCTATTCCTCTGGCAAATTGTCTCAGGGGTCAATGTCAGTGATCCAAGCCTAGCAGATGCTATTCGCTGGGGAGCTGATTATGCACCTTTAACCTTTTTAGAGGAACCCACTCGCCTGTTCAGCAGCATGTTTTTTCATTTTGGACTTGTTCATTTAATGTTAAACATGTGGGCATTGTATATTTTTGGTAGTGTGGCTGAGCAACTCTTTGGTCGGTTCTATTATTTCATGCTCTATCTTGCCGCAGGATTAATGGGAAGTCTTTTTAGTGGTTATTTAGCAATACACGACACAGTAGGTATGTTGAATCAGCAGGCGATTAATCCCACTTTATTTCCACATGTCAGTGCTGGTGCCTCTGGTGCCGTGATGGGCTTAGGGGGTGCTTTAACCTTACTGTCTCTCTTTCCGGTTCTTGCACAGCAACGCTTTATTCTAGATAAAAAGACCTTAATTATGGTCATGGGCATTAACTTGGTGATTGGACTCACAATCTCTGGAATTAATAATGCTGCACATGTTGGAGGAATGCTCATGGGCGCAGTCCTTGCAGGTATTTGGTATCTGTGCCAAAAGTGGCAAAAACCTGCCCTAAGCTTCATTTTGGGTACAACTGTGGCAGTCGTGAGCTGCTGGTTTCTGTACCAATATTGCCTACAACAAGTGCAATTGATTCAACCGATTTGGGCTGAACTATTACAAGCCATGCGCCAACACTACCATTTTTAAAGAGCCAGAGATGAATCTTAAGATTGATTCATCTCTCTTAAACTTTGTAAAGGCGGTATATCACAGAGATAACTCAAACGATAACGCCCAATCAATGCACACAACAACATCATGCTCACCGGTAAAATCAACCAGATTTCCCAATGGGCTTGAATGCTTAGGTTCATTCGATAACTAGCAATCGCACTGATCAATTCGGCAAAGAAACAAGCCACAATACCCGCCAATAAGCCCATAAAACCAATTTCCAGTGTCAGCATATTTTTGAGCATGGGCTTAGAGCTACCAAATGAACGGAGTAAAGCGACTTCCCTTTTTCGCTCATCCATCAATAAATTGAGACAGGCAATTAAAACCAAAATGCCTGCAAGGCTGACCAGTGCAGCCAAAATGGTGACAACTTGAATCAACACATTCATCAAGCGCTTAATCTCATCCAGTATTAAGCCCACATCAATAAAGACGGTATTACTAAATTGCTGAATTAATTGAATCAGTTTTGGCTTGTCTTGCTCTGGGACATAAAAACTCCCCAAATAACTGCCTGCATTTTCATCCAAAGTTTGTGGAGAAAAAATAAAGAAAAAGTTCGGGCTAAAACTTTCCCATTCAACTTCTCTTAAATTGACTACTCTGGCGTGTAGCATGCCTTCAGGCAAACTAAAGCTTAACCGATCACCCACCTGTATACCCAATTCTGCCGCGGTTTTCGCTTCGACAGAAACCTCTCCGACATGGGTAAATTTTGCTTGCCCTTGTACAATCTTATTGTCTGTTGGCAAACTGCTACTTTGCGTCAGGTTTAACTCACGACGTAATGAATTGTTCTGCTTGACCAATTGCTCCGAAAAAGGTTGTTCATTTTTTGCGACTAATCGACCACGAATATTGGGATACAATGGTGTGCTGTTCCAGCCATGTGCCTGTAATTGCTGTTTAAACTGGGGTACATCAAATGGCGGCAAACCATATACAAATTGATTAGGCGTACCTTTTGGCAACTGTTGTTGCCAACGTTCTAACAAGTCTGTACGCAGGACGGCCAATACTGTAATCAAGCTTAGTCCTAGTGCCAAAGCCGTAATCTGAAATGCAGTCTGATAAGGTACTTTGACATAAGCCGAAACTGCCATTTTTAAGCGTTTTAAAGCTTTTAAAACCACCCAGACCAAAATATACAAGAGCGCACTGAGGGCAATAATGCCACCAATCACCAAACTGGTCAGCAGTAAATTCTCTGTCAGTATCAGACTAAAAATAAATAAACTCAGTGTGCCAGACAACAAGGTCCATAATAAGACTTGTATAGACTGCGTTTGCTGACGAATCACTCGGATTGGTGGGGTGTACATCAACTGCCACAAATTCGGCAAAATAAAACCCGTTAACACCACCGCACTGGTCAATATGGCAATCGGTAATGGTCCTTTCAACATTGCCCATGCAGAAAATTGAAGCTGTAAATTCGGAATCAGTTGTAGCATAAGCTGTAACAACCCATACCCCAAAGCCATTCCAAGCAACACCCCAATCAAAATGGCAATGCTTAATATAACCAACAAAAGAGAAGCGTAGACTTTTAAAATTTGGGCTTTGGAAGCCCCCATGCAACGTAATAAAGCAATATAGTCTTGGTTTTGCTGTACATAACGTTGACTGGTCAATGCAATCGCGATACCACACAGCAAAATGGTTAAGATATTTGCCAACTGTAAAAAGGTATCTAAGTTTTCAATTGGGCGCATCAAGCGCGTATTACCCTCTGTGGCATTACGCAGTTTCAGTCCATTGGTATCTTCCGTATTAACTCCCGTGGCATTCTTTATCGTTTTCTGTTGTTGTTTGAATTGCGTTTGAAACTGTTGAATATTATTCGCATCGCCTGCCATCAGTAGTCGGTAATCAATTCGACTGCCGACTTGAATGGCATTGGTTCGTGCAATATCTTGTTGTGCAATCATCACTGTTGGTGAAAAACCCGAAAAACCAAGTTCCTGATTCGAATCATGCTGAATCTTTGCAGAAATTTTAAACGTTCCGTCTGCAATTTGAATTTGGTCTCCCAACTTCACCTGTAATAAATCCATCACCCGTGGACTTAACCAGACTTCCCCACTTTTAATCGCCTGCTGTTGAGGCTGAAGCTGTAACTGTCCGCGTAATGGAAAATGTGCATCAACAGCTTTCACATTCACCATGACGAATTGTGACTCAGTGTGCGCCATGGAGTTAAACACAGTGACTTGAGACTGTTTTAAATCTAAGGCAGTCGCCTGATCTTTCCAACGCTGTTCAATTGCAGACTGATCCGACAACACCAAATCTGCTGCCATCAGCTCTGCAGCTTGCAAAGTCACTGCATTCTGGATTTGCTCATTACTAAATTTCAGTGCTGTGGTTACGCTAATGGCCAGCAGTAAAGCAATAATCAACAAATACATGCCGCTACTTTTCAGACTTTGCTGCAATAAAGGTCGAAATAAAGCACTCATACCTGATCACCGCCCTGCACGTGTTCATGTAACTGACCTTCAAATAAATGCACATGGCGCTGACATTGTCTCGCCAATTTCAAATCATGCGTGACTAAAACCAGTGTGGTGCCTAACTCCTGATTTAAAGCAAATAGTAACTGCTCAATGTCTTTGGCAGTTTGACTGTCTAGATTTCCCGTGGGTTCATCTGCAAAAATAATTTTAGGCTGGCTAATTAAAGCTCGCGCAATTGCCACACGCTGTTGTTCTCCACCAGAAAGCACTTTTGGTGTTTGCTCTGCCTGTCGCTCTAACCCGACCTTTTTAAGTAGCTCTAAAGCACGTTGTTCTGCCTCAGCATATTGAAAATTAGCGTGCAAACGCAAAGGCAACATGACATTTTCTAATGCGGTTAAGTGCGGTAAAAGTTGAAAAGATTGAAAAACAAAACCAATATATTTCAAACGGACAAGTGCTCGCTGCTCTTCATTAAGCGCTGAAATATTTTCTCCACAAACGGTTAACTCTCCATCACTGGCTTGATCTAAAGTGGCCAAAATCCCCAATAAGGTCGACTTACCTGAACCCGAACGACCGGTAATGGCAATTTGTTCACCCTCCATAATGTCGAGATTTAAATTTTCAAAAATTGAGAGACTTTTATCTGCAAGTTGTATTTTTTGTGTCAAATTCTGGGCAGAAATTACGGCTTGTGGCATGATAAATCTCTCTTCTATTGTGCTCAGGTTTTCGTCAATTAATATGCGTCAATATCGTTTTAAAGTATTCGTTTATTCTTGGGTGATGGGGCTAATGCTCTGCCTAAATCCAATGCTGGCCTCCGCTAAAACTATTATGATTCTCGGTGATAGTATTAGCGCAGGTTATGGTCTACAGCCACAACAAGGATGGGTCACACAGTTACAAAAACGATTAGACCAACAGTATCCGAAACAGCATCAAGTGGTCAATGCGAGTGTGAGCGGTGAAACTAGCAGTGGTGCTTTAGCACGTTTACCCAAATTACTTGCAACGTATAAGCCAAATATTGTGGTCATTGAACTGGGAGGAAACGATGGTTTACGTGGTCAACCACCACAAATGATTCAACAAAATCTAGCACGTTTAGTTGAGCAAAGCCAAAAGGCGAAAGCAAAAGTTATTTTGTTTGGAATGAAAATTCCACCGAATTATGGCACCGCTTATAGCAAGGCTTTTCAACAAAACTACACGGTTGTCAGTCAACGTTATCAAGTGAAATTACTACCCTTCTTTTTAGAAGGTATCGCAGGTCATAAAAGTTTAATGCAAAACGATTTAATTCATCCGAATGCACAAGCACAAGTAAAATTATTAAATCTCGCTTATCCATACATTAAAGGCGCTTTATAAAGCGCCTTTAATCACATCCATATTTTATAGATCAGATGTCTTAGAAATCAAAAAAAATCACTTCGCCAGTTTCTAGTGAATATTCGGCACCCACAACAATCATCTTGCCTTTCGCAATTAATTGTTCCAATACAGCCGAACCATGGCGTAATTGATTGACCGAAGCAAATACATTTGAACGAACGGCGTGGTTCGAAAGTTTTTTCAAATCGTTTTTCAACTCAGTCTGCATCAAGGTTTCGACAGATGGACGCACACGGTTCACAATCGACATTAAATTATTTGATGGTGGACAGTCTGGGTTCATTAAAGTGTCAATGGTCGCTTGAATAGCACCACAATGGCTATGCCCAAGAACAACAACCACTGCACAGTCATAACGTTCAGCAGCAAATTCCACACTACCCACTTGCGAAGGAGCAACCACGTTACCCGCAACACGAATAACAAATAGATCACCTAAGCCTTGGTCAAAAACCATCTCGGCAGGAACACGCGAGTCAGAACAACCCAGTACAATTGCAAATGGATTCTGATCTTCCGACATTTCAGCACGTTCTTGGTGCGTCAATTGTTTAGGGAGGGTTGTTTCCCCAGAAACAAAACGTTGGTTTCCTTTTTTAAGACGGTCTAATGCTTCTTGAGCCGTTAGCATTCTTTTTTCCACCATGATTTGAAGTTTCAATATTCTAATACCAGCAAAAATGAATGTCACTTGCAAAAAAGAATACAGCTAAGCATTTTTATATTGGCAAAAAAGTTCAAACAGTTTTTTCATTACATTGAAGTAAATCACATTATTTGGTTTTTATATCAATCATCTCAATAAACTTATTCGTGACATTCTAATGATTGTATTTACAATAGATCATCATAAAGCGCACGATTATTCTTTATACCAATTCCAGCATTTTTACAGTTTCAAACATAGATTTCATACAGCAGAATTTTAGTGACAAGGATTTAAGTCAATGACACAAAGCAGTCAATATTTTTCTCATTTTGTTACTGCAATGGCAATCCTCCTTACAATGTCATTGCTCAATATTGCTTCTGCCAAATCCCTACAGCTTTCTTCTGAGCAAATTACGCTACAAAATTATTTACAACAAGAACGTGAAGATTGCGGATTAAAAACCAAAACGCTCAAAGTAGGGGATATTTTTTGGAGCTATAACGAAGGAGGATCGAGCCAAAAACCTACTGTTTTACTGATCCATGGGATTGGAGGAAACCGTGACAATTGGAATCGTATTGCTTCTTATCTCACCCCCAACTATCACGTGATTGTGCCTGACTTACCTATTTATGGGGACACCAAAGTTCCATCAAATTTTGATATTGCTGTTCCCAATGTCACTTCCAGCCTTCGACAATTTGCTGAAGCTATTGATATTGAAAATAAATTAAATATCGCAGGTCACTCTTTAGGGGGGTCAATTGCTACGCTGTATGCGGCGCAATATCCTTTTGATACGCAAAGTTTATTTCTGTTAAATAGTGCAGGCATCTATAAAAAAGCCAACACGCCTTACACCAAAGACCCTCATTTTTTAAAGCATATTATTGTGTCAAAACCTGGTGATTATGACGAAGTTCGCCATGAAATCATGCAGAATCCACCCAAACTTTCACCTGAACTCAAACATGCTAAAGAGCAATTACTGATTGCACAAGCAGGCAGAAATAATCTGGTCATTGAGCAAATTTCGACATTAAACAGAATTTATACCCCTGAAACCTTTGCCCGAATTACCCGCAATGTAGAAGCGCCAACCTTAATTTTATGGGGCAAACAAGATAAAATTTTTAATGTTGAAGTTGCAGATGAATTAAAATCTCTGTTGAAACGTGCCGAGGCTCCTGTCATCCTGAACAATGTGGGTCATATGCCTTTGTTAGAAGCAGATAAACAAGTTGCGAATTACTATCTTCCGTTTCTTGCAAAGACCCAAAGTCTGAAAAATCCCTTGGCTGACCAACTGATTCCCTTACATTAAATTTGAATTTTTATGCAAAAACACCCCATGATTGAGCAACTGATCGAAGCTCATCTGCAATTTTTAAATGATGAATTTACACAGTCAGAAACCATTAAAAATGAGTTTGTTGAATTTTATCATTGGTTCAGAAAACAAAAATTAAAACAGATTTGGACTGTTGAGCAGATTCATCAACTGATTCAAAAACAAATCTTAAACACCCCTGCCAGCGATTTTTTAATTGAACAAATTGCAGAGCATATTCGCTTTGCGTTGGTTCATCCTGCAAATGACCAAACTAAAATCGCAGATGCCATTCCTGTGCTTACTGTCGATAAAATTGCTCAATATGTCGCCAGTAAAAGTGGGCATAGACAACGCTTAATTCATACCGTCGTGAACAACCCTGCTTTCTCTGCCATGATTACGCAACTAATCCAACACGCGATTCACGACTACTTAGATAACTCGGTCATGGTCAAGAATGTACCCGGTGTTTCTCGTTTTATGAAAATGGGGAAATCTGTTTTAGAAAGTGTGACCGATTCAAACTTGGATCAAGCCATTCAGCATTATTTACAAAAAAATATTCAAAAGCTCAGTCAAATGAGCGAGCAAGTGTTAAATCAGCATTTTAATGACGATAAGCTTTATCATTTTCAAGCCAATTTATGGCATAAAATTAAAGACCTTCCGCTCAATGTCTTAAAAAATTATATTGAGATTGATGACTTGCCTCAAACTGTTGGCTTAGGTCATGAAATTTGGGATCACTTACGTCAAAGTGAATACATGGCACAACAAGTGAAAGATGGTATCTCTGCATGGTATGCGCGTAATCAAGACCGAAGCTTTGATTTATTATTCCGAGACTTAAATATTGATGAAGCATTAATCCAAAATCAATTACAGCATCTGTTAGAGCCGATTATTCAGAATATGCTGCAAACAGATTACCTAGCTCAACGTGCGCGTCATTATTTAGAAAAGTTCTATTATTCTGACAGTACCTTAGCAATCTTGAAAAAAGGCGCTGAATAGCGCCTTTTGGTTCTGCCTTTAAATCAACTTAAAACTGATATTTCAGGCTTGCATAATAAGCACGACCTGGTTCGTTATAAGTTTGGTTCACTGTGTTATCACGTAATAACTTTTCATCAAACAAATTGCTAACACCAAGACGACCACTGATTTGATCCGTGAATTTATAGCCTGCATTAATGCCTGCAATACCATAGCTTCTTACAGCAGTAACATTCATATCGCCATTTTCAGTATTCGACTCTGCATATTGACGTGGCTTTTGGCGACCATACTGGGTATAGACAAAGTTCACATCCATGGCATCGGTAACGTTATAGTTAAAGATGGAGTTAATCGTATAATTCGGCACAATCGACAGCGGGTTACCAGTCTTTTTATTCTCCGAATCTATCATATAGGTTACATTATTGGTCCAACTTGCGTTATCAAAGGTTAAAGTTACACTTCCCTCCATCCCTTGAATTAATGCCTCTGGTACATTCTCCCACTGTAAAATATTATGCCCCGCTGCTGAAGTGGCTAAAACCGTTTCACCTGCAGTAATTTTATTTTCATAGTCATTTCTAAACCACGTTAAGCTGGCATTGACCCTATCTTTTTCGAATTGAACACCCAATTCTTTATTGATGGATGTTTCAGGTTTTAAATTAGCATTACCAATTAAATAGCATTGAGAAATTTGCGTAGCTTTAATTGGGCAACCATTTCCACGGGTATATAACAAATATCCTTCTGAAGTTTGATACATATTGGGTGCTTTATACGCCTTTGCAATGCCACCTTTCAGGGTAAAGTAATCACCCAGTTTCTGGGTAATGTTTAAGCTTGGACTCCAATTCGAACCTGATTTATTGTGGTCGTCGAAACGAATTCCAAGGACTAAATCAGTACTATCTGTCACCTTAAAGTTATCTTCAATATAGGCAGAAGCAATTCGAGACTCCATGCTCTCACGATCGGCAGCTAAGCTAATGAGCCCAGAAGCATCGGTTTGTACTGTGCTCGATGGATCGGTGAAATCATCTTCTACCCATTCAGCGCCCAAGGTTAAAACTTGAGGAACAACAATCTCTAAAGGGATGTTCGTTTCTGCATTAAAACGTAACGTTTCTAAAGTTGAAGTCTTTTTATTAAATGAATTTGGACTTCCTTCTGGACCACCAGCAAGGGATTCTGGAATACGTTTATTCTTGGTTTTATCGTATTGTGCGATGAGTTTAGTATCACCCCAGTCCCATTTTCCTTCATGCGTTAAGGCATAACTATCACGATACATGGTGTTGGTTTCTTGCCCTAATAAGCCTCGGACATAATCTGCATTGCTAAAGCTTCCACCTGTACCAGCGGCATCAAAGTTACTGTTTTGAATATCACCTGTATATTCATTGCCTTGTCGACCTGTCGCAATATCCAATAAAAAGGTCTGCTGATCAGTTACTTGCCAAGCCAGTCGTCCTGCAATATCTTGATTCTCTACGCCTTCACGACCTGCCGCACGCGTTCCCGACTCAGTGAGAGGATTAATATCTGGTGCATCTGCATCGGTCTGGTTGTAATTACCATACAAACGATAAGACAAGACATCTTTGACAATCGGACCACTTAAATTAAAGCCAACACGATTGGTTGCCCCTTCTTTAGAATCTTCAGGCTGATTGCTATACAGCTCAACCGAACCATGTACTTCATTGGTTACTTTCTTGGTTTTAATATTGACCACGCCACCCATGGCACCCGAACCATAACGTGCAGCAGCAGGACCACGTAACACTTCAATCGATTCAATTGCATCTGCGGGAACCCAGTTAGAGTCCCCACGCGTATCACGTTCACCACGCCAACCATAACGGACTGAGTTTCTAGAATTAACGGGCTTACCATCAATCAAAATTAAGGTGTTCTCTGGTCCCATACCGCGAATATCAATTTGACGGTTATTGCCACGTTGCCCTGTTGCGCTGTTACCCGTCAAATTCACACCTGGCATACGGCGGACATATTCTGAAATATCATTCACCACAGGAAGTTTATCCAAATCTTCTGCTGTAATGATGGATGCCCCTAAGGATTGTTTTACTTGTTCTTCAGCAGTCAGAACAATTTTTTCAAGTTCGGTTGGATCTGGCTGTTGTGTCGTAATTTGTGCAGTTGAAGAAGTTTGCTGTTCTGTCTGTAAATCTTCAGCATTACTCATCACACTCATGACCGACAATATTGAAAGTGCTAATGCTGATTGGACAATACATCTGTTCATACAAATATCCCAAAGGTATGGAAGATAGAAAAAAACGTGAAATTTCGGTTTCAGAGTGTAACAAATACAAACACAAATGCAATTACTATTAATAATAATTATCATTAACGTTTATTAATTATTTATATTATTCATCGTTTTGTATTCAACAGACGTAAAAAAAACCTCCATAGAATGGAGGCTTTTTATTTATTTCATGCAAATATTTACTTGAAATATGCACCTTCTGCCTGAGTGTGATCCGTCTGGTCGATCACACGTTGTAACTCTGGTACGTGCTGTTTCAGCGTCGTTTCAACCCCTTGTTTCAAGGTCACATCAATTGCTGAACAACCTTGGCAACCACCACCAAATTTAAGTACAGCAGTTAAACCATGTTCTTCATCTTCAACCACTTCAACCAACGCACAGTTACCACCATGACCGGCCAAACCTGGATTGATTTCAGATTGTAAAATATAAGTAATACGCTCTTCGACAGAGGCATCAGGGCCAACGCGTGGCACTTTTGAGTTTGGTGCGCGGAAAGTCAGCTGACCACCAAAACGGTCTTTGTTGTAGTCAATCACTGCATCTAATAAATATGGAATAGATGGTGCATCAACATAGGCAGGGAAATCTGGATAGTCTTGCTTATAATCTGTTGGCACAACTTCTTCAGGTGCGCTATATGCCATACAACATTCAGCACGAGGTGTTCCAGGATTTTCCACAAAAACGCGTACACCAATACCCGGAGTATTTTGTTTCGCCAATAAATCACGTAAATACTCTTGTGCAGTTGGTGTAATCAATAAGTTTGGAATTTCTTCTGCAACTGCAGTGCTGGTGTTCTCAGTCGACATAACAATATTTCCTCTAGCTGAAGTTGCCATTTTAACTGAAGATGCGGCTAAATTAAAAAAAATCAACTAAAATTGTCGGATTTATTCTAAAAGTCCTGTGCAATTAAGCAATTAATGGCATTATTGAGGTTGAGTCATTAAAAATTGAACCTTTTCTATATGCTAAATCTGCCTTTCAACCATACTGTTGCGCTGATTATCATTACTGTGGTGGTTTCCCTTCTGGCATTCTCTAATCAGAAATTGATGAGTCGCTTGATCTTTTGGCCACCAGCGATGCAAAAAGGACAATATGACCGTTTTATCACGCACGGTTTTGTTCATGTCGATGGCGCTCATCTGTTGTTCAATATGATCACCCTATTTTTCTTTGGGAGCATTATTGAGAGCTTTTATCGTCAGTACTTTTATGACCTTGGCTTTGCCCTGTTTTATTTAGGTGGATTAATTTTTGCCATTTTACCAAGTTACTTAAAACACAAAAATGACTTTCAATGGGCCAGTCTTGGTGCTTCTGGTGCAGTTTCCGCAGTTCTTTTTGCGTACATCCTATTTGAACCATGGAAGCTGATTTTTGTATTCTTTATTCCTGTTCCTGCCATTATTTTTGCGGTGCTCTACATTGCCTACAGCATTTGGTCAGGCAAACGAGGGAACTCTCATATTAACCATAGTGCACACTTATGGGGTGCAGCATATGGCGTCGTTGTGACCATTTTACTTGAGCCACGTTTAATTCCACACTTCTTTAATAAACTGAGTCAATTACCATTTTAAATATGTTTAATTAAGGCTTTATGTCTTTGATGAATGGATGGAGATAGGAACAGTCTCTGTCCATTTTCTTTTCACGTTTAAACATAAAATTTTATTTGATTACATCTTTTACATAAAATAAATCGTAACAATAAAGTGATTTCACTAAAATTAAGCTTAAAACAATAGAATATGGAGAATAAATATATGTATAAATTTCTCATGATTATCGCCACTTGTCTCAGTTTAAACGCCCTAACTGCTTGTGCAGTACATACACCTGAAGGCAGTATTGTGGTTGATCCTAATGGCAACTTAGGACACTACGAACATGGCGGTGATTTCTGCCCACCAGGTCAAGCCAAGAAAGGACGTTGCTAATCATAACTTAAATTGAATTTTTCTCTGACTCTCGGTCTATTGCCCTGACTGAGAGTACCAGACGATTTCAACTTACTTGCCTCAAAATCTGTAAGCGTCCTTACGATGTTCCAAGCTTTTAACAACTGAGTTTAAAACTTTAGACGCTTGGGACATAAATTGGTAGTTAATGCCACCCCAAACTTTAATTTGGCATAGATAATGAATACATCTGTATATTAATACTGTAATCAGACGAGATTTTTTGCATGTCCAGCTCTTTAGAGGGTCTACAGTTCCCTGTTCAACCCGATACTCAAAAACCAAGTACAACTCGCACAGGCAAGGAAATTATTGCTGAGGCGTTATCGATTGTAGACAACCAATCTGCCCAGCAAGTGCTCAAAGAAAAGAAATGGCGTAAAAACTATCCAAAATACTTTAAAGCCTTGGTCGAACATGGCATTCGCAATTGTAGTAATCCCATTACTATTGCCAAACAAGGTCTACATAAAGCAGAACATAGTTTTGAGTTTTACCGTAATGGTCAACGTTATTTATTAAAAGACATGATGGATGTGCCCTTAGCACAATTACATACAGTTCAGTTAACAGGTGAAAGCCAAGCCGAGCCTGAATGGTACATTCCCTATCATGGTCAAAACTTGAAAGGTGAAGCTTTACTGGCGCAAGTTCAAAAATGGGAAGATGACGGCATTATTGAACCTTCTCATGCAGATGCCTTACGTTTAGCCAATGCACACCCTGAATGGTTCGATCTTTCTGACCGTACCATGGTACTGTTTGGGGCTGGTTCTGAAGCGGGTCCACTCACGTGGTTGTCCAAATGGAAAGCCAATATTGTGGCTGTGGATTTACCCAACACCAAAGTTTGGCAAAAAATTCTCAATACCATTCAAAATGGTAACGCAACGTTGTATGCACCAAGTCAAACTTCTCTTCCCGATCAAACGCCAACTCGTGAACTCAGTGCCAAGCTTGGGGCAAATTTACTGACTCAAACTCCTGAAATTGCCCAATGGCTATTACAAAGCCAACATCAACTAGATTTAGCAGCAATAGCCTATCTGGATGGTGAAAAGCATGTCCGTGTTGCAATGGCCATGGACAGCATTATGAAAGTCGTGAGTGAACATAAAGCCGATACCAGCTTAATGTTTATGTGTACACCGACTGATGTCTATGCTGTACCCAAAGAAGTGGTTGAGTCTTCAGCAGATAAATTCCGTTATCGTTCTCAAATTCAGAAACTGCTGACCAAGAGTGTGGCAACAGCATCATTAAAGCATTTTTTCCAGAGAAACCTGCACGACCTCATTAGCTCTGACAATGGTCAAGCTTATGGCATTGCAGACTGCCTAGTGATTGAGCAAGGTCCAAACTACGCATTGGCGAAACGAATTCAGCAATGGCGTGCAACTTTAGCCCGTCATGAAGGGCAACGCGTAAGTATTAATATTGCACCATCGACCACCACACACTCAGTGACCAAAAATCCGCTGCTCAAAGCCGCTTTTAATGGTGCAAGTTTATTTGATGTCGAAGCGTTTAAACCTGAAACGACCAATGCCATTATGGCAGCACTCTGGATTCATGATTTACGTAACCCTGAATCAGTCGCCAATCCTGAAACAGTCATGAATCATCCATTAGAGTTGATGATGCAGGGTGCCAATCATGGTGGATTATGGCGTGTAGCTTATTTGGCACGAACAGCGCTGCCGTTTGCTGCAATTTATGGCTTTGCTACAGATAAACTTCCACTTAAAAAAGCGTTGGCGAAATTTAAAAACTAAATATTAGAATATCTCGGTAAATCAAGCCTAATCGCTTGAAATAGCAAAGGGCGCCATCAATCTGGCGCCCTTTGCTATTATCTCAGCCCAAAGTAAGCTTAAACGCTTAAATTCTTTTTTAATTCGTCTTCAACAATCGTCAATTCAATTTCGCTGAACTTACGAATTTCACCTTCAGCATGTTTTTCTAACAATCCCCCAATTAAAGGGACTTTTACTTTGACAGTCCATTCTAATTGAAATTCAATATGCTGATCTGAACCTTTGACTGAACGATTGCAACTGGCATGTAAAGGTAAATTTGCACCTAAATCTACGGTAGAAGTCATTTCTTCAAGATTACTAATATCTGTACGGTGTAAGCGGAATGCATCTTTTAATAATTTTTTGGCAATGTCTGGAATGTTTACATCTAAATTATAAGCACGTTTAAGCGTGTAGATGTCCCCTACTTTTTTTGATTCTAAAATTTCTAAATGCTCACCTGGAATTCGACGGCAAACTTGTTCGTGTAGACTGGTATCGGCTGCTAAACGTTTAAATTCTTCTAGGGATACACCCTGTATGGTTGCATTGACAATAAACTGATGTGCCATGATGGTTCCTTATTTTTTGTTTTGTCCTGTTGGGAAAATGCAAGTATTTTATTACAAAACAACGTTAACTATACGTTGATATTATGGCTCATTAAAGTCAATTCTGCTTAGGCTGTCATTGACCTATTTTTTGTTTTACACATTGGAAATGCCAAAAGTAACGCTCATTTCTGATAAACAATTAATCTTTAAAAAATGCTGTTGAAATTGAATGATGGCATAAAATTCTGTTGCACCATCATCTAAACCTGTTGCAGCCCAAGTCGTGCCTTTAGGAAATAGGTCAAGCCAAGCCGCTTGATAAAAGTCTGAAACAGAATCAAATTGCAAATATTGTTCTGGATTTTGAATAATCTTATGGGCAAGTTCATCAAACTGCTGTAACTTGGCTTGATTAAAATGGATTAACATCCGCTTGCCCCCGACATTACTATGCAGATTTCGTGCCTGCCACTTGTTGTTTCTTTTGGACTTGAATCCATTGCCACCAACCAAAAGCCGCTAAGCCAACAAAGGCTGCATATAAACCTGCGGTCAAAAACAGGTCTTTATAAATAAACATCCCAACATACACAATATCAACAAACACCCAAAGTACCCATGTCGCAATATGCTTGCGGCTGGTCCAATAGGTTGCCAATAAGCTAAATGCTGCCAATTGTGCATCTAACATTGGTACCGCTGCATCTGTCCAGAATTTCAGACTTAAGCCGAAGATGAGTCCACCCAGTGCAGCCAATAACATTTGCCACATCACTGTGCTGAGTTTAATTGGTTCGATACGAATATCATGGTCTTGTTGCTTACCTTTAAACCAATGATAAAACCCATAGAAATTCACCACGATAAAGAAAAACTGTAAAATCGTTTCTCCATATAATTTAAAGGTATAAAACAAATAAGCATATAAAACAAAGGCGAGAAAGTTAAACCACCAACACCACATGTTGCGTTTAATGGTTAAAGCCACGCCAATCACGCTGATGATGACAGCAAAAATTTCCAGTCCAGACATCAATTATTCACTTTAAAAACCAATGGCACATTATGAGAAATTTTTCGTAGAACGCAAGTTGCAATAAAAACGCACAGTGACTCAGCTTTAAAACTTTTGCTCGCCATTAAGAAGCGCATTCTTTGACTTTAGGAGGCATTTTAAATTCAGACTTATGTTCTGCCCCATTTCGATCTACATGGCTACAAAACACGCCATATTTTCCAACATAATATTCGAGTGACTGGTCATAGAAATTCCAATAAATCGACCACTCATTCAGATCTAACTTGCGAATTTGGGTTAATGCTTTGGATGGTAATTTTTTTAACAGATTATGTTGGATTTCTTCTGCGGCTTGAATGTCACGAATATGTATATTTTGCTCAAAAAACTGTTGCACAGCATCATCAAATAGCACTTGATCATAATATTCAATTTCGATCACCTTGCTTTGTTTTACTTTCGTTTCCGTCAGCTCAGTTTGAGCATCCTCTGGTAAGCTTTTAGAAAAATAGCGAGCACGATACTTTTCAGTCACTTTGATTTTGATAAAAATTTGCCACGCTGCTGTCAGGGCAAAGCCTAATAAACACAAAACAATAATTTTGAACATATTGTCCCCCTATTCAGGCATATCTTCAGCATTACAATCCCTTATATCATACGCTGTTTTATATTTTGGATGAGTCCAATTATCTTAAAAATCAGTTAAATGCATATACAGTTCGTTCAAATTTGTGATTTATATCAAATTCCATAGCTACTTTTTTATTAAAAGACTCATCCTAAAACACACTAAAAAAGCAACAAATCTCTACTGTTCCAATGCCACGAATTCACATGAAATAAGCCTGTTTTCAGGAAATAAGAACAAACAATGATTAGGGCAGCAAAAATTCAGGATATTCCTGAGATTATTCATGTATTGCAGGAAAGTATCCGTTCCTGCGTACAAGATCATCAGCGTGTGGAAAGTAAAATTCAGGCTTGGTTGGAAAATAAAACACATAGCCATTTATTGTTATGGATACATTATAACGACAGTTGGATTTATAGTATTAATCAACGGACTGTCGGCTTTATTATGGTCAGTGACACTGGAAAAATATTGCTAAATTATACGTTGCCAGAAATGCAGCATCGGGGTATTGGTTCTGCCTTGCTCAACAGTGCCATTTCCCATTTAAAACTGAAAAGTTTGCAACAAATTACACTCGATAGCACCCAAACTGCGCTGTCATTTTATCAAAAGCATGGTTTCCAAATTCGTGCTTATGCCACCCCTGAACAAAACACCATCCCCATGATTAAATATATTTAATCTTTTACATTTTCAGTCGATCTCGCCCTGCATTCTTGGCGAGATAAAGCTGCTGATCTGCTGCTTTCATGAGCTCATGAATATCATGATAAGGATGATTTCGATCCATATAGGCAGCGCCAATACTGACGGTAATGTATTGTTTATGATCCCCTCGACTCATATGTTCAAACTGATGTTCGCGAATAATATGAAGTAAATGCTGCAATGATTTTTCCACCACCACTACAGGCATATTCCGTAATATGACCGCAAACTCCTCACCGCCATAACGCGCTAAATAGGCATGTTCTGGTAAATTACGTTGAATCAGTTGCACCAATTGTTGCAGGATTTCATCCCCTTTGAGATGTCCATAATAATCATTATAATTTTTAAAATAATCGACATCTAACATGGCAAATGCCAACACAGCATTATGCTGCTGAGCAGTTTCATTGAACTGACGCTGAATTTCGGAATTTAAAGCACGGCGGTTAAAAGCCCCTGTCAGCGCATCGGTTTTCGCCTGTAATTCTAACCGTTCATTTAAGTCACTTAACTGTACCGTGCGTTCTTTTACTTTTTGATCCAATGAGGAATTCAGTTCTAATAAATTATTATTCAACTTCTCAATTCGATCGGAGTGATACGCATAATTCTTAGATTGTTGCACCATAATCAAAAAGGCATAAAAACTGGTCGAAGCAAAGGATAAATTAACCGAATCAATCCAGTTTAAACTGAGTAAAAAGTCATGCAGGAAGGTGACACACAACAATACCACTGCCCATAAATTAATGGTGGAATAGGGTTCATGCCTATTTACGGTTTGATAGAACCCATAAGCAAAGTTTAGCACCACAATAATTCCCAATAGAAAACTATAAAATGCCAATTTTTCAAAAACTTCAGGCATTGATAAACAAGTAATGACAATGTCGAAACTCAATACAAATACAGCTATGGTAAAAACGGCAGGATGCAAATAGCGCTGATTGAGTAAAAACATATAATTGATAAAGAAGAACGCCGATAGATAGGTAAAAATATATTCGAGCCGTGTTCCCCATAACCAATCAATATTGGTGAACACCGTATACACATAAGGTGCAGAAAATAAATTGTGTAAGGCTAAAAAAATAATAAAGATACCAAACACCAAAAAGCCTTGGCTTTGGCCATGCCTGACCCCACGAAAAAAGGCAAACAATATGGTAAATACACCTACACCAATCACTGCACCGCATACGCCCGCAATGCTCATCATTAATTGTTGGAACTGGCGGTTTATAGTTTTACTGACTCCAATTCGCATTGGATTTTCTAAACCACCATGTAAACTTTGAAAACTCGACACCTGCATGGTGACTGTAAAATATTCACTCTCAGCAATGAAATAAGCAAAGCGTGGTGCATTCTCGGTTTTATGAGTTTGATTAGTAGCGCCAACCTCACCTAACCTTAATAGAAAATCACCATTTAAATACATCCGATAAGCGCCGTATTGATTTGGAATCCAAATGGCTATACGACGTCCAATAAATTCTTTCGGTATCTTAAAATGACCGACAAAAGTGCCATAAGTATTTTGTGGATAACCTATTTCTTTAAAGGAAATCGGTAGAATCACGGTTCTAGAAGGTCTGCTCGGTGTTGCAGTTTGTAATAATTGTTTTGGATAATACTGCCATTGTCCTGACAAATACGTGGTCGTATTTTCTTCAAATGGGACTGAATTAATATTCTTTTGATGCGCGTAATAAGTCTCGGGAACTGGTTCATACAGTGCCCAACTGGATTGCTGTAAAAGCAACATCAAGCATGTCAGTGCATACAAGATAAAATGCAATATCGTATATGGCTGAAATATTTTTATCTTCAAGTCGCGTTTATTCCTTATTCGCGAATTTGATTTTTAATATAAAATAGAATGCACTAAAAAAACGTTTATTTTCAGTAGCAAGTTTAACCATAGCACGCTTTTTCCCAAACATGCTATGGTTAATTTTTCAAATATTATTAGTCACGTGTTTTCACGTCATAGAGTTCAATTTCAAAAATTAAATTCGAGTTGGCTGGAATAATATTACCCATTTTACGCTCACCATAGGCTAAATGTGCAGGTACAATCAGTTTACGTTTTCCGCCTACTTTCATGCCCATAATGCCCTGATCCCAGCCCTTAATCACACGGCCCGTACCAATCACACATTCAAAGTAGTTACCACGATCAAGCGAAGAGTCAAACTTCGTTCCGTCTTCTAACCAACCTGTGTAATGCGTGGTAATTAAAGCACCTTTTACTGCTTCTTTGCCTTCGCCTACCACTAAATCAATAATCTGTAATTCGTTTGACATATTCATTCCTCTTCAAACCGACTTATCTTTACTTTAACTGAATCCACTCAATTTGAGCTTGGGCATGATCACCAATGAGCGTCCACTCGTCATCCATCACATTGAGCTGTAATTGCATGGTACGTTCACACAATTGCTGAATAGCTTCAGTGGTCGCTGGCGATAACTGCCAAATCTCTACATTACTCAGTGTTTTTAATTTGCTATTGCGCTTGTACCATTCGTCCACGGCTGTACCATAAGTAACCACAGCAACTGACTTACAACGTGCACTGGCTTTCTTGACTTTATCTTCATCAGGGCAACCCACTTCAATCCATTGAACCAACTGACCGGTCAAGTCTTTTGACCACAATGCAGGCTCATCAGTTTCAAACAGATCTTTGGTAAATTCCAATTGCTCACCAGCATAACGCGCGAATGCTAAAATTCGAACCATCAAGCGTTCAATGGTTTCTGATGGATGCAATGCCATTGTGAATTGATAATCACCATATTGGTGAGTATCCATGTTGGCAATATTTAAATCTACCTTATAAATTGTTGCTTTTAGCGCCATGAAATGTTCCTCAATTTTGGCGCCTAGCATATAAGATTTAACACAGTTTTGCTGAACAGTTTTAGTCCGTTTCAGTATCTATACGGCAAGCAAGTAACTGAGTTTCGAATAAGGCCCAGTCTCGTTTAGTTTGTACAATCACTTCAATACGGTTATCAATATTTTCAGGTGCAGACTGATAATTAAACTGATTCGGATTGAAATTAAAACTTTTCCAACCTTGATTGGTATTAAAAATACCCTTGATTCTGAGCCACTGCTGTTGCTCACATAACAGGTCAAGTAAATCATAGAAATCAAATTGCCAGCGCTTGGAAAATTTCCAGCCAGCGATACTATAGCCCTGTGCAGTTTCTACATAATGATAAGGTAACTGCTTAATTTCAGGTAATGCTGACTCATTACTATACTGTTTCTGAATTTGAATTAATGGCTGGATTTTGCGTTGCACACCATGATATGGCAAATCAATCTGTGCCAGTTGGAGTTGCCCCAAAGCAGGTCTTAGCCATGTCTGGGCATAAGCCAAATATTCCTGCTGTAATTGCTGTAAAGCCTGTTCATCTGCTGCTTGCATGTGTTCCGTATGTGAAATCACCACAATTTGCGCGGCTTTCAACTGATCGGCATATAGGTTTTGTTTTACCCATTCTTGTTCATGCAAACGTGAACCATCCACTACCGTAACTAAAGCACGCATTTGAATTTGGCTTTGCCAATGTGGTTCAGTCAGTTGTTCTAACAGTTGGGCTGGATGCCCCAAACCTGTAGGTTCTATAAATAAACGATCTGGTTGAGTTTCAGACAATAACCGCGACAAAGCAATTTGCATTGGCAACTGACTACTACAACACAAACAGCCCCCTAAAAGCTCCTTCACCGCATAGCCTTCGGCTTGGGGGAGCAAGTTTTGATCCACCCCTATTTGACCAAACTCATTCATCAGCACTGCCCAGACTTCATCTTCAGGCTTTTGTGCCAATAAACTATTCAGTAATGTGGTTTTTCCTGCACCTAAAAATCCAGAAATAATATGGGTAGGCACGGATTTTTGTGGGGTTAACAGTTTCAAAATGAGATGCTCGCAAGCCAAACGAAAGGTGAAGATCAATGTAATAGTATAACAAAATCTTCACTTTCGTTACATGTACAGCTTACCCACTCATCTGCTGTCGAATTCATTTTTAAACTGATCTTGAATACACACTTAAACAAACTGACTCGGATCCAACATGTGTAAGGTAATCTTTTTCACCTCATCTCGACTTTGCTGAATATGGGTGGCTATTGCCGCGATTGCGTCTTCGGTTTTTTGCTCAAAAATCAGTTTTAAAATGTGTTGATGTTCCTGATATGTGGCTTCAATACGGTACTGTTTAGAAAAATCTAAACGGCGGATAATCCGTATTTTTTCACTTAAGTCTCGGTGAATCCGCACCATCTCATTATTGCCTGCCGCACGAACCAAAGCACAGTGAAAATCTTCATCTAGTTGTGAAAGCTGTTTAATATCATTTAGGTAATCTTGCGGTTCCACCATCCAAATGGGCTTCAATCTTGCCAACTCACTGGATTGCTCACAGTCCTGCTGCGACAACTTATAAATCGCATCTTTTTCCAGCACAATCCGCACATCATACAGTTCTTCATAATAGCGGAAGTTCAATGGTCGGACTTGCCAACCACTGCGGAAACTGACCTCGACATAGCCTTCTTGCTGTAAGCGATACAAGGCTTGCCGAATCGGAGTTCGGCTCACCTCATAAGCTTGCGCTACTTCAGACTCAGTAAAACGCTCACCTGGCATTAATTTGAAATCGAAGATATCGTTCTTAATCCGTTGATACACCAGCGCGGACAAATTGTCTGCGCTTTTACTTGTCGCGCTTTTCATTTCCTATACTCAACTCTATTCCATATACACCAAAGGTTCTCCGCTGTGCACGGTTTGTCCCGCGCGACAAATGACCGCTTTAACGATGCCATCTTCAGTCGCATACACAGGTAACTCCATTTTCATGGCTTCAATAATAGCAACTGTTTCACCTTTTTTAATCTCCTGTCCTGACTCAACAAAAATTTTCCAAATATTGCCTGTCATAGAGGCATTCACAGCCAAGAAATCACCAAAGTCTTCGAACTGTTGTTGAACAATTTCTTCGGGTTGTGTGCTGTGTTCTTCTTTCCAACGCCCAACTTCTGCACTGAAGGCATGTTGTTGCTGTTGCTTGAATGCTGCAATGCTCTCGGCTTCGTCCTGTAAAAATTGGGTATAAAGGGCAAAATCAAACTCAGTTTCTTCAATTTTAATCTGTGCCACACCATGTGCAAAATCGGTACGCCATTGATTCAACTCTGTTTCCGTAACAGGGAAGAATTTAACTTGGTCGAAGAACTGTAAGAACCATTGTTTATCGCCAAATTGTTTGTTTTGTTTAAACTTATTCCAAATAGGTAAGGTACGCCCCACCAACTGATAGCCCCCTGGGGAGTCCATGCCGTAAATACACATGTACATACCACCAATACCCACTGTACCTTCCGCAGTAAAGGTACGTGCAGGGTTATATTTCGAACTGAGTAAACGATGACGCGGGTCAATCGGCACCGCACAGGGTGCAGTCAGATAGACATCGCCTAAACCTAGCACTAAGTAATTGGCATCAAAAATAATGTCGCGGACTTGTTCACGACGGTCTAAGCCATTAATCCGTTGAATAAAATCGACATTATTCGGCAACCACGGTGCTTTGGCACAAACACTTTCCTGATAACGTTCCACAGCGCCCAAAGTCGCACTGTCCTCAAATGCCATTGGCAAATGCACAATCCGCGATGGAATTTTTAACTGGCTTAAATCGCCCATTGAAGATTCCAACTCCAGTAAATGTGCAATCAATTGTGGCTGTGAAATCACCAGACCATCATATTTAATTTGCAGTGAGCGTACCCCAGGCGACAGTTCTAAAATGCCATTTTGGTTTGCGCTACGAATCATTTGCATTAATTGGTGCACGCGTAAACGCAGCGCCAAATCTAATACATTTTCACCATATTCCAGCAGAATATAACTGTCTCCTGCCTGACGGTAGATTGCTTTTGGTGTGGTCTTTGTTTCCTCACGTAAAGCCAGTATGGTACTTCCAATTTCCATCACGGCTGGCATTTCTTCAACCATTTGTGCCGTAGCAAAATGCTCAATCTGTTCAATTTGTTGACGTTCTAGAGCATTGGCTTGTTCGACTGTCATCGGGTAAAAGCTAATTTTATCGTCGGCTTTTAATTGCCCCACTTTCCACAGCTCTGCTTTGGCAATCGTCACTGGGCAAACAAAACCACCCAAACTTGGACCATCTTTTGCCAAGATCACAGGAAAATCCCCCGTGAAGTTAATGGCACCAATCGCATATTCACAGTCATGCACATTGGATGGGTGTAAGCCTGCTTCACCACCATTTTCACGTGCCCAGCTTGGAGTTGGACCCGATAAACGAACACCTAAACGGTTGGAGTTAAAATGTACTGTCCATTCAGTTTGGAAAAACTCTTCAATATATTCCGCTTTAAAGAAATCAGGAGCACCATGCGGACCATAGAGCACACCAATTTTCCATTCATGTCCATAACGTGGAATCAAATCGCATGCGAGATCTTGGGGTTCGGCTGTGGCCAAAGTTAACCCTGCATGTGGCATATCAGGATCAACCAGTTTAATCATATCACCAGTACGTAAGGTACGACCTGCATGTCCGCCAAAGTTCCCCAATGCAAAAGTTGCACGACTGCCTAAATATAGCGGGACATCTAAACCATGACGTACAGCCAAATAAGTTCGACATCCAGATTCAACCTGACCCAGTTTAAGCACCTGCCCCGCCTTCACCTGAATCGCCGACCAAAAAGTAATCGGCTGATCATCCAAGGTAGCGACGCATGGCGCACCTGTTAATGCAATCGTAGTTTCAACATGAAACTGCAGTGTCGGCCCCAATAACGTGAACTCAAATCCTGCGGCATTTTGTGGATTGCCGACAATTTTATTCCCCAATTGGAATGCATAGTCATCCATTGGACCTGACGGTGGCACACCAATATCCCAATACCCTGTCCGTCCCGGATAATCCTGAATCGAGCTAAGGGTTCCCGGCTGCAAGACTTCAATTACTTTTGGCGTATATGCAAAATCATCTAGCATCCGTGTCCAAATGTTCATTTCCGCAAAACGCTGATCGGCAATAACTGCACGAGCATAATCCAAGTTGGTACTGATGCCATTGAGGCGTGTTTCACTCAGTACTTGCTGTAATTTTGCAATTGCAAGCTCGCGGTTTTCCGCATGCACAATGATTTTGGCAATCATCGGGTCAAAGTATTGTGAAATTTCTGTTCCTGTCGCCACCCATGTATCCACACGAGCATGTTCAGGAAAATAAACTTCAGTTAATACCCCTGGACTCGGTTGGAAGTTTTTAACTGGGTCTTCAGCATAAATACGCACTTCAATCGCAGCGCCTTGCGGCTGAATATTCTGCAATTTTTCCCAATCTAAGGCATCTCCCGCCGCCACTTTGAGCATACATTCAATTAAATCCAATCCTGTTACCATCTCTGTCACAGGATGTTCGACTTGTAGACGAGTATTTACTTCCAAGAAGTAAAATTCATCACGCGCAGCATCATAAATAAACTCGACGGTGCCCGCGCTACGATAGTTAACCGAAGCACCCAGTTCTACTGCTGCTTGATGTAACTTCTGACGTGTCGCTTCAGGTAATAATGCAGCAGGTGTTTCTTCCACCACTTTCTGATTACGGCGTTGCAATGAGCAATCACGCTCACCTAAAGCCACCACCTGACCCAAGCCATCGCCAAAAATCTGGACTTCAACGTGACGGGCTTTATCGACAAAACGTTCTAAAAACACGCCTGCATCTTTAAAAAATTGTTCACCTAAACGTTTTACACTGGCATAAGCATCTTGCAGTGCTTCAGGCGTATCACAGCGGGTTAAACCAATACCGCCCCCTCCTGCGGTACTTTTCAGCATAATTGGATAACCAATTTCTGCCGCAGCAACCAATGCTTCTTCTAAACTATTGAGCAAACCAGTACCCGGTGTCATCGGGACATGCGCGGCAGCCGCCAATTCACGTGCACGATGTTTCAGACCAAATTCCAAAATCTGTTCAGCAGTTGGTCCCATAAAAGCAATATGGTTGGCTTCACAGGCTTGTGCAAATTCAGCACTTTCAGACAAAAAACCATAGCCTGGGAAAATTGCCTCGGCACCTGTGTGTTTGGCAGCAGCAATTAATTTCTCAATACTTAAATAGGTATCAGCAGGTTTGGTTCCCTGTAGATCCACTGCCAGATCGGCATCTTGAACATGCTGTGCATAACGGTCACTGTCCGAATACACCGCAACACTGGTAATCCCTAACTTTTTTAAGGTACGAATCGCACGTACAGCAATTTCACCACGGTTGGCAATTAATACAGTCTTAAACATGAGCATTCCTTATAATCTTTTTAATGTGTTGTTTGTAGTTGTTGTGCATTACGATGCTGAATATAGGCGCGCCAGCCGCCAAAATGACTGATGTTTTCAGCGTCGGCTAAACCATAAGGCTCGCAAATAAAACCCTTAACCCAACGCCCATCACTGAGCTCAACATTGCCCATCCCCAATGGCGTTGGAATTTCAGCGACAAACTCACCAAATCGAGCTGTTGGCACATCCCATAGTTCCACGATAATTTCCTGTCCATTGCTTTGACGTGCCAAACCTGGTTTTGGCGGAATCGTGCCATTCAGTGCATACAAGGCGTAATGGGCTGAAGTTTTAGTGGTTTCTACATGCACCGCTTGGCGTGTGCTGAGTTGAAAATTCAACGGCATACCCGTTAAATGTGCTCCCACTACCGCCACACGAATATGCTGTGCTGATGGTGCAGAAATTGACTTTACATTTTCAGGATAAGGGCGTCCTGTCGCTCCTAAAGGTAGTTGCACATGTGCTTGCCATTGACGACCAAAATCTGCCAAAGCACAGTCATGCCATGCAGGAGCAATCAAGCTGATGCCAAACGGTAAGCCATCTTCGCGAAATCCCGCAGGTAATGCCAAAGCACTTAAGTCTGCAAGATTGGTAAAGTTGGTATAGGTGCCAAAATGTGAATTGTATTGAATAGGTTGCTGCTGCATTTCAGCAAGGGTATGAATGGTTGGTGATGTTGGCACAACCAAAGCATCAAACTCAGACAGCAACTCTTGAATCTGTCGTGCCAAATCATTTTTGAGATATTCGGCTTTATAAGCATCGAGTGCCGTATAGTTTTTGCCTTGTTGAACAATGTCTAAAACGGTTGGATCAAATGCTTCTGGACATTGTTCAAGTAATGTTTCAACTGCTACCGTACGCTCAGCCACCCACGTGCCTTGATAAAGTTGTGCTGCCAATTGTTCAAAAATTGAAAAATCAATTTCAGTCAAGGTCACATTCATTTGCTTTAGTTGTGCAATCGCTTGCTGAAAAGCCTGCTCTGCTTGCACATCACCAAAAAATTGCAAGGTTTTTGGAATCGCAAAATTCAAGGCAGAGGATAATTTTGCGGGCGCTGTTTTAGGATGATGCCGTGAGTAACTATCACGCACATCAAATTGTTCCAACACTTGTGCCACAACTTCTGCATCGTCTACCGTCAAGGCAAATACAGAAATGCAATCTATGCTTTTACAGGCTGGCATTAAGCCATAATTTGAAAAACGCCCTTTGGTTGGTTTTAACCCGACAATATTATTAAAAGTGGCAGGTACACGCCCTGAACCTGCGGTATCTGTGCCTAATGAAAATGG
>NZ_SJNT01000004.1 GCF_004331035.1 Acinetobacter sp. ANC 4910
ATTTTGCCTGCACGATAGAGTTCATCGAAGACCCAAGAGTCGGACTGACGTGGGAATGAGCAGATGACTTTTTTCACGGCACCGGCTTTCAACAGTTTCGCCAGACCATAGTCGCCGTTGCCTGCGTTGTTGCTGACAATGGTCAGGTCTTTACGTCCAAGCTTGATCAGCCCGTCAATGAGTTCAGCGGGTTGGCCTGCTGTACCAAAACCACCAATCATGATGGTTGAGCCGTCTTGTATCTGGGAGAGCGCTTCCGTTAAGGTCGCTGCACTTTTATCTATCATTAGATAACTCCATTGTGCATCATGCAAAATTTGAAAAGGCACGGAAACCTAACTTATACTGGAGAGCAATTCAGCTAAAACAACATTCCCTAGTCTTTTAGTTCGATTTCCTTATCCGTTCATTTTTTATCATTTCTTAACTCTGGACTAGATAGCTAGATGTGCTTTTGTTCGATGATCGAACATTTTTACTTATTATCGAACAAAACCTGATTTTTTCAGTCAGATTTCAGGCTATAGTAAAAATATAAACAAAATACATTTCAGGAAAGTATCTACATGGATGAGGAATTGCACAAAACTGAAAGATGGCTTGAAAATAAAGACAATAAAAAAACCATTCGTCATGAAGATTTTGTCGCAGGGATCAGCAAAGGCCTAGCAATTTTGGATAGCTTTGGCACAGAACGACATCGTTTAAACATTTCCATGGCTGCTGAACGTACAGGGATGACCCGTGCTGCGGCACGACGTCATTTGCTCACCCTTGAATATTTAGGTTATTTAGAGTCGGATGGTCATTATTTTTATTTAACCCCTAAAATTTTAAAATTTTCAGGTTCTTATTTAGCAGGTGCTCAACTCCCTAAGATATCTCAACCTCTATTGAATCTACTTACCAACCAAACATCTTTAATCTTTTCCGTAATGGTACTGGATGGATATGAAGCCATTACCATTGCACGTAGCGCTGCACATCAACAAACAGATCGCGTCAATCCTTATGGTTTACACTTAGGTAACCGCTTACCCGCGCATGCAACATCCGCAGGGAAAATTTTATTGGCGCATCTAGAACCGAATGAGCAACGTGAATGGTTGGAAAAATATCCACTACAACGTTTAACTAAATACACCCATACCGACAATGCAACATTTTTAAACTTACTACATGAAATCAAAGAACAGGACTGGTGCTATTCTTGTGAGGAACATGAATTAGGTGTCCATGCGCTTGCCGTACCGATTTATCAACAAAGATCCAAAGTGATTGCCGCTTTGAATATTGTGTCCCCAACTACTCGTACCACTAAGGAATATCTGATTCAGCACATTTTGCCATTACTGCAAGAGACGGCACGTGAGTTACGCAATATTTTATAAAACGCCTAGATAAATAATCCAAGTCTAAACATGCTTATTGTGACACTTCAATCGTAGAAAATATGTTGAGTCATTTTATGGCCTGCCAAAAAGAAAACCGCGCTGTTATCGCGGTTTTCTTTTTATTCACTTTACTCAAATGCCACTTTTTTATGTGTAAATCGACTATAGAAAAATACAAGTAACCCCAGTAAATACAGGCAACCCGACAGCAATAACAATGAAACACCTGCCGCATAAAGTAACCATGCTGCATAGATCACAGCGACTGCGGCAATCCAAACATGTTTACTACGTTTATGTTTCACAGATTCTTTTAAATAGAATGCAGAAACCAAAAAGTATGGCAATAAAATCATTACAGATGAAATGAGCAATAATTGCGTATAGTTTTTATCAAAGAAGCAGACTGCAATCAGAGAAATTTGCACCACAATAGACGTCAGCCAAAGCGACGCAATCGGTACACCATTCTGATTGATTTTTAAAAAGATAGAAGGAAAAGCTTTATTTTTTGCAGCTAAAAATGGAATTTCCGTTGCAAATAAAGTCCAACTTAAATATGAAGAACTGACCGAAATAATCAAACCCAGCGTAATAATAATGGTGCCCGGTAAACCAATCAGTTGCTCTAGTATGGTCGCCATAGATGGGTTGTGCATATTGGCAATTTCAGCCCGCCCTGTTACACCATAAGCCAGCACAGTCACCATGACATAGAAACTTAATGCCAGTAGCACACCCAAAACGGTTGCACGACCAATATCTTGTCTGTTCTTGGCACGGGACGATAAAACCACAGCTCCCTCAATACCCGTAAATACCCATAAGGTAATTAGCATCAAATTACGCACCTGTTCCCAAACAGGTAACTGTAAAGAAAAGTCGATGAAATTGAGTTTGAATAAATCAAGCTTGAAGGCAACAAAGCCGCAGGCAATAAAAATAACCAAAGGGACAATCTTGGCAATAGTCGCAATAAGGTTTACCAAAGCGGCTTCTTTAATCCCCTGACTGACCAGCCAATGCACAATCCAGACAAAGATGGATGAACCAATCAATGCATACAGGGTATTGCCCTCACCAAAATACACATGCTCTGGGCTATCAGTAAATAAACCCACACCAGAAAAGGCAATTACCACATATCCAACAATGCCGATGGTGGTACAGAGCCAATAACCCCATGCAGAACAAAAGCCAATTAATTCACCAAAACCTTCTCGGGCATAATTATAAATACCACCATCCAGGTCAGGTCTTTGCCGTGTTAAAAAAAGCAGTGCAAAGGCGAGAAACAGAATTCCTACGCCTGTAATAAGCCAAGCCATTAATAAGGCTTGACCATTTGCCACTGCAGCCATGTTTTGTGGCAGACTAAATACCCCAGAACCCACCATAGAACTAAACACTAAGGCAGTTAAGGAAAGTAAGCCAATTTTAGCTGTAGACATAAGAAAATCTTACTGTTTAAAAAATTGAGAAAGTTCTGCAATATGCTCAGGACCAATACCACAACAGCCCCCAATTAAGGTTGCTCCCGCAGCTTGCCACTGCTGTGCAAAGCTTAAATATAATTCAGGATTTAAATCGGCACGGATTTCATCTAAACCATCGTTAGCGGTTGCTTCACTTTTCTGTGGCGGAAATGCATTGGCATAAGCCCCAATTTGTACTGTTTCAGGTAATAATTTTTTAATTTCAATAATGGCTTGTAATACCACTTCTGGTTGGCAGCAGTTAAATAATACGGCATTGGCATCAAGGCGTTTCAGTAGCTCTGCCACTTGTTCAAGGCTTTCCCCAGAACGTAATAATGGTTGTTCTAACTGAATTTCATCCTGCAAGGTAAACGACACCCAAAAATCTCGCCCATCTTTAGGTAATAAGGCATGTACGGTTTCGACTTCTTTGAGGCAAGATTGTGTCTCTGCCAACCAAAAATCGACATGCGGTGACAAAGTTTCAATAATTGGTGTTGCAAGAGTTTTAGCCTCTGCTTCTTTAAATAAATCCGCACGGTAAGAACCAAATAACGGAGGCAAACAACCTGCAATGCGAACGTCTTTTCCACTCTCTTCAACTGCTTTTTTCGCCTGAGTTACAGCAACATTCACCAAGTTTGTTACTTCATTTTCAAAGCGTTGCTCGCCAATATGAAATGGAACCACTGCATAATTATTGGTGGTAATAACTTCTGCACCCGCCTGAATAAAGTCTAAATGCACCTGTTTTACAATGTCTGGTGCTTCTGTTAAAGCCAATGCAGACCATTCAGGTTGTCTAAAAGGTGCACCTCTACGCGCAAGTTCACGACCAAAACCGCCATCTAAGATTTTCATAAAGTTAAGTTATATTAAATAAAAAAGCTGATTATAGAGAAACTCTTAAAAGATTTAATGCTTGAATCCTCCAAACAATATCTTTATTTCAGCTAATGAAAATTCATTTTTCTAATAACTCATGCTGATATAGCGTTGTTTGAACAATAATGTTGAATTTCGGAAAAGCGTTTTTCCATATGCTCCGTTATTCTTATTCTTCTCCCACCCAGAGGGATAACAAATCATAGAGGACTGCATAAGGTGTTGTCTTTGATTAATCCTATACAAATTGTCGTCAGCATATTCCACACATAGATAACGCACCTTCCCCCAAATCACGAATGATTCCGAGCTATCCCATTAAAAATGGTATTGATTCAATATAGTAAAAATGCTGCACAACGCAGAGTTATCTTGTTTTGATTGAATCATGCTTCCTGTGCTTAATCTCTAATTGGCATTTATTTTGCTTATGAGTAATACGTTTTTAAAAATTCGTAATACTAGGCGGGCAAGCGATATGGGATATGTTGCAAATGAACTCAACCAAAAAAATAAGCTGATTCTGGGCTTTTGCTCATTTCTTATTCCGATTTTGATTTGGTGTGCTGTCAGTTATCTGCCGTTTATTTGGCATCCTCAAGTCCAAATTACCGACTCTGGCAGCGTGCCTTATTTGCAAGTCGACAGTCGGGTCGATAAAGCGCTGTTCTATAATGAAGCACAAAATGCTGGCAATCACGGCGATGCGCCACCTCAAGGCAAATTGGTCAACCCGATTTATTTACCTGCACCCGATGAAGTTGCAACGGCGCTCATCACTGCATTTACGACCGCACCTGTACAACCCGATGCTCCGTGGTTTCATCAAAGCCTATGGCATAGTATTAAACTGGTTTTTACCGCATTTTTCTTGTCTTCCTTAATTGGTATTCCTTTAGGAATTTTGTGTGGCTTCTCACTCAAGATTTCAAAACTGACCGAACCTTTTGTCGAGTTCTTCCGTTATTTACCCGCCCCTGCATTTGGTGCACTTGCGGTTGCCATCTTAGGGATTAATGATGCGCCGAAAGTTGCCATTATTGTGATCGGAACACTATTTCAACAAATTCTAATTATTGCCAATACCACCCGCATGGTCGATCGCGGCCTGATAGAAGCAGGCTATACCCTCGGCACCAACAAAATGAAAAGTCTGTT
Organism: Acinetobacter sp. ANC 4910; assembly: GCF_004331035.1. Lineage (GTDB taxonomy): Bacteria > Pseudomonadota > Gammaproteobacteria > Pseudomonadales > Moraxellaceae > Acinetobacter. Next base: position 4,916 of record NZ_SJNT01000004.1, read on the forward strand.
TCATGTGGTGATTCCTGCGGCATTACCCGATATTTATCGTGATTTACGCGTGCTATTGGGCTGGGCATGGACCTATTTAATTGTGTCTGAATTGATTGGTACGACCTCGGGCATCACATGGTTTATTACCCAACAAGCACGTTATCAAAACTTTGATAATGTCTATGCTGCTATTTTGATTATTGGGGTGATTGGACTGGTCTGCGATGTCATTTTAATGAAATTGGGCGAACGACTGTTTAAATGGAAAGCAGGAGCAAAATAATGAATACAACCTCGAATGATGGTGCAACACAATATTTTGAACAAATCTATCAACGCCCTGTGATTCTTGAGGCAAAAAAACTCACGCAAGTGTTTCAACATGGCAAAACCCAACGCACCGTGTTGAATCAACTCGATTTAAAAATTCATAAGCGTGAATTTATTTGTGTAATTGGTCCCTCGGGTTGTGGCAAATCCACTTTTAGCCGTGTCGTCGCGGGACTCGATCCGTATCACAGTGGAGAACTACTGGTCGATGGTCAACCGATTACAGGCCCTAGCCCAGAACGTGGCATGGTTTTTCAAGGCTATACATTATTTCCGTGGAAAACTGTCAAAGAAAATGTGATGTTCGGTCCGCTCATGAAAGGTGCAAGCCATGCCTCCGCAGAAGCACATGCACGTGAATGGATCAACATTATTGGCTTAGAAAAATATGAAAACCAATATCCGCATCAACTGTCGGGTGGCATGAAACAACGCGTTGCGATTGCCCGTGCCTTGGTCAATCAACCGAAAATTTTACTCATGGATGAACCTTTTGGGGCGCTCGATCCGCATACCCGTCAGAAAATGCAAAAACATCTCATGGATTTATGGCAGAACATCGACATCACCATTATTTTTGTCACTCATGACATGGATGAAGCCATTTTACTGGCAGATCGAATTGTGGCTCTGAAAGCCAATCCAGGGGAAATTAAAGAAATTATTGAGGTGGATTTACCACGACCACGCAATGCAGAACTGATGCTTACACCGGAATTCAAACGCTTACGTGAACGTGTCGATGCCTTGGTCCACGCACAGGAAGATGAACTTGACCCAGCTTTAGCAGAGCTACCCAAAATTCCACGTATGACACAAGTCAGCACACACAAATAAGATGCTCATAAACAATCCTAGCCTTTGGGACGACCCAAAGTGTTGAACAATACGTTGGACGACCAACTTTTGGTGATGATCATGCAAAACGATTATGTATTACCACTGGTAGAAATTTCAAAACTCAACAGCCCACATTTGGAAGAGCGTTTATCTGTTGCACAGGCACTCGATCAAGCCTGTAAAGAGGTTGGCTTTCTATATTTAAAAGGTGAGCAATTCCAACCCGAACTCTTTGAAAATTTATGTCGGATCAGCGCACAATATTTTGCCCGTGATCAGCAAAGTAAAATGCAGCACTACATTGGTTTTTCCGAAAATCATAGCGGCTATGTTCCCATTGGAGAAGAACAATTTGTCCAAAATGTCTATGACCTTAAAGAGTCCTATGATGTGAATTATGACTACTTAGGGATAGAACAACGGCGTCCTTTAGTGGGACCGACCCAGTGGCCTGAAGATGCTGAATTTAAACAGCATGTATCGCAGTATTATCAACATCTAAAAGATATTGGTCAGCAATTGTTCCAGTGTTTTGCCTTAGCCTTAGGTTTAAAGGAAAACTATTTTGATACGCATATTGCTCATGCACCGAGTCAACTTCGACTGATTCACTACCCCTTCAATCCGCAGGCACAAGACCAAGAAGGTATGGGAGCACATACCGATTATGAATGTTTTACCCTACTCCTTCCGACCGCTCCCGGCCTACAAGTCCTGAATAAACAAGGGGAATGGATCGATATTCCCTTACTTGAAAACACACTGGTGATGAACATTGGCGACATGATGGAAATTCTGTCCAATGGACGTTATTTGGCCACCAAACATCGCGTCAAAAAAGTTCAACAAGAGCGCTACTCGTTCCCGCTGTTTTTCTCTTGCGATTATGACTATGTGATTCAGCCTGTGATTGAGACAGATCAACCCAAATATGCCCCTTTAAGTGGCGGAGAGCACTTATTCAACCAGACTGCTCAGACCTTTCATTATTTAAAAGAAAAAGTCGCATCTGGCGAAATTGTGCTGAACAATGCCCGTCCGTTGTATTCCTTTGGTCTAAATGAACACAAGGAAAAGTTATGAATTTAATCGATTTATGTGCAAAGTTGTCGACTCAACTCTTGCCAACTGATGTAAATACCGTAGGGCTGCCTTTAGAATTGCTCGGTGCGTTTAGACGCAAAAGCATTAGTTTTTTTAATGGTCAAACGGATGAGAAAACTATTGTTTATTGGTTTCAATCCAAATCTTTTACCATTGATTTAAGACTGAAAGATATTGAGCTTACCCCTGTGTTGCAACGTCAGGGCTGGCTTGGACAAACCCAGTGGAATAAACAACAGCAAGTCTTATCTTGGCAAGTCAATTCAAATTCCAATTACCAAAACCATATTCAGTGGCCAGAACCCGCAACCTTACATTGCATTGGCAACTGTATTTTGGAATTCTCTCCTAGCAATGCCTATGTGGAGGATTGGCGTCAACAAGCCAATCAAGGTTTATACCTTGGATTACGTTTAGAAAAAGCCGTTCATCTTGAATCGAATACTCCAGTTCAACTGGATGCAGGCTTGATTATTTGCGGTGACTTAGTGGCTTATGCACAGTCTCGACTGCCGCAAAATCAGCAAGTTATCGACCCGTTTACTCATCTAGTGGAGGCGCATCAAGCAGGTGTTGATTTAGAGCAAATCAATCAGTTTGAAGTTTCAGTGGGTTCGTTATCTTCGGGCGTACAATTCAGCACCCAAAACCATCGCTTGCTGCAGCCCTTTTCACTCGAAGGCTTCGAATATATTGGTGAAAATCAGCTTAAGCAAGTCAAAGAAATTGAAGGTGAAACCTATGCCTTATATTTCAAGGTCGACATCTATCAACCCCATTATCAATTCCAAACGCAAACCCCTACAACAGCAGCCAGTCAAACTTGGCTCACACAAGAAGCTGAGCATCTGTTACATCATGCTCAAGCAACATATTAAGTAGGTGATATTTTGATTGCATTCATCTACTTAAGCATTGCGATTATTGCCGAAGTCATTGCTACTTCAGCATTAAAAGCCTCACAAGGGTTTAGTGTGTTTATCCCTTCTTCAATTACAGTCGTGGGCTATGCGATTGCTTTATATTTTCTGTCTTTAACCTTAAAAACCATTCCTATGGGCATTGCCTATGCAATTTGGTCGGGTGCGGGCATTATTTTAATTTCATTGGTGGGATGGTTTGGTTTTAAGCAGCAATTAGACGTACCTGCATTGATTGGTTTAGCTTTAATGATTTCAGGAATTCTGGTGATTAATATCTTTTCGCAAAGCACCCATCTTTAATATAAAAATAGCATGACAGAAACATCGCCATGCTGTATCACCCAACCAAAAAGCCCAGAAGATTTCTGGGCTTTTCCTCGTATAAGTGGCTTATTTCAATCCTTCGATCAATGCGGGATAAATTAAACCATCGACATCCATTTGAGTTTTGTAGATGCCATTGCTGACATTAAATTTATTCACATGATACGTCGAACCATAAATGGAATCGAAGCCTGAACCTTTGGTAAACACTTTCTTGTTTGCAGCTAAATCCAGTAAATGTGTCCCACCAATAAATTGTTCATATTGCTGAGGATCTACCCCAACACGATTCGACATAATCTTGACCGCATCTGCATGGGTTGCAGGGTCATTAATATATTTCACGGTTTTATCCCAAACCTGAATTAATTTCGACCACTGTTCTTTGTTGGCAGCTAAATGGCTCATATTCACGGTCAGCGTGTCATAAATCAGACCCGGTTTATCTTTTGAGGTATAAATAATTTTAGACCCAGCAACCGATTTTAATGCCTGATTGGCGACGGGTTGCCATACTGCAATGGCATCTACACTATTACTTGCAAAGACTTGCGGCAATTCATTGGTCATTGAATTGACCAGTTTCACATCAGATAATGAAATTTTGGCATCATCTAAAGCTGTAGATAATAATAGATGATCCACCAAACCTTTTTCAGTCGCAATCGATTTCCCTTTTAAATCTGCAATGCTGTTTATGCCCTCTTTGGCAATAATCACGTCATTCCCTGCGGAATAATCGGTTGCCATAATCATGATGCCTTTGGTTCCCCCCGATGCTGTGACCAGATTATCGCCATTGGTCACCAAAACTGCATCTAACTGGTTCGCCGCAAATGCCGAAAGCGATGCTGAATAATCAAACCATTTAAATTCGACATTTAAGCCCGCTTCTTTTAACCAGCCTTTTTCAATCGCAACTTGCCAAGCTACAAATCCCGGCCAGTCACTATAACCAATGGTCATCGGTTGACTCGTTGCCGTAGTCTCTGATTTTTTTTCCGCTTCAGGCACTTTGGCGGTATTGTCACAGCCCGAAAGTAAAATACCCGCAACCACGGACATTGATAACACTGCTTTTTTCATCATTTTCAGGTTCCCCTTAGATTATTCAACATTTTGTGGAATCGGTGGCATTACCGCATCCATCAATTCAAGGTGTCCGTTAATGACCCCTTTTAGAGTAATAAATTGTTGGCTCATTAACTTTAATTCGGTGCTTTTGCCTTGCATCAGCATGACTTCCATAATTTTTTGCTCATCCAGTTGAATATGCAGCGAGCTAATTACTTGTTCCAAATATTGCTGTTGCAAATCCATTAACTGAACTCGCAATGGCATAGAACTGGCGTCATACAGCAAGGTCAATGTGCCGACCATGACCGAATTTTGCCGCTCTTCTTCTGCAATTAGGTGCTTGTGAATCATGTCTACAATGGCTTGCGAACGACTTTCATAGCATTGATCAACAATTTTCTGATCCAGTGCGCTTAAGGTACTTTCTGGAACCGTGACACTGATTCGGGCAAGTTTAGGTTTAGCCACAATTTACTTCCGCAATGTTTCAGGATGATGAGGGTCTTGCTTGACATAAAAGCCCGCGCGAACGCTAATTAACTCCAGTAGAAACTGTTTAAAAAGCTGTGATGTCTTCTTGGCTTGGGTTTGCGACTTTTGCATCTGCGGCTCCTCTTTGGTATTACCAAATTCGAATTTTGTATTACTCGAATAAATGCAGAAAGCGTGCCAGTTTGATGGAGGATATTTACGGTTTTAAGGGCTGAAAAAGCTTATTATTTGTGCAGAAAATTTAGTCTTGTTCTAATTCAGGGCGGCTTGGTTGCACAAAGGTTTGAAAGATAGAGCTACCCTAGAAGATCCAAATTTAAGATACAACTTGGGTATGAGGGCGACCTAATTCCGTAAATCTGTTGAGGACTGCTACACGTGCATGAATTTCATTGACTTGGCTTTGAAAGTTTCTTGCACTGAGTTTATCGCCTAATAACTTTATGCAATGCATCTTGGTTTCGACCAAACTTCGGCGATGATAGCCTGACCATTTTTTCCATAATGTCCTGCCTAAACATTTAACTGTTCGAAGCAATTCATTTCGCTCTAGCGAGCTGATCTTTATATTTTTCCAAGGTTTCGCATTTTTCCTGGGTGGAATCACTGCATGCGCTTGCCGATCTGCAATGACCTGACGGCATTTCTTGGTGTCATAAGCACCATCGGTATAAACGGAGTCAATCTTCTCATCTTGTGGAATCTGATCCAGTAAATCACCAAGTACTTGTGAATCACTCACATTATTGGTTGTGAGCTGAATAGCGCGTATTTGCAAGGTTTTAGCATCTATACCAATATGTAATTTACGCCATTGGCGACGATATTCAGGCTGATGTTTCTTTCGTTTCCATTCACCTTCACCCAAAAACTTTAAGCCAGTAGAGTCTACGAGTAGATGAAGCCCATCACTGTTTTTCTGATAACTAATTGCAATATCAATATGCTTCTGTCTTCTACAAAGCGTCGTGAAGTCTGGTGCTGTCCAATCTAATCCGCAAAGTTTAATTAAGCTTTGAACAAAGCCAGTAACCATGCGTAGAGTGAGTCTAAATAGAGATTTGATCATCAAACAGCATTGAATTGCTATGTCGGAATAGGTTTGACTTCGACCTTGTTTACTACTTGTTAGTGCATACCATTGTGTTTTTGGATCGAACCAAATGGCAATATTTCCACGATTAATGAGAGCTCGGTTATATGCGGGCCAATTGGTTGTGCGGTAGATTTTGTGTGTAGGCTTCTTCATTTGAAAATTATATTGCTGAAGAAGCCCTTAAGAACAGCTTTGTGCAACAAAGCCAGTGCAAATACAATTTTAAGTAAAATGCTTTAATGCTTTTGATCGCAGATGGAGATATTAACGGCAAGGCTGATCGTGTAGCCATTTTAAAAAAGGAATTGAAATCTGAAAATTATTTCATTCTAAAATGTAAAGAAACCGAAAATACATTACCTAAAAACTCCATTATTCGTGTAGCAAAATCTAGATTTTTTCGCATGAAAGAATCAACAACTAAAAGTTATGATATTGCGCTCATTGATCAGATTTCAGATGAAAATTATTTTGATCATACAGATGATGGAATTGGTAAGCTGTTAGATACTCAAATTAAAAAACCAAAATCTACATCCTCCAAAACTGCATTTGCTGATGGTACAGGAGTTGGGACTATTAAATACAAATTAGATTTTTGCCGAGAAATTATTAAAGATTTTGATGAAAACCCTGATTGGCAACTCACTTCAAAAGCAACTGAGCTTTGCGAACGAATTTTTAAGCATATTGAAAAGTGTAATTACTAAAGCTATTTAAATCCCCTAACCGCTCCTAAAAGAAAGGTTAGGGGAAAACTATCTAAGCCACAGGTGCCAATGTAAACAGCACTTGCCCCGTTTTCACGGTTTGCCCTTTTTCAATGGTAATGGCTTCAACTTTCATACGATCAGGTGCCAAAATTGGAATCTCAATTTTCATGGCTTCTATCACCGCCAAAGTCGCCCCTTCTTCCACCACATCACCCATCTGACATTCAATTTTCCAAATTGAACCGGGCATGTGCGATTCCACGGCACAACCACCATCTGGAATTAACACGGCTTCACCATCATCCACCGTATCTAAGCTTTCAGATACATATTCCGCCAATCCTGCTTCGTGCCAACGACGACGCTCGACTTCAAAGTTACTTTGCTGGATATGCTTGAATGCCTGAATAGTTTCAGCATTCTCCTGCAAGAATTGGTTATATTCTTTTAGGTTCAATACACCCTCTTCAACGCGTAGATTTAAACGTCCTGCTTTAAAATCTTCACGCATCTGCATCAATTCAGCTTCAGACACTTCATAGAATTTAATCTGGTCAAAGAAGCGCAGTAACCACGGCTTACCCTCTTCAAAATTGGCATTCTTACGGTAACGACTCCACATTTGCGTGGTTCGTCCCACAAACTGATAACCGCCCGGCCCTTCCATGCCGTACACGCACATATAAGCACCGCCAATGCCCACCGCATTTTCAGGTGTCCATGTCCGCGCTGGGTTATATTTGGTGGTGACTAAACGTTGCCGCGGGTCTAAAGGTGTTGCCACTGGTGCACCCAAATACACATCTCCCAGTCCCATCACCAAATAACTGGCGTTATAGACCACATCTTTCACCGCTTGTTTAGAATCTAAACCATTAATACGGCGAATAAACTCAATATTATCTGGACACCACGGCGCATCGGCACGCACGATTTGGCTATAACGTTCCGTTGCCAATTGGGTTTGCGAATCTTCCCAAGCCAAAGGCAAATATACAGTTCGTGACGGAACCTGCATTTCGGCAATATTGGGCAGTTGTTCTTCAGCCACTTCTAGCAAACGCAGTAAATCGGTTTGATCCAGTACCAAACAATCATAATGAATTTGTAGCGAGCGAATGCCCGGAGTTAAATCAATAATGCCCTTGATGTTTTGCTCTTTCATCCATTGCATTAAGGCATGAATACGGAAACGTAGATTCAAATCCAGCACCAACTCACCATATTCCACCAACAGGTAATGATTCCCCGCAGGACGATAGACTACATCAGGGCGAATACTATCCCCCTTGACCATATCCAAAACTACATGATTTAAAGTGATCGGCTCGGGTTGTACCACTTGCTCATAGTGAATACTTTCAGATGATGGTGCATCCAGCATGGCTTGATAGTCTTGATTGAGCTGCTTGGCTTGATGGTAACTCACAGGAATAAATTTCACTTTATCTCCTGCTTTTAGTTGTCCCAACTTCCACAATTCAGAATGAATCACCACTGCTGGACAGACAAAACCGCCCAGACTCGGACCATCTGGTCCTAAAATAATTGGCATATCGCCCGTGAAATCAATCGCCCCAATCGCATAAGCATTATCGTGAATATTGGATGGGTGTAAGCCTGCCTCACCACCATCTTCCCGTGCCCATTCAGGTTTTGGTCCAATCAGACGAATGCCTGTTCGGCTTGAGTTAAAATGAATTTCAAACTCATGTTCAAAGAAAGTTTCAATATCCTGCTTGGTGAAAAAGTCAGGTGCACCATGTGGGCCATACATCACCGCAATTTCCCAATTCGAATTAAATGCAGGAATTTGCTCCTGATTTAAAGCGTTCGCAGGCTGATCGCTAAAAGATGTGATTGGCAACATATCACCGACCAATAAGTTACGCCCTGCATGACCACCAAATTGCCCTAAGGTAAATGTGGCTTGCGAGCCTAAATATTCAGGGACTTTAAAGCCCCCTTTAACCCCAATATAACTACGGCAGCCTGTGCTAATTTTGCCACATTTTAATATTTGTCCTTTCTTCACATTTACAGTTTGCCACATTGGAATGCTTACGCCATCCAGTGTTGTTGGCATCTCGCCACCTGTAAGCACAATTTGACTATCGCAGTGAAATTTTAAACTCGGACCTTGCAGGGTACATTCCAGACCCGCAGCATTTTTCTCATTACCCAACAGTTGATTGGCAACATTCAAAGAAAATGGATCAATCGCTCCTGATGGCGGGACTCCCACATCCCAATATCCCAAGCGTCCTGTAACGTCCTGAATCGAAGTTTGAATCCCTGCTTGTAACACTTCAATCTTTTGAGTTTTCCAAGTAAAGCTATTTAGAAAACGCGTCGTTTGTGTACCTGCTTGAAATACCTCTCCCGCCACAATATTCTGTAAATACTCAAGATTAGTTTCAATCCCTGCCACTTGGGTATTGGCTAAACTGGCTGTCATGGCTTGAATCGCGGCATCACGATCTGTAGCAGTCACAATAATTTTGGCAATCATCGGGTCATAATAGGAAGACACATTTGAGCCTGTTTCCACCCAAGTTTCGACACGACAATGTGGATCAAATTCAACTTCAGTTAAAAGTCCTGCACTCGGCTGGAAGTTTTTAATTGGGTCTTCGGCATATAAGCGCACTTGAATGGAATGCCCTCTAGACTGTAAAGCCGAAGTCGGTGCAATCCAGTCACCACTGGCTAAAGTCACCATCCATTCCACCAAGTCCACAGCATAAACCTGTTCAGTCACACCATGTTCTACTTGCAAACGGGTATTCACTTCCAAGAAATAAAATTCTTGAGTATCGGTATCCATCACAAATTCTACAGTACCCGCAGAACGGTATTGCACCGATTGCATCAGTTGTATAGCGACTTGTTGCAGATAATCACGTTGTTCATCCGAAAAATGCGGTGCAGGTGTTTCCTCTATCACCTTTTGGTTACGCCGTTGTACCGAACAATCGCGTTCGCCCAATGCCAGAACTTGACCTTTGCCATCACCAAAGATTTGCACTTCAATATGACGGGCATTTTGCACAAATTTTTCTAAATATAAGCCTGCATCTTTAAAGTTCGCTTGTGCCAAATAAGATACCGTTTGATAAGCATCTTTCAGCTCTTCGGCATTCCAAACCAACCGCATGCCAATACCACCACCTCCTGCGGTGCTTTTAAGCATCACGGGATAACCAATCTTTTCTGCTTCTACCAAAGCTTCGGCTTCATCTGCCAACAGACCACTACCCGGCAAAAGTGGTACTTGGCTCTGAATTGCCAATTCACGTGCAGTATGCTTTAAACCAAAATTACGCATTTGTGCAGAAGTCGGACCAATAAAAGCAATCCCCGCGGCTTCACATAGGTCACAGAACTCTGCATTTTCAGATAAAAAACCATAACCTGGGTGAATCGCTTCGGCCCCTGTTTGCTGTGCAACTTGCAGGATTTTTTCAATATTTAAATAACTTTGACTGGCGGGTGCAGCGCCAATACATATGGCTTCATCCGCCATGGTCACATGTAAAGAATCACGGTCTGCTTCGGAATAAACAGCAACAGATTGAATACCCAATTTTTTAAGGGTGCGGATCACTCGGCAAGCAATCGCACCACGATTCGCAATTAATACTTTATTAAACATGCCGCTTACTCCACCACTGCTTCACGAACAATCAGTTGGATTGGCGTTGGGTTATAGGCATTACAGGGATTATTTAGCTGTGGGCAATTCGAAATCAGTACAATCAAATCCATCTGCGCTTGAACTTCCACGTACTTTCCTGCGGCAGAAATACCATCTTCAAATTTCAAATGTCCTTCTGGGGTAACAGGCACATTCATAAAGAAGTTAATGTTTGGACCAATATGACGCACATTTAGACCATGTTTTAACGCGACAGGATGCTTGGCCAAGGCATACATAAAATTATTGCGGCAACTATGCATTGGGTAAGTGTCGTGGGCATAACGCACTGTATTACTTTCACACGAACATGCACCGCCCAAAGTGTCATGTCGACCACAGTTATCATCGTGGATAATTGCCATCGGGCGCGCCAAATTACTGTATAACGTGGTGCCTTTTTCAAGATAAATCTGGCGATTCATGGCCAAGGTATCGGTTGCGCTATAACGTTCTTCTGGATTTTCAGCACTGATAAACAGTGTATCCACCGCCTGATTGCCTTCTAAATCGATAATGCGGAAGTACTGTCCTTTTTTCACTTCGCACATCCATGCTTCACCCGCAGGACACACTTCACTTAACACTGTTTTTTCAAAGTTTTGTAATACTGTCATGACCATTCTCCAGAGTTCTTAGCAAGCATCAGATAATGCGAAATAACGTGCATTATTTTGGAACGCACGCTGGTTTTGGGCACATGAATCACGACAGAGATCATGTTCATTCAAAGGATTGGCTTTAAACAGAGAAAGCTGAATGTCCGCAGGTTGGTAAATAGGATTTTGATCTAAAGCATGCGGTGCAGCAGACAAAAATACCAAACAGTCCATTTCAAAGCGTAACTCAATCACCTGATCGGTATTGTCAGCGGCTACATAAGAGAGTTCGCCTGCATCATTGGGCGCCACTTTGGAAAATAAATTCAGAGTGGCACTTAAGTCAGTTTGTCCTAAACAGCACTTCGCCATTTCCACCAATAAACCATCTACACCACTTTGATACATGGCATTGCGTGCAGCTTGAAAGTTTTGGTGGCCATATTGCGCTGTGATCTGTTCCGCACGGCTTGCACCACATAGCACATCATTCCAACCGTGTTCATCATTAACAATGGAAGCCATGACACGCCCAAGATCTGAATACAGCACATGACCCGAGCTTAAATAGGCGGTATGTTGCCCTTTCAAACTGTCTGGCATGTTAAAACGCTCTAGTTTATCGGCAGCATTAACACAGAACAGTGAAACATTGGCATATTTAGAGAGTGCTTTAAAACGAAGAATTGCACCTTTTTGAATACGCCCCGACCAGTGATGTCCGCCTGGCAACACTTCAGTCCATAGTGTTTGGTCATTGTGATATTGATGTAAGCCCATTGCTGTTACCTCTTCGGTGGATTCGCATGACCTCCCGGGCTTTTATCCCTCCGTGTAGTTCTTTCGAACCGTGAACTCTCGGTCTCAGGCATACGCGTACGTATCGGAACCCTAGTTCACTTTTTTCATAGCAATGATTAAGCAAAGGCTGTGCCAATTAAGTATTACGGTTTTTATCATCCGTAATACTATTTTTGAACGAAGATGATGCAAAAATAAAAAAAGGTGCTTTTTTGCACCAGAATTAAAACAATTCACCCTAAAGGCTGTATTAAAATGATTTCTATTAACTCATTTCACAAATGTATTGCACACCATCACGTCCCTGACGTTTCACTTCATACAACGCCTGATCTGCCATTTTTAGCCAATCCGTCGTGGAACCTGCTGCGGCTGCCGAAGAAATCCCAATGCTGATACTCATCCGAAAATCTGGATTACTCGGTAAGCGAAAATGTCGTACTTTGTCCAAAATGGTTTGTGACAATTGCATGATTTCTTGCGAGCTGCTGTCCATCACAATCACAGCCAACTCATCACCACCGAATCGGGCAGGAATATCTTTACTTTGAATTGATTCTCTTAAAATATTCGACAGCTCAATCAGGACATAATCTCCCATTTCATGTCCATAGGTATCATTAATGTCTTTAAAATGATCCACATCGATTAACATTAAATGAGCCGTACTATTTCCACGTTGTGTCTGTACAAAAGTGCTGGCTAAACGCTGCTCAAACAAACGACGGTTAGGAATATGCAAACGCGGATCCATTAAGGCAATCCGTTCAAACTGACGATTTTTCTGACTTAAATTGGTAGAGAGCTTCCGAGATAAAATACTCAGGGCAATTAAATATAAGGTTGCCAATGGAATGGTGAGCCACACCGTATGAGGGCTAAAAGTGAGGGTCAAAGGCATACCAACCAATAACCAGATACCAATCAAAGATACGGTAAATCCTAAAATTGAAGGAGCTAAAAGTTTCCATCCTCCTGCTGCATAACGGTCTGCAATAAATACCGCCAGAATAATAAAAGATGGCATGGGACTTAAGCCCATCACCCCTATCCAAGCGCCTCCGAACATGGTGTCTAGAATCAAACTGGTTTGTTCTGATTTCACAGGATCGCTAGATCTTCGACTGATTAAGAAGGCAACACTTGGCCAAACAAAAGCATTCACTGCCAATAAAATAAAATAGCTACTTTCATAATGCATATCCCGTAATACTGAAAAAATAGGGAAAAAACACAAAATTGTTCCAAGCTGTCGCATAATAAAAATTCGCTTGAGGAATTTTTTTGTTCGCGTTTGTAATAATTCTTCATCAGGAACAATGTAAGACATATTTAACTAATGCCAAATGAGAATGGTTTCCTATAATGTAGCAAATTTTATTCCCTAATCTATCCTTATCGTTTAAAAAAGTTGATATTTATCGCTTTTTGAGACAACAAATTATTGTTCTTAATTTTTAAAACCAAGCACTGATATTTAACGTTCAGCATAAAAGACTTCGATAAAATGCCAAACGCACAAATGTAAATCATTACACTTGTGCGTAGCTCCTTATGATCGGAGGATAAAAGATTATTTTTGCTCTTGCTGAGCTTTAAAACGTGATAATGCCGTGACTGCAATTGCCGAAAGGAGAATTCCCGGAGCACTTGCCACCAAAATACCCGTTGTACCCAAACCTAAGGCTAGAATTTTACCTGTCAGTAATGGACCTGTCATTGCACCTAGGCGTCCTAAAGAAATTGCACTGCCTACACCTGTGACCTTACCCGCCCCTGAATAAAAGATTGGAGAAATTCCATAGAGAATAGATTGACCACCTGTAGAGAAAATTCCTCCAAGAACACCCGCAACAATTAATACAGCAACGACTTTACTGGTAAACAGCAATAATAGTGCAATGAATAAGCCCGAATAGATAATCACCGCCATCTGCCATAATTTAAGTCGATCCAGCAAGTAACCAAAGCAAAGCGTACCAATCACAGCGCCTACCTGAAACACCAACATCACTAAAAATGCTTGCTGCTTTTCTAAGCCTTGCTCCATCAATAAATTGGGTAACCAGCTAATTAGGATATAGTTCACCATCAAGGTGAAGAAGAAACTGACCCATAACGGTAAAGTCTGTTTAAATTTTTGTTGCTGAAATAATACTTCAGTCATTGCAGGGACTGGTGCTAGGTCAGCATTTTCGACAAGCGTTGTTTGCTTCGGTTTATCTTTTAAAATAAATGCCATGAATGGAATGAGGACTAATGGGGTAATCCCACCAATCAAGAACAATGTCTGCCATGGAATATCTTTAAAATAGATCGCTAACCCTGCAACAAAAATTGCGCCAACAGGCAAGCCGCAATACATCAAACTGTTTAATTTTCCACGGTTAGCTTCCGTTGCTTCATCACCGACCACTGAAATCATGGTTGGCATTGCGGCCCCCAAACCTAGACCTGTTAAAAAGCGAGCAAGATATAAAACTTCTACATTCGGTGCGATTGCTGTAATACTAAAAAATACCCCAAAGATCGCAATAGACAACATCAGGACTTTCTTTTGCCCTAAATAATCAGCAAAACGTCCGCCAAAGAATGCGCCAAACAGCATGCCAAATACACCTAGGCTAAATACATAGCCCATTTGTACTTGATCTAAACCAAAGGTTGCTGCGATTCCTTTTGCTGCAATACCGGGGGCTTGTAGGTCAAAACCTTCAAAAAAAGCCACCCAAAAACACAAAAATACGATGAGGAATTTCTGCATTTTTCCCGTGTTTGTTTGAGCCATAATTGATCTCCATCAATAGTTTGCAAGTTGGCTAAAACTTGTGGGGCTATTTTGAAAGGTATCACTGGCTAGAAATAGCACGACAATAGTCGGGATTGCTTCAAGGTATACAACATTAAACCTATCAAATAAGACCTGAACCATATAATTAAATGAATAAATAGAATTTAAAAATAAATTATTTATATAAATTTCAATAACTTAAAATTTAACTAGTTTTAGGCTATCGAATGATCAGAACTGACTATACTTTTCTTTTTTTCTCTAAAATTGGCAATAGATTGCATCTCTTTAGTTGAACTCTACTTTTATTATTCAAATTCATCGTATAATCGAATAAATCATCAATTTTAATAACTTAAAGATAATGAGCTTTAACGTAAAAGAAGTCGCACAGCTTTTAAAACAAGCCAAAGAAAATGAAAAACCATATGTATTCTTTACGGGTGCTGGTTGCTCAGTGAAAGCAGACGTTCCAACTGCAACAGAACTCATTCAAGAGATTTGCAAGAAATTCCCAATCCAAGTCAAAAATATTGATCCAGAAAAAGACAAGTACAATTACGGCAAGTATATGTCTGCTTTAGATAAATCTGAGCGTAGGGAATTACTTAAGCCACACATTATCGACAATAAAAAAATCAATTGGGCACATATTGCTCTCGCTTGCCTTATGCAAGGTGGATATATCCAACGTGTTCTAACCTTTAATTTTGACAGCATACTGTCACGCGCTTGTAATCTTCTAGGCTTACACCCTTCTATTTATGATTTTGCAACTGCCAACCCACATCTTTATCATTTGATTAATGATCCATCTATTGTTCACTTACATGGGCAAGGCACAGGATTTGTTCAACTGAATACTCAAGAAGAAACACTAAAACATACCGAACAGTTGGGTGATTTTATTGCTTCAACATTAAACTCCAATCCAAGTTTATTTATTGGCTATAGTGGTAACGCAGACGAATTTTTCCCCCTACTCGAGAAAAAATATTCAGAACAACATCGTTTAATTTGGACAGGACGAAAGCAGAATATTGATCAAATTGAAGCAGAGTCTGTTAAAGGTTTTTTAAAAAAGAATAATAATTTAACACATTATATTGGTGGTATTGATGCTGATGACTTTTTAATTCAACTTGCAAAAGAACTTGAATGTTTTCCTCCAGAACTTTTTTCCAATCCATATAGGTTCCTAGACCAACAACTTAAAAATATCCAACCTTACCCTCTCGGAGACGGATTAGACATCCTTGAGAATCTAACAGGTTATTTAAAAGAACAAGCGGAAAAACCTTTAAATAAAAGCTTATATACTGCCGTCATACACAAATATCAAAATAAAGAATCAACTAAAGGACTAACTGAAAAAGCTATTAATGACATTATGTGGGCATATGACCAACAAGCTCGCTACTTAAGAAATCAAGAGAAATTCGAAGACAGCCATAGAATTTATGATCAAGCTTTAGCAATATCAACTCGCCATTATGGATGCCTCCATAATTACGCATTAAATTTATCAGACTATGCAAATATAAAAAAAGATGAAAATCTTTTTAATAAAATTTTTGAATTGCATGAACAAGCTTATAAGCTTCAACCATTTAATGCCGATAATATAGGAAACTTTGGTCTTTCTATTTTAAGATTAGCGTGCATAAAAAAGGATGAAAACCTTTTTAAAACAGCATTTGAAAAATTCGAAATATCTTTAGGCATTCAGCCAGACAGCTTAAATTTTCTAGGGAATTATGCGATAGCACTTTCAACTTTAGCAAGAATTCAACAGGACGAAGCTCTATTTAATAAAGCCATTATCGAATATCAAAAAGCTTTAAATATTCAACCTGATGATGCTGATATTCTAAATAATTATGGTAATGTACTTTCAGACTTAGCTAAATTTAAAAATGATGAAAGCTTATTCCAAAAAGCTTTTGCACAATATCAAAAAGCTTCAAAAATACGGCCAAATGATACCTATAACTTGGCTTGTTACTATTCATTAAAAAATAATCTAGAAGTAAGTAAAGAAAATTTACTGCATGCAGAAAAATATGATTCTCTGCCTTCAAATCCCCATAAACACCTTAGTGAAGATCAAGATTTAAATAATATACGTCAAGAACAATGGTTCACTGAACTGTTAGAGCGCTTAAAAGAAAAAGAATTAAAGAACAAAGCTGCGTAAAGAAAAAAGCCCGCATAAAGCGGGCTTTTTTAATAACTTTCAAAGATTAAGCAGATTTCTTGGTTTGTGCATTCTTACGAATTGTAATCATCACCAACTGTATTGCAGCAGGTGTTACACCTGGAATACGACCGGCTTGAGCCAAAGTATCTGGACGCACATCCTTCAATTTTAAAGTAATTTCACGAGACAAACCTGAAACTACATCATAATCAAAGTCGGCTGGAATTTTTGTTTCTTCCAAACGCTTCATTTGCGCGACATCTTCATGCTGACGGTTAATATAACCTGCATATTTCACCGCGATTTCAATTTGATCGCCTACTTGAGCAGACACTTCAGAGCCAGTGAGTTCTGCAATTTGAGCAAATGAAATATTCGGACGTTTTAACAAATCAATCGCAGAACACTCTTTCGATAAATCCGCACCTGTCATTTCGACAAACTGTTTACCCATCGGGTTATTTGGTGCTGCCCAAAGGTGTTGTAAACGACCTGTTTCTTGTTCAACGGCTTCCATTTTTTCACAGTAAGCGGCCCAACGAACGTCATCCACCAAGCCCATTTCACGACCCACTGGGGTTAAGCGCTGATCCGCATTGTCTTCACGCAACATCAAACGATATTCCGCACGTGAGGTAAACATACGGTACGGTTCTTTCGTGCCTAGCGTAATCAAGTCATCTACCAACACGCCCATATACGCTTCATCACGTTTTGGTGTCCATTGCTCTTGATCCCAAGCTCGACGCGCAGCGTTCAGACCTGCAAGTAAACCTTGTGCACCGGCTTCTTCATAACCTGTCGTACCATTAATCTGACCCGCAAAATACAGGTTGTTAATCGCCTTGGTTTCTAAAGTAAATTTAAGCGCTTGTGGGTTGAAGTAATCGTACTCAATGGCATAGCCTGGACGCAAAATATGTGCATTTTCCATGCCGCGAATCGAACGAACCAATTCAAACTGCACATCAAACGGAAGTGACGTTGAAATACCATTTGGATAAAGTTCATGTGTATCTAAGCCTTCAGGCTCTAAGAACACTTGATGTGAGTCTTTATCCGCAAAACGGTGAATTTTGTCTTCAATTGATGGACAGTAACGTGGGCCGACACCTTCAATGACACCTGTGTACATTGGTGAACGGTCTAAACCACCACGGATAATGTCGTGGGTTTTTTCATTGGTATGAGTAATGTAGCAGTTGACTTGTTCTGGGTGCATAGATGCATCACCCATAAATGACATCACAGGAGACGGGAAATCACCTGGTTGAGGTGTCATTACAGAAAAATCCACTGAACGCGCATCAATACGTGGCGGTGTACCTGTTTTTAAACGACCTACAGGCAGATTTAACTCACGTAAACGGTGTGCGAGCGAAATTGATGGTGGATCGCCTGCACGACCGCCACTCGATTTTTCAAGACCAACATGGATTACACCACCCAAGAAAGTCCCTGCAGTCAGTACAACAGTTTTCGCATCAAAGCGAATACCCATTTGGGTTACAACGCCTTTTACAGTATCGCCTTCAACAATCAGATCATCTGCTGCTTGTTGAAAAATATCCAAATTGGCTTGGTTTTCTAAAGTGTCACGAATCGCAGCTTTATAACGTACACGGTCAGCCTGTGCACGTGTTGCGCGTACCGCTGCACCTTTACGTGAATTCAGAATACGGAACTGAATACCACCTTTGTCGGCAGCCAGTGCCATTGCACCGCCCAAAGCATCAATCTCACGGACTAAGTGCGATTTACCAATGCCGCCAATGGCTGGGTTACAGCTCATCTGCCCTAAAGTCTCAATGTTATGAGTCAGGAGTAAAGTCTGTCGACCCATACGCGCCGCAGCAAGTGCTGCTTCCGTACCTGCGTGACCGCCACCGATAACAATGACATCGTAAACTTTAGGATAATGCATAGTGGTATAGAGAGAAATAAAAAGAATGACAGAGTATTATATCAAATTTTGCTGAATAAGTTGACCAAACAACTCAATTTTATTTTTAAAACATTTCCTATTGAATGTTGCATATCGCTACATAAACACTATTGATCTGTCTAATAATTAAGCGATTTAACACAATTTTTCAGCACTATTTACCTGATCTACACTGTTTTATTTTGGCTATTTTTTATTCTATTAAGGAGTAACCTAAAAAATATAGGAACAAGGTACGCATCATGAATAAAAATATTCTACTCTCTGCTCTGCTCTGCGGTTTATGTCTTACTCCATTTGCCACTCAGGCAAATGATAAAGTTGAAACCACCTACAACGCGCAAAAATATATGCAGGTCTGTAAAGGAAAAACTCAAGGCGCTCCTGTCAGTTTTGCTTACCGTGGCATTATTTGGAATGGAACCTGCGAACCACAATTCTTTAGTACCAATAAAGCAGTGACAGGGAATGAATCCGAATTAATGACTACATGCCAAACAGATATGGCTGCTAAATCTGTCATGATTGCTGGTCAAGAAGTAAAAGGGAAATGTGCATTAGGTTTCACCGCCCCTTACCCTAAATAAATAGTAAGTAATTTACAAACAGTTATCCTCCACAAAGTGGTTAAAGTACTTCATCTTTAACCACTTTCCCTATCAAGTTGCATGAGTGATAAAACACTCAAATCATGCGTTAGCAGTCAATAAAATATATATAAATTAAGGTGAGAACTGACTGGTCACGCTTTACAGTCATTTTGACCATAAAATGTACTTGTCATTTTTAGAATTGAAAACCGCCAACTGAATCTACAATTGAAAATAATTTTTAAACAAAGTGGATATCTAGCCAAGAGTTAATTTTAAACATTAAAAAAACAAACAGTTATTTTAAGATATGGATCATAGAATCAAATCTTAAAAAGAGACATCCATCACATTAGTCATTCTGCATTAAAAATCAATGTTCACCACACAAGCATGCAGCATTGTGCATAAATGTCATTTGCAACTTCTATAAATACATTATGATCAAAATGATTGTGTATCGCTTCGGCGAAAGACCCCACACAAAAATAACCACAATCTCAATCAAAAACTCAGGATCGAGTTTTACTGATTTTAAAATTAAATTGATTTAACAATAGGAATAAAAATGGATTCAGGATTGATTACCGTTATTCTACCTCTCGCTTTAGCAATCATTATGATGGGCTTAGGTCTTGAGCTCACTCCAAAAGATTTCGCACGCGTTACCAAACAACCCAAAGCCGTGATGATTGCCTTATTTACACAACTGGTCCTTCTGGTGGGTATTGCATTTTTACTGTGTAAACTTTTTGCACTTCCACCACTTCTGGCTGTTGGTGTCATGCTCCTTGCAGCTTCACCAGGTGGCACAACTGCCAATTTATATAGTTATCTCTTTAAAGGTGATGTCGCATTAAATATTACCCTTACAGCAATTAACTCTGTGCTTGCAGCAGTAACCCTACCTTTAATTGTCAATTTCTCGATTCATCATTTCGTTAATGATGGTCAACAAATTAATTTGCAGCTTGGGAAAATCATTCAGGTCTTTAGCATCATTATTGTGCCTGTTTGTATTGGTATGACAATTCGTCACTTTGCACCGAATTTTACACAGAAAATGCATCGACCTGTTCGCATTTTCTCGGTTGTGTTTTTAATTTTAATTATTGCTGCTGCATTTATTAAAGAAAGAAATAACATTGCACAATATTTCACGCAGGTTGGTGGCGTTACCATTCTATTCTGTATGATTAGCTTAACACTTGGCTATGTATTACCACGACTCATTTCAGTAAATAGCGCGCAAGCACGTGCCTGTGCTTTCGAAATTGGGGTACACAATGGAACACTTGCCGTCACAATCGCCATGACTGTGATTGGAAACACCACTGTAGCCATGCCTGCTGCGGTTTATTCTTTATTTATGTACTTTATCGCTGCTGGTTTTGGCATGTTACTGAATAAATTAGAAGGCACGCCAAAATCTGTTCAGGATGACAACCCAATTAACCTAAAGTCTTAATATAAAAAAAAGGATGCTTCGGCATCCTTTTTTACAGTTAGATGAAAGTGTAGCTGTAAGTGCTGCTCTCAGTTACAATGTGCGCTTTAGAAAAGCAAAGTTTGGGTTATTCCGTGAAGTGGTTACAAATTCATATTACTGTTGATCAAGCACAAGTCGATTTTACAGAAACATTATTAAGTTCTTTGGGCGCAGTCAGCGTGACTTTGGACGATGCTGAAAATCAAGACTTACTTGAGCCACTTCCAGGTGAAACACCACTTTGGAATAAAGTCATTGTGACGGGTATTTATGCACAAGAAGATAATGAAGAAATTGATGTCGCAGCATTAGAAACCTTCATTCGCGCACAAATGCCAGACGCACCTTTGCGTAGTGAGTACTTAGAAGATCAAGTCTGGGAAAGATCTTGGATGGACTATTACGAACCCATTCAAATCAGTGAAAAATTCTGGATTGTGCCTGAATGGTTAGAGCCACCAGAAGCGGATGCTGTCAACATTAAACTGGACCCAGGTTTAGCTTTTGGTACAGGCAATCACGCAAGTACCTTCTTATGCCTACAATGGCTTGGCAAAACTGACCTTAAAGATAAAATCGTGATCGACTACGGATGTGGTTCGGGCATTCTTGGTGTTGCAGCCTTACTTCTAGGTGCGAAAAAAGTCTACGCTACAGATATTGACCCACAAGCGATATTAGCAACTCAACAAAATGCTGATCTAAATGGTGTTCTCGACCAACTGTTTGTAGGCTTGCCAGATGAGTTCAATGAAACTTTTGGTAGCCAAAAAGCCGATGTATTGGTTGCAAATATTCTAGCTGGCCCATTAATGGCTCTTGCGCCAGAGTTTGCAACTTTAACAAAATATGAGGCAGAGTTCGCACTTGCGGGTGTGATTGAAGAGCAAGTTGCTGATGTTTCTAGCATTTACTCAGAATTTTTTGATATATTAGAAGTTGAAACGCGTGAAGAAAACTGGTGCCGTATTTCAGGCAAACGCCACAAAGCCTAACTATCTAATTTAAAAACTATGAGCGAAAAACAAACCAGCTGTCCTGAGTGTCTAACAATTTATCGAGTCTCTGTGGCTCAACTGACTGTTGCTCAGGGCATGGTTTGTTGCCCAAAGTGTTCAACTACGTTTAATGCTTTAACACATTTAATCAATCAGCCCTTTGGTCAGCTTGCGACTTATCCCGCTTCGGATAATCATTTTGATTCATCTAATCAAGAAACTGACTTTCGCCATCAAATGTCCAATATTGCTTTTGAACATTCTTTGTCGAATCGTCAACAATTACTTGAAATTTTTGATCGAAAAATTGAACACTCCAATATTGACTTAAAAACGTATTTAAACAATCTCAATTATTTTAGTACCGATCCAATCGGAAACTTCCCTGCGCTTAACCTTGCAGAAAAAGATGTAGAGCACAAACCTCGTAGCCCTATCTATTATATGATGTGGGGCATCATTAATATTGCTTTAATTCTATTATTATTGTTCCAGTTCTTTTGGTTTAACCCACATTACTTAAGAAGTAGCCCTAAATTAGCCGCGAGCTTTAACCACGTTTGCGCTTTGTTCAAATGTGAAATACAGCAAGAGAACTATACCCTTATTAGTGCCACCAAAGTAAAAGCCAAGCGTATTGAAAAAAACAAAACACTATTTACAGGTGAATTAATCAATTATTACGATAAGAGCATTCCTTTACCTATTCTTAAAGTTATTTTACGTGAACAAGGTGTAGAAACAGGTAGCTTCACACTGCAACCCAAAGAATATTTAGCAGACAACTTGGTTGGTATTGAACGTATCCCTCAAAAAAGACCATTTAAAATCCATTTTGAGCTTCCAGTCGATCGAAAAAGCTTTGATGACTATAGTTTAGAAATCATTGGACCTTAAAAAATGAAAAAACTACAAAAAAAGTAAAAAAAAAGTAAAAAAAATGCAGTTTTCTTGCTCACTTTTTCTAAGACAATGGTATCATACGCGCCACGAAAGCTTTGTGCTGCAAACTCCTCGCTAATTTTCACAACAACTACTAGTTTTGCCAATGCGCTTTATTCCAGATAATGCGTAGGGTATCTATTTTTTGTTTTGATTTGATCAGTAACAAATATTAAATAATTGTTACGTATGTTTTTTGATCAGTGCGGCTGAATTGTGGCAAGCTAAATGTACGAGTTTTAGAACTCCTCGTTTTAGGATCTAAAACGGAGTTCATTTATTTTTTATAGACAACATTAATATATCGCTTTACCCAAGTGGTATCTGATTTTTCGGATTAATTCGCATGAATAGCAAATCTCCTATTTTTACTGCACAATCTGATGTTGCTCTACGTATTCACGTAGATCGCGCAGTTCGCCATTACTTTGCTCAATTGCAAGGCGAGCAACCTTCTCAGGTCTATGACATGGTGCTAGCAGAAATGGAGAAACCTCTTTTATCTGTAGTTCTTGAGTATACGCGTGGTAATCAAACACGTGCTGCCGAGATTCTTGGACTGAACCGTGGCACTTTACGTAAAAAGTTGAAAGCTCACGGTTTAATGAGTGAATAAATGATAAAATGCTTGCGGCTTCCGCGGGCATTTTTTTTACCTGCTATTTTTAGCTTTTTTGTTTTAATCCTTGATAACTGTGACGAAGATCATGACCATTAAACGCGCATTAATCTCTGTTTCCGATAAAACTGGTATTGTTGAGTTCGCTCAAAACCTTTCTGCTCTAGGGGTAGAAATTTTATCAACTGGCGGTACATATAAGTTGCTTAAAGACAACAACATCGCAGTTGTAGAAGTTTCAGAGCACACAGGTTTCCCAGAAATGATGGATGGTCGTGTAAAAACTTTACACCCAAAAATTCATGGCGGTATTTTAGCTCGTCGTGGTCTAGACGAAGCAGTAATGGCTGAGCACAACATCGATGCAATTGACTTGGTGGTTGTGAACCTTTATCCATTCGCTGCAACAGTGGCTAAACCAAACTGTTCACTTGCAGATGCGATTGAAAATATCGACATCGGTGGCCCAACAATGGTTCGTGCTGCTGCGAAAAACCACGCCTCTGTAGGTATTGTGGTCAATGCTACAGACTATGACACTGTTGTTGCTGAGCTTAAAGCAAATGGCGCTTTGTCTTATGAAACTCGTTTTGACTTAGCCGTTAAAGCATTTGAACATACAGCACAATATGACGGCATGATTGCTTCTTACCTAGGTGCACGCGTTGGTAAAGAAGAAGGTCAAGCAGACAAGTTTGCACGTACTTTCAATACACAATTAAATAAAGCTCAAGACTTGCGTTATGGTGAAAACCCACACCAATCAGCAGCATTCTACGTAGAAAGCACAGCAACTGAAGCCTCTGTTTCAACTGCGAAACAGCTTCAAGGTAAAGAACTTTCTTATAACAATATTGCAGATACAGATGCCGCACTTGAATGTGTAAAATCATTTGCAAAACCTGCTTGCGTCATCGTTAAACACGCAAACCCTTGTGGCGTTGCTGTGTCTTTAGATGGCATTCAAGCGGCATACGACTTGGCTTATGCAACAGATACTGAATCAGCGTTCGGTGGCATCATTGCATTCAACCGTGAATTAGACGTTGCAACAGCACAAGCGATTGTTGACCGTCAATTCGTGGAAGTGATCATTGCACCAAGTATCGCTGAAGGCGTACTTGAAGTAACAGGCGCGAAAAAGAATGTTCGTGTTCTCGTTTGTGGTGAATTACCTGCAATTGACGAACGTGCTCCACAATTAGACTACAAACGTGTAAACGGTGGTCTATTGGTTCAAGAGCAAGACTTAGGCATGATCACTAAAGATGACCTTAAAGTCGTAACTAAGCGTGCCCCTACTGAACAAGAAATTGATGACATGATTTTTGCATGGAAAGTTGCAAAATATGTGAAGTCGAATGCAATTGTTTATGCAAAAAACCGCCAAACAATTGGTGTGGGCGCAGGTCAAATGAGCCGCGTCAACTCTGCGCGTATTGCAGCAATTAAAGCAGAACATGCTGGCTTAGTGGTTGAAGGTGCAGTTATGGCATCAGATGCATTCTTCCCATTCCGTGATGGTATTGATAATGCAGCGAAAGCAGGCATTAAATGTATTATTCAACCGGGCGGTTCTATGCGTGATGAAGAAACCATTGCAGCAGCTGATGAAGCAGGTATTGCCATGGTGTTCACAGGTATGCGTCATTTCCGTCATTAATTTACAATAATTCATATTCAAAAATCCCCCTAAATCCCCCTTTAAAAAGGGGGACTTATCATGAATTAAAGGGCTCTTTAAATTCGTGATGCCCCTCCCTTTTCAAAGGGAGGCTAGGAGGGATTAAAAAAAGGATAGTAAGATGAACATTTTAGTTTTGGGTAGTGGCGGTCGTGAACATGCATTGTCATGGAAAATCGCTCAAGATGAAAAAGTAGCTAAGGTATTTGTTGCACCTGGTAATGCAGGGACTGCAACTGAAGATAAATGTGAAAACATTGCATTAGACATTCAAAATAATCCTGCAATTATTGAATTTGCTCAAAATAATGCGGTTGATTTAATTGTGGTCGGCCCAGAAGCACCACTTGTAAATGGTGTCGTTGATGCATGTCGTGAAGCAGGTCTTAAAATTTGGGGACCTACTCAATTTGCTGCACAGCTAGAAGGCTCAAAAGCTTTCGCAAAACACTTCTTAAAACGCCATAATATTCCAACTGCATTTTATGATGTGTTCACAGAAGTAGATGCTGCCAAAGCCTATGTAACAGAACATGGTGCTCCTATCGTCATTAAGGCCGATGGTCTTGCTGCGGGTAAAGGCGTAATTGTTGCAATGACCAACGATGAAGCTTTTGCAGCAATTGATGACATGTTAGCTGGAAACAAATTTGGTGATGCCGGTTCTCGTGTTGTTGTTGAACAATTCCTTGCAGGTGAAGAAGCCTCTTTCATTTGTATGATTGATGGTGACAACATCCTTCCTATGGCAACTTCACAAGATCACAAGCGTATCTTTGAAGGTGACCAAGGTCCAAATACAGGCGGTATGGGTGCATACTCACCTGCTCCAGTGGTTACTCCTGAAGTCTTTGATCGTGTAATGACTGAAATTATGCGTCCAACTGTGGAAGGCATGAAAAAAGATGGTCATGTTTACACAGGCTTCTTATATGCTGGTCTCATGATTGATGAACAAGGTTCACCTCGTGTAATCGAATTTAACTGTCGTTTTGGTGACCCTGAAACACAACCGATTATGATGCGTTTAAAATCTTCACTGGTCGATTTGGTTGAAGCTGGTATTGCAGGTAATCTGCCAGCAGAAGCTGAATGGGATGAACGCAAATCAATTGGTATTGTTCTTGCTGCAGAAGGCTACCCAGAAACCGTTCGTAAAGGTGACGTGATTTCTGGTCTTGGTCAATCTCCTGAGAACACCAAAATCTTCCATGCAGGCACAACAATGAGTGCTGACGGTCACATCTTGACTGCGGGTGGTCGTGTTTTATGTGTAACTGCACTTGGTGATACTGTACTTGAAGCGCAAGTCAATGCTTTAGAAGTTTGCGGTCAAGTGACATTTACAGGTATGCAATATCGTACAGATATTGGTTATCGTGCTATTGCACGTGAAAATACTTAAAAGCATTCATACGAAAAAAACCCGCTGAATGCGGGTTTTTTTATTGATGAAATTGAATTAATTTCATCGAATGAAATGCAATAAAACAGCATAAACTCAATTCAATTTATCACTCATTATTAAAGGTGTAGCAGATGCTGCTGTGACCCTATTTTTTAGCTCTCTCGGTGTCATTCCAAACCAATTACGACATGCTCTGCTTAAAGCGGATTGCTCTGAAAAGCCAAGTACGGACGTAATTTGACTCATGGTTGCTTTAGAGTCGACCAGATATTGTAAAAGGAGTTCCCGTCTTAATTTTTCTTTTATTTCCTCAAAACTTGTGCCCAACTCATTGAGTTTACGCTGCAAGCTTCTAGGATGCATTGCTAACATATTTGCGACATCAACTTTATTCGCTTTAGGGCTAGATAAATGAATCCGAATTGCATGACGAACATGTTCGACTAATGAACCTTGATTATTACGAAAACTTTGCTCAAGATAATGATCAACTATTTCACGCAAACCACTATCAGCACTATTAAATTGAATATCTAACATACTTTTATGTAAATACAATGCTGCGCGGTTCTGCCCTACAACTACATCTGCATTAAAAAAACGCTTATAGACATTCAACGGTGCAATAGGATGATGCGGCAATGCCACTTTCAGTAGCCGGTACTGTTCACCACTCAAATATTTTATTACTCGATGACACACAGCAAGCCCGAGGTCAATAACTTGACGCTTACTTAAAATATTTTCTGAATTTTTAAGTTGTATATCAAAAACAATTTCAATAATTTCAGTATTCTGATCCGACAAATCAGTTATTACATGCTCATTCATATGTAACCGAAGTGCTGAACCATGCAAAAATAAAAGGTCAGATGAAAACTTGATCATCTCGCGGAATGTCGATGCGCTTTGTAGAATTTGCCCAAGGACACCTAATACACGGATATCCTGATAACTGGAAATTCGCAAACCCAAATCAGCACAATTGGCTTTTTGCGAACTCTCTTCTAAAAGCTGTATTAATGCCTGATGTTTAATCCATACATTTTCAGCCTGTATATCGGTTACATAGATTTCATACTTCGTTAATAAGGGTATTGGGTCCATACCAAGCGACTGCATAACATCTACATAACCTCGCAATCCTGAGCTATGTACCATATCTTGCCGTGCATTTTTATTATTTACAAAATCCAACGAATCTGAGTACACCATTCAAACAATCCTTGTCTCAACATGTCAAAAAAAAGACTCATATCGTCAAGTTATCATAAATATAAATGGGCAGCATAGTGTTAATGAACAGATTTTCTGTTCATTAATATTGCACATCCAACAAATACTTGGGTACTGCAAATAAATACGGTACATGGATATGAAATACCGTATTTCTGATCAAACATAAGACAAGGAAATTAGAATGAATTTTAAAAATGTAACTGTCGCAGGCAGTGGTGTTCTCGGCTATCAAATCGCATTTCAGACTGCATTTCACGGCTTTAAAGTTTCAGTTTACGACATCAATGATGACGTACTTGCTAAAGCAAAAGCTAAGTTTTTTGAATTAAGTGAATGCTATAAACGAGATCTCAATGCAACCCAAGAACAACTCGACAATACATTTAACAATCTTAGTTATCAGTCAAACCTCGCAGAAGCCGTTAAAGATGCGGATTTAGTGATTGAAGCGGTACCAGAAGATCCAAATATCAAACGTAATTTTTATGAACAATTAAGTCAAGTTGCCCCTGAAAGAACCGTATTTGCAACCAATACTTCAACCTTAATGCCGAGTCAGTTTGCTGAATTTACCGGACGCCCTGAAAAGTTTTTAGCTTTGCATTTTGCCAATATGATTTGGATTAACAATATGGCAGAAATTATGGGACATAGTTCGACTGACTCAAAAGTATTTGAAGACGTAGTCGAATTTGCTCAAGCAATTGGTATGTTGCCACTCCCGATTTACAAAGAGCAACCTGGCCATCTTCTTAATTCAATGCTTGTGCCATTTTTAATCTCAGCATTAGATCTTTGGGTAAAAGAGGTCTCTCAACCTGAAACGATTGATAAGGCTTGGATGAAATCATTTGGTTCACCTAAAGGACCTTTTGCAATTCTGGATATTATTGGTATTAATACAGTTTACAATGTTGCAAAGCTAAATGTTGATACCAATCCACTTATGGTGCCATTGATGCAAAAGTTAGAGGCTGAATTTATTACTCCTGGCCATTTGGGCATGCCGACAGGCAAAGGTTTTTATAACTATCCAAACCCAGCATACGAAGCAGCTGATTTTTTAAAATAAAATGAAATACGTGTAGGGGTTAAAGTTTTAAATCTTTACATGAAAAATCAGATGAGATAAAAGTCAAAGCGATCACTCTACGTGCTATGGCTTTGGCTTTTTCCCAGAATCCCATTCATTAAAAACCCAAAGCAAGGCTTTGTATTTTCTCAATAGAAGCTATATTTCATAAAATTCAAGACTAGACTTTAGTCTGTTATTGAACATCTCTTCAATTTCAATATCAATGACTTGAACCCAATTCATGCATTTAAATTATCTATAAATTCAACCCTTTATATAGTTAAAATCCTACTCTGTTTACACAAATTATTCATTTTTCAGATGTCTATTGGATAAAATCTTATAAAGCTTATTTTTTCAGCAAAATGAATAGATTATTTATATTTATTTAAAACAATACATTGTTTTTACTATTATTTTATAAAAAAGAAGAACTTTCTTTTGCGACTAAAATGATAAGCATTGCATTCTTATTCGCTATATTGAATATAGTTTTATTGTTATGATAGCGTATCTTTTTGAGACTTCAGAGCTGCCTTGGCAGTAATGCCGCATGATTTCAATATCATAACGCGCTAATCTGTTTCTCTAAATACGAAATTATTTTGGTCTTGTTGGGATGAAGCGTTTTTCTTGCTCCAATTACAGCGAGAAAACGCAAAGTACCGAATTTTTATCAGACAACTTCTTTTATTGTGAGCATCGGACATTTATTTAGCATGTCTTTATAATGTAAAAACGATAAAAGTAGGTCTGTACTAGGAAATATTCATGAAAAAGCTATTTAGCGTTTTATTGAGTGCATCTGTGTTAACACTCAGTGCCTGCAGCAAACAGGAAGCTCCTGCAACTGAAACAAAAACTGATGCGGCAACGACTACCGAACAAACTGTAGTCATGGCTTCGACTGGCTCTGACGCTGATATTTGGCGTTTCATTGCAACGCTTCCTGAAACAAAACAAGCAGGAATTAAGCTTGAAGTGAAAAACTTTACTGACTACGTTGCAATGAACACTGCTGTAGCCAATAAAGAAATCGACATCAACGCATTCCAATCTTATGCTTACCTTGTTGCATTCAATGCCAACAATAAAGACAAGATTGCGCCAGTTTCTACGACTTACCTTGAACCAATGGGTATTTACTCAAGCAAAGTGAAAAAGCTTGATGAATTCCAGAATGGTGCAACCATTGCCATTCCTAATGATGGTGCTAACGAATCACGCGCATTGTTATTACTTCAATCTGCTGGCTTAGTAAAATTAAAAGCTGGTTTTGATGATGTAAAAGGTACACCTGCTGACATCGTTGAAAACAACAAGAAAATCGTGATCAAACCAATCCAAATGGCAACTGCTGTTCGTGTTAAAGACGAAGTAGATGCAATTGTTTTGGGTAACACATTGGCTATGGAAGGTGGATTAAACGTATTGAAAGATGCGGTTTTCTACGAACCAGTTGACCAAAGTACGAAGATGAATGTCAACATTTTAGCAGTAGCTGAATCACGTAAAGATGACCCAATCTTGAAAAAAGTAGGCGAGCTTTACCACACCAAAGCTGTAGAACAATATGTTCAAGAACACTTTGGCGGCACTAAAATTGATGTAAACAAACCTGTTAGCTATCTTACCGAAAGCAAATAGTAATATAATGCTGCAAACAAAACAGGCAAAGTGACTTTGCCTGTTTTTTCATTTTGTACAGTTCTTGACGCTATGATTGAATTTAAAGACATCTCAAAACACTACGAGCTCAAAGGTCAAACCATACGTGCTCTGGATAACATTAACCTGACTATTCCAGATAGCAGTATTTTCGGCATTATTGGCTACAGTGGTGCAGGTAAAAGTACCTTAATCCGTCTGATTAATTTGCTTGAACGTCCTACGCAAGGTCAGGTCATTATTCGTGACACCGACTTTACAGCATTGGATGCACGTTCATTACGTCAAGAACGTGCAAATATCGGCATGATTTTTCAGCACTTCAATTTACTGCAAACCAAAACGGTTGCAGCCAACATTGAAATGCCACTTAAACTTTTAGGCTTTTCCAAAGCGGAAAGAGAAAAGCGCCTGAATGAACTACTCGAATTTATCGATCTTAAGCATAAAAAAGATGCCTATCCCGATGAACTTTCTGGTGGTCAAAAGCAACGTGTTGGTATTGCACGTGCGTTGGCGAATCATCCCAAAATCTTACTTTGCGATGAAGCAACTTCAGCACTTGATCCTCAAACCACAAAATCAGTTTTAGCCTTGTTAAAAAAGATTAATCAGGAACAAGGCATTACCATTGTGATGGTGACGCATGAAATGGATGTGATTGAATCGGTTTGTGACTATGTGGCAGTTATGGAACAAGGCAAAGTGATTGAAACAGGGCCTACCCTTGAAATTTTCAGTCAGCCACAACATCCAACGACCAAAAACTTCATTCAAACTGTTTTACAGCAGCAATTGCCGATCAATATTCTTAATAATTTAGAGAATCAAAATCAGCACAGTATTTATAGCTTGCAATTCTTAGGCACTTCCGCCCAAGAAACTGTGGTTCAAGCTGCAATTAAACAATTTGATATTAGCTTAAATATTTTATTTGCCAATATGACTGAAATTAACGGTTCGGTAATTGGGCAGATGTTTATTCAGCTATTGGGCGATCCAGACATCATTCAAGAGACAATTGCATTCTTTGAGCAACATGGTGTGAAAGTTGAACAATCTGGAGTCTGCGAATGAGAGATTTAATCGTACAATGGCTGACAGACCTTACGGCACCATTTTGGCATAGTTCACTCAGTATTGACCAATTTGTCACTGCCCTGCAGGAAACGTTTCACATGGTGTTTTTTGCCATGCTGTTTGGTTCTATTTGGGGCTTTATTCAAGCCATTGCCTTATTAGTGACGCGTCCAAATGGTATTTTACCAAATCGTGTGGTTTATCATATATTAAACCCGATTGTGAATGCCTTACGTTCATTACCATTTATTATTTTACTCATTGCAGTCATTCCACTGACTAAAGTACTTGTGGGGACTTCTATTGGTACGTGGGCAGCCATTGTTCCACTCACCATTTATGTAGGACCTTATATTGGTCGTCTGATTGAAACTTCACTCCTAGAAGTCAATGAAGGGATTATTGAATCCGCTCAAGCGATGGGTGCGAGTCCTTGGCAAATCATTTTCAAATTTATTGTACCTGAAGCGCGCAGTTCACTTATTTTGAACTTAACGACTGCAACTATTAGCTTAATTGGTGCCACTGCGATGGCAGGTGCTGTAGGTGCTGGCGGTATTGGTGATCTCGCAATTTCTTATGGTTATCAACGTTTTGACACCAGTGTGGTCATCCTCACCGTAATTGTTCTACTGATCTTAGTACAGTTAGTACAAAGCTTTGGTGACTGGTTGTCTCGTTTAAGATAAAACAGATCTTTTAAAGCTCCCTAAATGGGAGCTTTTTTTCAAATTCGAAATTTATATAATCAGCATAACAACAAACAAAGCCCAACTTAATCATGAAAATAAAGACGATATTAATGAGCCTTTGTATGCTTTCGATGATCAGCCATGCAAATACTATTTCTTATAATTATGTCACCAGTGTCAAAGTCAACCAGATTGAACTGAATGCTGCGGTATCAGCAGATCAAGTCAACAAATTGATAACGGATGGGAAGACTACAACCCATAAAGTCTATTCAGAATGCACTATGAATACAGTTTAAATCACTCACCCAATAAAACACTAAAATTTGAAATCTTCACTGAAGATAATCCCAAAATCAAAGCTGAACAATTTTATCAAAATAAATCCAGTTTCAAACAATTAGGGCAAACCAAAGGTCGTATCTGGATGACTTGGAACAATACCAAAGACATGTCTGAAAATATTTTTGTACAAAATATCCATATCTCACCGCAATATTCATTACAGCAATTTAAACAAGATTTTAAACACAGTGCTCGCAGGATCAATCCTTCAGGAAAAGCACAAGTCCTGATATTAGAACACAATCAAGCCAAAGCGTATTTGAATCATCCCCAAGAGTTCAGTCCACCCTACACAGCTTATCTCAACTTTCAGTTTAAGGACGGAAAACTAGCACAATTCGCCATTCAGCAAGCGCTTGGTTGTTAAGTCTATCCACCCATTTCTTAAATCTGTCTATGAAATGGGTTCTAAATTTTGGGTGCGACAAAATAAAACAAGCCTGCAAAGGCTTTCAAGCTACTAAATCTTAACCAATTCATTTCAATTAAACTCAGATTAAGCGCATAGCGTGCTAAACTAATGAGTGGTTTTTGCAGGAACTCATTTATGCACTTTGTTCATCTTGGTATTCATACCGAATATTCTATTACTGAATCTATCGTTCGGATACCTGATCTAATTAAAGCTGCCGTAAATGATGAAATGCCCGCTTTGGCATTGACGGATTTATCTAATCTGCATGCCGCTGTGAAATTCTACGGCTCTTGCCTATCCAAAGGCATCAAACCGATTTTAGGTTCAGTGATTCGCCTGAATGATGCTGAACATCGTGTGACCTTATTGGCTATGACCAATCATGGTTGGCGTGGGTTAACAGAAATTGTTTCCCGTGGTTTTATTGAAGGTCAGCAACTCGATATTCCCTGCGTACAAAAAGACTGGGTTCTAGAACAACATCAAGACATTATTGCCTTACTGGGTATGCATAGTGATGTCGGCAAAATGCTGTGTTCGTCAAACCCACAAAAAGCTGAACCCTTACTCGAACAATGGATCGAAAAATTTGGTAATCGTGTTTATTTAGCACTCACCCGAACTGATCGCCCCTTTGAAGACGATTACATTTTAGAAGCCGTTAAACTGGCTAAAAAATATAATATTGGTGTAGTGGCACATAATGATGTGCACTTTATTACCCGTGAAGACTTTGATGCACATGAAGCCCGTGTCTGTATTGCCGATGGTTATGTTCTAGGCGACAATCGTCGCCCAAAACCTTATAGCTCTGAGCAATATTTTAAAACCGCAGCTGAAATGACCGAGCTGTTTTCTGACTTGCCGACTGCAATTGAAAATAGCTTCCACATTGCTCGACGTTGTAATGTCACCCTACAATTGGGCAAGTACTTCCTACCTGATTATCCAATTCCCGAAGGTCATACCATTGACACCTTCTTTGAACATTTGTCCAAAGAAGGTTTAGAAGAACGTCTGAATCATTTGTACCCTGTAGAACAACGCGGTGATGATTGGGCTGAAATCCGTAAACCTTATGATGACCGTATTACTTACGAAATTAATATTATTAACTCAATGGGGTTTCCTGGCTACTTCCTGATTGTCATGGACTTCATTCAATGGTCAAAAAATAACGGTGTACCTGTTGGTCCTGGTCGTGGTTCTGGTGCAGGTTCATTGGTTGCATATAGTTTAAAAATTACCGATCTCGACCCACTTCGTTACGATCTGCTTTTCGAACGTTTCTTGAACCCAGAACGTGTTTCCATGCCCGACTTTGACGTCGACTTCTGTATTGCAGGTCGAGATAAAGTCATTGACTACGTGGCACGTAACTATGGACGAGATGCAGTTTCTCAGATTGCGACCTTCGGAACTATGGCGGCAAAAGGTGCCATTCGTGACGTTGCGCGTGTCTTAGGTAAATCTTATGGTTTAGCGGATCGTATTTCTAAAATGATTCCAACCAAACCTTTAGGTTTAACTTTAGAAGAATCGATTGAAGCCGAACCACAACTAAAAGATATTGTCACGAACCCTTCAAATCCAGACAATGACGATGCCTCAGAAATCTGGGAAATGGCCCTCAAATTAGAAGGGATTACTCGTAATACAGGGAAACATGCCGGCGGTGTAGTCATTGCACCGACTAAAATTACCGACTTCTCTGCGGTACTCTGTGATGCGGACGGTACAGGTCGTGTTTCACAATATGATAAAGACGATGTAGAAGCAGCAGGACTGGTCAAGTTTGACTTTTTGGGACTACGTAACTTAACCGTTATTGAAGATGCAGTGCAAAATATTAACAAGCACTATCCTTCTACCATCCCACTGGATATTGCCAATATTCCTTTAAACGACAAAGATGCTTACTTGGTCTTTGCCGATGCCAACACCACAGCGGTATTCCAGTTTGAATCCGTCGGTATGAAAAAAATGCTCAAAGAAGCTCGTCCGAGCAAATTTGAGGAAATTATTGCCTTCGTATCTTTGTACCGTCCGGGTCCTATGGATCTGATTCCTGACTTTATTCATCGTATGCACGGTGGCGAGTTCGAATACTTACATCCTTTACTTGAAGGTGTGCTTGAACCGACGTACGGTATTATGGTCTATCAAGAACAGGTGATGCAGGCCGCGCAATACTGTGCGGGCTACACCCTTGGTGGCGCAGACTTACTCCGCCGAGCCATGGGTAAAAAGAAACCCGAAGAAATGGTAAAACAGCGCCAGATCTTTATTGAAGGTGCTGCACAAAAAGACATTGATGAAGCCACGGCCAACCATATCTTCGACTACATGGAAAAGTTCGCAGGTTATGGTTTTAACAAATCCCACGCCGCTGCCTATGCTTTGGTTGCCTATCAAACAGCTTGGTTAAAAGCACATTACCCTGCCGAATTCTTGTCTGCGGTACTTTCTTCGGAAATGCAGAATACTGACAACGTCGTGTTCTTGATTGATGACTGTCGTAATAATGGTTTGGACGTTTTACCGCCATCTGTGAATATGTCGCTGTATCATTTCCATGCTACTGATGAGCAAACCATTGTTTATGGTTTAGGCGCGATTAAAGGTGTCGGTGAACAGGCGATGCAGTCAGTCATTGACTCCCGCCTCCAGAATGGTCCTTATAAAGACCTGTTTGATTTCTGCCATCGTATTGATTTAAAGAGAATCAATAAACGTACCCTTGAAGCGCTGATTCGTGCAGGTGCTTTGGACTGTTTAGGTATTGAACGTTCAAGCTTAATGGCCCAATTGCCTGAGGCTGTACAAGCCGCAGAACAAGCACGTAGCAACCGTGAAACAGGCATTATGGATTTATTTGGCGAAGTTGAAGAAGTTCAACGTAAGCCTGCAAAGCCAGTTAAACCATGGTCAGATGAAGTCCGCTTAAAAGGTGAAAAAGACACCCTAGGTTTATATTTAACAGGGCACCCAATTGATGTCTATCGCCCTGAATTAAAATCTTTTGTTCCTGCAAAAATTAATGAATTGACACCAACACGTCGTGGTGTAACTACAGTATTTGCAGGCTTAGTGGTCGATGTTGCTAACTTCCCGAACCGTGTCATGATTACCTTAGATGATGGTACATCACGCATTGAGGTTTCTGCCAATCACGAACGTTTCCAACGCTTTAAAGACATTATTGTCAATGAGCGTGTGGTGGTGATTGAAGGCGAAATTTATGAACGTGAAGGATATGATCGTCCAATGGGACGTTTAACCAAAGCCTTTAGCCTGAATGAAATTCGTCAAAAACGTGCCAATAGCATTCAAGTTAAGTTACACGCTGATCATCTAAGTAAAACTTTAACTCAAGATTTACAAAAAATCTTGTTGCCCTATTGCAATGTCGATCTGTGCAATCATATTCCTATGTTATTGCAACTCGATTATGCCTATGCTTCTGCGGAATTACATTTTGGCATGCAATGGAAAGTTGCTCCTTTAGATGAACTTTTAAGTAAATTGCGCGATTATTTTGGTAAAGAAGCCATCTATGTTGAATATCAGGTGAAATCTAAGGCTGCCAAAGCCGTCAATTACGAGCAAGCCAAACCAGTACAAGTCCCTCCTCCACCCGCCGATTTAAGCATGGATGAGGCAATGGATTTATATCAAGCTGACGTTAATCAATATTCATAACGATTAACCGAATTCAGCAAGTAAACAAGATTGGAAATGCAATGAATCAATTCGACAATACTGCGGTTGCAGCACATCTTTCCCATATCCGTATTGTCATGGTGAATACGACCTTGCCTGCCAATATTGGTAGCGCACTGCGGGCCATGAAAACTATGGGGCTTAGCCAATTGGTCTTGGTTGCTCCAAAAACCTATCCTCATCCAGACATTGAAGCACTGGCTGCTGGCGCAGTAGATCTGATTCCGCAAATTAAAATTGTAGACACCCTAGAACAAGCCATTCAAGACTGTCACATTGTCTTTGGGACCAGTGCACGTAGCCGTACTATTCCTTGGCCATTGCTGGATGCACGCCCTGCGGCAGAAATATCACTTCAAGCCGTGGTCACACAACAGCAAAATGTTGCCGTAGTCTTTGGACGTGAAGACCGAGGCTTAACCAATGAAGAACTAGCCTTGGCCAACTATCATGTCACTATTCCAGTCAATATCGATTACGGCGTATTGAATGTGGCTCAAGCCATTCAAATCATTTGTTATGAAATGCGGATGGCGGCATTGGCACGGATTGAACAAACCGAAGATCCAGAAGCCACCATGCCAGTCACAGATACTACGCAAATGCATTGGGATGAACCTTTAGTAACGCATGACCAAATGCAGCAGTTCTATCCACATTTAGAGAAAATGCTTGAAGATATTGAGTTTTTAGATCCAAATAATCCAAGATTACTGCCTTTACGCTTGCGTCGACTATTTGGGCGTATACAATTAGATAAAATGGAATATCATTTACTTCGCGGTATTTTTAGTCGCGTACAAGCCTTAAATAAAGGAACTTGGAAACCATCTACACCTAAGACCAAAGACAAAGAGGATCCGTCTAATGCTTAAACAGCTAAAAGAGGATATACAAGCTGTCTTCGCCCGCGATCCAGCAGCGCGAAACACTTTAGAAGTTTTAACCACTTATCCTGGCATTCATGCCTTAATCATGCACCGTATGGCACATGAATTGTGGAAAAAAGACTGTAAAGGCTCAGCTCGACTACTATCATCATTTAGCCGTTTTGCGACAGGTATTGAAATTCACCCTGGTGCAAAAATTGGTCGTCGCTTCTTTATCGATCATGGTATGGGTGTAGTAATTGGTGAAACTGCCGAGATTGGCGATGACGTTACGCTCTATCATGGTGTCACATTAGGTGGTACCACTTGGAATAAAGGCAAACGTCACCCTACGCTTGAAGATGGTGTGATTATTGGTGCTGGTGCCAAAATTTTAGGACCGTTTACCGTAGGTAAAGGTGCAAAAGTTGGGTCAAATGCGGTGGTCACCAAAGCCGTACCTGCTGGGACAACTGCTGTCGGAAACCCTGCACGCTACATCAGTAAAGACCTTCCAAAAGATCAAGATGAGGCACGTCGCCGTGATTATGCCGAAAGTATTGGATTCCAAGCCTATGCTGCAACGCAAGACCAATCAGACCCAATGCTTGAAGGTATGCGTATTTTATTAGACCGTATTCAAAATAATGAAAAACGTATGAATACGCTTTGCCAACGTTTATCTCTGCTTGATCCAACCTTTAAAAAGCAGCAATTAAATGAACAACCATACAGTAAAGAAGAGTTAAAAATTATTGAAGATGTGCGCCGCGAATGTGAAGCACAAAGTAGTCAATCTAAGCCATAACAACATAATTAAAAACCAACTGTAACACGCCCTATATTGCATGTTCGCTATAGTTTTCTTAGACTGACGAACATGCAAATTTTTTATTACTTTTAAAAGAAAGAATGGATGAATACTATGACGTTAAAGCCTCTGGCAATCGCATTAATTGCCGCATCATTTCTAACGGCGTGTAGCATAACCCCAACCAAAGATAAGAACTCTAAAGAACCGATTATTTTCACAGAACCCGATACAACTCCCCCATTTTATGCACTGAACCCATTTGACTATGCTGCACCGCCTCCATTTGAAT
Organism: Acinetobacter sp. ANC 4910; assembly: GCF_004331035.1. Lineage (GTDB taxonomy): Bacteria > Pseudomonadota > Gammaproteobacteria > Pseudomonadales > Moraxellaceae > Acinetobacter. The sequence goes on from NZ_SJNT01000004.1 coordinate 43,769, forward strand.
TGGCATTGAAGCAAGCTGCTGCTCAGCCAGTCACAAAAATGGTGGTAACAAATTCAGCCAATCCAAATGAAAAAATTACGCTAGAAACAAATCGTTTGATCATTCCTACGATTAATAACAATCAACGCACGATCAAATATGCCGTTTTGGCAGGTGAAAATGAAATTGATATCACGGATATTGATGACTTTTTACAGTTAGTTGAAGGCAAAGCACGCCACTACCCACCACGTTTTACAGAACGCAAAGAACGTAAAGGTTTCGAAGCAAAATTAAAACAAGTCACGCAAGAATTAGATACGCTTGCTGTCCGCGATGATGCCTCTTTCGATATTTTAGTGCGTGCATTTAAAGCCAGTGTTATGGCACGTAATCTTGACTTAGGCTCTGTGTATACCACCAAATCTTTAACGTATGCACAGCGCATCTTAAAAATTAATCAAGATGATGCTGAAGCCAACTTCTGGTTTGGATTTGGTTTATCTGAAGGTGGTGGTCAACGTGAAGCTATTCCATATTTAGACAAAGCCATGAAAGCAGGTGTTCAGGAAGCTTATTTGTCCGCTGCCAATAACTATATTGCACTGGAACAAAAGAAAAGTGCCATCCAAATTCTAAAAAACTACAAACTCAAATATCCTCAAGAAGCTGCTGTTGCTGATCGTTTAATTAGCGAAATTGAAACTCAAGGTCGCTGGAATGTCTGGCAAGTATTAAATACTCCCCCTAAAGCATCTTAATCTCATTCACTACATCAAATAGACCGTCCAGTACGGTCTATTTCTTTTTCTGTGCATTGAAAAAGCTGACAATTATCGTATGATTAAAAAAAACAAACAAAATGAAAGTTAAGATCCGCCTATGCCAAAGAATTTTAGCCATATTGCCCTGCTTTCTGTACTGGTCACCTCTCTACTTTCGGGTTGCCAAGTTGTTACTGTCAAAAATCAAGCTGTAAAAGTCACCATCACCAATGAACGTGAAAGTATTCTGACACGTGATAAGCTGAGTGAAGCAAGCCTGAATGTTTTATCCATGACGGGGCGTGAAGCTAAAATCTGTACAGCACATCCCACTCAATGCGTTGAGGAATTACAGCAAATTCCACAAATTCAAGATGAACAATTATATTCCACAGCCAGTGAACTGTATCTGGCGCGGGCACTGGCATTAGAAGGTTCTTCAGACTGTAAAATTGGATTACTGACTAGCCATAAATCTGAAGAAAAACAGAAAATTCAACAAGACATATATAATCAGTGCTTAGACCAAGAATTAGACATGTTGGATAAAAGTATTCGCTATAGCTATGCCTACATGTTCAAAACCCAACGTGGCCCTGAAGATCGAATTTTTGATAACCGACAAGTGCAAATACGAGATTTCTATAACTTAGCGATTGCAAATCTTTCTAATGCTTATAGTCTTCGTTACCCTGAAAAAGAAGTTCAGCGTCAAATTAAAATTGGTCAGAGTATTTATGACATTGATTTTAGTAATTATCCTTTGCTGAAAGATCAGAAAATTGAACAACTGATGTCGAGTTATAATCTAAATTTTTCAGGTCTACGCTCGATTAACCGTCGTGATGGTTTTGGCTCTGAATTTGTGGTGGTACTCCCAGATTCGAACGCTCAACAAAAAGAATCCAATCAATACATTCTTGATCCTTTACATTTTTCTTATGACAGTGGAATCAATCCAAATATTCATAAAGCACGCTACTTGGCAGCAACATTTACCGCTGAACCTAAAGTAGCCACTTCAGTCAATGATATTTTAACCAAACCTGAATTTGTGATTCGGGCCTATGATCCGTATAAATATGAATCCATTCAGCTTGCTGGACATAAATATCCTTTAGCCGCTAACTTCTCGACTCCATACGGTTTATGGTTAGCCCAGAATAACTTGGGTAAAGCGGCCTATCTGACCCTGATTGACCGTGAAAACCGTTTAACCATGCCCCACTTATATATGTTAGAACCTTACAATCCGAATAAAAAAGTGATTGTGTTGGTTCATGGTTTAGCCAGCAGTCCTGAGGCTTGGGTTCGTCTAACCAATGACATTATGGGAGATAAAGTCTTAAGAGAAAATTACCAAGTCTGGCAAGTTTTCTATTCGACCAATATGCCCATTATAGAAAGTCGCTTGCAAATTTACGCACTTCTTAAACAAAGTTTCGCACAAGTTAATGCAAGCGCTTCCGCAAAGAATGATGCTGTACTCATTGGACATAGTATGGGGGGAATTATTGCCCGTCTGTTGGTCAGTGATGCTGATGTCACCAAAAAAGCACTGTCGATGATGAGCAATCGACAACTCAGTAAATATAAAAAAGTCCCGATTGTTGCACAGCGCATGCAAATACAAGATATTCCTAATTTTAGCCGTGCGATCTTTATTTCTGCACCACACCACGGCACAGCGTATGCCGACCTTTGGTTTACCCGTGCAGCTCGTAAAGTCATTAAACTTCCTGGGGCATTCTTAACTGCGGTTGGTGACACTTTACAAAGCCAAGATTTAGATTTCTCGGACTTAGCCAAACAAATTGATCAAGGACTCATTCAGAATGGCCCAAGTGATTTAAGTCATAAGTCTAAATTTATGACAATCACTTCAGACATAATGCCGCGTAAAGGTCTGTTATTTCACTCAATTATGGGCAATAACACCAAAAGTGATGACCTTAATGTCATTACGGATGGCATTGTGCCTTACAAGAGTGCTCACCTAGAAGGTGCTGTCTCTGAAAAAATTATTCACGGTGGCCATTCAATTCAAGAAACACCTGAAGCAGTGTTAGAGTTAAGGCGTATTCTGCGTTTACATCTCGTCCAACTTGGACTTTATAAACCATAAAGTACATACCAAAGCCTATGTCTAAAAACATAGGCTAATTTCTTTTATGCTTTTCCTACTCTCCCATTTTACCCATTCATTCGAATGGTTTTTTACAACAATTCTTTCCAATTGATTCTGCAACCGCTAAGGTAAATCCCAACAGCATAGTGCTGACTACACAACAAAGGGATTGGAACATGGATGCGTTCAACACAAAAATTTTTGAGAATAAAGTTGCAGTCGTAACTGGCGGGACTTCAGGTATTGGTCAGGCAGTTGCTATTGCTTTTGCTGAAAAAGGCGCAAAAGTTTGGGCACTTGGTTTACAAGCACAAAAAGCCGTTTATCCAGCTGGTTTAGACATTGAAACAGTTGAAATGGATGTCACTGACAAAGCTGCTGTTGATGCATTCTTTGCAAAAGTTGATCGTATTGATACTCTATTCAATGGCGCAGGCATGGGTTCAATTGCTGAACACGAATTAGATACTTATAAGAAAGTACTCGAAGTCAACCTAACTTCAGTATTTTATATCAGCGAAGTTGCAGCAAAGGCCCTCGCAAAATCTGATAACCCTTCAATTATTAATGTTTCTTCACTTTATGCACAATTTGGTTCAGCTCTTGCACCAGCTTACTCTTGCTCTAAAGGTGCAATTGACCAATTAACCTTCTCACACGCATTAAGTTTGGCTCAAGCAAATATTCGCGTGAACGCTGTAGCACCAGGCTGGATCGATACACCGCTGATCCAACCATTAAAAGATATGCCAGAAGTCTTTGGAGGCATTATGGCACGCTCTCCAATGCAACGTTTAGGTAAACCATCTGAAATTGCAAACGTAGTACTTTTCTTAGCTTCGGATGCAGCAAGCTTCGTAAATGGCGCGATTGTAAAAGTTGATGGTGCATACTCTATTTTCTAAGTTGTAGGCACAACCAACGTTAGAAAAGAGGTTCTAGCTGTTTCCCAGCCTAAAGGAAACGGTATGAATTTTAAATATAAAGATTACTTCCGTATGATCTTAATATTCAAAATTTAAAGAAAACACTTAAAAAATTCTTATTATTTTAATCAAAAAAACAAAATCAATTAAACCAGTTCCCTATCTTGCCCATGTCTTAGCGTTTAGACATGGGCAACTTTTTTTTAATCCGTTTGCACTGTCTGACTGACTGTTGCTTTAGAGGATTAATCCCTTCCTCTTGGCTTCCGTAACTGCTTCAAGCCTCGAACGTACACCCAATTTGTTATAAATATTACGCAAATGCCACTTTACTGTATTTACAGACAAGAAGACTTTATCTGCAAGCTCAATATCGGTACAACCCTCACTCACCTTCTGCAAAATTTGCAATTCACGTTTAGAAAGTAATTCGGTTTGTATAACGCCTAGATCATCATCTACCGATGTTTCAGATAAAGGAACACTACACATTGCAGCCAGCATTTCAGCGAAAGCCAAAACAGAAGGGTCTTTTTTCTGCTTGGACTGAGCCAAATGTCTCATATAATCAGCCAAGAGTTGGGATAGCAGCGGATGTTCATCCAATACAATCCGTACAGCTTTCGTTGGCTCTAAAATGACCAAAGCTTTTTCAAACCATACAAATGCAGCTTCATTGTGATTTAAACGATAATCAGCTAAGGCCAATAATAATAAAATGCGGACTCTTCTTAATGGATAAGTCAGAATTCGATCTAATTCTTGTTCAAGAAATACCTTCGCTTGCGTCTCACGATCTGTAAAAATTAACTGTCGATAAAGGGTTAAATCATCCCCTGTAATAACATTGGAAATATTCAATGTCTTCTCGACATGACGATGGCACAACTCCTCTAGATTTTCAGCTGTCGTCTCAAATAACTTTTGTTTTTTATCGAACCATTGATATTGATCATAAATATTCTGAACCGTTCGGCTTAACCTTGGCATAGACCAATTATTGGTACAAATTTGTGCTTGGGTCAAATATGCTTGCTCTGCCTGCACGTCACCTTGAATATGCGCTAAACGCAATAACAACTCAAAACCGACGATTGCCAAATCTGGAATAATCAATTGTTCGCCGTTACTAAAATGCTTCAGTGTGTTTTCTGCTAACGTAATCTCATTCAAGTCATAATAAAGATAGCCTTTTACACTACTGGTAATCATATTCACAATTGGTCTTAAAAACTCATCTGAAGTGAGTTTCAAATAGTCATCGCTTTTGCCAATGTGATTAATTTTAACCAATGCCTTGTCTAAATTACCTTCTAAATAGTCACATAAAGCTTCAATACAATCCGTAATAATTAACCCAAATACGTTCTGACCTTGTATATATGCAGCGCGGGTTTGAATAATACTTTTTCTGGCTTCAGTAATTTTACCCAAACAAATATGGTACAGCGCACCAATCCCAATTAATGGTGCACGAACAAAGTAGGAATTTTCTGATAATTTTGAAATATTTGTTTGGGATAACTCATAGGCTTGTTTAATTTCATCTCCCATTAAGGCAATCATGGGCTCAAGACCTAATTGGTCATCACCGACAACTCGCTCATTGGGGTCAATTTTGAGCCAAAGTTGCAGATAATGATTACCCAATAAATGCTGATGGGTCATGATTAAAGACCAGATAACGTCATATAACAACGTGGTACGCTGCACCAAAAGTGCATCTGGAATTAACTTGACCAACTCGACTAAACTATAAAAACGACCTTCTAAGACCAGCTCACGACTGACTGCACTTAAAAGTTCCAAGACCAATACTTGGTTTTCAGCATGCTGCGCGTGATAAATGGCTTCCATTAAATAATGATGTTGTTGATACCAATAAGCCGCGCGCAAATGTGCAGCTTTATATTGCTCAGCATCTAAAATCTTAAAACGGTTCTCTAAGAATTCACGGAATAAATGCTGAATACGATACCATGTGCGTTGCTCATCTAAAGCCTGTAAAAATAGTCCCGTCTGAAGCATTTGCTCTAGCAGTTTTGCAGATGCAGGGTTTTGTGCAACTTCCTGAATATTAGACAAACTTATTTTTCTTAATACACTAATATTCAAAAGAAAATTCTGCATTTCTTCGGACAACTGAATAAAAACCTGTTCGCTCAGATAGTCTACAATTTGATTGTGAGCACCACTTAAGCTTTGAATAACAGCGCCAGCATCGTGATAATTTTTTAAATATAAATTGGTGAGCTGAATTCCAGTGAGCCAGCCTTCTGTTTTCTCAATCAATTGATCTGCCAGCTTTGGGGTTAAGGTGACGTGATCAAAATTTTGTTGTTTTAAAAAATGAATTAATTCGGCACTATCTGCCGATTTGATACTTAACTGAACTTCGGTAACCAGCTTTAAACGACCCAGCAAATACTCTTTAGCAAAGCTCCAATTTGGTTTGACTCTGGATGCAATGACCAAATGACAATTGTGCGGTAAATATTGGTACAACCACCACAAAATATTTAAACATTCAGAATTTTCTAAGACTTCAAATTCATCAATAAAAAATACTGTTTCAGAATCAATATCTGAAACTCGCTGAACTAGCTCAAGAAGATTCTGCTTGTGAATTTGTCCATCTGGAACAGAGTTCAACTGTTCCAAACCCAATAATGCTAACCACAAATATTGGTAAAGCCGAATTGGATCATTATCATCGCTGTCTAAAGTTAACCAACTGACTCTTTTGCCTTTAGTAATGAATACTTCACTCAGTTGATACATGAGCGTAGTTTTTCCATAACCTGCTGCTGCATGAATAAAAACAAGAGAAGATTGGCAATTTTCCAACATCTGGTTTAGCAACTCAGGACGTTGCATCACCATATTACTCATCATGCTTGGACGGCTGAGCTTAGTTTTTAATACTTGCATATCATTTCATCCAATCTTTCTTATTCAGTTCCATGAGCAAATTTCCACTCCTTGAAATTTAACATCACACATCATCTTCGTAAAAAGCGTGATATGTTCCCCTAAAAAACGCAACCAAATTAAAATAAGGCGCGTAATACTTCAATATGAAATTGAATCAAAATCCAGATTTTAAATACATTTTTAAATTCAAACCACCCGAGCAATAATCAAACGAGTACAAATCCATTCTTTTGAATGGTTTGCTTATTATGAAACATTGCTATGCTCAAGCTTAAGGAAATAACAGATAAACGCTACTATAGCGTTCTGATATCTCATTCTCCAAAAAAAGACATACATGGAGTTTGTCATGAGCATTGCACAATCAATCAATCATCAAGACCGTTTATTAACAATTAATGTAAACGATGGCGAAATCAAAAATGCCTTACCAGGTGTACATGTAACACCTTGCTTTTTAGATCCAGATAATGGTACTTGGGTTATCCGCGCACGTTTTGATGCGGGCACAGTGCTTCCACGTCACTTCCACACGGGTGTAGTACATTTTTATACCACAGCAGGTTCTTGGCATTATGTCGAATATCCTGAAGATGTTCAAACAGCTGGAAGCTATTTATTTGAACCAGCAGGTTCTATCCATACTTTAGCAACCCCTGAAGGCGCTGAAGGTTTCATGGTCATTGAAGGCGCAAACGTCAACTTAAATGATGACGACTCACTCATGTTCATCATGGATGCAGGTTGGATCGAGCGTACACTTCATGCAGTCGCGCAGCAAACAGGGCAAAAATTGCCGCGTTATATCAAACCCGGCGCTGGCGTTGTATTAACTGGCGAATAAACGGATCAAGGACTTTTAACAACAGTTAGAAGTCCTTTTTATTAGAACAATAGAAACCAAGGATGAATGAAATGTTTGGCAAAATGATGCATCAATCTTTGTTGATTAGTAATTTACTAGAGCATGCAGCAAGGTATCACTCCGATACCTCTATTATTTCACGTGAAGTGAATGGTCAAATTACCACGACCAACTGGTTACAAGTTCAACAGAACAGTAAACGTCTGGCAAATGCTTTCTCTGCATTTGATCTCAAAGCTGGTGATCGTCTTGCTACCATTGCATGGAACAACCATCGTCACTTAGAAACTTGGTATGCGATTTCGGGAAGTGGTTATGTTTGCCATACCATTAACCCGCGTTTATTCCCGGAACAATTAGTTTTTATTATTAATGATGCTCAAGATAAAGCGATTTTCTTTGATTCAACATTTTTACCATTAATCCAAGCGATTCAAGGTAAAGTACCTTCTGTTGAGCGTTTCATTTGCTATGGTTCACGCGATGAAAAAATCGCTGAAGCTTTACCAAATGTCCTGTTCTATGATGAGCTGATTCAACATCAATCTGCCGAATTTAGCTGGCCACAATTTAGTGAAGAGACACCAAGTTCTCTCTGCTATACCTCAGGTACAACCGGCAACCCTAAAGGCGTATTGTATAGCCATCGCTCTACGTTATTGCATACACTTTCAATTAGCTTACCAGACTCACTTAACTTGTCTGCAAAAGATATTGTGATGCCTGTAGTCCCGATGTTCCATGTAAATGCATGGGGCGTACCTTATGCAGCTGCAATGGTTGGCTGTACCATTGTACTTCCAGGACCTAACCTTGATGGTGACAGCCTTGTTAGCTTAATTGATGATTATAAAGTCACTGTGGCTTTAGGTGTACCTACCATCTGGCAAGGTCTACTTGCTGCTGCGAAAAAGCGCGGCACTAAGTTAGAAAGCATGGCGCGTAATGTCGTGGGTGGTGCCGCATGCCCTCCTTCAATTATTCGTGATTTCAAAAACAACTATGCTTGTGACACTATTCACGCTTGGGGTATGTCAGAAACTAGCCCATTGGGTACAGCGAACCAACCAAAAGCAAAACATTTAGCCTTAAATGAAGAAGAATTCGAAAAATTACGTTTAACTCAAGGTCGTCCACCATTCGGTGTTGAATTACGTATTGTTGATGCTGACAACCTAACGGCTTTGCCAAATGATGGTCACACGCAAGGTAATTTACAAATTCGTGGTCCATGGATTGTTGACACCTACTTTAACCAAGAGAAAAGTGCGACAACGGCTGATGGCTGGTTCGACACTGGTGATATCGCAACGATTGATGTCGATGGTTATATGAGCATTTGCGACCGTGCCAAAGATTTAATTAAATCTGGTGGTGAATGGATTTCTTCGGTTGAAATTGAAAATATTGCAGTCGGTCACCCTGAAATTCGTATGGCGGCAGCAATTGCAGCACGTCATCCAAAATGGGATGAACGTCCAATCCTGATTGCAGTGAAACAGGAAAACTCGAACCTAACTGAAGAAGAAGCGCGCGCTTACTTTGAAAATAAAATTGCACGTTGGCAGATTCCTGATGTGGTGATTTTTGTTGATGCTTTACCAGTCAATGGTACAGGTAAAATTGTAAAAGCTACGTTACGTACACAATTTGGTGATGTTCTACTTCAACATGAAGTGGTTTAAGACTTCACTCTTTTAAGTTGTCAAAATAAGGAAATTGAGATGAAAAATACAATGAAAAAAACAGCATGGGTTACGGGCGGTAGTAGCGGTATTGGTCTTGAACTGACTAAACGCTTACTCAAAGATAAGTACCAAGTGTGTATTTTTGCCCATGCAGGCATTGAACAAGCCGTTACTGACTTGCAAAAGCTTTCCCCGTCGGTTTGTGGTTTTGAAATTGATGTGCAAAATGAAAGTACGATGGATGCAAAATTTGCAGAAGCCGTTACAGCATTTGGTACACCAGATTTGTTGATTAACTCAGCAGGCATCAGTATTGCGAAGAATTTCGATGAAATGACTTCGCAAGAGTTCGAAAGACAGATCAATATTAATCTTATCGGCAGTCGTAATGTCGCACATGCTGCTTTACCGCATTTAAAGCAAGCAGTACAGCAAGGTAAACGTCCTAAGATCGTGTTTATTGCATCTGCCGCGGGTCTAGTGGGTTGCTATGGCTACACAGGTTACTGCTCATCTAAATTTGGTGTGGTCGGCTTAGCTGAAGTCCTTCGTATGGAATTACGTAGCCAGAAGATTGATGTTGCCGTGGTTTGCCCACCAGAAGTAGACACGCCACTTGTGGAAGAAGAACGTAAAAATGGTTCACCAATTACAGCAGCATTGAAACAATTAGGTGGAAGCATGCCTGTAGATAAAGCATGTAAAGAAATTTACCAAGGCATTTTTTCTTCTGAATTTATGATTATTCCGGGAACTCAGGCACGTATTCTTGCTAAACTTTCACGTGTTTTACCTGATGTATATCGCGGGCAAATCGATAAGAAGTTAGATAAAATTATCGAAAGATTCGCATCTTAACTGAACTTAGAAGGTTTAGCCTCTAACTCAACCTTCTTTTTAAAACTAAAAACCGGACTTTATATGTTCGGTTTTTAGTTTTAACTCCCCTGAAGATTACATTTCAGCCATCACACCAATAATGCCGTTAATAATCATATCCACCGCAATGGTTCCAATCAGTAATGCCGACAACCGTCCGACAATATCGACATAACGGTCTATATATTTGGCATGCTTATAGCGCAAATGATCATGGGCAAATTTCATTAAAATCATCAACACACAGGTCAGCGTTAAAGTTAAGAAAATAATCATGGCTGCACCTCCAATTGGCAGCGACATGCCCGTTACCACAGCAGCACTAATCGTTCCCGGCCCAATCATAAAAGGCATGGCAATGGTTCCTGCCAAATGCTCAGGTGCACCACGCATTTCCCCAATGGTATCCGCCCCCTGAAACACGTAGCGATAGCCAATCACCAAGAAGATCAGACCACCAAAAATTTGAAAGGCTTCAAAGCGCACATTTAAATATTTACTAAAAATAGCTTCTCCACCCCATGCAAACAGCATAAATACTACAAAGGCAATCAGACAACCCTGAATCAAAGCTTTATTAAACACTTTCGCTTCGGAGTTCCGAATCATACCAATCATGTAAATACTCATTAAAAACGGATTCAGCAATGAGAAAAACAAAGCAAATGCATGTAAATATGAGGTCAACATGATTTCTCCTAATTATCCTTAAAGGTCTGGAAATAAGGGATAATTCCCTGAACCGATTGATTGATCTGTAAGAAGGTCATGGGAACATAACAATCCAACACATCATGAATCACTTGCATTTTGGTAGAACCAACAAAGACGTTGCACAAATAAATTTCAAAACGGTAATAGAACCACTTACCCAGTTGCCGAGCTCACAATATATTGGGACAGATACCATCGATTCTGTCATTGTAAAATGACTAAAGCTGCAATGTCTGTGTTAGATCGGCAAGGACATATACATGATATGTTAAGCTTTCGAATGATCATTACTTCGATTATGCCGTTCATTCTCATGGGTAACTTAAATGCCACCACTATTATGATGACTGAAAAAATGGCGGCTCAAATCTGTGGTTGACAGGCTTTCGCACGATCGCTGCACCCGATTCCCAAGCGCTTGGAACCGAATCATCTAATTCATTGAATATCAACAAAACCACATTATTGAGATCAATTAATGTGGTGTTATTATTTCCCTATACTTATTAGGTATTATAATTAGATATATTTTGAATATGTTTTCATTATTTTAATTGTTCACTCCTTCTGCATTATCTTATGGCGGAGATTATGCTGTACTGATAGTAAAAAATTGGGGTGAATCAACAAAAAACTCTAGTCTATTGATTTATAGAAGAAATAAATTTATCCTAAATCACTGAAATTCATAAAAAATAAATTAACCATCACTCAAATTTATAGATATTATATCGACATTTATAATAAAAATTACTGAGTCAATACTTATTTCGTCTAAAATGGCAACCGATTGGAAATGTGTGGTTGAACTAAAAGGTACATTTTTTCTTAGTTTTAAGGATTCATGTATTTCACTCCCTCTCTTCTGAACTTTTAGTTTGCCACCATTTCCGTCAACTTCTTTTTTTATTTTTCGTTCTTATTCTCTATTCGCTCTAAAGCGATGCCAACACCTGCTCCCAAGGTTTAAATCGCATGAAAACTTTTTTAAAATACCTCGCGGTATTTATCGTACTGCTTTTGCTTGCAGTATTGATTTTTTTATTCCGACCAACTGTGTCTAAAAAAATTCAAACCTCAAATAATGAACCTGTGGTAGATGCTGTTTTGGTTGGCGGCGGAATTATGAGTACCACCTTAGGTACTTATCTGACCGAACTTGAGCCAAACTGGCAAATTCGCATGTACGAACGACTTGATCAAGTTGCCCAAGAAAGCTCGAATGGCTTTAATAATGCAGGAACTGGTCACTCTGGCTTTATGGAAATGAACTATACGTCAGAAAAAGACGGCAAGATGGACATTACCAAAGCCGTAAAAGTTGCTGAACAGTTTGAAGTCGCTAAACAATTCTGGTCATATCAAGTCAAACAAGGTGTTTTAGGCAAACCAACTAGCTTTATTAACCCTGTTCCTCATATTGCATTTGTATGGGGAGACAACGTGAATTTCCTAGAAAAACGTTATGCTGCCATGGTTAAAAACCCTATGTTCTACGGCATGAAGTTCTCTGAGAACCCTGCCGAAATTAAACAATGGGCACCTTTGGTGATGAATGGTCGTGATGCAACACAAAAAGTCGCTGCAACACGTATGGATGTGGGTTCGGATGTGAACTATGGTTCAATCACCACACAATTGGTCGATCACCTTAAAAAGCAATCTAACTTCCAACTACAAACCTCTACTGAGGTGACTGGCATCAGCCAAAATGATGACAAAACTTGGACTGTATCTTTCAAAAATTTGAAAACAGGTGCAACCAATCATGTCAAAACTCGTTTTGTGTTTATTGGTGCAGGTGGTGCAGCAGTTAAACTCTTGCAAATGACAGGTCTTCCTGAAGCAAAACAATACGCTGGCTTCCCTGTAGGCGGTGTGTTCTTAATGACAGACAATCCTAAAGTCACCGCAGGTCATACCGCCAAGGTCTATGGTCGTGCCGAATTAGGTGCTCCGCCAATGTCTGTTCCACATATTGATACCCGCTATATTGATGGTAAAAAATATGTGCTCTTTGGCCCATTTGCGACCTATTCAAATAAATTCTTAAAGCAAGGTTCTCAGCTTGATTTATTAAAATCGACCACGAAAAACAATGTATTACCCATGACTGCTGTCGGCATGGAAAACCTTGATTTGGTCAAATACTTAGTAAGTCAGGTCATGATGTCTGATGAAGATCGTTTTAATGAATTGAAAAAATACTATCCTGATGCAAAACCAGAAGACTGGCATTTGAATCAAGGTGGTCAACGTGTTCAAATCATTAAGAAAGAACCAGGAAAGCCTGCAAGTTTGCAATTTGGTACAGAAATTTTCGCGTCGAAAGACGGTGCTGTAACAGCATTGCTGGGTGCTTCACCGGGCGCATCAACTTCACCTTATATTATGTTGAGTTTGCTTGAAAAAGCATTCCCGCAACAAGTACACGGTGAATGGAACCCGAAATTACATGAAATTGTAAAATCGTATCAGCAAGAACTCAGCACAAACCCTGTATTATTGGATCAGGTGCGTCAATACACCAGCCAAACTTTAGGGTTGAAATATACGCCAATGATTCATCAGTCGCTGTCAGTAAAGCACAATAAGCCTTTCTAAAATACAAAAGGATGGACTTCGGTACATCCTTTTGGCCTTATCCCCATTACAAATTTGATTTATGCCTTTTTACGCTCCGATGCATTTGCTGCATTTCGTTCGTGCGATTTTTCTTTTATTCGTAGTCATTGGGCAGATCGCTATAACTGTCAGAAAATTTACAATCCAGTTTTTGTTGGAGTTGTACTCTGCCACTGCTGTTTTATTTTCCTTTTTAATTATTATGAAAAATAACAGCTTACACAAAATTTCCTTTTATTGGATGCATTGCTACCCTGAATGGCATATTGGTGACCTCTGGGAATCAATTAGAAGCATTACAAAGTAGCATTACGACGCGATATTTATCAGTTACTCCTGCCCTATTGATTGATGGAAGTATCTGTTTAATCAGCTTCTTTTTCACCAGAAATTTACTAAAAACACCATTAAGTCATGAGAAATATACAATACTTACAACAGAAAAATAGAAGCTTACAGAGAATATGCCTATGCTTATTTTATGCGTAATGAGTTAGGATAAGGATTGATTTTTATGGCAAAAACAACCGAATTGACCCATCGACTTTATACGCTAATTTACTTTTTAATGATCTTTCTTATATTGGCGTATTGTATATTCAATGCCATTTATACGGTCATCATTGGCGGAACCACTTTTTATTTGTTTGCCAGTTTTATTTTGACGCTTCAATGTATTTTTGCTTTACGGACTTCACTCGACAGCCGTATCTATGCCAGTCTAGGGCTTGTACTACTGATTATTGGGCTAATGTATACCCATGGACTCGATTTTTTAAACCATTTAAAAGCGATTGTGCTGATTCCAGCTTTAATTTTGACTTTTTTTGGACTGGATAATTTATATAAAAACCCAACCAAACTTGTTTATCTTAAAATTGGACTCATTCTCGGTTTACTGCTTGTAGCTTATAGCCAATATTATGATTTGGTTGAACTACAAAATTATTATCATTCTTTGCATAACGGTGAGACTTGGCAGCAGTTTGGTGCGTTATAACCCCCAAAAAAAGAATTTCACAATTTTAAGATTTTACCTCTGCTAATTCATATCACATTCTATAGTCCCAATAAAAAACCGCCTGAAAGGCGGTTTTTACTAGTCTACAATTGCAGACCAGAGTGAATAGAATGCCTGAATATCGGATTCAAGAAATTCATCATTTTCAGCATCATAAACAAAAGATTTTTCTTCTAATAAGTATTCGCCATCTTGTTCACTAAGATATTTTTTTAAGAAAGTTTTAAAGTTATTTGCTTGATCAGGGAAAACTTGTTCTCCGTCAAAAAAGATCATAACAACCTCGAACTACCTAAATTAGCTCAAATTTTAACACATATGTTGACTTTTATCAACATATGATAAATTAACGATAAATACATCACTGTTTTATAAAGAAAAACAAACTGAAAAATAAAGTTTGTTAATTATAACTTCATAAAGTTACATGAAAAAGATGCCTATAATTTCAACTTATAAATCTATTAACGCAATTAATGTATCATTATATTAATTTAGTGTGATTTAGTTTGCATTTTACACATATGCTTCTAAAATAAAGAAAGGAATAAGAAAAAGAGGCTCAAAGCTCATGAATTTCGATGTATTCTTTACTGACAAAGATCGCCATGAAGCGATTGATACTGCAAAGCAAATGGTATTTTTGCCAGAGAACTGCTATTTCCTAGAAAACCTAAGTCCAACAATAAACTTTTATCAAAATAAGGATAATGAAATTTTTGCTAAAGTTGTTGTTTCATATCAAAATTGTGTAACCGAGCTAGTCACGGATAAACCTTTTACCCTCAAATTTCACGATAATGGAGTGCATCAATTTTGGGAATATATAGATAATGGCCCTAAAGATAAGTGGCTCATGTGATGCGTTATTTTCAGCACCAAACACCACAATCAATAGAATGAAAAGGAAATGCTCATGTATAGGGTTTCCTTTTTTATGGTCTATACTATTTTATAAAATCTAAACTCAACAACACCGCAGTACTTCACTATTTCTAATTATTACAGTGCCTTAGACTTAAAGTGTCAAACTTTTCAATTTTTCTTTTCTCGATATGAGCACGCCTATTTAAGCTCCAAAATACTTAATTGTAAAAAATTCAAAGATTATGATCCTTTTTATATTTGCTTTTTATCATTAGCGCGCCATATAGGGCTCGAACCCACGACTATCCGCTTAGAAGACGGAGGCTCTATCCAACTGAGCTAATGGCAGTTTGAGTAGCGACATTCAATTTAAATGAATAAAAAGTGCTTCCATCGGTGCCCTGATATTGCTTAAGCTCCAAAGCAAGTGCTAAGAGTAAAGCGCTAATTGAAATGGATATAAAGAGAAATGCCTAATCAGGCTTATAGCTTAATTGGCTATTGTTTATTAGGAAGTAACATTAAAGCTTTAGATTTCTATTTAGTGCAGAATGGAAAGTAAAATTTTGTTTTTCTAAAATTAGAGTACAAAAAAACCACTCACAATTAGTACATGTAAGTGGTCGTTTTATTTGGTGGGCCCACCCAGACTCGAACTGGGGACCAACGGATTATGAGTCCGCTGCTCTAACCGACTGAGCTATAGGCCCTATACTATTGCAAAACTATTATATTCAACAGTTTGGCTGTGCAGCAATACTATCTAACATTTCCCTATTGAGCAAGTATTTTTTGCTTGTAGACGCATAGTAGACGCTAGAAAATATTGTGCTATATTGCTAAATATTGCAATTGATAGCGATTCTAGCGATGTCATTTCAAAGAGTAAAGCTAACAAAGACATTTATTGATCAACTCGAAATGACGCCTGCTATCTATAGAGACAGTGACTTGATCGGCTTTGCTATTCGGGTCAATACTACTTGTAAAACCTATATCGTTGAGAAAAAAGTCCTTGGCAAGACTGTACGGTCTACAATTGGTCTACATGGAAACTTAACCCTCTCCCAAGCACGCGATATTGCCAGCGACAAACTTGCCCAGATGTCTCAAGGCATCAATCCAAATGAAACCAAAAGAAAAATAATTGCTGAAGGAAAAACAAAATCAGATTTACGCAAAATTAAACCAACATTAAAACAAGCATTTGATCATTACCTTTTATATAAAACCCTCAAACCTAGATCAATCAAAGATTACACGCTGGTGGTTGATGACTACCTAAAAGATTGGAATGACATAACACTGGATAAAATTTCCAGATCAATGATTCACGCCAAGCATTCTGAATTATCACAACGAAGCTTGGCTCAAGCAAATATGGCAATGCGTGTTTTTCGAGCCCTCTATAATTACTCGGTTGAGCATTATCTGGATGAAAATAGCAGACCTATTTTAGATACTCATAATCCAACCAAGACGCTGGATGCTAAAAAAGCATGGAATAAAATTTGCTGCCGCAAAACCTATATTAATGAAGAGCAACTACCTCACTGGATTAAAGCAGTATTTGAATATAAAGACCGTGGTCAACAGCGAGAAACCAATCGAGATTTTCTACTTACCTTAGTGCTTACAGGATTCAGACGTGAAGAATGTGAATCTTTAACTTGGACCAATATTGACTTAAAGCATGGTCGAATCACCTCTATAGATGCAAAGTATAGTGAAGCATACACTCTGCCTATGGGCGACTTCCTATTTACCCTCATGAAAAAACGTTATGCTCAAGCCAAAAATGAATGGGTATTCCCTTCTGCCAAATCTACCTCTGGTCATATTGTGAATATTTCCAAAGTACGCCAAAAAATCAATAAATCCTGTGGCATTGAGTTTAGCTTCCATGATCTGCGTAGAACCTTTGCTACTATTGCTGAAAATCTTGATTATGGACAATACACAATTAAACGCCTACTGAACCCAAAAGATGATGATCGAGACATAACTGTAGGCGAAAGGAAATTAAGAGAAGCAATGAATGCTATTGAAGACATTGTTTTAGGGACTTATAAAACAAGCTTAGAAGAAGAAGCTATGCTGTCTTCTCTTGGCACCAAATCTGATAGATTAGAATTTGATACTTGATTTGATATTTCCAATATTTTTTCAAACTCATCGTAGCAAAATATTCTATTTTTGTTTTTAAATAAAAACATATAAGTCTGAATAAAATTTTCTACTTTTACTTGGCTTTGTTACACAAAGCTGTCCATAATGCTTTATTCAGTCATATATTCCTCAGATAAACAAACCTACATCTACAATCTATCGCTCAACCAATTGATTTTCTTATCATCAAACTTTGCTAAATCAAGCCAATATATTGCTCTGGGTTGATCACCATACTCAATGGTATGCACAAGCAAGAAGCATACAAGAACGAAATCAAACTGGCTCAGATACAGCTATTCAGTACTGTTTAATGATGAATACTTATGCGACAAAACTGAAGTTCAATTAAAAGAAGATCGTCGAACAATAGAGAAATTTTTTGGCATTATTGATAATGTTCTATATGTTTTAGCTGTTCAATCTTGCAGACATTATCACAATATACATCTCATGGATTAATGCTCGTTCGCACCAATATCCATGTAAAAAACCATCAATTGATGGTTTTTTAGAAATCAACAAAAGTGACTTCCTAAAGTCACATTCGGAGACTTGTTTATAATTTCTTCCAAGTCATGATTGTCGTAGTGTTATCAGACTTTGACTTGCCAAAAACCTTCATTTGCTCACCAGTATTACTGAGATCTGCATTAATAATATAAACAAGGCCATTTTGTGGGTTAACCCATACCCCATTATTAAACTTATTTTTTGATGTTGCCTGCATATTCGTAAGGATTTCTAAACCGAATAAGTTTTGATTCTTTAATGCACCTTTGCACTTGGTACAGACATCTGTCGCTACTGTACCTGGTAATGCATATGACTTAGTGATGGCTGCGCTATATTGTTGAGTCTTTGAATTCTTACGAATAGCAACTTCTGTAATGTAATTTCCAGATTTATCATCAATTACTTTCCATGAGCCTAATAGTTGATCCACGGGCATTGCTGCTAAGAATTGAGTTGAACCTAACAATAAAGTCGAAGCAAATAAAGTTCTAAATTTCATAAAATTGTCATATATTAAAAAGCATCGGGATTATAGCAAAGCACACCCCTTATAGAATTATTAATTTAAATCATATGCATAGTTTGCTGAAATCATATCCAGCTTCATTTTTTTTGAATTTTTATAGGTCTGCTTGATCGTGTCATAGCGTATAGCAATTCCTCTAAATTCCTGAGGTCTTGCAAATGCTGTATTGCTGTTTTTACTATCTTCTCTCGCTCAAATAGTGCGAGCCATATCCCAAAGCTGAATTCTCCGACCATAAAAAACATATGCCCAAACCCAACTTTACTCATTTATAGCAACATAAATGACATGCAGTAGAGTCTGGGCTTATGTGTAGCGGATTACCAGCCTAACTGCTTATTTAAAGTCGCAGAATCGTAGTAGTCGCCTTGGTAAACAATTTTGTCGTTTTTAACACGAACAAAACTCACACCTTCAAAGTTAATTGGCTTATTCGTTGCAGGTGTATCTTTGCTCCATGCACCAGTATTATTGCCTGTAAAGCGCCATTGGAAAGAAATGCCATCTTTACTTACAATTGGAGCACTCGTCATTTCCCATTTCAAATTAGGCACAGCATTAATAAATACACTGATAACGTTATCACGTGCTGCAACTTGCCCTTTTTGTGGCGTACCTACAGCAGCATCATAAAATACGCCATCTTTAGCAAAATAAGAGGCTGCTTTGCTAGAATCATGTTGATTCCAAGCTTGCATATATGATGTAACAACTTGCTTAGGTGGTACAGCCGCATGAACAACTGTGACACCCGCCATTGC
This sequence comes from Acinetobacter sp. ANC 4910, assembly GCF_004331035.1. Classification (GTDB taxonomy): domain Bacteria; phylum Pseudomonadota; class Gammaproteobacteria; order Pseudomonadales; family Moraxellaceae; genus Acinetobacter. The sequence continues at coordinate 63,131 of NZ_SJNT01000004.1, forward strand.
AGGAACTAAAATAAGTGCTTGTAAAATATTTTTCATGTGTATTCCCTTTAGAAAAAATATGTTAGTTAAATGATGATTGCAGGTGCATCATGCCGAAGATTAATCTTCGTAAGCACTCATCACGTGTTTAATACGGGTATATTCTTCAAAGCCATAGCTTGATAAGTCTTTGCCATAGCCTGACTTTTTAAAGCCACCATGCGGCATTTCGGCAGTAAGCGGAATATGTGCATTCGTCCAAACCGTACCGAAATCTAAATCACGGCTAAAGCGCATGCTACGGCTATGGTCATTTGTCCAAACACTTGAAGCGAGACCAAATTCAACATCATTGGCTTTGTCTAGTGCGTCAGCTTCATCTTTGAAGGTTTGGATGGTGACAATTGGGCCAAAAATTTCATTTTGGATGGCTTCGTCGTGCTGTTCTAAACCACAAATAATGGTCGGCTCGAAATAGTAACCATCGTATTGAGTCACTTGCTTACCACCAGTCACAATTTTGGCATGTGCAGGCAAGCGGTCTAAGAAGCCTTTCACATGTACAAGCTGGCGTTGGTTGTTGAGTGCACCAAATAAAGCTGTTTCATCATCTGGCAAACCACAGTGAATTTGCTTGGTTTTTGCAACCATTTTTTCCACAAATTCTTCATAAATGCTTTCTTGGACTAAAACACGTGCCGCAGCAGTACAGTCTTGTCCTGCATTGAAGAAGCCAGCGATGCTGATTGCATCTGTTGCTTTTTCAAGATCCGCATCTTCAAATACAACTACAGGCGCTTTACCGCCCAGTTCCAAGTGCGCTTTTGCTAAATTGCTTGCCGCTGAAGCAGCCACTTGCAGTCCTGCACGAACAGAACCTGTAATTGAAACCATTGCAGGTACAGGGTGAGAAACAACTTTTGAACCTGCATCAGCCAAACCTAAGATGACATTAATGGCACCTTTAGGGAAAAACGGGGCAGCAATTTCAGCAAGTAGTAACGTGCTATTTGGTGTTGTATCACTTGGTTTTAATACCACTGTATTACCCGCTGCTAAAGCAGGAGCAATTTTCCAAACAGCCATTAATAATGGGTAGTTCCAAGGCGCAACTTGACCAACAACACCAATAGGTTCACGACGGATACTTGAAGTAAAACCTTCTAAGTACTCAGCAGTTGCCTTTCCTTCTAAGCAGCGGGCCGCACCAGCAAAAAAACGGATGTGATCAATAGAAGTTTTAATTTCTTCAGCAGCAATCATGTGTTTAAGCTGACCTGTTTCTACACTCTGTGTATCTACAAGTTGATCTGCATTTTTTTCTAATGCCTCTGCAAAATCCAATAATGCTTTTTGACGTATTGAAGGTGTTGAGCGTCTCCAAACTTTGAACGCAGCTTTTGCACACCCATATGCATAATCTACATCTTGTTGTGTTGCATTTGGCGATTGTGCATAAATTTGACCGTTTACAGGGCTAATTAAATCAAAGAATTCAACCCCTGTTGTTTGAACAAATTCACCATTAATAAAGTGCTTTAATTGTTTAACGTGCATTTGAACAAACCCATTCGCCTGTCCTAAATTTTCACCAATATGTAGGTCTGTCATGCAATTTCCTTATTCAGCAATTCAAATAAAATATCTATCTATTCACCACAATTGCTTATTTATTATTTATTATTTTTTTTGTCAAGAATATTTTAAAACCAAGTCGGAACAAAGCCGCCCAAGAATTATAATTAATATATTTACATTTTTTAATTTTAACTTTACATTTTTATTTTAAATTTACATTTTTACATAATATTAAATATTTTAAGTTATTGTTTTACATCAATTAAAATTAATTTTAAAAATAACAACACATAACGGAAATAAATAAAAAAACACATAATATAATGGCAAAAATTTTATTTTAAAAAAAATTGGCTCCTGCTCAAATTAATAAATTGGCTCTCGTTTGTAATTATAAAAAAAGACAAATTAGGCTATGTAAATGTATAGCGATTTGAATCATTCATATCAAAAAATAAATGATATTCAATCTCAAATCGTGAAAAAGGAATTTCATTTCAAAACAGGAAATTTATTGTTCTGCATCAAGGAATTAAATTTTCTGCGTTCAAATCGAAGACTTTTATACTCAGAATACCCCACGCTCCCAAAGCAGGATTGGGAAAATTTTAATACTTATGTATTGAACTTTATTGCTAAATAAGGAAATTGCATGAATGACCTTCCTATAGGTGAAAATGTAGGACAAGAGACGAATTCATCGTCTGTCCAAAATTCACAGTTTGAACGATCAATTGGATTGATCTCGAATTTCTCACTTGGTTTTACTTATCTATCACCATTAACAGCCGTTTATTCATTATTTGCGCTTGCTATTACGCTTGCTGGCCCACCATCAATTTGGTGGATTATGGTTGCAGCTTTTGGTCAATTATTGGTCGCAATCGTATTTGGCGAAACCGCGTCACAGTATCCAATTACTGGAGGACTGTACCCTTGGGCTAGACGTCTATGGGGAAGAAAGTATGCTTGGATGGCTGCATGGATTTATCTTTGGGCTTTAGTCGTTACCGTAACGTCTATTGCTGAATATAGTGCAGGATTTGTGGCTTCGTTGTTCCATTATGAACCAACGGCAATGAATTGTTTAATCACGACCATCGTATTGTTAATCTTATGTATGGTTGTGAATATGTCTGGTACCAAAAACCTTGCACGTGTTGCTAAAATTGGTTTCTGGTGTGAAATTGTGAGCGTAATCGCGTTGGGAATCTACTTATTGATTTTCCATCGTGCTCAACCGTTCTCGATTGTATTTGATACCATGGGCGTTCTTGCACAAGACGGTTCATATACAACAGCATTCTTCTCTGCATCACTACTTGGTTTATTCATGTTCTTCGGCTTTGAAGCCTGCGGTAACGTCGCTGAAGAAGTTAAAAATCCAAGCCGCCAAATTCCAGTGGCAATGATTTTGAGTATTGTATTCGGTTGTATCTCTGCAATGGTCTCGGTATTAGGTTATTTACTTGCATCACCAAACTTACAAGCAATTGTAAATGGGCAAGTGACTGATCCTATTCCATTTATCTTACGTGATACGTTGGGTACAAATGGTGCAAATCTCTTTATTGTGATTGCTATTATCGCGATGCTTTCTTGTATCTTGTCTTTACAAGCTGCTCTTAGCCGTCTTTTGTTTTCTTTCGCACGTGACCAAATGCTGCCTGGAAATAAATGGATTGCTAAATTATCGAAGCAAAATGTACCTGATAACGCCATGATTTTAAGCTGCTTGTTGCCTTTAATTTTCTGTGTTGTGGTTTATTTCTCACCAGATAACTTAGCGCGAATCACGGCTTTTGCTGTCATCGGTATTTATGTTTCTTTCCAAATGGTTGTATTTGCCGCGTTGAAAAACCGCTTAAAAGGTTGGAAACCTGCTGGTGAGTGGAGTGTGGGTGCTTGGGGTTTACCTATCAATGCACTAGCTCTTGCTTATGGTTTGGTTGCAATTTATTTGCTTGCTCAACCTGCAGACGTTCCTTCATTCTTTGACCGCTGGATTGTACTCATTGGTTTAGGTTTTGTGATTGTAAGTGGTTTGCTTTACATGTTTACTGCCAAACCTTATGGCAAGTCACAAGCACCTGAAAATGATGCAATTGCACATGCTGCTGAACTGCGCCAAAAGCGTAATGCAGCTTAATTCCTCTTCATAAGAAGCAAGGTAAATCTATCATTCAACGGTAAAGCTTGCCTTTACATATCATTGAAAAACAAATGTTAAGAGCGTGGTGCCTAAAGAATTGAGTTCTTTGTGTACTGCGCTCTACAGACATTTATACCTTATTTACAGCTTTTTAAGTCATGGATGACTTTTCCAAATGATTTAAAACGATTTACAGGTTTTAATACATGGACAATCGCAGCACTAACATTCGCAAACTCACATTAGCGCAAGTGATTATTGTGGGCATTGCCTATATGACCCCGATGACTGTTTTTGACACTTTCGGTATTGTATCGGACATCACCAATGGTCGAGTTCCCCTCGCCTACATCTTCGCACTTTTTTCCATGTTACTGACGGCATTTAGTTATGCTCGATTAAGTAAGCAAACTGACCGTCCGGGTTCTGCCTATACTTATACAGCTGAAAGTTGTGGCTCTTCTGCAGGTTTCTTTGTTGGTTGGTGTTCATTACTCGATTATATTCTGCTTCCGTTAATTAATGCGTTACTGGCGGGAATTTACCTCCATGCTTTAATGCCAGCAGTGCCTTATGCTGCATGGGTATTTGTTGCGGCAGGATTAGTCACATTAGTCAATTGCTTTAGAATTCATATTCTTGCAAACCTTTCCCTAATCTTTGTATTCGTACCTTTAATTCTACTGGTTGTCTTTATTTATTTAGTGATTAGTGGCATTGGTTCGAATGGCTATGAACATGTATTGACCTTAAAACCATTATTTAATGGCGATACCAGCATTGTGCCATTAATTACGGGTGCATCTATTCTGTGTTTTTCGTTCTTGGGTTTTGATGCTGTAACCACCTTGTCTCATGAAACCAAAGACCCGAAAAAGACCATTCCTCGTGCTGTCATGTTGACCACATTTATAGGTGGTTTCATCTTTATTTCTGCATCGTGGTTTATTCAGCTTTATTTCCCAGATAACGCGCGTTTTAAAGACCCCGAAGCAGCTTTACCAGAAATTGCTTTATATGTGGGCGGCGCATTATTCCAAGCATTATTTTTGGTTGGACAAATCATGAATACCGTTGCATCTGGATTGGCTTCTCATGCAAGTGCTGCACGTTTAATTCATATCATGGGCCGCGATGGTATTTTCCATAAAGGCATCTTTGGTTCAGTCAACCAAAAATTAGGTACACCTTTATATTCAGTGATTACCATTGGTGTGGTGTCTATGACAGCAATGTTCCTAGATTTATCTACCGTTCTGAATTTAATCAGTTTTGGTGCCTTAATTGCTTTTACAGCCGTGAACTTCTCGGTATTTATGAAGTTTTATGTGCATGAAAAGCAACGTGCAGGTTTTAAAGCTTTCTTCTTAAATCTTTGTTTACCTGTGTTATCTGTACTATCCCTTGTTGCAATGTGGCTCAATCTAGAATCCAGTGCATTACATTTTGGTCTTGGCTGGCTAACTGTTGGCATCGTGTTGTTTGTGTACAAGAAAATTCGCAAACAAAGCATCGTGCTTAGTAATGCTTAAGCTTATTTACCAAATTTAAAAGAGAGTTCCAAATGTCTATCGAAGTGACTAAACCCATTTTACTCAATGATGTCGCATTTAAAGCCAGTCAATATCAACAAACTGGTAAAGAATGGAACTGGATTGCAGCTTCACGCGGTCAGTTCGAACATCCTGCCAACTACTATGAAAGTTCATTGCAAGATTGGCATACTTTCGATGTGCTGAATGCAAATATCGAGTGTGATGTGCTTGTGATTGGGGGTGGACTATTAGGGACCTCAACAGCACTTCACTTGGCTGAACAAGGTGTAGACACCGTTCTGGTTGAAAAAAACCGCATTGGCAGTGCTGCTTCTGGGCGTAATGGCGGACAACTGACTCCAGGTTTGGCGCGTTGGGAAGCAGAAACCATGGCGGAGCACTTCAGTTTTGAAGATGCGAAAAAATTATGGCATTTTACTTCTACTGAAGCCATGTCGTTAATTGACGGCATCAGTGAAAAATATGACTTACATTTGCAACGTAAACGTGGTCATATCACGGCTGCGGTGCATTCTGGACATTTAGATGCTTTGCGTGATGGTATGCAAGCACGTGAATATTTAGAAGAAAAAAATACAGCAATGCTCAGCCAAGATGAATTGCGTACGCATATTCGTTCTGAAAATTATTTTGGCGGCTTGTTAGATCACCTAGGGGGTCATATTCATCCCCTAGCCTTAACCCGCGGTTTGGCTTATGGTTTTTGTCAAAATGGTGGCAAAATTTATGAACAAACTGAAGTGCAATTGATTCAAGAGCGTGCCGATGGTATTTATGTCACCACTGCAACCGGTGTGATTAAAGCACGTAAAAGTGTGGTGATGGCGGTACATCATGCGTCGTTTACACTATTGGAAGAACGTAAACAAACCACCATTCCTTTTTATACTTATGTATGTACCACGGCACCATTAGAGCTTGATTTAAAAGAATTACTCCCAACGGATATGCCAGTGTATGACACGCAGTTCCAAATTGACTATTATCGTGGCGTATCTCAAAACCGCTTGTTGTTTGGGGGTGAAGGGACAGGTTCTTGCTGGGATGCACAGCAAACTCACGACTATTTGCTGGGACGTATTAAGCATGTATTCCCGCAATTAAAGCAGGTTGAGATTGACTTTGTTTGGAGTGGTAAAACTGACTTAACCGTGAATGGTGCTACTGATAGCCGTAAGTCTGGCAACAAGTTCCCTATTTATGCGGTACATGGTTGGAGTGGACATGGTGTGGCACAAACTGTACGAATTGGTAAAGCGATTGCAGATGACTTTTGCGGTCAATCGGATGATTTTGAAATGCTGACCAAAATTCAACATATGAATATTCCGATGGGTCGTGCGTTAGCGCCTATTGTAATTCCAATTGCTAAGAGCATGTATGGCATTGGCGCGATGATTAATCCAGGAAAAATGGTGTCGTTCTAATTCATTTTTAGATCAGTTCAAAGGCTGCCTATGTGCAGCCTTTTTGCTTATGTGGTAATGAAAAACGACTGCGGTGCCGTGGCTAGAAGCCAAGATTTCTAAGCTGCCTGCATGGCAGTGAACATCAATGCGAACGCTTTCAATGACGCCAATCTTTTCTAAGCTGCCTGCATGGCAGTGAACGAACAGCACGAAAAACGAAAATCTGAGAGCGTTTTCTAAGCTGCCTGCATGGCAGTGAACAAACAATACTGGACTTCGCCTCGCTTTGATCATTTCTAAGCTGCCTGCATGGCAGTGAACCGTGAATCATTTATTATCAAGTTTTTCTATACTTTCTAAGCTGCCTGCATGGCAGTGAACTTATCTCAGGCAAATGGTGAAAGTACTGTTGATTTCTAAGCTGCCTGCATGGCAGTGAACATATTACGTACCAGACAAGTGGCGTTGTGTAATTTCTAAGCTGCCTGCATGGCAGTGAACTTGAATTAAGCGCTTGCCCTCGTCGATCTTTTTTTCTAAGCTGCCTGCATGGCAGTGAACGTAATCCCCTGACGCCCCAACGATAGACGGCCTTTCTAAGCTGCCTGCATGGCAGTGAACGGTGAATGCGTAGGCGTGAATCTTTTTTAGTTTTTCTAAGCTGCCTGCATGGCAGTGAACATGAAAGACGAGATTGACGCGTGGGCGGAGAATTTCTAAGCTGCCTGCATGGCAGTGAACGCAAAAATCATCACGGTATCTGGTGTTGTTTCTTTCTAAGCTGCCTGCATGGCAGTGAACAAGGGTAATTTGCTCCATTACCTTACCCTTTATTTCTAAGCTGCCTGCATGGCAGTGAACCATCACTTACATCTTTAAAGGTAACTGTTGAATTTCTAAGCTGCCTGCATGGCAGTGAACCTGAATGAGCACATTCGCTTCATAGTCCTGAATTTCTAAGCTGCCTGCATGGCAGTGAACTACCACCTTTCGGCTCAGGCCTATCTTCATGTTTTCTAAGCTGCCTGCATGGCAGTGAACAACGATGATAACATGCCTGATGATGAACGGAATTTCTAAGCTGCCTGCATGGCAGTGAACACGCAACTAAACAATTTCTAGACAGTGTTTCATTTCTAAGCTGCCTGCATGGCAGTGAACTTTCTTGAATTGCTTGTAAGGTATCAGAAAAATTTCTAAGCTGCCTGCATGGCAGTGAACCAAACTGCGATCATTAAGATCAAAGAAACGGTTTTCTAAGCTGCCTGCATGGCAGTGAACTATCGTCAGGTTTTGGCTAGTGGATACCGTATTTTCTAAGCTGCCTGCATGGCAGTGAACTCAAGACAAAATATTGTTATGAATATACTTATTTTCTAAGCTGCCTGCATGGCAGTGAACACTGCAAGAGAATTCAAGTTGTATTCCTATAATTTCTAAGCTGCCTGCATGGCAGTGAACAAACCAAGAGACCAACCTGATTCTTTATAAAATTTCTAAGCTGCCTGCATGGCAGTGAACACTTTGGTGTTTGAATCAAAAACATTCGTATATTTCTAAGCTGCCTGCATGGCAGTGAACCTAAATCACGTGCAATTGCAGCTATTTACCGTTTTCTAAGCTGCCTGCATGGCAGTGAACGCTGAACAAGGATGACTATATCGAATTGTATTTTTCTAAGCTGCCTGCATGGCAGTGAACGCAACAGCAACCGACATTATTCGCATGATCTTTTTCTAAGCTGCCTGCATGGCAGTGAACCTGTTTCAGTGAGCCGTATTATCCCTATGCGTTTTCTAAGCTGCCTGCATGGCAGTGAACCAGTCACTCTATTATTGATTTGATCAATCTGGTTTCTAAGCTGCCTGCATGGCAGTGAACCTGTGTTTGTAGATCCATTTAGTATTCCTCTTTTTCTAAGCTGCCTGCATGGCAGTGAACATTACTTTGATTTTGATACACCTCAATATCTATTTCTAAGCTGCCTGCATGGCAGTGAACGAGCAAATCATCATAGAATTCTGTATTTTTAATTTCTAAGCTGCCTGCATGGCAGTGAACCCAATGTTTCCCAGTTACCGCCAGTTACAGAATTTCTAAGCTGCCTGCATGGCAGTGAACTACAAAGAGCTCTTAACCTTCTAAACAATCAATTTCTAAGCTGCCTGCATGGCAGTGAACTTGAAGACAGCGCGGGGACCAAGGTTCCTTATTTTCTAAGCTGCCTGCATGGCAGTGAACAAGTCAGCATTGGTATCAGTCGCATTCAGCAATTTCTAAGCTGCCTGCATGGCAGTGAACCGATTAACATTGCTTCAATTAATGTACAGTAATTTCTAAGCTGCCTGCATGGCAGTGAACTCTGCAAATCCTGAGCCTGAAACAGAACCTAATTTCTAAGCTGCCTGCATGGCAGTGAACTAGCTATCTGCAATCAGGCACTAAACTTAATTTTTCTAAGCTGCCTGCATGGCAGTGAACGTGTTTGCATGTCGCCCACCTTGTTTTACTAATTTCTAAGCTGCCTGCATGGCAGTGAACACACACGACAAACCTTTGCCATTTCACATGCATTTCTAAGCTGCCTGCATGGCAGTGAACCTCTCGATCTTCTTTGTTTTTTGGGTTTAATTTTTCTAAGCTGCCTGCATGGCAGTGAACTGCTGAGCCTTCTGGTACCACTTCACCCCAAATTTCTAAGCTGCCTGCATGGCAGTGAACCTAAAGCTATGGCAGAAGGAGGAATGATTGCATTTCTAAGCTGCCTGCATGGCAGTGAACATGCAAAAAATTAATATTTTCAGTAGTTATATTTTCTAAGCTGCCTGCATGGCAGTGAACGTTCTTATCCTTTTAATGCTTTAACTAAATAATTTCTAAGCTGCCTGCATGGCAGTGAACCACTTATTACCGCAAACATGTAATTGAGCCTTTTTCTAAGCTGCCTGCATGGCAGTGAACGCTTTGGGCTTGCATTACGTGCAGGTGCATTATTTCTAAGCTGCCTGCATGGCAGTGAACTGATTCGTTTTGCCTGTTGAGCAAAATCAGATTTTTCTAAGCTGCCTGCATGGCAGTGAACCATAAAAATAGCCTTTTTGAAACAGAAAAAGATTTCTAAGCTGCCTGCATGGCAGTGAACGACTCCAAACGGATTTGAAGTTCAAGCAGCTTTTTCTAAGCTGCCTGCATGGCAGTGAACCTTCTTGTATGCATTCTTTTGATCCAAAAGCTTTTCTAAGCTGCCTGCATGGCAGTGAACTTTATGGCTGCATGTCCAGTTTCAATGTTATGTTTCTAAGCTGCCTGCATGGCAGTGAACGGAACTTTTTGCTATACCCATCACGACAGAAATTTCTAAGCTGCCTGCATGGCAGTGAACAGGTGGCATAAGTGAATCAAGACCAACAAACATTTCTAAGCTGCCTGCATGGCAGTGAACTCATTACGCTTGATTCGCCATTACTACTTACGTTTCTAAGCTGCCTGCATGGCAGTGAACGAGAATGAGCGTACGTCAGTGCAATTGGTTCATTTCTAAGCTGCCTGCATGGCAGTGAACTCAATCGTGCGCTGAAAAAGAATGCACCAGAATTTCTAAGCTGCCTGCATGGCAGTGAACTCACCACGGTTTTGTCGCCACGGTCACCACTTTTTCTAAGCTGCCTGCATGGCAGTGAACACCTTATCTAGGCTTTTCTCGAGCCTTTCATCTTTCTAAGCTGCCTGCATGGCAGTGAACAGATTGGCTTAAATATGCAAGCGGCGATATTGTTTCTAAGCTGCCTGCATGGCAGTGAACATAAATACAAATTCGCTCAGATTTATTTCAATTTTCTAAGCTGCCTGCATGGCAGTGAACAACTGCAGGCAGTAACAAAATGGGTGTCTGTTTTTCTAAGCTGCCTGCATGGCAGTGAACCATCACTCACCCCGTCTAAGCTATCTTGAAATTTTCTAAGCTGCCTGCATGGCAGTGAACTCAATTAACGTACAGTAAGGGGTTTAAAGCATTTTCTAAGCTGCCTGCATGGCAGTGAACATAGTCCACGCTCTTTACGCTGTCAGTTAAAATTTCTAAGCTGCCTGCATGGCAGTGAACTTGTTTTGGGCGCTGTGCTTATTCCGTTGTTTTTTCTAAGCTGCCTGCATGGCAGTGAACTAACCGCTCCTTGCTCGAATTTGACAGCATATTTTCTAAGCTGCCTGCATGGCAGTGAACTTCAAATTTACTTCTTGATGACAATGCCACCGTTTCTAAGCTGCCTGCATGGCAGTGAACCAATAAAGTCTAGACCGAAGCCAAGAGATGCATTTCTAAGCTGCCTGCATGGCAGTGAACAATAAGTTAATGACTATTGCTACTCCTTCCACTTTCTAAGCTGCCTGCATGGCAGTGAACGGCTGAATCATTGATGCATAAATTTGTGTCATTTTCTAAGCTGCCTGCATGGCAGTGAACAGGAAGGCGACACGCCAATTGCTGAAATTACATTTCTAAGCTGCCTGCATGGCAGTGAACCTTCATGATGAATTTTTTAGCATCCCTTCGATTTTCTAAGCTGCCTGCATGGCAGTGAACTTCTTCAATCAATGCTTCTTGATAGTTTGATATTTCTAAGCTGCCTGCATGGCAGTGAACTTCTTCAATCAATGCTTCTTGATAGTTTGATATTTCTAAGCTGCCTGCATGGCAGTGAACAACTAAAACAATGAGTAAATTGTGTGATGATTTTTCTAAGCTGCCTGCATGGCAGTGAACCCAACACTACGTTCTAAACGTAACCGCTTTCTTTTCTAAGCTGCCTGCATGGCAGTGAACCAGTATTGCTAAAGAGTTATGCATTCACGCCATTTCTAAGCTGCCTGCATGGCAGTGAACTGGAATGTGGTATTTGTTATGCAATGGTCATTTTTCTAAGCTGCCTGCATGGCAGTGAACTGTAGTAAGTACACGGTTGCTGAATATCATTTTTTCTAAGCTGCCTGCATGGCAGTGAACCTTGCTATATGTTTGTGCTTTAATTTCTATTCTTTCTAAGCTGCCTGCATGGCAGTGAACGGAACCAAGGCTGGGGATGGTGTCAGTACGTTTTTCTAAGCTGCCTGCATGGCAGTGAACACGTATTGGATATTTCCATGAGGATACATCTTTTTCTAAGCTGCCTGCATGGCAGTGAACAGTAATTTTATAGCAAAAAATAAAGTTATAACAGTGAGTTAATACTAAAAATCTATAAAAGACCCAAGTTTTGACTCACGTTTATAACCTATTGATTTTATTAAGCTGTTAAAGAGTTTAAAAATATTGGGTTAAAATTCAGGTACAGAACTCTGTGAACTTAAACCATAGGTACTAAAAACCTGACTTTCAGATTGTTCAGCATTTTTCTTTTCTATAAAAAGTTTAAACATTTGATCTGAAGTTAAACTTTTCATTTGGACAAATGGCAGATCCGTTGTTGTAACAACATTGCTATAACGAGCCAAAGCTTCATCAAAACCAATATCACCGCGTTTTACGCGATGGCGCGCCAAACGTTCGGCATTGGTTTTCACTTGCTTACGTTTATAGATGGCATAACTTTTTATATTCTCTGGGACTTCTCGAATAGAAGTGATATGAACATAATCAGTGAATCGATCTAACCATTTTTTAAGATCAAGTTTTTTCAAATCAGCTTCATTTTGAGCAAAAATTCGAAGCTTTGTACCCAAAAACCCAATACTTTTTTCCTGATTAAAACGATATTGGGGAAAAGATACGCCAATATTTACCTTATCATTTATGTCTTTTACTTCAGCAAAAGCAATGTGCAATTGTGTATAAAGTTTCGACCATAATTGATAAGTCACCAATTCAGGATTTTCGATTAAGGTCACCTCAATATAATATTTCATCGATCACCTCATCGAATATCTATGACATAAGCAAGACCTTTTTTACCTAAGTAAAAAGATGATACGCCTGCATTCTCAATTTTTTCTTCCAAATCTCGTGCCTGATCTTTAGAAAGATGAAGCGTAATTTCCAAACGACCACTCGCTTTTGTTAAGAAGTTTTTAACTTTACCTTCACCTGCTAAAAAATCATTCTTGATATATGGATTTCCCCAAATGATTTTTTTATTTCCAGTTGTATAACGATCCATAAAGTCTTTCTTCGTAAATCCTCTTTTTGAAATACCACTTAACCCACCAGATTTTGTCAAAATTTCTGAAAGATCATAATGCTGAGCAAGCCTAGAGATTTGTATATATAAAGCCGAAGTATAAAAACTAACTGGTGTGAACAAACCTTTTGCTGTCAATTTGAAATCAACATCAGGAAAGTTTTGTACAATATACTCATATGCTTTTTGTAATTCATCTACAAGTTCAATTGGCTTTAAGGCATTCAGTTCCTCTAACTGATTAATGACAATCAAAGGATCTAATACCTCATCAAATGATGGGAATCGATAGTTTTCATCTAATATAAATTGGACAACAGTATCAATATCCTGAAAAAGTATTCCCCAAAGCCTAGATGAAAATTCAGACGTAAAAGCTTTATCCTGAGCTTTGATCATTCCTGTAAATGCATTTTGATCAGTACTTCCAGAGATATTTCGCAAAAATATCATTTCCTGATCAAGTACCGCAGTATCTTTAATATCACTCTCATTCAAGATTTCTTCAATTTCTTTAAAATAGTAATTAGGTTCATTTCTAGCTTGATATAATTTTCGTTGATCACCAATCAAACGATTCAATATCCCCATTACAGTATTTTTAGTAATAGCCCTTGCCTTATAATTATTCGCTTTTTTATCACCCAAAGCAGTCATTGAACCGATAAAATTTCTTTTAACTGTATTATCTTCACCATCCAAAAATGAATTTCGCCATGAAGACTCATATTCAATAATGATTTGCATAAATCACCCCATTATTGTGCTTCGAAGTAAACGGCATAATCCATTTGCGGTTCTAAATTTGCTTGTTCCGGCGAACGTTTAATACGCATCATTTTATTACTATCGTTATAATCAACTTCTACAGATTCAACGTACATATAACCTTTTGCCTGCTTAATACTGAGTTCACGTAATAAGCTTAATGTTTCATTTACTAAAATATCAATCGCAGTGTTATCCAATAAAATGCCGACTTCACCTTCTTCAAAGATTGTGCCTTTACGTACATAATTCGCATGAAAAATTGCTTTAGGCTGACGACTTGGGTCCAATTTTTGAATAAATTCTTGCACAGTTTCAGCAATTTTTTCGCCTTCACCCTCTTTAATAATCATTGATGCACGATCAAATTTTTTATCCAATGAAATGAATTCTAATTGTTCAATACTGATTGAACCATAAGCCACATATTCAGTATCACCAAAAGTTGTTTTTGAATAAAATGAATTACTCGCTACATCTTTCCCTTTATCATCTTTACCTTTTTCTTTGGAACCTGAACGCCCCATTTGTTCAAAATTACCATTACCCAACTGATCAATAAAATCTGTAATTAATAATGGGCTAGTCCGTTTACATTGACTTGATGGCACAACATAACCACGAATTAAACCTGTGATTGATGCTAGTACATCAATCAAGTTTTTATCTTTGGCATAATGTAAATCATATGCTTGGTCACGGAACAAATGATGACGAATACAGTTTTGACTGATATATAAAGGCGTTTTCGAAAAGTCGATATCTGAAGCTTCTTTCTTATATTTATAGCCTGTTTCTTCTTTAATTTTACCTGTTAAATTAGAATAGCCGCGTAATTTAGGCAAACTATGATTATCCACAGTCGTACCATCATCACCCGTTAATGTCGTTGGACCATTCCAATTCACAACGCCATAACCATATGCCGTAATTTTAAAATCTACGCTTTTAATTCCTGTAACTTTTGACATTTTTTTACCCTCTTTTTAGTTTGTAGTTAAAACTTGAATTTTATTTAATGAAATTGCACCAATTGGTTGTTTATCACAAACTGCATAATAAATTGCCTCTGTATGTCTTACCCCCGTCCCTCCAACCTTATTTAAATCATCTTCGATGTAACTTAAATAAAGTGGATATTCTGCATCTCGTGCATAATTTTCTAAAACTGTACATCTTGTAGTTTGTTTCTTTTCGGGAATACCTTGCACAGGATGTGTAACATCGATATTTCCATGCTTTTGTGCAATAAAAGTGATTAACCCTAAATCTCGAATTATGCTTAGTGATTCTGTCAAATTATCAAACTCAGTTGTATCATCCAAAGGTGGTTGATAAGCGTAAGAGTTCTCAAAAATTGGATTTTTATAATCATTTACATTCAGCACTGCTAATTGTACAAAACGACTATCTCCCCGTAATGAGTTTTTACTGATTTTAGACTTACGCTCTATTATTGATTTTTTGACTACTTTCACAGGTTCAGTCACTTTATTATTCAATTGTAGAATACTGCTCTTGATTGCTTTTTCTAGATCTTGCAAAAGTAATTGCTGACTTTTTCCATTCTCAGGAGATAAATAAAAATCTTTATAGAGTTTATACAACTTGGGTAAAGTAAAAGTTTGATCTGCAAGCTGATGGTGTAAAAACTCATACCAAACTTTAGCAGATTGCAAACCATGCAATGAGTTTAAAAATTTTGCAGATGAACCTTTAGATTTTCCTTGTTTAATATCATCGGTAATTGCAATAGTTAGAATATTTACAGTATTATTTTCCCCAAAACGATCTAAACGTCCTAGACGTTGCAAAATATTTTCAGCATGCGTCATTTCACTTAACATTGCATTACAACTAATATTCAAAGATGCTTGAACAATAGGTCCACTTCTCAAAACATCATATTGTGCTGTTCCATTTTTTTTGAATGATTCATACACTTCACCAAACCATTTTTTCTTATCACTACGCTTAAATTTTGAATGGAATAGAATGCTATTTTCGTGTTGTTGATGATAAATAAAACTTTGTTGTGCTGTTAATGCAGTATTACTAATAACAAAAGTTTTTGTATCATATTTTTTAAAAAATGGACTGTTGAGCTTATCGGCATCGTCATAATCAATAAAATTAACTTGGTAATGACTCTGATTAAATGATGGCATTTCAATAACATCATCGCTTCCAATACCAAGAATTTCTTCTAAATATAAGTAATGTGGCGTTGCCGAAACCAATAACGTATTTTTTTCATAAGCTTTACGCATATTTTTATTGGCAATGAGCTCTGCAAATAATAAATTGAAAATTTCCATACCAATATATTCATGGTATTCATCAAAGACCACATGAGCATTCATAAAAGGTAATAAGCTGTTTACTTTGGAATGGGTTGTAATTGATCCTAAAATCTGGTCAATCGTTGTAACCACCACATCACCCGAAAAATATTCATTTTCAGGTGTTAGGTTTTCCCATGAATTGGTATATTTAAACTCACCTGTAAATATTTCAATTTTTGCATCGGGTAAATAATCAGTTGTCAGTTCCTCAAAAATACCTTGGCAAACTTGTACACGTGGGCAAACCCAAATTATTTTTTGTGCATTTTTTAACTTCGCCCACTCTAGTGCAATTTTGGTTTTACCACATCCTGCTGCACCTGAAAGCACAGAAATATCTCGAACATCCGCAAGTTTTTGTGCAATTTCGTTTTGTTTTTGACTTCGCTCACTATTTGGAAATTTTTGTGCTACCCCCTCTAAAGAAGACATTAATGTTGAAATTTCTTCTTGAGTATCTTCAATAAAATCATCCAAGCACTGTTGTGCTAAATTTTCAATTAACTCATCTGCTGACCATGAAGATACTAAACGATCTGCACTAATAACACAGGCACGCAGTAAATTATGCTGTGCATTATATGAAATTTTCTGTCTTGTCTTTGCTAAAGTATCTGTGATCAAGTAGCGTTTAAATTCAGGGAATTCAGCACTTTTAAAGTCATATTGAAAACTTTCAATCAGATCATTAAAAGACTCAACAGACCAAAGTAAGTGTTTTTCAATCTGTGTAAATTCACTTGAATAATGGCTTGCAGATTGTTGTATTTTTTTGAGCATTAAAACTGCATTTTTAACCAAATTTTCAAATGCATCATCATTCAGATTTTTTGTTAAGTACTCATATACCTTAATAACACCTGTAAAATCATCTTTCTGACGGTAGGGCTTGGCATGATGCCAATAAATGACATGTTGCAAGCTTTCTTTTTGAGGATTATTTAAACCTACGCATTGCTTCTCTAATAAGTTAAACAGTAAGAGAGAAATTTCATTATGTCTCGGATGTTTATCAAATGTGAATTTAACATCAATATGCTGCCCATCCTCATCAGGATCTTTCTGTTTTTGCTTTTTCACCCAATCTTGAAAATGTGGATCTAGCTTCCCCAAATCATGTAAACACCCTGCCAAATAAGCGACTTTCGATAAATTTTGATGTTCATCATTATCTAATATACGTTCAAAAAGTTTCTGTGCAATATATCCAATTGCAAAAGAATGTTCTGCTAAAGGCTGTAATTTTGTATTCGCATAAAATTGATCTTGTTTAGCTTTCATTGTTGTCACATCCATAAATACTTCTTTTTGAGTGCTATTCACAGGCACAATGCCCTGTGCATTAAATTTATTCCGATTCCCCACGATCCACAGCAATTCACTTCTACGTCTGCCCCGAATCCAGTGACAGCTTACCGCAGTGCTTTTAGTCACCGTTTTACGTAATAATTTTTTAACTGCAATTAGACCATCTTCGGTAATCACTGTTTGCCAAGTGTTATCTCCAATTCGATCAGCAAAAGCATCCAATACACGGCGCGTCCGAGCTAAAGCTTTCTTTTCACACTGGCTAACGAAAGTCACGATCATGCTTCATCTCCATTTTTAGAAGATAAAGTAGCTTCCTTCACCTGATCAAACATCCAATCTAAACATTTATGCTCCGTAAATTTCTGAAGTATCTGTTGACGAAACTCCTGCTCAGTCATTTTTTCTTTTGCACACATAAAGGCATAAGGAAGTACCACAGCGTCCTTAATTAAATCCGCTACATCAAAGACCAAAGCCCCGCGGCGGGTTTTGCCATGCATCACAGCAAAACCATGTGGAATGCCTAAAACCCAAAGTGTCGTCGCTGCCAATCCATAGGCCAAATAATTACCGTGATTGAGAAAATCATTGGCTAAATCTCCCTGTTCATGATTACGCTCAAAACTCATTTTGTTGCGTGTTGCAGCAATTTTATAAAGTTGTTTGGTCATTGCCGCTTCATGCAAAAGCAAATCACCGACTTTTGTGGTGTTAGGAATCTTCTTTTCAAAACCATCCAATGCAGTTTGAATATCCCGATCATCTAAATAAAAACCCTGCTCTTTTAAATCACGGTCTTTGTCCCAAACTTTCCGTATAAAATCGATACGCGCATGTTGAAATTGTTTTGCCACCGCTAGACGCTTGTCATCTTCGAACCAAAATTGCATCCAACCCTGCATATATTCTGTTGGTCGGTATTCACTTTGCGGTGTTATCAACTCAATTTCACTACCCATAAAAAGTGGCGTTCCACCTCCACCACAAAAACCAACCAATACCCCTGCACTGGCGAGCATTCGCATCGCTGCCTGAGTAATCGACGTACCTGTGCCGAGTAAAATCACTGTGGTATTGGCAATTGGGATATTCCAGTATTGGTTTTCATTTTTGGCTTCGGTGAGGTAAAGCACCCGACCATCTTTTTGCATGACACGAGCATGTTCAAGGTAATAGACATTGGCGCGTTTTGAATGAAGAATTGCTTTTAAGTCTGATGGATTCAGTTGTTCCATTTTTTATAAAACTATAAATATAATAATTAAAATGAGTATAAAAAAATTATGGGAAAAATATATAAAACTTGAGTTTAAAACGACATACTTTGACGTTTATTTCACGCTTTAGCTTAAACAGAATTCTTATTTTCAACTTAAAGCGTTGGGCGTAAAGTTCATGCTTTGTGTATGAAAATCAAACTCAATAGATCAACAAAAAATACAGTAAATTGTCGAATTCATTATGATTTAACTGATTTATTTTTTCGAAAATCTAAATAGAATTCGATTAAAGACCAAATCACGACCAATAAAAAAAAGAAAAAGACCAACAGAAAAGCGGAAAAATACATCATATTGTTCAATCCTAAACTTGCTTTAGTAAAACGACAGATATTCAATGAAGTTCCATTTCATCTAAGACAAAAGTCTAATATGGTTTAAATGCAATGAATAGTGATTTTTCCAATAAATTAAGACTTTTTTTCAATGAGTTGATCTATAAAACTAATAAATATGGCAGGTTATTGCTATAACCGAGACACCATCACAAAACAAAAAAACCAAATATACACTTGTATTTTATATATGCAATTACATCATTCCAGCTATTGACCTTATTTTGAAATAAGCAGACATTAGCAAGCTTAATTAACCCCATAACATTAAGATCCGCTATGTTAAAAAAAATGATTGGCGAATCCGCATTTAAACTTGCGGGCTGGCAATATCACGTAGAACCCAACACCCTCGAAAACAAACAAGTGATTGTGGGTTTTGAACACACCTCAATGATGGATGCTGTTTTATCTCTCGCCTTGTTCCAAATTTACGATATTAAAATCCATACCCTCATCAAAAAAGAATTGTTTAAGGGCCCGTTAAAGCCATTGCTAGGAGCTATTGGCGGAATTCCAGTTGACCGTAAATCTAATCAAGATATTGTGGGACAAATGGTCGACCTCTTTGCCTCTCACGAAAAATTTAATTTGGTGATTGCACCTGAGGCAACTCGTGCAAAAGATGGTGAAGTCCGCAAACCTATCCGTACAGGATTTTGGCATATTGCCAAAGCTGCCAATGTCCCTATTGTTTTAATGTATGCCAACTCGCAAACCAAACAAGGCGGTATTTTTGGCAAAATTTATCCCACTGAGCTTCATCACGACCTAGCGCTTATGCAAAAGTTGTATAAAGAAAATGTGGGATTGGACATTATTATTCCTGAACCCAAATAGCATTGTTCAATTGTTTAAAAACTCAAACTTAAGCCCTTTCTCTAAAAAAAGGGCTTATGGTAGAATCTGCTCAATTTGATTTGGCATAAGGCCAATCTACAAGGAGCATATTTCGCATGGCGGGTCATTCCAAGTGGGCTAATACTAAGCATCGTAAAGCAAAACAAGATGCGAGCCGCGCTAAAGTATTCACAAAATTCATTCGTGAAATCGTTACAGCTGCCCGTTTAGGTGGTGGTGACGTTGCATCTAACCCACGTTTACGTGCTGTCGTTGAGAAAGCATTAGTCGCAAACATGACACGTGATACGATCAACCGTGCAATCCAGCGCGGTGTTGGCGGTGAAGAAAATGCTGATTTAAAAGAAGTCACTTACGAAGGTTATGGCGTGGGTGGTGTTGCGGTAATCGTAGAAACAATGACTGACAACTTAAACCGTACTGTGCCAGATGTTCGTCACTGTTTTTCTAAAACCGATGGTAACTTAGGTACTGCTGGTTCAGTGGCTTATATGTTTACTAAACGCGGTGAAATTACTTTTGAAGACGTTTCTTTAGAAGACAAAATCATGGACGTGGCTTTAGAAGCTGGCGCTGAAGATATTGAAGTGGCTGAAGACGAAATTTTAGTCATCACAACACCTGAGACTTTTGGTGAAGTTCAAGATGCGCTAACAGCAGCAGGTTTAAAATCTGACAATGCTGAAGTCGTGATGAATCCTTCAACTAAAGCATTGATTTCCGATGTAGATCAAGCGAAAAAAATCGTGAAAATGATTGATATGTTTGAAGATTTAGATGATGTGCAAAACGTTTATACCAACGTTGAATTTACAGAAGAAGTTTTAGCTCAGCTAGATGAGTAATCTTTCAAAAAATAAAAAAACGCGCCTATGAGCGCGTTTTTTTATTGCTGTATGTAAGTGATGACCTTGCTTAGATTCGCAATTGGTCTGACTTTAAAACTTAGTATCTAAACCTTATTCAATAAACCGCGACAGTTAAATACATTGTATTCCTTAATAACGAAACTGGAATGTAATGCAACCACATGCTCAATCTTCCCAATCCGATTCAGGAGAATCTGACTGTAATTTTCCATATCACGTGCAATCACTTCCACAATAAAATCTGCCGACTGCCCTGTGACCAAAAAAGCATTAATGACTTCTGGAATACTTTCTAATTCTTCTAAAAATTTGGAAAAAGTATCACTATCATGCTTACTTAAAGAAACTTGCAGTAATACATGTAAGCTAAAGCCGAGTTTTTGATAATTAATGTCGCGACGTACATTGGTCATGACATTGGTATCAATTAAGTGTTTAATGCGACGATGAACCGAGCTGACCGAAAGATTAATTCGCTCTGACAGTTCATTGAGGTTCACATCTTCATGGGTTAATATTTCCAGAATTTGTTTGTCAAAGCGGTCTAATTCCATCACTGGCTCCAAAAATAAAATAATAAGGTGTAAATAAAAACCACGTATGAGTTATTTGAATTATGCAAGATACGTGCTCAGCATCCGAGAATGATTATTTCGTTTATTCCACTAAAAATAAAGTCGCGTATGCTACTTATTTTTATCAATCCATAGATTTACAGAAATTCAATGCAATAAATAGCCCTGAATATAAATTAAATGTCACTCTTAGGTAATATTTAACTACTTTTTACTTGAGTGGTTCTTAAAAGGTTACATACCGCGCCAGTCTACACGTGCATTGCGTTCGGTATAATAAATACGCTGTACATATTGTCCCAAAGGTAAATCTAAAAGTTGATGCTTGAAGGCATAAAACTCTTCAGAACTGCCCGAAATGTAGTCTTCTTCACGCTCCCAAGGGGTTCCAGCTATTTCTAATAAAGGTGCAAGCATGGAACAGACCGAAATATCTGCAAGCCCCAAACGCTCCCCCACAAAATAACGCCCATCATTTTCTAATAATTTCTGATTCAATACGGTAATCAGTTGTTCCATCTGATGCTTAGAATAAGCAACTTTTTCAGCATCAAGCTGATAGCTCTTAGACACCAGTGTTTTTAATATGGGTTTAGAAAATTTTTCAAATTGGCGTAGATAACCTTTTTCACCAATCATAATGTCTAAGGTTTCATCACTTTCCGATAAACTTTGTGCTAACCCCCAACGGCGTACATGTAAGCCAAGCTCTGACGCCAAGGCATTAATTTCTAATGCAACTTCTCTTAAATGTGAATCTGCACGTAATAAAGCATGTTCAGGATAAGTTTGATCTAAATACAATGCAATTTGGGTTGAATCGGCAACCCAATACTCATTGTCTCGTAAAATTGGCAGTTTATTCTGCCCTGTTTTGAGTTGTGCAAAAGCACGATGTACACCAGGGATTAAATTGTGTGCAACAAAATCAAGTTGTTTATGATCGAGTAACCAGCGAGCTTTCTCACAATAATGAGATAAAGGAAACTGGTATAAAATTCGCATAAACACTCCAAAAGATGAGAGGAACATTGATTTATTCAGAAAACCAACGCTTTTAGTCTGTTACTTTAGTCAGTCAAAGCCAGAAACACAATGTCCTTTTTATCCCAAAATAAATACGACTTAACCTTGTCCGGTTATACAATTTTCTGTCTTGAATATCTTTAAACAAGATAACCCTCCATTTTGGGAACACCCCATAAAACCTTAAAGTTATAATTATCAATGAAAATCAAACATTTAACTTATCTATATTTATTCAAACTTTACCACTTTAAGTTTTAAACATTGTTTTTCATAAGTACATAGAAATCAGTCAGTTAATTTTTTATAACAGACCGATTAACGTTTTGACATTGTTTCAAAGGTGTCATCATGGCTTATATCAATTCTAAAAACATACAGATCATCGAAAATGATCAGGATGCAATTAATGCCGCTTATCAGGTTGCAGATTTTGCCCTTGAAGGTCGCAATGCTCGCGATCAAAACCGAGCATTACCTTTTGCAGAAATTGAACAATTTAGCCAAAAAGGCTTAGGCGGTTTAAGAATTCCCAAACAATATGGCGGTGCTTATGTGTCCAATAAAACACTGGCACGTGTATTCCGTATTTTAAATAAAGCCGATTCTAGTGTAGGACAAATCCCACAGAATCAAATTAGCTTGCTGTATCTCATTGACTTGATGGGCACTGAAGCGCAAAAGCAGTTTATCTTTCAGCAAATTTTAGAGGGTAAACGCCTTGCCAATGGTGGACCAGAACGCCATACCAAAGATTCTAAAACACTCAACACCACATTAAGTTTGGAGAATGGTCACTATTACTTACAAGGTGAAAAATTCTATTCAACGGGCAGTAGCTTCGCGCATTGGTTAGCCATTAAAGCCATTCATCCAGAAGGTCATGTAGTACTCGTCATCGTAAATCGTGAAGCTCAAGGCATTGAAGTGATTGATGATTGGGATGGTTTTGGACAACGTACTACATCGAGTGGCTCAGTCCGTCTAAACCATGTGGAAATTGATCCTTTCCTGATCTTTGATGAACGTCCCTTAACGGCAGCACCAACCTATCGCGGGGCTTATTCGCAACTGTTACAAGTTGCGATTGATGTCGGCATTGCTGAGGCTGCCTTTGAAGATACGTTGGCAACCGTCAAAAAAGCGCGTCCAATTGTCGATGCCCAAGTCGAAAAAGCCAGCTTTGAACATTACACCCTACAAGAAGTAGGCAAACTGCAAATTCAACTTGAAGCCGCTATTTTACTGCTCGATGAAGCCGCAGAGTATTTAGATGAGTTAGATCAACTCGATGGTGTAACCGATGAGCAAGCTGCACGAGCCTCTATTCTCGTCGCTGAAGCCAAAATTTATGCCAATGATGCAGCACTGAATATTTCTGAAAAACTGCTCGAACTCGGAGGCAGCCGTTCAAGTTTAAGTCAATTCAATTTAGATCAGCACTGGCGTAATGCACGTGTGCACACCTTACATGATCCAGTGCGTTGGAAACTTCATGCGCTAGGTAATTATTACCTGAATCATCAATTACCTGCCCGCCATGCATGGATTTAAGGAGAATAACATGACCTCATTTCAAAGTATTTCCCCTGCACAGGCAGCGCAACTTGCACCTGCACATATTATTCAATCCGATGCCGAAGCCTTAGAAATTGCACACACCTTGGCAGAACAATTCAAGCACAATGCGATTCTGCGCGATGCTGAGCGTATTTTGCCTTTTGATGAAATTGAAGCATATAGCCAGTCTGGACTTTGGGCCATTACGGTACCTAAACAATATGGTGGTGCTGAAGTTTCGAGCTATACCGTGGCGCAGATTATTGCCCTTATGAGTGGTGTGGATGGTTCAATCGGGCAAATCCCACAAAATCATTTCTATGCCTTGGAAGTTTTACGTAATACAGGGTCAGAGCAACAAAAACAAAAACTGTATCAGGAAGTATTGCAAGGTGCGCGCTTTGGTAATGCGCTTGCAGAGTTTAAAACCAAGAATGCCGCACAAAAGCAAACCGCAATTTCCCCAACAGCGAATGGTTTTATCGTCAATGGTGAAAAATTCTATTGCACAGGCAGTTTGTTTGCACATCGTATTCCAACCTTGGTCAAAGATG
The DNA here is from genome assembly GCF_004331035.1 of Acinetobacter sp. ANC 4910. GTDB lineage: Bacteria > Pseudomonadota > Gammaproteobacteria > Pseudomonadales > Moraxellaceae > Acinetobacter. The sequence goes on from NZ_SJNT01000004.1 coordinate 87,462, forward strand.
CACATGACCGTGAGTTTTTAGCCTTTATTCCGCGTAACAGTGAAGGCTTAGAGCTGATTGATGATTGGTCGGGATTTGGACAACGCACTACAGGCAGTGGTACAGTCAAATTCCATCAAGTCTTTGTTGCTGCAGAAGATGTGATTCCTTTCGATCAAACCTTTCAACAGCCTACTTTGGTTGGACCTTTTGCCCAAATTATGCATGCGGCAATTGAAACAGGCATCGCCCGTGCTGCTTTTGAAGAGACCTTGATTCGTGTGCATCAAGCCCGTCCTTGGATTGATTCAGGTGTCGATGCTGCAACCCAAGACCCACTGACCTTATTAGAATTAGGTCGTGTCGTGGCAGACGTTCGCGCTAGCGAAGTGTTATTAAAACAAGCCGCTCGCTCTATCGATGCCGCCAAACCGCAACCCACCGAAGACAACATTACTCAAGCGTCTTTAGATGTTGCCAAAGTGCGCGCACATAGCAGTGAAACAGCACTTAAAGCATCGTCCAAACTGATTGAACTGGCAGGTAGCCGTGGTAGCCAGCGCGTAGATGGTTTAGACCGATTCTGGCGTAACGCCCGCGTACATACCCTGCACGATGCGGCACGTTGGAAGTATTACTTCATTGCTAATTACACCCTCAACGGCATTCGCCCTCCACGTCGGGGGACTTTGTAATGACACAACAAACGCCGAAAAAGATTATTTTAAATGCCTTTGATATGAACTCGGTTGGACATATCAATCATGGTTTATGGACACACCCGCGAGATCAATCGCACCGTTTTAATGAACTCAGTTATTGGACTGAATTGGCACAAACCTTAGAACAAGGCTTATTTGACGGTCTATTTATTGCCGACATTACAGGTGTTTATGATGTCTATCAGAATGGTATTGATTTAACCCTGAAAGAATCGATCCAGTTGCCTAGTCATGATCCAAGTACCTTGGTTTCAGCTATGGCTGCTGCAACGCAACATTTGGGTTTTGGTGTTACGGTTAATTTAAGCTATGAAAATCCATATCAATTTGCCCGTCGTTTTGCCAGTTTAGACCATTTAACCCAAGGCCGTATCGGTTGGAATATTGTGACGGGTTATTTGGACAGCGCGGAACGTTTGGTGGGACAAAAAGGTCTAAAAGAACACGACCTGCGTTATGCCCAAGCCGAAGAATTTCTTGAGCTTTGCTATAAGTTTTGGGAAGGCTCTTGGGAAAATAACGCGGTACTGAAAGATAAAGCACAGCGTATTTTTACCGATCCCGCTAAAGTACATGCCATTCAGCATCAGGGACAGTTTTATCAAAGTCAGGGCGTGTTTCAAGTCTCTCCCTCACCACAGCGTACCCCCGTTTTATATCAGGCTGGCGCTTCGCCACGTGGTTTAGCTTTTGCGACTCAACATGCGGAAGGTATTTTTATTGGTGGAGATCGACCAGAGAAGATTAAGCAACAGGTCGATAAAATTCGTGCTCTCGCGGTTGCTCAAGGTCGAGATGCCAATACGGTAAAAATCTTTGTCGGGATTACTGTTGTGACCGCCGAAACGGATGCATTGGCACAAGAAAAATTGGCTGAATATATCCGCTATGCCAGTCCTGAAGCGGGTTTAGCACATTACTCCAGTTCTGTAGGCATTGATTTATCCAAATTTGCTGATGATGAAGCAATTCCCTATCAAAAAACCAATAGCATTGCCTCGGTCAATCAAAAGTTTAAAGAACAAACCATTACCCGCAATGACTTAAAAGCACAGCATGTCTTGGGTGGGCGTTATCCCCTCATTATTGGAAGTGGCGCGGCTGTGGCAGAACAATTGATTCAGTGGATCGATGAAACAGGCATTGATGGTTTTAATCTGACCCGCACGGTTGCCCCAGAATCGCATCAAGACTTTATTCGTTATGTTATTCCTGAATTACAACAACGTGGGCGCTACAAAACAAGCTACAGCGAAGGCAGTTTAAGACACAAACTGTTTCAACAAGGCGACCATCTTGCGGCCCATCATCCTGTGCAGCAGTTCCGATGTTTAAGCTCAAACTCGACTCCAGACTTAACCACACATTCAGAAAAACAGACAGCTTAACTGCTGTAAATTTAAAAATACGAGAGATAACATGGCTTTAACTGCAAAAAATAAATTTACCTTCTTGGGGGTGATTGTCGCTGCACTGGTGATTGGGCTGGTGGCATGGAGCTACCATAAAAAGACCAGTAATACTGAATTGGTCATTGGTATTAGCCCACCATTTGCCAATCCGTTAAAAGTCGCAGTCGAAGAAGCAAAACAACAAGGCATCAATGTCAAACTGGTGGAATTTTCTGACTGGAATACACCGAATATTACCTTGAATCATGGCGATATTGATGCCAACTATTTCCAGCATCAACCCTTCTTAGACAATGCCATCAAAGAAACTCAATTCAAACTGAAAGCATTGGACAAAGGCGTCACAACGCATGTCGGCTTATACTCCAAGAAATACCATTCACTGGGTGAACTACCAGATCAAGCCCGCGTGGTCATTCCAAATGATCCAGTGAATCAAGGTCGTGCATTGTTGCTGTTACAACAAGCCAAACTGATTACTTTAAAAAATCCAGAGAATCATTTATCTAACTTACAAGACATTGCTGCCAATCCTAAAAAGCTGCAATTTATTGAAGTTGAAGGCCCACAAACGGCACGTGCAGTGGATGATGCTGACTTAGTATTTAGTTACCCGCATTATTTACGTCTTGCCAAAACCATTGACCCGAATGATGCGCTGATTTTAGATGACAATACCAATACTCGTTATTCGATTTTATTTGTGGTGCGCGATGACTACCAACAGCAACATCCAGAGAAAGCAGCACAATTAGAAAAATTTATCAAAATTTATCAGACTTCTGCCAAAGTTAAACAAACTTTGAATGATGAGATTGGCTCAAAACTTTGGTTCCCGGGTTGGAAGTGAGATTGAGCGATGACAGATTCAGTTTTTAAGCCCAAAAATCCTAAGGTATGGCTGATTGGACTGACAGTTGTGATCTTGATTGCTGCTGTAGCGGTTTACCGCTACAGCAAAAGTCAGGCCCAACAAGATGTTTTAACCATTGGCATCAGCCCACCTTATGCAGAACTTCTACAAAGTGTTGCAGATGATGTAAAAAAACAAGGAATTCAGGTCAAACTGGTCGAATTCTCTGACTGGCATGCACCCAATGTCGCAGTACAAAACGGCGATATTGATGCCAACTTTTTCCAGCAAAGCGTCTTTTTACGCAATGCAATTCGTGAAACTCAATATGACCTCCATGCCTTTGCCACGGGTACAGGCAGTCATGTTGGACTATATTCAAAGAAATATAAGTCTTTACAGCAACTTCCAAACAAAGCCCGTGTGGTCATTCCGAATGATCCAGTGAACTCTGCCCGCGCGCTGATTTTGCTGCACCGCGCAGGTTTAATTCAATTGAAAGATATCAATAACGAACTTTCGACTGTGCAGGACATCGTTCAAAATCCAAAGCAACTGCAATTTATTGAAGTTGAAGGACCACAAACTGCACATGCATATAACGATGCCGACCTCATCTTTGGTTTTCCACATTACTTAAACATGGCGAAAGTAACCAATCCGCATAGCGCTCTGTTTCTCGACCCTATCGATAAGAAATATGCAATTTTGTTCGTCACACGTAAAGACTACAGCGATCACAATCAAAAACTAGCCACTTTCGTTAAAGCTTTCCAAAACTCTAAAAAAGTTCAAGAGATTTTAGACCGAGATTTTGGCAGCAAGATGTGGTTTGAAGGCTGGAAATAAGGAGAAAGACAATGGTGAGTTTTGGTTCTCATGTGGATTTTTCCCTTCCACATATCAAAATCCGCAATTTGAACAAGTATTATGCAGTACAAAATCAACACGTCCATGCACTCAAAAATATTGATTTGGACATTCTCAAAGGCAAGGTTTTCGGCATTATTGGTAAAAGTGGTGCGGGGAAATCCTCCCTGTTACGCACACTCAACGGCCTAGAAAAAGTCAGTGAAGGCAGCATTCATATCCATCAACACAACTTAGCCGAACTCAATCATGCCGAACTGATTCAGCTACGTCAACGCATTGGTATGATCTTTCAACACTTCAATTTAATGTCTGCCAAAACCGTGTGGGACAATGTTGCACTACCGCTTAAAATTGCCCATTACAACGCTACAGAAATTGAGCAACGCGTCAGTGAAGTGTTGCAATTGGTTGGTTTAGCCGATAAAGCCCAACACTATCCTGCACAACTTTCAGGTGGGCAAAAACAACGAGTTGGCATTGCCCGAGCGCTGGTACATCATCCTGAAATATTGTTATGTGATGAAGCGACCTCTGCACTTGATCCAGAAAGTACCTCAGTGGTGTTATCGCTGCTCAAGGAAATCAACCAAACACTTGGCATTACCATTGTTTTGATTACCCATGAAATGCAGGTGATTCGAGAAATTTGCGACCAAGTTGTAGTGATTGAACATGGGGAAATTGTAGAGTCTGGACAAGTCTGGTCGGTCTTTTCAGCACCTCAGCAGCAAATTACCCAAGAGTTGCTGAATTTAGAACAATTAGATTTGCCATTTCAGTTACACGCAGAACCCACAACAGAATCGAGTCATGTCATCTTGCGATTAAGCTATGCCTCTCCCCTGCAACATGCACCCGATTTGAACGCTATATTCTCGGCTATCAATCGCCCTGTTCATCTATATCAAAGTCATATTGATTCAATTCAGGAACATTTGATTGGAAAATTTGTGGTGGCTGTGCCACACCACGATCTGGATCTCAATCAGCTTAAACAACAACTGCAACACCAGTTTGCCAAAATTGAGGTATTGGGCTATGCACGACCAACTCATTGAACTCTTGCTCACAGGAACTGTTGATACGCTAATTATGGTCGGTGTATCGGCGATTTTAGCTTTCCTGATTGGTTTACCTATGGCAGTCATACTGGTGAATACCAGTGAACATGGCATTTATCCCTCAAAACCAATTAACCAAGCTTTGGGTTGGGTGGTGAATATCACCCGTTCGGTGCCTTTCCTCATTTTAATGGTAGCCTTGATTCCTTTAACGCGTTTTATTGTCGGCACCAGTTACGGCGTTTGGGCAGCCGTTGTGCCTCTGACCTTAGCCGCAACGCCATTTTTTGCACGAATTGCGGAGGTCAGTTTACGTGAAGTCGATCAAGGCTTAATTGAAGCAGCACAAGCGATCGGTTGTAACCGTAAACAAATCATTTGGCATGTATTACTGCCCGAAGCATTACCCGGGATTGTGGCAGGCTTTACCGTCACCATTGTCACCATGATTAATTCTTCAGCGATTGCAGGTGCCATTGGCGCAGGTGGATTAGGTGATATTGCCTATCGTTATGGTTATCAACGCTTTGATATGCAAATGATGCTCGCGGTCATTGTGGTATTGGTGATTCTGGTCATGTTGGTGCAGGCAACTGGAGATGCGCTTGCACAACAACTAGACAAACGAAAAGTTTAACAATCATGCACTTGAAGATGCCAAAAAGAAAGATACGAGCCATGACCTGACTTTGTCATGGCTTTCATGTAAAATCAGCGCCAATTTTTAAATAATACGTTGTGAGTCATTTCATGGGTTTTAATTGCGGTATTGTCGGCTTGCCGAACGTTGGTAAATCTACCCTTTTCAATGCGTTAACTAAAGCAGCAATTGCGGCAGAAAACTTCCCGTTCTGTACCATTGAACCAAACACAGGGATTGTTCCTGTTCCAGATTTACGTTTAGACAAATTAACTGCAATCGTAAAACCACAACGTGTGCTTCCAACCACGATGGAATTTGTGGATATTGCTGGTTTGGTTGCAGGTGCATCTAAAGGTGAAGGCCTAGGCAACCAGTTCCTTGCCAACATCCGTGAAACTGATGCCATTGCACACGTTGTTCGTTGTTTTGAAGATGAAAACGTGATTCACGTCAACGGTAAAATTGACCCGTTAGATGATATTTCTACCATCAATACAGAACTTGCGCTTGCTGACTTGGAAACTGTAACTAAAGCCGTTACACGTTTAGCAAAATCAGCGAAAAGTGGTGACAAAGAAGCCATTGCAACGAAAGCCGTTTTAGACAAAATTCTACCTTTATTAGATGAAGGCAAACCAGCTCGTGCTGCTACGCTTGATGATGATGAGCGCAAATTGGTACGTGGTTTTGGTTTAATGACTTTAAAACCAACCATGTACATCGCTAACGTGGCTGAAGATGGTTTCGAAAACAACCCACATTTAGAAGCAGTGAAAAAACTTGCTGCGGAAGAAAATGCAATTGTGGTTCCACTGTGCAACCAAATCGAAGCTGAAATTTCGTTACTTGAAGATGAAGACCGTGCTGAATTCCTTGAAGCTCTGGGTATGGAAGAACCTGGTCTTAACGTGGTAATCCGCGCGGGTTATGCATTACTTGGCTTACAAACTTACTTCACAGCAGGCGTACAAGAAGTACGTGCTTGGACTGTAAAAGTTGGTGCAACTGCGCCACAAGCTGCGGGTGTGATTCATACTGACTTTGAAAAAGGCTTTATCCGTGCTGAATGTATTGCTTATGATGACTTCATTCAATACAACGGCGAAGCAGGTGCTAAAGAAGCAGGCAAATGGCGTCTAGAAGGTAAAACTTACGTGGTACAAGACGGCGACGTTTTACACTTCCGTTTCAATGTCTAATTACATTTAGATGTTTCAAAAAGCCAGTGATTACACTGGCTTTTTTTATTGCCGATATTCAACAGTAACACCTTCATTATTGTATTTCTTGCACCATCTACATACGAACATTATGCCCCTCGATGCAAGGTCATACACCAATTTTGGCGTTGGATGTCTGGGAACATGCTTATTATCTTCAATATCAAAACCATCGTCCTGAGTACATCGCGGCATTTTTTAATGTTGTCGATTGGCAGGAAATCAACCGTCGTTATGAACAAGCAATCCAATAATGCATGTGCTGGTTGAATTGCCTATGTCATCATTTCATCGACTACGCTACATATTTGGACTCGGGATTCTGTTGAGCGGTATGCTACTTTGCATTGATAAAGTGGCTACATCCGTATATGTATTTTAACTTTTGAGAAACTGTGTCCAATGCTCCATATGGTAGAGCATTGGATTAAAATATATAAAGATTTAAATGGTATTAAGATGTCGTGGCATCCACAGGTTTTGCATCCATTGCAGCCCTTTGTTTTCTGGCTTGTTCAAGAATGTGTTGTTGCAATTCTTTTCTCAAGCCAAGAATAAAAACTGCTTCTGCTAACACAAATAAGGGACCAATGATCAAACCGACCAAATCATCGACAAAGGCTGGTTTTTTCTTTTCATAAAAATGCCCAACAAACTGAAATATCCAACCCACCACAAAAATACCCATACTCAGCATCAACCATACTGCCAAAGTTAGACTGGCAACCTTTAACGCCAAAGGATAGACCGTCGCAAAAAGTAACAACATGATCGCGCCAAACCATAGATCTAATTTCAAATAATATCCACAGCTCAATATAATCAAGACCAATGCTAAGGTGATTTCAAATCCTGAAAAGTGAAACCCTACCCGTGCAGTCAAACACATAATAGAGAACACAATCAGCGGAATCCCCACAAAATGCGTTAAAATATTTTTATGATCAAGATGATAAGCCGCATACTGGCTTAAAAGTTGTTCTAATTTACTCATTGGGATCGTCCTTGTAAGATGTATAAACTCACTATATAAAAAAATCATTTTTATAGTTGTCACCTAGCCGACAATTCAAAAAATAAGGATGCCCATGACACTGCAAATGGATGATCTTCAACATCTTGCCAATAACCGTTGGTATTCTGAGCTACCAGTTCCTTTTCAGCAGTTTATTCAGGAACATGCGCTTATACAGCACTATCAGAAAGAACAAGCTATTTTTTATTCTGGAAATGCTTTTGATGGAATCTATGCGGTACTCGATGGTGCAGTACGCTTAGGTTATGTCGATATTGAAGGTACAGAATCTATTGCTGCAATTGCAGAACCCATCATGTGGTTCGGTGAAATCTCTTTAATTGATCAGCAACCGCGTTCCCACGATGCCATTGCGATTCAAAAAACACGCATCCTGCATATCCCAAGTGCTGCCATTTACACGCTACTCGCTGAACAACCTCAGTTCTGGTTTCATATTGCTCAACTCACCAGCCAAAAATTACGTATTGCTTTTTTAGAGCTGATTTCAATTCAAACTCAGACCATCAGGCAACGGCTTGCTCTACGCTTAATGCTGATTTTACAAGGCTATGGCAATCATGTGCTGATTGAAAAAAATGCCATCCAACTGAGTCAGGAACAACTGGCACAAATGCTGACTTGTTCACGACAAACGGTGAATCAGGAATTACAAGCTTTGGAGAAACTCGGTGTATTAAAACTTGCGTTTAAAAAAATTGAAATTATAGATCAAGAGCAATTACATCATTTGGCGTATACCCTACACAGCTAAAACCAAAGTAACTTGCCGCGTTGTCATGGTGCGAAAAATTTCACCATAACTGTGCACACCTCAATATATGCACCAAAAAAGCAACTCAATTAAGAGTTTAATTGGCAGACATTGACCTCATCAAAACCATTGGTGCAAGGTGCAACTTCTTGTGCAACAGAAAAATATAAAGCAGTGTGTACTTTCGGCTGTTCAATCTGAGCATTCACAGTTGAACTGAATACCCAGAAAAGACCTAAAGCAAGCAAAGATGTTTTCAACATAGAACGATAACCTCACGACAATAAATGTGACTTTTCATGTAAATTATATAGTTTTTTATCACATAAAAATAATGTATTAAATTAATCAAGTCAGTCTTATTTTCTATTATCGGCGTTACTGTTCGTGCATCTGCATTGTAATTTTATAAACCACAATGCAGCTTTAAACATGCAAACTTTATGAACTAAATGCTTTTTTCTTCGGGTCAGTATTGCCTAATTCTGGATGCTCAAGGGCATCTTTGCATTGCGCTTTGTCTCGTTCATAATCCGCTTTTTTCTGCGATACTGTCGCTGAGTTCTCCATGGTCTCCCGCGCCCAAACATCTAAACCAGTCAATGCTTTTCGACACAACGCATATTTTCCTTCAGTCACAGAGTCTGTCATTTTGACGTTAATACGCCAATCTGTACTCAGTTTACGCGCAGGTTTACGTACATTCTCTTCAATTAAATTCCGTTGTTTACGGTATACATAAGGATCTGCCTCGTTCATGAATCGCCATGCTTCATGTGCATAGGTGGTTGCGTCATTGGTTAATTTAGGCGCAGCCTTAATTTCAGCTTTCTTTTCAGCATGATCTGAAGATTGACCACAACCTTGTAATAACACAGCACTACTCAACACAGAAACAACAAGAACAGGCGCTCTAAGTATTCGCATTTAGGGAATCACCGCAACAATCTAGTAAGCACTATGCTAGTAAATTCGGCTACAATACACAATCTTATTTGACCTATCGTTTAACTCTAACAAGGTGTGTCGTGTCACAACACAAATTAACACCCACGCAAACGGCTGGTTTTTGGCAAGGCGCCAAAGATAGCCAAGCGATTATCTTTACCTATTTACCTGTTTCTTTTGCCTTTGGGGTTTCTGCAACGCAGTTTGGCTTCAGTGCTTGGGAAGCCTTGTTTCTTTCTTGTACTATGTATGCTGGTGCCAGCCAATTTCTGGTGGTTGCACTTTTAGGCAGTGGGACGTCTATTTGGATGACAGCGCTGACTGTCATTGCCTTGGATATTCGTCATTTACTGTACGGTCCAGCCTTACAAAACCTAATTCAAGACCGATTAAACCTAAAAAAAACCGCGATTTGGGCGTGGGGACTGACTGATGAAGTCTTTGCTTCAGGCATGATCAAACTCTCACAACGACGCCAAGAATGGTCTGAATCTTGGATGTTAGGACTGAGTTTATTTAGCTGGTTATCTTGGGCAACTGGCTCATTCTTGGGTGGACTGTTTGCCGATCAAGTCAGCAATCTACCGCAGTTTTTACAGGCTGCACTCGATTTCTTGTTACCTGCGTTATTCCTCAGTTTCTTGCTGGCTGCCTTCGAAAAGAAACATACTTTTGTGGTGAGCGTGACCATTATAGTCTCTGCGATTGCCTGCTATTTCATTGATCTCTCTGCGGCAATTTTCATTGGTATTTCATCAGGTATATTTGCAGGTTTGTTTAAGCACTATGTCCTCAAACAACAAGATGCCGAACACACAGGAGCATCACATGAATCTTGAAATCATATTGGTAGGAATTGTGGTTGGTATTGCTAATTTTATCTCACGTTTTGGTCCTTTTTTTGTCATTCAAAAATTTCAACAAAACTCGCAAAAACGTGGTGCCTTGTGGTTAAAAATTGCCTTAGGCTCAATTGGTATTTCTGCCATTAGCTCCATGCTTGTGGTTGCGACTCTTCCGCCGTTGTTAGAAACACCCAATAAAAGTTTGGCAATGCTCATTGGGTTTTTGGTACTTACAGGCTTATATTTTAAGTTCAAGAAAATTGTACCCGCAACTTTAACGGCTGCGTTGACCTATGGTCTGGTTTATACCTACATCCCTTTTCATTTTTAATTTATTTTGAACGGATGATTCATAACCTAGTTAATCACTTGAGAGCAATTTTCAGGTGATTAACTAAAAATATGAAATAAACTTACTTTATGAAAGTTAAAGCATTTTGATTAAAACCATAAATGTTCCTGTCAGAATAACCTGCTCAAAAAATTGTTCGACAATCTTATTATTTTATGTGAAAGCGACCTGAACATGACCTTGAGTTCTGCTATGCTAAAACCCCATTTACGCAAGGATGAATCACATGAGCGTGACTATTGGTACTCCCCTTCAATCTTCTGCATTTAAAGTTCTACTATTAGGGTCTGGTGAACTCGGAAAAGAAGTGGTGATTTCACTGCAACGTTTGGGTGTCGAAGTACACGCTGCTGACCGATACGACCATGCTCCTGCCATGCAAGTTGCACATTATCAACACACCTTGAATATGGCAGATCCTGAAGAATTAAAACAACTCATTACTCAAGTTCAACCCAACCTTATTGTTCCTGAAATTGAAGCGATTGCGACTGAAGTTCTGGTCGAAATTGAAGCACAACAAATCGCGACCATCATTCCTTCTGCCAAAGCCGTGAACCTTACCATGAACCGTGAAGGTATCCGTCGTTTGGCTGCGGAAGAACTCGGCTTACCCACATCTGCTTACCGTTTTGCCGACTCTCTTGAATCTTTCCGCGCTGCTTGTGATGACATTGGTTACCCAAACTTTGTGAAACCGGTCATGTCCTCTTCGGGCAAAGGTCAATCGCGCGTGAAAAGCTTTGCTGAAGTCGATGCAGCTTGGGAATATGCACAAACAGGTGGCCGTGTAAATCAAGGTACCGTCATTGTGGAATCACAAATTGACTTTGATTTTGAAATCACCTTACTCACTGTTCGTGCCAAAAATGCAGAGACTGGTGAAATTGAAACCCAGTACTGCGACCCAATTGGTCATCGTCAAGATTCTGGCGATTACGTGGAAAGCTGGCAGCCACAACCCATGACAGCAGTGGCTTTGGAAGAAGCAAAACGTATTTCTCATAAAGTTACTACAGCCTTAGGTGGTTGCGGTATTTTTGGTGTGGAATTGTTTGTCAAAGGTGACAAAGTGTGGTTTAGTGAGGTCTCACCTCGTCCACACGATACAGGCCTTGTGACTTTAGCTTCCCAATATCAAAGCGAATTTGAATTGCATGCGCGCGCTATTTTAGGCTTGCCTGTAAATACCGCTCGCCACAGTGTTGCTGCTAGTGCTGTCATTTACGCAGGTGCGGATGATACCAATCTTTCCTTCTCTGGCTTAAATCTTGCTTTGGCAAATCCAAATACTGATTTACGTCTATTCGGAAAACCTGAAGGTTTTAAACGCCGCCGTATGGGTGTTACTACTGCACGCGCCGAAACCACCGATCAAGCTCGTGAACTGGCAAAACACGCTGCGGATCAAGTCATTGTGAATCAGAACTAACTTATACATATTACGGACTCCTGTTCATGATCAATACTTCACCATTGTTGAATTACGTCAAAAGTAACCATGATATTCAAGCGATTAACCAATGGCGTACCGATGTAGAAAAGCAATTACAAGAAAGTTTTGAACATGGACAGCCCATTCGTGAAATTATTTTAGCGCGCTCTAATCTAATCGATGAAGCACTGCAATTTCTCTGGAAGCATGCTGAGTTAGATCAAACCAATCTCGGGCTGTTTGCGGTCGGAGGCTACGGTCGCCATGAAATGCTGCCATATTCAGATGTCGACATTATGATTTTGTCGGAAGATGAAATTACGGCAGATCAAGAAAAACTGATTTCCACTTTTATTTCTTCGCTTTGGGATGTTGGTAATTTTAAGCCCGGCATCAGTGTTCGCAGTATTCGCCAATGTGTCGAAGAAGCCACTAACGATTTAACCGTTGCCACCACCCTCATTGAAGCACGTCTAATTATCGGCTATGAACATCTCGCACGTTGGCCGCGTCGCATTGTTTCGCAAACTTGGACAGATAAAACTTTCTATGACGCGAAAATGGAAGAGCAACACCGCCGTTACGCACAACACAATAATACTGAAAGTAACTTAGAGCCCGATATTAAGAATGCTCCAGGCGGTATCCGGGATATTAACCAGATTGGCTGGATTGCTAAACGTCATTTCCGAGTGAACCGTATTTATGACTTGGTACATTTGGGCTTTATTTCTGAGTTTGAACTTGGTGTATTGGAAGAAGCTGAAAGTTTCTTATGGGAAATTCGCCATCATTTACACCGCCTAACCAAACGTGACGAGAACCGTTTATTATTTGACTATCAGCGTGACATTGCTGGTATGTTTGGTTATGTACGTGAAGAAGATAAGTCACCCAACTATCCAATTGAACAATTCATGAAACGGTACTACCGTACTGCACAACAGGTGTCTACCCTGAATGAAATGTTGTTGGCATATTTTAGTGAATCCGTTATTACCCCTCGACTGCCACAATATGAACGTCAAATTGTAGAAATTAACGATAATTTCAAATTGGTCGATGGTAAATTAGCAGTCCAACACCATAAAATTTTCGCTGAAAAGCCTAGTGCAATTTTAGAATTATTCTATTTACTCGCGAACCGTCCAGAAATCGAAGGCATTCGCGCGCGCACCTTACGTCTACTCATATTAGCAGCGAAACGCATTGATCAGGCTTATCGCGATAATCCTGAACACCAAGCCTTGTTCATGGCAATTATCCGTTCACCTTACCGCTTATATGACACCATGGTCGCCATGAAACGTTATGGCGTTTTGGGCAACTATATTCCTGCATTCGGGCAAATTATGGGACTCATGCAATATGATTTGTTCCATATTTATACGGTCGATGCACACACTTTATTATTGTTGCGTAACTTAAATCGCTTTAAAGAACCTGAATTTGCCAAAGATTTCCCTGTCGTCAGTTCAGTCTTCCAACGTTTAGCGCGACGTGACATCGTATTTTTAGCCGCTCTGTTCCATGACATTGCCAAAGGACGTGGCGGTGACCATAGTGAACTTGGCGCAGAAGATGCGATTGAATTCTGTCGGGTACACGGATTTACCGAACGCGAATGCAAACTGGTGGCTTGGTTGATTCAAAACCATCTATTGATGTCATTGACGGCCCAGAAAAAAGACATTTCCGACCCCGATGTGGTGAAAGATTTCGCAGAAAAACTGGGTGATATGGAGCATTTAGACTATCTCTATACCCTCACTGTTGCTGATATTAATGCGACCAACCCAAAACTATGGAATTCATGGCGTGCATCACTCATGCGCCAACTCTACACGCATGCTCGTGACATTATTCGTACCGGTCTTGGTCGTCCCGTCGACTACCAAATGCTGATAGAAGACACCAAATTTGCAGCCAGTGAAATGTTGGTCAACGATTTTTCTTTGGCTGATGTAGAAAAAGTCTGGCAAGAACTCGGTGATGAATATTTCATCAAAGAATCGGCTGATGAAATTGCTTGGCATACCCGTGCAATATTAGAACACGGTGAAAATCCAGCACCTTTAGTGTTAATGCGTGCACACCGTATTTCTGCACAAGATGCGGTACAGATCTTTATTTATACACGCGACCAACCTAACTTATTTGCAACCACTGTGGCCATTTTAGATCGAATGAATCTGGATGTTCAGGATGCGCGAATTATTACTGCGACTACAGCATTTAGTTTGGATACCTATTTGGTTCTAGACCGTTTTGGCACCTTATTAACAGATCCTGAACGTGAGGCGACGGTCATTCATTCGCTCACCTCAGCACTCAGCCAATCCGATAAATATCCGGGATTAATGCAGCGCCGTATTCCACGCCAACTTCGCCATTTTGATATTGAAAATACTGTAGATGTAACCTTGAATGAAGCGTTACAGCAAAATATGGTTGAAATTTCTACACTTGACCATCCAGGATTACTTGCGAAAATTGGTGGTCTGTTTATGATGCAAGGTTTAGACATTCACTCTGCTAAAATTGCCACTTTAGGCGAACGCGCCGAAGATATCTTCTTTGTGACCAAAAAAGATGGCTCACCAATGACGGAAGAAGAAACGGTATTATTTGCCAATCAACTGAAGCTAGCATTGGATGAAGCCTCTAATCAGGTCTGTGGTCAACATTAATTTTTAACGTTCGGGTATCCGTTTCATGAACTCTAGTTTATCCCTATTACATCCTTATCCATTTGAAAAGTTAAATAAACTTTTTAAGGATGTACAACCAGCAGATTTACCTTTGATTCCTCTTTCAATTGGAGAACCAAAGCATCCTGCACCAGAGTTTGTGAAACAGGCGATTATTGATAATTTCCAGCATCTATCGACCTACCCAAACAGTAAAGGTTTACCTGAATTACGCCTCAGCATTGCCAACTGGTTAACACGACGTTTTCATCTCAATCAAATTAACCCTGAACAGGAAATTTTGCCTGTTTCGGGGACGCGTGAAGCAATTTTTTCATTCGTACAAGCACTGATTAATCGTGATGAAAAACCGTATGTGGTGATGCCAAACCCGTTCTATCAAATTTATGAAGGGGCAACTTTATTGGCAGGTGCTGAACCTTATTTCATCAACTGTACCGAAGAAAATGGCTATTTAGGTGATTTTGATGCGGTTCCTGCTGAAGTCTGGGAAAAAACGGCACTCTTGTTTGTTTGTACACCGGGTAACCCAACAGGTGCAGTGCTTTCTAAAGAACAATTTAAAAAGCTGATTGCACTATCCGATCAATACGGTTTTGTAATTGCATCAGATGAATGTTATTCAGAGCTTTGGTTTGATCAAGCACCAACAGGACTATTAGAAGTCTGTGCTGAAATTGGGCGTGATGACTATAAAAACTGTGTCGTGTTCCATTCATTGTCAAAACGTTCAAACTTACCGGGTATGCGTTCTGGTTTTGTTGCGGGCGATGCAGCCTTATTAAAACCATATTTGCAATATCGTACTTATCACGGTGCAGCAATGCCTGTTCAACATCAGTTGGCCTCTATTGCGGCATGGGATGATGAAGCACACGTAGAAGAAAATCGCGTGCAGTACCGTGCCAAGTTTGATTTATTTCAAAATGAATTGGGACATCTTTTACCATTACAAAAACCTGATGCGGGCTTTTATTATTGGCTTAAAGTAGATAATGATGAAACTTTTGCCAAAATGCTGATGGAAAAGGCCCATGTAAAAGTGCTCCCGGGGCGCTATTTATCGCGTGATACGGCGACGGGTAACCCTGGTGAAAACCATGTGCGTCTTGCTCTCGTTGCAGATATTGCACAGTGTGAGCAAGTTATCGCACGTTTAAAACAGATTCTGTAATCATCTTTTAGACCATAAAAAATCTATATTTTGAACTGCACCCCGAAAGTTGAACGCGTCTTTGTTTAATTTAAAGGGTGCTTTTCTATGGCTAAATATTCTCAAGAAATTAAGCTTAAAGTAGTTCAATACGATTTATCTGGATTTTAGAATCCAACACGAATACTTAAAAGCATGCATCTTACATCCAGTATTTTATGGCTCTCTTCTTATTGACCAAACATGAATACGTAGAAGTGCTTATTTCATAGACTAGCCACAATAGCCTGTAGTTTAAATGGTAAATCGATCAACTGAAGTGAAATCTGACTTGCTTGAGTAAATGCCTCGATTGAACTTACAAAATAAAATAACTTGGAGTCAGCTCATCTAAACCAAGTTGGCACAGTCATATTTTTAACGCTAAGATGATATTTTACTCAAGGGAATAGAAGATGAAGAATAAGCCTACCATTATTTTAGTCCACGGATTCTGGGGCGGTGCTGCCCATTGGTCTAAAGTCATTATCGATTTATTTGACCGAGGCTATACAGCATTGCGTGCTGTTGAACTTCCCCTCACTTCTTTAGCCGATGATGTTGAACGCACCCGAAAAATGATTGCTCAAGTGAAAGGAGATGTGCTTTTAGTCGGTCACTCTTATGGTGGTGCTGTTATTACCGAAGCTGGCAACCAACCCAATGTTGTAGGGCTGGTATATATTGCAGCTTTTGCACCAGACACGGGTGAAAGCCCAGGCAGCATTACCCAACAACATTTACCTGCAGGTGCACCAGATTTAGAGCCCGATAGCGATGGTTATCTTTGGATAAAAGTCGATAAATATTATGAAAACTTTTGTCAGGATTTAAGTCACAATGATGGTCTGGTGATGGGCATCACTCAAAAAGCGCCTGTAGCGGGTACATTTAGCGATACGATTTCGACTCCTGCGTGGAAAACAAAACCTTCTTGGTATCAAATTTCGACCGAAGACCGCATGATTCATCCAGAAAATCAAACCATGATGTCTTCTCGTTTAAATGCTAAAAAGGTCATTTCTTTAAATACCAGCCATGCATCTTTAGCATCTCAACCCAAAGCAATTGCTGATTTAATTGATGAAGCGGCTACATTTCTTGCCCGTTAATGGTTTATATATTTGAAGAAAATTGAATTTTATTGCTGTGCCGCAGTTTAATTTTAACGAGCTTACAAGAGATCTATGCCATGTAAAACCAAGCTTTATATTGCTATTTTAAACAGTGCAAAATCAACTTAAGACATGCCGTATAGGGAACATTTTTGGCAATCCATTAAGAAATTTAAGCAGAAGATTTCATAAAAGGACTCTTACAAAACATCAAGGGCATCTAAAAATGCCCTTGATTTGAAATTATCTATTTTTGGGGATAACGCACCATTTATAAGTTACATATAAATCTACAGTTGTTTCTGTATCAAAATAGCAATAAACAAACTCTTAGTTAAATTCATCGCAACATAAAATAAATCTGTAAATTCATCACTTAAAGCATTGCCAAAACAAAGGCAAAACCCAAAAAACAGCAGCCCGTGAGTCGATATAATGTCTTCGTATTCCTTTTTAAAAACGCACTCCAACCACTAAAATTGAATAATTTAAGCAGAAATAAATTCCAAAATAGAACGACACTTACCATCCAAAAGCAAATCAAAGAGAGTTGTTTAACACTAAATTGACTGTAGACCAATAAAATCAAACTGCTATAAAACATCAGATTTTTCGGATTAAGCAAACTAGATTGCAAACCTTGAGCGAAACATAAAGTGCTTGATGTCTTTATTTGGATTTCATCATGATCTGTTAAATGCTCATTTTCTTTGTCACGATAACGAAAACATTGCAACGCCAAATAAAGTAAATAAGCCACCCCTAAACAGCGTAGGAGTTGTAATAGAATGGGATGAATTTGACCTAAGCCCCACAACAATACAAAGATCAACAACAAAATCAGTGCATTTCCAACCGCAATTCCCAATACAGTATAACGTGCTAATTTTGAACCATATTTCATTGAATGAATTAAGATAAGGAAAAAATCAGGTCCTGGAGAAAGCAAAGCAATAAAATGTGTAACTGCAATAAAAAAGAATAACTCCATGACTAAGCTCGGCTAAAAAACAGAGATCAGCCTAGAGCCTACTTAAATTGAATTCTTGTATAAAATTGCGCGGCGGTGCTGCTTTTGATAGAACTTCGGCGTAGTACCTGTCAACTGCTTAAACACACGTTGAAAATGACTTTGATCACTAAAACCCAATTGATAACTCATCTCGGCAATATCCTTACCCTGCTTTAAGAGCTTTCTCGCTTGATTAATTTTTAAATTCAGTTGATATGCATGAGGTGTTAACCCCAAATTGGTCTTAAACAAACGAATGATGGCGTAACGACTTAACCCACTTTGCTCAGATAAATATTGTAAGGAGAGTAATTCTTCACTTGTGCTTATTTCCCAAAGGAGTTGTTGAAACTCCTGTTGTGCATAACTATTTATTGCGAGTAACTCTAGTTGCAAATTCGGAAATAATAACTCAGTCAGCGTTTGAATCAGTAATTGCTCTTTTTGCAAATACGACATTGAGTGATCGAATAAGTTTCTATTTAAATGAGAAAAATTGCGGTAAAGTTGCTCAGATTGATAGAGTTTAGGCTGATATTGCGGAACTGCATTACAACGAAAATCCTGTTTAGTTTCATGCAGCAACTGTTGTAACCAGAGCATATCCAGATGCATCATTTGATAACTCCACGCCTGATTGGGTTCAGGATTACAGGAATGCTCAACATGCGCTGGGATAAGAACAAGGGTTCCCGATTCTATGGGCTGTGTCCCCACAAAATGACTATTAAAAATACTTCGACCAACATCTACTGCACCAATAGAAAAGGTCGGATGGCTATGTGCTTTATAACAAGTACGATTGTTACATGCCCTACGTGTTTCCACATAAGGCATATTCGGATTACTCCAAAATTCGACCTGAATTTCAGAAGAATTTGGCTGCGTCATTAATCCATTTAACATTACAATTATTTTTGTAATGCCTTTTCAATTTCTTCTTCTAAGGCTTCAGGTTTAGTTGTTGGCGCAAAACGGTTTAAAACCGTTCCGTCTTTACCTATTAAGAATTTGGTAAAATTCCATTTAATGCCGCTGCCTAAAATACCTTTGCTGTTATTGGTTAAATAACGAAAAATGGCATGGGCTTCTGGTCCTTTTACGTCGACCTTGGCAAACATAGGAAAAGTGACCCCGTAATTTTTCTGGCAAAAAGCTCCAATTTGGTCGTTCGACCCTGGGTCTTGTCCACCAAATTGATTACAAGGAAAGCCAAGTACTTCTAACCCCTGCGGCTTATATTTTTCATATAATTTTTCTAAACCAGCAAATTGCGGTGTGAAACCACACTTACTTGCTGTATTTACAATTAATAAAACTTTACCCTCGTAATCGGTAAAAGCTTTATTTTTTCCATCTAACAACTCAGCTTCAAACTGATAAATGTTGGTCATGGATAGGTTTCCTCATCATTTTTTTCTTGTGATTGTAGTTCTAATGAAGCCGAATTTACGCAATAACGCAATCCTGTCGGCTGCGGACCATCCTCAAAAACATGCCCTAAATGAGCGTCACAATGATGACAAACTATTTCAGTTCTTTGCATACCATGTGAGCTATCTTGTAATTCATCAATTGCTCCTCCAACAATTGGCTTAAAAAAACTTGGCCAGCCACAACCACTGTCAAATTTCGTCGTAGACGAAAACAACGGTGTACCACAGCAACGACACACATAAGTTCCTTCTTGCTTGGTATTCCAATATTTCCCCGTAAAAGCAGGTTCTGTTCCTTTTTGTCGAGTTATACGGAATTCTTCTGGTGATAACTCTCTTTGCCATTCTCGGTCTGTTTTACTGAGTTTTCCCATGATTATTTCCCTTTCTATCTTGCTGTTTAAAATAAGATAATCTTATATTTACGTCATTCATCCTAAAATTTCTAGTCTTTACTTAACAATTTACAAAAGACTTATAATTTCAACAAAAGCAAAAAGTAAGCAAATTCTTAAAACATAGTAAGCATTTTTATTAATCCAATGCTTTTTTGTGAGCAAAATTGGTGTTATTCTTGTGAACGTGCTTACTTAGGATTAAAAAATGTCGCAGAAAAAGAGCGTTATTTTTAAACATCTACTGCCTGTGATTAAAGAATATCAACAGGCGGGATTTACGCATGAAAAAATTGTTGCTTTACTCCGAGATGAACATGATCTCGATTTGGTAACAACTGAAACATTTAAAAGTTATTTATACCGTTATGCAAAAGTGACCCCCACTCTTTCCGAGAACATCAAAATGCCGAACACTACCCAAACCCCACGCGAAATAAAAAAATCGTCTAAGCTCGAGCATGTATGCTACGACATCCGTGGACCAGTGTTACGAGCGGCCATCGAGATGGAAGAAGCTGGCCATAAAATTATTAAACTAAATATTGGCAACCCAGCTCCCTTTGGCTTTGAAGCCCCACAAGAAATTATTAATGATGTCGCATTAAACTTGCCCAATGCTGTAGGTTATACCGACTCAAAAGGAATTTTCCCTGCACGTAAAGCCATTTGCCAGTATTACCAGCAAAAAGGCATTTTCGATATGCATGTCAATGATGTGTATATCGGCAATGGCGTATCTGAACTCATCGTCATGGCAATGCAAGGTTTATTGGATGATGGCGATGAAATGCTGGTGCCAATGCCAGATTATCCGCTGTGGACTGCGGCAGTAAACTTATCGGGTGGTACAGCAATTCACTATAAATGCGATGAAGAAAATTTCTGGTATCCAGACATCGCAGATATGGAAAGTAAAATCACGCCAAATACGCGTGGTATTGTCATTATTAACCCAAACAATCCAACGGGTGCAGTCTATCCACGCCATGTCTTAGAGCAAATTGTCGCTTTAGCCAAAAAATATGACCTGATTTTATTTGCAGATGAAATCTACGACAAAATTATTTATGACGGTATCGAACATGTTTCCGTTGCTGCGTTAGCAGGTGATCAACTGTGTATCTCATTCAACGGTTTATCAAAAGCTTATCGTATTGCGGGTTATCGTTCAGGTTGGATGGCCATTACTGGTGATAAATCACGCGCAATGGATTACATCGAGGGGCTAGACATGCTTGCGTCTATGCGTCTATGTGCCAATCATCAAGCGCAGTATGCGATTCAAACTGCATTAGGTGGCTACCAGTCGATTAATGATTTAATTCGCCCAGGTGGTCGTTTGTATGAGCAACGTAATATCGCATGGCAAATGCTGAATGAGATTCCAGGTGTGTCTTGTGTCAAACCTGAAGGTGCAATGTATTGCTTCCCTAAACTTGATCCAAACGTGTATCCAATTCAAGATGATGAGAAACTCATGCTCGATTTACTCCGCGCAGAGAAAGTCTTATTGGTTCAAGGTACTGGTTTTAACTGGCCAACGCCAGATCATTTCCGTGTAGTGTTCTTGCCAGCAGAAAATGAACTGCGCGAAGCCATTACCCGAGTGGGTCGTTTCTTGGCAAAGTTACGTTAATTCTAATATTTGAAAATGCCGCATTTTGATGCGGCTTTTTTGTATTTCTCTCACACCCATGACTTTTTAATTACAACGTTGAAATAGTGAGCCTAAGGCATTCAATGCTAAACTTGATAACAAGAGATAACGAGCGAATAACATGACTTATCAAGTACATATCATTGATGTAAAAAATCAATTACAAAACTATATTTGGTTACTTGAACATACCGAAACCCATGAAGTAATTGCCGTAGACCCAACCGAAGCACAATTGGTTGAAGATTATTGTCAAGAACATCAATTGCACCTTAATCAAATTTGGCTTACACATTGGCATAAAGACCATATAGGTGGTGTACACGGTTTATTGGTCAATCGCAATATTCCAGTTTATGGCCCTCGTGATGAACTAAGTAAAATTCCGTTTATTACCCACCCACTCGCAGATGGTGAGCATTTTAATTTTCATGATATTCGTATAGATGTGATTGCCGTTCCAGGACACACCTTAGGTCATATTGTCTATTTTAGTGATGCACTTGATCTGGTTTTTTGTGGGGATACTTTATTTGCAATGGGCTGTGGTCGGGTATTTGAAGGGACTTTTGAACAGATGTACCATTCCTTGAATCGCTTAGCGGCATTACCCCCAAGAACCCAAGTGTATTGTACTCATGAATACACCCTTTCCAATGCCAAATTTGCGCTACATGTAGAACCCGATAATCTAGAAATTCAGCAACGCTTTGAACAAGTTGAAGCCTTGCGGATGGTTGGTCAACCCACACTCCCTAGCAATATTGCCATTGAACTAGAGACCAACCCCTTTTTAAGAGTACAAAGCGTCGAAGAGTTTCAAAAATTACGTGAATTAAAAGATAACTTTTAATTTTTGCATTTAACAAAAATCCCTAGTTCTGGGGATAGAGCAAGTACCAAAATCACGGTTTAATAAAGACACAAAAGCAATAAAATACAACGATAAAACTGAAAGATTTCGTTTATTTTCAATAATTATAATAACAACTGAAAATAAACATGACTCTCTAATTTTTTGCACTAACCACACGGGCAATGTGGGCAAAAAATTAGAGAGTCTTTCAATTCATCATCCCAATTTTTAATTATAGGTATTTGTTTATTTACATCTCAAATAAAAAAAGCCCAGAGAAAGGTCACTCTAGGCATTGGAAACTTGCTGTATCTTGAGTAAACCCAAGAACATCTAAAATTCTGAAACTTATACTACATCAGAAGGATTGAACATCCTAGCCATTTTCATGAATATATTTGAAGATTACACTTTATTGCACAATTAAAAATCATGTATAACAAATACATATATAAGCGTTATGACCTAATATTACTAGACAAGTGTACTTTAATTTGGATAAAAATTAACTTGGAATTTTATCGAATGAACGGCATTTTAAACTTAAGTTGCCGCGGACAATATCAGACAACATACGCCAATCCGAAATAAAGCTGTAAAGTGGCTGTTTAAAAGATGCTGGCTTATTCTTTTCATACAGAAAATGTCCGACCCATGCACATGCATAACCTGGAATTAAACCATACAATACATATTTAGGTTTACGATGGCGAATGGCTTTCGCTATCCAATATGCGCCAATAGTACTGCCTAAAACATGTAGACGCCGACTCGTAATATTACGGTGCTCGGTCAAATAAAAACGATAAAATTCATTATAATTTTGAATGGGTAATTGCGGTGCTTGAACATGCTCCAAATTTTCAGTGGTTTGAATAGTTGCATTCATATTTAAATTATCCTGATTGTTTTAAATTATAACTTTTGATTTTGCACCCATATCATTGTGCTTTACTTTAAATGGGTCAATTACATTTTTGCTTATGTTCAAGCTTTTAAGTTGGCAAAATAATGTTGGTCCTTACGATTTAATGATCAACCTATAACATCAGATCAGGTCTCGTACTGCAAAAACATCTCCTATGGGTTTGCTAGAAGCATTTCATCAGCACTCAAAATTTAGAATGCATTAACTGCCGATAATTTCACTCATCAACGCGTACAGCATAGAATTTTTCAGCTAGAATTTAATATTAAAGCGTCACATCAGTTTTGAGCAAAAGCTGCACAAGACTTCCCCTTTTTTGAACCATAATCTAAGGCAAATTTATGATTGAAGTTGAATTAAAATTTCAAATTCCTACAGCAAAAAGAACAACGCTTCTTAAAGCCTTAGACCCAAAAAAATCAAATCTGATTCAGCTGCAAGCAAAATACTTCGACACACCAGATAAACGACTTTCACAACATGGCGTTGCCCTACGCTTGCGCCTTGAGGGTGAGCATTGGGTTCAAACCTTAAAAGCGGCTGGAAAAAGCCATTTGCACCGTTTCGAGCACAATCATGATTTCGGTATTTCTGAACATGCCCCTGCTTTAGATTTAACGATTTATGAACATGAACCCGAAGCACGAGCCATTTTGCAAAATGCTTTGGGTGATCAACTTAGTTCATTAAAATTACAGTTTGAATCTGATATTCAGCGTACTTATCGTGTGATTCACTTCGAAGATGCTGAAATTGAAGTCAGCCTCGATATTGGTCGCTTAGCCACTGAAACTGAAGAAAGAGAAGTTCATGAAGTTGAATTTGAACTCAAACAAGGTTCTATTCAGTCTTTACTTGCCTTTAGTTTTGAGTGGGTTAAAAAATATCAACTTTGGTTAGATGTACGCAGTAAAGCAGAAATGGGACATCTACTCTCTACTCAGCAACACGTTAGCCCTGCTCAACAGAGCAAAACTTTTCAATTAGTCAAAAAAGACAGTGCTGACAGTAATGTCCGCTCGCTCATCGCGCAACAGTTACAGCACCTACTTCCAAATATTGCAGCCATTTCTGCAGGCGTTGCCGAAAAAGAGCATCTTGAACAAGCTTATTTGGCTTTGGATCACCTCTATTTAACTTCTGCCTTATTTAAAACGTGGAGCAAAGACGTTTCAGATAAATGGGCATATCAGTTGGCGGCTTTTAAACATCATTTTGAAAATTTACAGCAGCTTGAGCACATGCAAAGTACTTTGGGCGCATTACTTCAAAACCCAACAACTGTCGCTAGCCTAACCCAAGATATTTTATATGCACAAGAAAAGCTAAATAATTTGGTGCGCTCAACACTCAATGTCCATCATTTTTTAGAGCTTTTAATGTTTAGCTTGCAAAGTAGCACTGCTACACAAGAGTTGGACTTAAAAGCTTATGCACAAAATACCTTGCAACAGCAATATAAACAGATCCACGAGCAGCTTTTAGAAACTGAAGTCACAAAATTTGAAAGCCTTGAGCAACTTTCGCAACGTATTCGCGAACTCAAATTTAGCTTCCCTATACTCACCTCAATTTACGATGTGAAAAATCTGCAAAAATATAGCAAGGCATTAAATGAAGCACATCAAGCTGCCGAAGAATACTTAACGCTCAGTTCATCTGCTGCCTATATTCAGCAAACCGAATTAGAAGCAAGCGACTGGTTTATTTTGGGTTGGTTGACCGCGAAACAAGAAGTGTATGCTCAAGCACTTTTAGATGCGACTGAACAATTTATGGTAAGTCGTAAATTCCTTAAATTCTAAGCTGCTTGATACCCCAATACATCTACATCCACAAATTCAGTTTGTGGATGTACCTCATTGCCACATCTAGAAATAGACAAATTATATTTTTACTGGACTTCTTCAGTCACTTTAGCCAAGATATAAATTTAGCGCCATTAAAATAATTTTAAAAACTCCAGTGCGAGGGCTAGAACATGTCAGAAATTGAACTCAAATTTCAAATTCCAGAAGCTTTTCAGGACATGATTTATCAAGATTTCTGTGCTTCCAAAGTCTATAAGCAACGTTTGCTCGCCCATTATTACGACACCGAAGATTTTCAATTGGCACAGCAATCCATTGCACTCCGATTACGTTTGGAGCAAGGTCACTGGATTCAAACCTTAAAATATAAAACCGAGCAGCATATTGAACGTTTTGAGTTTGAATCTGACTTGGGCAAAAAAAAGCAGCCCAAACTTAATTTAGGCGTATATCAAGATCATTTTGATGAACTTCCCACCTTATTAACTACTCCTGATGCTGCTCAGAACTTTCAAATTAAATTTTCTACCGATGTAGAACGCGTCTCCAAAATACTGTTGTTTAATCAATCTGAAATTGAGGTTTGTCTGGACATTGGTCATTTGGTTTTTCAAAATGAAAAATTAAGAATATTTGAACTTGAATTTGAACTGGTACAAGGCACCATTCATGACTTAATTCGCTGTATAGAACCATGGATGAATAAATACCAGCTTTGGTTGGATACTCGCAGCAAGTCTCAGCGGGGCGATTTGCATCTACAACAACAAGATGTGTTATTACCACAGTATGCTGAACCGATTCTTTTAGATCAGGAAATGACAACCAATAGTGCTGTACAGATCATCTTAAATAACACCTTTAAACATTTTTTACCCAATGCTACTGCCCTCGCTAGTGGGTCATATCATAGCGAACATGTACATCAAGCACGTGTCTCAATACGGCGTATGCGTAGTGCTTTAAAAAGTTATACCAACTTAGTAGATAATGTCTCTCCACACTGGGCAGCTCAGCTCCGTGTTATTTTTCAATCTTTAGGTCATGCACGAGATACCGATGCTATTCGTGAAACTTTACTCCCGCAACTGCAACAGGCAGGTTGTACACATTTAGACCTTCCTACAGCAGAGAACTTTCACAATCAAGTCATGTGGATTTTCCAATCCGTAGAAACCAATCAATTGATACTGGAACTTATGGACTACATGACATCTGAACCGAATCTTAAAAATAAAAAGAAAAAACCATTTCTAAAATATGCAGAAAAAAACTTAAATAAAACCCATCAGCGCATTGCAGATGACATTGGACATTTTTCGCAGCTAGAAGATGAAGAAAAACACCAACTGCGTAAACGTTTTAAACACTTACGTTACAACATTGAATTTGTGCGTAGTCTATACCATAATAAAGCTGTAAAGCACTATTTACAAGCCATTAAACCCATTCAAGAGATTTTAGGACAATATAATGACCTCTTGGTTGCCGAGCAATTCTTCCATGAGCTGCCCGAAAATGAAGAGATCACATGTGCCATACACTGGCTTAAACAGCAGGAAAAACAACAACTCAAACACATCGATAAACAGTTGAAAGCATTTAAAAAAATCAAACCATTCTGGGCATAAAACGGGCTTAGCGATATTTTCCAAAAACCTTCCATACCTCGTTGTCTGCAAGTGGGTCGCTATAACTATCGCTACGCTGCTTACGTGGCTTATCCCGTGCATCGACCAGTTTAAAGTGTTCTTCGGTGCTTAATACAATACCATTCACATAAAATCGGGTTCGCGTATATTCACTTTGCCCATGCTGAAACACATAGGTTCTTAAATCAATAAACTCACGGTGTGCGACCAATGCTGCTTGTTCATCGCTATTCAGCCAAGCTTGCATTACAGCGACTTGCTCGGCAGAAAATTCACCGCATTTATCTAATAAACTTGCAATTCCTCTAAAAGTCTTTGATTCTTTAGCCCGAGTTTTATTAATCCGAATTCGGTCTACATGAAAATAAAACAAAGGTAAATTAAGATGACTGGGTAAGTGAATAGCATCCACGACCTCATCACTTAAAAAAGGTTGGCTCAACAGTTGCGCCCGCTCAATTAAGTCTTGCCATTGTTGATAATAGTGTGCGACATCCTCTGCCGAACCATAATAAATGGGTAATCCTTCGACATTTGCCAAAGATTGGGGTGGCCAAATTTGTTGGCGCAAAAGTGCAATATCATGTTTAAGATTTTGAATTGCAATAGCATCTGACATAACGCGTTCCAATTTTAATAATGCTTAGGCTATTTTTAGATTAAGTCAAAGGTTTTGTTTCTGCAAGGCTTTGCCTATAATGCAGAATGAAATTTTAGCTAGGAACAGTCATGGTTCAAAAGATTGACGCTACTGATGTCACCGAAGAAGAAGCTTTGAATGCTGCTTTTTTTGAACGTGCAGATGAATTTATTAAACATGCCAATGAATTTTGTCGCCCAGCCAAAGGACAACAAGTCAAACCCAATGAAATTCGTGGTCAAGTCAGCGCTTCTATGCTGTTTGCAACGGCACGTTTCAATACTTGGGTTGCAGCGAATAACTTCAAAGATGGCAATGAAATGCGTGATGCCAAAGAACAAGTGATGTCTTATGTCATGCAACAATTCCAAATGATGTTAGAAGATAACTATGACGAATACTGTGAACAGTTCGAGAACTATTTACGTTTCCGCCATAACGAGGAATTCCATGCCAACAAGCATGATCATGACCATTAATTAATGGCAAAACAAAAAAGCCCTCAGCTTAGACTCAGGGCTTTTTTATTGTTTAAACTTTACGATCCCAAACGATCTTTTTTATTACGTTATCTACAATGGTGACGGTGTAATAGGTATTCCCCACCAAATACACATGGTCTGATGCAGTAAGCTGCTTCCGGCCTTCTTCCCACTCGTAATTCCGTATCGATATTGGAGGTTGCTGCATATTTTGCACCAACTGAATATAGCTATCGCCAAGTGACACCAATTGCCCATTTTCAGCACGAATGACACGCGTTTCAGTCGCTGCTGTAGCGTAAGAAGTACCGATTGCAAATACAAAAAGCAAATAACCAGAAATTTTTAGAATTTTCTTCATATAGATAGACTCAATCAAAATGATGTTTTCGTTATTAAGAAGTAATATAAAATTTTGTTTATTTTTTACCATCTGTTTAATTTAACTACAAGTTATAAAATAAAAAGCCACAAAATTGTGACTTTTTATTAAAACATTCAAGATACTTAGAACTCAGAAAAACTAAGGCTTAGCCTGCCCATATTGATCCGCCAACACTTCAACCAATTGATCGAGATGAATATATTTTTTGATGGCTTGGTCTACATCTGCTTTGGTCAAGTTGGCAATCGCCTGATCACGTTTTTTACGGAACAATAAATCGCGGTTTTGTTCTAATTGTGAGGTTAGCATTTGATGAATATTGCGTTCATCTTCCAAAGCCGTTACGCGATTTTTTAGAATATCGGCTTTAGCCGCTTCTAACTCTTGTTCTGTGACACCATGATCTAGCAATTCTTGTAAAACTTTATGCACAGCCTGCGACACTTGCTCAGCTTTACCTGCGGTGTAATTGGCACTAATACTCAACACACCTGAATTCACCCAATCATCTAACTGAATTTCACTGCCAAAGCCATACACCAAAGCATTCTTCTCACGCAATTCCTGAGCTAAACGTGAAGACAGTTGAGAATCTCCGAGAATATAACTAAAGACCAACATGGCTGGTGCATCTGGATGATCCTCACCTAGTGGGAAAGTCAGTAAGCTTTGATAGCTGCCAAATTCTCGTTGCTCTGACAGCACATGCTGCTTCTGTGCTTTATACGGCGTATATTCAGACGTGAGTTGCGTATAAGCTTGAGTGCCGTTCCAGTTCCCAAACTGTTTTTTTATCGTCCGCAACATTTTCTTGGCATCAAACTCCCCTGTAATGGCGATTTGTGCATGATTCATGGCAAAGAACTGCTGATACAGTTGCTTCACTTGCTCATTAGTAGAAGCATGAAATTGTTTTTTGGCATATTCAGGCTCAAAGTGATAGCGTAAATCTCCTTGCGGATAGATTTCAATTAAACGCGCAATGGTCAGTGCTGCAACGGTTTCAGGTTCTGTATAGGGACGGTTTAAGCTCGATAATGTTTGAGATTTAATTAAATCAAACTGTGACTGCTCAAACTTTGGGTTCTTCATGACATCCACAATGTAATTAAAGAACTCTGCAAACTTTTCCTTTTTCGCCACAATTTGAATGGTCATGCCATTACCATTAGACGATGCTGTTGCTGAACCACCTGCATCAATCGATTTATCGGCAATGTCTTGCAGACTGTATTTATCTGAAGCACGGAGCAATAAATAAGAAGTGAAATCAATAATTTCACTTTTGTTCATCAAACTTTGGGCTGTACCGAACTCCACATTAATGGTGGCATAAGTTTTATTGTCACGGGTCGCAACAGGATAAAGTGCATATTTCATCCCGTTCTTTAATACACCGCGTTGAATATTCTTCTCGTTCTTTTCCAAATATTGCTGAGAACTTGCAACATATTGTGCTACTTCTTGTTGATACACACTCACATCTTTGAGTGGTTCTGTTTTTTGAGCCTGTTGGTCTAAGGTCTGCTTTGGCGCTTTTGCCTGCTGCTGTTGCATGGCTTTTTTCTGATCTTCAGGAGTAGGCTGAATATCACCTGTAATACGATGTTCTTTGACCAAGAACTGATTTAAGGTCTGATTGACCTCATTCAGACTGAGGTTTTGAATGTTATTGAGATCGACATAATATTGATCCCAACGTCCCTGACTCGCTACAAAATAATCCGCCAGACGTGAACCCAATGCCGCAGAGTTACTTTGAATGCTGTCGGCCTGATTTTGAATGAGACTTTTCACGCGCTTTAATTCTGTTTCATTAAAATCTTGGGCTTTTTCTACCCCTTGATCGAGCGCTTGATCGACCTGCTCAGCATTATGATTCGGTGCATAAATTGCGCCCATAAACACCAAGTTAAAATCACGATCTAGCCATGTGGTTGCCTGCACCATAGTACTGGTGCCAGTTTCCACCATACTTTGATATAAATGCCCACTCGGCTGCATGGTATATAATAACGGCGACAAAGCTAAAGCGGGTTTGATCTGTTCATTTTTTCCGTTCAAGTAAATATTGAACTTGGCTAAATCACTGCCTTTTGCCACAGTAAATTCACGCTGTTTAATTTTACTTGCATCCAACTGCGGCACTTGAACCTGAGCAGGAATTTGACGTGCAGGAATTGAACTAAACTGCTGATCAATCTGCTTCAACACTTGCCCTTTGTCGAATTTACCTGCAATCACCATTGCTGCATTATTGGGTGCATACCACGTACGATAGAACTGGCTCAGTTCATTCATTTTGATGGACTGCAATTCTTTTAAATCGCCAATGGGTAAACGTCCTAAATACTGGTTGCCATAAGCCGATTTCCACATCTGATCCATCAATACGGCAAAAGGTTGATCCAGACGTACTTCCCGCTCACGTTTCACAATGGCAATTTCAGAAGGAACAAACTTCTCTTGCAGCACTAATTTATCCATACGCTCGGCTTCTAAATGCAAGATTTCATTCAAAGCGGTTTGTTCAGGACGCACGACATTAATATAGCGGGTCGAATAATAGTCAGTACTGGCATTGGTCATTAAAGTGTATTGATCCAATCTACGCTGGAATTCTTCACCTTTGACATTTTGTGTCCCCTTAAAAGCAAGGTGTTCTAACAAATGTGCTAACCCTCCTTTACCTTGCGGATCATTCAATGAGCCTGTCAGATATATGGTGCTCATATAGACTTTATTTTCTTTATCATTAGGTGCCAAAATCACCCGAAAACCGTTATCTAATTTATATTCTTCAATTTGATGATCTGATTTGACCAAAACTGGCTGTGCCCAAGCAGCCGAACTTAAACCAACAAAAAACAGAGAGAAAGTAAGTTTTTTCAACCGCATTAACATGTTAATTCCAATATATTCAGTTATATAAATATTTTATAAGCTGCCTATCTTACGGAATCGAAAATGGTATTTATAGTGAAGTTTTGCAAAGCAACCCTCAGTTTTGAGCGTTGCTTTGTTCGAATATAATTAATCCAGGAACAACTCTGCCTGCATATAGAGTTTGCCATAACCTGAAATTTCAATGCGTTCCTGATCAACAATTTTGCAATATAATTCGCCACCTCGCGTAGAGGCTTGATATGCAATCAACTCTGTTTTGTTTAATCGTTCTGCCCACAATGGCGCTATCGCAGTGTGAATAGAACCTGTAACAGGGTCTTCATTGATGCCTATTGCAGGGGCAAAATAACGTGACACACAATCATACTCTGCATTTGAAGCAGTAATAGCAACATCTACACTTGAACTATGTGCGGTAATAGCAGTACGTAAAGAACCCAATTGCTTTAACAACTCTAAGTTGGGTTGCTCATCCAAAACGTCTTGCACACTTTCATACTCAACAATAAAAGCCTGTTGATTCAGATAAACATTTTTAAATGGCTTGCTGAGTGCCTGAGTTAAAAGTTCAGGATAATCTTCTACTTTTTCTGCACGGCGGATTGGGAAATTCATACAAATTTTTCCATCGTCCGCCTGACTCACAACAAAAACACCCAATTTTTTCACATGGAAATGAATGGTTTTGGCTGGAGTAAAATCTTTAAATAGCACAAAACTGCTGGCTAAAGTTGCATGCCCACAAAAATCAACTTCTGCTGTAGGTGTAAACCAACGAATTTCAAAATGCTCGGCATCAATCTTTTTTACAAATGCAGTTTCAGACAGGTTATTTTCCAAAGCAATATTTTGCATCAATGCTTCATCTAACCATTGCTCAGTCACAATCACTGCCGCAGGATTACCCTTAAATAATGCATTGCTAAAAGCATCGACTTGATACATTTTCATAATTTTTCTCCATTGTTTCATGGTTATTATGCCGTGACAGTCAAACAATAACAGATACAAATTTATTTGATTTATGGGTACAGTTTTTCATCGTGCAAAAAAAGAAAGCCAATATTTAAGAATACTGACTTTCAATTTTACAACTGAACAAAGAATTTAATTTTCAGTTAAATCAACATTTTCTTGTTTAAAAATGGTTTGATCGGTTTGCCCCAAGACTTGACTGGTGACCATACCCGCAGTCATTGAACCATTCACATTCAACGCCGTACGCCCCATATCAATCAAAGGTTCAATCGAAATGAGTAACGCCACTAAAGTTACGGGTAATCCCAACATCGGCAACACAATTAAGGCA
This sequence comes from Acinetobacter sp. ANC 4910, assembly GCF_004331035.1. Lineage (GTDB taxonomy): Bacteria > Pseudomonadota > Gammaproteobacteria > Pseudomonadales > Moraxellaceae > Acinetobacter. The sequence goes on from NZ_SJNT01000004.1 coordinate 120,086, forward strand.
GCGAAGGTTGCACCACCACCCACACCTGCAACACCGACAGAACTAAGCGTTACAACACAGACTAAAGTCAGAATCCAGATAGGATCTAATGGGTTAATCCCAACGGTTGGTGCAACCATCACCGCCAACATGGCCGGATATAAACCAGCACAACCATTTTGACCAATGGTTGTCCCAAAAGAGGCTGAGAAGCTAGCAATCGACTCAGGCACGCCCAGACGGCGCGTTTGTGCCTCAATATTCAGTGGAATACTTGCCGCACTAGAGCGACTGGTAAATGCAAAAGTTAATACAGGCCAAACCTTTTTAAAGAATTGAACTGGATTGACACCCGTCAGCAACAAAATGATTGCATGCACCGCAAACATGATGCCTAAACCAATATAAGATGCGACAAGGAAGCCACCCAAGTTCAGAATATCCGCCAACTTCGAATTCGCCACAATATTGGTCATTAAGGCAAACACACCATAAGGCGTAAGAGTCATAATTAAGCGAACTAATTTCATCACCCATGCTTGCATAATTTCAATTGCAGCAAGCAGTTTTTGCCCTTTCTCTGCATCCGCCTTGATTAAGTTTAAGCCTGCCATACCAAGGAATACCGCAAAGATCACGACACTAATAATTGAAGTCGGATGTGCGCCAGTCAGTTCAGCAAAAGGGTTACTCGGAATGAACGATAAAAATAGATCTGGAACTTGTAAATCTGTCACTTGTCCGACATAGTCGGTTTGAATCGCATTCAGACGCTCAGTTTCTTGAGTACCTTGAACCAAACCTGCCGCAGTGAGTCCAAAGGCATTGGTCACCACCACACCGACAAAAGCAGCGATCGCTGTTGTAACTAAAAGCGTACCGATACTAATAAAACTGATTTTACCGAGTGAACCTGCATCATGCAGTTTAATCACCGCGCCTAAAATGGAAACGAAGACTAGCGGCATGACCACCATTTGCAACAGTTTGACATAGCCTTTACCCACCAAGTTAAACCATTGCACTGACTCTTGCAGCACTGTTGAACCTGTGCCATAAACCACATGCAAGAGTAAACCGAACACTACCCCCAAGCAGAGACCAGCAAGCACCTTTTTGGCAAGGCTCCAATGGGTATGACGTGTCCGACTTAATAAGAACAGCAATGCCACAAAGAGTATGACATTGATGATTAAGGGCATATTCATGTTTTTTCCCTAAATAATGTAACCCCTATTATAAATCAAAATTCAATTCGACTTTTGGCTTTACCTGTACAGACTCACCAAGTGTTCAAATTTAGACTACTCCTGCAACAATCAGAGTTATGATATGTCCAAGAAAATAATGTTATTGAATCTAAATATGGCTGAGCTGTTAAATCCACACATTCAACCTGTCGAACTGGCAAAGGCGTATCGTTTACTCAATCATGGCCCAACCGTATTGGTATCTGCACAACATAAGCAAGAAACAAATGTCATGACAGCAGCTTGGGCCTGCGCCCTAGAACTGGTGCCTGCTAAAGTATCTGTCGTACTGGATAAAAGCACCAAAACCCGAAAATTAATTGAACAATCAGGCTATTTTGCGCTACAAGTTCCGACCTTGAAGCAAATTGAGTTGGTACAAGCCTTAGGTTCAATCAGCCAGTTTGATGATCCAGCTAAACTTGAGCATTGCCACACCCCACTTTTTCATTTTGACGGTTTTAACTTACCCGTGGTAGAAGGCTGTGCCGCTTGGCTGATTTGTGAATTAATTCCTGAACCACATAATCAGCAAGCACATGATCTGTTCATAGGGAAAGTGGTTGCAGCCTATGCAGATGACCGCGTATTTCGTGATGGACATTGGTATTACCATGAAGCTGACCCATCGTGGAAAAGTGTGCATCATGTTGCGGGAGGTCATTACTACACCATTGGGGATGCGGTAGATGCCAACAAAAGTAAGCCGTTAATCTTCCCCAACTTTGAATGGACCTCGACTAAAGGTGAAACGTCAGCGATTGTCTTTCTAGATTTTTCACCTTATAGTTCAAGTGTCTTTTTTAAACAATTAGTCAAATTTTATGAACAGGACGTTCTCAAATACCCTCAAACTCAGCGCATTTCTTTGTTTAAGTATGTGTTTAGGCATCGGTATTTTGCGTTTTTCCTATACGGCCTTATTGCCTTCAACACGCGAAGCCTACGAATGGAGTCATAACTTTGCCAGTATTTTAAGCAGCTCCAACCTTTTAGGTTATTTGGTCGGTGCCTATTGGGCCATGAAAATCCCACAAAATCCTAAAATGCCAATCTATATCATTAGCGCCGCTTTTTTGGGTTCAATGAGTCTATTTGCCTGTGCCTTTTCCAGTTTTTCAGAAACTTGGTATTTAACATGGCGTTTTATTTCAGGTATCAGTGGTGGCTTACTAATGATTCTATCCCCAAGTGTGGTCGCACAATGCAGCGATTTACAACATCGCTTTAAAATCAACTTTATTGGTTTTAGTGGCATTGGCTTGGGGGTTTTATGTGCCACGTTATTTATGCCTTATCTCGACCGAATTGCAATTTCTACTGCGTGGTTGATCTTGTGTGCTTTCGCTTTTGCTATGAGCACACTACTTTGGTTTCTGGTACGTCCATTTCAAGCTCAACTACAAGTCACTCCTGCAACACAGTCCCAATCAAATCAAGTTAGCTTTATTTACTACAGCTTGTTAATTGCATATGCCTGTAGCGCATTTGCCTATATTCCCCATTCTTTATTCTGGATTGACTACTTGAGCCATGTATTGGTTTTGAATTTATTCTGGATTAATTTCAATTGGATTCTATACGGCTTAGGCAGTGCTTTGGGGGCGTATAGCGCTTATGTCTTGGCGCGAAAACTCGGGAATTTTGCTGCACTAAAAGTGTTATATAGCATCTACATCTTTGCTGTGTTAATTGCAGTACTGAGTTTTTCGCCTATTTTTACCTTTATATCTTCATTCCTCACAGGTTTACTTAACCCTGCCGTGGTTTTCCTCACCTCCTATACCATTTTGCAATTGTACGGTCTGGCATATAAAAAATTGTGGAGTATGGCAACGCTCAGTTTTGCCACCATTCAACTGATTGGCGGTATTAGCTTTAGCACTTTGCAGCATTTTGGTGTGTCTTATCATCAACAATTTAGCATTGCCTCTGCGGTACTATTGCTCGGCACTTTGCAACTGTTTTGGTTTACTCGCCCACATGCAAAAACCAGCCAAAATAGTAAAGCAATGACAGATTAATCATGCAGATATTTTATTCCAAGCCTTTAAAATTGGTCGTATTGAGAATAATTGGATATTCTAAAGAAATTGAATAATCGTGAAAAATCGGGCAATGTTTTTTTAATATGCTCTAAAACCTGTTCTTGTCTTTCATGTAATTAGATCAATCATCTTCTTGACCTGACACGCTAAGAATATACCTTTATAAACCCTGCTTATGGCTTAAAAATGGATAAGGGTTCACCGCTCCTTGCCCAGTAAAATAAATACCATAATGTAAATGTGGTGGTGTATTTTTCGCATTGCCCGTGTTGCCCACAGAACCCAGTACTGACCCTTGCTCAACCCAATCACCTACTTCTAAATGTGGAGCATAAGCCTCTAAATGTGCATAATAATGTCGACTTAAATCTGGGCCAATCACCCACACAACTTTGCCACCTAAGCTGTCTAGACCAACTTTAGCAACTATGCCTTGCGTTGTACTGAGTACAGTAGTTCCTCTTTTAGCAAAGATATCAATACCTTCATGTTTACGATTCTGACCTCTTGCAGCACCCCATGTATCATTTATTTGTTTTGAGGTGACGCCTTCAACAGGCATAGGTAATTGCACTGGAAGATTTTGACGAGCCAATTGAAACTGTAAGACAGGATATTTCCAACCTGTAGACTCACCTGAAACAGGCGGTTTACATGCCAGCAACATGCAACTAAGAGGTAATAAGATAGCTATAATTTTAATGCTTCGGTATTGAGGTTTCATTCTAATAATGTGAGCTTTTTAAATTGACTTAATTCTAACCATGAGCCCTACAATTCCCAATAGTGTTTTGGTTATCTTGCAAAATCCTCTCAGCTTCAAAACAGAAAACAAAGCAATTTCTTCATTAGACGAAACCGCAACCTCAATTCATGCGATATAATTTTTAAGCAAAAAAAAAAGCCTACAAATGAGTCATGTAGGCTTTAAAAAATTTAAAACAAGTCAGGGAACTATCAGCTTTAAATCTTGTGCTAATACTGCCAAAACTGAGAACGATTTACAATACTTTGGTTAAAGATATATTTAAAATATTTGTTAAAAGATGCTTTTTTTTAAATGAATTTTCATGTAGTGCCAATTTATATACATCCACTCCCACATCAACTGGTTAGACTATCTTTTTCCTTGCTCAGATATTTATTATATTCTTTCAAATATTGCTTAGCCAATTGCGTTTTTTGCTGTTCAGCTAAAATTTTTCCTGCTTGTTGGAAAAAACCATGTTCCTCTTCCTTTAAATGATGGTGGACTTTTTCAGATAATTTTTTTGCAATCACCAACCAACTCGGATGGCTAAACTCAGTTTCGCTCAATTGCTCTAACAACTCATCCATCTCGTGATGTTCTGCCAATGCATGACGGGTGATGTTAAGACCTGAATCAGTCATCATAAGTGGAATATAAAGATATCTGTCTTCTGCGACTGAATGTGCAAACAATTCATTTTTTAATTCATTGAACAATTCATGTCTTTCTTCAGTGTCTCCCGAAGTCTGAATTAATTGTTCAGATAACATTCTCTGCTTGTCGTGACTTTGTCTTAATGCTTCAAAAATTGTTGTATTTGTCATTGGGCTAATCCTCAAAAGTCATTTTATGGATATGCACTTACTATGAACATTTCACAAAATACGTTCTGTTCACAAACTGTTTTATTTTTAAGCGCAATGCATTACCATTTTTTTCAAATTGTGTTTTTACTACCATTCATTGTTAATGTAAAACAATTAAATAATTACAGATGCAACCAAAGCTAAATTTGCTCAAGGTTCAGGCTCTATTCAAAAAAAAATACCCTCAAAAAGAAATAAGCTGCTCACAACATATTTAAAGTAATCATGCAAGAAGATGTCTTTACTCTCTCCTCTGAAAATGGACGGCATAACCCCTAGAACCATATTTCATAAAATACTAACCCATATTGGGCTAAATCAAGCAATGATCCATGACTTTAGCCCGTCAGCCTGAAATGAATTAAATCATCTTGGCAACCAGATTAAATTGATATTCTCGACAGTTGCAAAGCTCAGAAGCTTCTGGTTTGTAATACAAATTCCCATAAGCTAGACATTCATTTTTTCTCTCATGATCGCTCACTTTTATAATTTTTATCAATTGAGGGATATAAATATCACCAAATAGCGTTCAGACTCTTATCAAATTTTCATCACTTTTTCGAAGAATCACAATTAAGATTTTCAATAGAAAGCCAGTAAATAAAAAAATGCCGCAGAGATTATCATTATTCGATATATTAAATAGGTCTGAATCATTTCACGTCATCTGGCTAAAAATTAAAAAAATTAAGCTTTAAAGCAAGGAGACAATCAATGCCCAACTTCAAAAGACCTCAGCTCTTAGGTTTACTTTTTCCCACTGTATTGTTCACAAGTGTTACCACTATTGCGTCTGCAAACACTCCACCTGTAGTGATGAATACCCCTAAAGCACTTATTTACCCCAATATAGATCCCAGTTTAAGTGAAAGTCTTTATCCAAATGAGGCAGCCACGGCTCAGCAAATTGCAGACATCATTGAGATGTCAATCCGAAAACAATATGCCACAGATATCGCGCTACGTGATGCACACCCTAAAGCCCATGGTTGCGTACGCGCAGAATTCAAAATAAATGAAACATTGCCTCAAAACCTGATTCAAGGTGCTTTTATTCCGGGCAAAACCTATCAAGCATGGATTCGCTTTTCCAATGGATCGAGTAATGCTAAACAGGCGGATATAAAAAAAGATGCACGTGGCATGGCAATCAAACTTTTAGCCGTGCCAGGGAAAAATATTTCAGATGAGGCCACTTCCACGCAAGATTTCATCATGATCAATCATCCTGTCTTTTTTGCTAACGACCCCGCTCGCTATCTGTCATTCATGCAAGATATCAATAGTGACAAATTTCTAAAAAAACTGCATATTCCTTTTGCATTAGGAGCAAAAGGAACTTGGATTGCCCTAAATACTAGAAATAAAATTTCGAATCCACTGCAAACTAGATACTGGTCTATGGTGCCCTATCAATTAGGATTAGGTAGCAATCGTCAAGCGGTAAAATATTCTGCTCGAGCGTGTTCGACTGTTGTCAGCCCTATTCCAGCTAAACCTCAGCAGAACTTCTTAAGAGATGCGCTCCGTACGAGTTTGCAAGAAAGTGATGCATGCATGGAGTTTTTAGTCCAACCTCGAACATCCACCTCCATGTCCGTTGAAGACTCTATGACAGAATGGAAAGAAGACCAAGCCCCTTTTTACAAGGTGGCAACGATTCGTATTCCTCAGCAAGTATTTGATACCCCAGAGCAAAATAAATTTTGTGAAAACCTCTCCTTTACGCCATGGCATGCATTAGCTGAGCACAAACCTCTTGGCGCTATAAACCGAATGCGTAAAGTCATCTATGACCAGATTAGTCGTGTCCGACATGAAATGAATTCGACTGAAAGATTCGAACCCTGATAGCAATGAAAATAAATGAAGGAACCCAATGCTTTAACTCAATGATCCGTGAATATCTGTGTCTAAAGAAGAATTCCTTATAGGCATGAAACTTCTTCCACAACATATTGAATTACAACATTAAAAAATGTATTAAAGATGTATGCTACTTAAGCATCCGCTGCATGTTGATCAGTGCAACGCAATCACCTACCCAGCACACATTACCATTGCAATGATGGAAGAAATCATCAACCCTGTCTTTGATGTGTATTGCACTGCATTTTCAACCATTGCTAGCTATGAAAATGGTTTGACTTTTGCAGGTGTCTATCTCCCTATCCATTCATATTTCAAAGGAGATGAATCTCACTCATTGAATACTCTTAAGAGCAATATTTCAGCATGCGACGAGCTTATTCAAGCTCAGACATAAACGTTGTACTGAATTAGATCGTTTCTCTAATCTCCTGAAAGACACATAAAATCAGATATTCGACGAATACTTGCAGGGTTCAAAGCAAAGAGAGTTACACATCAGATGTAAAGAATAAAATTGAGGAGCACAAGCCGAAATCTGATATAGTAGCCCCAATATCGTGGGCTTTTTCTTTACCCTTCCCGACCTACTCCCACTTATACGGGTAACCAAACGGGTAATTCAAACAAGTCCAAACAAATTTTTTAAATTTTCTAGTAGGTTAAAGTGAAAATAGTCATTCTTAACAAGCCTTATGATGTGCTGTCGCAGTTTCGTAAAGACGAAGCACACATGACGATGTCTGATTTTATAGACGATTCGACTTTGCGTTTAGCTGGTCGTCTTGATATGGACTCTGAAGGCTTAGTTTTTTTAACTGACCACGGTGGTTTAAATCAATACATTACCAACCCTGCAAACAAAAAGTACAAAACTTATTTAGTACAGCTTGATGGTGATGTAACCGAAGAAGCATTAGAGCAACTTCGCAAAGGTGTTGAATTAAAAGATGGCATGACCTTACCTGCCAAAGCATCTAAGGTTGAACAACCTGAGTGGTTATGGGATCGTGATCCCCCTGTACGTTTCCGTGCATCTGTCCCTACATCTTGGGCCGAAATTTCGATTTGTGAAGGTCGTAACCGTCAAGTCCGTCGTATGACTGCTGCTGTAGGTTTTCCAACTTTACGTTTAATTCGTACTCGAATTGGTGCAATTGATTTGGTTCAAATGGGTTTACAACCAGGTGAAACTAAAGAAATTGAGCCACTTTTATACCCTGACTTTCAAAATATTCCTGCTGAAGAACCTTACCGTTCACGCTCTTATGTGAAAAAACCGGGCGGTACTGGTGGTAAACCTATGGTTCGTAAGAACAAAGATGGTTCAGTGAAGAAGACTTCAGGTACTAAACGTATCTGGCAAATGGATGAAAGTGAGAAACCAAAGCGTAAAACCAATGGTACAACACGCCCAAATACAAAAGCACCACGTGGTCGCGGACGTAATGGTCGTTAAAAGTTGATTGCTTTAAAGCCCACGTCAGTGGGCTTTTTATTATAAATTTATTTCTTTATATAGCTCATCAATTTGAGTCAAAGTCAAATACCGCTTATTTGGCAATAAATCATTTCCCGACTTATAAAAGCCAACATAAATTATTGGCTCATTTCTACTTTTTGATTCACTTGACGAAATAAATATTGAGTCCAATTTTTCAAAATACGGATCACATCTAATAACCTCTGCTACTTTATCAAAATATTGCTTTTCTACACCCCACCCATAATCATTATAATCAATCAAAGACTTATCTATAGATTTAATATTACTTTTATATTTAGGTGAATCTTTAAATAAATCTTCAATTTCAATATATTCAAACTGGTAACTATTTGGCTTTAATAGCATTTGATAATATTTAATGCCTCTACCTTTCAAAGTATGCATGACTTGATCTTGACTCACTTGAGATAAATGATCAGGTAGTTTTTCATTATCTTCATGCAAATCTTGCCATTTTTTCGGCATTCTTAATCCAAAGTAAATCGCCTTTACAGCTCTAAAGTTATATTCAACTTCTCCAAACTGATCCATAACAATTCGTATTTCATCTTCATGTTGCCAAGCTTTCGATTTTGTTCCTGCTGTTAACTTAAGAGTTTCAACTATATTTTTAGCTCCAATAAACATATCAAATTGAATTTTAGGAATTGAGTCTTGATATGTCACATCAAAAGAGCCAGCAAATTTACTCAATTCACCCAATTTTTCTAAATCATATTCAATACAAAAACCTCTATGAGAATCTGCATAATATGCCCAAAGAAGCTCATCTAAAACTGTCTTACTTAGAGAATAGATACCTACTTCTTTTAATTTCACAACTAAAGTAGAAAAACTCTCAGAAACTCCTTTTGTCGAAACTAAACTAATATCAGCCAATTTAGCTAAAATGTGCTCAATATCCCCTGTATCAAATAAATTTTCACATGGATCATTGAGTTTAGATGGATGTGGTGCATAGAAATAATCTTGTTTTAAAGATTCTAAATCACACTTTGAACCATACCTATATTTATAAACTTTCATCTATTTTTCTAATTCAAATCTACACTTAAGACATTGTTACATCAATTGTATGTATATTACAAAATAAAAAAAGCCGATGCATTTGCATCGGCTTTTTTCACATCATCGGCTAAAAGCCGATTTTGCTAAACTTAAACAGTTTCAAGTGCAGCATTCAACGTTGCACTTGGACGCATTACAGCAGTTACTTTCGCTGTATCTACAGCATAGTAACCACCGATGTCCGCAGCTTTACCTTGAACAGCAGAAAGCTCCGCAATGATTTTGTCTTCATTTTCAGCAAGTACTTTTGCAAGTGGCGCAAACTTCGCTTTCAACTCAGCATCTTCATCCTGAGCAGCCAAAGCTTCAGCCCAGAACTTCGCTAAATAGAAATGGCTACCACGGTTGTCCAACTCACCTGTACGGCGTGATGGAGACTTATCATTGTCCAATAACTGACCAGTTGCTTGATCTAAAGTCTTCGCAAGAAGTTTAGCCTGAGCGTTATTTTCTTTAATGCCCAACTCTTCAAGCGAGACTGCAAGCGCCAAGAACTCACCTAAAGAATCCCAACGTAAGTGGTTTTCTTCTACGAGTTGTTGTACGTGTTTAGGCGCTGAACCACCCGCACCAGTTTCGTACATACCACCGCCCGCCATTAACGGAACGATAGACAACATTTTCGCTGAAGTACCCAATTCCATAATTGGAAACAAATCAGTCAAGTAGTCACGTAAGATGTTACCCGTTACAGAAATCGTATCTAGGCCACGCGCTACACGTTCAAGTGTATAACGCATTGCACGTACTTGAGACATGATCAGAATGTCTAAACCAGCAGTGTCATAATCTTTTAAATACGTTTGTACTTTCTTGATGAGTTCATTTTCATGTGGACGGTACGGGTCAAGCCAGAAAATCGCAGGCATGCCTGAGTTACGTGCACGGTTTACAGCAAGTTTTACCCAGTCACGAATCGGTGCGTCTTTCACCTGACACATACGCCAGATATCGCCTTCTTCCACATTCTGTGACATCAACACTTCGCCAGTTTCTAGGTCAGTGATGTTTGCAACACCCGCCTCAGAAATTTCGAAAGTTTTGTCATGTGAACCGTATTCTTCAGCTTTTTGTGCCATCAAACCAACGTTAGGCACAGTACCCATCGTACGTGGGTCAAAGTTACCATTCCACTTACAGAAATTGATCATTTCTTGGTAGATACGCGCAAAAGTTGACTCAGGCATTACTGCTTTACAGTCATAAGGTTTGCCGTCAGCGCCCCACATTTTACCACCACCACGGATCATTGCAGGCATAGAAGCATCTACAATCACGTCGTTTGGAGAGTGGAAGTTTGTGATGCCTTTCGCAGAATCAACCATTGCAAGTGCAGGACGGTGTTCTTGGCAAGCGTGTAAATCTTCGATGATTTCTTCACGTAAAGACGTCGGTAAAGTTGCGATCTTTTCGTAAAGACCAGCCATACCATTGTTTACGTTAATACCGAGCTCATCGAACAATTTGCCATGTTTTTCGAATGCATCTTTATAATAAATCTTAACGCAGTGACCAAATACGATTGGGTGCGATACTTTCATCATGGTTGCTTTAACGTGCAATGAGAACAAAATACCTGCTTCACGACAGTCTTCAAGTTGTTTCTCGTAGAAATCACACAGTGCTTTCTTGCTCATAAACATTGAGTCAATGATTTCGCCATCTAGAAGCGCAACTTTTGGCTTAAGTACAATGGTTTCACCAGATTTAGTGATCAATTCCATTTTCACGTTACGCGCGCGATCAAGCGTCATCGATTTTTCACCATGATAGAAGTCACCTTCTTCCATGTGTGAAACGTGAGTTTGTGACCATTGCTTCCACTCGCTCATAGAGTGCGGGTGTTTTTTAGCGTAATTCTTTACTGCAGCAGGTGCACGGCGGTCAGAGTTACCTTCACGTAAAACAGGGTTTACAGCTGAACCTAAGCACTTACCATAACGTGCTTTAATCGCTTTCTCATCTTCAGTGGTTGGGTTTTCAGGATAGTCAGGAATCGCATAGCCTTTTGATTGAAGCTCTTTGATACATGCTATTAACTGAGCAACAGATGCACTGATATTTGGAAGTTTGATGATGTTTGTGTCAGGATCTTGTGTAAGGCGACCTAGTTCTGCAAGATTGTCTGGCACTTTTTGCTCTTCTTTTAGGCATTCAGAGAATTCTGCAAGAACACGTGCGGCAACAGAGATATCCGTTTTAACGATCTCTACACCAGCAGATTTAGTAAAGGTCTCAATGATCGGCAGTAGCGAATAAGTCGCCAACAATGGCGCCTCATCAGTCAGTGTGTAAATGATGTTTGACTTTCCACCAGCCATATATAGCCCCTTGTGTTAAATTGAGTATTGAGAACTAGACTTTTGGCCCAGTCCTACGAACCGATTGCTTGAATAAACCCTGAGAGTATCGGCCTTCAACGCTTATCAGTCAACGATATATCTTGTGATAACGACATTTCGTGAGAAAATACCCAACAGTTTGTGTGGTTTTTTTAAACACTTTTTAAAGTCAATCATTTATATATAGAACAAAACATCCCCTGCACTATTTATTCTTATCGTTATTCTTTCAAATCGCTAATGTTCATATGTAATCCAATATATGGCGATACGATAATCAATTCATCTTAAATTACGATCTATTTCCTCCTGAGCCTTGAATATTTGTTGAACTTTCAAATTTCTCATTTTTATGAAAACCACTTGATCAGGCTCTATGATAATGCTAATTATGATTCATAATTTAATAATATTTAGCATAAATGTATCAAAAAAGGATGAAACATGGACCCGGTAAAAGGACATACATTATTTAACAATGATCAGGTGATGCAAGACATTGGTGCCCGCTTAGTTGACTATAAAGACTGCTATGCCAAAGTGCAGCTCTTGGTTGAAAAACGACATACTCAAGGACATGGTACTTGTCATGGCGGAATTATCTTCACTTTAGCAGATGGTGCTTTTGCCGTAGCTTGCAATACAGGTGATTCCCCTGCCGTGGGACAGCACTGTAATATCAGCTACATTAAACCTGGACAGATAGGCGATGTACTCACTGCAACTGCGGAGTTACGCTCCCAAGCAGGTCGTTCCGAATTTTACGACATTCAGGTGGTGAACCAAAAGCAAGAAACAATTGCAGAGTTTAGAGGTGTATCACGGATGTTGGTTCCAACTAAAAGAGAACAACCATAACGCTGAGTTGGCTCTGCGTATCCATTGTTCATTAATGTTCTGTCGCTTCTGGTGACGGTTACATAATGAAATGTTGATCTCTGATTGATTGTTTAAAATCAATCTTTTTTAAGCTTTAGGAACAATCAGATGGTTAAATATTTCTTGCCACTTGTTGGACTTGGCCTCTCTTCTTTCTGCTTTGCACAAAATCCCTTAAGTGTTCATGTACTCAATTTGGATAATGGTTTACCGTCTACAAATGTGAAAGTCGTGCTAGAAACGCAGCAAAACAATCAATGGGTCGAGATCAATTCAGGTACAACCAATGAACAAGGTCGAATTACTGAGCTTTATCCCAAAGACACCGCTTTACAGAAAGGCATCTATAAAGTTACCTTCAAAACGGGTGACTGGTTCCGTCAAAAGAATCAACGTTCATTCTTTCCAGAGGTTCCAGTGGTATTTGTGATTGATGGCTCACTTGAGCATTACCACATTCCACTGCTGATTAGCCCTTATGGTTATTCTACTTACCGTGGGAACTGATGCTTCAAAACTGGTTTTGAATTCAATATAAAAAACGATGCTAAAAAGCATCGTTTTTTTAACTCTATTTAAGCCCGACAGCTTAAGCTTTTAACCAAGCATCTGCCTTCGCCTGATCTTCCACTTTTAATTCCACAGTGGTTAAGCCAATTTCGCCAGCTTGAATTTCAAATTGCATCAGCTCATCACGACGGAAGGCAAATACGGTAAATGTACTCTCACGCTTCGCATATTGAGCTAATAATTTCTCACTGGCTTTTAAGCCATCAATCGCAAGGATAACGTCATTAGCTGAAAGACCTGCTTGTGCAGCAGCACCATCACGGCGAGTTTGCTGAATCAATACGCCCTCTGGCTTGTCTACAACTTTCATGCCAAATGGCAATGATTTGTCATTTTTTAAACTGTAGCTTAAGCCAAATTCTGGGAATAATTGATCGAGCGGTAATTCATCGACTGTATTGATTAAATGGTTAATTTGTTCAATCCAATTATCACCAGTCAACTCATTGCATAGCTCAACAATCGTACGCTCGTGTACCTGCACACCCTTTTGTGCATTTTCATATAGTTTTCGCATTAAGGCATCCAAGCTTGAACCACGTAAACGCAGACCTAAATCCAGACACAATGCGACTAAACAACCTTTGTTGTAATAGCTGGTACCTGCGTTATTCGAGTTTTCATCCTGACGATAGAACTTGACCCACGCATCAAAACTGGATTCCGCTACGCTTTGCACATTACGACCAGGGTTCTGTAGATAACGATCAATCTGGGTTTTTAATAACTTTAAGTAAGATTCTTGTGATACCACGCCACTGCGTAGCAAAATCAAATCATCATAATATGAAGTAAAGCCTTCAAACACCCAAAGCAAGGTGGTGTAACTTTCTTTATTTAAATCGTAATTGACCAAATTTTCAGGACGAATAAACTTCACTAACCACGAATGGAAATATTCATGGCTGCACAAGCCTAAAAAGCGCTGATAATCTTCCGACGGTTCTTCAGGTTCGTCTACTTTTGGCAAATCACTTCGTGGTGTAATTAAACTGGTGCTGTTCGGATGCTCTAAACCACCATAGCTATTGCCCGTTGCCATGGTCATAAAGGTATAGTTGGCAAACGGTACCGAACCAAATATTTTAATTTCAGTGGCACAGATTTTTTCGATGTCTTGCTGCATACGCTCGGCATTCATGGCATGTTGCCCTGAAACCACAAATTCATGCGCTATGCCTTCAGCATTGAAGCTAAAACGAGTTTGTTCAGCCAACTCAAACGGTGCATCAATCAGTTCTGCATAGTTTTTGGCTTTTAAGGTATAACGACCTTTGACCAAACTTTTAGATGCTAAGCCTGTTGCCAATTGGAAATGTTTTAATTCATCAGGCAAGAACAGTTCAACTTCAATTTCTTTTTCTTCCTGACCATCCAAACCTAAACAGGCGCATGCAGGATTGACATATAAACGGTTCTGATCGACATAGGCACCACGTACAGATAAGTCATAGGCATAGACATCATATTCAACTGTAATAAATTCATGATCTGTATTGAACAAGCGCCATTTATTCTTTTCAAATTTCTGAATTTTTAGAATGCGTCCCGATTCATCATAAGCACGTACCGACTCAATATGCTTGGAAAACTCACGAATTAGATAACTACCTGGAATCCAAGTTGGGAGAGAAAGGATTTGGGTTGGGTTTGCCAAAAAGCGCACTGTGACATGTACAAGATGCTGGCGATAATCGTCAAATTCGATTTGATAATGCAACATAATAGGCAGTTCAAAATAAAATAATTAATCTTGGCAACTAGCTTAGCATTTTTTTCTAAACCGATGCAGAACTGTGTTATTTGTCTGCAACTCGGACTAGCCATCAGGTTAAAAAAGGCATAGCATTCCCCTAGTTTTTGTCAGTTTCTTGCTGATGGATTAGCTTGATAGGAATACCTTTGAAACGTTTCACTTACCTCCTCGCTCTATTTGCTTTGCTCTGTTCTTCTTTTGCAAATGCAACGCTCCTGAACTTAGTTCCCGAAAGTGTCCAAGCCGAATCATGGACGATCTTAGACACACAATCTGGGCAAGTCATTGCTGAACATAATAGCCATGCACAGCGTGCACCTGCCTCATTAACAAAAATGATGGTTGGTTATATTACGCTAAAAGAAATTCAAGCAGGACATTTACGTAAAGATGAGGTACTCACAGCCACACCTGTTGTAAAAACGGTCATGTGGGATGAATCACAAATGTACCTAAAGGAAGGCGAAAAAATTTCGGTAGATCAACTTCTGTCGGGTTTAATTGTGATGTCGGCAAATGATGCAGCCGTGACACTTGCCGAGCGTATTTCAGGTAGTATCCCAAAGTTTGTAGAGCGTATGAATCAGGAAGCAAAAGCGCTCGGCATGAAAGACACTCACTTTCAAAACCCAGCAGGAATTACCATGCCTGAGCATTATTCCTCTGCAAATGATTTAGCCCAGTTGGGGCAAGCCATCACCAAACAAACGCCAGGCTATTTGTATTATTCCAAGCAACAAAGCTTTAGCTATAATCAACGCTATCACCATGCGACTAATTTAGTCTTGAAAATAGACCCTACCGTTGATGGCTTAAAGACAGGCTACACCAAAGCCGCAGGTTATAATCTGGCCCTTACAGCAAATCGTCCAAGCATGAATCCTGATGCGCCAAATCGTCGTCTAGTGGTTGTGGTCATGGGAACTAAGAGTGCTGCAAAACGTGCAGAAGTGGCTCATGACCTGATGAATTTGGCATATACCTACACACGCAATGAAATTGCCATTAAAAACAAGCAACTGATTGCAGAACTGCCCGTGGTGAAATCCACACTGAAAATGTTCAAAGTCCAAACTCAAGCACCTGAACTGATTACAACATCTTTGTACGACCAACCTTATGCAATTGACTTAAGCACTTACGACAAGATTAATCAGCGTATTATGCTCAATACAGGTGATGGCAGCTTACATCCTGTTGACCCTTTGGCAGAAACAAAAACACATTTAAATATTGAAATGAATGAGCATGCTTTGACTGCTCCACTAGCAAAAGTCATGCAGTTGGCGACCGTGCATGTTTATCAGAACAATCGACTGATTCGTACGATTGCAATTGAAGATGATGTTCAAATTGAAGAAGCAAATGTATTCGAGCGTTTTCTGCTCTGGATCAAACACATTCTTCCCTTTTTTGGTTCAGATGATTTTAAAGTGAAAATTTATCCACTCCATTAAAGTTAAATGCTTTAGTTTGGTTTATGTAAGTTGTTGTAACTTGTAAAACAATTTCAACACACTGAATAAAAGAAGATGGCATGTTAAGCCATCTTCTTTTTTTTAATAATAAAATAGGTCCGTCAAAATGAACGAACTACATAAAATTGTGATTGTGGGTGGTGGTGCTGGAGGATTAGAACTTGCCACTTTATTAGGAGAACATTTCGGCAAACATGCAAAAGCTCAAATTACTTTGGTCGACCAAAACCTAACGCATATCTGGAAACCGCTTTTACATGAAATTGCAGTTGGCGCACTGAATGCCCACACTGAAGAACTGAATTATTATGCTCATGCAGCACAACATAACTATGAATTTGTTTTAGGTCGCTTTACTGAATTAGATCGTGGACATAAAAGTATTTTATTAGAACAGCCACTTTCTGGTGCGAACGAAGATCGGCAGCACTATTCTCTTCGCTATGACACGCTTATTTTTGCCCTCGGCTCTACATCGAACGACTTCAACACAGAAGGCGTACGTGAACATTGCCATTTTCTAGACAGTCGCGTACAAGCCGAACAATTTCAGCAACAACTTTTGCACTTATATGTGGCCGCGCAAACCCAATCTTCGCCCACGGATTTGAATATTGCCATTATTGGTGCAGGTGCAACGGGTGTTGAATTGGCAGCCGAACTGGTGCAAAGCACACAAAGTTTCCATCAATATGGACTCAATAAAATAGATCCTAAGCGGGTAAAAATCGCACTCATTGAAGCTGCAGACCGCATTTTACCTGCACTGTCAGAGAAAATATCACAACATACTTTACGCGAGCTCCATCATGCCAATATTCAAGTTTTGACTCATAAGCGGGTCAGCAAAATTGATAAAAAACACATTTATTTCGCTCATGGTGCCAGCATTCCCGCAGACCTAAAAGTTTGGTGTGCAGGGATTCAAGCCCCTAAAGTATTTCAACAACTGACAGAATTTGAAAAAGATCATTTAAACCGTTTAAAAGTCTACGCGACCCTACAAACGAAAACAGACCCGAATATTTTTGCTTTTGGTGATTGTGCACATTGCCAACCGATTGCCGATGAACCTGTACTTGGGCCACGTGCACAAGTGGCTAGTCAACAAGCCCATTTCTTGGTCAGTGCAATGTCCGCACGAATTAAAAACAAAGCACAACCGATGTTTAAATTTGCAGATAAGGGCTCTCTGGTGTCATTAAGTCATCATAAAGCTGTAGGAGAATTACTCGGGCAAGTGAATGTGCAAGGTTGGGTGGCGAAATCGCTCTATATCTCGTTATATCGTATGCATCAAGCAACTTTACATGGATATACCCGCACCGCTTATTTTATGGCAAAAGATGCAATGAACAAAAAACTGGCACCTAATATTAAATTGCATTGAATTTTTTTAAACTGCCCTTATTAACTTTAAAATGTCGTAAAAAAGTACAAATTGCAGAATTTTTGATGAAATACAGTCAACAAATTCTGCTTTTCACTTTATGATGTACCCTTAAAAATTGAATGGATCAATAACATGACTGCTATTGCAAATAACCACGTGGTTTCTTTCCACTACACATTGACTAACGCAGAGGGTGAAACTCTCGACCAATCTCAAGGTGAACCACTTGCATATTTGCACGGTGCGGGCAACATTATCCCTGGTTTAGAAAAAGCGCTTGAAGGCAAAACAGTAGGCGAAAAATTCACTGTTAACGTTCCTGCTGCTGAAGGCTATGGCGAATACAACCCAGACCTAGTACAAGAAGTTCCAGCGCAAATGTTCCAAGGCGTTGACAACATTCAAGCAGGTATGCAATTCCAAGCTCAAACTGATGACGGCGTTCAAATCGTTACTGTTAAAGCAGTTGAAGGCGAAAACGTAATCGTTGATGCAAACTTCCCACTTGCTGGTCAAGACTTAACTTTCGCAGTTGAAATCGTAGAAATCCGTGAAGCTTCTCAAGAAGAATTAGATCACGGTCACGTACACGGTGCGGGCGGTCATCACCACTAAGATCGACCGATCAAAAAAGGGCAAATTTAACTTTGCCCTTTTTTTACATCTAGTGTTTTATTTTTATACATCTCATCCTACTGAATTTTAGCAAATCGTTTTAGAATCAAGATAAGTTGTTTATTCAAGTACTAAGCTCATGCAATTGATTTGGTTCCGACAAGATTTACGTATACAAGACCATGCTGCTCTTTGGTATGCCACGCAAACTGACTCCTGTATTGCTGTGGTTGTCTTGTCTCCCGAACAGTGGGCTATTCACCATGATGCGCCTGTTAAAATAGATTTTTACTTACGTCAATTACATTCATTAAAAGAACAACTCCAGCAACTGAATATTCCTCTCATCATTCAACAAGTGCCTTTGTGGAAGGATATTCCTCAAGCACTACTAAATTTAAGCACAGCACATGCAGTGCAAACGATTCATGCCAATATTGAGTTGGGTGTAAATGAATTAAAGCGTGATAGCGAAGTTCAAAATTTACTCCAGCAACATGAGAAATCATTAAAACTTTATCAAGATCGTACGCTTTTCCCAATTGGTTCCATTCGGAATAAATCACAGCATCCCTATCAAGTCTTTGGTGCCTTTAAAAAAGCCTGTTACGAAGCACTCGGGATTAGTCTACCCCAGTGCTACCCAAGACCCATCGCTCAAGCACCTATCAATCTCATGATAGATAGCAAGGTTCCTAAACTCGCTGAATTATGGAGCAATACACTTGATGCTGATTTTGAAACTCAATGGCCTGTCGGTGAAGACTATGCCTTACAACGCTTAGATGATTTCATTAAAAATAAAGTTAGCTACTATCATAATGAAAGAGACTTTCCTCATTCACAGGGTACTAGTCAAATATCGGCTTATTTGAACATTGGTATGCTTTCCATTCGCCAATGTATTCAAGCCCTATTCAGCGCGCAACAAGGACATTTCCTCCCTGAAAATTTAGGACAGCAAACATGGTTAGATGAACTGCTTTGGCGTGAGTTTTATCAACATATCTTGTATGACTTTCCGCAGGTATCTAAGCACCTACCTTTCAAAGCAAGTACCCAATATATTCAATGGCGTGATGCACCTGAAGATTTAGCGGCATGGCAACAAGGACGGACTGGCATCCCGATTGTTGATGCAGGAATGCGACAACTGCTTGCCACGGGCTGGATGCACAATCGTGTCCGTATGATCACTGCAATGTTCTTATGTAAAAACTTACTGATTGACTGGCGGCTTGGTGAACAATGGTTTATGCAACATTTAATTGATGGCGACTTAGCGGCAAATAATGGCGGTTGGCAATGGTGTGCATCTACAGGTACAGATGCTGTACCCTATTTCCGTATCTTTAACCCGATTAGCCAATCACAAAAGTTTGATGCTAATGGCGACTATATTCGCAAATGGGTTCCTGAATTAGCCCATCTCGATGCCAAAAGTATTCATGAACCATTTGCCAAGAACGCAAACTTAAAACTGAACTACCCCCACCCGATTGTAGATTTAAAATCCAGTCGTCAGCGGGCAATTGAAGCCTTTAAAGGTATTTAATGCAATTGAACCTCTACAACAGTTAAAATTTCTTTATCAGCACTTTCAATATGTTGCCAATCAGAGGCAGAAGAATATGAAAGTGCTTTAATAATAAACGATTAATACGTGAATTTTCATGTTATACTTCATTTATTAATCTACCCAGCTACATTCTTTTCGAATCTGGTCTTTCTATAACCAGTTTCTTGCTGACTTAATTCCTAGATTAAATAACTTGATATCTCCTCGGACACTAAAACGCTGTCCTGATCAAGTTTGCTTTACTTACATTGAGCAAATCTATCTCTAAAGTATGATCTTGCCCAAAGATTCTGATTGGCGATATTCCGCTACTCTAAAAAGTCAGATCTTCACATGAAGAATGCTGTTTTGTTGACTTGCGCTATGCTTGTATACAACAACATGAAATGTGCTCAGCTTTGATGAATTTGAGTGAGTTATAAGTCATTCATCAGATCTTATTTGACTGAATCATGAGTCTAATATGCACTTAACAATGCATAGACAGCTTCGTCAATTGGTTCAACTGTATATAAAGCATCTAGCGAACAAGGCAATCCAGAGGGTAGATGAAATCTATTTTGTTTCGTTAAATGAGGTGCTTATGCGTACGTTTCTAGTGATCTTACTTACATCATACTACTTGGTTGGCTGCCAAGGAGCTGTAACACCTCCTCCACCATCTACACAACCGCTTATTCAAGATACGCCAAGTGGTTGGGTTGGCTAAATTAAAAAGCCCCTTTGTTTAAGGGGCTTATTTTTAAGCTACTTGTTCATCACGCTTAAAGACCAGCTCGCCTTGAATTGAACTGGTCGCATCAAAATAATAACCATCGGTGTTGAAATATTTTAAATCCTCTACGCGATTCAATCGATTTTCAATCATATAACGAGCCATTAAGCCACGTGCTTTCTTCGCATAAAAACTAATGACCTTGTATTTACCATTTTTCTGATCTAAGAATACTGGTTTAATAATTTCCGCTTGTATTTTGCTTTGTTTTACAGACTTATAATATTCATCTGAAGCCAAATTCACCAATAAATCGGAATTCGCCTGCGCCAAGTCCGCATTGATCAATTGCGTAATCTTGTCACCCCAAAACTCATATAAGTTATGACCACGCGCATTGGCTAATTTGGTGCCCATTTCTAAGCGGTACGGCATCATCAAGTCCAAAGGACGTAATAAACCATAAAGCCCCGACAACATGCGTAAATGGGTTTGTGCGAATTCCAAATCTTGCAAAGTTAAATCATAAGCATCTAACCCCGTGTAGACATCGCCTTTAAAAGCAAAAATGGCCTGACGAGCGTTGGAAAAATTAAACTCAGGTTGCCAGTCATTAAAGCGTGCTACATTTAATTGTGCAATTTTTTCACTGACACTCATTAAATTGGCGATTTCTGAAGCAGATAGTTTACGACTTACGTCTATAAGTTGTTGTGAATGCTCTAGCAGTCTTGGTAAAGTGTATTGGTCAGTTGGAAGTGCAGATTCATAATCTAAAGTCTTAGCAGGAGAAATTAAGGCGAGCATATACAATTTGATTAAAAAATAATTAAACAGACTATAACAGTAGACTTATTTTTTTTCCAATCTGTGTTTTTACTGATCATAATCGGTAAAATAGCGGATTCTCCTGCTATTAATCCATTTATCTTATGTCCGAGCAAATTTTCATTCCCGGTCCAGTGGGTCAAATTGAAGTTTTCGTTGATTATCCACAAGGCGAAGTGAAAGGATTCGCGGTAATTTGCCACCCTCACCCATTGCAAGGCGGCACGCCACAACATAAAGTTCCAGCACTTTTGGCTCAAATTTTAGCTGAAAATGGCTGTGTGGTTTATCGTCCAAGCTTCCGTGGCTCAGGTCAGAGTGAAGGTGTTCATGATGAAGGGCATGGTGAAACTGACGATGTATTAAAAGTTATTCATCATGCGCGTTTACAGCATGTTGGCTTACCTTTTTATGCGGGCGGCTTTAGCTTTGGTGCACATGTCATGGCAAAATGCTACGATGCTTTACCAAGTGAACTCAGATCTATTCAAACTATCTTGTGTGGTTTGCCGACTGCGACTGTTGCAGGTGTTCGTCACTATCAAACTCCTGATCTTAAAGGCGATATTCTGTTTATTCACGGTGAAGCAGACGAAGTCACTTTACTTTCAGATATGATTGCTTGGGCAAAGCCTCAGCGTCATTTGGTTACAGTTTTACCGGGTGCGAATCACTTCTTTACTGGGTATTTAAAACAGTTACGTATTGCGATTTCACGCTTCTTACTGGTTTAATCTGCAAATATCAAGAAAGAAATCATTCCCTGTTGTCATGTGATTTCTTTCTTGAACACCCCCACTTTGAATAAATAATTTTGAGCTCACACCAATAAATTCTTGGCGAGAACTTATATAAAATATTTATTTCGGTGGAGGGTTTGGCATTTTATGCACATCATTATTTAAATAATTAATTATACAATCAATACTTTAGCTTTCCACTTTTAAATTTCAAAACTGCGGTCAACGATTCTATGAAAACATTTTTTGGGGCAATTTTACTTGCTTTAGCCACTACATCAAGCTTTGCACAGGATATTACTGGTACTTGGCACTTTATTGATGACAAAACGGGTGAGCCCAAAGCTCTGGTAAAAATTGAAAAGCAATCAAATAACACTTACGCAGGAAAAGTCATCAAACTCACACCTAGAGCAGGTTATTCACCGAAAGAATTCTGTACCAATTGCCCACCACCGTTTACCAACAAACCTATTGTTGGCATGCAGGTAATCTCTGGTTTAAAAACTACAGATGAAATCAATTACAGCAACGGTAAAATTCTTGATCCTGTTTCTGGAAAGATGTATAGCTTAAAAGGCAAGGTGAGTGCGAATAGTAAAAAACTCTTTTTACGTGGCTATTTCGGTGTTTCCGCTGTAGGCCGTAGTCAAACTTGGTTACGTGTGGAATAAAATCTACATTCTTATTTTAATAATTTTTCCTTTTAATTCTTTTTTAAGCTCTATCATTCATTCAGCGTATCTACTGAATGAATGATGATACATTTAGCAGAGCTTTTAAGTACTGAATGAAACTCTGCTTTCATCAACAAAATCTTTAAGCAACGTGCTGACTGATTTCATAAATCACAGCCATATATTTTCTTTGGGCCAAGTGCTTTATGATCTTACCAACCAAAGCTTCGGCAATTTTTCGACTCGCCCAGTTTTCTTCGGCTACAGGATAATATAGCTATCGTAACTCTAACTCTTCAAACGCGAATTTAATCAAAGTTTCAACAGCCTCTCTTCCAAATTTATGTCCATGCTGCTGCTCTTTTACCCAAATTCCAACAGTCGGCGCTTCACTCTTTAGACGATGTAGACCACATAACCTAATAAACTCGCGAGTGTTTTGATCTCTTATAACAAAAACCAATTCGTCCTGAGACTGCATCTTTTGTAACCATGACATCCACACTTCGCGGAACTGTTCATCAGACTCTGGTACATCCCATGTCATAGCGAGCTAAACTGCGTGTGATTGCGGTATAACATCAAAAACATCTTGGATTGAAACAGCAAAGTACTACCTTTTACAACTTAATTGGGTAAGCCGTATATGAGTTAAGCCGATCTATGATTGAGTTTGAGTGCTACTTTGTTCTCTCACTGCCACTCAAACTCACTAAAGGTAGTGTCTTGCTTCAAGGTATTTTCAACAGCTTGTGCCAATTGATTCAATAAGCTTTGTTCCGTAATACGATCCAACCAATCCTGATCCTCGGTTGGATATGAGGTAATCTCACAAACCAAATGCCCTTCTTGATCTGAACTTTGACAGGTAATGGATAAAGGTAAAGCGTGATTATCTACACTTACAGCAACATGATCACCACTTTGCGGCAAGGTATGAAATCCATATTGATTCAGCTTACCTACCAATAAATCTGCCACATATTCTTGGGTAATATGGCATTGGTTATTTGCTTCCACGATATGTTGATGCTGCTCGTAATTGGCCGTGAATTGTAATTTTCGCATAGCTCTACCTAAAGGCATTTTTGTTTTATGGTTTTAGCATAAGCAATAAAAACAAAACAGCCAAGCATTTGCTTGGCTGTTAAATCATAAATAACTGACTTGTTGAGTCATAACGCTTATTCAGTGACCTGAATCGCTAAACCTGCTTGATTGCTTAGTTCAGTAAATGTCGGAAAACTAGTTGCAACAGTTTCTGTACCCATAATTTTAATCTCACCTGAACTACGTAAGCCAGCCATACTAAAGCTCATCGCAATACGGTGGTCATGATGGGATTCAATCTCACCGCCAGTGAAAATCGCTGACCAGTCACCAGATTTCCCTTTACCTTCAATGATGATGCCATCTTCTGTCGGAGTACAGTCAATGCCCATAGTTTTTAAACCATCTGCCATGACTTGAATACGGTCAGATTCTTTCACACGCAATTCTGCTGCACCTGTAAGTACAGTTTGCCCTTCAGCACAAGCTGCAGCAATAAACAACGCTGGGAACTCATCAATCGCTAGTGGTACTTGGTCTTCAGGCATATGAATACCTTTTAAAGTACGACTGCCACGAATACGAATATCTGCAATGGGTTCGCCACCTGCAATACGTTCATTTTCAACAGTGAGGTCAGCACCCATTTGCTTCAAAATTTCAATCACACCTGTACGCGTTGGGTTAATGCCTACAGCTTCTAGTATCACATCTGAACCTTCAGTAATTGCAGCACCAACCATAAAGAATGCAGCAGAAGAAATATCAGATGGCACCTGAATATCTGTACCAACCAACTTACCACCACCTTGCAGCAAAATATGATTACCTTCAGTTTTCACTTCATAACCAAAAGCACGCAACATACGCTCAGTATGGTCACGTGTTGGCTCTGGCTCAGTCACAGAAGTTTCACCTGCTGCCCATAAACCTGCCAATAGAATGCCTGATTTCACCTGAGCAGAAGCCATTGGTAAATCATAGTGAATGCCTTTTAAAGGCTGGCTACCAGTAATCGATACTGGCGGTGTACCACGCTCACCTGTGGTTTGAATTTGTGCCCCCATTTCACGTAACGGTTTCGCAATACGCTCCATTGGGCGTTTTGACAAAGAGGCATCACCCGTCATGACTGAATCAAATTTTTGTGCAGACAGCATCCCTGATAAAAGACGCATAGATGTGCCTGAGTTGCCCATATACAAGGCGCCCGCAGGTGCTTTTAGACCATGCATGCCAACGCCATGAATGGTCACTTCACCATTTTTAGGACCTTCAATACTCACACCCATATCTCGGAAGGCTTGTAACGTCGCTAAAGCATCTTCACCCTCAAGAAAACCTGTTACATGGGTCGTGCCTTCTGCAATCGCACCAAACATGATAGAGCGGTGAGACACAGACTTGTCTCCAGGCACGGTAAATTTACCTTGGAACGTCTTAGGGCCTGGCAAAATGGTAAATTGTTGTGTCACCTTATTTTTCTCCATCAGGGGTTTCTTGGCTAACATATGATTAAAATGTTGTCGCGCAGCTTGAGCATTGCCAAGCAAGCCCATTAAGGCTGGCGAATCTTCATCTTCAATCAGTTTTCTGAGTACAGCAAGTTGTTGTTCAAATCCATCTACAGCATTTAAAATGGCTTTTTTATTGGCAAAGAAAATGTCATGCCACATTTGTGGATCACTGGCCGCAATACGTGAGAAATCACGAAAACCACCCGCAGCATAACGGAATATATCCAAATTATCTGCTCGATTGGCCAATTGTTCGACCAAGTTAAAAGCCATCAAATGCGGTAAATGACTGGTATGCGCCAACACTTCATCGTGTTTTTCCACATCCATGCAAATGACTTCTGCTTTTGCCGCTTGCCAAAGCATCATCAGTTTTTCAACCGCCCAAGGCGCACTGCTTGGAAGAGGCGTCAGAATGACTTTATGATGTGCAAATAAATCGACTTTACCTGCATGTACGCCCGTATGTTCAGCCCCCGCAATTGGATGGCCTGGTACAAAACCAGCAGGCAGCGTTTCGCCAAAGACAGCTTTGGCTGCATCGACAACATTACCTTTGGTGCTTCCCACATCGGTAATGATGCAATTATCAGATAAATAAGGCTTAATCGTCGCTAAAGCTTTTTCAGTTGCTCGTACAGGCAAAGCAAGTACCACCAAATCAGCACCCTGAACAGCATTGACTGGATTACTAAAGCCCTCGGTAATTAAGCCTAAAGCTTTTGCATCTTCCAAGGTTTTGCTTGAACGCGTTGATGCGACAATTTGTTTCGCCAATTTTTCAGCAACTATTACACGAGCCAGACTTGAACCAATCAGGCCAAGTCCAATAAATGCAACTTTTTCAAATAATGGCTGTGTCATCTTTTATGCTTTCGCCTCTAAACCCAACACTTTGGCAAGTGCATTTCAACGATATTGTCATGTCTAAGTTTGTTTAACTTAAAGATTTTTGCAAGCAGTCTCAACATATCAATACCTATTCCAAATTTTAGGTTAGATTCAATATGCGAGACAGCAACACCATCTTTTATGGCGAATGTTATAGCACAGCGATTGGATAAGAACCCAATACACGCACTTCTTTGACTAAAGGACGAATTTCTTCAATTGCCGCTTTCACATTTTCTTGTTCGATATGCCCTTCAAGGTCAATGAAGAACACATACGCCCATTTTTCTGGTAAAGCAGGACGTGTTTCAATACTGGTCAAACTAATTTGGTGTTTTGCAAAAGGTGCTAAGATTTCAAGTAATGCACCCGCGCGGTCATGTGCCGAAATCAATAAAGAGGTTTTGTCATTACCACTTTGTGGCACTTTTTCACGACCAATCACCAAGAAACGTGTCGTATTTTCAGGATTATCTTCAATGTTACTGTGCAGAATTTCTAAATCATAAATACTTGCAGCAACATCAGATGCAATCGCAGCCGAATGCCATTCATTACGAATACGGCGCGCCGCTTCTGCATTTGAATTGAGTGCAACACGTTCTACACCTGGATAATGTGCATCTAACCATTTACGGCACTGTGCCAAGGTTTGTTGATGTGCATAAATCTGCTTAATACTATCTTTGCGAGTATTTTCAGAAATTAAGAATTGATGATGAATACGCAGTTCCACTTCACCAATCACATTGAGAGTAGATGATTTAAAACAGTCTAAAGTATGGTTTACGACCCCTTCAGATGAGTTTTCAACTGGCACCAAACCATAGTGGGCACTGCCTGCTTCAACTTCGCGGAATACTTCATCAATCGTTGGCAACGGGCGAACTACAGCATCCTGACCAAAATGTTTAAGTACAGCAGAATGTGTAAATGTTCCTACTGGCCCCAAGAAAGCAATACTTTGTGGAGCTTCTAAGGCTAAGCACGCTGACATAATTTCACGGAATAAACGCGCCATTGTTACATCGGACAAAGGACCTTCATTACGCTCCATCACATTACGCAGAACCTGTGCTTCACGTTCAGGACGGTAAAACATTGGATTCTCTTCAGAGGCAAACTTTGCTTTTGCTACTGCTTCGGCCAAGCGCGCGCGACGATTAATCAGTTGTTGAATCTGTTGATCGACAGAATCAATATCTTCGCGAATCTTGGTCAAGTCCAGAGAAGTCGTAGTGTTTTGATCGTCGTTGATCATTGTTATTTCGCCCTTCGAAAACGTGAATGCCGACAGTATATCAAGACTTCAATTAAATGGTATGCAATAAACTTTGGATTTACCTTGTTTTCAAGCCACTAGCCCGAAATATTTAAATGCTGAGTATAAAAGTGATGGACTAAATTTAAGATTTCAAGCTGAGCTACAAGATAATCAATATCTGGTTGATTCTGATGATGCGATTCTTAAACACTCTTCTTGATATTCTTGTAATTACAATCAATACACAAAATATTTGTTTGATATTTAAAACTGAATACCTCTAATTTTGAATCAAACTTATAAATAAAAACAAATTGTCTAGCACCTACCTCAATTGATCACAATTTAACCACAAATTAATATGATGTATTTCACAATTTGTCTGTTATTTTAATTTTAAAAATGCTATTCGGAGAATAACAATGCCAAAAAGAATTGCAGTTTTAGTCACACATGACTTTGAAGACATGGAATATGTCGAACCCGTTGAAGCCTTTCGTGCCGCGAGCCATAGTGTAATTAATATTGAAAACAAAGCAGGCAATATTGTTTATGGAAAAAAACGCCGATATTCCGTCACTATTGATTTAAGCATTGATGATGTGACAGTCCATGAATTTGATGCCTTGCTTATTCCTGGTGGCTATTCACCAGATAATTTAAGGGCAGATGAACGCTATGTCGATTTTGTCCGCCGCTTTGCCAATGCACAAAAACCGATCATGAGTATTTGTCATGGTCCACAATTACTGATTAACGCAGGCGTGGTAAAAGGTCGACGTATGACCACCATGAAATCTGTTATTGTTGATTTGCTTAATGCAGGTGCGGTGTTTTATGACGAAGCTGTGGTAAATGACAATAATTTGTATATTTCTTCGCGTTCCCCAGAAGATCTACCCGCCTTTATTCGCGAAAGTTTGACTGTACTTAAACTTTAAGTCAAAAAGAGCCTTTCGGCTCTTTTATATTATTAGCGGCCAAGCATTCCACGCGCGACAATTTCTTTCATAATTTCATTGGTTCCGCCATAAATCCGCTGAATTCGAGCATCGACATAGAAGCGGGAAATTGGATATTCCGTCATATAACCATAGCCACCAAATAATTGTAGTAATTGATCTGCAACTTTCATTTGCATGTCGGTTGAAAAACTTTTTAATGCTGCGGCTGTTTCTACATCAAGTTTACCTTGCATATAAAGTTCTAAATTTTGGTTATAAAAGGCTGCTGTTGCCAGTTCATCAATTTTTGCCTGTGCCAGTACAAAACGCGTGTTTTGAAATTGACCAATCTTTTGTCCAAAGGCCTGACGTTCTTGTACATATTGCGTGGTCACATCCAGTGCCCCACGAATAGCACCTAAAGCCGTCGCGGCAATCGCTGTTCTTTCACGCGGTAACTCTTGCATCAGATAGTTAAATCCATGTCCAGCCTGACCCAATAACTGATCCTTAGGTACTTGCACATTATCAAAAAATAATTCTGAGGTATCTTGAGAATGCAACCCGATCTTGTCTAAATTGGTTCCTTTCTTAAATCCATCTAAATGGGTATCTAATAAAAGCAATGACACCCCTTTAGCACGTGCTTGCGGATCCGTTTTCACTGCAAGGACCACGAGGTCAGCATGTTGTCCATTTGAAATAAAAGTTTTCGAACCATTCAGCACATAATGATTGTCTTGCAAAATTGCAGTGCTACGAATTGCTTGTAAATCTGATCCAGCACCGGGCTCAGTCATCCCAATCGCACCCACGACTTCGCCAGTAACCATTTTCGGCAACCAATATTGTTTTTGCTGTTCTGTTCCAATATGCAAAATATAAGGTGCAGCAATTTCAGAATGACATGAAATTGCGGTAGAAAGTGCCCCATATCCTGCACGAGCAGACTCTTCCACCAACATTAAAGAATAATGGGTAGACACACCATAGCCACCATATTGCTCAGGCACATCTACACACAAAAAGCCATTTTCACCCAATTTATTCCATACTGTGCGCGGCATAATGCCTTCACGTTCCCATTGGTCATAATCTGGGGCAACATGCTCTTGCATAAAGCGCTTAAAATTATCTTTAAAAAGTTCTAAATCTGCATCGTGAGCTAACATCATTCTTCCTTTGTTGTTTTAAATTTTACGTGTTGCCATGCTAGGCAATTTACTTGTTGTCGTCATGTACATGTTATGTCTTATTTACAGCAATCAGGTCAACGCTATAGCCATAAAAAAAAGGAAGCCGCAGCTTCCTTTAAATGATTCACAATTAAGCGTGAGATGGATTATTTTCTTCTAGCATAAGCTTATCCACTTCTTCAGGATTCGCTAAAGCAAAGTCTAGTCGGTCTTTGTCTAATTGACCCACCCATTTTGCAACCACAATTGTTGCCAATGAGTTACCCACCAAGTTGGTCAATGCACGTGCTTCAGACATGAAACGGTCAATACCTAAAATTAAGGCCAAACCAGCAACAGGAATATGACCTACCGCAGACAAAGTTGCCGCCATCACAATAAAGCCTGAACCCGTTACACCCGCAGCACCTTTAGAAGAAATCAACAACACCAATAACAAAGTAATTTGATGTGAAATATCTAATTGAGTATTGGTTGCTTGAGCAATAAAGACCGCAGCCATGGTTAAGTAAATTGAAGTACCATCTAAGTTAAATGAATAACCTGTTGGAATCACGAGACCCACTACAGATTTTTCACAACCTGCAATTTCAAGTTTCTTCAACATACGTGGCAATACAGATTCTGACGATGATGTTCCTAAAACAATCAATAATTCTTCACGAATCATACGAATCATTTTAAGGATACTGAAACCACAAAAACGGCTGATTGAACCCAGTACAATAAAGATGAACAATAAACAGGTAATATAGAAGCAGATAATTAACTGAGCCAATTGCGCTAAGCTACCAATACCATATTTACCAATGGTAAATGCCATTGCACCAAAAGCACCAATAGGCGCAAGCTTCATAATCATATTTACAATATTGAAGAAGACATGCGAAATTTGGTCAATCAGCTTAAGAACTGGCTTACCAGAATCACCTAATTTATGTAGTGCGAATCCAAATAAAATAGCGAATAACAATACTTGAAGAATTTCACCTTCAGCAAAGGCACCCACCACAGTATGTGGGATGATATTCATTAAGAAATCGACAGTGCTTTGTGACTGACCTGATTCTACATATTTAGAAATACCCGATACATCTAAAGATGCAGGGTCAATATTCATGCCTACACCTGGTTTGGCAATGTTAATTACCAATAAACCAATGAGTAAGGCAATAGTAGAAACGATTTCAAAATAAAGGAGAGCAATACCACCCGTTTTACCCACTGATTTCATGCTTTCCATGCCAGCAATACCGCTAACAACTGTACAGAAAATCACTGGGGCGATGATCATTTTAATCAATCGGATAAATGCATCACCTAAAGGTTTCAGCTGTTCGCCTAAACCTGGGACATATTGTTCAGCACCATTTACAATCTGGGTTCCACTTGGAGAGAAATGACCAACCAGAATACCTGCAATGATGGCAACAATCACTTGGAAATACAGTGATTTATAGATGGGTTTTTTAGCCATAGCGTTACTTCTAAACATATTTCTAGAACTAGAAACATCCAATATTTGTCTATTCCTAAGAATACACAGCCCTTAAAAATTCCTTTTATAATCACTACAAAAGGCTAGAGGTATTAAGTCAATCTTAATACCTTCTCATTAAACTAAATAATAATATCCGCGATTCCGTCGCAGTTAGACTATTGAAAATGAGTATTTTCAATATGATAGAAAAAACAACTCATAAGAAAAACTTAACAGTCATCCTTATTTGTTGGGATTCTACCGAATTTTTGAACAGTAAATCTACATATATTTTCAAATTCGATTAAATTATGTTCGTTTTTTATTAGACATTGGTCGTATATCCAAGCCATCATTTTTCTTTCTTTTACATCAAAATCTTTCTATTATCAATTTAAACTTTTCTCCCCAAAACACGAAATTACACAGTGATCTGAGCGAATGACAACCAAAAGAAATTTATACAAAGATTTTGAGCATCCTTTTGCCCAATTTGTCCGTATTGTCGGTAAAGGCAAGAATGGTGCACGTTCATTAACTTATGATGAAGCCTATCAAGCATTCAAAATGATTTTGAATGGTGAAGTACTGGATGTGCAATTGGGTGCTTTTTTGATGCTGTTGCGTGTGAAAGAAGAATCTGTTGATGAATTGGCTGGTTTTGTACAAGCAACACGTGACTCGTTAAATTTTAAAACTCTTAACGTAGATTTAGACTGGTCTTCCTATGCAGGGAAACGCAAGCATTATCCTTGGTTCTTATTGGCTGCATTAACTTTGGCGCATCATGGCTATAAAATTGTCATGCATGGTGCGGCTGGGCACACCTTAAATCGTGTGTATACTGAACAAGTGCTTGAATATTTAGGTTTCCCCATCTGCCAAAACCAAGATGATGTTGAACAGCAACTACAACAACGTAATTTTGCCTATTTACCCTTAGAGGTTATTTCACCTATCCTGAGTGAACTGATTGCATTACGCAACGTCATGGGATTGCGCTCGCCAATTCATACCCTAGCGCGACTGATTAATCCGTTTAATGCCAAAGCCTCTTTACAAGCCATTTTCCATCCTGCATATCGTAGCTCTCACCAACAGGCTGCCTTTAAACTCGGTTATCAAAACAGTGCTGTTATTAAAGGTGAAGGTGGTGAGTTCGAACGCAATCCTGATGCCAAAACCTTAATTTGTGGCATTAAAAATGGGGAACTTTATGAACACGAGCTTCCTAAACTGACAGACAACCGAAGTCCCGTCGAAGAAGAACTCGATTTGGCTGTGTTTAAATCTGTCTGGCAAGGTCAGCAACAGCATGAATATGGTGAAACTGCGGTTATAGAAACTATGGGCATAGCTTTGTATACCATGGGAGTATGCGAAAGTTACCCTGACGCGATGCTGAAAGCGAAAGCACTTTGGTTAAATCGTTTTTAATTCTGCCATTCCAGTGTAATGACAAAAATACCTGTATTAACAAAAAGGACTCTATTTAGAGTCCTTTTTTATATCTCAGATATTAGCAAAGCTTTTTTGGCTTAAACAAAACGAATGGGCTTAAATTCAAGTTCATTTTTGTGATGATCATCATCGCACTCTTCGCCCTCTTCTTTTGTGCCACGGTCAATATAACCGCTACGCTCAGTTTCTGGTAAATGCTTCATTTCCCACGCATACACAGCTTGCATACAAATTTCACGTTGCTCTTTGGTTAATGCAACACCATTTGGCCATTTCCCAATTTCAATCGCAGTCTTTAAACGACCAACAATATCAGGATCGAGTACAGCCAGCATTTGTTCAATATTCATATTTAATCCTGTTGTTGCAATGAATCAAAATCACGATTCCAACCTAGTTTAGTACGACAAGCCATATAAAAATCATACCCAGGCGGATGCAAGAGGTTTAATTTAAATGGATGTTTGCGAATATGCAAACTATCTCCCACATTGAGTGAAACACTATGTTGCCCGTCGGCACTGACCATTGGCAATACACGATTTTCACGAATGAGTATTTTAATTTCACTATGTCCGCCCACAACAATGGGACGTGATGACAAGGTATGTGGGTGCATTGGGACTAAGGAAATCGCATCCATACTTGGATGCACAATAGGTCCGCCACCCGATAATGCGTAGGCGGTTGAACCCGTTGGTGTAGAAACAATCAACCCATCACTGTGCTGACGGTACACATATTGCCCATCGATGTTTAATTCAAAGTCAATCATGTGTACAGATTTACCCGAATGCAGCACAACATCATTTAAGGCAATTGCATCATGAATCGTTTCACCTTTGGAGCGAACTTCCATTTCCAACAAAAAACGACGGTCTTGCTGAAACTCACCTTGTAAGACTTGATCTAACTTATAGATAACTTCAGTCGGTTTAATATCGGTAAGAAAACCTAAGCGTCCACGGTTTACACCCATAACAGGCGTATTATATTTCACCAAAGAACGTGCAGCATGTAATAAGGAACCATCACCCCCAACCACAATAACCAAATCTACAACTTCACCCAATAAGGCTCGGCTGACCGTTTGTGTATTTTTATAAGGGACAAGCTCGGCGGTTTCTGCATCAAAAACAGGATGTAAACCCAAGCTCATAAGATGATCGTGAATGAGGCTTAAAGTTTCAACAACAGAAGATTTGTCTGGTCGACCAATTAATCCAATATTCCGAAAAGACTTGTGTGAAAGTTGCACCTATGTGATCGCTCCGTTAGGATTCTGGCTTATCATATCATTAAACCCGAATGAAATAAAAAACCATATAAATAGCCTGATTAGCCCATTTATTGGTATGGCTTTTCGCATCTGTGACAGATTTATTATTGCAAAATGGGAAAAAGCTTCGCATGATTAGCAAAATTTATCAGGATCTTATCACCTTTTATGAAGTTTGAACGTGGCATAGGATTATTCGCACTTATTTTCTCCATATTGGTCATTGGTACTTTTCTAGCATTTAGTTTTTACCTGATCCGTCTAGATAATATTGTGAGAGAAAAATTTGAAGGTAAGCGCTGGGATATTCCTGCGAAGGTTTTTGCTCGCCCGCTAGAAATTTACACCAACGCCCCTATTAGCCAAAAAGATTTCGATCAAGAATTGAAACTATTGGGCTATAAAAATGTGGATAGTTATGCCAAATCGGGCAATTATGTCAGCACTGGGGATACCTTATTTGTTCATACCCGCGGTTTTGACTTCGGTGATAGCATTGAACCTGAACAAGTCTTAAAAGTCAGCTTTGCAAATGACCAGATTAGTGAAGTGAGTGCAACCAAGCCATCTTCTACAGGGATTGCGCGTTTAGAACCGCTTTTAATTGGCGGTATTTATCCGCAGCACAATGAAGATCGGGTCCTGATTAAATTATCCAATGTGCCAAAACCTTTAATTGAAGCCTTAATCGCGACTGAAGACCGTAACTTCTATAAGCATCATGGTATTTCTGTTCGAGGGACTGCACGTGCTTTGGTCAGTAATGTGACTGGAGGAAAACGCCAAGGTGGTTCGACGCTTACGCAACAGTTGGTTAAAAACTTTTATTTAAGCCCAGAACGTACCTTAAAGCGTAAAGTCAATGAAGCATTAATGGCGCTCTTGGTTGAGCTACATTACAACAAAGATGAAATTCTTGAAGCATATTTAAATGAAGTGAATTTGGGACAAAATGGTAACTATTCTATTAATGGTTACGGTTTGGCATCACAATTCTATTTCGGTTTACCTCTACGTGAACTCAATATCTCGCAACAAGCCTATTTGGTTGGTTTAGTACAAGGACCCTCTTTATTCAATCCTTGGCGTAACCCTGAAGGTGCTAAAAAGCGCCGGGATATCGTGTTAAATAATATGTTGGTCATGGGTTATTTATCGCAAGAACAATATGAGCGTGAAATTGCACGCCCATTGAATGTTTTAGCAAAACCCACTTTAGGACCTGCACGCTTCCCAGATTTTCTAGATATTGTGCGTCGTCAATTACGGACTGAATATCAAGAGTCTGATTTAACCAACCAAGGTTTAAAAATCTTCACCACACTTGATCCAATTGCACAAACCAATATCCAAACTGCATTTAAGAATTCTGTTGCACGTTTAAGCAATAATAATCCAAAACGCTTAAAAGACTTACAAGGTGCAGTATTAGTTTCTCATCCTGAAAATGGTGAACTGGTTGCTGCAGTGGGTTCGACCCAAGATTTTACTGGTTTTAACCGCGCACTTGATGCAAAACGCCAAGTCGGTTCATTACTCAAACCTGTGATTTATCTTAATGCAATTGAGTCTGGACGTTACAACTGGGCCAGCCCAATTGAAGACAGCTACATTAGCATTCCAAGTGAAGGTAAATCTTGGACACCTAAAAACTATAGTGGTGGTGAACATGGTGTAGTCCCAATGGTACAAGCCCTGTCCAATTCTTATAACTTGTCTGCTGTTCGTCTTGGACAAGAATTTGGGGTTGCCAGCTTTACTAATCATTTGAAAAAATTTGGGGTGACTTCCAACGTTCCAACCTACCCTTCGATTTTCTTGGGTGCGGTAGATATGTCTCCGATGGAAGTCATGAGCATCTATGGAAACTTTGCTACAGGCGGTTTCAAATATCCGATTAAATCAATCCGCTCGGTGGTCGATTCTAATGGTCGTGTTTTAGAGCGTTATAGTTTAACTGTGCAACAAACCATAGATCCTGCGGCTGCCTATATTGTGAATTACGGCCTACAACAGGTAATGAATTCAGGTACAGGTCGTTCTGCTTACAGTACTTTACCAAGCTCATTAAAGCTTGCTGGCAAATCAGGCACCACCAATGATACCCGTGACTCATGGTTTGCAGGATATTCAGGCAATTATCTCAGTGTGGTTTGGCTTGGTTTAGATGACAATAAAGTCACAGGACTGACAGGTTCTTCAGGTGCTTTACCTGTTTGGACCAATGTCATGAGTCAATTACGTCAAAAACCAGTCAATTTACGTCAAACCGACGATGTGCAATGGCAATGGATCGATAGTGGCTCAGGCAACTTATCTGCTCAGGGTTGTGAAGGTGCATTGTATATACCGTTATTAAGGAGTGCTGTACCACGTCGTGCTACAGCATGCGGCTTTCCTCACTACCAAGTGGAACCAGTTTACACACCTGATACGGAAATGAACCAGAACCAACCAGCACAACCCGATAGTATGGACAACTATATCCGCGAGAGTGAAAGTGACATGCAAAATGACTTGGATCAAAATTCAGGTCGTGTCATTTCGAGCGGAACTTATGCCAACTAAGGAATTTTAATTGCATATGTTGAGATCCATTCTCCTTTCTGCTGCTGTTATGGCTTTAGTAGGCTGCCAAAGCCTACCAAAGCCAGAAAGTGCTAAACCTGCTGTTAACACCGAAAAGCCCAAAGCTGCACAACCAAAATCTTCTGGTGTGGTCATTACACCGTATGATCAACCAGAAATTAAACGGCAAAAAGTGCAAGTCGTGGTGCCTGAACAAAAATCTCAGCAGAAATTTGAAGATGGACGCTCACTTCCAGCCTTTAAACAATTAATGCAACAAACACAGCAAGCTTATAAACAAGGGCGTTGGAATGATGCTGAAGCGGCTGCCTTACGTGCACAACGTCTAGCACCGCAGTCAGCGGAAACTTTCTTGTTTCTGGCTTTAGTTGCTAATCAAAAAAATCAGCCTGCCAACGCAGAAGCCTTAGCCCGTCGCGGTTTAAGCTATGCACAAACCCAAGCCATGAAAAAGCAACTTTGGGGAGCCGTAGCAAAAGCGGGGCAAAAGCAAAATAACCGTAAAACCGTACAGCAAGCTCAACAGGCATTAAAATCACTTTAATGCCTGTTTGTTCTGCATTTTATAAATAAGTTACCAAGTTTTTTTAAAGATATCGAATCCCTGCAATACCGTAAGCATGATGTAACTGCGCTTGTTGTAACAGTTCAACATGCATTCCCCCCAAAGCAAACACGGGAATATCCACTTGCTGAACATATTCTTGAAACCGTTCCCAGCCTAATGGTTCTACATCAGGATGGGTCGCTGTTGCCAAAACTGGACTCAAAATAATGGCATCACAACCAATATTTTGTGCATGTTGCATGGCCACGACATCATGACATGCCGCAATGAAACGGAAACCCACAGGTAGTTCTCCACGCTTAAATGCCATCAACTGATGCTGTTTAAGATGAATTGCAGCTACTTTTCTCTGCATTGGCAGCGTCAATTGTTGCCATGCTTGAATATTCACAATTAAATGACTAGCCTGCTGTTCAGACAATTGCTCTAAATCTTCCAAATCTGCTGCTTCATGTTCCACGCGCCAATACAGTAATTGCTGTGGTTTAAGCTGTTCCAAATCATTCAAATGCTCAGAAATTTTAATTTGGTTTGGCCAGTATAATCGCTGCAAAATGCTAAAATTGGCTTTCGGAAAATTCAGACTCAGCAATTCTGTACGGCTATACCATGTCCATGGCTGTTGAATTTCATTTAATAATGCTGCGGGCACTATGGCATGAAATAAATGCAAATTCACCACCACATCATCATATTCATGGCAAATCACATCAAATGCATGCCAGTCATTCAGTCCCACGCCAACTTCTTCAAAGACTTCACGGCGACAAGCATCCAATGGCGTTTCATTCGCTTCGACTTTTCCTCCAGGAAATTCATGCTTATTCCCTTGATGCTGTTCAGCACTGCGCCATCCGACTAATATTTTATTTTGATGTAGTAATAAGGCAATTGCGACATGAATATTCGGCTTGGACATAACAAGTTCCATCACAGTA
The DNA here is from genome assembly GCF_004331035.1 of Acinetobacter sp. ANC 4910. Lineage (GTDB taxonomy): Bacteria > Pseudomonadota > Gammaproteobacteria > Pseudomonadales > Moraxellaceae > Acinetobacter. The sequence goes on from NZ_SJNT01000004.1 coordinate 158,176, forward strand.
AAGTAGTCTAAGTGTAAGTAAATTTAGTTTTTTTATAAATTGCTAAAATTCCCGTTGACAGGTCTATTCGATAATGATTATCATTTAAATCACTCGAAAGTACACCACGGAGCAAACAAAAAAATGAACGCACCTTTTAGCTTATTTACACGTCACACTGAATCTGCACATGCACTGCCAATGCTACATTCCAATAATCTTTTTGCCCTTGGACGTGAAATTCGCATCATGCATGCAGGTGAAGAATATCGTCTACGTTTAACTCGGAATAATCGTCTTATTCTCACGAAATAAAAATAAAATAAATTGATAATAATAAACGTGGGAACTAGCAGTATGTCAGCGCGTACTGCTTTTTTATTTACAGGCTAAATAGCACAATAGCTCAAATTTCAGGTGTTTCAAATTTTCTAAAATACAACTCTACTTTTAAGCCGCCATAAGAAGAGACCGAAAAATCTATGCTCGCATAATGCAGTTGCACAATTTTTTTACAGATCGAAAGCCCTAGCCCCGAACCTGTCGTTTTACTGCCCAAAGCCCGATAAAAACGCTCACCCAAACGCGAGATCGTATCACTGTCCACGCCTTCACCTTCATTTTCAATACAGAGGCACACCTGCTGTTGCTTGACCGTGACTTGAATAGAAACACATTTATGGGGTTGGCTATAACGTATGGCATTATCCAAAAGATTACGTAAGCAGACCGTCATTAACTCAGGATTTACCTCAATCCAACTGGGATCCAAATTGGACACGAGTTGGATTTGTTTCTGCTGGCTAAATATCTCTAAACTGTTCCAGACGTCCATCACCAATTGGCTTAAATTAAGCGATGATAGCGGTAAATCTGCCGTTTCTGTCGGATCTAAACGCGCGAGAAGCAAGAGGTTTTCTAGCACTTGGGTACCACGACTGACATCTTGCTGAATTTGTTGTAATTCCTGCGTAAATTGTGGCTGATCTTGGTATTTCCGTTTGAGTACCTGCAAACGTAATTGAATCGCAGAAAGCGGGGAACGTAATTCATGCGATGCATCTGCAGTAAAGCGCTGCTCTGCTTGCAGTGACTGATCTAGACGTTGTAATAACTGATTTAATTGTAAAATAATGGGCTGAAGCTCATCAATGATGGGGGCATCCTGCGTAATTGGCGTTAAGTCCTGTGCACTTTTGTCCGCTATTTTTTTAGATAGCATTTGCATGACTTTGAACTGACGGGCAATCGCGAAATGTGCAAACAACCATTGCAACAACCACAAGACCATCAACAAAACCGCATATACAGCAAAACTACTCAAGACATTTTCAAAGCGAACTTGCATGGGTTGATAAATCACCACCTGCATCTGGGTATCTGGATCGAAGGATTGGTAGCTTCGCCACAGTGCATGTTGAAACCAAAGGTAATCAAAATGCTCATGCTGCATATCTGAAAAACTCACTACAGATGCCAATTCAAATGAATCGGATTGAAGCACGACTTTTTGCTGATGGATCAACTGATATTGTAAATCAAATTCATCACTCAACTGTGCGATATGCGGTCCTTCATTTTGATTGGGTTGAACAAGAAGCAAAGCATCGGCAATTTCATCCATAATTTCGTCTTGCATGCTCATACTTTGATACATTGAGATACCCACCAACAAAGCAAAAGCGACCACCCCTGCCGCGACTGAACTTAGCACAGAGGTCTTTACCAGTCTCTTTTGCAGCGAAATATGTTGGGTAACCATTTAACCTTCCTGATTCATTCGATAGCCTAGACCTCGAACTGTTTTAATCAAACTAGAGCCTATTTTCTTACGTAATTGATAAATAAATACCTCTATGGCATTACTTTCAATTTCTTCGCCCCACGCATATAGCGACTCTTCGAGTTGTTCTCGGGTCACAATATGTTCAGGTTTTTGCATTAATTTATATAAAATCTGAAATTCTTTCGCGGTGAGATGGATCACCTGCCCATTTTGCTGAACAACCTTGGCTTGTGGATCCAGTTGTAAATTGGCAAAAGATACATACTGACCTGTAGATGATTGCTGCAAACGTAATTGAGCACGGACTCGCGCTGATAATTCTTCCAAGCTAAACGGTTTGACCAAATAGTCATTGGCCCCTAAATCTAAACCTTCAACACGGTCATGAATGCTGTCTCTTGCCGTAATAAAAATGACAGGAATACCTTGCTGCCGTGTTCTTATGGTTTTGAGAATGTCATCTCCCGTGGCTTGCGGTAAACCTCGATCCAACAAAACACAGTCATATTGATGCTGTTGTATGGCATGAATCGCGTAATCCCCACGGTCAACCCAATCTACACTATAACCGTCCATTTCTAACCAAGTTTTAATACTCTCGGCTTGGGAATAATCATCTTCAGCTAATAATATACGCATCATGTACTCATATTAGGTGCTTAATCTCAGCATGCCTTGATCTGGTTTAAAATGCAAAAGCCACATGTTTTGCATGTGGCTTTTGTTCAATGGATGTCTGATTAAAAAGTTAAAGTATTAACATCAATTTCAACACGTTTTGTTGGCAGATAATCAACATCGACCTCTCCCGTTAAGGTCACAGGTGTTTTTGCTGATACAGGCTGACCACGCCATAATTCATCATCAATATCGACCGTAATACTGCCTGTCTGGTCTTGGAACTGATATTTCTCATCACCCAAAGCTTTGACAACATAGCCTTTTAGTTTTACGGGCGTGTCATCTTTTAATGTTAATGCCTGCTTGACGGTAATTTGTGTTGGAGCAATCGCCTGCTGATTCACTACTGCTGTATTGGCAAGCGCAAAACTACTCACTGTAACTACCAAAGCTGCACCTACTGCTATTTTAGAAATTACATTCATTACTTCACCCTCACATATTCATGTCTTGATTTGGTTAATGCAATTAAAACAAAATAACATGAGTTGAATCTTAAGATGGGCTCAATGCAGCATATTTCAACACAATGAGCAAAACCTAGACCGAATGGTCAAATATAGTGATTCATTTGAATCAAATAAATAACCAACAAGTCCTAATTCAATGGCACGACTCTTAACACTTCTTCTAAAGTGGTCATGCCCGCAATAACTTTACGCGCACCTGCAATACGTAAAGGTTCAATGCCTTCTTTTTTCGCCTGTTGACGTAACTCATTTAAATTTGCATTTGCACCAATCAATTGCTTGGTGGTTAAACTAAGCGGCATAAATTCGTAAATACCGACACGACCTTTATATCCTGTATGACGGCATGCTTCACAACCGACGGCGCTATAAACTTTTTCGGGCATTTCCATAATGTAATCAAACGTTAAATGTTCCCATTCATTTTCATTGATATGACTCTCTTTTTTACAATGTGGACAAAGTTGACGTACCAAGCGCTGTGCTAACACACCAAGAATTGTTGCAGCAGTCAAAAACGGTTGCACACCTAAATCATGTAAACGGGTCAAGCTCGATGGCGCATCATTGGTATGTAGTGTTGAAAGCACCAAGTGACCCGTTAATGCCGCCTGAATTGCCATATTGGCTGTATCGTGGTCACGGATTTCCCCCACCATAATAATATCGGGGTCTTGACGCATGAGTGCGCGCACGCCATCAGCAAAACCCAGCTCAATGGCTGTGTTCACCTGCATTTGGTTAAAACTCGGTTCCAGCATTTCAATCGGATCTTCAATGGTACATACATTCACTTGATCCGTTGCTAACTTCTTCATGGAAGAATATAAAGTCGTGGTTTTTCCCGAACCTGTTGGTCCTGTCACCAAAATAATGCCATGACTATGTGAGGTTAAACTTTGCCAATCGCTTAACAAGCCGCCTTCAAAACCTAATTGCTCAAAACTACGCACCAAAACTTCAGGATCAAAAATACGAATCACCAACTTTTCACCAAATGCTGTAGGTAAAGTGGATAAACGTAATTCAGTTTCTTGTCCTTTAGGGGTACGGGTTTTTAAACGTCCATCTTGTGGTTTACGCTTTTCCGCGACATTCATGCGACCCAAAATCTTAATTCGAGAAATCACAGCCGTCAGGGTATTGGCAGGCATGTTGTAAATGGTATGTAACACTCCATCAATACGAAAACGGACTTTACCCGTATCTTTACGCGGTTCCATGTGAATATCACTGGCACTTTGTTCAAATGCAAACTGCAAAATCCAATCGACCAATTTCACAATATGCTGATCATTCGCATCAGGGTTTTGCGTGTCGCCTAATTGCAATAAAGCTTCCACACCCTTATTTTCACGATCATAAGTACCAGACTTCTGCGAGTTCGATACCGCACGACTCACTTGATAATATTCGACCAAATACCGCTGCAACTGATCTGGACTGAGCAGCACCCGTTGAATCTTTCTAGGCAACAAACTGCGCTCAAGATTACCGACCCATTCCGTTTTATAAGGTTGATCCGTCGCAATTAAGATTTCATCAGCTTTCACTTCTACTGCAAGAATTCTGTTACGCACAGCAAACTCTTGCGACATTACATTGGTCAGCGCACCCACATCCGCTTTGAGAGGATCAATCACATATAAAGGGAGATTAGACTTATCTGCCAACCATTGCATTAAACGATTCAGGGATAAAGTCGCTTGAGGATGAAGCTGATCTCTTAAATTAAAATTTGCAATCCACTGCAATGGATGCCATCTAAGCTGCTCACGTTGACGGTGCGTCGTTTGTACTAATATTTTTTCACGCTCATCAATGCGGCCATCTTTAAATAATTGCTCTAAACACCAAGTCGTATCAATTTCAAAATTAAAATTCATTATTCTAAGCCTCAATTTCTAGCGACACTATAACAGACTTTATTTCTGGGATGTTTATTGACTTAAATCGTTAAAACTACTGATTAATATATTGATATCTCCAAATTGATTTTTTTAATCTTGGTGAGGTAGTTCATAGTTTCTGTCTGAATTATGGTATAAAGAATAAAATACCTTCGGTTAGGGGGGAAAGCATAAAAAAATTCATTCTTCACATAAATATAGATCAACAATAACAAGGTTTTAAATTACTCATGTCCAATCTCCTCTTTAATCTGACCTTAGAACAGGCATCTTTTCAAGAACTGCTGACTATGATGGCGGTTGCTTTGGGCTGTGGCTTAGTGATTGGATTAGAACGAGAAAGAAGCAAACAACGTGAAAACCCCAACAGTTTTGCAGGTGTACGCTCTTTTGCTATCTGTGCCTTAATGGGGGCTCTGTGTTTTGCCTTGGGCCCGATCATTGGTATTGTGGGTGCCATAATTATTGGGGCAATAACAGTATTTTCACTTCGGAACCAAGTAGATGACCCAGGTGTAACAACTGAATTAGCCTTTGTGATGACTTATTTTATCGGGGCACTTTGTATCTGGCATGCGCCTTTCGCAGCAGGGTTATCAGTCATACTCACCATCATTTTAATGCTAAAACACCCAATTCATGGCTTTGCTAGTCAATGGATAACGGAACGAGAATTTCGAGATGGTCTATTCTTGCTGGCTCTGATTTTGGTTGCATTGCCGCTAACACCCAACACGCCACTTTGGGGGACGGTATTAAACCCCCACATTATTCTTAAACTACTGGCTTTAATTCTTGCTGTTCAAGCACTTGCTCACATTGCAAAACGCTTACTCTCTGCCCAGAATGCACTCATTTTGTCTGCATTAGCCTCTGGTTTTGTATCAAGTACCGCCACGATTGCCAGCTTAGGTATGGAAGTGCGTGCAGGACGTGCTGAAGCCGTACCCAATGCAGGTGCTGCATTACTATCTTGCGTAGCTACCCTTTTACAACTCCTCCTCATCGTCGCAGGGATTAATTTAAATTGGTTCAAGCTAATTATTCTTCCAGCATTCGTAGCCATGAGTATTCTAATACTGTGGGGACTGTGGCTCATGCGTAAAACTAAACCCTCTACTCCAATAGAACATCCAGATGGGCGCATGTTTAGCCTTAAAGAAGCTGCAATTATTGCAGCAACGCTCACAATTATTCAGGCAGGCGTTTATGGCTTAAGTTTACTCTTAGGCGATGTAGGCTTAATTATAGGGACGCTTTTAGCATCTTTATTTGAAATCCATGCCGCAATGGCTGCAATTGTTGTACAAGGGGATCCCGCCAATCACACTCTTGTCTATGCCCTCATTTTAGGAATGGTGACCCATGCAGTCGCCAAATCTATCAATGCAAGCCTCACAGGAGGAGGTAAATATGCCCTAGCCTTTGCACCTGCTCAAATTTTACATATGTTGGTTTTTATTTTGATTTTATGGTGGATGATTTCTTAAATAATTCTATGTATATTATTGAGCCTATTCCATTAAAAGCAGGATTTAGACTCACATTTGGCAAAATCCTTTATTTTATAAAAATAGTAATAATTAAGATGGTACACATTAATTATTTTAAACGAGACTTAACTCGCATTTTAAATCGATTCATTTTTGCATTATGGTGTGATACAACCAATTATTAATTAAGAATCATTTAAAATAATACCTGAACTTATTTCCTTATTTTCTGTTGTCAAAGGTTCGTGCAATGAACGACATTGGTTTTAAAAGCTTTCATGATGCAGGACAAGCTGTTCTTAATTTTTTATATCAACGCTTTGGTTTTGGTCTTTGGATGATTACCCGTGTTGAAGGTGAAGACTGGATTATCTTACAAACAGAAGATCATGCTTATGATGTACATGCGGGGCAAGTATTTAATTGGGCCGATTCATTTTGTTCTCAGATGGTCTTGGGCAATGGTCCTAAAATTGCCCCGCTATCCGATGATATCCCCGCTTATCGCCAAGCACCCATTGCACAACAACTCAAAATTAAAGCCTATATTGGTCAACCACTAACCAAAGAAGACGGCAGTCTATTTGGAACTTTATGCGCGATTGATCCAGAACCAAAATCTGAAAGCCTTAAAGAAGAGCAAAATTTAATTGAGTTACTGGGAGATTTACTCAGTCAAATCTTACAAACTGAACTGAGAGAAATTGAGCAAACCCGTAAAAATGAACGCTTACAAGCAGAAGCTCTGCGTGATCCACTCACAGGTCTATATAACCGTCGGGCTTGGGATCAGTTTATCCTTGCAGAGGAAGAACGTTGCCAACTCTATGGGCATCATGCCACCGTCTTTATGCTAGATTTAAACGATCTCAAATTCATGAATGATGCACACGGACATGCTGCTGGTGATGAACTCATTCGTCAAACAGCAGTCGTCTTAACCAAAAGTTGCCGTAATACCGATATCATTGCACGTTTGGGTGGAGATGAGTTTGCAATATTGACCGTAGAAAATGACTTAGAATCTTCCCAAGCTCACCAAGAACGAATTATTCACAATCTCTACAGCAAACAAATTAGTGCAGCAATTGGCTTTGCACTCCGTGACCCAAGTGATGGCATTCTGGCTGCCTGCTTACAAGCAGACAAAAATATGTACCAAGATAAACTCAAGCGCAACTAAGCAGTTTAAATGGATTCTAAGGTAATCACCTCTAAGCTTTGACCCTGAATGACAAAACTTACATCTAGCTGAGCAAATTTCATTTTATAAATTCGCTCACTATCTTCTTGATAAGCGGGTCGTGGGTCTAATGACAATACCTGATCTAATTCTTCAAATCGTGCTTGAGTTGTAAACTGCTGTGCCAACAAGCGCTGCTTTTCTAATAAGGCTAACTTGGACCAATGTACCTTCATTCGCCTTGGTTCTTGTTGTGCATAACCGCTTTGTGCCTCAAATACAGCATCAGAATAATGAATATAGGGTTTAATATCTAGAATCGGGGTTCCATCTAACAAATCACTCCCTGTGAGATAAACTCTGACTGACTTCCCTTCTTTTTTTACGGCTTGTAACTGTACAACGGATAATCCTATCGGTGCAGGTCGATACATGCTGCGTGTCGCAAAAACCCCTATTTTCTTATTTCCACCTAAACGTGGTGGACGAACTTGTGCACGGAACTGGTCTTTTTTATGCTGATTCTTATTGTCATGAAACTGCCAGACCAACCATAGATGACTAAATTCTTCAATCCCTTCAAATGCAGCCAGATCATTATAAGGCGCTTGCATCTCTATATAAGACTGCACTTGAACCAAATTGGGCTGTCGTGGAATTCCAAATTTTTCCTGATATGGTGAGTGCATAATTCCAATAATGGGTAGCTGAATTTCAGACATAATCACTTTTTCTGATAAGTTCAATTAAATATATTCAGTTTATCGAGAATGATTTTAGATTAGAATAGCAAGCTGTTCTAATTTGATAATTTATTGAGACCTTTCATGGCTGCTTTTAACGTCGAAAAGATTACTCACGTACACCACTGGAATGACACGCTCTTCAGTTTTAAGACGACACGTGACACCGCATTACGTTTTAAAAATGGTCAATTTGTGATGATTGGTCTTGAAGTCAATGGTAAGCCTCTTATGCGTGCTTACTCTATTGCAAGTGCAAATTATGAAGAAGAACTTGAGTTTTTCTCAATTAAAGTACCCGATGGCCCTTTAACTTCTATTTTACAACAAGTCAAAGTTGGCGATGAGATTTTAGTTTCTAAAAAGCCAACAGGTACCTTGGTTCTTGATGACTTAAACCCTGGTAAGAATTTATATCTTCTTTCTTCAGGTACAGGTCTTGCACCATTCTTGTCGACTATTCGTGACCCTGAAACGTACGAACGCTTTGAAAAAGTCATTGTTGTACATGGTACACGCTTCATTTCTGAATTGGCTTACCAAGACCTTATTCTGAATGAGTTACCAAACAACGAATTTTTTGAAGAACTTGGCATTAAAGACAAGTTAGTGTACTACCCAACAGTTACCCGTGAAGAATATCCAAACCAAGGGCGTGTTACCACAGTCATTGAAACTGGCGAAATTTTTGAAAAAATTGGTTTACCCCGTTTCAACCCAGAAACTGACCGTGCAATGCTTTGTGGTAGCCCAGCATTCCTTGATGATGTCGTTGCACTTTTAGATCAACATGGTCTTAAAGAATCACCACGTATGGGTGTTCTTGGCGATTATGTGATTGAACGCGCATTTGTTGAGAAATAATCTTCTTTTTAAGTTAAAACCGAGGGAATCCCTCGGTTTTTTTTATTTTTCAGTAAGTTAATTTTTACTTAAAATGTGTAATTTTTAACCTAAAGCGCAAAATTTCGTCATAAATTCCAATAAATCGACTAAAAAGTGTTGTCGAGATCAACAAAAGCACCTATAATTCGAATCAAGAACAGACAGGTCTGTCTATTTCTGTATGTGACTTTGTTGAGCTGATGTAATTTATAATCAATCCAGAGGGTACTTTATAATAATTATAATAAACGATATAAGAAAGGAGATTTTAAGCTCCTCTAAAACATTAATATTTTAGACAGCTTCTGCTCGGGGCCGACTAAAATATTAATATCAGGGAACTATCAGCGAGGCGTGAATACCATTTATGGTATTCACGCTTTTTTATTTGGATGCCAGCTCTAATTACTTCACTTATCCGTTAAATGAAAGTCTATTTAGACTTCCATAAGCTCAAGCTGAATCAGCTTATAGACTCGTTTCCAATACTCATCAATTTTAACTAAGTTCTTGTCCATTTGAGCTTGTATGGTCATACCATCCAAAATACTTGCCAATAGGCTAGCAAGCTGAAAAGACTGGGCGATCCCTAATTTTTCCAGTGCAACCCGGATACGTTCAGTCAACCACTCTTTGTATTCCATTGCAGGTTGCATGGTTGAAGGATAAACCTTGGAAACCTCCTCAACTGCTTTTTGAAACATACATCCATTAAAATCGTCCATCTGAAACCAAGCGTGGTACCAGTAAAAAATGGTTTTAATATGGTCTAAATATTCTTCAGCCCGACACTGAGCAATTGCTGCATCTAAAGATTCTTGTAAGTTCATATTTCTACGGTGTAAGCACTCTTCAATTAGTTTCGCTTTAGAAGGAAAATATTTATAGAATGTCATTTTAGCGACACCCGATTCACTAATAATTCGATCAATCCCAATCGAGTTATAGCTATAAGAATTGAAAAGATGAAGCGCAGTACTAATAATGTCGTCTTTCTTGGACATGCTATTTACCTACCAAACTTATCTTTAAGCAGAAGTGGGTCAAAATGAAATAAAAAAAGGGCATCTTTTTTAAATAAAAAACATATGAGTTACATTATATCATTATTTAAATGTGATGACTGAGTTCATACGTAAAGTTTCGTATGTGTCTATTCTATAATAATAAATCAATAAAAGTGAAGCATGCTGTATAAATCTTTATAGCATATTTAACTTTTTTTTAATATGATTAAATCATTCAAAATCTGACATCTCGAACATGAGTACACTTGCTTTTACACAATCAGAAAATGCGCGATTGGAAGCTTTAAATTTTATTCGGCATTCGGTGGAACCATCTCTATGGCATCGGCATATCGAGCAAGTGAACACACTCAAACAGTACAGTCTTCAACATCCATTATTTCAACAAAAAATTCTAGAACGCTTACATAACCAAGCGCTTTCACTTGAGCAGCTCAAGTTAATTCATATCAATTATTTCGCCGCAATTGTCAAAGTCTTTACCGATGCATTAAGCATGCTCATTTACCAAGCATGCAAATTAGAACAGCACCCAAACATTCATAGGCAGCAGCGTGTTCATGCGAAAGCCTATGCACGTTACTTATTGTCATTGAATCTGATTGATGAGTTAGGTTTTAACACCTATCAATTACCACTTAGTTCTCCAAGTAAATCGCATTTGGTTTATTTCATGGAATTACTTCAAGCTTTAGAGATTGATCCATTTAATGAACAAGAAGTATGTAACGAAGCATGCGAACTTGATCAGTTTATTCAATCACATTTAGACTCATACGAGCACTTGTTATTAATTTTAGCCTGTGCAGAATTACAAGTGATTAAATATAGCGAAGCATTACGCATCAATTTAGAGAAATATGATTCGCGCTTAACCGAAGGTTATTATGATTGCCACGGTATTGTTGATCATACAAATAGATTAGCCAATGATGACAATCATGAAGATGACATTTGGTCACTCTTCACCCAAAGTTACCAAGACATTCAAAGCAACGAATACCAGACTGTGGTACAGGAATATCTAGATCTTTGGGCAAAGTTTTGGAACAAAATGCATCTACTCAGTACATAATTTTATCTTGCCATGTTCACATCGACATATCTTTGGTCGATGGCTTTACGGCATGAGCAACTTTACTTAGAATAACTACAATTACAATAAACTTTCTAAAAAATTCAATGACTTTTCAACAATTAAAATTTGAAGATTTTTTACATCCACGCCCGAAACCAACTGGCATTGATGTGCAATGTAAATTACAACATTTTTCAATCATTAGCTACGCTATCGAACCTGCACGCTTTAACGACATCATCCCGCCTCGATTTAAGCTCGATACCATCGAATATCAAGGTAAAGAGCAAGCACTCATGTCGGTTGTACCATTTATTGATGTGGATTTTAGCTCTGCTGTTTTTCCTTTTCCCAATTTCAGCATGGGACAAACCAATTACCGTGTCTATGTCATCGATCAGCACACGCAAGAACGTTGTGTGTGGTTTTTAGGGACTACCTTAGATTCATGGACACTGATTGTCCCTCGCCATTTATGGCAACTTCCTTGGCATTCGGCTGTGTTCAATTTTGAATGTCATCAAGATGAGTACGGCTACTACAAGCAATATAAGATGCAAACCCAGTCGGCATGGGCAAATGCTGAATTACAACTCGCACAATCAAAAGATGACCGATGGAATTATACAGGCTTCCCAGATCTAGAAAGTCATTTGGTTTATCTCACCCATCCTCTCGCAGGTTTTTATCATCGTCGTGATGGTCAATTAGGAACCTATCGCGTTTGGCATGATCGTCTACGGTTAAAACCAGCTCAATTGCTTCATGCAAAATTTGACTTGCTTGATCGACTGAATTTGGTTTCCTTTGAAGACCAACTTAATCCCTATAGCGCTCTGATTGAACCAATCAATGAATTTACTATTTATCTACCACCACAAGTCATTCGTTGAAATAAAAAGAGAGTGTATTACTCTCTTTAATTATTAGCACTCTTCTAAGCTACTCACAGTTTCACTGCTATTACGCTCTGCCAATGCTTGCTTAATAACACGATAACCGCCTGTTAAACCTAAGAATGACATGATTAAAGCTACAATCAAATCGGGAACCAAACTCCCTGTACCAAACACCCCAATCGCGGCAAAAATCACGGCAATATTGCCAATGGCATCATTACGGCTACATAACCAAACCGATTGCATATTGGCATCGCCATCACGAAAAGCATATAAAATAAAAGCTGAAATCACGTTAGCAATTAAAGCCAAAACGCCAATCATCCCCATCGTAATCGCTTCGGGTGGAATACCTTGAACATAGCTATAAGCTGTTTTTGCAATAACGATTAGCCCAAAGCCAACCATTGACATCCCTTTGAGCAATGCAACCGTCGCGCGCCAGTATAAACTTGCCCCCAATACAACCAACGAAATGGCATAATTCACCGCATCACCAAAAAAATCGAGTGAATCTGCCCAGAGTGCTGAAGAGTGTGCATAAGTCCCACCGATCAGTTCAACAAAAAACATCATCAGGTTAATAATCAGTGCAATCCATAAAGCCGTTCTAAATTTACTGTTCGGTTTAATTGGTGCAGGTTCGTGACTACAACTACAAGCCATTTCCATACTCCTCAATCTATATTATGCTTATTTAAAACTATGGACTCGCTCTAAGGTCAAGCCATGCAGCATTATTTAATTCACCAACTCGCAAAAAAAACGCAATTGCCTGTTGATACAGTACGTTTTTACGAAAAAAAGCATCTGATTATCCCTAGCTACCGGGCCGAAAATAATTATAAATATTATGATGAATCGACCTTAAAACGCCTGCAATTTATCAAACAGTGTCGTGCCTTGGACATGTCACTTGCCGAAATTCAACAATTGATTGATCTTATTAAACAACCACAGCAAGGTTGCCAAGTTGTTGATCAAATGATCGAACAGCATATTTTACAAGTGGAAAAAAACATTGCCGAATTGATCTCATTTCAAAGCCAATTACAGGAACTACGTCTATCCTGTTCCAGCAATACCACCATTGATCACTGTCAAATTTTGAAAAATCTAGGTTTATCAGAATAAAACCGACTAATTTACTGGGTTGAATCCTTTTTTTATATCCATACAATAAAGACATATTATTTGTATGCCTTTATTTTGTCATGAGCATTCACCACGTTACCGAACTTCTCTCTCCTGCTGGATCTTTAAAAAACATGCGTTACGCATTTGCTTATGGTGCCGATGCGGTCTATGCAGGACAACCACGTTATAGCTTACGTGTTCGTAATAATGAGTTTGATCATGATAATCTCGCCATCGGGATTCAGGAAGCACATGATTTAGGTAAAAAATTTTATGTTGTAGTGAATATTCAACCGCACAACAGCAAGCTCAAAAACTTCATTCGTGATTTAGCACCTGTGATTGCCATGCAGCCAGATGCATTAATTATGTCGGACCCTGGCTTAATTATGATGGTACGCGAGCAATTTCCAGACATACCTGTGCATCTTTCAGTCCAAGCCAATGCCGTGAATTGGGCAACTGTGAAATTCTGGAAAAATATGGGGCTCACTCGCGTGATTTTGTCGCGTGAACTGTCACTGGAAGAAATTGAAGAAATTAAAAATCATGTTCCAGACATGGAAATTGAAGTATTTGTGCATGGCGCATTGTGCATGGCCTATTCTGGACGTTGCCTTCTTTCAGGCTATATGAATAAACGTGATGCGAACCAAGGTGCTTGCACCAATGCCTGCCGTTGGGATTACAAACTGCACCAAGCGCAAGAAGACGAAACAGGTGATGTGATTCCTGTGCATCAAGTACAAGAAAACCAGTGTTGCAATAGTGATGTAGATGAACAACATGCCATCGCCCAGAACCAATGCGCGGAACCTGTCCTGCTACAACGTAATGAAGAAGACATGTTTGCCGCAGAAGAAGATGAACACGGCACATATTTCATGAACTCTAAAGACTTGCGCGCAGTACAACATGTTGAGCGTTTGACCCAAATGGGTATTCACTCCCTCAAAATTGAAGGTCGAACCAAATCTTATTTCTACTGTGCGCGTACTGCACAAATTTATCGTAAAGCCATTGATGATGCATTGGCAGGCAAACCCTTCGATCCTTCACTAATGTTACAACTGGAAGGCTTGGCAAACCGTGGTTATACCGAAGGTTTTTTACGTCGCCATGTCCACAGTGAATACCAAAATTATGAAACAGGTTCTTCACGTTTTGACCATCAACAATTCTGTGGTGAGGTGTTAGAACGTCACGGGAACTACATTAAAATTGATGTAAAGAACCGCTTTGTGGTGGGTGACTCTTTGGAACTCATGACCCCGCAAGGCAATATTCAGTTTGTACTGACCAAAATTTTGGATAAAAAGGCGAACTCAATTCCTGATGCCAAAGGCTCAGGTCATATTGTCGATATTCCGATTCCTGCTGATGTCGATATGCAATATGCCCTGCTGATTCGTAATCTGCCTAATTCAGAAATTGATATTTCAGCTTCGTCATTGGCTTACGTGGCAGGTTAAGTCATGGCTTTAAGAATCACGGATGCTTGTATCAATTGTGATATGTGCTTACCAGAATGTCCCAATGATGCGATTTTTGAAGGGCAAAAAGTTTATGAGATTGATGTAGCACGTTGTACTGAATGTGTCGGTTTTTATGAGCATCAAACCTGTATGGCGGTCTGCCCGATCGATTGTATTGAAGTTCATCCTGAACATATTGAAAGCAAAGCAGCATTGGAGGAAAAATTTAAAGCGCTCAATATTATTTAAAAATAAAAATTTTTTGATCAAGTTATCGGGGGAAAAATAATAAACAATAAAAAAAGGAACATCGGTGTTAGCGTCCTCAGTTCCTATAAAAAGTAAAAAGTTTAATAGCAAGCCAACATAACTCAGTGTATGTTGGCTCTTTTTTATTATTGACCAGAACGGATCATGTAATCAAAAGCAGATAGAGACGCTTTTGCACCTTCACCCGTCGCAATAATAATTTGCTTATACGGTACAGTGGTACAGTCACCCGCAGCAAATACGCCTTTCACATTGGTTTCATTGCGTTCATTAATCACAATTTCACCACGTGGAGTGAGTTCAACTGCACTCTCTTTTAAGAAGTCCGTATTTGGCAATAAACCAATTTGTACAAAAATCCCAGATAACTCAACAGTATGTTCAACATCGGTTGCACGGTCTTTATATTTCAGGCCTGTCACTTGAGCACCATCACCAATAACTTCCGTAGATAATGCATTCATGATCACAGTGGCATTTGGCAAGCTATTTAACTTGTCTTGCAACACTTGGTCAGCACGCAGTTTAGTATCAAACTCAACCAAAGTCACGTGCTCAACAATACCTGCCAAGTCAATTGCCGCTTCTACACCAGAGTTACCACCACCAATCACGGCAACACGTTTACCTTTGAACAATGGACCATCACAGTGCGGGCAGTATGCAACACCACGAGTACGATATTCTGCTTCGCCGGGTACATTCATTTCTCTCCAACGCGCACCTGTCGAAAGAATCACTGTTTTCGATTCAAGTTTTGCCCCATTTTCAAGTTCAACTTCAACCAAACCATTCACTGTTTGATCTGCACCAGTAATTTTATTCACACGTTGCAAATTCATGATGTCTACACCGTATTCACGAACGTGTGCTTCCATATCCTGTGCGAATTTCGGACCTACCGTTTTCTGTACAGTAGTAAAGTTTTCAATATCCATGGTATCCATCACCTGACCACCAAAGCGTTCAGCCACAATACCTGTTTTAATCCCTTTACGTGCTGCATAAATTGCCGCTGTACCACCCGCAGGTCCACCACCAATTACCAACACATCAAAAGCATCTTTAGCATTTAACTTGGCTGCTTCTTTATCAGCAGAATTGGTGTCTAATTTGGCAATAATTTCTTCCAACGTCATACGACCTTGACCAATATGCTGGTCATCTTGGAACACCATTGGTACAGCCATGATTTTGCGTTGTTCCACTTCTTCTTGGAAGAATGCACCATCAATCATGGTAGCCGTCGAACCTGGATTATAGATGGCAATCAGGTTCAAAGCTTGCACGACATCTGGACAGTTATGGCAGCTTAACGATACAAATACATCAAAGTTCGATTGAATATTTAAACCTTTAACCTGATTTAACACTTCTTCAGAAACTTTTGGTGCATAGCCCGATACTTGTAACAATGCCAAAATTAATGAGGTAAACTCATGCCCCATTGGCAAACCCGCGAAGTGTACACGGGGTTGCTCTCCTGCTTTGGCAATTGCAAAGCTTGGACGACGTGTATGTTCACCATCAAAGCGCGCAGTCACTTGGTCCGATAACACCGCAATTTCATTCACCAGTTCTTTAATTTTTTCAGATTTTTCTGAAGCATCTAAAGACGCGATAATTTCTATTGGGCTTTCAAGACGCTCTAAAAGTGTTTTTAATTGAGCAGAAGTATTTTGATCTAACATTGCTAACGACTCCAGTGGAGAGAATTAAGTTGATGAAGACATCATAGTGAAAAATATTAAATTGGTAAAACAGTTTGTATTTATAAATACAATCGATTTATTAGATAATTAATTAAAATCTTAAATAACATGAAATACTTATCTGACATTTTTTAAATTTTGCTCAATTCTACGTGTTCTTGCATGGAAATACCCCGAAAATGTATACAGAATTAAGCTCAAAATAACGTTTACAATAAATGCTGAAATAATCACAACTTGTAAAATATTCCCCCACTTATGAGCTTGTTCAATTTGTGGAGAAATAGATTTTGCTAAGGGCGTAATCGCTTTACCATAAAGTTGCTGCTGCATCGCCCATAATTGTGAAGGGCTAAAACCATATTGAATAAAATCGGGATCGTTTTGCTCGGCTTCAACCAAAGTCAACACATAAGGAATCGCCGCATTTTCATCGACAGGCGAGTGCAATAAGGCAATCTGTGCCAAAATATACGCTTTTACTGGTGCGGCAAACTGGGTTTGATTTAACTCTTGCGCCAATTCACTCTCATGTAAGCTGGTTTTATACTCAATTGCTGCTGCATAAGGATCATCTGCTTCATCTTTCCAATCATACTGAACATAGGTCAACGCTGACCAAATACACACAAATGCAATTATCCAACCAACAAGTTTCAGTACAAAAGATTGAAAGCGTATGGCAAAGAAGCGGATTTTTTTGAGAAAGTGAATCACAAAAAATGCGCCAATAAAGGCACTGATCATTTTTAACAACAACCAGCCAAACCAAGACAATAGATTAAAAAAGTAATTTGGTGCTTGCCCAAATTGGGTTAACTCAGCATCAGCCGAAACAGGAATATGCAGTTGTTTGACTTCAGGACTAATGCCAAACCAACTATACAAAATATCCTGTTGTAAAAAATAACTGACCAAAGCCACAAGTGCCAAACTGGTTGTGAATATACACCACCCCATCAGATGTGTTTGCCGACGCTTTAAAGTCTGCACACCTTGCTGAATATTGGCGGTATTAACTGCATATTCATCTTCTAATTTGGACAAGTGACCTCCTACAACAGACTAAAAGGATTTAGCGTTGATTTGACTCTAATACCAACTGACTCAAATTACTTTGTAAATTACGTAAGCGCTGTGCTGCCTCTTCTCGCTTCTGCATCCCTTCTTTTTGCACTTGAAGTACGTCATTCACCGTTTGAATTAAAGTATTTTGGACATGCTCAAGGGTATCGATATCAATCACAGACCGCTGATTGGCACGTGCTGTATCGACTGAATTTTGGTGGAGTAAATCTGCATTACGGCGCAATAAATCATTGGTCGCATCATCAATGGTATTTGCCAACTGCACACTATTTTTTTGCTCTTGTAAGGAAATGGCCAAACTAATTTGGTTTTTCCAAGCGGGTAAAGTAATGTTTTTGATGGCATAAAACTTATCCACCAACATTAAATTATTGGACTGAATAATCCGAATCATGGGTAGAGTCTGCATTGCAGATTGCTGCAACACCTGCAAATCACTGACTCGTTTCTCCAAATTATTCGATAAATGGTTCAGATCGTAAATTTTCTGGGTAAGGGTTTGATCTTGTTCTTGTGTAGTGAGTTGAGCAATTTGCTGTTGCACTTCATGCTGCTTAATCTTGCCTGCAGCCACATAAACGCCTAACTGTTTATATTCATCTTGGACTGAATTAAACATATGTTCGAGGGTTTTAACTCGATCTTTTAAGCCCGATTGCGACGCTTCAATTTCTTTAACCAAAGCATCAATTTGCTCCTTGGTGGTATTAAAGTGCTGATCAAAACTCTGCTTCGCCCCTTTGAATTTACTCAAAATACTGCCCAAAAAGCCCGAACTTTTAGACTGATTTAGAATACTGCTACTGTTTAATTGCTGTGCCACTTGTACAACTTGATTCAACTTTTGTCCCGTTGCATCTAAATCTTTGTTTTGTACCAAACCTAACAATTCATCCGTATAAGTAGACGTTTGCGTGGCAATATGCTTACCATATTCAGCAACACTCTGATGGCTCATCTCTTCCAATTCTTTGGTTGCAGTCATCACCTCAGCCAAATCTGAGGCTTGCAAGCCTAGCTCTTTTAAATTGAGTTGCTGAAACTGTTGTTCCACCATCTCTGGTGTCATGATTACAGTTAAATTATTTTGCTCAGAATTGGTCATAATTCACCTAATTTTATGAAGAGTTTCCCGAAGGTTTCTCTAATGATTTTCTTAAAGTTTTAATCAATTTTTCACGGCTATTATCTAGCTTTAATAGCTCGGAAGTCGAGTCTGTCTGTTGACTTTGTTTGACATGATATTGCCAAGCAGGAATTAGCACTTGCTGCGCTTCGGTAAAACGGTCAAGTAAGCCTAAAGACAATTGCTGAGAAAGTTGTATTTGCTGCATGGCAATATCATTACTGGCTTGTACGGTTTGCAAACTGTGAATTTTCTTCAACAACCGTTCAGAAAATTGATCTAAAGGATGCTGAGTACGTAGCATTTTAGGATACTCATGTACAAACTCTTGTGCCGCAACCACATAATTTGCCATTCTTAACCGTAAACCCAGTAATTGCTGAAATCTCGATTGTGACTTTTGTATTTCTAAGCGTAATTTTTGGCTTAAATGTTGGCAACGATCCAAAAGTACATCAAGGTTTTTATAATAGTCAATTTGTCCCGAACCATGTTCAATGTCTATGCCAAGCCACTTTTGCAACGCATTAAATCTGCGCTTTTTTAGGTATTTATTCGATTGCGTCAAGGCTTGAATAAGCTCTTCAATACTTTGTCTAAACTGCTGAGTCATCAATGGATCGACGCCTTGTAACAAGACGGACTGAGCTTGAACAAGCTGCTCAGCGTAGCCAGACAACAACGCCGCATTATTAAAAATAGGGACCAATTCATTCCGTTGAATAGCCAAAACTTCCTGTCGATTCACCTCTATTTCAAATAAAGGAACCAGTTCAGTAACTTGCATAGCAATTTAAATCATGACCAACACTTCTCTGTTGTATCATAGCCATTAAAATAAGCAACTCTGCCTTCTTATCTTGTCTGCTCACTCATCACCTTATTCATCATCAAAATAAATCATACATAAACAACCATACGATAAAAGCTAAGTCATCAAAAAATAATAAAAAATTGGCTGTATTGTTTGGATTTATCCCAAATAGGATGAAATCTACACTTCCACAATCTTTCTACACAATTTTAGTTTAATCTTACGCGAAATTACATTTGGAAACATTGTTCATGGATGCTTTATCGTCTGCATGGAAACAGAGTGCCTTAACTGTTGCCTTACTCAGCTTATATTCAGTGAGCTGGGCGGCTGATTCAACCCCCAAAGTGACCGAAGAACCTATACAAACTCTAAAAACATTAAAGCTCCAAGCCAACGCACCTACAAATAAAAATAATGATATTAGTGCAATTGCAAAAACCATTATCAATCGTGAAGAAATGCTGAAATATGGCGATCAATCTGTCAGCGATGCCTTAAGACGTGCAACAGGTTTTCAAATGCCATCTGCTACTGGTCCGCGTGGTCCAGGTGGAGCATCAGGTATGCGCTTCCGTGGTGGCGGTGCACCTATTTTCATGATCAACGGTGAACCTGTACAAGGCGGACCTCGTGGGGGTATGTCCATTATTGATACCCTTACGCCAGACATGATTGAGCGTATTGAAATTACCAAGCAGCCGAGTGTCACTCAAGCTTCTGTTGCCGCCTCTGCCGTCATTAATATTATTTTAAAAGAACCATTACAAAGTTCACGTCTTGGTGGAACAGCTCGAGTTGGCTATGGATTTAACCACTCTGGAGCTTCAGAAGAAGAGCGCAAGAATGTCACGCTACAAATGGATGGTCGTGATAGCCCTTGGTTATATAGCCTATCTGCCAATCAAAATTGGGACGACACCACTTCAATAACACAAACTCAAACGGCAAACCAAACTCGTGTACAAAAGAATGTTTCTGAGCGTAAAGCATCCATGATTAGTCCACGCCTGGAATATGAAATTGATGATGAAAAGAAGGTTGTGGCGGAACTGTTTTATCGTAACCATGAACGGGATGGATCACGTTCCGATCAAGTTCAACAAGACAAAAATGACAGTATGCGCCTGAACACGCGCTTCGAACGTCAGGTGAATAAGAACTCGGACAAAGTCCGTCTGTCTTATGAAAAACAAAATGAAACTGAACTGACCCGATCTCCACTTTCCTCCCAGTATATAGATCAGCAGATTGAAGAACTGGGTTTGGCATATGATGGTGTCCGCCAATTTGATGAACATCGTCAAATTAAGTTTGGCTTAGATACACGTTCAAGCAGCTTAGAAAGCAATACAGCCGATACCTTAGATGAACAACGTTATGCCCTATATAGCGAAGGCAGTTGGCGTTTTACTGATCAACAAACTTTGACTCTTGGTTTACGTCAAGAATGGATACATCGTACGGGCTTAGTCGATTATGATGACCAAAACCTTAGCCCAGTCGTTGCACATCGTTATAATTTTAATGATCATTGGTCACTTCAAACCAATATCAGTCAGGCATTTCGTAACCCCAAAGCTGACGACTTATTACCCACGGTGTCTGTTTCGACTGACAGTGATGCAGGCAGCCTAAATAACCCAGACCGCGGCGGCAATCCATTTTTACGTCCTGAAAAAATTACCGCTTATGAGTCCACTTTAGGTTTTAATATGCCTGCGGGTGGCGTAAACATCACAGGATTCTACCGTCAAATTGATGATTATATTGAATCTGTAATTCAACAAGAAAATGGACGTTATGTAAAACGCCCTCAAAACCAAGATCACGCAACCACCTATGGTGTCGAGCTCTCTGGACGTTATGCATTAAAACAAACTGCTCAAGGGCATTCATGGATGCTCAATAGTCAACTCTCGACCATTCGCGCCAAAGTCGAAGATGATATAACGCATCAAGATCGTTTAGTCAGTGATGTTGCACCCTATTCAGCCAGTATGGGGCTTTCTTATAACTATCAGCCGTGGCAAATTTCGACCAGTGCCAATCTCAGCTATACCCCAGAGTTTACCCGTGCTTTAGAAAATCAGCCCTATGATCGAACCAGTAACGAACGAGTCAATTTGGACATCAGTGCAACCAAACGCTTTAAACAGGGTTGGGCGACCACATTAAGCGCGCGTAACCTGTTAAGTACTGACTACAAAGAACGTCTGAGTGATCAATCTGATGGCAGCCTCTATCAAGCACGTACAAGTCAAGCCATTCCTAGCATATTGTTCAGCGTAGAGAAGAAATTTTAATCTTTGATGCTCATGTGAAACTTAAAACCATCAAGTGACTCAAGCGGCCTGATGGTTTTAATTTTTAATCTTATGTTATTCATTTAAAATAGAAATTACTGCTTTCTATGTTAATTCAACATAAAAAACATCCCCTCATCATTCAAGCCCATAACCCTGAATATGAGAGGATGTTTTCGAGTCTATAACGCTAAGCCAAAAATACAGGCTTCAACGCTATAAGCTTAAGCGACGTGCTTTTGAACCAAAATTGATCCTACAGAATAACCCGCACCGAACGAACACAGTACACCATATTCACCATCATTCACTTCGTGCGCAGAACGATGTAATGCAATCATGACACCTGCAGAAGAGGTATTGGCAAACTCATCGAGAATAATAGGAACTAAACTTGGATCCGCTTCAGCTGCTTCTTTACCCACAACTAATTTCAAAATCAGTTCATTCATGTTGACATTGGCTTGGTGTAACCAAAAACGCTTCACTTGACTCGGCAAGATGTTGTTCTTTTCCAACTGAGCCGTAATCATTTTTGCCACTAAAGGACAAACTTCTTTAAACACTTTACGACCATCTTGACGGAATTGCTTGTCATCACGTGAAGTGAGTTCAGAACCGTTTAAGAAGCCAAAGTTATTACGAATGTTGTTGGAAAACTGCGTAAATAAATTGGTATCTAAAATTTCAAAACCAGATTTAGTTTCAGTATTTTCAATAATTGAAGCCGTCGCAACATCACCAAAAATAAAGTGGCAATCGCGTGAACGGTAGTCGGTATGACCTGAAGTTAACTCAACGTTTACTAACAACACACGACGCGCACCCGACTTAATGGCATCATAGGCTTGTTTTAAACCAAAGGTTGCCGCAGAACATGCCACATTCATGTCATAGGCATAACCTTGAATACCCAGTGCCGTCTGAATTTCAATCGCAACCGCTGGATAGGCACGTTGTAAATTTGAACATGCCAAAATCACAACATCGATGTCTTCTGCAGTCACACCTGCATTTTCCATAGCTTGCTTTGCAGCAATCACGCCCCACTCAGCCTGAATGGATAGCTCATCATCGCTACGCTCAGCTAAACGTGGGCGTAAACGGTTTGGATCTAATACACCTGCTTTTTCAGCAACATAACGGCGCTTTACACCAGAGGCCTTTTCAATAAATTCGGCACTAGAACCACGACGTTCTTCTAACTCGCCTGCTGCAATTTGCTCAGCATGGTCAAGGTTATACTGTTCCACATAAGCATTTAGACTTTCAACTAGCTCTTCATTGGTAATGACGTGTTCTGGGTGGAACAAGCCTGTACCTGTAATACGAATGCCCATGTAAAACTCCTTCTCTAAATTCGCTCAATTTTAACCGATACTAAGACGTTCCCATAGCTTTTGTAGCCGTGTCGCAGAAATAGGCATCTTGGTTTTCATCGGCTGAGAAAACAACGAAATACGTAACTCTTCGATCATGAAATACAATTCTTTCAAACGAACGTCATTTTTATATTGAAATAATTTATCCATCCACGGATCAATCTGTCCAATGGCAGCAATATCTCGTTGGAGATTATTGGGCAAGCGGTCCAAACGCAATAGCAAAGCTGCTAAATATCGTGAATACTCAGTCCACACATCGACGGGTTTGCTATAGACAAAATTCGCCAATTGCATTAGGTCCAATTGGTCTTCAATATCATCCATACTACGTCCAAATATATCGCCATCTAGCATTAATAATTTCTGGCGGATGCTTTGCCACTGAATAAAAATTTCACTCATCATTTTTAACGCCTGTTGACCGTGCGTTAAAAAGTTTTGTTTAACCTTGAGCAGTAATTGCTGAAATTCCGCCTGATTAATTGGCAGTTCAGTAATGGCTAATTGTAGCGTGGCATAAACCAACATCTGTTCCAGTTTTGCCTTGTCACCTAGTGGCGAATATGCCAGCGCCATTGGCTTGGAAATTTGCTTTTTCAATTGACGAACCAAGTCGCCCAATTGTAAATGCATCAGATGAATAATCCCTTCACGATGCTGCTTAATCGCTTCATTCTGGTCATTAAAGGTCTGTATCACAATGCCTGAAGTATCTTTAGCATCTAAATTTGCAAAAACTTTAACAGGAACAAGTGCTTGATATTGTTTGACCACAACCCCTGTAACTTTATGCGAAGCTTCAAACACAAAATCTTCAGGGAAAGTTTGGAATTGTCCTTTGGCTTGCTTGACGGGACTATGGGTTTCGGTACGGCAACGTGCTTTTAATTCAGCTAAATTACGCCCCTTCTCAATTACACGCCCTTTTTCATCAATCACTTTAATGAAAGGCAGCAAATATTGATCTATTCTTTCAAAAGAAAAATCTTTTTCAGTAATCTGTTCGCCACGGAGTTGAAATGCCAAGAAGCTAAATAAATGCTCACGTAGATGTACCGCATCTATCCGCTGCATGATTTTTTTTGCAGTATCAGGAATCGGAACTAAATTACGACGCTTATCTTTTGGCAACGCTTTTAATAAGGCTTCAATTAAATCTTGTCGCCAACCTGGAATTCCCCAAGACCAAATGTTTTCATCCACTTGTGGTAAAGCCTGCACAGGAATTTTAACCGTAGCCCCATCTTCATCATGGCTTGGGTCAAAACGATAACTTGCAGCTAAACGTAGCTCACCATTATGCAAATAATCAGGGAACTGTTGTGTGGTCGGACGATCATTCAACCACAATGAATCATCTTCTACGTACAAGAAACGAGGTTGCGTAGGCTCAATGGTGGCACGCCAATCTTCAAAACTACGACGACTGGCAATTTCAACGGGGATTTTAGCCGCATAGAACTGATAAATCGTTTCTTCATCTACCACGAGGTCACGTCGACGCAATTTGTCTTCGACCCGTTCCACTTCTTCTAGTTTTAATAAATTATGCTTTAAAAATGGCGGAAGTATGCCCAAATTACCTGTGGTTAAGGCATCTCTTAGAAAAATTTCATGCGCTGCAAGATGATCAACCTTTTCATAATTAATCATTCGTTTTGGCTCAATAATCAAACCAAACAATGAAATTTGTGCATAGGCATTTACAATACCGGCTTTTTTCGACCAATGCGGTTCAAAATAATGGTATTTCAATAAATCACGAGCAGCCAAAAGAATCCATTCAGGTTCAATTTTGGCTAAGGTCCGCAAATAAACCTGTGAGGTTTCCACCATTTCAAACGCCATAATCCACGGCGTATTGCTCTTATGTAAAGTTGAAGCCGGAAATACACGTGCTTTCTGTTGGCGGACTGCCATAAAGACATTACGTTCATCGGTTTTATTGGCAATAAACGATAAGAGTCCTGTTAATAAAGCACGATGTAAGTTTTCATAACTGGCTTTTTTATCATTAAAGGAAAGGTTTAAGCCTTTGGCCAGATCCAACAATTGTTCATGCGTTTTCTTCCACTCACGTAGGCGCAACCAACTTAAAAAATGTTGATGTGCGAAAGTACGACGCTTGTTCTCACTCATGGACTCAACAGGATCATGTATCGCTTCCCATAACTTCAAATAAAACAGGAAGTCTGAATCGGCTTCACGGAATAAGGCATGTTTTTGATCTGCCTGCATTTGTTTATCCGCAGGGCGCTCGCGAGGATCTTGTACTGCCAAAGCCGCGACAATAATCAGGACTTCATTTAAAACACCAAAATGCGCCCCACCCAAAATCATACGGGCTAAACGTGGATCAATTGGCATTTTTGCCATTTGTTGACCAATTTTGGTGAGAGAGTCTCCCCCAACCCCTTTATTAGAAAGAGGCGTTTTTTCAAGTCCTTCTTTATCCAAAGAAGGCTTAGAAGGATTTTTCTCAGTCATTGCACCCAGTTCAACCAAGAGTTTACGACCATCATTCACAAGCCTGTGATCTGGTGGCTCAATAAAATCGAAGGCTTCAAGCGAAACCAAATTCAGACTTTGCATTTGCAAAATAACAGAAGCCAAATTGGTGCGTTTAATTTCAGGTTCCGTAAATTCAGGACGACTTTGAAAATCTTCTTCACTGTATAAACGAATACATACACCCGGTGCGATACGTCCACAACGCCCTTTACGTTGATTAGCTGCCGCTTGAGAAATTGCTTCAATGGGTAAACGTTGCACACGTGAACGATAGTTATAGCGTGAAATACGGGCAAAACCACTATCAATCACATAGCGAATATTCGGTACAGTCAAAGCGGTTTCGGCAACGTTAGTCGCAATAATAATGCGTCGACCACCACCTGAGGAATTAAAAATCTTTTGTTGATCTGCCAAAGCCAACCGCGCATAAAGCGGTAAAATTTCAGTATGACGTGGACCATATTTCTGCAAGGTTTCTTGTAATTCTCGAATTTCCTGCTCGGTACTGGCAAAAATTAGAATATCAGCATGTTCAGGATGACCTTTTTCCTGTGCATCTTGAAAACATTCTTCTACCGCTTGTACTACCGCACGTGGCAGATTCTCTTCAAAATCATCAAATTCGTCATCATCACTCCCACCGATGCTTAACTCGGAAATTGGACGATAACGCACTTCGACAGGAAAGCTTCGACCCTCCACTTCAAAAATGGGCGCACCGTAAAAATATTGACTAAAGCGCTGCACATCTAAAGTTGCAGAAGTCACAATGACTTTTAAATCAGGACGTTTTGGCAGTAACTGCTTCAAATAACCCATAATAAAATCAATATTCAACGAGCGCTCATGCGCTTCATCAATAATGATCGTATCGTATTTACTTAAATAGCGGTCATGCGAAAGCTCAGCCAGCAAAATACCATCTGTCATTAAGCGCACAATCGAGTCTTGCGAGCCTTGTTCATTAAAACGAACTTTGAAGCTGATGGATTCTCCGAGTTTTTCGCCCACTTCTTCAGCAATACGCTGTGAAACGCTACGTGCGGCCAAACGACGTGGCTGAGTATGGCCAATCATGCCTGTTAAGCCACGCCCTGCTAACATGGCAATTTGCGGTAACTGTGTGGTTTTACCTGAACCTGTTTCACCTGCCACAATAATGACTTGGTGCTGTTGAATCGCAGCCATCAATTGTTCAGCCGACTGCGTAACAGGCAGGTCTTGATTCAGTTTAATTTGTGGCAGACGGGCAAAACGCGCACGAACTTTAAGATTAGACTGTTCAAACAGCTCTTGATATTGCTGTGGATCACCATCTTTGCTACGGCGTAGTCGATTTAAACGATGACGGTCGCGGGCCATAACCCATTGATCGATATTTAAATGACTTTGCACAGATGAGTTATCCCAGTAAAAATTTGAATCGATCATTTTACGCCTTAAGCTGCCATAGAGAAAGCATCTTCAACGCGATAGCGAATCTGCTCATGAAATATGGTTATATTTCACTCCATTTAATCATTTCATAGCTAAAATTAAAGGCTTAATACTAAAGCAGAGAGAAAGCGTCTTACCGCATTTCGTACTTGAATTTGTCAGAAAAATAGACAACTACACCAACATAAAATATCTTTTTTCAATTTTAGCCTTGAAATTCTAGACAGATGACTGCATGTTGAATAACGATCTAAATACGACAATTTGATTGTGACGTATTGTCATTTTTTCATCATCAAATTCATTTGTAATGAACGATGATGCTATTGAGTGGAATGGTGTTTAAATTACTTATTCGGTTTTTCCGATGCTTGTGATGTAAAAATACTGTTTCAGCAATAATAAAAAATTCGATATTCTACTTCCAAATTCAAAAACTAACCTCAATCATGGAGACAATGATGAGCTTAATTAATACCGAAGTTAAACCATTCAAAGCACAAGCTTACTTGAACGGCCAGTTCATTGAAGTTACAGAAGCTGATCTTAAAGGCAAATGGTCTGTAGTATTCTTCTATCCAGCAGACTTCACTTTTGTATGCCCAACTGAGCTTGGTGACCTTGCTGACAACTACGCTGAATTCAAAAAATTAGGCGTTGAAATCTATGCAGTTTCTACTGACACGCATTTCACACACAAAGCTTGGCACGATTCTTCTGCTGAAATTAAAAAAATTGAATACCCAATGGTTGGCGACCCAACTTGGACGCTTGCTAAAAACTTCGAAGTATTAATCGAAGCTGCTGGTCTTGCTGACCGTGGTACTTTCGTTATTGATCCTGAAGGCAAAATCCAAATCGTTGAAATCAACGCTGGTGGTATTGGCCGTGATGCTCAAGAACTTCTTCGTAAAGTTAAAGCTGCTCAATACGTTCACTCTCACCCAGGTGAAGTGTGCCCTGCTAAATGGAAAGAAGGCGATGCAACTCTTGCTCCGTCTATCGACCTAGTAGGTAAAATCTAATTTTTTAAATTAGATTGAATCAAAAAACCACGCCTTATGCGTGGTTTTTTTACAACTAAATTTCATGTAATTTTATTTAGAATATATTTGAAGTCCCTGTAATTTCTGCTATACATTGAAGTAAGCCTTTTGTTTTATTTATGTTGAATCAAACAGAAGGGTTCATTGAGTTTATTCACAAATTCAAGGAGGTATGTATGGGAATAATGCTTGCCGTGACTTCTTGGAAATACAATGCGACTTCAAGATACTTAAAAATTTTTTATAATAATGGTTCTGGAGAACTCTACCATCCTGTGCCCCAATTTGTTTACGCCAACATGCTACGTTGTAGTGATAAAGCCGCTTTTGTACACAAATATCTAGAATACGACTTGCACTTCACACGCATTACCATCCAATAAATAACAATAAAAAAATCAGGGTAAACCCTGATTTTTCACATCAATGGTTTGCATCACATCAAAAATCATAATCTTTAGCAGTAATCAACAATAAGCCTGCACCCAATGACAAAGTCGATACCAAATAATTGCCCTCTTCTTTCACTAATTGTGTGAAAGTCTTGACTTCTTCTGCATGTGAAATCACATTATCAACAATTAAAACTCCACCTTGTTTAGACAATAAGCGTTTTAAATCTGACCAATAGTCCACATAGGCATCGCGTTCCGCATCAAGTAGAATCAAATCGTATTTTTCGGTACATTCAGCTAAATAATTTTTAGCATCTCCCACCCAAAACTGTATTAATGAGTCCAAGCCAAATTCTTGCGCGAACTGCTGTGCCTGCTGACTGCGTGCAGCATCAATTTCTAAGGTGGTGAGCTGTCCTTGCGTGACTTGTAAGGCATCTGCCAACCACAAGGTCGAATAACCTGTCGATGTTCCAATTTCTAGAACTTTCTTGGATTTCTGGATCCGAATTTGCATCGCTAAAAACTGGGCAGAATCTGGTTCAATATTGCGGTAACGTCGTAATCGGTCTTTTTGAGTGACATCATGCTTTTTAAAAGAAACATATAAATCATTTATTCTTGCTTTAAATTGTTGACTCATACTCATCGAGACATTCCACTTTTAAATTGGCTATACGTTAAATTTCATTTTTTATTTCATGTTGTCTATTCATATAGCAGTTTTTTGTATCAAGTTAAAGCGAGGAACCGTTTTCCCATCGTCTAAAGTGACTTGCTCGGTAAACATACTTAAAGGACGCACCCATAAAGAATAATCGCCATATAAGCATTGATAGACCACCAACTTTTCTTCAGTTTCACTATGCGTTGCGACAGAAAATACCTGATACAACTGACCTTTATAGTGCTGATAAATACCGCGTTCTAACATCGTTGGACTCTACAATAATCTGTGATGTCTCATGCTAAATCATTCAAGCCAGTTTGGAAATTCAATCTATTGAAGATGTTGTATTTTTATTCTGATCTAACCAAAAACTATCCAGTAAAAAACTGGACTTGAGGAGACATAAAAAAACCACTTCCGAAGAAGTGGTTTTTATTCAATTATTTCTTGAATGGGAAAGCATATTTCACAATACGTTTGATTACACTGCCATACTGTTTTACCAGACTAGCATTGCTGTAATTCAAACCATATTTCTCGCACACTGCTTGTACTTTAGGCGCCATTTTACGGTAACGACGCGCAGGTACATCTGGGTACAAGTGATGTTCGATTTGATGACTTAAATGCCCAGTCAAAATATGGAATGCTTCTGAACCCGTCAAGTTTGAAGACCCACGAATTTGACGCATATACCAGTGGCCACGGCTTTCATTTTGCAAGACTGTTTTCGGGAACACTTCAACATCTTTGGTAAAGTGACCGCAGAAAATTACACTAAAAGTCCAGATATTACGAATCCCGTTTGCTACAAGGTTCCCTGTAAATACAGGCAATGCTGCTGGACCTGCAATCAATGGAAAGAATACATAATCCTTAAACAATTGCTTGCCAATTTTGCGTTGTAACGGTTTCCACTCTTCTTTCAGTTCTTGTTTAGATTTACGACCAAACCAAACTTTACCAATTTCAAGATTCTGAATGGCGACACCCCATTGGAACAACAAGCAAAATGGAATGCTATACAAAGGCTGTAATAAAAAGCCTGGTTTCCAACGTTGTTCTGGGAATAAACGCAGCAAACCGTAACCAATATCATCATCCATACCTTTAATGTTGGTATAGGTATGATGCTTATAATTATGGGTTTGACGCCAGTTGTCGGCGGTTCCAACAATGTCCCACTCGTAGTTTTGACCACTAAATTTAGGATCATTCATCCAGTCATATTGACCGTGCATGACATTGTGCCCTAATTCCATATTTTCCATGATTTTGGCAAAGCCCAATAAGCCTGTACCCAAAATCCATGCTGGTGGGAACCAACCTGCAAATAAGCAGGCACGGCCAGCAATTGAAGCATACTGTACCGTTGAATAAACACGGCGGATATATTTGGCATCTTTTTCGCCAATATCATCCAAGACTTCTTGTTTAATCGCGTCTAATTCACGCGCCAATTCATCTAACTCAAATTGAGTAAGTTCACGATTTTTTGGGTTCTTAAAATATTGTGCTTTTACAGGCATATTCATGATATTGAACTCTCTTATAAATCAATCACAAGATCTGTTTTGGCAGAACTTACACACAGTTTTAATGGATTACTTGGCTCGCTATTCTGTTGACCATTCAGCATGTCTTGGGTTGAGCCTTGTACTTTATTACATACACATTTATGGCAAACACCCATACGGCAACCATAAGTTGGTTTGACATTGGCGTGTTCCAATCCCACCAAAATGGATTGTCCGCGTGGAATTGCAACCACTTTGTTGGATTTACTTAAAGTCACATTCACAAAGCCCGTATCATCATTTGCCACAGGCGTCATGCTAAAGGCTTCGCTTTGGAACAGTTGTGCTTGAGCAAACAATTGCTCTGCTTGCTGTACAAAACCTGAAGGACCACAGGCATACACGATTGACTGATCAATATCTGTCAATGCGTCCACCTGAGCAGCGTTTAAGCGTGCATCTGCATTTTCTTCTTGGGTATAAAACACGTGATAAGAAAACTGTGGATATTGCTTCGCCCATTGTTCAAAATAAGATTTGAATGCGAAATCTGCATAATGTTTCACCCAATACATCACGTGCACTTTACGCTCGGGTAATTGCTCCAACTGAGTTAAAGCAGTCAATAAGCTGTACATTGGGGTAATACCACTACCTGCGGCCAACAAAATCAAGGGGTGCTTTTGTGCAGGCAACAACATATCGCCATAAGGCTGACCAAATTCAAGTACATCACCGACTTGAGCTTGGTTGATCAACCAATTACTGACTTTACCTTGTTCCACTTTTTTAACCGTGAGCAAGACATGCTGGGCATCAATTTGAGTCAAACTATACGTCCGCTCATAACGTGCACCTTTCACATCCACCATCACAGGATGATGCTGACCCGCTTGACCCATTTTGAAATGACGGTTGACTTCAATCGTCAAACTTACCATCTCTTCAGCAGTATTGTCCTTTTGAACAATCTTGCCGAGGGCTTGGTCAACCGACCAAAGGGGATTGAGTTTTTGTAACCAGAAATTCAACGAGTGCTGATCAACAACACTGTCGACTAAAAAATTAAGGGGAGAATTTGATTTTTTTAGCATGAACATCTTTAAGACCACGCAATTGACTTTTAATTATTATACACATGTATATATATTTGTATATATATTCGTATTTTTTTATTCATTTCCCATCACAAGCAGTAAAGGCTATAATGCAAAAAAGCATTTAATCTATTGAAAAATATGAACCAGCCTTCGATCAAAACAAAACACGATACTACGACTCATGACCTTAGTACGGCACATGAACCCGTTGTGGTACGTTCTGTCGGTCGTAAAGCTACCATTACGAAAGATGAATTATTCCAAGCAGCACTCAAACTGATTGGACCACAGAAAAGTATTGCCTCTTTAAGTCTACGTGAAGTTGCGCGTGAAGCAGGTATTGCACCTAATAGTTTTTATCGACATTTCAAAGATATAGATGAGCTTGCCATTGAACTGATAGACCGTTCAGGGAACGTGTTACGTCAGATTCTGCATGAAGCACGTTTACAAGCGATCAAGCAAAGCAGCATTATTCGTAGTTCGGTTGAAGTATTTATTGAGCAGTTGAATACCGATGAAGGTAATTTAAGCCTGCTATTACGTGAAGGTTATACAGGCTCTGCTTCGTATAAACTTGCAGTAGATCGACAGCTCAATTATTTCCAGCAAGAACTTAAAGATGACTTGATCCGCCTTGAACGTCTCAATCACAGCAAAATGGCACACCCTGACTTAGCAGCCAAAGCCATTACCCAGTTGGTATTTAACATGGGAGCCAAAGTCATTGATTTACCGAATGAAGAACGTAAAGCAATGGCAGAGCAAACCATGATTATGATTCGTATGATTTTGGAAGGTGCGCGTCATTTGGATGAATCACAAATTCATTAAATATATCAGCAGTTAAAATTCCCAATAAAAAAGCACCATCAGGTGCTTTTTTATTGGCTAAATCGAAAGTTAAACCTTATGGTTTAACCACAACTAACACTTGAATGGCGTCTGGAGTCACAGATAAACCATCCAATAAAGCAATGCCTTCTTTTTGCAATTTTTGCAAACGTGTAATTTCGTCTTCACGGATACTTGGATTAAATTGCTTCAAGTAGCTTAAACGGTCAATTTCATATTGCCATTTTCCACCATAAATTTCTTTGGCTTGCTGCTTCATTTCTGGCAAAGCAGTTTTGGCAATATTCAAGGCTTGTTGATAACGCTCTTCAATCACATCACGACGTGCTTTCACCACTTGGCGGCAACTATTGCTGTCTAAATGATGTAAATACGGCTTAAGAATGCTTGGTTCAATCTTCATCGACAAATCTTGCCCAGTTTCACTGAGTAATACGCGAATTAATTGTTGTGGCAAGCTTGATGGTAAGTTCAATGCTTTCGGTGCAATTACATCGACCTTGAACCAAACTTCTAACAGAATTGAACCTTGTTTTAATGCATTCGACTTTAAAATCGCAACATTGGTACTACCAAAGGCCTGCGTATTGATCATTTCCATGACACTTTCAGTGAATGG
This sequence comes from Acinetobacter sp. ANC 4910, assembly GCF_004331035.1. GTDB lineage: Bacteria > Pseudomonadota > Gammaproteobacteria > Pseudomonadales > Moraxellaceae > Acinetobacter. Next base: position 191,778 of record NZ_SJNT01000004.1, read on the forward strand.
ATGTTCTAAAGTCAAATATTGTGCATCTTCACGGACTTGGGCTTGATCGCGATAGAACGTCGCAGTCATTCCATCTTCATCCAAGGTTAAGCCCTGAACTTGCATTTGATCTGTCGGTTTAATAATGACCGTACCATTGCTTTGCTCATCAAAATCAATGTTGGTTGAAGCCATAAATCGCTTCATAAACATTGGCAAAGTAGTGTTGTCATCATAATCTTCAAGTGCTTGCACAATTTCTTGCGCCACAATCGGACGGCATGAATTGTATTCAAGTAGGCGGTCACGCCCTGCTTGTAATTCCGCTTCTAATGCTTCACGTTGTACGCTAACTTCTTCAAGCAAATCTTCGAACTGTTGCCCCATATCTGCAAGCAAACAGTCTTTTAAATGAACAATAAAGTTTTCTTGTAGCGTTTGTGCCGTCGGCGAAATATTACTAAAAATATTCAGCGCTTCGTTATACCAACGGAACATACGCTCTTGGGCAGTACCTTCTAGGTATGGCACATGGATTTGAATACGGTTTTCTTGACCAATACGGTCTAAACGACCAATACGCTGCTCTAATACGTCAGGGTTGGCAGGTAAGTCAAATAACACCAAGTCCGATGCAAATTGGAAGTTACGACCTTCTGAACCAATTTCAGAACAGAGTAAAATTTGTGCACCATAAGAATCTTCAGCAAAATAAGCTGCTGCTTGGTCACGCTCAAGCAAACTCATACCTTCGTGGAACATGGCGGTACGAATGCCTGCATGTAAACGCAGCGCATTTTCCAAAGCTTCTACCACAGGACCACTACGTGCAATCAACAACACTTTTTTGTGTTTTAACTGAGTACGTAACATTTCCATGAGCCAGCCCACACGTGGGTCAAATTCCATCCAAGCACCATCAAGCTGTGCTTCTTCAGGCCACATTTGCTCACGCAATTTGCCATCTTTCGACCAGTTTTCTGGTGCAGGTAATGGTGCAGGCTGACAGTCACGACCTGGGAAGCCTTGAATCGCTTCACGGGTATTACGGAATAAAATACGACCTGTACCATGACGGTCAAGTAATTCATGGATTGCACGGAAACGTTGTTCTGGTTCATCGCTAATACGGTGACCCAATAACTGTTCAATTGCTGCTAAATGACTGTCTTCTAGAGGTAAATCAGACATCAGCACTTCTGCAATTTTTGCAGTATGTTGATACTTTTCTTCTTCATCCAAGAAACGGTCTAATGAACTAAAACGTTGCGGATCGAGTAAACGTAAACGGGCAAAATGACTTTCAACACCCAGTTGCTCTGGTGTTGCCGTTAACAATAATACGCCCGGAGTTTGTTCAGCCAACTCTTCGACCAGATCATAACGATCATTGCCACCGTCTTCCTCATTCCACATTAAGTGATGAGCTTCGTCCACGACTAACAAATCGAAACCAGCTTCCAATGCTTGTTCACGTAAGTCGTCATGGTCAATCATCAAGTCAACACTGGCAATAATGCATTGCTCAGTCAAGAATGGATTGAGTTCAGGGTCATGTTCTTTAATAGACGCGGTACGGGTCAAATCAAAAATAGAGAATGCTAGATTGAAACGACGGCGCATTTCAATCATCCACTGATACTGTAATGAATCAGGAACTAAAATCAGAATACGTTCGGAACGGCCTGTTTTTAATTGTTGGTGGATAATCAAACCCGCTTCGATGGTTTTCCCCAAACCGACTTCATCGGCCAGTAAAACACGCGGTGCAAAACGCTTACCCACTTCATGTGCAATATAAAGTTGATGTGGAATTAAACCAACACGCGCACCAACCAAGCCACGTAATGGGCTGCTTTGCATATTGGCTTGCATCAGCATGGCTTCAATACGCAGGTCATACCATTCTTTATAGTCAATTTGGCTTGCCAATAATCGATCTAAAGGCTTAGATAATTGAATTTGAGCGCCAATACGGGTTTCATTCAGGGTTTTACGTTCTTGCGTACCATCTTCTAAGCTACGCACGACAGCGTAACGTACCACACCATGATGATGCTCCAATGACTCGACCAGCCATTGCGTTCCTTCCTGATCATGCACTTCATCATTCGTATTAAATACGATACGAGATAAAGGGGCATTGTTTCGGGCATATACTCGCGTTTCGTCGCTTTTTGGGAATAAGATGCTAATCGATCGTTCATCAACGTCAATTAATACCCCTAAGCCAAGCTCTGTTTCTGTGTCAGATAACCAACGTTGACCAATAGCAAACTGCTGCAATTTTTCCACCTTTATCTCAAATGTAGACCAAGAAATAATTGCTCAAAAGAGAATATTATTTGAACAAAGTTTCATGGCTTTAAGCAATATATTTTGACATAAAGCTCACTAAAAAAGTGGGCTTATTCGAATCTGAAGCGTATTTTTTTCGCCTTAAAACGGTACTGGGCAGTAGAATTCAACTAACTGCTCTGTTTTAGGATGTAGAAAGCTTAAACGCTCTGCATGTAGGCATAAGCGATCCAATAACAGTTGCTCTGGCGTGGCATACAACGTATCACCTACAATAGGATGTCCCAAATATTGCATGTGTACACGGAGCTGATGCGAACGCCCTGTAATCGGTGTTAGTTCTACACGAGTCACAGGCTGACCTTGCATTTCAAAATGTTCGGTCGCCTTCCAATGAGTTAGGGCTGGTTTGTTATGACTTGGGTCAGCAATATGCAACGGAGGGCGTGATGGATCATACACCACAGGTACATCTACAGTTCCCTCACCTTGCAAGTGTCCAGCCACCACCGCTTGATAAATTTTTGACGTTTGGCGTTCTTGAAACTGACGTGAAATTCGGTTTTGTCCGAATTTAGAAAGTGCAAAGACCAAAATACCCGAGGTATCTCGATCTAGACGATGAATCAACAAGGTTCTCGGCTCTTCTTGGAGCAACCGATTAATCACACAGTCTTGTAAGTCAGCCGTTTTTCCTGGCACTGTAAGAATCCCCGCGGGTTTATGGATTACCATAAAATTCTCGTCACGGTGGATCAGATGTTCATTCAGAAATTGACTCAAGAGATATTCCAAGCTGACTGTGCAAACAAGCGGGCAATAATAAGAAGCTCCTTTGTAAATTACAATGCAAAAATAGACAAAAGTCAGCGTTTTTTACGATTTTATCCAAAAAAGTTCGATTTCACTCACATTCAGAATTATGCGTCCTGCACTGAATCATTTTTTTGACAGTTATGCTTTGCTTCACAGCTTAATGATGAATATGGATATGATTGGCACGACATAATTTACCTAAACGCATCACCATCATAAAATCAACAACATAGGCTTTAAAATCCTGCGCCAAATCTCACGCAAACGATTCTCCTACCTAAAACTGCATCGATAGTATCGCTCTCAATACACATCTACGTACTCATCCGATCAGTCGGTTCTAAAGATTTTATCTCCAATGGTTTCAACCCAGTATGTTCACTCTAAATCTCAAATGGGAGCATCCTGTGCTTTAGCATTGTGAATTCAACGCTGTAGCTTTAATCGCTACTTTAATATTTACCTCACCGAGAATGCTTGGCTCAAGAGAATCCATGACCAAAAAATTTTATGTAAAGCTTAGCGTTCATTCTTTTTAAGAAGATTTAAGTCGAGTCATTTTGAGTAATGCTTAGTAAGCTTAAAGCTGAACCTGTGCCAGAAATTTTTGAATGGCATATTGAGCAATTTCTGCATCCTGAAATGATTTAACACCAGAAATTCCTATTGCCCCAATGAGTTCCCCTTGATATAAAATAGGTTCACCCCCCTCAAGCATTCCAGAAAGACTTTCGACTGTCAGGAATCCATCTTGTCCATTACGAATTAAATCTTCAAACAATTTAGTAGGACGTTTGCTGATGGCCGAACATTGTGCTTTTTCATGACACAATCTCGCAGTCATTGGAGATGCACCATCCATACGCTTCATACTCAACAAACAGCCTGTTTCATCAACGACCGCGATACTCACCGCAAAGCCATGTTGTAAAGCATACGCATAGGCTGCATTTAAGATCAATTCAGCATCAGCCAACTCTAAACAATATTTGGTTTTCATCAATTTTCCTTACATAAAAAAGCCTGCAACATGGTCACAGGCTTTTTTGAACAATCACTGCGTCTTATGCTTTCATTTCAGCAAAGGTTTCTTTTGCAGCTTGAATGGTAAATGCAATATCTTCATCACTATGTGCACTTGAAATGAAGCCTGCTTCAAATGCCGATGGCGCCAAGTTCACGCCACGGTCTAACATCCCATGGAAGAATTTACGGAATGCAGCTACATCACATTTCAGCATTGAATCGAAACTGGTGATGTCTTCTTGATCGGTAAAGTAAAGACCAAACATGGCACCCGCTTGTTGAGTTTTAAAAGCAATGCCAGCAGCATCCGCTTCTTGCTGTAATCCTGCCAAGAGCTTTTCTAATTGGGCTATTAAGTTTTCATAAAAACCTGGTTGGCGTAGATGTTTGAACATTTCAATGCCTGCACGCATCGCCAATGGGTTACCCGACAATGTTCCCGCTTGGTACACTTTACCTAAAGGTGCAATGCATTGCATGACTTCACGTTTACCACCAAAAGCACCGACTGGTAAACCTGCACCAATAATTTTACCTAAAGTGGTTAAATCTGGAGTTACGCCATAATGCGCCTGTGCACCACCTAAACCAACACGGAAACCCGTCATGACTTCATCAATGATGAACACAGAACCATGTTCATCACAGACTTCACGAATAGCTTGTAAGAAACCTTCAATAGGTTTTACCAAGTTCATGTTGCCCGCTACAGGTTCTACAATTACACCCGCAATTTCAGAACCAAATTTAGCAAAACACTCTTTTAAGGTTGCAATGTCGTTATACGGTAGGGTTAAGGTATGTTTGGCAAAATCGGCAGGCACACCCGCAGAAGTCGCTTCCCCCTCACCTGTGGTTAATAAACCTGAACCCGCTTTTACCAACAATGAGTCAGAATGACCGTGGTAACAGCCTTCAAATTTTACAATTTTGTCACGACCGGTATAGCCGCGTGCCAAACGAATCGCCGTCATGGTTGCTTCAGTACCTGAATTGGTCATACGCACCATTTCAATCGATGGCATAATTTCACAAATCACATCGGCCAAAGTGGTTTCATGTACTGTTGGTGCACCAAAACTTAAACCATCTACCGCAGCCTCTTGAACTGCTTTAATAATAGCGGGATGGGCATGTCCAAGAATCATTGGCCCCCAAGAGCCAACATAATCCACATAGCGTTTACCATCCACATCAAACAAATAAGCCCCTTGCGCTTTTTCAATAAAGATGGGTGTACCACCCACGCTATTAAATGCACGTACAGGCGAATTCACCCCACCTGGAATATGTTTGCTGGCTTGTTTAAATAGTTGTTCTTGCTTTGGAGATAAACTCATGAATTTACTCAACCTAAATAGAAAATAATCGACTTACAACATTATGCTGTTTTAGCAAATAACTGTGCCCATGCATGCACACGGGATGGGATGTCAGCTACGTTCAGCGCTAATATATCACTAATTACCGCGCAAAGGTCCGCACCTTTGGTGATCACAAGCCCTGAATTTTCAACGCTTAAACCACCAATTGCACAAATAGGCACTGCAAATTTCTGCCTCGCCTGAGCAATCACTTCAATACCCACATTCCCTGCTTCTGGCTTGGTTGCGGTTGCATAGACGGCACCAAATGCCACATAAGTCGCACCTTCCAAAATCGCCTTTTCTGCTAAGGCTAAAGAATTTAAACAGGTGCGCCCAATAATTACCCCTTGTGGCAAACGGGCAACTGCATCAGCAATTTCACCATCATCCTGCCCTAAATGCACACCCAATCCGTATTGTTGTGCAAGAGCCAAATCATCATTAATCACAAAAGGTACAGCATACTGCTCGCATACTGCTTTAATTTGCTCAACTTCTACTGGCTGATCCGCCTGACTTATTTTTTTACGGCGATATTGAAGAATAGCAATCTGTCCAGTTGCCAAAGCTGCGTGTAATTTTTCTAGCAATATATTTAACGGATCATCATTGGTAATGAGGTATAAACCACGCATAAAACGCCTTTCCACAACAGTTTAGAGAATCAATCTAAAGATAAATTCTAAGATTTCATAAAAAAGCCATCATAGCATTATGATGGCTTTTCGACAGATCAGATTTGACCTAATTGCATGCGTTAAGCGTCAAACTTATAAATAATCGCCTTCACGTTCAGGTTGATACAACACGCGTTCGATTCTAACTTTCATTAAATGTCCATCAGGTTGTGGCCATTCAATTTCCTGCCCCTCAGCGAGTCCCAGAATTGCTGCACCTACAGGAGCAAGCACATTCACCTGTCCTTTATCTCCACGAAAATCATGCGGATAAACCAAGGTAATTTCGGTAGCCGTCGTGTCTGGCGCAATGGTCACCAAAACACGTGCATTCATGGTCACGACATTGGCAGGAACATCTTGCGGAGCAACAACATTTGCACGCGCCAACTCCTCTTCTAAATGTTCCATAGTCGGCGTTAATTTTGATTGGTGTTCTAACATGGTTTCTAAACGATTCAGGTCTTGTTCAGAAACAATAATGGTAGGTTTGTCCATAAAACCGTCCTTCTTTAAAAAATCATGTTGAAGTAATGATTTGTTTGTTCTTTATTTTCACGTACTGATTTATTTATAACAGAAAATGAAGAATGGTGATGATAAGCATTTTGTATAGATATAAAAAAAGCCCCCCTTGAGGGAGGCTTCTCAAGCATATTGCTAATTATTTTGCATATACTGGGAACTTAGCACATACAGTTTCAACTTTCGCTTTAACTGTTGCAATAACAGTTTCGCTACCTTTTGAATCTAGAATGTCAGCAATCCAACCCGCCAATTCGCGAACTTCTGCTTCACCAAAACCACGAGTCGTTACTGCTGGTGTACCAATACGGATACCCGAAGTAACAAACGGAGAACGTGGGTCATTTGGTACTGAGTTTTTGTTCACAGTAATGTGAGCAGCACCCAACCAAGCATCTGCATCTTTACCAGTAATGTCTTGTTTAATTAAAGATAACAAGAACAAGTGGTTTTCTGTACCACCAGAAACAACATCATAACCACGAGCAATTAATACTTCAGCCATCGCTTGAGCATTTTTAACTACTTGTTGTTGATATTCTTTGTATTCAGGTGCCATCGCTTCTTTAAAGCAAATTGCTTTAGCCGCAATCGCGTGAACTAATGGACCACCTTGGTTTCCTGGGAATACTGCTGATTGAAGTTTTTTCTCAATTTCTTCATTCGCTTTTGCTAGGATTAAACCAGAACGTGGACCACGTAAAGTTTTATGCGTAGTTGTCGTTGTTACGTCAGCAATTTGTACTGGGCTTGGGTAAACACCCGCAGCAACTAAACCAGCAACGTGTGCCATGTCTACAAATAGGTAAGCACCCACTTGATCCGCGATATCACGGAAACGCTGCCAATCGACGATTTGGCTATAAGCAGAGAAACCAGCAACAATCATACGTGGCTTGTGTTCAACAGCTAAACGCTCAACTTCTTCATAATCGATCTCGCCAGTTTCTGGGTTTAGACCGTACTGAATTGCATTATATGTTTTACCAGAGAAGCTAACTTTAGCACCGTGAGTCAAGTGACCACCGTGAGCCAAGCTCATACCTAAAACAGTATCGCCTGGGTTAAGAAGCGCTAAGTAAACAGCAGAGTTTGCTTGTGAACCTGCGTGTGGTTGCACGTTTGCGTAATCTGCACCAAAAAGCTCTTTAGCACGGTCAATTGCTAATTGTTCAATTACGTCTACATATTCACAACCGCCATAGTAGCGTTTGCCTGGGTAGCCTTCTGCATATTTGTTAGTGAGTTTTGATCCTTGAGCTTCCATTACTGCTGGTGAGCAATAGTTTTCTGATGCGATTAACTCAATGTGAGCTTCCTGACGAGCGTCTTCGTTAGAAATTGCTTGAGCTAATTCTGGATCAAATTCAGCAATAGAGATATTGGCAAACATTAGCGAGGTCCTATGTATTTAGGGCTTTTAAGCCGTGCTAAGATTGGCGCGTATTGTAGCACGAAGTTTGCAAATATTGAGAACGATGTTTGCTCTGTTTTACATAAAAAAGCTCATGTTGATAAAAAACATAAGCTTCTTTTGTTCAACTCAACTTATTGAATTGGCATTAATGTTTGTACATCTATCAAAATATTCGGAATATTTAGCACATAAGCCGTACCATGATCCCAAGTCGTATTGGTTTTATAAGTAATTGGAGAGTTTTTAGCGGCATCTCCACTTAATAAACTATCCGTCGCCAGTTTTGGAACTGTAGTATCGGCAGCACCTTGATAAATAATAATAGGCGTACTTATTTTAACCTGAAGGGGCTGTGAATCTATATCTAAGAACTTTTTCACTGGAGATAAGGTCATAAAACCACTTTGAGTTCTTGGGTAGTTGGTAATATCATCTGCGTTCGCTTCTGCATAAGTGTTCATACCTAAACCAAACTCTTGCTCCAAAGAGGGATAACAATCCGTTTCAGCATTGTCAGCAATTTTATCGGTTGGGGACTTAAACACTTGGCTGTATTGCAAGCTTGGATTTGGATTACGTAAGCCTGCGGTAATTAAAGCTGTAAAGGTATCTAAGGAAGCCAGAGTATCAATTTTTTTCTTTAAATCGGTTTGTTGCGCTGCAAGACTCTCGCCAGCCAGCAAAGTCAATTCAAGATTGGAAGCAGGTGCAACCGCTACGGTTCCCTTATAATCCAGTTGTGCTCTGGACTGATATTGCGCCGCACTCAAAGCGGCATGTCCACCTTGTGAATGCCCGACAGTCATCCAACGATTCGACACTTTATTACCCAAATAATTTCGTGCAGCGACAACTGCATCAGTAATTGAAAATGCCTCACTTTTTACATTTAAGAAAGGATGTAATTCATTATTTGCAGGCTCACCCAAACCTTCGTAATCTGGAGCAACCACTACATAGCCTGCCGCTAATAAACCATCAATCATCGCTTTAATATAGCTATTTAATTGACTACGACTAGGTGCACAAATATCCGCAACGCCAGTAGTACCATGTGCCCAAACTACAATTGGCCAACCTTTGGCAGGCGGTGCTGTTTTTGGTGTAAAGACCAAAGCCGTAGCTTGCACTTCTTCATTATTAATGCCGAGCATTTTATAAGTCATGACCACACTTTCACCCGCTGTCGCAGACATGTCAGTTAGGTTATAAAGTGTTGGTGTAGAAACAACAGGATTTGCAATGTTGTTTTTGGGAATATTATCCCCCGAATTATAAGAATCATGATCATCATCATGACACGCACTTAATAACATAGCCGTACTGGTCAAAACGGCGATCAGCATTCTTCTCTGCATCGTTTATATCCTTATTCAGTTTTTATTGTTTTTTGCTTTATTCTCAGCAACGTTTTATTTTTACTCTTTTTTATCATCATGTTCAATTTTATTTCAATTTGGACAACATAAATCTTAAACATCTTTCAGCATTTACCTTCCGCAATCAAAGCCCATCGACACATTAAATTTGTTTCATAAGTCCCGAAAATGTTAAATTGAGGCATTCTGCTGCACTTTAGGATTTTTATATGCATGCCATTATTTTGGATACAGAAACTCATACCTTAAATGGTCAACCCATCGAAATTGCATATGCACCTATTGAAGTCGAAAATGGCAAACTGACTCTAGATAAGTCCAAATTATTTGACCAACTCTATAGCGTAGATGAGCCGATCTCTTTTGCAGCTATGGCAGTACATCATATTTTAGAATCTGACCTGATAGATCGACCTCACTACAGTAGTTTTATCCTCCCAACCGATACACAATATATTATTGGCCATAATGTCGATTATGATATTCGCGCCATTGAAAAATGTGGTGTCGATACCAGTTCAATAAAAGCAATCTGCACATTAGCACTGGCACGTCGCGTTTGGCCCGATGCTGAAGCGCATAATATCTCAGCATTAATCTATATGATCAGCAAAGGCAGTGAAAAAGCCCGAGAAATGATTAAAAAAGCACATCGTGCAGATATGGACATTATTCTGACTGCCAACATTTTAATGCACATTGTTCATCAACTAAATATTAACAGTATTGAAGAACTTTATGCTGCTTCTGAAGATGCGAGAATTCCACGAAGCATTAACTTCGGCAAACATCGCGGCACCAATATTACAGACCTGCCTGCTGACTATATCCAATGGTTACTTCGCCAAGATGAGCTTGATCCCTACCTACGTAAGGCACTAGAAAATGCGAATTTAGTCACATTATAAATCTATGATTTGTAATTAAATTTTAACAATAGTGTAATTTTCACGCAGTATAGTCTGCTTAATTTATCTCATGGAATAAATTAAGACATGATTCACTATTCTAAAACACAATTAGGACATGACGCACTAAAACAACGTAGCTTGCCATTAAATGCAAGACAGCGTCGCTTGCTGGTTCTTATCGGAACTGAAGATTTTGAGTCCATGAACGAAATCTTCAAACAGCGCCTTGCCCCACCAGAACTGATTGAACAGTTAAGCGAAATGGGGCTAATTATGGCGTCAAGTATTCGGTCTTTGGCTGAGACTGAAACAACTGATCAAATTCAAACAACATCGCTTCAAACACTGCATACAGCACAGCAAAATGCTTTTACCCACGGTCTAACGCAAGAACCTCAACAGCCCATTCAATCAGTTATTACTGAACCTAGACCACAAGCTGTACGACTCAGTGAAGAACAAATCGTTCAACCTAACTCACCTATAGAAGTTGAACCTAAATTTGAAGATTTAGTCGCGTTGGATTTTGACGATGTTAAATATTTAATGGCGCAACTGCTGCAAAAATACTGCGGGCTCATGGCAAAACAACTGATTCTACGCATTCAAGGATCAGAGGATATTCGTGCGCTCAAATTATGCCAGATGCAATGGATTACTCAGCTACAGGAAACTCGCATTCCGCCCAAAGAACTGAATCGAATTTTGCATCAAATTAATTTTTCACTGCAACGGCTTAATCCAGCGTGAAATTTTAAGACTTATTTTGTTTTAGGCTATTCTGAATAGTGTTTTACTTATGAATAAATGAATTGAGAAATCATTTGATAAATCAATTAACTGACACTAAATAATCAATTGATATGCCGAATGTTAGGATTATTTGCATGGCATTTTTCTACCTAAGTCATATAGTTTTAAATCTAATTTCCAATGAAATAGAGCTATTTAGGTTCTGAAATAATGCCGTACATTTTAATTTTTCATCCAGATGATCATCCTGCACATCTTAAAAAAGTCGGCAATTGGGTCATTAGCTTCCCACCTGATTCACCTCTGGAATGTAGTTCACAATTGATTATTCGCAGTGTAATTCCACCGCAAATGGACAAACAGTGGCAACTGCAAAGTTTAGAGATTCAGCAAACTGAAGTCATTCAGCATTGGGAAATCGTCTCGATATCTTATTTTGATGGAACACATTTGAAAGAATTGAATTCTGAACAATTCAATATTGATACAAATAAAATGATAAATGGTCTGATCTTAGAATTGAAAAAATATGATGTGTACGTCAAGTTGCAATAAAAATTGAAGATTTATGATTGTTATAAGTAATGTAATAAATGCTGTTGTTAAATATAGAATCTTATAACAGCAAGAACTCGCATTTCTGCGAGTTCTTTTATGTTGGATGGCTAGTGCTGATTTTTTATTTGAACTTAACGTTGCAAATTCAATTAGCTGTCAATGATCCGTCCAACTACTTCGTAGCTCTTTGTGTTGCTAGCTACTGTAGTTTCACTATAAGTCTATGCCATAGATTTGGCAAGTCACTGTGACATTAAGCCACAAGGAACATATCAAAAACACATTGAATAATTATTAAGTAAGTGGTCTAATATTTAACCTTTATTTATTCACATTTAAACTTTGATCAAGCTCAAGGTAATTCTTTAGATTTTCACTTCATTAACCTTTATTCGCTCAAATCACCTAAAATTGATATGAATAGTTGATTAATACACGATGCTGATCCCAATCTTTACGAGTCATCCCATTAATTTTTTCTCCGAGTTGCCCATGCTTAAACTTTGAGTCGTAATTCAAATAAGAATATCGAACATCCATATTCTTCACCCAAGGAATTGCATAACTCAACGTCAGATCTAAGAAATTTTCTTCGCCTTCAATGGTACTACTTATGTTGCTTTGATGAGCTCCAAAACCATGAATATATTTAGCTTCGGTTTTTAAACCTTTGATCTTATCTTTCCAATCGTATTTAAGCCGTAATGCAATAGCTGTTTCATCGTTATTGCTAAAATCAGGTCCTATTGCAGAAGCTGTAGGAAATGGATTGGTACCATGGTCCTGAGTTAAAATATTCACTCGATCTGAATAAGTAGAAAAATTATCTTCTATCCAAAATCCATCAAATTTAGAAACCGCAAATCCTGCCTCTATGTTATGCCTTAACCAATTCAGGTCTAAGAAATATCCTCTCCCTCGGTTATCAATGTCTTGCCCTTTCACACAATCTAAATCCAATTCAGCACCACACTTAAACAAGGTACCGCCATCACGAGAAAAAAATGCGCCACCACTCATGCGCCACATATTGTCTGCAACTGGCAATTTGTATTGAAGAATTGCACCATATTTTTCTAAATAGTTTTTGCTCTTTAAATATTCCGCTGAGATATTTAAATTTTGAATCTGATATGACCCACCAATAAGACCAACATAAGAAATTCTCTCATTATTGTCCGTGACTAATTTTTCAAAAGAATCCATGCTACGTGGCTTCCATTGATCATAATAAGAGATGTATGTTTTAACTTGATCATTGAGTTTGAGCTTCGCACTCGCTCCAGAGAATGTATCGGGAACAGCACGATTCGTCGTGCTTTTCAGCAATAATGAATCCTGTAACTGGCGCCCGACTTTCATCTCACCAATATCTAAGACTTTGACTTTAAGATACAGTTGTCCCAAAGTCGCAAAATTTTGATCTAATTTTCCATTTGGTTGGACTTCTAATAATTGGGTTGTTGGTTTACCAGCGTCGAACAATTTGGTTACTGCGTACAACGACCCATCCATTCCCAGCCAGTTTTTCCAATATTTGGAGCTATAATTAAATTCAGCACCTAAAGCACTTTGTTCATAGCTGACTTCAGAAGGGTGAGTATTGTTTAAAGTTGGATGAGCCACCCCTGCATCATTCCAATAGCGAGTATTCAATTTTAATTCAAATGTTCCGAAATCAGATGTTTGTTCTGCATAACTCCATGTAGATAACAAACACCCCACCACCCCACAAAAAATATATGGATTCATTTAAAAGTCCTTTTTTTTGGCATACATGACCCTTTGCCTAACTTTTACAGTTAGGCAAAATTCACTATAGAAAATAAGAAAGTGATTTAAGGAGAGAGGTTTTCGAGCATTTGGCCTTTGGTTTCAATCGCAAACCAGAATGTTACAAGCCCACCAATCAATGCAACTACGGCCAAAACACTAAATACATATTGGATACCATAACCTGACACAACCAGCCCAACCATGAGTGGTCCAATGGCAGAGCCTGCACGTAACCAAGCTGTACTAAACCCTATACCCATTGCTCTTAATCTTGTCGGATATAATTCGGCGGCATATAAATACAAGGAAAAAGAAATGGTCTGTAAAATTGCGTAGCTTAATGTCGCCAGAACAACAACTTCTGTCGCTGTTTTAGCACCCAACATAGACAAACTCATGAGTGGAATAATGGCGAGAAAGAATGCAGCAGTATACCAAGGACGTCGCCCCACCTTATCAATCATTAATGCACAGATAATGGAAGCAATGACTCCAACAGCAGAAGTAATCCAACCGTAACCTAAGCTAGTTTGCAATGACAAACCAAAATGCTGTTTATAAAGCGATGGCAACCACGTCACCATTGCATTATTCACCATATAAACACAGAACCACATACCCCAGAGTGTGAAGGTACGTTTACGATAGATTCCACTAAAAAGTTCACGCCAATCTGTTTTTGCCATTGATTGCGGATTAATTTCCTTCACTACAGGCTCAGGTAGAATTTTTCCATTTTTTATCGCACCCTGTTCAAAAAGTGTTACAACACGGTCAGCTTCTTCAAAACGTCCTTTCGATGCTAACCACCGTGGTGATTCTTTTAAGAAAAATCGTAAGGGAATGACAAATACTGAGGGAATAAGTCCAACAATAAACATGACCTTCCAGCCATAAATAGGCATTAAGAAATAAGCTGCCATTCCCGCAAACATTAATCCCAAAGGAAATAAAACTTCGTACAATAAGAAAAATTTGCCACGTTTCTCTGCACCAATAAATTCATTGATATAGGCACTTGCAACCGGTACTTCACCGCCTGTCCCTACACCTTGAAAGAATCGAAAAATCAATAGAGATAAGCCACTCCATGCAAATAAACAGGCAATATCCATCGCCACGAAAAGTAGAATAGTAAATGAAAGAACTCTTAACCGACCCACCTTTTCAGCCAGTGATCCAAAGAAAACAGCACCAAATAATTGACCAACATATCCAGCCGCAATAATTGCGCCCACATATGCAGGGGTTAAATGCCATTCACTAATCAATTGGGGTAAAGCGAAGGCAATTGCGAGAACAGTATAGGCATCAAAAAATGTTGCTATACCGATGGTGACACGCATAAATTGCAACCGACGTGTCACAGGAATTCTTTCAAGTCTTGCAATAATTTCAGCATTTTTTTGTTGATGATGATGAATTAATTCCATATCCGCTAGATTTGTCATCTTCAATCTCCTTATCAACTACGCTCCTCGTAGTTTTTGTTATGCGCTGCAACTACCTGTCGCCAGCAATGTCGTACTTTTTAATTCTTGTTTTTGGTTCATGTCCGAACTTTGCCTCAGGCAGTGTACATGATAAAAGGGCTAACGTTTTACGTTAGCCCTGATGCTATTAGGCAACCGCCTGTTTTTCAGCCACCTTGCCAATACCAGCTAAATGCATCGCTTCATGAATTTCTTGCTCAGCACCTTCTGCTAGCGGTAACAATGGTGAACGTACAGTTGCATGATCTAAAATACCCCGCGCAACCAAGGCATGTTTGAGTGCAACTGTTCCTTCCATATGTGAACCGCGATGGTAAACATTACGTGTTACAGGTAACAACTGATCATGGATCGCACGTGCTTTTGCATAGTCTTTTGCTTTCCCTGCTTTAATCATTTCAATTAAAAGTTCAGGTGCAATATTCCCATACCCTACCAGTGCACCATCGACATCAAACATGGTGTGTAATAGGTATTCATCATGACAAGTAAGGATTTGCAGATCAGGGCGTTCGCGACGAATAATTGGAATTTCCACATCCCAACGACGCATATTACGCACACCATTTTTCATTGCAAAAACGCCTGGTTGAGCAGAGATATCTAATAAAGTATCTAAGTCATACGTTGCTTTTGTTGCATCTGGATATTGGAACAAAATCGAAGGCAAGCCACTCTCTTCATAAATTGCTTTATAGCGGTCTTGCGGTGCACCCTTTTGATAACCAAAACGCAACCAACCATGTGATGGATAAATGAGACCAGCAGCGGCGCCTGCTGCAACTGCACGCTTAGCTTCTTGTGCAGCAACTTCAGTTCCTTCTAAGGTAATGCCTGCAATTACTGGAATTTTGTTATCGACAGACTTCACAAAACTTTCGATAACTTGTTGCTGTTCTTTTTGAGAGAGGAATGTACCTTCCCCTGCATGCCCCAGAACAACCAAACCTTTAACTCCATCAATGCTACCAAGCCAAGAACCGAGTCGTTGGATTGCTGCATGGTCAACTGCACCATCACGAGTAAATGGAGTCACAGGGGCTGGTGTTAAACCGCGTAAATCAATGCTCATTTTTTGCATCCTTGTATATCATCAAATTAAAGCTATAAAATTAATATAATTCAATAATTTAATTGAATATTTAAACTTTATGATTAAAGTATAGGCTGTATGAAATTCTTCGAGAATCCGTAATTTCCTTATTTCAGCTATACTGAATTGGTATATCTCACAGGAGTGATGAAATGAATTACACGCAATGGAAATTATTCTTAGATGCAAATGATTTGGGCAGTTTAAGTAAAGTAGCTCAGTTCTATAACACGAGCCAACCGCACGTCAGTCGCCAATTACAAGAGTTAGAGGATTTCTGTGGTGGACGATTATTTCATCGTACAGGTCGTGGAGTCACCCTTACGGATTTAGGGTTATTTCTACTTCCAAAAATTCGCCATTGGGTCAAACTGACGGAACAATTACAAAATGATATTCACCATTCCAGTAAAAACTTAATGGGTAAAGTTCGAATTGGTGGTATTCCTTCTACTGCACATCCTTTACTCACGACTGTGAGTCATCGTCTTAAAGAGGAATATCCACAAATTGAACTTTCGGTACGTGAAGGACAAGGCGTGCAATTAGAAAAATGGCTGGAAGAAGGATCGGTAGATTTATCTTTACACTATCGTTTTAATGCATCATCGAAAAATGGTGATTTATATTTAGCCGAAGTTGAAACTTATTTAGTCGGTAGAAAAGAAGATCCTTTATTAAAAAATCCAAGTATCGATTTCACTCAGTTGGATGGCTTACCTTTAGTCACTTTTTGCCGACCAAGTAGCTGGGTGACTCATTTGGAAAATATTGCACGCCAAAAACAAACAACGCTCAATATTAATTTTGAAGCGGATTCAATTAGCATGCAAATGCATCTAATAGAAAGTGGAAATTATTATGGAATTTTAGGTCCTCAAGCAATAAAAAATCATGTTCAAGGTAAAAAGCTGACTGCTGTCAAAATTATCCATCCGAATATTAAGCGCTATTTATCATTATCTATGTCACCACATACCTATTTAACGCCACCATGTAGAAAAGTGATTGATATAATTAAAGATATATTAAAATCTGGTGATCTTGATTTTTCTAGTTTAAATGATGATCTATTTAGTTGATAAAAGAACCACACCATAGATCTTTTCCATATTCTGCAATCGCTGCTTTAAATTTATCTCATTTTTAATATTGTAAAGAATATTTTATAAAGGATGATCAACAGGTTTGTGCAACCAATTTCATCAAAAATATTATTTTAAAATGAATCACTTATTATCATTACTTAAGACTCTCATAAAGAAACCGTATATTTATACGGTTTCTTTATCCGTATATTTTAAGCGGCAATTTCTTTTTGATTAAGTACTGGACTGTTTCCAATTTGCCAAACATAAGGCAAAGGTGCCTGATTTACCACCCAATCTCCTATCACTTTCTGTTTGTAAATAAGTGGATTATGGGAAGAAACCACACGTGCATTGCGCCAGAATCGGTCTAGTTGCTTTTCTGTTGTACTAGCTGATGCACCTAATGCATTAAACAGTTCTGTCGTTAAATTTAGCACCAATTCCGAAATGACTACCTGCCCTTGTGAAGATGCGAGTTCAGCAGAGTCATTCGCTTGTAATTCTGTATTTTCATCATTTTGGAAATGACTCAAATACGCTTGGTCTAATGCATCAGCAGTGCTTAAAGCAATTGCTTCAGCCGCATATGCCTGTGCAGAGGCTTTGCCAATCACTTGTAAAATTTGTGCATCATTACGAACCAACTCTGCATTGCCATGACTGAAGATGCGGGTACGCTTACGCACTTCATGCGTAAAAACTTCTACCGCATTTTGTGCAATACCAGCCAAAGTCGCTAAATGTACGACTTGATAAAATGCAGTTTGATATTTAAATCTCTCTTGAAATGGCAAGATATGGTCACGAGCAATTTGTACATTATCAATTTTTAATGTTCCACTGCCCGTGGTTTTTTGGCCAAAACCATCCCAATCATCAACAATATGAATACCTTCTACCTGTGTTGAAACAGCAGCAATAACGTGCTGATTTGTTGTTTCATCGAAGGCAAATAAATCAATCCAATCTGCGAAAATAGTCCCTGTCGAATAATATTTCTGGCCATTCACAACGAGCTTTCCACTTTGGGACTCTGTCACACGAGTGACGACATCACCTATTTCCACATTGCCTATTTCCGTCCATGCATTTCCTACAAGGTCACCTTTTACAAAACGCTCAAACCATAAGGTTTGTGGCTCTGTCTTATGGGCATTTAAACGATCTTCCACAAAAGCAAAATGTCCACGCAATGCCTGAACCACATTAGAATCTGCTTTTGCCAGCTCAATTAAGAGTTGGAATAATTGTCTTTGCGATACGCCATCTCCACCAAAAGCTACAGGAACACGTACCGCGCCAAAACCTGCCTGCTTTAACCATTGGATCGGTTCATAAGGCAATATTCGGTTTTTTTCACGCTCTAGTGCACCTTCTGCGATGCGCTGAAAAATAGCACGGAATTTTCCAGCCACTTGCTCGTAATGAGCCCCTAAAGACAAGTTTTGATTATTTTGAATAGTCATAATATTTTCCTATTAACTCCATGCATGACGTGGTGGAGGAACATCATTCAAATAATAATTCCCAACAATATTCAGTTTCCAACGGACGGGATCATGCAAAGTATGTGTACGCGCATTACGCCAATGACGGTCTAAATTCAGTTCCGATAGTGTTGAACGTGTACCCGAAAGTTCAAATAGCTTATTGGCTGCCAATAAGGCAATCTCTGTGGTCAGCACTTTAGATTCTGCTGTAATTAAAGTTGCTTCAGACACAGTTTCTTCTGTTGGATTCGACAACGCGCGATCAATTGCTTCACCCGCTAAAGCCAAAACAGCTTCTGCTGCACGCAGTTTAATTTTTAACTCACCAATATTGGCAATGGTGTACGGATCTTGAGATGCCTGTTCTAAGCCCGAATCAATCCACGGGCGTGCATAAGCACGGACATACGCAATCGTTTCATCAATTGCACCACGTGCAATGCCAGCATCAATAGCAGATTGAATAAATTGCGAAATTGCCCCTGCTGCGGTTGGACGTTCAAAGGCTTGATGAATTGGTACAATGTATTTTAAATCGACTTGAACATTGTTTAAATGTACTGAACCACTGACTGTAGTACGCTGACCAAATCCGCTCCAATCATTTACAATCGTCAAGCCTGGCGTGTGTTGAGGCACTAATGCAGCAAACGGCTTACCCTCTTCACTTACAGCCACTACAGGTATCCAATGGGCGAGTAATGCGCCTGTGGCAAAAAATTTCTGGCCATTAATAACAGCGTGCCCATCTTTAAATTCAATTTTTGTTGTTAAGTCTGCAACAGTTTTAGAACCTTTTTCAGAAAATGCATTGCCAAAACGTTTTCCCTGCAAAACTTGAGCAAAGAAAAACTCTTGCTGCTCCAATGAAGCATCCAAACGAATATGTTCTAAAAACGCCCAATGGTTTTGTGCAATTTGCCCTAAAGATGAATCTGCACTTGAAATAATTTTGACCACTTCTGCAAGAGTTTTATAGCTGACACCCGCACCGCCAAATTGCTTAGGAATAGTAATACCCCAAAGACCCGATGCTGAATATTGTTGCACTTCTCGCAATGGCAATTGTCGTTGATAGTCACGTTGAGAGGCTTCTTTCACAAATTCTACTGCCAGCGTTTTAGCAACTTGTATGGCTTCTTCATCTGAGCGGATGATATGAGCCAGACTCTCTTGTTGATAAAAATCCCTTGGAATGTTTTGCGCGTCTTCCAATTTTATTTCAATTTTTGAAGTCATTATAAAAACTCAGTTAGATGGTTATAAAACCTAAGCTAGCACTATTTTTTTCTTATATTTATAATTTAATCCGAAAATAAAATCATTTTTTAAAATATAACCCATGATTTTATTCACATTCAAATTTATATATTTATAAGTTTTAATTTATTTTTATTTTACCTTTATCACCAAAACCTCAATAAATACCCCTCATCTTCATAAACATTATTTTTGATAAAGATTTATTTTTTTATTATGAAAGTTTCCATATTTTATTATTAACCCGAATCCTGTTTAAACCAATAGTTGCATTACTCGAATAGTTGGCTTGTTTTGATAGCATAATTGGTAAGCACATAAAGAAGCATAAATCCCAGCTAAGTATCCTTCAATGCTTCTAGCCTTACTCGTCACCAAATGATACTTCCCTTTTAACAGGCTAAATAAAGTCTCTATCTTCTTATGCTGCTTTAAGTGGCATTCATCTGATGTTGAGAGTTCAACAGATTTCATATTCTTGAACGTTTGTTGCTGCGTTTTAAAAATAGCCAATAGGTTACTTCGAATTTCTGAAAAAAGTCATCGATTATGCAAAAGAAATATGTAAAATCAAACATGATGGCTGAAAGCATAGGTTGTGTGGTAACTCCCTAATGGCTTTCAAGTTAATTTCTTATCCGCGATTCAGGTTAGTTAAATTTAAATTATAGATTTTTACACTATCATCTAGCACTTTAAAATCTAAAGTCACTCCAAAAAAAAATATTTAAAACAGAAAGCTATGATTGGATTAAATGTTTAAGCGATGAAAGGATAATTGAATCATGTCTTCTAAATTTTCTCTATCTTATTAAAATTTATAATTTTTTAGAGCAACTTAAAACATCAAAGAACAGAAAAATGGTGCGGCCAGCGGGAATCGAACCCACGACCCCAAGCTTCGGAAACTTGTACTCTATCCAACTGAGCTATGGCCGCGCGTGCACATCATAGCAAAAAAATAAAGAAGTGAAAGCAACTATATATAAATCATTCATTTTTATGATTAGAGTTTAATCAATGTTCTAAGTATGCAACGCAGTATTCCCTGTAATTTACTTGGTTTATTTATCAAGATCGCTCACAATAGTCACACTCTATATGCTGTGAGAACTTCATGACCGATGCATTACTGATCAGAGATTTGTCCAAAACTTATCGTAATGGCTTTCAAGCCCTTAAAGGAATTAATTTAACCGTACCAGAAGGTGAATTTTATGCGCTTCTTGGACCGAACGGTGCTGGCAAATCGACGACCATCGGTATCATTAGTTCTTTAACCAAAAAGACCGCGGGCACTGTCGAAATTTTTGGTCATAATCTTGATACGCACCCATCACACGCCAAGCAATGCTTAGGCGTTGTGCCGCAAGAATTTAACTTTGGTCAGTTTGAAAAAACCTTCGATATTTTGGTGACTCAAGCAGGCTATTACGGTATCCCTCGTAAAATTGCAGAGCAACGTGCCGAGCATTATTTAGAAAAATTAGGGCTTTGGGAAAAACGAAATACCCAAGGTCGTATGCTGTCAGGTGGTATGAAACGTCGCCTCATGATCGCACGCGCCATGATGCATGAACCTAAACTCCTTATTCTGGATGAACCTACAGCAGGTGTCGATATTGAGCTACGCCGCTCAATGTGGGACTTCCTGACAGAAATGAATGAAAATGGGACATCCATCATTTTAACGACACACTATTTAGAAGAAGCTGAAATGTTGTGTCGCCGCATTGCGATTATTGACCGCGGTGTGATTAAAGAAGACACCACCATGAAAGCATTCCTCAACCAATTACATGAAGAATCCTTTATTTTCGACTTGGCAGAACCAATTCAACCCCTACATCTTGATATTATTGGGGTGCGGTTCAATTTAATTGATCCAGTCACGCTTGAAGTCACCATGGACAAAGCTCATACCTTAAATCAATTATTTCAGTTACTTGAAGCACAAGGCATTCAAGTGAGTAGTATGCGAAATAAATCCAACCGCTTAGAAGAGCTGTTTGTCAGACTTGTAGAGAAAAATTTGGAAGGAGCTACACCATGAACATGACTCAAATGCGTGTTGCTCTTTTCACCTTGGTTCATAAAGAAGTTCGCCGCTTTATGCGAATTTGGCCACAAACATTATTGCCGCCAGCGATTACCATGAGTCTTTATTTTGTGATTTTTGGCAATTTAGTCGGCTCACGGATTGGTTCAATGGGTGGCTTTAGCTATATGCAGTTTATTGTGCCTGGCTTAATTATGATGGCGGTAATTACCAATAGCTATGCCAACGTTTCCTCTAGTTTCTTTAGTGCCAAATTCCAAAAAAGTATTGAAGAACTAATTATGAGTCCAGTCCCTTTACATTTAGTCCTTTGGGGTTATGTGTTGGGCGGATTATCTCGCGGGGTCTTGGTAGGTATTATTGTCACCGCCATGAGTCTCTTTTTCACTGACTTATATATTACTAACTGGTTTGTAACTATATATACAGTGATTGTGACCTCATTATTATTTTCATTGGGTGGTTTTATTAATGCTGTTTACGCCAAATCTTTTGACGATATTTCAATCATTCCAACTTTTGTACTGACCCCTTTAACTTATTTAGGCGGTGTGTTTTATGCCATCAGTGCACTTAGCCCATTTTGGCAAAATCTGTCTTTAATTAATCCTATTGTATATATGGTCAATGCTTTCCGTTTCGGAATTCTAGGTCATAGTGATGTGAACGTTTCGATTTCACTCACCGTAGTGACTTTATGTTGTGCTGTCCTTTACGGTATAGCGTATTATTTACTTTCTCGTGGCTCAGGAATGCGTGAATAATGAGTGTAGAACATTCTTTACTCGGTAAAGACACCCAATATCCATCAACATATCAACCAGATATTCTTTTTCCCATTGCTCGTGCACAAGCACGTTCAAGCTATGCCCATATTAAAGGCATTCAACAGGGCAAAGACTGGTGGCACGTGTTTGAAATTTCTTGGCTTAATGCTCAAGGTATTCCTCAAGTTGCAATTGGTCGCTTAACGCTACCTGCGTCTTCACCTAATTTAATTGAGTCCAAATCACTCAAGCTTTATTTTAATAGTCTGAACTTTACTCAATTCAATTCTGAAGCCACATTTATAGCTACTGTAGAAAAAGATTTATCTGCGGCTGCGGGCGCGACAGTAACAATTCAATTGTTCCAAGTGGATGATTTAGCCATTTATCAGCCCGAAGGTATCTGTATTGATGACTTAGTCCCTGAACGTCTGGAAAATCAACCCGATGCTTCCCTGCTCAGCTTCGATCATGAAAATACGGATCATCTGGAAATCCAACTCTATTCACATTTACTGCGCAGTAACTGCCCAGTGACAGGTCAACCCGATTGGGGTACAGTTTTTATCCGTTATCAGGGTAAAAAGCCTTGTTATCGCTCACTTTTAGCCTATATTATCTCCTACCGTCAGCATAATGGCTTTCATGAGCAATGCGTGGAACAGATCTATGCCGATATCTGGCAAAATCTACAACCTGAAAAGCTTATGGTTTATGCAGCTTATACCCGCCGAGGTGGTTTAGACATCAATCCTTGTCGGGTATCGGATTTAACATGGATGCCTCGCCCAATTCGCTTGGCGCGACAATAAAATGAATAATACTGAGGTTAAATAACAATGCCTTTTTTTGGTTTTGTCCCTTCTGAAACACTATTAAATAGTATTCAAACTGGTCAGCAAAAGAAAAACTCGAGTGAAGTACTCTACCCTTTACGTGACCAAACTGCTTTATTGATTAATGACGAAATTATTGACGCCATTTTAACGGAGTTAGTCCGTCGTTTTCCGCCAAGTGATAAACGTGATACTGCTGAGAAATTAGCAGGTTACATTAAATCCACGGTTGCGGTGCTATTGAAGCAACTTTTAAGTAAAGCTCCAAATGATGTGGTTAAACAATCTATCGAGTTTTCTGAAAAAAGCTTATTTAAAGATGCACAAGCTCAATATCGTGTTGGTGAAAGTTTAGATGCCAGCTTGGTGACTAATTTAAAGTCAAATTTTGCTGAAATTCGTTCAGGGGCTGACATTAACAAATCGGTGATGGTCGAATTGTACAAACAGTTCGCAGAAGCAACTGTACGTCATTTCATGAATGATTTTAACAAAACCCTCGATTTGGGCATGATTAAGCGTAAAGCGGCGGATATCGGCTCTGCGGCGGTCATTAAAGCGGTGCATATTGCAATTGATAAAATCTTCCCACATTTAACCAAGGAAGAACTTATAATTATGGCAGAGTATCACGATACGCTGTTCCATCATTGATAGAAAATTAAACTATCGGAAACCTAGCTTTTGCTAGGTTTTTTTATTGCTAAATATTGATATACAGCTTCAATACACAGGTATATGGTAGCAAGCGCAAAATACTGCCTAAGACTTTATTCTATTAATATCTTCCATGACTATTCCTCCACAGTCCAAATTCTTACGCCATGCACCCCGTGATGGTTTAAGTACTACTTCCCTACCATCAAAGTGGCACAAATTACACTTAGATCCGTGGTTATGCCTCTATTTATTGCTCACTGCATTATTAGGTTTAACCGTGCTCTATAGTGCTTCCGAGCAAGACTGGAATCTAGTGTCGAAACAAGCCATCAGTTTTGCGATTGGTTTTTTCACCATGTTAGCGCTTGCACAGGTTCCACCCAAGGTGTATCAATCCTTTGCTCCCTATCTTTATATATTTGCATTCTTGTCGCTAATAGGAGTGAAACTATTTGGAGAGGTCCGTTTAGGGGCACAGCGCTGGATCGACATTCCTGGACTCGGCAGTGTGCAACCCAGTGAATTTATGAAAATTGCCATGCCTTTAATGATTGCATGGTTTTTAGCTCGACGACCTTTACCCCCTAAAATCAGTCAGATTGGCATTTGTCTAATCTTTATTGGCATTCCCTTTATTTTTATTGCTGAGCAACCTGACCTCGGCACCTCTTTATTGGTTTTATCCAGTGGGATTTTTGTTTTATTTCTAAGTGGCTTGTCATGGCGCTTAATTACCGTCGCAATTGGACTTGCCGCACTCATCATCCCGATTGCTTGGCAATTTTTACTCCATGATTATCAACGACAACGTGTTCTGACGCTCATTCATCCCGAAGAAGATGCACTGGGTACAGGTTGGAATATTATTCAATCAGAAACTGCCATAGGTTCTGGTGGAGTTTTAGGTAAAGGATACCTCTTAGGCACTCAATCTCACTTACATTTTTTACCTGAAGGTCATACCGATTTTATTATTGCTGCATTTTCTGAAGAATTTGGGCTGATTGGTATTATCATATTGATTATACTGTACTTTGCAATCATTAGCCGAACGTTTCAAATTGGATTAAACAGTTTTCATAACTTTGGACGTTTAGTAGCAAGCAGTTTTGCTTTGTCATTTTTTGTATATGTCTTTGTCAATGCGGGCATGGTCAGTGGTATTTTACCGGTAGTGGGTGTGCCTTTACCTTTTATGAGTTATGGCGGTACTGCAATTATTACTCTAATGGCCACTTTTGGCGTTGTGATGTCAATTCATACACATCGATAATTTTTGGGATTTAACCTATATGACGAATTTGTCTATTTATAAAAAACTGAAGCGTTTATCTTTACTTATTGGTGCTTTTTCAATTACCAGTTTTTGCCAAGCAAATGATTTTGCCAATAATCCCCAGTACTCCAGTTTCAAACAAAAAACCATGCAAAGCTATGGTTTAACGGCTGAACAAGTCGATTGGGCAATGAATGGTGCTCAAAATCTTCCCAACATTATCAATATTATGAACCGACCAGGCGAAAGTAAGCCATGGTATGACTACAAAACCAATTTCATGTCGGAAAGCACCATTCAACGTGGTGTTCGATTCAAAAATCAATATGCAGATACCTTAAATCGAGCTGAACAGCAGTTCGGCGTTCCGCAATCGGTGATTTTGGGCATTTTAGGCGTAGAAACAGGTTTTGGTGCAAATAAAGGCAATTTCATCACTCGAGATGCCTTAGCGACGCTTGCATTTGGTTATGAACGTCGTGCTGCCTATTTCCAAGATGAGCTGTCTGCACTGATTGCATGGACTTATAAAGATGGTGTGCCAGCCAACTCTGTCGTAGGGTCTTATGCAGGTGCAATTGGCTATCCACAATTTATGCCCAGTAACATTCCTAAATATGGCGTGGACTACGATGGTAATGGACATATTGATCTAAGAAATTCAGCAGTTGATGCGATTGGTTCTATTGCCAACTATCTCGCGCAACATGGCTGGCAGCGCAATCAACCGATTGGTTTTGCGGCGCGTTACACAGGTTCGACACCTGATGCCATTATTGCCAAAAACCTTGAACAACCTACACCTTATGGCGTGTTAAAACCGCAGGGTATTTCACCCATCAATCCAGTGGTAAAAATTGATGATTTAGATATGGTTAATGTCATTCAACTTCAAGAGAGTTATGGCTCAATTTACTATATTACTTACCCGAATTTTCAAGTGATTACTACCTATAATAAGAGCCGTATGTATGCCACCGCTGTGTGGCAATTAGGCACTGAAATTGCTAGCCGTTAAGGCTAGCTTTTTACAAAAAATAAATAAGTCAATCTTTTTTTTAATCAAAAAGTGCATAAAATAGACAAATTAAATATTATGTTACAATATTGTATATTTATTAACCACAAAACAATTTAATTACCTACTTTTTGTAAAGATTTCGGTATAAAGACTAGACACCTTTACCGTGGCATGAATATTATCCATCTCGTCAAATGTAGTTGCACAAGTGAATAAATCGGCCCGTTTGCTTGTAATTCAAGGTTTTACTACTGAATTACTGCTCTGCAAACCCGCCTTTAGGAGATTTTATGCATTCTTCAATGAAATATATTCTTGCCATAACCACCACATTCGCCCTGACCCAGTCACAGGCAGAATTGGTTCAATCATCGTCGTTAAATAATGACAATGATAATTCACGTTTAGCAGCACGTGTTTTAAACAAAGATGCTCAGAGTTTTAACTCTCACTTTTCAAATCTAAATAGCCTTTCAATTACTGAGAGTTCTGGAGATAAAATTCGCCGCGAAACGATTGCTGCGAAAATTGAAATCCCAGCAAATGAGCCCTCAGTCATTGACAAGTTAAATGATGTTGCCTCAAACACTGTTCGTCAATTTAGCCAAACTGGTGTTGCCTCATGGTATGGTCGTCAGTTCCATGGTCGTAAAACCGCAAATGGTGAAACATTTGACATGAATGCATTAACAGCAGCTCATCGTAGCTTGCCACTTAACTGCTACATTCGTGTGACCAACAAAAATAACGGTAAAAGTGTGGTTGTGAAAGTCAATGACCGTGGTCCATTCCATGGCAACCGTGTGGTCGATCTTTCTTATGGTGCTGCAAAACAACTTGGTATCACCAATGCAGGAACAGCAAAAGTAAGCATTGAACGCGTTGCAGGTCCCAATTCTTAATTTCACTGATGCACAATACATTTGATAAAAAGCCACATCTAAGTGGCTTTTTTTATTTTCTAATTTAATTAATATGTTATTTTAAAAAAAAGACAAAAAATCGACGACCTGTCGGGGGAAACGATCTAATGACAAAATCAATCCAATATTTAACAACTTCGCATTTGAAAGTTTTTGCTCTAATGAGTACGGTTTTATTGTCTGCGTGTAGCTACTCCATCTCAGAACATATTCATCGCGGTCAAAAAATAGACCCCAGACAAGATTCTACCTTTATTCTGCATGGCGGCCCTATTCTCACCATGCAAGGCGATACCCCGACATATGTCGAAGCGATGTTAGTTGAAAACGGGATGATCAAATTTACTGGCTCTCTTGCTGATGCAAAACGACTCAATTTGCGTGCACAGCGTTTTAACTTAAAAAACCATACTGTGATTCCCGGACTGATCGATGCACATAGCCATGCCAATAGTGTTGGCTTACAACAAAGCGTTGCTAATCTTTATGCCCCACCAGATGGCAAAGTCACAGATATTCCCTCTCTGATTCAAGCAATGCAAACATGGAAAAATAATAATCCCGCTTTCATTCAACAAGCTTCGGGGTGGATTATTGGCAACGGATATGATGATGCCCAATTAACTGAAAAGCGCCACCCTACCGCGACTGAACTAGATAAAATCTCAACAGACCAACCTATCATAATTTTACATCAATCTGGTCATTTGGCGACGGTCAATACAAAAGCCCTCAAACTACTCAAAATTGACGCCCAAACACCAAACCCAACTGGTGGGGTCATCCGTCGTAAAGCAAATTCAAAAGAACCCAATGGCGTACTTGAGGAAAGTGTGGTTTTTAAAGCCATGATTCAAATTTTCCAGCATATGCCACCTGAAACCATGGAAAAAATGGCACTCACTGCGGTGCAGACCTATGTCAAAAATGGATACACCACCATTCAAGAAGGTCGAGCAGATGCAGGGACTTCAGAAATGTGGCGAGATTTAGCGAAAAATGGCAAATTGCCAGTAGATTTGGTGGTCTATCCAGATATCAGTACCGAAAAAAACTATATGCTGCAACATGGCACCAATCGAGAATATAAACACCATTATAGAATTGGGGGCGTCAAAATTAGTCTGGATGGATCTCCACAAGGTAAAACTGCTTGGCTCACCAAACCCTATCTAGTCCCACCTGAAGGCCAAAAAAAATCTTATCGGGGTTATGCAGCCTTCCCACAACAAAGTACGGTACAAAATCTGATTGATTTAGCCTTCCAAAATAATTGGCAAATTTTAGCGCATGCCAATGGCGATGCCGCAATTGATCAATATTTAAATACCATTGAAAAAGCCACAGCTAAATTTCCAATCCTAGATCGACGCAATGTAATTATTCATGCACAAACCATGCGGGAAGATCAACTGGATAAAGCCAAAGAACTGAAGCTGATACCCTCTTTCTTTTCTCTGCATACTTATTACTGGGGAGACTGGCATATTCATGAGACTTTAGGTCTACAACGCGCCCAAAATATTTCCCCGACTGGCTCAGCCTTAAGAAAAGGGATTTTATTTACCGAACATCATGATGCACCCGTCATTCCTCCCAATAGCATGATGACCTTGGACACCACTGTAAACCGAGTAACGCGTAGCGGTAAAATTTTAGGTACCGATCAACGTGTAAGTCCCTATCTTGCGCTCAAGAGCATGACCAGTTGGGCCGCCTATCAATATTTTGAAGAAGACAGCAAAGGCTCACTGGCTCCAGGGAAATTAGCTGATTTTGTGATTCTAGATCAGAACCCCATGACTGTTCCTACTGATCAAATTAAAAATATTAAAGTGCTTGCCACTTTCAAAGAAGGTAAAGAAGTTTTTCATACAGGAAACTAAATCTGTGAAAGCCAACATAACGCAGTTCAAACGACTTGAGCTGCGTTACTGAATGACAAAACAAATGATAGAAATGGACTAAAATTTAATTTCAAATTTTGATCTCATTTATTTTCTATTTTATAGTTTCTTCGAAACAAGGACATAAAAAGTACAATAAACAATTACAAGAGCAACGCATGAAAACGATAAACGAATGGTTCGATGAATACAGTGAAAGCCACCAAAATAAAACCAATAAAATGATTCACTGGCTTTGCGTACCAACAATCCTATTTTCAATTATTGGTATTTTGGCGCATTTTAGTGTACTGCTTACTGCTCTCATTATAACCCTCACTCTTATTTTTTATAGTCGACTTGATCTTGTTTTAGCTGTAGCAATGGCAGCCCTGATTTTTGTAATGGCATGGCTGGTTTTAATTTTACCTGTTGGGGTCGGTTTTTATATTGCTTTGTTCATTTTTGCTTGGATTGGGCAGTTTTATGGACATAAAATTGAAGGAAAGAAACCTTCTTTCTTCAAAGACCTCCAATTTCTCCTCATTGACCCAATTTGGTGTATGGATGCATATCTAAATAAACTGGTGCCCAAATTAAAAACCCGCGTTAGAGCGCAAATGAACGCCATTTAGCGCACAAGTACAATTTCCACAGTGGAATTGGATCTTCCCAATGTTTTCCACCGTGAACTCGATTAAAACACCCAAGCTTCTAATGCATAAAAAAACAGCAGACTCAACACCAAACTGATTAAAATTTTTCTTAAAAAGAAGCATACAAGAACGCAAAATATCGTGGCATAAAAATAACTATTGCCCTGCAACGATCTCCATTCACCTTGATCAAAAAAAATAATCGGCATACAAATTGCGCTTAATAAACAGGGTGCTGAATATTTCAACATTCGCTCGAAAAACATCGGAAATTGAATAGCAACTTTAGGTTCTAAAAATAGATAACGATTAAAAAACACAATTGCAGCCAACAAAAAAATAAATGCCCAACTCATGTTTTTTTCTCCCAACGTTCTAGACACACCGCAACAAACATTCCCAACATGCCAGAGATTAAAATTGATGCTTCTATATGCAACACGGTTAAACACAGCGAGCTTAGAATTGTGGTGATGACCCCAATCAAACTCATCCAATTTTTAATAAAGGGAACAATAATCGCCACCAAAACAGCGACAATAGAAAAATCTAAATGCAAGTTCGACAAATTAGGAACTGTCGAAGCCAAATAAATTCCCAATAGGCTAAATAGTATCCACGCGAGATAAAAACATAAGCCTGCTCCCAATAAATAATATGGACGACGCAGTTGCTTAGTCATGGCGACTGCAAATAATTCATCCGTCAATAAGAATCCCAAAGGAATTCGGTAATAACTCGCCAAAATAGAGATATCTTTACGCAAAGTTAAGGCATAAATAAAATGCTGACTGGTTAAAAAAAATACTGTAATTGCAATTGTAAGTGCTGTTGCATCCGCAGACCACATTCCCAAACTTACTAGTTGTGCCGCACCCGCAAACACAACCGCTGACATCGCCACCGCTTGTGGAATACTCAACCCCGCATCAATGGCAACTGAACCCGCCAAAATACCCCATGGCAGTACCGCAATCGATAAAGGGAAAATATCTAAAGCACCTTGGATAAAATCTTGAGATTTATGATTACTTGCAGCAATCAATTGCTGAGGAGAAAAATCCATAAAGACATCTACCGAATGAACACACCTATAAAATAGGCGTTTTGCAGCAGGATGATCTTGTACAAAATTGCTTAATTATTCTGGAATTATAAAAACTCAAATACGTGGCAAATGTTCTCAATTAAAACAATAAATATAAGTGACTTAAAGTATATCTTTCAGATCAGAGCAGTTTTTCTCTAACGTAGACTCATCACGTATTGCAAAGGTGTCACACCCACCGATTTTTTAAAATGCCGATTAAAATGACTCTGATCTGAAAAGCCACATAAATCTGCCACCAAAGCAATATTTTCACCACGTTTTAAAAGCTGCTTCGCTTGATGCAAACGAAACTGAATAAGCCATGCATGTGGTGGAAGACCCGTATATTTTTTAAATTGCCGTAAAAAATGCCAAGGACTTAAGCCCGCTGTTTCAGCCAAATCATTCAGTGAATACTCTTTTTCAGGTGCACTCGCCAATAAATCTTTAATCATCAATATACGATTTTGCGCTTCAGGTAATGGCAACTCACCCAGCTTAGTGCAGCTGTGATGTGACATTAAATAAGCCAGCGTAGATAGATATAAAGTTTGTTTAAACAATTGATTATCTTTATTTTCTAACAGGTCGAATAACAAGCTAAGTTGTTGCGCCAAGCCTTCATCATGAATCACGGCATGTGGAAACCACGGCATGGTTCCTGAAGGTTGGAAAAGGTCTTGACTCACATCTCTTAACATTTCAGGTGTCGGATAAATGGCGCGATAACGCCATCCTGTTTCCACTGCAGATGAACCCGTATGCACTTCATCTGCATTCACCAAAATAATATGTCCTTTAGGTGCAATATGCAGTGCACCTGTGCGATAAAATGATTGTGCGCCCTCTTCTATCACCCCGATGCAATAGCCTTCATGCACATGTTTAGAGAATTGCTTTTGTATATACGAAGCATTCAGTAACTCTAAGCCACCCAATTCTTGGACATGCTTAAATTTTACAAACTCATGCTTCACTTTACTCATACAATTAATTCTTCATTCATGCCAGTCAAACCTATTGCACATGCAAAATAGCATGTCTATTTTTGCTGTATAGAACAAAATTGCTCTCTCATTCTTTATTGATAAATTCTTCCCTGATGTTTTAACCAACCATCAATGTGCTGACGCTCTGGATCATGATGCGTCCAATGTATTACCCCACCCTTTGGGTTGTATTCATATTCACCATAAAACTCAACCGTATCGGCTTTTTGCAGATTTTCTATTCTGGGTGCTAAATCAATATTATGCGCGACCAATACAGTCAAGCCATTCTGCAACGACAATATAAATTTCTGGTGTCTTGATCCTTCATGGTCATCCGCAAGAATCGCTTTTACCACGCCACTTGCACGGACTTGAATATTATTTTGTTGTTGCTGAAATGCCTGTTGTATTTTCTGATGATCATCAACTGTTGATACTGTTTCCGATGGCGTTGTGATTGGAGATTCATTTTTAGGAGGCGTATGCTGTTCTCGGTTTATTCCTAGATATGCAGCAATAAGCACCAGAATAACAACGCCTATTCTCAAATTTGTTTTATTCATCATTTTTTATCCTTTTTATTTGATATAAAAAAAGCCCCAGAAGGGGCTTTTTTTGCAAAATAAAATTATTTTGCAGCAGCTTGAGCAGCAGCAACTTCTTCAGCAAAAGAAAGTTCAGCTTTTTTCTCAATGCCTTCACCCACTTCGAAACGAACGAATTGAGCAACAGTTGTACCAGTCGCTTTTAATACGTCAGCAACTTTCTTATCGTTGTCAATTACGTACATTTGACGCTCAAGTACAACTTCGTTCAAGTATTTCTCAACTGAACCAGTTACCATTTTCTCAACAATGTTCGCTGGCTTGCCAGATTCAATCGCTTTCGCTTCAGCAATTTCTTTCTCTTTCGCGATAAGCTCAGCAGAAACGCCTTCAGCAGTTACAGCAACTGGGTTGAACGCAGCAACGTGCATTGCAACACCTTTACCAGTGTCAGCTTGACCAGTATAAGCAACTACAACACCAATTTTTAAACCGTGTTTGTAAACTGCAAGGTTTTCACCTTCAACAATTTTAGCACGACGTACTTGGATGTTTTCACCGATTTTTTGAACAAGAGCAATACGCGCTTCTTCAACAGTCGTGCCATCTTCAAGTTTAAGTTCAGCAATTTTAGCAGCATCAGTTTCGCCAGCAGCAAGTGCAGCAGCAGCAACTTTAGCAGAGAAGCCAGCAAAGTTTTCGTCTTTAGCAACGAAGTCAGTTTGGCAGTTTACTTCTAAAAGAATAGCTTTGTTGCCTTCTTGAGCGATAGTGATCGCGCCGTCAGCAGCGATGTTACCCGCTTTTTTAGCAGCTTTAGCTTGACCAGATTTACGTAGGTTATCAATCGCTAATTCGATGTCACCATTCGCTTCTGTTAATGCTTTTTTACATTCCATCATTGCTAAACCAGTACGGTCACGCAATTCTTTAACCATGCTTGCAGTAATAGCAGTCATGTGTATCTCCTAAAAATCGGTAGAAAATGAATTCTTTTTAGAACAGAAACGGCCCAGAGGGATGCTCATGGGCCGTCTGCATACATGACGCTTACTTTGCCACCATCACATGTCGCAAAAATGACAAGCTTGCGTCAAAACGCATTAAGCCTCAGGAGCTTCTTTAGCAGCTTCGTCGCCTTTTGCTTGTGCATTTGCTTGTGTTTGAGCGTACTCTTTACCAGCAAGGATCGCATCAGCCATAGCAGAAGCGTAAAGTGTTACTGCACGGATCGCATCGTCATTACCCGGGATAACGAAATCTACGTTGTCTGGGTTAGAGTTTGTATCAACGATACCGATTACAGGAATACCAAGGTTTTTAGCTTCTTTAATCGCGATTGATTCGTGGTCAACGTCGATTACGAATAATGCGTCAGGTAAACCACCCATGTTTTTAACGCCGCCTAAAGCACGTTCAAGTTTGTCCATCTCACGAGTACGTTCTAAAGCTTCACGTTTAGTAAGCTTAGCAAAAGTACCGTCTTGAGATTGAGTTTGAAGGTCTTTCAAACGGTTGATAGATTGGCGAAGTGTTTTCCAGTTCGTCAACATACCACCTAACCAACGGTGATCTACATATGGTTGACCAGCGCGTTGAGCTTGTTCACGGATGATGTTAGAAGCAGCACGTTTAGTACCAACGAACAATACTTTGTTCTTTTTGCTTGCAAGATTGTTAACAAAGTTCAAAGCATCGTTTAACGCAGGAACAGTGTGCTCAAGGTTAATGATGTGAATTTTGTTACGCGCACCAAAAATGTATTGACGCATTTTTGGGTTCCAGAAACGAGTTTGGTGACCAAAGTGCGCACCTGCTTGAAGAAGGTCGCGCATGCTTACGTTGTAATCTGCCATTTTCTTTACCTTAAAGTTTGGGTTAGGCCTCCATATATCCGCATTCTCCACCCGTTAAGGGCACCCAGAGTAATGTGTCGATATATGTGCGGATTTTTTACCTATTTCAATCAAATGACTCGTAAAGATATTCACGAAAAAGCATTTGATAAAATGGGCGGCTATTTATACCATAGTCACATATAAATTTCCAAAAGTTTTTAGAGATCATGAATACAACTTATCAAGCTCCCCGTCGATTAATTAAAACTGCCGATGAAATTGAAAAAATGCGTGTGGCGGGACGACTGGCGGCCGAAGTGTTGGATATGATCAAACCGCATATCAAACCAGGGGTAACGACCCTCGAATTAGACACGATTTGTCACGATTATATTGTGAACGTACAAAATGCGATCCCTGCATGTTTAGGTTATGGTGCAGCACCGGGTCGTCCTGCGTTTCAACATACCATTTGTACTTCTGTGAACCACGTGGTGTGTCACGGTATTCCATCTGAAAGTAAAATCTTAAAGAAAGGCGATATCTTAAATATTGATGTCACCGTGATTAAAGATGGTTACCACGGCGATACCAATATGATGTACGTGGTTGGAGATGAAACATCTATTCTTGCAGATCGCTTGTGTAAAGTAGCACAAGAAGCCATGTACCGTGGTATTGCAACTGTAAAACCAGGTTCGACCATTGGTGATATTGGTTTAGCGATTCAAAAATATGTTGAGTCTGAACGCTTTAGCGTCGTTCGTGAATACTGTGGTCACGGTATTGGCACGGTGTTCCATGACGAGCCACAAGTATTGCATTATGGTCAAGGCAACAGCGGTATGATTATTGAAGAAGGTATGACCTTTACCATTGAACCTATGGTCAATGCAGGGGTATGGCAAACCAAATTACTGGGTGATAAATGGACTGTTGTGACCAAAGACCATAAATTATCTGCACAATATGAACACACCATTTTAGTGACTAAAGACGGTGTTGAAATTTTAACAGCCCGTCCAGAAGAAGATTTATCACGTTTTCAAACTGAATCTGTGTCATTGGCTTAAACGCTAAGTTCGTTGTCAAAAAGGTCACCTTCGGGTGATCTTTTTTATGTCAAAAAATCATGCTTCTAGAATATTTTTTTATTCACTTATAGCTATTTAGGAGCAATTTCCAACTTTAAAAACCAAGATTAATCCTCCTATTTCCTAATTACACGATCTATTCGTAATTAACATAATCACAAAAAAATCACGGTATTTTTCACAATCTTTAAAAAAGATTCCCGTTCGAAAACAACAGTTTTCTTTAACTACACTATTGAATAATGCCCCTGAATAAAAATGATGAAGAATGGACATGGAGTCCCCTATGCAAAAAACAGGATTAGCATTCTCAATTGCGATGACCCTTATTCCTACATTTAGCCATGCTAAATCCCCCTATTTCAGCCTACAAGATGGCGATGGCTTTAAACGCTTCTCCGTTTCTGTCGGTGCCCTGCACGTCATGCCACAAGGTCAAGCCCAACCGTTCCGGGTCAATACGGCAGTTAAAGAAGGTGAAACTGCGAAAGTCGGTACTATTCAAGCTCAGACTGTTTTAGACAATATTCGATCGGGCAGTGAAGTTAATCCATTGCTCAACGCGACACTTCAAGGATTAGCTGCTATTGATGCACCTATTCCCTCAAGTCTAAGTGGTACTGCCGAAATACAAGGCTTAAGCCAATGGGATAATGCAGGTACTGGACTTCAAGCAGATGATGTTACAACTTTAGGCATCATGAGTAATTATTTCTTTACAGACCATATTTCAGTTGAGGTCAAAGCAGGGATTCCTCCTAAAGTCGATTTACAAGGTCAAGGAAAAATCTATGCTCCCTTTTCAGCTATTGCCAGTCCTTTAGGCAGTGTTTTAGGTCAACTGGAACTTGAAAATGATATTTTGATTACCGATTTGGCTGCTCATGGTGCTGCTGCTTCGGCTCGGGCATGGACACCTGCTTTTGAGCTCCAATATCATTTTGGCAAAACTGGGGTTAATAAGTTTCGTCCCTATATCGGTTTAGGTGTCATGTATGCTTATTTTAATGAATTGGAAATGAATCCAAGAATTGAGCAGGATTTAATTGCTGCAGGTCATATGATTGCCAATATTAAAGAAGGTCATGCAGGAGCATCTTTAGAAGGTAAAACCAGTTCTGCCAATCCTCAAGTGGATCTTGAAGCATCTGATGCCTTTGCACCGATTGCCACAGTTGGATTTACCTACGATTTTAATAGCAATTGGTTTGCTGTAGGCTCGGTCAGTTATGCTCAACTCAGTAATGACACCACCATTACTGTGACCGATGCCAAACTCGGTGAACTTATCCGCTCCAAAGCGGACATAGAAATTAATCCAATTCTCGCTTATGCAGGCATTGGTTATCGCTTTTAAAAAACGAGTAATACTCTACCTACTTTCTCAATTCATCTTGAGGCTAAAAAAGGGCTGTTGATGAAATCACATCCCAACAGTCCTTTTTTATTCATATGCATTATTGCGATGCATTTTTAAACACATCATCCAGTATTGAATTATTTTCAGTCAATTTAGTATTCCATTAAACATAAACAATCGACAGGTCACATCAGTAAAAAAAATAATTTAAATATAAATCAGATTCTTAATAGCACTACAACAAAACCCAATATCCATCAGTACTTTTGGCATATTGCTTGCTTTATCTCTATAAGATGAATCAACGTAGATTCACAATACATATAGACGGCCAACGATGTCCGTTCTGATCGGATTACAAGCAACTTAAAAAACTTGTAAACAAAATTACGCTCAGTTCAGGGGATGGTTATGTCTTCAACAATAAATAGCGATGCAAAAAAAGCGACACAAATTAAACTTTTTAATTTTTCTACACCCGCCATGCGTGCGTTCCATATGACTTGGCTCGCATTCTTTGTCTGCTTCTTTGCATGGTTTGCCTGCGCGCCGCTCATGCCTGTGATTAAAGGCGAATTTAATTTAACCAAAGATCAAATTGCCAACATTAATATTGCAGCCGTTGCCATTACTATTTTAATTCGCCTGATTGTTGGTCCATTGTGTGATAAATATGGCCCCAGAAAGACCTATACTGCCCTTTTATTACTCGGCAGTATTCCTGTATTTGGCGTTGCAGCTGCCAATACCTACGAATCCTTTTTATTTTTCCGTCTATTGATTGGTGCCATTGGCGCGAGTTTTGTCATTACCCAATATCATACCAGTATTATGTTTGCACCCAATGTCGTGGGTACAGCAAACGCGGCGGCGGCAGGTTGGGGTAATGCAGGCGGCGGCGCAACACAAGCCCTCATGCCACTTATTCTTGGGGCAATTGTAATGTTTGGCGTAGAACAAAGCATGGGATGGCGTATTGCCCTGCTTGTACCAGGTATCATGATGGTCATTGTGGGCATCTTATATTGGAAGTTCACTCAAGATTGCCCTCAAGGGAATTTTAAAGAACTTCGTAAAGAAGGCATTGAAGTGGGAAGCGGCAAAAAAGGCGGTACAGC
This sequence comes from Acinetobacter sp. ANC 4910, assembly GCF_004331035.1. Classification (GTDB taxonomy): domain Bacteria; phylum Pseudomonadota; class Gammaproteobacteria; order Pseudomonadales; family Moraxellaceae; genus Acinetobacter. Next base: position 229,808 of record NZ_SJNT01000004.1, read on the forward strand.
AATTTTGCTGCAAGCTGCTCGCAATTACCGTGTTTGGATTCTTTTTGTATCTTATGCTGCATGTTTTGGTATTGAAATTTTCATTCATAATGTTGCTGCAATGTATTATGTGGATCACTTCAATATGGGACTTAAAGAAGCAGGTTTAACCGCAGGTATCTTTGGTTTATTGGCACTTTTTGCCCGTGCTTTGGGCGGCATTATTTCGGATAAGGTTGCTGTTGCAAAAGGCTTAGATGGACGCACCAAAATCTTATTCATCCTAATTTTATGCGAAGGTTTATTCCTTATACTATTCTCGCAAATGAATGTAGTTAGCCTTGCGATCATCAGCATGACTGTTTTTGCGCTCTTTACCCATATGGCATGTGGAGCAACTTATGCACTAGTGCCTTTTATTGACCGCGATGCTTTAGGAGGTGTTGCAGGGATTATTGGTGCTGGGGGTAATGTGGGTGCAGTCGCAGCAGGTTTCCTGCTTAAAGGTCTGCTTGATGTTCAAACTTGTCTTATGATTTTAGGTGGACTCGTTACGGTTGCAGCTTTCAGTGTGATTTTCATTCGCTTCTCTGTAGAACATCAAATCAAAGAAAAACAACTGTTTGATCAAGCGATCTTAGAACGAAATAGCTTAGCGTAAAACTTTAAATCCTCGGGTACAGATGAGGGTGTATTCACTCTCTGTACCTGATCAAAATAACCTACTATGTCTTATATAAAATATTAAATTGACTCGTCGCCTCCCCCATAAATCAGTCATCACTATAAAATTAATTTTTGAATGTATAAATCCTGCTAAATAACAAATCCGCGTTACCAAATGCTGAAAAAATTCTAATCCAGCAGTGTCCTAAATATACAAACAATGGCTGTTTCAGTAGCTTTCACATATTCATATATGCTGCACTAATACCTCAATCATTACGTCACTTTTCAAATATTTTAATCACATATCGAAATTAATCGATATATTGCGTACAATACAGCCAAACTTATATTTCAAAGACGAATGCGGCAATGACCCAAAGTCAATTTTCAAAACCCCTTATTTATATGCTGATTGGTAGCGCTATCATTTTGGCGCTTTCGCTAGGTGTTCGACATGCATTTGGACTCTATTTGGTTCCTATGAGTCATGAATTTGGATGGGGGCATAACGTCTTTAGTTTAGCAATCGCATTACAAAACCTCATTTGGGGTGCCGTACAACCCATTACAGGAGCTTTTGCCGATAAATATGGCAGTAAAATTGTCGTCACGGTAGGAGGTATTCTCTACGCGATTGGCTTATTACTCATGTCCGTCAGCTCAACTGGCTTTATGCTGAATGTCAGTGTCGGTCTGATTCTAGGTTTAGCTTTATCAGCCACCTCTTTTCCTGTGTTACTTTCTGCGGTTGGGCGCGCAGCCCCACCCGAAAAACGTAGTTTAGCCATGGGTATAGCCAGTGCAGCAGGCTCTTTTGGGCAGTTTATTATGCTGCCATCCACCTTATTGTTATTGCAAAATATTGGTTGGTCAGCCGCTTTAATTGTCAGTGCAATTTTAATTGCCTTTATTGTCCCGCTCGCTTGGATGCTAAAAGCACCCATGTATGTGGCACCAAATAGCCAAGCTACAAGTAGTGCACCTGCGCTCAGTTTTAAACAAATTTTGAGCATAGCGAAAGCACATAAACCTTTCTGGTTTTTATCTTTAGGTTTTATGGTGTGTGGCTTCCAAGTGGTCTTTATTGGTATTCACCTCCCAGGTTATCTGATTGATCATGGTTTTGATGCGACCACGGGCACCGTGTTTCTCGCTTTAGTGGGATTATTCAATATCTTTGGTACTTACACTGCGGGCTGGTTAGGAGGTAAGTTTTCCAAACCCAAATTACTCATGGGTTTATATGCACTCCGTGGTATCGCCATTATTGCTTTTTTAACCATACCTTTAAGTACATGGACAATCTATAGTTTTGGCATCATCATGGGTTTATTATGGTTATCTACCGTACCATTGACCAACGGGATTGTCGCCAATATGTTTGGTATTCGCTATTTGTCTATGCTCAGCGGTCTTGTATTTTTTACCCACCAAGTCGGTTCATTTTTTGGTGGATGGCTCGGTGGCGTGAATCATGACATGACTGGCAATTATCAAGCGGTTTGGATGATTTCAATTGCACTCAGTGTTTTAGGCGTACTGGTTCATTTCTTTGTCGATGAAAAGGCGGTGGTCCATGAATAATTCATCTGTATTTTGGATTAAAACTTCTGTTGTGATGCTCATCATCAGTTTATTAACGCTCGCAATTATTTTATGGATGCAAACCCCGCAGCTATTTGAATATTTCAATCAGGCATTTTGCCCACATTAATCCCTTCAAGATTGACTCTACTTTTCATAAACTCAGCATTTATTCTTATTTCAAAAAATGCTGAGTTTTTCTTAGTTTAAAACAACAAGAAATTTAGAGTAATAACAATGACCAGTCTTACACAACTTTCTCAAGCCATTCATGATGCACCGCAATGGCATTTACCTGAAGCATTTCAACATCCAAATGAAATTCAAATTACCCCCTTGAAAGATCAAGCTTTAGGCGCGGTTGTGACAGGCTTAGATGCAGGTAAAGCTCAGTCAGGCGAAACCATTTTCCGTCTTAAACAAGCCCTAGCCGAACATTTAATTTTGATTTTTAAACAACAAAGTTTAGATGATTTACAGTATCTAGCCTTTGCCAGCTATTTTGGTTCTATTTTCCGCCCAAGTGCAGACAATCCAGTACTTGCGAGCCAATCTGACACGGGTATCCCGCCTGATGTTGTACCTGTATCAAATGCAGTGGGGCAAGGAGACTACACAGGTCACGGCGAGCTAAGCCCACATGCCGATCACCAATGGACACCTCTTCCCTCTTTCGGCTCACTGCTTTATGCCATTGAACTGCCACAAAATGGTGGACAAACTACTTGGTTCAATACCATTAAAGCCTATGACGCCCTCTCGGATGAGATTAAAAAGAAAATCGACTCGTTACAGCTCATTACCTACAACCCCTTTGTCCGTGCACAAAGTAATACAGGGACAAGCGGTTATGCAGATTCACCTTATTATCGCTTTAAAGATCAACCTATTTTAGGACATGCCTATCCACATCCACTTGTACGCATTCACCCTGAAACGGGACGTAAAGCATTGTGGCTAAATACGCGTTCGGAAGTTGAATTGGTCAATGTCGATGATATTGAAGGCAGTAAACTCATCGCAGAACTACGCGCACATATTCTAAAACCAGAATTCCGCTATGAACATCATTGGGAAACGGGAGATATCGTGTTTTGGGACAATCAAGTCACATTACATTCGAGAACACCCTTTCCCGCAGAACAACGTCGCCTATTAAAACGTATTAGCTTGGCAGGTGCTCGACCTTTCTAAACGATATTCATCATTCCGCAGCACATAAAAAAGCCCATCAATCATGATGGGCTTTAGCATGTAATACACAGAATAATTAGAACAAACGGTTCATACCATTCAAAGTTGCTACACGGTAGGCTTCAGCCATTGTTGGGTAGTTAAACGTCGTTTCCACAAAATACTTGATGGTATTATTTGGACTGTTCATGACCGCTTGACCAATATGAATAATTTCCGCAGCGTTATTACCAAAGCAATGTACACCCAAAATTTCCAAGGTATCGCGGTGGAACAAAATCTTCAATTCACCGACGGTATCGCCTGTAATTTGTGCACGGGCTAAATGACGGAAAGATGCCTGACCCACTTCATACGGAATTTTTTCTTCAGTCAACTGCTGTTCATTCTTACCAATCGAAGAAATTTCTGGAATGGTGTAAATCCCTGTAGGAATATCAACTACGGGTTCAATACCTTCTTCGCCACTCATATTTGCCCCTGCACAACGACCTTGGTCATAGGCAGCAGAAGCCAGCGATGGCCAACCAATCACATCACCCGCAGCGTAAATATTGTCAACTTCAGTTTGGTATTGATCATTCACAGTAATTTGACCGCGGCTGTTTGGCTTAATACCAACATTCTCGAGTCCTAAACCATCGGTATTACCCGAACGACCATTACACCATAAAATGGCATCGGCTTTAATTTTCTTACCACTAAGCAAATGCATCACAACGTGATCATCAAAGGTTTCGAGATGATCAATCTGTTCATTGTGACGAATCAACACACCTTGTTCACGTAAGTGATAAGAGAGTGCATCTGAAATTTCATCATCTAAATAGCTGAGTAATTTCATTTGGGTATTAATTAAATCAACTTTATGATCTAAACCAATGAAAATTGACGCATATTCACAACCAATAACACCTGCACCATAAATGATGATTTTCTGAATTGAGAAATCCAAATCCAAAATTTTATCTGAATCAAATACACGCGGATGATTAAAATCAAGCATGGCAGGACGATAAGGACGGCTACCCGTCGCAATCACCAACTGCTGAAACATGATGGTTTCTTTAATCCCTTCAGGCGTAAAAACCAAAATTGTATTTTGATCTTGGATATAGGCACGTCCGTGGAAAATATCAATCTTATTACGATCGTAAAAACGCGAGTGCGTCTCAACCTGTTGCTGAATGACTTTATGCGCATTGCGTAGCACTTGTTTCATGGTGAATTGTTTCCAATCCCCCACTTTTTGGAACATTGGATCGCGTTGATAGCGAATAATGCTCGATACTGTTTGACGCAATGCCTTACTTGGAATTGTGCCAACGTGGGTACAGTTGCCCCCCAATTGCTCTCGCATATCAATAATTGCAACACGCTTGCCTGATTTAGCAAGTTTCATTGCCGCGCCTTCGCCAGCAGGACCCGAACCGAGAACGACCGCATCGTATTTCACAAAAGTTCCACTAACGACCTCTTTCTTACGTGCCATTCAACGCTCCTTTTCTATAAATCTGTGTCTATTTTCGCTCTATTATGACTGAAAATAGCTGACTTTGCTGTATTTCATAGTCATATATTGAATGATGACGACATTTAGAAAATGAATAGTGTTTTTGCCCTATCAATGTGCAATTCCGTTATAATATTTCCATATCTCTCCGTGTAAACAGTGGAAAAGTTGAATATGTCTGAAAGCCGTAAACCTGAACAGGGTGTCAAACTTCGTGGTGCAGAAAAAGTTTCACGTATTCCTGTCAAAGTTGTTCCTACGGTTGAAGTGCCTCGTAAGCCAGACTGGATTCGTGTCAAGATGACAGCGCCTGAGGAAGTTCAACGCATTAAAACAACTTTACGGGCGCAAAAATTACATACTGTATGTGAAGAAGCTGCCTGCCCAAATTTACCAGAATGTTTTGGCGGTGGTACGGCAACCTTTATGATTATGGGTGACATCTGTACTCGTCGTTGCCCATTCTGTGATGTTGCTCATGGCCGTCCAAATGCGCTTGACCCAGATGAACCACGCCATATGGCTGAAACCATTTCAAATTTAGGTTTGAAATATGCAGTCATTACCTCGGTAGACCGTGATGATCTATTGGATGGTGGCGCACAGCACTTTGTCGATTGTATTAAAGAAGCGCGTAGTTTAAGCCCGAAAACCTTACTCGAAATTTTGGTGCCAGACTTCCGTGGCCGTATGGATATTGCCTTACGCATTATGACTGAATGCCCACCAGACGTGTTTAACCACAATATTGAAACTGTGCCACGTTTGTATAAAGCCATGCGTCCAGGTTCAGATTACCAACACTCTTTAACGCTGCTTAAAATGTTTAAAGAATACTGCCCAGACGTTCCAACTAAATGTGGTTTGATGGTCGGTATTGGTGAAACTGAAGAAGAAGTACTTGCTTTATTAGATGACTTACGTGCACATGATGTGGACTATGTGACTATCGGTCAGTATTTACAGCCATCTAAAGAACATGCGCCAATTGACCGTTTTGTCAGCCCAGAAGAATTCGAGCGTTACGCTGAACATGGTCGCAAACTTGGTTTTAGAAATATTTGGTCGGCACCTATGGTTCGTTCAAGCTACTTTGCAGACCGTCAATACCATGGCGAACCTGTACCCGCAGTGCGTCGTAAAGTTGACCCAACAAAGAAAATTGCCGTGCAAACAATTGAAGCTTAATTAAGGCTTTGATTTTAAAAACCCTTTAGATCATATATTTAAAGGGTTTTTTATTGTCATGAGTATCAATTAAAGCGATTACACTATATCCAGTACACATTAAAACTATAAAAGAATTCATTCACTTCAAAGCGAACTTGATAACCCAATTGGGTCAATTCAGCCGAAAGCTCCCGAATTTCAATTAATGGTAAATGCTTCGGTAAAACAGCAAAAACTGCTGTATTCCCCTGCTGAGCACTGTCTTCAATTAATTTTGCTAAGCGCTCTTTATAGAGGTTGATATCTAATTTAGCAGTTGCCGTAAGAATTTTGGCATGTTCGGCGGTAATAAAGCTCATTCTTGTTCTCTTGGTATTGATGAATTATTTCTTTTGATCATAGCAAACAGAATAGATATAAAGTTGAAAAATTGTACGGATTTTTATCTTTCAATTTCTAACATGATCTATTTTCAAGAACTGGGGCAATTAAGTGATCTTATAACAATATCATCCATTCAAAAGGCGCTCTAAAACTAGGCATATTTTACCTATGAGTAAATAAACCTCCAATAAATTGCATCATCACAAGTCAAATTAACCAATTTAATTTTCACATAATTTATCCGAAGTATTGAATTGATTGATCTATTAAAACTGGCACATGGATTGCTATATATCAAGAACATAAATGGGTTATAGATTAAGTAAAGGTTAAACTTATGTTGAAAATTAAACTTATTTCATTGGCTGTATTAACGACATTGAGCTCAGCACTCACTTATGCCGATGATTTCAAAATTCTAAAACGAATATCTGAAAAACCAACTTTACTTAAAGATGGCACCTATAAAGGTAACTACTATGTGCCATCCACGTTAAATACCATTACTTGGGGCTATTTACCTAATCGGGACGCAAAACCTGTGTTAACGGTGAACTCTGGCAGTATTGTCACATTCGATACGGTCTCCCACGAAGGTTTACTTGAAGATCAAGGCCGTGATGCAGACAAATATTTCCAATCTAAAGGAGTCAAGTCTGAATATATTCTAGATGAAGCCAAAAAAATTACCCAATCCAAACTAGCACATGACTTCCATAAAGATGGCCCCCACATTGTTACAGGGCCAGTTGCCATTGCAGGTGCTGAGCCTGGGGATATTTTAAAAGTCGAAGTAATTAAGGTCGAACCACGTGTACCCTATGGTGTAATTTCGAATCGACACGGAAAAGGAGCATTAGTCGGAGAATTCCCAAAGACACCTCAACAAGATAATCCATCTGCTGAGCATCCTGAACGTTTCGGCAATGTTTCAATTTTCACCCCAATTGAAAAGAATGCTCAAGGTGAATATGAAGGCGTGTTAAAGACCGCATCAGGCAAAGCCATTCGTTTTCCACTTTATCCTTTTATGGGCATTATGGGGGTAGCAGCAAATACTTCTGAACCTGTTCATTCTGTACCACCAGCATTGTATGGTGGAAATATTGATATTAATGAGCTTGGTGCGGGTGCGACTGCTTATTATCCTGTTCAGGTGAAAGGTGCACTTTTTTACACGGGTGACAGCCATTTCTCGCAAGGGGATGGTGAAGTCGCACTGACGGCATTGGAAGCATCTGCACGTGCGACCCTCAAATTTACGTTGTTGAAAGCAGGTAAAGATAAAATTCCGGGGCAAGAAATTAAACAACCTTTGGCTGAAAATGCAGAATTTTGGATTACCCCGGGTTTAGATGCGGATCTAGATGAAGCAATGAAAAAATCAACTCGTGAAGCGATTCGTTTTTTAAATCAAGAATATGGAATTGATGAAGCGACTGCCTATGCGTATTTAAGTGCCGCAACAGATTTTGAAGTTTCACAAGTGGTTGACCGCACTAAAGGTATTCATGCTAAAATTCGTAAAGCCGATTTCAAAGAGTTTGTCTCAGAAAATCAAAGTAAATAATTCAGCATCAATATGAAAATGAAGGTGATTTGGCAATCACCTTCTGCAAATCTGCAAGCTCAACATCATTCTCTTAAATCAAACAGATCTTGCCTGTTTCGGCTCACCATTGTTTACAACTTATCACCACATTTATACGTCAGGCAATTGATTAAAAAATCAGCTAAATTATAAACTATCTATATATGCTACAGGGCAAGCATAATGACAAGATTCAAACCGTGCATACACTTATGATGATAAGAATACTTGAATAATTTAAGTCCATGAAAACGAGTCGATCCCATGTGAACGAGAACCAATTGGTCTGTGTCGATCACAGTTAAATCGCTCCTGAAACTTAAAGACTTTCAAATGCTAGACTCAGCTATGATCCGAAGAATTCTAGCTCAAAATGTCATTCACCCCAGTTCTATAAGTTTGCACATAAGAATCTTTACAGGAGGTGGATATGAATTTTCTGACAAATTTATTGGTCGCCAAGCCTCTTTCCATTTTCGGGGTTGCCTGCATCTTTTTTATCGGCTATTTAATCGTGCGTAATTTTAGCCACCAGCGTAGCGCGAAATATTTAGGACTGACCGCAATTTTATGGCTGCTTTATGCGCTCTGGGAATTTTTAGTTCAGCTCAAGTCACCAGACGCTAATATCCGCATTGATTTACTGATTATCTGGCCAGTAATTTTTATATTAACTTTAATTTCAATGTTATTGCTGTTTTTTAAAAGTGAAAAATAACGAGCTAAACAAGCATACTCTCCGCCTCTAAAAAAGAACCAGTCGTTTCCGACTGGTCAAGGAAAAAGTTACGGTTCTATCTAAAGAATAGCGATTCTTTTATGGCTGGATAGAGTCGTATCTCAATTTATAAGTATTGTTATTGTGCAGTGTATCCTCCATCCATGACTACAGCCTGCCCCGTAATACCAGCACCTTTGTCACTGGCCAAGAAAATTGCATAATCAGCAATTTCTTCAACACTGAGCAAACGCTTTTGTGGCACCATCGCCAAAATCACATCTTCAAGTGCAGAATCTAAACTCACATTACGTGTTTTTGCTAAATCCGCAATTTGCCCACGGACTAACGGCGTATCAACATAACCTGGACAAAGTGCATTTACAGTAATACCATCACGAGCACACTCTAAAGCAGCAACTTTAGTCAGACCAATCACACCATGTTTGGCACTGTTATAACCCGCTTTACCCGCAAATCCAATTAAGCCATTAATCGATGCCATGTTAATAATACGACCTGATTTTTGTGCTTTCATAATTGGAAAGGCATGCTTAATGCCAATGAAAGAACCCGTCAACATCACTTGAATCAGTTTTTGATACACCGCTGTTGGAAATTCTTCAATTGGTGCAACATGTTGAAAGCCCGCGTTATTAATTAAAATATCCAAAGTACCAAAAGTAGTCTGAGTTAACTCAATCGCGGCCTGATACTGGGCTTCATCCGTTACATTACAAGGTGCTGAAAGTGCCTGAAAACCCTGTGCTTTTAGTGCTTCAGCCGTTTCCTGACATTTTTCAGCGTTCATGTCAGAGATCACAACTTTTGCACCTTCTTGGGCAAACTTCTTGGCAATCTCCAAACCAATGCCGCTGGCTGAACCTGTAATAAATGCAACTTTATTTTCTAACTGCAAGCTCATGACTTACTCCTATTCAATCTTGTCTGCTTTGAGCTGACGCAATCTTAAACAATACCGAAAATTGTAAATGCCGTAATCACTACAAATACCGCTGTGGTTTTAATAATGGTGACAGCAAAAATATCTTTATACGCTTGCTTATGGGTTAAACCTGTAACTGCAAGTAGAGTAATTACAGCACCATTATGCGGTAAAGTATCCATACCTCCCGATGCCATAGAAACCACACGGTGCATGACTTCTGGCGGAATACCCGCCGCTAAAATTGCAGCATTGTATTGATCTGCCATCGCACTCAAGGCAATACTCATGCCCCCAGAAGCAGAACCAGTAATCCCTGCCAATACAGTTGTGGTCACTGCACCATTCACCAATGGATTGGTAAAGGTTGAACTTAAACTATGACTAATTAGGGCAAAACCAGGTAATGCCGCAATAATGGCACCAAAACCATATTCAGAAGCAGTATTCATCACGGCGAGTAACGCACCACTAATACTGGTATTCACACCTTCTTTGAACTGTACAATCACACGTTGATAGTCATATAAAAATGCACTGATAATGCCGACAATCAATGCCAAACCCACCGCCCAGATTGCACCTGTTTTTGCTACATCCACGGTGTAATTGGCCAAACCAATCGTATTAAAGTCGAAACCGTTTGGATACCATTTTGGAATTGCTGTTGATAAAATCTTGTTCATCACAGCAACTAAAATTAATGGTACGAAGGCCAGTGCCTGACGTGCTTTAGAACCATTTTGGCTATCTAGAAGATTAGCGGTAGCCGTAGAATCTGGTGCCGTTTGTACTTGTTGCCCATTGGCAAAACCAGCATAGCCCTCACCCGCTTGTTCAGCGACACGACAACGCCATTGTAGATAAAGCAAACCTGTACACAGTACGAAAATTGCACCAATAATCCCTAGAAAAGGTGCTGCATAAATATTTGTACCAAAGAACGTGGTTGGAATAACGTTTTGAATTTGTGGCGTACCAGGCAAGGCATCCATGGTAAAGGTAAATGCACCGAGTGCAATTGTGCCAGGAATTAAACGTTTAGGAATATTCGCTTCTTGGAACAGTTGGTTGGCAAATGGATAAACAGCAAACACCACCACAAATAAGCTCACGCCACTATAAGTCAAAATTGAACCCAACAATACAACCGTTAAAATTGCACGTTTAGCCCCAATCAAACTCACAATGGTTTTTGCAATCGAAGATGCAATCCCCGACATTTCTACGACTTTTCCGAAAATTGCACCCAGTAAGAATACCAAAAAATAGTCTTTAATGAAGTTCACCATCTTCGGCATAAATACGCCTGAATAGAAGGGTAAAACATGGTTTGGTGCAATCAAAAATACCGCAAGCAAGGCACAGAGGGGTGCCATGAGAATGACCGAAAATCCTTTGTAGGCTGTGTACATTAACAAGCCTAAAGACAGCAGGATAACAAATAAATCCCACATATTCTTTTCTCCCTGATAAAGAATATATAAGGGTGTACACATTGCGATAGACAATGTGATAGACCTTTATTTTTGACCGAAAATATGCTCAATTTTATTTAGAGTTATACTAAACCCTATATAAAAACAATAAGCAAAAATATTTTTACTACCACTTTTAGTATTTAAAAAAATAACACCAAAAATTTAAAAAACAACATTTAAATATTATAAAAAATATAATTAATTTTATATTTTAATATTTATCAATTACTTATGAAAAATATTAAAACAAAATAAAATATATTTAAAAATATGATTAATTGTTTTAAAAAACTCATCAATCAATTTAATATAATCAAATTTAGAAGACCAATAATATTAAAAATAATTATAATAAAATAAAGTATAAATAAATCTAATCATCTGTAACTTCATTGTTTTTTTGCATTTCATGTGAAAAAGGCTCAAAATCAAGACAGACCTCATATTTCGCTTATCCCTTGTGGTACACACCTACTTATGACTTTAAAACAATTAAAAGCCTTCTTAGCCCTCGCTCGCAGTTTGAACTATGCCAATGCATCGAATGAACTTCACCTGAGTCAATCGGCTTTAAGCCTCACCATCAAAACCCTAGAAGAAGAGTTAGGTGGAAAACTTTTTAAGCGAAACACACGTCGAGTAGAATTAACTTTTGAGGGTAAATCCTTAATTCCTTATGCCAAAAAACTATTGGCAAACTGGGAAGATATGGAAAAAGATGTGAAACAACGTTTTAAATTACAACGCGGTACACTCAATATTGCCTCTATGCCTTTTGTCACGCATGCCATCATGCCGAACGTGATTCAAAATTTTTTAAGCTTACATCCCAACATTAATTTTTCCATTCATGACATTACCAATGAAAAAATTATTGAAAATGTGCTCGATGGTATTTTTGAACTCGGGATCTGTTTCGAACCACAACAGATTGATACGCTCGAATTCTTACCGCTATTCAATGAAGATTTTCTCGCGTTATTACCCAAAGCACATCCTTTAGCCCATGCAACTTCGATTACATGGAAAGATCTCTGTGCCAATCCTTTCGTCACCTTGCAACAACCCTCAATTGTGCGTCATCTGATTGAAGAAAATTGCAAAAATAATGATATTCAATTGGACTTAAAAGTGGAGTGTCATCAAATCAGTTCGTTATCAAGTTTTGTTGCGCTTGGGATTGGGGTCAGTGTAATTCCACGTCATTTTCAGCAATTTATTGATACTGAAAAAAATGTGCTGATTGAATTACAAGATCAGGATCTCATTAAACCTGTTGGAATTATTTATAAAAAGAATTTTGAGATTTCCAATATTACTGCACAATTCATCGAAACCTTAAAACAATACAATTATAAAAATCATATATAAATGAATAAATTACAGTTATTTACTCTTTTCTTTCCCTCCCTTTATCAAATTTAATTACAGGATTCATCCTTTTTTTATGCTGAATTTTGTTTATTTTTCGCCCTATTATTGAGTTTTTCTGATTAACTGTTTGAAAATTTCAACTTCATTCTACGCACGAGCAATGCTAATAATGAGTTCATACAAACTAAGGGATTTAGAGAAGTTGATATGAATAAGCTCTATTCAAATGCAACACTTGCTTTGCAAGATGTGGTTCAAAATGGACAAACGATTGCTGTTGGTGGTTTTGGCTTATGTGGTATTCCAGAAGCCCTAATTGAAGCGCTCAAACAAACTGGGGTAAATGACCTCACCTGTATTTCAAACAACGCAGGCGTGGATGATTTTGGTTTAGGTAAACTCTTACAAACCAAACAAATTAAAAAAATGATTTCATCTTATGTTGGTGAAAATAAAGAATTTGAACGCCAATATTTAAATGGTGAACTCGAAGTTGAACTTACCCCACAAGGTACACTGGCAGAAAAATTACGCGCTGGCGGTGCAGGTATTCCTGCTTTCTTTACTCAAACAGGCGTTGGCACACTGATTGCCGAAGGTAAAGAACACCGTGAGTTTGATGGAAAACCGTATATTCTCGAAAACTCATTAACGGCTGATGTTGCCTTAGTCAAAGCCTATAAAGCTGATAAAGCTGGTAATTTGATTTTCCGTAAAACCGCCCGCAACTTTAATCCTGAATGTGCAATGGCAGGAAAATTTACTGTAGTTGAAGTAGAACACGTGGTTGAAATTGGTGAACTCGATCCCGATGACATTCATTTACCTGGTATCTATGTCAACCGCATTATTTTGAATGCCACCCCTGAAAAACGCATTGAACAATTAACCATTAAGCAGGAGGCTTAATCATGGCTTGGACACGCAATGAAATGGCTGCACGTGCTGCACTAGAACTTGAAGATGGATTTTATGTGAATCTAGGCATTGGTCTACCGACACTAGTCGCCAACTATATTCCAGAAAACATCAACGTATGGTTACAGTCTGAAAATGGTTTATTGGGTATTGGAGAATTCCCTACGGAAGAAACGGTTGATGCCGACCTGATTAATGCGGGCAAACAGACCGTGACCGCGCGTAAAGGCGCAGCATTTTTCTCAAGCTCTGATTCTTTCGCCATGATTCGTGGCGGTCATGTCAACATCGCCATTTTAGGTGCCATGGAAGTTTCGGAACAAGGTGATCTTGCCAACTGGATGATTCCGGGTAAAAAAGTAAAAGGTATGGGCGGTGCAATGGACTTGGTTGCAGGTGTGCAAAAAGTCGTTGTACTGATGGAACACTGTGCCAAAGATGGTAGTCCTAAGATTGTTGAACAATGTACCCTACCACTGACTGGCCAAAGTGTAGTCAATCGTATTATCAGTGACTTAGGTGTAATGGACATTACACCTGAAGGGGTCAAACTGATTGAGCTAGCGAAAGATGTTAGCTTAGAACAAATTCAAGCGGTCACAGGGGTACCATTAATTGTCGATAACGTTCAAGAAACGGTAAGCGCATAAATCAGATTTATTCAAGCAGCTTCGGCTGCTTTAATTTTGATTCAACAAGAACGGAACAGATATAAATACACGGAGATAAACATGAATAAAGACATCGTCATTGTTGCTGGTAGTCGTACCGCAATGGGAAGTTTCCAAGGTGCATTATCGAGTCTTTCAGCCCCAGAACTTGGCGCAGCCGTTATTCAAGAGACTTTAAACCGCACAAACGTTGCCGCTCAGGATATTGATGAAGTGATTATGGGCTGCGTTCTACCTGCGGGCTTAAAACAAGCTCCTGCTCGTCAAGCCATGCGTCTTGCGGGTGTACCCGACCATGTGGGTGCGACCACCATCAATAAAATTTGTGGTTCAGGTATGAAAGCTGTGATGCAAGCTGCCGATGCCATTTGTGCAGGTAATGCAGAAATTGTCATGGCGGGTGGTATGGAATCCATGAGCAACGCACCCTATCTACTACCAAAGGCGCGTGCAGGTTACCGTATGGGGCATGGTGAAATTAAAGATCACATGTTCCAAGAAGGTTTAGAAGATGCAGAAACTGGACTTTCAATGGGGGTTCTGGCACAAAAAATGGCGGATAAAAAAGGCTACACACGCGAGCAACAAGACGCGTTTGCAATTCGTTCTTTAACTCGTGCACAAGCGGCTATTCAAAATGGTTTTTTACAAGCTGAAATTGCACCAATTACCGTGTCGAGCCGCAAAGGTGAGGTAGTTGTGGCGCAGGATGAAAATCCGTTTCATGCCAATATTGATAAAATTCCAAACCTACGTCCTGCCTTTGCCAAAGATGGCACCATCACCGCAGCCAATTCGAGTTCCATTTCAGATGGCGCATCTGCTATGTTGGTGATGTCTGCTGAACAAGCAGCGAAGCGAGGTCTAACCCCACTGGCACATATTCGTGCCACGGCAACCAACTCTCAACATCCTTCAGAATTTACCATTGCGCCCGTGGCTGCAATTGAAAAAGTCCTGAAAAAAGCGGGGTGGTCTGTAGAAGAAGTAGATTTATGGGAGATCAATGAAGCCTTTGCTATGGTAACCATGGCAGCGATTGATGCTTTCAATCTGGACCCTGAAAAAGTCAACGTAAACGGTGGTGCATGTGCATTGGGTCACCCATTGGGTTCATCAGGCTCACGCATCATTTTAACCTTAATCTATGCATTAAAGCGTTTAGGTAAAACCAAAGGCGTAGCTACACTCTGTATTGGTGGTGGTGAGGCAACCGCAATTGCCGTAGAACTTGTTGATTAACTGTCAAGTTTTGAAAAAATCATACAGATCAAAGTGATAAAAGGTTAAACTTTTATCACTTTTTAATGAAGAAGAGTGACTCAAATGTCTCAGCAAGATTATGAAAATGGATTAAAAGTACGCACCGAAGTGATGGGTGAAAGTTTTGTCAAACGCGCTCAAGACAATACTGTACCTTTTACTCAACCGCTACAAGATTGGATTAATGAACATGCTTGGGGCTCAACTTGGCAACGCGAAGGTGTGTTACCTCGTAAATATCGCTCACTAATTACCCTTGCCTTTTTAACTGCACTCAAAAGTCCCACTGAACTGAAAGGACATGTACGTGGTGCACTCAACAATGGAGCAACAGTTGAAGAAATTCAAGAAGTGTTACTACATAGCTTGCCCTATTGTGGCGCACCCGCAACACAAGAAGCCTTTCGTGCAGCTTTAGAAGTTATTACTGAATATCAAAATAACAACTCATAATTTACAAACGATTAAGAGCCAGCTCTGATGGCTCTTAATGTTTTCTTTTAGACATTACAGGTTTTGTGTAATGGCATAACCGAGTATTAAGCTCAATTGCAGTCCCACCACAACAGCGAACCACTTCCAACCCTTTTGTTTTAGCACGATCTTATTCGGATAAGTTACTGTTTTTATCATTCTCTATCTCCAATACAGTTTTATTGCTAAAAAGAAAGAAACATATATTTCGATTATTTATTAAGCAAATTTTACACCAACTTTTTAGATCCTGACTGGATTTAAATTATTTAATCGTTATTCTTATTCTGTTTTAATGTCACACAACCACATCTACAACAATGTAAAAATAAACCAGAAAAAATTTGAGATAACAATGAAATGTATAGCTCCCCTAGCCACTTTCTGTCTGTTCGTATTTTTAAATACACAAACAACCTATGCCAATTTCTTTCAAAATCTTGAAATTTTTCGACAAAAAAATACAATTCACAATATTTCTTATGGATCAGATACATTACAAAAATTAGATGTCTATCTCCCGCAATCGAGTCTGCCAAATCAAAAACTCGCACCTATTTTAATAATTGTACATGGTGGAGCGTGGAGTATTGGTGATAAATCTCATCAAGGTTTGATTCAACATAAAGCAACCTATTGGAATCAACAAGGCTGGGTGGTAATTTCAGTCAATTATCGCTTAGTCCCTAAAGTCACCGTGCAGCAACAAACTCAAGATATTGCCGATGCCTTGAATTTCGTACAGAAGAATGCCTCTAATTGGCAGGCAGATAATCGAAACATCGTGATTATGGGACATTCAGCAGGTGCACATTTGGTCACCTTACTCTCTACTCACCCAGAATGGATTTCAAATTTTCCAAAACCATGGAAAGCAACGATTGCCTTAGATAGTGCTGCCTATGACTTAGAAGCCACCATGTCCAATCAACATGCTCAATTTTATGATCGTGTTTTTGGGTCTTCTGCCAAGAACTGGCGTTCAGTCTCCCCTAAAGCACAATTAAAACATGCAATGCCTGCTTTTCTGGCAGTCTGTTCAACAGTTCGCCCCGATCAGCCTTGTATACAAGCCCATTCATTTATTCAACACACAAAGGCTTTAGGCACGGCCATAGCCTATTTACCTCTGCCCTTGTCTCATGCCGAAATTAATCGGAACTTGGGACAGAATAATGACTATACCCGTCAAGTTGATCAATTTATGCAACAGCATTTACAACATTAATATTCAGGCAAAAAAAAGCCACCCGAAGGTGGCTTTTTTAATGTGTTATGGATTAACCGATAAACTTACGTGCGTTACGGAACATACGTAACCATGCGCCATCTTCACTCCACTCTTCAGGTTTCCAAGAATGCTGAATGGCACGGAAATTACGCTCTGGATGCGGCATCATAATGGTTGCACGACCATCCTTAGAGGTTACACCTGTAATCGCTTCTGGAGAACCATTCGGGTTTAATGGATAGTGTTGAGTTGGGTTACCATGACTATCTACATAACGTAAAGTCACTTGGTTACCTGCATTTAAGGCAGCCAATTTTTCTGCACTTGCAACAACACGACCTTCACCATGTGCAACTGCAATCGGAAGAATCGAACCTTCCATACCTTCAAGCAATACAGAATGTGATTTTTCAATACGAACGTTCACTGCACGTGCTTCAAATACTTCTGAAGTGTTGCGATGGAAACGCGGCCAAGCATCTGCACCTGGAATTAATGGCGCAAGTTGCGACATCATTTGGCAACCGTTACACACACCTAAAGTGAATGTTTCTTGACGGTTAAAGAATTTTTCAAACTGGTCACGTAGGCGTGGGTTAAATAGGACTGATTTTGCCCAGCCACCGCCAGCACCCATGACATCTCCGTAAGAGAAACCACCACAAGCCACTAAACCTTCGAAGTCATTTAAATCAACACGACCCGCAAGTAAATCACTCATGTGCACATCGACGGTGTTAAAGCCAACTTTGTCAAATGCAGCTGCCATTTCAGTTTGGCCATTTACGCCTTGTTCACGTAAAATCACCATGCTTGGGCGACGTAAATTAATAAACGGCGCTTCAACTGGCTCATTCAGATCAAAAGTAGGCTGTGCAATGATACCTTGATGCGCGCTATCTGCAATTAAGGCAAATTCTTGATCAGCAGTTTCAGAGTTATCACGTAAACGTTGAATTTGGTGTGATACTTCAGCCCAAGCATGTTGCAAGTCAACACGTGGCAAAGTCAAACCATTGATCGTTAACTGATCTGTGGTATTGACTGAACCCACAACTGAAATGGCATCTTTTAAGCTTGATGCAGCAACTTCATCTGCAAGAGTCGCCCAGTCAGAAGTACTAATTTGAAGCACTGCGCCAATTTCTTCTGCGAACAACGCTGCTGTAGATTGATTTTCTAGTGCAACACCTAAACGTGAAGCAAACATCATTTCTGCAACAGTTGCTACTAAACCACCATCACCAATGTCATGGTAGGCTTGAATTAAGCCACGGTTGTTCCAGTCTTGGACTAAATCAAAGAAAGCTTTGAAATCAGCAAAACTGTCGACATCTGGCGTTACTGAACCAATTGCTTTATAGACTTGTGCAAGGATCGAACCACCCAAACGGAATTGACCTTTAGACAAGTCAATACGGACTAAAACCGAATCTGTATTTTTTAATTCAGGCGTTAAGGTTTTACGTACATCATTCACTGGTGCAAATGCTGTAATCACACCACTCATCGGAGACGTTACAGCCTTGTCCTGACCTTCGTCATTCCAAGTGGTACGCATCGACAATGAGTCTTTACCAACAGGAATTGCAATCCCTAAAGCAGGACACATTTCCATACCAATGGCTTTCACACCTTCAAACAAGGCTTGGTCTTCACCTTTTTGCCCTGCTGCTGCCATCCAGTTCGCAGACAACTTAATGTCGCTGATCTGTTCAATATTGGCACACATGATATTTGAAATTGATTCCGCCACAGCTAAACGTGCCGATGCCGCAGGGTTTAACAATGCTACAGGTGGACGTTCACCCATTGCCATCGCTTCGCCTGTATAACCTTGTAAGCTAGTGGTTGTTACTGCTGCATCTGCAACAGGTACTTGCCAACGACCTACCAACTGATCACGCGCAACCATACCTGTAATTGAACGGTCACCAATGGTGATAAGGAATGATTTAGAAGCAACTGTTGGGTTCTTTAACACACGGAAAATCGCGTCTTTCAAGTCCACTTGAGCAACATCAAAATCATCGCCCTTACGCTCGATCGTTTCATATGAACGACTCATACGTGGTGTACCGCCAAGCATGACTTGCATTGGCATATCCACCGCTTTGTTCTCGAACAATGGGTCATTCACAGTCAATTGGCGTGCTTCAGTCGCTTCACCCAATACCGCAAATGGACAGCGTTCACGTGCACAAATTGATTCAAACAAGGCTAAAGATTCTGGTTTGATCGCGAGTACATAACGTTCTTGCGCTTCGTTTGACCAAATCTCCATTGGAGACATGCCAGCTTCAAGTGAAGGAATCTTACGAAGGTCTAAAATAGCACCGAGCTCATGGTCATTCACCAATTCTGGCATGGCATTGGAAATACCACCCGCGCCCACGTCATGTACAGACACGATTGGGTTTTCATTTTCCATGCGCCAGCAGGTATCAATCACTTCTTGGCAACGGCGTTCCATTTCTGGGTTTTCACGTTGTACCGAAGCAAAATCTAGGCTTTCACCCATCGTACCGCTGTCTACAGATGATGCCGCACCACCGCCTAGACCGATCAGCATCGCTGGTCCACCTAAAACGATGAGTAAATCACCCGGTTGAATCGCGTCTTTTTCTACATGGTCAGGACGAATGTTACCGTAACCACCTGCAATCATAATTGGCTTGTGGAAACCTTTAACTTCGCCATTCACGTTCTGTTCAAAAGTACGGAAATAACCATTTAAAGCAGGACGACCAAATTCGTTGTTAAACGCAGCACCACCTAATGGGCCTTCAATCATGATTTGAAGTGGCGATGCCATACGTGAAGGTTTGCCGTAGTTTTCTTCCCAAGGTTGTTCAAAACCAGGAATGTTTAAGTTCGATACGGTAAAGCCTGTTAAGCCTGCTTTTGGCTTACCACCACGACCTGTTGCGCCTTCATCACGGATTTCACCACCTGAACCCGTTGCAGCACCTGCAAATGGTGCAATTGCTGTTGGGTGGTTATGCGTTTCCACTTTCATCAGGATGTGAGCAGCTTGGCTCTTATACTTATACGTATAGTGACCTGTGTCTTCATCTTTTTTCGGGTAGAAACGTTGTGTGTCATAACCCACAATTACTGATGCGTTGTCTTTATAAGCAGACAAAACATCCGTTGGTGATTCTTTATAGGTATTTTTAATCATTTGGAACAATGACAATGGTTGTACTTCACCATCAATCGTCCATTCAGAACCGAAAATCTTATGACGACAGTGCTCTGAGTTTGCTTGAGCAAACATCATTAGTTCGATGTCATGCGGATTACGACCCAGCTTGTTAAAAGCAGCCGTTAAATAATCAATTTCTTCATCAGACAACGCAAAACCAAATTCCGAATTGGCTTGTACCAGTGCCTGTTTACCTTGACCCAAAATATCAATTGAATTTAAAGGTTTTGGTGCAGTTTCTTGAAATAATGCCACAGCATCATCAATACTGCTGAATACGCTCTCTGTCATACGGTCATGTAAAGCCAGCTTTACTTCATTCGATACTTCAGAAATACCTTTTAAAGTAAACAAAACACCGCGTTCAAGGCGGTGTATCGGGGTATTACAGTTGGCAAAAATATCCGTCGCTTTAGAAGACCACGGCGAGATTGTACCCACGCGAGGTGTCACCAAAATTTGGACGTCATCATTCGATGCTTGGCGGACTTGAAAAACTTCGCCATCATTTAATAATTGTAAGGCAGATTGCTGCTGTTGCTCGTTGAGCGCTTGGTCAAACAGATAGACCCATTGGCTTTCTATTGATTGAACAGAACTAATTGACGCTAGACGTGATAATAGTTGAGTTTTCTTAAAAGAAGAATGTGCTGGTGCACCGGCCACGATAAACATGCTGATTTTGGCTCCACGGGCAAGTCTTTTGAACTTTACCGCAATGTGACTTTGAAGAGAGTCACATATTCTACTGTGAAAAGGTCGAATCAGCTAGATGGCTAACCCTGATTATGTAACCTAATCCTGCAAGAATTTCATTTACAACCGCTTTATTACGCTTTTTTAGATAAAATGACATAAAAATAAATAACTAGATTGACTACTTAAGCTGAAATAGTGTGAATTTTTTCATAAAAAATATTTGTTGTTGCTCAAAAACAATCAAAATTCCTTTTCAATCCTCTACCTTTTCATTTAAACCACAACTCCAGATTTTTTTTACATTCCAACCGACAATTCATGTCGCACTGCTCTAGTGCAACCCAATATTTTTTGGCATGATTTAAACAATCCTTCTATGAAACATAATAAATGGAACAAATGCGTTGGTTAGAACTGCTTTCCACAGTTCGCATTGGCAGTAAAAAACAAAGTACAGAACAGGCACGAAGCCCTTTTCATAAAGATTATGATCGTATTATTTTTTCACAAAGTTTTAGGCAACTAAATCGAAAAACCCAAGTCCATCCGCTGACCCAGCATGATGGTATTCATACCCGTCTAACCCATTCGCTAGAAGTGTCCTGCATTGGTCGCTCATTGGGTATGTTGGCAGCAGAGAAAATAAAGGACAATCTTCCTGCTTGGATTTCCCCTGCAGATGTTGGCGCTATTATTCAAGCCGCTTGTTTGGCACACGACATTGGTAATCCCCCTTTTGGGCATGCAGGTGAATATGCCATTCGAGAGTGGTTTGATGATGCATCTCATGGCAACTTTCTGGCAAAACTCACTCCAGAAGAAGAAGCCGATGTGCGTCAATTTGAAGGTAATGCACAAGGTTTACGCCTACTGACCAAGATTGACTATCATCCCAATGATGGGGGCATGCGTTTAACCTATGCCACGTTAGGCGCATATTTAAAATATCCATGGTTATCCAAAACCATTGCCGAACAAGGCAATACCCCTGCCAGTATGCGTGCTAAATTTGGTTGTTATCAGTCTGAAAAAGAAATATTGGGGCAAATTGCAGAGCAACTTGGACTCATTCAATTGGCAAAAGATCGTTACTGCCGTCATCCACTGACCTATTTATTAGAAGCCGCAGACGATATTTGCTATGCCCTGATTGATTTAGAAGATGGCATTATTCTAAATATGTTGAGTTATGAAGAAGTCGAACCCATCTTTCTCGATTTAATTGCAGACTATGGCAAACCTTCAGAACTCTCGATGGATACCACTTGGCAGCAAAAAATTGCCGCATTGCGCGGTCGAGTCATGAAACGTTTAGTTGATGAAGTGACTACCGCCTTTGCCAAACATCATTATGAAATTCTGACGGGACAACTGAAAGGCAGCTTATTGCAGTATTGTTCCAAAGACATTGAGTTGGGAATTAACCGTGCTAAAGAACTGGCGCGCGATAAGATTTTTGAACATCCACAAAAAGCGGGATTAGAAATCATCGCCCATCAAAGTTTACAGAATATTTTAGATGCTTTTATTCCCCTCACCACACCGCACAAAGCCTTAAGCTTTAAAGAACAACGCCTATTTACCATTTTACAGCGTTCAGGTGCGCGTTTTGGCAACAATCATTATGAAAATATTATGCAAGTACTGGATATTATTTCAAAGTTTTCAGATCATCAGGCTTATAATCTTTCGCAAGAACTGCAAGGTAACAAGTCTGGTTTGATGTAACCCAAAGCAAAGATAAAAATGCTTTTAACATGACTTCTAAATCAGTGATGTTATACAAAACATCATTTTTCCACTGGCAACCGTATATACCTCAAATAGTGAAGTTTAAAAAATGATTGGATGTTTAATTGGCGAAGTGTTTGCCCTCGAAGCCCCAACAGTACTGTTAAATGTCAACGGCGTTGGCTATGAGATTGATACACCTTTATCAACATTTTGCCAATTACAAAAGGGACAAAAAGTCACTTTATGGACACACTTGGCAGTACGTGAAGATGCACAATTACTGTACGGCTTTTTACATCAACAAGAAAAAATCATTTTCCGTACCCTTTTAAAAGTCAACGGTGTCGGTCCGAAAATGGCTTTAGGTATTCTTTCAACGCTCAGCGTAGACATGCTGATTCATACAGTTGAACATGAAGATATAAATACCTTAATCAAAGTCCCTGGCGTCGGTAAAAAGACTGCCGAACGCCTGATGATTGAATTACGTGATCGCTTTAAAGCCATGTCATCAGGTTCGGTACCAAGCAACTCAACCACTGAACAAATCCAATTTACAGGAAATTCAGCAGTTGCCGAAGCCGAAGCCGCTTTACAATCTTTAGGTTACAAACCTTTAGAAGCGCAGAAATTGGTGAATGCAGCCAAAGGCGATTTTACTGAGGCAAGCGACATTATCCGTGCTGCACTCAAGTCGATGAATAAATAATTCAAACAGATGCACTCCTCACCCAAATGAGATACACGATGGCGACATGGATGTCGCCATGTTGGATTGGGATATAAGGACATATCCTCAATCCAACACAAGATTTTTGTTACTTTTGATCTTTCAAAAGTAAGGCAATGCCTACACAATGGCACCTAACCATAAATCATAATTTGAGGCTGTGCCTCGAAAGTTCAGCCAGAGATTTATTCAACCATTATGCAAGACCGTCTCATCGGTGGTTCCGAAAAACCCGAAGATCATATTGATCGCGCCATCCGTCCAACTTCACTAGATGACTATATTGGTCAACCTGTGGTACGCGAACAAATGGAAATCTTTATTGGTGCCGCACGCGGTCGTGCAGAAGCACTTGACCATACCTTGATTTTTGGTCCACCTGGATTGGGTAAAACCACACTGGCCAATATTATTGCGCGTGAAATGGGCGGAAACTTGAAATCGACTTCAGGACCTGTATTAGAACGTGCAGGTGATTTGGCCGCTATGCTGACCAATCTTGAAGAAGGTGATGTACTGTTTATTGATGAAATTCATCGTCTTTCGCCAGTCATTGAAGAAATCCTGTACCCTGCAATGGAAGACTACCAACTCGATATCATGATTGGTGAAGGTCCTGCTGCACGCTCAATTAAATTAGATTTACCCCCATTTACCCTTGTCGCAGCCACCACTCGTGCAGGTTTGCTCACTTCCCCACTACGTGATCGTTTTGGGATTGTGCAACGTTTAGAGTTTTATTCGGTGAAAGATTTAACGCATATTGTCACGCGTTCTGCCAACTTAATGGATGTACCAATTACTCATGAAGGCTCGGCAGAAATTGCGCGTCGCGCTCGTGGCACACCACGTATTGCCAATCGACTATTACGTCGAGTTCGTGACTATGCCCAAGTGAAAGGTACAGGCGAAGTAACGCAGGATATGGCACAACGTGCATTAGATATGCTCAATGTCGATAAAGATGGCTTAGACACCCTAGACCGTCGTTATTTAAGCATGCTGCTTGAGCGTTTTGATGGTGGTCCCGCAGGTATTGAAGCCTTAGCTGCTGCCATGGCTGAAGATTCAGGCACATTGGAAGATGTGATTGAACCGTATTTAATTCAACAAGGTTATGCTATGCGGACTGCGCGTGGTCGTATTGCTACCAATATGGCGTACTTGCAATTTGGGATGACGCCACCCGAACCGAAAGAAAAATAAATAAGAAAAGGGAGAGATATTCTCCCTTTTCTTTTAAATCAAACTCGAAAATAGCGGTTATTTGAGCCGAACAACTCATCTATCTAATGATAAATTCGAGCATTCACAATAGTAAGTCGATACCTTAAAAATCAAAAAATATACCTACATGGTTTTTGCCTTATCTTCAGCACAATGGCATGTTTTACAGCTCAATAATGAATTATCACAAGGCTGTGTATTGCATGAAACCATTCCGATTATCCTGTTTTATTACATCACTTCTACTCTGTAGTCCCTTAAGTTTTGCCGATTGGATTGACACTGCTGTCGAAAAAAATGAAGCACAAACTATTCAACTACGTCATCACATTCATCAACATCCAGAACTGGGGAATATGGAGTTTGAAACATCTAAACTGGTGCAACAGCAGCTTAAATCTTATGGTCTAGAGGTAAAAACGGGATTTGCTAAAACAGGGATAATTGCCATATTAAAAGGCGCAAAACCGGGTCCAACGATGGCATTACGCGCAGATATGGATGCATTACCCATAGAAGAAAAAACCCAGCTGCCTTTTGCCAGTAAAACCAAAGCCATTTATCAAGGCAAAGAAGTTTCTGTCATGCACGCTTGTGGACATGATGCCCATACAGCGATGTTACTTGGTGCTGCTAAAGTATTGGCTGATAATCGAGATAAACTGGCTGGCACGGTCATTTTTATTTTCCAACCTGCCGAAGAAGGTGGCGCTGACATAGACAATTTCACGCAGGGTGCTGAAATTGGCTCGCGTAAAATGATTACGGATGGTGCACTTAAAAACCCTAAACCCGAAGTCATCTTTGGCATGCATGTTATGGCTGGCATGCCAAGCAACAATCTCTTTTATAAAGAAGGTGTGATGCTCAATAGTGCCGATCACCTTCGCATTCAAGTCAATGGAAAACAAGTCCATGGTTCTATGCCTTGGGATGGTCGTGACCCAATTTATGCAGCTTCGCAAATGATTAACAATTTACAAAGTTTAATTAGCCGTAGATCCAATCTTACTCAAGGTATGGGCGTGATTAGTATTGGCAGTATTCAAGCAGGAACAACAGGCAATATCATTCCTGAGCAAGTCAATATGGTCGGCACCATCCGCTCCAACAGTGAAGATATTCGCCAAAACCTGTTAAAAAATATCCCCATCATGTTAGAACACAATGCTTTAGCCAATGATGTACAGGCGAAGGTCGAAATTGCTGCTTATGCACCTGTCACCTCAAACAACCCGATACTGACACAACTGATGCAACCCACACTTAAACAGGTTGCAGGTGAAGAGAAACTACATGTACTAGCGCATAATGCGAGTGCGAGCGAAGACTTTTCATATTATGGTCAACTCATGCCTTCCCTTTTTGTTTTTTTAGGTGCAACAGCTCCATCACAAAAAATGGATCAGGCTGCACCAAACCATAATCCATATTTTATGGTTGATGATGCCACCCTAAAAACAGGCGTAGAACTCCATGTTCGTTTTATTCAGGACTATCCTAAGTTCGCCAATCAAATACAAAGCCAATGGAAGCAACAAAATGAAAAACTCTAATTAACATGATCTGAAAAAAAGGGGGTCATCCAAGATCACCTTTTTAATTCATTATGCTACCTAGATTATCAATCCATTCCTTTTAAGCCCAGAGGGTCAATTTGCAACACCCTAAAGCTCTCTCACTTCTTCCACCAACATCAACTCACACGCCCCATTCCCTGTATCGTCACGACTGAGTGAACTGCGCCACATCCAACCATCTGCCGATTTTACTTCGACTAAATGTCCTTTTAAGTAAATCAGATCATCTTGATCAACATCCGCCAATTGTTTTGCAATGGATGCATTCGCAGGAATTAAATGTGTATTGGCACTTTGTGTTTCAATTTCTTGGCGTGGAATAGGTGGCTGATTTTCATAACGCCAGTAATACCAACGATTACTTTGACGAATCGAAAGCTGTTTATACACCGCAGGATCAGCCATTTTTCCCCAACCGAGTGCAAAATCGACAGGGCTAAGCTCTGCCTCACGTCCTGAACGATAGTTTTCCCGTGATAAAACCCGAAATTGCCCCTCATAATTCGCCAAATTGGTCATGGTATACCCATTAAAGGTTTGAACTGTGTCACTGACTCGTTGATGATCTTGAGCATTTTCAATACTAGGACTTGGCTTCCACCAATAAATTAGCCCCGCAATCATCACAATCACCCAAATTAAATAGGCTCTGCGGCTCATATCTCCCCCAAAAAGATTAAATTGCCAACGCTCTTTTTATCTTATTTATTTCACTTCCCGCTAGTATGCAAATTAAAATCTTGTCTGATTTAGATGGTGCTTGCTTACGATGCAACATCAAGATATTAGATGAGCCATAACGCCGACCTATTTTACTGACGATGGGTTCTCATCTTATTTTAGACAACTATGGATTTTAAGCTTAAGATTGGGGCTAGACATCTTAAATAGTGATGATGAATAATTTTTAAATTAAAAACACAATATAATTCAAATATTTAAATACAAAATCAACCATTATTAAATTACATCTTACAGGTATAAAGATAAAGAACAACCACTTTCAGGCTTACTCATTAAAACAGGATAACCTTGAATAAGCCCAGAAAAACCTCGAATACATATCAGTTATTTCAATCGAATTACCCTACTACATCAAGTTCAAAATTTTAAAGTCCATATTCATTGTGCCGCTTTAAGCTGATGCTAAATTTATAACCGCATAGGGCTTACACAAAGGACAACTGAAGTGTTTGCTCACTTGACTGCACAATGGTTCGCAATTCATGCAGTAATACTTCAATATGCTCTTGCGTGGTATACGCACCAAAACTAAAACGTACCGCGTTTGACGCCAAATTTTCATTCAGTCCTAAAGCACTTAATACATGAGAAGGTGCTGCATGATGTGAATTACAAGCCGAACCACTTGAAACTGCAGCAACCTGTTTAATCGCGGCAATAATCGAATTGGCTCGTTCGCCTAAAAAGCTCACATTTAAATAATTTGCGACATGCTGTGTAGCATGACCATTTAAGTTCACGGGTGTCAAAGCCTGTAAACCTTGCAGTAGCTTATTTCTTAGATGTTGGATCCGCCTTTGTTCATCTACTAAGGCTAATTTAGCCAGTCGGCACGCTTCTCCCATACCCACAATTTGATGTGTGGCTAAAGTTCCCGAACGTAAGCCTTGCTCATGCCCACCGCCATGAATTTGGGTCTTGATGTGTTTTTGAATGTCTTGACGAACATATAGTGCACCAATGCCTTTGGGTCCATAGATTTTATGGGCAGATAAACTGAGTAAATCAATCTGCATCGCCTGAACATCAATCGCTTTTTTTCCCGCAGCTTGAGCAGCATCAACGTGAAATAAAATCTGATGTTGATGTGCTAAAAGACCAATCGCTTGAATATCAGTTAATGTGCCAATTTCGTTATTAACCATCATCAATGAAATTAAAACTGTATTGGATTGAATGGCTTGTTTTACCTGCTCTGGACGAATCACACCTGTACCCAATTCAGGCTGTAAGTAAGTGACCTGAAAACCAAGATTTTCTAGCTCTGCACAAGTATCTAAAACGGCCTTATGCTCTATTTTGCTGGTAATAATGTGTTTATTTTTATACTTATAAGCATCTAAAGTGCCTTTGATCGCGAGGTTATTCGATTCTGTCGCACCTGAAGTCCAAATAATTTCTTGAGGTTTGGCATGGATTAAATTGGCAACATGCTGTCTAGACGTGGTGATATGTTTTGCAGCATCCCAACCATAATGATGCGATTGTGAGGCTGGGTTTCCGAAATCACCTTCTACGGACAAACATCGAATCATTGCTTGAGAAATTTCAGGAAGAATAGGTGTTGTTGCTGCATAATCTAAATAAATTAATCTGCTCATTTTAATCACTATTAAAAATAAATTTAAAATGATTATAAAGGATGAAATTTATTCTATTTATATGGATTTAATCATACCTTATCAACAAAATTAAACTTATAAAAAAATCGTTAGTTTTATAATTCACTAACGATTTTTAATATATAAAATTAAAATATATATCATTAAAAAATAGTACTCAAATTTATAAAACCCGAGATAAAAAATTTTGAGTACGCTCTTCTTTAGGATGTTCCAGAACCTGTTGAACTGTTCCTTGTTCAACAATTCTGCCTTGATCCATAAATACCACATGGTCGGCAACTTCTCGTGCAAAGGCAATTTCATGCGTTACAATCACCATGGTTTTACCCAATTTCGCCAAGCTTTTGATTACATTCAAGACTTCTCCTACCAGCTCAGGGTCTAAAGCGGAGGTAGGTTCATCAAATAAAATCACTTTAGGATCTAGTGCCAAAGCTCTGGCAATCGCTACACGCTGCTGCTGACCACCAGAAAGTTGTTTAGGCCATGCTTCAACCTTATCTCTTAGCCCCACTAAACCCAATAATTGATTGGCTTTTAAAATGGCTTGATCTTTACTGAGTTTTTTATGTGCTAAGGGTGCTTCAATAATATTTTGCAAAACATTTAAATGTGGAAACAGATTAAAATTCTGAAATACATAACCCACCGATTTACGTTGTTTTAAAATATCTCGCTCTTTTAATTCATAAAGTTTATCGCCTTTTTTCCGATAGCCGATAAACTCATCATCAATTTGAATAAATCCTGCATCTACACGTTCTAAATGATTTATCGTCCGTAATAAAGTGGATTTACCCGACCCCGATGGACCAATAATCACCGTCACGGATCCCGCTGGAATATCCAGGCTAATATCCTGTAATGCCGCATGTCCCGCATAATTTTTAAATACATGGCTCACTTGGATATGACCATTTGTAGGCGATGTTGATTGATTAATTATCATAGCTGGCTCCTATACGTGGCTGAGTCGCTTGTGGCTGTACTTTCTTGAAAAAAGCAAAACTATTAATGGCTGATTTCCGCTCACCTTTCACCAGTACTTTTTCGATATACCATTGCACAATGGAAAATACACTGGTGACAATCACATACCAAACGGCGGCAACCATCAACAACGGAATCACTTCTTGATTGCGGTTATAGATCATTTGTACGGTGTAAAAAAGTTCAGGCATTGCCAAAACATACACAATCGATGTGCCCTTTGATAAACCCACACATTCATTGATAATCGCTGGAATGATACTGCGAATGGATTGCGGTAAAATAATGCGTGTCGTACGGCGCCACCATGACAGACCTAATGCTGCCGCTGCTTCAAATTGACCATGATCGACAGACAAAATCCCACCTCGAATAACTTCGGCGGTATAAGCACTTTGTACTATCACCAAACCGACTAAAGCCGTTGAGAACTGATCCAGTGCATTAATGGTTTTAAACTGAGCAAAGACTGTGTCGGTAAAAGGCACACCAACATTGATATGTTCATATAAATAAGAAAAATTATAGAGAATGATCAGCACCAACAGCAGTGGTAGTGATCTGAACATCCAGATATACACCCATGCCAATGAGCGAATTAACCAAGATGATGACAGTCTCATCATGGCTACAATGGTACCCAGAATTAAACTAAACACGATTGACCAAAATGTCAGTTTTAGCGTCATCATCAAACCCTGAAGAATCGCAGGGTTAAAGAACCACTGTCTAAAAACAGGCCAGCCCCAGTTTTGATTGGAAAATATCGATTCCGCGACGACTGCAATCATTAATATCGAAAATGCGACACCAATGTAGCGCAGTGGATGACGTGCTGGAACGATTTTATAGTGTTCTAAACTCATGCGACCTCCTTTTGCAGTAAAGTCTTTCTAAAAGGAAGTCCACCGTGTAAAGGCGCACCAATGTATCGATCAAAATTAAAATCTGGAGTGAGTTCAAACTGCGGTTCATAGCCTAGACTCAAATACAATTTCACTGCTGGAATTTGTTTAAATCCTGTGGTGAGAAAGATTTTGCGATACCCCGCAGCAAGCGCACTTCGTTCAAGTTCTTTGACTATTTTTGCAGCCAATCCCTGTTTACGTAAGTCTCGATGTGACCAAATCCGTTTCAGCTCTGCGGTTTCTGCGTCATAACGTTTGTACGCTCCCATTGCAATCACTTCATCATCACGTTTAAGCACCACGAATAATCCATGCGGCGGTAAAAAGTCTTCCGCGCCTTCATAGCGTTCCCGATGTGTGGCTTTTTTACGCTCATCAATGACGTGAGTCTCTTGACGCGCAAAAAAATCACCATAGATTTCTTCATATTCAGCAAATAACTGATCAAGCAAAGGTTGTGCTTCGGGTACATCAACGGACATTTGGATAAATTTTTCTTGCATAATGACCTCTTATTTATCCTGAATCAGTGGGTTAATCACTGATTTTGAAATTCCTTCATTTTGTAAATTCCACCGTGTCAAGGCTTGGGTATATTTGCCATTCGCAATCACACCATTAATGGAAGTTTGAATGGCATTCACTAGCCCAGTCCCTTTTTTGACGGCAACTGCAACGGACCATGTCTCATCTAAGGTGCCCACTGCTTTAATATTGGCACCATTGGCTTGTTGCCATACGCCCATCACATTGGGTATGAGGTAAGCATCGACACGACCTGACTGCAACGCCAAAGCTGCTGCTGCACCATCTTCCAAATAAATCGGCTGCGCTGGGTCTAGCCCTTTTTGTCGATTATTTTCAATCCATTTCAACAGCAGCCGTTCTTGATTGGTGCCAGAACCGACCACAATTTTGAGTCCCGCGATATCATCTGGCGTTTCAATCGTTTGAATTTTGCTGTCTTTAGGCACATAAAAAGCCAACATGTCTTGACGATAAGTCGCAAAATCGTATTTCAGCTTACGCTGTTCTGTGACAGCAATATTACTGAGTACGGCATCGAATTTTCCCGATGCCAAACCGAGTCGCCAGTTTTCCCACGAGCTTGGAATCACTTGAAGTTTTAGACCTAAACTGTCAGCAATTAACTGTGCAATATCAATTTCACTACCAATACGCGTCTGGTTATCTTCTGCCAAAACATGCAGAGGTGGAAAACTGTTGGTTCCCACAGCAACAGTGAAATAACCATCATTTACAAATTTAAAACCTTGAGGCAATTGAGCAATTGCCTCCGCATTTTGAGTACTATGAATAGCCACCATGTTATTTCTTAAGGTCTGTTGCTCTTGTTCAGAAAACTCAGTTTTCAAACGATTTTCTTGCTTATAAGTTGCTTTCTCATTGTTGTAGCAACCCGCTAGGCTTAAAGCTGCCAGTGTCAGACCAAAAAACGCGATAGTCTGAGCTTTGTACATGTTAGTCTCCCAAGCCTGGAGGGTTAATTGCCGAATGCTGAATCGCTTCTGCCTGAGTCCCCCAACGTGCTAAGACTTTTTGATACTCGCCTGTTTGAATCACTCCATTTAAAGCCGTTTGTACTGCATCAACTAAGCCACTGCCTTTTTTCAGCGTGACCCCCAATTCGGCAGGTCGTGTTCCACCACCGAGTGCTGTGCCTGCCAAACGGATTTTTGCACCATTTGCCGCTTGCCATGCGTAAGCGACATTAGGGCCAAATAAAGCATCAACCCGCCCAGACTGAAGCGCCAAACTTGCAGATGCACCGTCATCGTAATAAAGTGCTTGCCCCGGTGGCAGACCTTTCTTTTTGTTGTCCTCAATCCAGTCCAGCAGTACTTTTTCCTGATTGGTACCAGAACCGACAATCACTTTTAAACCTGAAATATCATCGGGACCTTTGATGGCTTTAATTTTACTTTTCTCTGCGACATAAAAAGCCAATACATCTTGACGATAGGTCGCAAAGTCGAATTTCTCCTTACGCTCTTTGGTCACAGTGACATTGGCAATCGCTGCATCATATTTGCCACTAAGGACACCGAGCGGCCAGTCTTCCCACGAGGTACGAACCAGTTTCAGTTTTAAGCCCAAACTGTCTGCAATCAAACGGGCAATATCAATTTCAGTTCCAATATAGGTTTGATTATCGGGCCCCAATACACTTAAAGGTGGTGCTCCTGAAATCGCAGCAACGGTAAAATAACCCGCATTTACAAACTTAAAATCTTTTGGAATTTTCTGACTGGCTTCCGCATTGTGAGCAACATGAATAGGCACCATATTCTGTTTTAATTTGGCAAGCTCACGGCTATAGAAATCGGTTTTTTCGGTCGACTTTGTAGACTCGTCTGTTGAGCTAGCCGTTTGAGTAGATGCCTGTTCTTTACTGCATCCAAGCAGAGAAACACCAACCAACAGTGCCAAAGCAATCGCCAAAGGTGTTTTATTCAACCGCATGAGGCTGTTCCTTTTCTGATTGTTCAAATTGATTTTCTGGTCGCTTTAAAGCAAAACTAGCGCGTAAAGTGGTGTCTGGATATTCAGTACGATATAGCCCACGCTGTTGCAGCAATGGCACAACTTTTTCAATAAAAGTATCTAAAGTTTTTGGTGTTGCACCCGCAATAATGAAGCCATCTGCCGCCTCTTCTTTTACCCACAGTTCTAACTGATCTGCGACTTCTTCTACCGTTCCAGCAAAAGGTGGACGTGGCGTTGCTGCTTGCAGTGCAACCTGACGTAAAGTTAAATTCTCTGCTTTGGCTTTACGTTTAATTTCATCAGTGCCACTTTTGAAGCTGTTTTCACCCAGTGTGCCCAGTTCAGGAAAAGGTGAATCGAGTTCATATTGAGAAAAATCATGATGCTCAAAGAAACGTCCTAAATAATTCAGAGCGTCATCTATCGTGACTAATGCGGCTGTTTCAAGATATTGACGCTCTACGTCTTCAGCAGAATCTCCGATCAAAACCCCAATCCCTTGGAAAATGAGCAAATCATCTGCGTCACGACCATTCTTAATCACTTGCTGTTTCACATCTAAGTAAAACGCTTGTGCTTCTTCGAGCGTGGCTTGATGGGTAAAAATGGCATCGGCATGTTTCGCGGCTAATGCACGACCTGCACCTGATGCTCCTGCTTGGAACAAAATTGGACGGTGTTGTGGCGAACGCTCTACATTGAGTGGGCCTGCCACTTCAAAATGTTTACCTTTATGGTTCAAGGTATGTAATTTACTGCGCTCAAAAAATTGTCCTGTTTCCTTATTACGAACGAAAGCGCCTTCACCCCACGAGTCCCAAAGCCCTTTTGCGACTTGCAAATATTCATCTGCAATTTCATAGCGTTGGCTGTGCTCAGGATGCTGCTTACGGGTATGATTTTTTGCAGTGCCTTCAAGCGGTGTGGTCACTACATTCCATCCTGCACGTCCGCCACTTAAATGATCCAGACTGGCAAACTGACGTGCAATCGTAAAAGGTTCGCTATACGAGGTCGACACTGTACCCACTAAACCAATATTTTTAGTTACACTGGCTAGGGCTGAAAGCAAGGTAATCGGTTCAAAACGATTCAGAAAATGAGGAATCGATTTTTCATTGATATATAAACCATCCGCCACAAAGACAAAATCAAACTTTGCCCGTTCAGCCTGACGTGCGACGTTTTTGGCAAACTCAAAATTAATACTGGCATCGACCACCGCTTCAGGATGGCGCCATGCAGACATATTTCCGTTTGCACCGTGTAAGATAGTTCCAAGGCGAATTTGTTTGTGATTACTCATGTTAGACCTCTGCATTTTTATGAATAGACTCAAGTGCTTGTGTTGCTAAGGCAGCAAAGTACTGAGCAGCTGGATAAATTAAAGATTCATTGGGTTGATATTGCGGATGATGCAAACCGAAGTGACTGGCACTGCCGATACTGACAAATGCACCGGGAATCTGTTCTAAATAAGCGCCAAAGTCCTCACCGATCAAATACAGCGGTGCCTCTTGCACCTCATAACCTTGTGCACGTGCAACGGTTTGGCTCAGTTCAGCCCATGTTGCAGTGTTGATTAATGCGGCGGGGCCATTGTCCCAATCCACAGCAATGTCGACTGAGTGGGCAAGTGCAATACCTTGTGCAATTTGTTTAAGTTTTTCTTCAACAGCTAGACGAACCGCAGGAGAATGGGTTCTTACCGTGCCCTCTAAGCGAGCTTCTTCTGGTAAGATGTTCCAGCTTGTGCCCGCATGTACTTGGGTAATACTGACTACACAGGTGTCTAAATTATTTATGCTACGACTGGCAATGGTTTGCACAGCACTAATCAACTGTGCCGCCACAACGATTGGATCTTTGGTTTCATGCGGTCGACCTGCGTGACCGCCCTTGCCTTTAATCACAATTTTGAATCGGTCGACGTTGGCATAAAATGCACCAGAGCGTGTCGCAAAAGTGCCTAGAGCTAACTCAGGAACATTGTGAAAACCGAAAATGGCCGATACATCTTCTAAGGCTCCACTATTGAGTACTTCATAAGCACCACTATAGGTTTCTTCAGCGGGCTGAAAAATAACGCGTACCGTACCTTTTAATTCAGACGCTTGAGCTTTGAGTAAAATTGCAGCGCCTAAAATGGTTGAGCTATGCAAATCATGCCCACAAGCGTGCATTACCCCGTCTTGAATCGAACGAAACTCTTGCTCGATTTCTTCGTGAATGGGTAAAGCATCGATGTCTGCTCGAATAGCCACAATTGGATAACCAGTGCCAATATCTGCAATCAGTCCTGTTTTTAAACCCCACGTTGAAGTTTCAATGCCGTATTCAGACAACCATTGTTTTAATTTGTCGGTGGTTTGAAACTCTTGCCCAGATAATTCTGGATGACGATGTAACTCATGTCTCCAACTGAGCAACTGCTGTTCAAGTAACTGTTTATTTGGCATCAACTTTCTCCAACTTAGGCTGCAAGCACAGCGTGCTGTGCCAGTAGTGTTAGAGATTTCAGACGCGTTGCATGATCCAACAGTGGCGATTCAACAATAAATTCATGGATTCCATGTTGTTGATGCAAAGCGTGTAATTGCTGATGAACATCATCAACTGTACCTTTGAGAATATTCAGTTGTTCTTTTTTAAGGCTGTTAATTGCAGATTGAGCTTGTCTCGAAAACTCCTGTGCACTTTGCTCATTCGGGATTTTTACTCGTTGACCATTCTCAAGTTCCAACGTCCACACCGAAAGCCCTGCTGCCAGTTCTTCAGCTTGATCACGGCTATCAGCCACAATAATTTGTGCCGCAACAATGGCTCTTTTTCCTGCCGAATAGTGTGAGTAAGTCTGTAAAGCATCTTGAAGTAGCTTGGCATCGCCATTTAAATGTGCAGCAAATACAAAGTTCCAGTCCAAATCTGCTGCGAGTCGAGCACTATCAATACTCGCCCCCAATAAGAACTTTTCTGCACTTTGCTGAGGTATTGGTGTTGCAGCAACCTGATTAGGCAGATTCCGATCTAACTTTGCATTCAAATAATGATCTAATGCTTGTAACTGCGCTTTAAAGTTGCCCTTTTGTGTTTGGTCTAACCCAAGTTGTAGTGCTTGGGTTGAAACAGGAAAACCACCAGGTGCTTTGCCTACACCCAAGTCCACACGGTCAGGCGCAAGACTTGCCAGTACATTAAAATTTTCAGCAACTTTATAAGGGCTGTAGTGCTGCAACATTACTCCACCCGAGCCAATTCGAATGGTCTTAGTCTGAGCCAACAACCATGCAATTAAGATTTCAGGTGATGGGCTTGATAGGAGTGCTGTGGAATGGTGCTCAGCCACCCAGTAACGATAAAACCCTAAAGCTTCTGCCGTTTGAGCAATCTGCAAGGCATTTTTAAATGACTGTTCCGCGCTGATACCTTCGGCTCTTGGGCATTTATCCAGTATGCTTAATTTATAACTCAGCCCCATTTTCCATTTTCCAAAAGATATAAAGTTGGAACCTATTAAACGGATTTAGCTTTTAAAAATTAAATATTAAATAAACTTAAAGTTATATAAAAAAGTGAAAATATGATTTTCATAAAGAGATTAAAGTGTTATTAAAAATAAAGAAAAACTTATTAAAATTTCAATATAAATATATTTACTCAAAACTGATATTTAAATGATTATTTAATATTTAACAATAAAAAAACAATCGATATATTGACTTACAGAGTCATCACACTCACCTGCTTATTGATTTAAACAAACCTTCCCGAATTACATTATCAGTGGAAAATATAATGCTGCACACCAAGTTAATACAGCCTCAGCCTGAAAAGTTGGGTTTTAAAATATCACTCCTTCATCAATCCATTTTTTTTGCATTAACTTGCGGAATTACAGGTTCTATTTATGCACAAGATGTGAATAAAAATGTACCTACATCTTCTGAAAAAGAAGATGTTCAGCAACTCGAAAGCGTAGTAGTCGTAGGCAACCGTGGTGGTATTCGTACCATCACTGAAAGCCCTGCACCTGTGGACGTAATTAGTGGTGAACAGTTGCTCAAACAAGGTAATACCCTCGCTTTAAGAGACATTTTGGCCAAAGTGATTCCATCTTTTAGTGTGGCTACTGTGCCTAGCCAGCCCGATGGTTACGGAGCTGTTGCCCGTTCTGCGGGTTTACGTGGTTTGGGCGGTGGACATACGCTTGTTCTAGTGAATGGGAAACGTCGTCATGTCGGTGCTTTGGCTATTAATAAATACGGCTTTGGCGAAGGCTACCAAGCAGCGGACTTAGATTTGATTCCAATTGGTGCGATTGCACGAGTTGAAGTTTTACGAGATGGTGCAGCCGCTCAATACGGTTCCGATGCCATTGCAGGGGTCATCAACATTGTGCTCAAATCGGCAGATAATGGCGGCAATATCAGTACCACCTATGGGGGTCGAGAGCATTATGATGCTACTGACCGAAATGGAGAAACCTTCCAACTGAATGCCAATGTTGGTGCACCACTGGGTCAAGAAGGCTTTATCAATTTTGGTTTTGACCTGAAAAATCAGGATGCTACCACTCGTGCAGGCGCTGTTTCAGGCAGAATCTATTCTAAAGTAAATGGTCAAGATGACCCACGTGAAGCCACGGTAGATCGTAATTTAAATAAATTAGGTCTGCCTTCGGTTGAACAGTTTAATGTTTCTGCAAATGCTGAACTTCCTTTAAGTAAAGCTGCAACCCTGTATAGCTACACCACTGCAGGCTGGCGTGATGCTTCGACTGGGGCCTCTTATCGTCGTCCAAACTCTAGATCAGGTATCGTTGAAATCTTCCCGAATGGTACAACGCCCGATGTCATTTTAAATGAAACAGATGTGCAAACAGTTTGGGGACTAAAAGGCGATAATGTGCTTGGTTGGGCATGGGATGTGAGTAGTTCTTATGGCAAAAATACACAAGATCACTCTACGCAAAATAATCTAAATCCATCTCTTGGACCGTCTAGCCCGACTTCATTTGGTTTGCAAAAATATGATGCGTATCAATGGGTCAGCAATCTTGATCTAAAGAAAACCTTCGATATTGGTTTTGGAGCAAACCCACTGAGTGTTGCATGGGGACTGGACTATCGTAAAGAAGGTTGGGCATCTAAAGCCACTGATCCTTTAGCCTATAAAAATGGCGGTTATATTATCCCTACGGGTGATAATGCAGGTTTACCTGCAACAGTCGGAACCTTTGGTGCCCGTGTGCTCTTACCTGAAGATGAAGCCGATATTAGCCGTAGCAATACTGCTGCCTATTTAGACTTAGGTTTAGATGTGACTGAGAACTGGTTTGTCGGTTTAGCAGGGCGTTTCGAGCATTATGATGATAGTTCTGGTGATACATTCAATGGAAAAATTAACAGCCGCTATGAGTTCAATCCTCAACTGGCGGTACGCGGAACAGCCAGCACAGGCTTTATTGCACCCTCTTTATATCAACAAGGTTTTGCCAGTACGGGCATTGTAAGTACGGTAAACAATGGCGTTCGCTCAGATGTCTATAGTAAATCGGTGCGTACCGACTCTGCACTGGGTCAGGCATTGGGTGCAGAAGCACTCGATCCAACCAAGTCGACCAACTTCTCGCTAGGTTTAACCTATAGTCCATTTAAAAATTTCAATCTTGCGGTCGATGCTTATCGAATTGAACTGGAAGATCGTATTGCATCTACGGCGGGACTTACAGGAACCGGCATCAATAACATCTTGGCGGCAAACGGTTTTTCTAACGTTAACTATGTCACCTACTATGCCAACTTATTTGATACAGAAACCAATGGGGTAGATGTTGTTGCAGACTATACCCAACAGTTAAACAAATATGGTCGTATCCGCTGGAGCTTAGGTTTTAACTGGAATGAAACGGATATTACAGCAATTGCAGATAATCCAAGCCAGTTAGATGGTATCAACATTGATCGTATCACCCGTCGCACCAAAGGCATGATCACCGATGCAGATCCAAAAACCAAATTCACAGTGGCTGCGAATTGGCAATATGCAAAACTGGATTTAAATACGCGCTTATCTCGTTATGGTAGTTACATTGCACGTAGCGAAACCGCGGCTACAGACCAAACTTTTGATGCTAAATGGATTGTAGATTTAGATGCAACATACAACCTCACAGACAGTCTTTCATTAACTTTGGGTGCAGATAACTTATTTAACACCTACCCTGAAAAATCCAATATTGTCGATGGCTTAGGTGAAAACCACTATGCCCAGCTTTCACCGTTTGGACTCTATGGTGGCTATTACTATGGTCGTGTTAACTACCGTTTCTAAAATGATTTAAAGCTAAGTGCTGTGGTGAAATTTCAATATCGCTATGTCGTTTTGACTGTTCAGAATCGGCAATCGCTTAAATGCTAGATTTCACCAAAGTACGGCATCCTCACATTCAAAATTTCTGAGAAAATATATGAGCATCACCATTTGGGGCAGACCCAATTCTTTAAATGTCCACAAAGTACTTTGGCTAGCAGCCGAACTTGGACTTCAATTTGAACATATT
The DNA here is from genome assembly GCF_004331035.1 of Acinetobacter sp. ANC 4910. Lineage (GTDB taxonomy): Bacteria > Pseudomonadota > Gammaproteobacteria > Pseudomonadales > Moraxellaceae > Acinetobacter. The sequence goes on from NZ_SJNT01000004.1 coordinate 269,483, forward strand.
CCTGCGGGACAACAGTATGGTGTGATTGACACTGCCGAGTTTTTAGCGCTCAATCCCAATGGTCTGATTCCTGTCATTCAAGATGGTGACACGGTTTTGTGGGAATCAAATACCATTTTGCGGTATCTCACTGAGGTATATGGAAAAAAAACATTATGGATTAAAGACCCGAAATTACGCTTTAGCGCTGAAAAATGGATTGACTGGTACACCACCACCGTCCTGCCAGTGTTTGGAATCGTGTTTTTTAATTTGGTTCGTCAGCCCGAAGACAAAAGAGATTTAGCGGCGGTCAAAGTCGCAGCAGAAAGACTAGAAAAAATATTAGATGTTGCCAATAGCGAGCTTGCTAAACAGCCCTATTTGTCTGGTTCAGATTTTGGTGTTGCCGATATTCCTTTGGCTTTAGCCCTCAATCACTGGTTCAATTTAGATATTGAGCGTCATCATGATCATACGCACTTAAAAGCATGGATCGAACGTATTAGAACGCGTGAGCACTTTTTAAAAGTAGCCAATATTCTTTAGTTAAGCGTTATTGCCCCGTTTTTAAAAATTTTAGCTTTAAATAGAATAAGGCTGTTCTATATGAATGGCTTTATTACATATAAATAGATTTATTTAGCAGAGATATTAAAATTAGAAGCAGAGAGAAAATAAATATAACCAAAACAGATATCTTAAATATGAAATAAATTATCTGTAATTATTCTAAGCCATTATATTTGATTATTCTTTTATCACTTTTTATAAAAATACTAATCTAAAAAAGTTCTTTTTCTATTTTTAAAAAATCACTCATTATATTTTCAATTTCTCATTTATTTAAATTAATCCACTCATTTGTGAATTAATTAAAAACTTAAAATTGAAAGAATATTTCCCTTATTCAAATTAATCCAATTTAATTTAAGAAATAAAAAATATTCTGCAATGACAATTAAATCTTATTGAATGGTGCATTACTGATATGAGTGAAGTCAGTCGAAGTCCTTATAAAAAGGCAATTTTGTTTGAACAACTTCAAAATGTTCAGTCCAATGTATTTCATGCTGTAGATCCATTTGTGGCCCATTTGGCAAGTCCGATCACAGCAGAAAAACCTGTTCAAACCCATAAGATCTTTTGGGCGATTGGTACTGTTCTGGCTTTACATTACGGCATTTTTTATCTTGCAGAGCATCTTCCAACACCACCCTTAGTCGTGAAAAAACCCGAACCAATCGCGATTGTAATTGAAAAACCCAAGGAAGAACCGCCTAAGGTGATTGAACCCAAACTTAAACAGGAAATACAAAAACCAATCATTCCACCTGTTTCCGCAAAGCCTCAGCCTGTCCAAAAACCAGTGGTTGAAAAATCCGTGCAGAAACCTATCGAACAGAAGCCAATTGAGCAGCCTAAACCTACCGCTAAAACAATTGCTCAATCTGTACCGCAAGCTGAGCCTAAAGAAAACGTCGCACCGACCCAGAAAGTCGCTGAACCTGAAAGTAAGCCCACGCAAGAAAACCTGCCCGTGACAGCAGCCAAAGGTTATGCAGGTTACTTGAGTAATCCAGCCCCCGAATACCCAGAAGTGGCGTTAGACCGTGGTTGGGAAGGTATTGTGATGTTGCGTGTAAAAGTTTCAGCTTCAGGCAGCCCTTTAGAAATCAACCTGAAAAATAGCAGCGGCAAAAAAACACTGGATGATGCTGCTGTAAAAACTGTGAAGCGCTGGAAATTTTCACCTGCACTGCGTGGTAACACGCCAGTAGAAGGTTGGGTCGATGTTCCGATTCACTTCAAATTACCCAATTAAACTGTAAAATTTTATCTTAGGAAAATTCAATATGTCTGATATTAATACGATTATTCATGATGCAACCATTTGGTTATTGATCAGTTTTTCGACCATAACGTGGGTTTTAATTGTGGTGAAAGCCGTACAAACATCAAAAGCCACCAAACAAAGTAAGCTGTTTGTCGACAGTTTTTGGTCAGCCCAGAACTTGGCAGAGGCAATTAACCAGTCTGAAGATGCACAGGGACCGACAGCACGTATTGCCCAAACTGGTTTTAAAACCTTGACAGAAGCCAATGAAAAAACCCATCAAGATTTACAACAAACTTGGAGTCGTCAAGATTTATTAGAACGACACTTACGCAAGCAAATTCTTGCTGAACGTCGTCAGCTCGAAAAAGGCTCAGCCGTTCTCGCATCCATTGGGAACAATGCTCCATTTATTGGTTTGTTTGGTACTGTGTTTGGGATTATCCATGCTCTACAAGCAATTGCCCAATCTGGCAGTGCAAGTATGGATGTGGTTGCTGGTCCAATTGGTCAGGCACTGGTTGCAACAGGCATTGGTATTGCTGTTGCTGTGCCTGCTGTACTTGCCTACAACTTTTTTGTCCGTAAAGTGAAAGGTATTGGTGCAGATTTAGATGACTTTGCAACAGACTTTGTCAGTCTCACTCAAAAAGTAGGTTTCCAACTGCCAACAAAAACGCAAACTGCACATATTGCTGCAAAACCAGTGGCGACACATCAGTTGTCATCTCAAGAAAAGGAGGCTTTGGCTTAAATGGCGATTTCAACTTCTCAAGATGACGATGTCGTCAGTGACATTAACATTACCCCGCTGGTTGATGTGATGTTGGTCTTATTGATCGTGTTTATCGTCACGGCACCTTTATTAACCAATAGCGTAAAGGTCAATCTACCCAAAGCTGCACCGACACAATCTACAGATCAAAACAAAGCACTAGTGATTAGCGTAAAACCAGATGGGGCAATCTTTTTAGATAAGGCCCCTGTCAATCTCGAAAATTTTGAACATGAAATCACACAGCGTAAAAATGCCAATGGCAAGTTGGCATTAAACTTAAATGCCGATGAAACCGTTCCCTACGGCACGGTGGCCAAACTTTTAGCCAGTATAGAACGCGTTGGGGTAGAGAAACTTTCAGTTATCACAACCCCTCAATGATGCACGTGTCCATTCTCTAAAAAGACCTATTTCTTTGAATAGGTCTTTTTTATATAAAAATAAAATGCATAGGATAAAATCTCGGGTTCACGCTGTATTCAGCATTTGGATATTCCTATTCACTGTTTGCACTTCATTCCTATGCCACTCATCGTTCTCACTTTTAAACGACAGTCAATATCCACCCCTTCAACTATGCTTTACAACATAGATTTGTCTTAAATATACAATCGAAAAATGTCAGTATTTACTGTTTCTCTTGTAGCGCTCTAGTTTTCAGATTGAAAACTTGTGCCATTGGACGGTCATTTCAAACTGCTAAACTTCATGGCATTACTTAGCCCATGACTTTACCCCATATACCTGCAATCATTTCAAGCAGCTTTGGACAAGCATGGGCTTCGCAACACAACATTAAATCTAGACATGGAACACAATCATGGCGAATAAATTCGAATTTCAAATTCGTGTATATATTGAAGACACTGACGCAGGCGGTATTGTCTATCATGCCAACCATATTCGCTTTATGGAACGTACCCGTACAGAATGGTTACGTGCCTCTGGTGTAGACCATTACTGGCACCAAAAGGACTACAACTTTGTGGTGCACAAAATTAATGTTAAATACATGCGTCCAATTCTGATGGATGACCTCATTACTGTTACAGCAAGTGTAGTTTCGTGTAAAGCTACGTCTTTTGTATTGCAACAAAATATTTATCGTGGTGAAATCTTGTTGGCTTCTGGCGAAGTCGAGTTAGCATGTATTAGTGCAGAAATGAAACCTCGTCGTTTGCCAGATGTCATTCGCGATCTAATTCGTAAAGAGTTAGAACAAATCTAAGAAAACTCGGCTCCAGTGTAACTATGGCAAATCAATTAGACTCCACACTTCACGTTTCAGACCTCATTTTACAAGCAAGTCCTGTCGTACAACTGGTGATGCTTTTACTCTTACTTGCATCACTCTACAGTTGGTTTTTGATTGCCAAGTTACATCTGAGCTATAAAAAAGCCCAAGCAGATGATGAACATTTCCAAAAAATCTTCTGGTCAGGCGCAGAACTAAATACCCTTTATAACAATGCCCAACTCAATTCTAAACGCGTAGGGCTAGAAGATATTTTCTATCAAGGTTTAGGTGAATACCTCAAACTTAAAAAACGTCATGCAGCAACGCAACAAACCATCGAAGGCACTGAACGTATTTTGCGTGTTGGCTTAAGTCGTGATCAAGGTGGCTTAGAACAAGGCTTAGGTGCTTTAGCCAGTATTGGTTCAGTCGCGCCTTATGTGGGCTTGTTCGGAACTGTTTGGGGCATTATGAATGCCTTTATTGGTCTGGCAGATGTCGATCAAGTGACCTTGGCGACCGTTGCACCTGGTATTGCAGAAGCTTTAATTGCCACAGCAATTGGTTTATTTGCAGCCATCCCCGCAGTACTCGCATTTAACCATTTCACAGCAAAAGGTGAAGCAGTCTATTCAGATCGTGCATTATTCGCAGAAGAAATGGTGGCGCTATTACAACGTCAATCAGTTGGTTCTGTTCAGGAAAATGACTGATGGCGATTCAACGTTCAGGACGCTTTGAGCGTATAAAAAAGCCATTAAAAAGTGACATGAATGTCGTACCCTACATTGACGTGATGTTGGTACTATTAGTGATCTTTATGGTTACAGCACCAATGATCACCAGTGGAATTAAAGTCGATTTACCGCAAGCCAATGGCACTCCGCTACAATCAGAAGATGCCCCTTCAATTGTTTCTTTAAAAGCAGATGGAACATACTTCTTAGAGCAAAAAGGTCAAACGACGGGACCACTTGCACTGACAGAACTCACTCAACTATTAGTCGAGGCACAAGCGCAAGCTCAACAAAATAATAAAAAACTCAATGTTGTGATCAATGGTCATCAAACTCGTCCTTATGGAGAAGTGATGGCGTTAATGTCAATCCTTCAAGATGCAGGCTTAACCCAAGTTGGCTTACTGACCGAACCTTTAAAGTAATATGAAGAATTTTCAAAAGCCACCTTTCAAACAAAACTCAATTGCACTGGGTTTTACATTTGGTGTACATGTACTTGCGGTTGTGGGCTTACTTTATTTAGGAATGAGTAAACCACCTAAACCGCCCGAACAAATCAAAACCATTTTGATCAAACCCCAAGATTTACAACCTACTCCACTCGAAGAAACTGAATTTTCAGAAACTGTGCATGAAAATATTGCACCTGAAATTACCCAAACTGCTGAACCGAGTGTAGAGCCTGTCCCTGTAATTCCTGTTGCGCCTCCAAAAGCCAACACCACTGAGCAACAGGCAGCACGTTTAGCTCAAGAAAAAGCCAAAGCAGAAGCGAATGCTGCCGCTAAGGCACAGGCAGACGCTGCTGCAAAAGCTAAAGCACAGACAGATGCCGCTGCCAAAGCACAGACAGACGCTGCTGCAAAAGCCAAAGCGCAAGCAGATGCTGCCGCGAAAGCTAAAGCACAGGCAGATGCTGCTGCAAAAGCCAAAGCACAGACAGACGCCGCGGCAAAAGCTAAAGCGCAAGCGCAAGCAAATGCTGCTGCAAAAGCCAAAGCACAGGCAGATGCTGCCGCGAAAGCCAAAGCACAGACAGACGCTGCTGCAAAAGCCAAAGCGCAAGCAGATGCTGCCGCGAAAGCTAAAGCACAGACAGATGCTGCCGCGAAAGCCAAAGCACAGACAGATGCTGCTGCAAAAGCCAAAGCACAGGCAGACGCTGCCGCAAAAGCCAAAGCACAGGCAGATGCTGCGAAAGCCAAAGCTCAGGTGGATGCTGCTGCAAAGGCTAAAGCACAAGCCGATGCTGCTGCTAAAGCTAAAGCACAGGCAGACGCTGCTGCTAAAGCCAAAGCGCAAGCCGACGCCGCTGCTAAAGCCAAAGCGCAAGCCGATGCAAAAGAACGTGCTGAAGCAGAAGCGAAAGCCTCATCTGCTAAAAAGGCTGCGGAAGAAGCTGCCAATAAAAAAGCTGAAGCAAAACGTATTGCCTCTACAGCGAAACGAGACTTTGAAAACAAAGTGAAACGTGCGTGGAATCCACCTGCGAGCGCATCGGGTCAGAAAGCCAGTGCTCGAGTCACCTTAAGTGAGAGTGGTGCAGTTTTATCAGTTGTCGTGAATTCAAGCGACCCAGATATGAAAGCCAGTGTCGAAGCCGCAGTTCGTGCAGCAGCACCTTATCCTATGCCTTCTGACCCTGATGCACGGCGTGAAGCGCGCACATTTACCTCATCTTTCACAGCTCAATAATCACAATCGCCATGCCAAAAACATGGCGATTAAGTATTTTCACAGTGTTATAACAGTTTAGCCATAATGTAATGCTTTAAATCATGAAAATTCATGCCATTATGTTAGGCAATTTCACACAACCCACAAAAATTGACGTTTTTGAGTATACAGCGAATGATGGAAAATACGCGTAAACATCTACTTGGTTTAGCAATCATGACAGCTTTTCTACCTGTCATTGCACAAACTGCCCATGCTCAACTTCATTTAGAAATTGCAAAGGCACCAGAGCAAGCGCCCAAAATTGCGATTATTCCATTTAGTAATGATCAAACCATTTATTCTATTGTTGAAAATGACCTGAATCGTTCAGGAAAATTTAGCAGTGCATCACAAAACTTACCAGCAAGCGCGAGCATGAATAATCCGAATGCTGCTGCATGGCAGACCGCTGGCGTGCCTTATGTCGTCACTGGGGAAATCAAACAAAATGCTGCTGGAAGTTATGAAGTTCATTACCAACTTTATGATGTTGAAAAAAAACAATATCTGCTAAACGAATTATTGACCGTACCCAGTTCACGTGTACGTCAAGCCGCACATATGATCAGTGATGCTATTTACCAAGCATTAACAGGCATTCAAGGAGATTTTAGCGGACGCATTGCCTATGTACTCCGTAATCCTGCAACACCTGAGCAACGCTATACTTTACAGATTGCAGATACCGATGGTGAACAACCTAAAACCATTCTCACCTCGCGTGATCCAATCTTATCTCCTGCATGGACACCCGACGCACAAAAAATTGCTTATGTATCATTTGAAAGCAAACGTCCAGCGATTTATGTGCAAGATTTGTCGACAGGTCAACGTGAAAAACTGGCAAGCTTCCGTGGCTTAAATGGCGCCCCGAGCTTCTCGCCAGATGGAAAATCCATGTTATTTACTGCATCCATGCATGGTAATCCAGAAATTTATCAAATGGATTTAAATACTCGTCAGTTACAGCGTATGACCAATGACAGCGCTATTGATACCGAAGCACGTTATGCACCTGATGGTAAATCCTTTATTTTCACTTCAGACCGTGGTGGATCACCACAAATTTACCGTTACAGCTTCGCAGATGGCAGTAGCAAGCGTATTACCTTCCGTGGTGCATTCAACGCACGAGGTACATTAAGTGCCGATGGCAAAAAAGTCGCTTTAGTCCATCGTCCTAGTGGCAGCAGTTATAAAGTCGCAATTCAGGATATTAATTCAGGAATTACCAATATTCTGACCCCAACCAGTCTGGATGAATCCCCGAGTTTCTCTCCAAATGGTCAAATGGTGGTTTATGCCACTCGTGAAGATAACCGTGGCTTGCTCTCTATTATGTCGGTCGATGGTCGTTTCCGTATGAATTTACCAAGTGAACAAGGCGAAGTTCGCGAACCCGCTTGGGCACCTAAATAATTTTTTAAAAATCAATCTTTATGGAGATGAAGATGAACGCTATTAAACTATTGGTTTTACCTGTTTTGGCTTCAGCCCTGATTATGACTGGCTGTGCCAGCCGTAAACCTGCAGCCGAAATTCAAACAGGTCAAACACCAAATTCTGCTGGTACAACAGTTAGCACTGAAGGATTAAGCGAAGATGCAGCGTTAAATGCACAGAATCTTGCAGGTGCTTCTTCAAAAGGGGTTACAGCTGCAAACAAAGCTTTTTTAGCTAAACGTGTAGTGCATTTTGACTACGACAGTAGCGATCTTTCAAATGAAGACTACCAAACACTTCAAGCTCACGCCCAGTTCCTTATGGCAAATGCAAACTCGAAAGTTGCGTTAACTGGTCATACTGATGAACGTGGTACACGTGAATACAATATGGCACTGGGTGAGCGTCGTGCTAAAGCAGTAGAAAGCTTCTTAATCACCAATGGTGTAAGTCCAACTCAATTAGAAGCGGTCAGCTATGGTAAAGAAATGCCAATTAATGCAGGACATGATGAGAATGCGTGGAAAGAAAACCGCCGCGTAGAAATCAACTACGAAGCTGTACCGCCTTTATTAAAATAAGCATGTCTGAGTACATAAAAAAAGCGCTCCTTTAAATTGAGCGCTTTTTTATGTTTTAAGCAGGCTTATGTTCATCTTCTTCATGCAGATGCTGCATAGATTCAATCAAGTCATGCTTATTGAAATCTTTATATTCAGGCTTGGCTTCATATTCTTTCCAAGCTTCTTTCACCTTTTCAGGACTAATATCCTCTAAACTAATGCCTTCATTTTCTGTTGGCATCGCATCAAACTTTTGCGTTGTCATCATTCTGCTCCCACATTATTCTTAATCCTTCACATCAACATAGCACTATCCCTAAAAGTTGCAAGGGTAAAATCAAGCCAAATAATCGAGTTTAATTTTTCTTTTGCGGCATTCTCATCTAAACTAGCTGTCTAAATTTTTTTTGCTCAATTTGATTGGTTTTCACTCGGAGTTTTCCTGCCATGGCATACCTCACCCTTTCCCAATTCTTAGAACAACAAACTGGGAATCTTACACCTGAACTTGCAAAAGTTATTGATACTATTGCAAATACGTGTAAAACCATTGATCAAGCTTTACAAAAAGGCGCGCTTGCTGGGGTATTGGGCAGTGCTGAAAATGAAAATGTGCAAGGTGAAGAACAGAAAAAACTGGATGTGATTTCAAATGACTATTTAATTGACGCATTAAAAATTCATCCACATGTTGGTGGTTTAGCATCGGAAGAATTAGATGACTTTACCCCTGCCCAAGAAAATGGCGAATATTTAGTGTTATTTGATCCACTTGATGGTTCAAGCAATATCGACATCAATATGTGTGTAGGTACTATTTTCTCAATCTTGCCTGCAAAAAATGCAGTGACTCAGTCAGCAGATTTCATGCAAGCAGGCACTCAACAAGTTGCAGCGGGTTATGTGCTTTATGGCCCATCAACCATGTTGGCATTAACCGTTGGCGCGGGTACGGTATTCTTTACCTTTGACCCAGAAACTCAACAATTCTTACTCACCTCTGAAAATATTCAAGTGGCAGCAGATACCAAAGAATATGCTATTAACTCATCAAACCAACGTCACTGGGAAAACCCAGTAAAACGTTATATTGAAGAACTGCTCGCAGGTAAAACAGGTCCACGTGAGAAAGACTTCAACATGCGTTGGGTTGCATGTATGGTTGGCGACATTCACCGTATCCTTTGCCGTAGCGGTATTTTCATGTATCCATACGACCTTAAAGATCCGAAAAAAGCAGGTCGCCTGCGTTTAATGTATGAAGCAAACCCGATGAGTATGCTGATTGAACAAGCTGGTGGTGCTTCAACAACTGGTCGCGTTCGTATTCTTGATATTCAACCGACTGACCTACACCAACGTGTCCCTGTGATTATTGGTTCTAAAAACGAAGTCAATTTAGTGACTGGCTACCACAACTAATTTTTTTTAAATGCACATAGCCATCTGACGTGTTATGTGCATGAGTCTCCTCCATGTCCATTATTTTCCTTGAATCAAAAGACAACCCAAAGATTAAACATCTCCGTGGTTTAATAGAGCAAAGTAGCTACCGTAAAAAGCAGGGTCAAACCGTGCTTGAAGGGACACACTTAGGCTTAGCTTGGGTTGAAAAAAAGAAGAAACTCAATTCTATTTTCACCACTGAAAATGCACTCGAACACCCTGATATTTGCGATATTTTAGATGAATATGAAGGTGCTGTTTTTGTGATTGCTGAAAGCTTATATCGTGACTTAAGCACATTGGGAACCACTTTGCCCTTCTTGGCAGTTGTAGACTTACCAAGTTCAAGCCAAAGTGTAGACTTTAGCTTGGATACCTTGATTTTGGAAAACATTCAAGACCCAGGCAATGTAGGCACACTACTCCGCTCTGCTGCTGCGGCTGGTATCAAACAAGTGATTTGTACCAAAGGTTCTGCAGCACTCTGGTCACCACGTGTATTACGTGCAGGCATGGGTGCACACTTTTCACTCAACACCTATGAAAACGTAGCCATCGAAGATGTACTCGACCGCTTTGAAATTCCAGTGTATGTGACCAGCTCGCATCAGGCTGAAAGTTTATATCAAAAAGATTTAACACAAGCGTGTGTCTGGATCTTAGGTAATGAAGGCCAAGGAGTTTCTGACTTTGCTTTGGCACATGCTCAAGCACTCAGCATTCCACAGCCAGGTGGTCAAGAATCGCTCAACGTCGCTATTGCGGGTTCAATCTGCTTTTTTGAAATGGTCCGCCAACGCATCTAATACACTTTTATTTTAAATTGTCTCATCCAATTTCAAAAATAGATTACACTTGAAAAAATAATAACGGATATTGTCAACCAAACCATTATTTCCAACGTTATTAAGGATATGTATTGGAAATAATGGTGATAATCCAATGACAGGGTTTTCCATCTCTATGGATTTAGCGCCGAAACAGTCTCAGTCCGAAAATTTAAGTGCTTTAAAAAGTACGGCTGAACAACGTCTAAAGAATTTTATGCAAGACGTAACTGGACGCGCACTTGTAATGATGGAAAATGCAACGAAAGGACAACAAGGCATCGCAATGGATCTGGTCCAAGAAGCCTTTATTTCTTTGCATAAATCCTATTCAGAGAAGTCGACTGAAGAATGGTATCCCCTGTTTTACACCATTTTAAATAACAAACTGCAAGATTGGCGTCGTAAAGAAGCTCGTCGTTCTCAGCCTTTTTCATTGTTTAAAAAGGTGAGTCTAGATGAAGATGATCTAGAAATTCAGGATGTTATTGATGAAACAACTCCTAGCCCACTAGAGTTTCTGGATCAGGCAGTCACTATTGAAGAAATTCAAGCTGCGATTCGGCAACTGCCAGTTCGTCAACAGCAAGCATTTATGCTTCGGGCTTGGGAAGGATTTGACACGCAAACGACTGCTCAAATTATGAATTGTAGTGAAGGCAGTGTAAAAACACATTATCATCGCGCGATTCAAGGTTTGCGATCTGCGTTATCGCATTTGAATCCATATTCGGGAGGGTCATCTGAATGAAACAAGATGATTTCTTAAAACAAGTTACTTCCAAACTTGATGGTCTTGCTCAGCAACATAAGGCAAAACCTGTAGTGATGAATCATGTACTGGATCATATTCAGCAGCAAAAATCATCACGCTTTGCCTATTTCAAAATGACTGGGTTTGCTTTAGCCGCAGCAATTGCAGGAATTGTGGTTTTACCCAATGCTGTCGATATGTCTGCAAAACCACAAAATCAAGTTGTTGTAACACCAAAACTCTCTCCGCAAATGGTTGAAGATTTGGAAATGTTAATGGTTTTAGGTGAGGACAAAGTTCCACATGGCAGCTAGACGTTTAGCTTTTGCTTTTTGTGCACTCGGCTTCTTGCAAACAAGTTTTGCAGGTTTTGAACGTTTTTGGATTTTTTCTAAAGATGCCAATACACAAGTGGCCGAAACATGGGAAACACTTTCTGAGCAAGAACAGCGTGCATTAATCAAACGCTATCAATCTCTCAAAGAAATTCCAGATGAACAAAGTAGCAGCTTACAACAGCGTATGGACTGGTTCACGCAGTTACCTGAACAAGAGAAACAGAAAATGCGTGAAACTTGGCAGCAAATGAGCAGTCAAGAACGTAATGATTTACGTGCACGTATGCAAAAAGCCACACCAGAAGAACGCATTAGCATACGTGAAGAGTATATGAACAAATACCTACATCACACCACTGAACAGCAATAACAACAGCTTATACCGATAAAAATTGCCATATAAAAAGCCAATCTATAATAAATAAGATTGGCTTTTTATATTTCTATTTCATCTTTAAACATTAACCTCATCGTTACTCAATGAGGTTAATGTTTCCGCTTTGCTTAATGCTTTTTCGTTTGACTATGACGGCGATACAAACCTAAGCCCAATAAACCCAGTAAACTCAACCACCCAGTTGAACCGCCGCCGCCACCAGATGTGACTGTATTCTTAGCCGTATTATTTAAATAAATTTTTGCTCGATTTGAAGCCAAACCTTCGGCATCAAATACGGTATATTCCATAATCTGGTCGAATGGGCTGTAATTATTTTTTACCTGCACCACTAAATCGCTCGAATAACAGGTATCTCGCATTGCACTTCCAGGACATGGCCCATTCGGAACTGATGGGTCGACCATCATCGCGCTGGGTAAACTATCCAAGCGAATTGCCAACTCCTGACCTGCTTCATTATGATAAAAGTCGGCTTTATTCAGTCCAGCAATACTGCCTTTTGGACCATCATCATCAAAATCATTTTCTAGTGGGTGCAAGGAAATTTTCTGGCTAGATCCATATTGCAAGCGATAAGTATCTTCTTTTGCAATTGGGGAAATATTGGTAAAACTCGCACTTAATAAGCCAGATGTTGTTTTAGTCGCATCTGTTTTCGAGGTGATGCTGTAAGTACATAAAGCATTCTCACCAATAGTAGAAATACTATCATCTAGGCGATAAAACATAATTCGTTTAAGTTCTGGCACCCACTCACATTTCAACTTCGGATCTTGGTCGCCAATAAATTGAAAGCTACTGCCTTCACCAGAATAATGCCCCACACCCAATACTTGGGTATTAATCGTATAGTTTTCTGCATTTAATGCCTTAACCTGTGATTCATTATTCACCCATTGTTCATCAGGCAATGCAAGTGCAAACGGGTCAATATAAATCGCACGATACTTGGCATATTTTTCAGTATTGCTCTTCAAGTCTTTAAAAGCAGTCAACTCAGCTTGATATTGCGTCAAATATTTCACATCCGTCGATTTATCATCTATACGTGCTTGATATAAATCAATCGCTTGCTGATAGTCCGCGATCATCTGCGAATAGGACAAATTCTTTAAATTAATAATATCTGCCGCAGTTAAGCGCATCAGCTCAACCGAGCCAATATCACAGGTATTTTTCATACTTGGATTAAGAATTAGCGTTGCATCCGTAATGCGACTAAATCCGCGTTGATCAACATCACTGCACCCTATCGCATTCAAATTCACCAGATCATTCGCGGTCTGATTATCTCTTGGGTAGTACAGCGGTAGATATTCTGTATTGGCATTTGGTCCCGTATACGCAGTCAGTAATGTTGCCATCGAAATATTACTGACATCAATATTGGTATTGGTTCCTGAAACATTACTTTCATAAGCGATTTTCGGCAGATTGCATTGTCCTGTAACTGTAGCCAATTGAAGGGCGTTATTCATTGCCACCATATTGAGTTTTGCATCAGCCACATTCCCGTTATTCAAAGCATAACGGCATGACTGCCCTGAATTATAAGCCAGCACATTAAATGAAATATTTTTACTGCCCAATTGATCATAAAGCAGCGTACTGGCTGCATTATTCTCAACAATCGTATTACTGAGTAGTGTCAGCGTGCTATTTTCACTTAAATTTGCCGGCCCAACATTAGATGAGACATTTTTAATAATTGCCCCTGTACTGATATTTGCCTGATTTTTGGCAATCGTATTGGTTTGCAGTAAAGTCGATGCTTCACCACAAAGATCCAACATACTCTGATTATTTGCCGCGCCATTGGCAACAATACTGCTATTTTGAATGGAAATTGTGGGCTTGGTAAATAACAAGTTGTTTTGGCAGGTCATCGCCAGAACGCTGCCCTGTCCTGCTTGGTTACCTTGTATTAAACCATGATCAATAGTCAACGCGATGTTACCATCAAGGTAAATTGCACCACCTTGTGCCGCACGTGAGTTGATAATAGCAACATTGGACAAATTAATATCCGCACCAGCATAAATAGCTCCACCCAATCCCGTACTTACCGCATTCGCCAACGTTAAGTTTTTAAATGAAACGCCATATTTGGACAAAGAACTATTCAATATGCGCGTTTGATTTTCGCCACTGATGGTTGTTTTAATTGCTGTCGTAGCAGGATACGTATTTGTTAATACATGCTTCTTGGAATAATCAAGCGGCTCAGCACCATAAATCTCAATCACCGATTGTGGTACTAATTCACGCTTCAGTATATAGATTCCCTCTTTTAACTGAATCCGATCTTTTTGCCCTAGACGCGTATCACCTGCATTACATCCACCAAAAGCTTTATTATCGGCTGCCGTTTTAATAGCTTCGCGTAAAGAACATTGATTTAAGTTGTCACCATCTTCATCATCAAACGTAGTGACATGAATAAATGTATCTTCTGCTGCCATCAATGACATCGCAGAAAGCACCATTAATGTCAGTAAACCTTTTTTATAATTTTTCACGGTCAAATCCCTTGCCTATTTCTTGTAACGACGTAATCCAATCAGTCCCAATAAACCGAATAAACTAAATACCCCTGCACTCCCGCCCGAAGTTTTCACCTTACTGCTTTCCATTTGTCCAGCTGGTGCCTGAGAGACTTGCACTTTTATCTCTAAATAAGGGTTTTGAGAATCATTGAATCGTGTGGTTGTTGTGACTAAGCGAATCTTGAAAATATCAGCACCATGCCAGTTCCCATTCGGCTTGTACTGAATGTTTCCTTCCTCATCTATGGTTAAAGTCCCTTTAGGCTGAGTAATTGTTGGAACAACCTGTAAGCATCCATCTTGCCAAGCACCACCCGCTGGATTTGCCCCCAATAAGGCTTCACATTGGTCTTTCGGTAAAAGCTCTCCATCACCCAGCAAATCGGCAACCGACATTTTCGCAACTTCACCGTAATTGATATCATCCCCGATTAACGCGATTGTTGTTGGGAACACCAACTCAACAGCACCACGGTCACACAGGACATTATTTGAATCACGCACCTGCCCCCGCTGATCACTTGATTCACATTCAACCAGTGCAGTGTCAGAACCTGTAGCTTGTTTGCCCTGATTAACGATTAAAGAATCACTCAAGTTTTGATAAGACACCAATAAGCGCGGCTTAAAGTAACCTAAAAAGTTACTAGTTCCCTGATTAAACGGACAGACTAAACTTTGCCGATCTAAATTTGCACTGTTACATTTTCCTTCAAGTGCACTTCCTGCAACTAAAGCCGTTTGAGTCCAAATATCATTTGGATACTCGGCTAATCCTTGTCCACACATCGCCGACACTAAATTATTCTGTAAAATGCTTTGATCACCAGACTCAAATTTACAATCCTGCTGATTTGTAATCGGATACGGATTCCCCACCAAAATACTATTCGCCAAAAAAGCTTTGCCCTGAGGAGCAACAAATTGGATACCTTGCGCGTTCCCAATCATGGTCAGGTTATTTAAGCCAATACCATCACGTAAATTCAGCAAGTAACCTTTATTCTGTAAAAAAGTACTGTTCTTAATAAAGTTAGCGACATTTAATATAGAGGTAGGCAACTGATCTGTATTAAATAATAACGATGAATAAATACTCGCCGATGTGGTACTTGCTGTCTCATTATTTCGAATGACACTATTTAAAATTTTATAGGCTGGACGCTGGGTAAATAAAACTGCACCTTCATTGGCATAATTTTTCTCAAACAAACTATTCTGAATGACAACTAAACTGTCCGTCGTATTCTCTATTGTTGAATTACCTACATTATAAATTGCCCCACCTTGAGCAGCATATCCCCCAGATAATGCTGCATAACTTAATTGTAGATATTCATTGTTGTAAATCAGTCCACCTTGTTGAGTACATTGAACCTGACCACAACCTTGTAGACTTACTTCATACAGCACGACACTCAGTAGCTTCTCTTGTGAACCATCATCAATGCGTAGAATATTGTCTTTCGCTTGCATTTGTAGCACAGCATTATTTTTACCTAAAACAGGCGTCTCATTAAAATCAACGTCATAATTGGTTTTAATGGTTAATTCACGTTGAATGTTTAAGTGTGAATTGAGTTTATAAACTTTCTGCTTTTCTAATAAAATGACAGGACTTGCATCTTCCCCACCACAGCCAAAATATCCTTCTTTAGGCATCTCTTGATTGATATAATGCACCGCCTCTCGCAATGAACATTCTTTATCATCTTTTACAATATCTTCAGTGGTGGTAACACTAATATTTGCACTATAAGCATGCCCAGCTAGACATAACACTCCCACACCAATGCTCTGCTTGAGCATACATCTCTCCTTAATTTTTTAATTATCTTGTTTTTCTAGATTGCACCTTCTAAAAAATTTCAATGCAATCTGATTGCAGTCCTTTTGCTGTACAGCCTAAAAGATGCCAATACAAATAAAATTGACTAAATTGCCAAATTCTTTGGGCATTAAAGCAACTACAGCACAATCACACTGTATGTTTTCTGGGCTAAGGTAAGATTTGAATTGGGTTGGACACACTGAGGCTTCATGCTGATTGGCAGCATCCTGTTCTCCTTAACGTACATTTCTATTATTTTTCTATGCTCGCAAATCCCTGCGATGCGAATTTATCAGTACTTTGTCACAGCTTTTTAAATTACTCAAGCGCTTTTATCTGTTATTGATATTCATCGATCAAAGCATAAATCTGTCTTAAAGTGGCATGACTCAATTTAGTTTTTTCGCCTTTAAGCAATTGAATTAATTGCTCTAAAGTTTGTAAAAGTATCGAAGCCTGCTGTGGGCCATGCAACAGTAGATAATCAATAATTTGCTGATCGATATGAATGCCACGTCGGCCAAGCACTGAACTTACCAAGATTTGTCGATCTGCATATAAACTTCCAGTCGGAACTTTGACACTCACCGCTTGGGTTAATCGGGACTGTAAATCTGGCAGTTCTAATTTCAATTCAATTGGTGCAAAGCGAGAAGAAAAAACCAGTTGTCCGCCAACTTCATTATTATAATTAATCAGATGAAAGACTGCTTTTTGCCAATGCGGGACACCACAAATCGCTTCGATATCATCAAGTGCTACTAAATCATAGCGTTCTAAAGAGGTAATCGCCTCTGTAGGTGCATCCAGCAGTTCTAATAAAGAAACCTTTATTGCTGATTTACCCACATCCAAATAAGAATCACAAATCGCAGAAAGTAAATGGCTTTTGCCTGTTCCAGCACCACCATACACATAAAATCGATTCATTAAACCTGCATGTAACTGACGAATTGCATCAATGACGTGACCCCAACCTGGACCAGAGAAATCACTGATTCGGGCATCGAGTTGGGGTTCAATATCTAATTGCAGTTGACGCATATTCGTGATTAAGCCTTATACGCTTTATGTTTTGGGTTCAATGTTACTCGATTTCTCATCAGTGTGCTGATCTTTCGAGGTTTGGTCTTTAATTTCAATATCAATGTCCATTTGCGAAGTTTCTATACTAATAGAATTAGTTTCAGCAAAGGAAGTCACAACTGCTTGTGTACCATACAATTGACTCTGCTCATACCATTCTCGTGCATGTTTAAGCAACACAACAATCACCGCAGCCACAGGCAATGCAATTAACATTCCTAGGAATCCTGCCAATTGAGCACCTGCCAATACCGCAAAAACCACAGCGACGGGTGACAGACCAATCTTATCCCCCAACAAAAATGGTTGCAGAATGTAACCCTCTACGGCTTGACCAATCATAAAGACTACAGCAACCAAAGCCAGTTGCATCCAATCAAGACCAAACTGGAAAAATGTCGCAATCACAGCCGCGATAATTCCAACACCAAAGCCTAGATAAGGAATAATACTGGCCAAACCTGCCACCATACCAATAATCAGTCCAACTTCTAGTCCAATTAATTGCAAACCAACCGCATAAACTATGCCGAGCAACAACATCACCAAAAACTGACCCTTTACAAATGCGCCCAGTACGCTGTGACATTCACTCACAATTTTTAAGGTCGATTCTTCGTAAGGACGCGGTATGAGGCGGCGCATACTGTCTAGCATACGCTCCCAATCTAACAAAAAGTAAAAAGCAATAATTGGAATAAGAACAACGGTCCCACCCACTTGAATAAAACTCAGTCCAGATTGGGCAATTTTCAGTGCCATGGTTTGTAGACTGTCCGCACTATAGTTGGTCTGAATATAATCCATGACTACCGTAGACAATTGATGTTTATCAATTTCCATCTGCACTAAATTAAAAGTACGCGACAACCAAGGTAAAAAGGTATCATTCAGCCAATGAATTCCTGCTGGAATACTACTTTTGGCATACATTAACTGCTGCCAAATCAAAGGCACTAAATAAGAAATTGCTAAAGTTAAAACAACACCAATTCCAATAAATACAATGCTAATAGACAACCAGCGTGGTAATCCAATCTGATGAAATTTTTCCACCAACGGATTAAACAAATAAGCGACTAAAAAAGCGACAATAAATGGGAGTACAACTGGCTTTAATAAATACAATACCCATAAAATAAGTACGATACCCGTAATAATAAAAATGCGCCGTAAGGTTCGATCGACCATATAGACCCGCCTTTTTCGATTTAATCGTTATAAAAAGTAAAATATTTAAGTAAAGATAGCATTTTAGAGCATAAATAACATAAGAATTTCGTTTATTCAGGTTATAATCCCCGCGCAAATGCGGAGACTTCACTATGAGCAACTCAACTTCTACCCCAAACACTGGTTTAAGCTATAAAGATGCAGGTGTCGATATTGAAGCGGGCGACGCACTTGTCGATCGAATCAAATCTGTCGCTAAGCGTACAACTCGCCCTGAAGTGATGGGCGGATTAGGTGGCTTTGGCGCACTATGTAAAATTCCTAAAGGCTATGAAGAGCCTGTTCTTGTATCTGGCACAGATGGTGTAGGTACAAAATTACGTTTAGCTTTGAACTTAAACCGTCATGACACGATTGGTCAAGACTTAGTTGCAATGTGCGTAAACGACCTTTTAGTGTGTGGTGCAGAACCTTTATTCTTCCTTGACTACTATGCAACAGGTCACTTAAATGTTGATGTTGCTGCTGATGTTGTAACAGGTATTGGTAAAGGCTGTGAGCTTGCTGGCTGTGCATTGGTTGGTGGTGAAACTGCTGAAATGCCAGGCATGTATGAAGGCGAAGATTATGACCTTGCAGGTTTCTGTGTAGGTGTAGTTGAGCAAAGCAAAATCATTGATGGCTCTAAAGTAAAAGCTGGCGATATCTTAATTGGTGTTGCATCAAGCGGTGCTCATTCAAATGGCTACTCTCTGCTTCGCAAAATCTTAGACGTGAAAAACGTAGATCTTACTCAAATTGTAGATGGTCGCCCACTTGCTGATACAGCAATGGAACCAACGCGTATTTATGTAAAACCGCTTCTAGAACTTTGCAAACAAGTTGACGTACATGCAATGGCACACATCACTGGTGGTGGTTTACCGGGTAATTTACCTCGCGTACTACCAAATGGTGCTCAAGCGATTATTAATGAATCTTCTTGGGAATGGCCAGAATTGTTCAAACTCCTTCAAAAAGAAGGTGGTGTTGAACAGTTCGAGATGTACCGTACATTTAACTGTGGCGTAGGTATGGTCATTGCTGTTGATGCAAACGATGCTGATAAAACCATTGCACTTTTAACCGAACAAGGTGAAAAAGCATGGGCTATGGGTCACATCGTAGACAATGCCGAATCTGTTGAAGGCGCTGACGAGAAAGTCCGCGTAATCTTTGCATAATGAAAATTGCTGTCCTTGTTTCAGGAAGTGGCAGTAACTTACAAGCGCTGATAGACGCCCGTCTATCAGGGCAAATTGTAGGTGTTATTTGCAACAAGCCTGAAGCGTATGCGCTAAAACGTGCTCAGCAAGCAGGCATTCAGACTGCTGTCATTGAGCACAAGCAATATCCAACTCGTGAAATATTTGATGATGCGATGCATCAACAGTTATTGGATTGGAATATTGATTTAGTAGTATTGGCAGGTTTCATGCGTATTCTGAGCGCCAAATTTGTCCATGCATGGGAAGGGAAAATGCTCAACATTCACCCTTCTCTGTTGCCTCATTACAAAGGTATGCATACGCACCAACGCGTATTAAATACTGGTGATGTCTATCATGGCTGTACAGTACACTATGTGACAGCTGAGTTAGATGCAGGTCATTCACTTGCACAAGGCGTATTGAAAGTTGGTCATCAGGATCAGGTTGAACAATTGGCGCAACGCGTGCATGAACTTGAGCACCTAATCTATCCTCAAGTCGTAGAGTGGATTTGTACAGGTGCACTGCAATATCAGAATGCCAATACTGTTCTCTATCGAAATCAACCGTTAGATGCACCGATTCAATTTTGCAAACTATAAATAAAATCGTTCAAATAAAAAATGCATCCTCGGATGCATTTTTTTGGATTCTGCTTTATTGTTGAATCAGTTTTTTTATGAATTCTACCGTAGCTTCTGGATGCTCTAATGGAAACATGTGCCCACCCTCCACTACGCTATAGGGAATACCCACTTTTTTCTTAGCAACTTGCGGAAAACCACGTTTTAAGAACTCGCTTTGATCTCCAACAACCAAATGCATCGGTACTTGCGGCTTAGACATTGGCAACCACCACCAAGACGGTGTGTTTCGAAATATCGCAACTTCCGCTACTTTTGGAATGGTCAAGGTAACTCCTCCCCGTTCCATATCTTCGGTTAAAGCATGATCTAAGTAAGCTTGAAAACACTCGGAATCAAATCTTTGATATAAGCTTTTAGGTCTGAGTATTTCACCTGCCTGCTCACGGGAATTCCAATGATCACGTCGACGACTACTTAATCCCGCAGGAGTAATTTGATCAACCCACTTTGGTTTGAATAGCTTTGCCGTATGAAACAGCAAAGATGCCTTGCCCATAATCAGTGGTGGATCGAGCATAATCACTTGCTGAAATAATTCAGGACGCTTATAAGCTGCCATCATCGTTAACACTGAACCCAGTGAATGACCAAGCCCGATCACGGGTCGCCCATGTGCTTGCCGTACAATACTGTCAGTCAGTTGATCCACCAAGCGTGGCCAATGGTTCGTGATCGGATAACGTTGATCCGTCCCAATCAAAGGTACATACACAATATCGTAGTCATCTCGAAGTAGATTAAACAGCTTCTCATAGACTTTAGATGGTACGCCATTGGCGTGCGCAAAATGGATTAATGGCTTCATTGTAGTTTTGTCGTTTGCTCAGCTTGAACCTGTTGAGAAAGTGAAGTGGCAAAACCTTGCCCGATTGAGCTTCCCATACGCCCCAGAACAGAATCCAATGGATTATATTGAACGGTATAGTCCACTGTTTTATCGATTTTCAATTCACGTTTCAAGCTATTTAGACTACCTGTACGGTCAGCAATCCCTAGCTTCACCGCTTGTTCGCCCGTCCAGAACAATCCGGAGAAAATTGCAGGATCTTGCGATTTCAATTTATTACCACGACCTTTTTTAACCGCCGCAATAAAGTGATCATGTACATTGTCTAATACGGCTTGTACATGTGCCTTCTGTGCAGTATCAACAGGTTGCGTCATTGATAAAATGGCTTTGTTCTCACCTGAAGTCATGGTGCGGTCTTCTACCCCTAATTTTTGCATGAGGCCATTCACGCCATAATTCGGCATGATTACCCCAATAGAGCCGACCAAACTCGATGGATTAACAATAATTTCATCTGCTGCTGAAGCAATATAATAAGCACCCGATGCACCCGTATCACCAATAATGGCATACAGTTTTTTATCTTTATGCTGTTGTTTTAAATATTGGATTTCTTGCCAAATTTCATCTGACTGAACAGGAGAACCCCCTGGTGAGTTGATATTTAAGACAACAGCTTTAGTATTGTTGTTCTCAAATGCTTTCTTCAAAGATTTGATGGTATCTTCGCTATTCACACTCTGTTTATCTGCGGCAATTGTGCCAATAATATCAACCACCGCAATATGTGAACCTGTAGTCGAACTGACATCTGTAGGGGCAGTGCTACAGCTTTTACCTAAAATTACCAAAATAAAGAGAAGATAAGCAAAGGTCAGTAGCTTGAAGAAAATACTCCAACGACGTGCACGGCGTTGCTCTTCAACCGAAGCTAATACAGCTTTCTCAAGAATTTTCCATTCTTTTCCAGCATGCTTTTCTAAATTTTGTTGTGTTGTTTGACTTTCGTTTTGTGGTTTAGGTGGCCAATCGGACATTTAAGATGATCCAATAATGAATAAAATTACTCTCATTATATACATGCAGACGCAATAAACTATTTAAACCCTGTATTTTCGCCTATAATAATTACTGTTTTATATTTCTTATCCCCATAATTTTTAGGCAATGACTGATAAAATTCCAAAAACAATGACTGATCGTTTACTCCAATTTGTAAGTCGACAACCTATTCAAATTTCTCGAATGATTGCCCGTTCACTCGCGGGTTTAGTGAACGTATTAAAAATTTCTAAAACATCACAAACAATTCGTCTAAATCTTGAAATTGCCTTACCCAAACTCAGTGATAGCCAGCGTGAACAGATCACTCAACAAGCCATTCGAAATGAACTCATCTCTTATTTCGAGTTCTTTAGCATTTGGGGATCTGAAAGTCAGAAAAATATTTCACGTATTCATTCAATTACTGGAGAGCAATATTTACATGATGCGCTTGTCGAACAAAAAGGCGTGGTATTAATTGTTCCACATTTTGGAACATGGGAAGTCATGAACGCTTGGCTTGCACAATTCACCCAAATGACGATTTTATACAAACCTGTCAAAAACCCATCAGCGGATAATTTTGTGCGCAGTGCACGTAGCCGAGAAAAAGCGCATCTGGTTCCGACCGATGAAACGGGTGTGCGACAAATTTTTAAAGCCTTAAAACAAGGTGGAACGACCGTTATCTTACCTGACCACACTCCCAATGTTGGTGGGGAACTTATCCCGTTGTTTGGCTTACCCTTAGAGTCTAGTAACTTAAGTGCAAAACTGATTCAAAAAACCAAAGCTAAAGCGTTGTTACTTTATACAATTCGTAATGATGCACATGGCTTTGACATGTATATAGAACGAATCTCTGATGAAATTTACCAGGGTACGGCAAATGATGGTACACGAATCATTCATCATGAAATTGAAAACCTGATTCAACGTTTTCCTGAACATTATCATTGGAGCTATAAGCGCTTTAAAGCGAATCCTGCACTACGCAATCTATATAATCTTCCTCATGAACAAGCCATGCAGCTGGTTACCGAAGTTAGACAACAGCAGACTAGCGACTCAGCCAACGCTGCTGATCACGATAAAAATGCAATTGCATTGTTTGATCCTGAGTCTGAATAAATTGAACACTGCCCTTATTGGCTGTGCTATAAAGTGGAATGTTGAGCTCCTTTAATCGCTGTTGTGTCAGCTGACTCGGATGCCCATAACGGTTATTAAATCCAGCAGAGGCAATCGCAACTTTAGGTTTCAGTTGTTGTAGAAAACCATAAGCCGAACTATTTTTACTGCCATGATGACCTAAAACCAGAACATCTACTTTTAGATCTGGATAGCCCTTTAGAATCTGATACTCTGCCTCCCATCCAGCATCCCCCATAAGTAAAAAATTGGCATAGGGTTGAGCATTTTGCACTTGAATATAGAGCACACAAGAAAGTTCATTTTGATTGTTAGGCACTTCAGTTAATTGCTGCTGTTGTGGTGATAACACCTGAATCTTAACACCATCTAATTGCCATACTTGCCCTGAATGACAATAGTGGAATTGAGATTCAGGCATTACTTGAACCTGCTCATTACTGTAAATCGTTTGAATAGGCAAACTAGAACGTAAAGAAAAATAGGCGCCGCTATGATCCTGATCTAAATGAGTCAATACCAACTGATCTAGATCAGATATGCCTCGGCTATTTAAAAAAGGACGGATGAGTTGCTGTCCTACACTAAATTTTTGCTCATCATAATGACCACCCATATCAATCATCATCTGCTGATCATGATTTTGTAAGAAAACGGCTTGCCCTTGCCCAACGTCTAGAATTTGTAATTCAAAGGGATGTTGTGATTCATCCAGTATAAAAATTGGTAAAAAGCAGACAATACTCCAACTTTTGGGCACGACTCCCCGAGGTAGAAATAAAATAATCAACCCGAGAATCAGCCCAAACATCACGGTCCAGTTCATGGCAATATTTTGTACCGTTGAACCAAATATCTGATCGCCAGTATTTAAGATTGAAAGTAAAAAAGACACACCAAGATCATTCAATTTAAATAACAGAATTCCTAATGGAGGAATAACCCACAAACACAAGGTTGCAATAATGCTTAATGGAACAACAAGGAGACTCAACCACGGTAACGCCAGCAGATTGCTGAAAGGTGCAATCCAGACCACCTGTTGAAAAAAGATCAACATTAATGGCAATAGCGCTAAAAATATTTTCCATTGCGATTCAAACAATATGCCTATATATAATTTAAGCTGTGCATAGCGCGTTAGCGTTAATTGCTCGGGCTGCTGTTGTAGGGTTTGATAAATTCTTAACAAGACTAAACAGGCGCAATAAGACAACCAAAAGGCAGCGGACAGAATACTAAATGGATCTAAAAATAGTAGAATTGCAGCACTGAGGAGGAGTACTTGCAAGGCTTGTAATTTGAATCTCAATAAAATCAATACAGCAAGAATACAACTAGTTAACAGCGTTCTTAATGCAGGAATTTCAAACCCAACAAAAGCGCTATACAGTAATACTCCCATACAAAATGGAATCGCCAATAAATAGGGTCTGGGATAATGCAAATACCAACTTGGTGCAAAACGGATAATCAACCGATGAATCATCCAACACAACATTGCTGCAAAAATCAAAACATGGGGGCCAGAAATTGCCAATAAATGACTCAGTCCCATACGTTTAAATAGTTCTTCCACTTCGGGACTTAATAAACTTTGGTCGCCCGTTAACAAAGCCAAAAGTAACCCTGAATGATGTAATGATTGCTTTTGTAATGTATTTCGCAAAGTTAATCTTTGCTGCTCAATAGCCAATAGTATTTTTGCAACCATCCGCTGCTGCTGCCTTACATAGGACATCAACCCCATAGCATAAAGCTGTTGCTCGGTTAGCTTTTCTGCGCTTTGCACTTGAAATGCAGACATGATGTTCTGCTGTAAAAACCATTTTTCTTGATCAAAAGCACCTGCAATCGCATAACTATGTGCGGGTAAAACTTTTCCATGCAATCGATAATATTGCCCCAATTCGAGCGAAGTGTCCGATGATGGATGGATATAAGCTAACCATTTCACAGGTTGCTTTCGATCATTCAGTACAACAATCTGTTGTTGAATATGGTTGGATTGAAGCTGATTCAATGATTTTACGTGCACAATCACTTCGGCAGGTTTTACAGTCAATTCACGTAAATATAGGCGCTGTGTTAACGCACTGTCTGCATATAAATAAGCCAAATTAAAACTAAGCAAGCACAACAAACTTCGCTGTATGAATTGAATCAAGTGCAAATTGAATTGTGGAAACTTAAAGAGAAGACCTTGAACAATCAGCCAAACAATTGCCAATAAAACACAAGTTTGACCTGTGAACGCCCAAACTTCCCCCATTCCTGCAATACCCAGAATCCAAGCGATCAGTACGTAATACATCATTATTTTTCATATTGTTTTTATGAGTGCCGCACATCATAAAGCCCACCGAGGTGGGCTTCAAGTACAACAGAATAATTTAAATTTTATTGAGAGTCCGCCCAAAGCCCATCTTGCATATGCAAAATAGAATCTGCCGTTTGTGCCAATTGCTCATCATGAGTCACAATTAACATTGCCATGTTAAATTCTTGACGTAAATCGCTGAGTAATTCAAAAATTTTAA
Organism: Acinetobacter sp. ANC 4910; assembly: GCF_004331035.1. Classification (GTDB taxonomy): domain Bacteria; phylum Pseudomonadota; class Gammaproteobacteria; order Pseudomonadales; family Moraxellaceae; genus Acinetobacter. Next base: position 295,603 of record NZ_SJNT01000004.1, read on the forward strand.
CCGCAGTTTTCCGATCTAAATTACCTGTAGGCTCATCCGCCATCATTAAAGCTGGTTTTGCCACCAATGCACGTGCAAGCGCGACACGTTGGCGTTCGCCACCAGACAATTCGCCTGGCTTATGCGTTAAACGATGCGATAGCCCAACACGGTTTAATAAATATTCTGCCTGTGCTTTGACATCTTTATAATTCGTCCCTTCACGCAACATTAAGGGCATCGCAACATTCTCTAAAGCCGAAAATTCAGGCAATAAATGATGAAATTGATAAACAAAACCAAGATGCTGATTCCGTAAATACCCCCGCTCTGCCTCCCCCATATGGTCGAAGCGACGATCATTGAGCCAGACTTGTCCTTCTGTTGGACGATCTAATCCACCCAATACATGCAGCAAGGTACTTTTACCCGAACCACTTGACCCAACAATTGAAATAAACTCACCAGCATGGACTTTTAAAGATAAGCCTTTAATCACTTCAACCGTTGATTTGCCATCCGTAAAATGTTTGACCACATTTTTGGCTTCTAATACCACGTTACTCATAACGTAAAGCCTCCGCAGGTTGAATTTTAGCAGCACGTAACGCTGGGTAAATCGTCGCTAAGAAACTTAAAATTAAAGAAAGACCGACAATAATCACCACATCTTGCCATCTTAAATAGGATGGTAAGTAGTTAATGAAATAGGCATCAAATAAATGTAAACCGAGTGTCGTATTCACCCAGTCAATAAAACCACTGATTCCTGTCGCCAAAATAATACCTAAAACGGCACCGGCTACAGTACCAATGACCCCAATAACGGTACCCTGCACCATAAAAATCTTAGTAATAGTGGCAGGTGAAGCACCGAGAGTTCGCAAAATCGCAATATCCGCTTTCTTGTCAGTCACCACCATCACCAGTGAAGAGACAATATTAAATGCTGCAACCAAAACAATTAGGAACAACAGCAGGCTGACCATTGCCTTTTCCATCTGAATCGCACTGAACAAATTACCATGCGTATACGTCCAATCAGAAGCGTAATAGTTACCAGGCAATTCGCGTACAATATCATTACTCACTTGTGGGGCAGCAAAAATATCATCCAGCTTTAAGCGAATCCCTTGTGCACCATCGGGTAGGCGAAGAAGCGTTGAAGCATCATTTAGTGCGATATAACCCATCATGGAGTCGACTTCCGCACCAATACTAAAAATACCGACAATTTTAAACCGCTTGAAACGTGGTACCACACCTGCTGGTGAAGGGGTCGCTTCCGGCAAGACCAAAGTAACACTATCATTCAAACCCAAGCCCAACGCATCCGTTAACTGCTTGCCTAAAACGATACCAAACTCACCTTTTTTTAATTGATCAATATTACCTTCGACCATGTGGTCTTGAATAATCGAGACTTTTTTCTCGTATTTTGGCTCAATACCTGTCACCATAAGACCAGAAACCTGACCATGGGCAGTGATCATACCCTGCAACTGCGTAAAGGGTGCAACACCTTTAACATGCTCATGCTGTTCAACTTTTTTTGCAAGTTCGGGCCAATCTGTTAAAATTTGTGTTGATGAAACAGTGGCTTGAGGTATCATGCCCAGTACACGGTTTTTCAATTCTCGGTCAAATCCATTCATCACAGATAAAACTGTAATGAGGACAGCCACACCTAATGTGAGACCGATCATTGAAACCAGAGCAATAAAAGAAATAAAGTGGTTGCTACGCCGTGCGCGAGTATATCTTAGCCCGATGTACAGCGAGATTGGTTTAAACATACCATCTAGTCCGAGGTAATACATTATGGAAAATTTACAGCATCAAAGCGCCTCAGCGGAACGTCGCGTTATGTCACGTATCGATGCTGCCTTGCGAATTAATTATCAGATTATTTCTGATGATGTTGCTCTTAATGATCCTTACGATCCAAATTTTGTCTTGCCCCGCTATTTTCTACTACTCGCAGAATTAGATCAATTTGATCTGGCATTAAACTACGAATTAGAACAATTAACTGAAAAAGATCAACAAATTGCTCGAATATTATCCTTATTCAATCAAAAATTAAACCTGATTACAGGGTCTTTATACGATGCAATTGTACAGTCCATGTTACCTGTACCCGAACATGTCAATTTTTCAGAGAGCGGATTTAGTTTTCATAGTGATCGTGAAATTCAGGAAGGTACTTATATCCATGTTACCTTAAGTCATCCTGAAAACTTCTTTCATATTGCTGCGACTGCGCAAGTGGTATATAGCCGTGATGAAGGGAAAGGAAAATACCGTACAGGTGCATATTTTATTACCCTACATCCGCAAGATCGAGTCAAACTGGCTGAATGTGTCAGCTTTGAACAATCTCACGACTAGACTCATGGACTATCTGGTTCGCTTTAATTTAAGAGCGAGTTCTTTGCTCGCTTTTAAATCTCGATAAAAATAGATAAATAAACCGAACAATAAAATACCCGCCCCCACAAAAACCATGAATGACAACATTTCCTGATTCAGTATTGCCCCAATCAACATCGCTAAAATTGGCGTCATGACGGTGGTTAATGAAATTGTGGTCGGTTGTAAGTTTTGGACCAATTTAAAATAACAAAACATTGCAATCAGGGATGCCATGATCACGGTATACAACAATGCCAACACCGATTTCATTTGTGGCATATGCGTGGGTGCATACTGCCAAATGAAAGGAATCAAACACGCTGCCGCAATACTTGAAATCAGAATCGATCCTGCTGCTTGTGCAATCGGATTAATGGGCGCATTAACTTTTTTAACCCAGAACATCGATAAAGCATAAATAAATACGCTCATCAGCATCAATAGAATACCAATCGGATGTACATGCTGCTGGCTGCCTGTAAAGCAAATAATCGCTAAACCTGACACCGAAATGGTCATGCCCATCCATTGCAGACGATGTAAATGCTGCTGAAAAGCAAAGCGACCTATCAGCCCCGCCATAATGGGAGCTAGGCCAAACATTAAGGCAATCATCCCCGATGATAAATATTGGGTCGCCATATACGTAAAAATTTGCGAACCAATAAAACTCGCGGCACCTGCGAAATAGCTTTGTAAGCTCATGCGATCAAAGGGCAGATGAACTTTAAGAACATAAACCAGTCCTAAAGCCAACGGCAATGCAATAAAAAAGCGCAACACCAAAGCCCACATTAAATGTAAATCAGAAACACTCCATACAATGGCTAAAGGCGTTGTTGCCCAAATGAATACCAATAATGCATAAGTAGACGCCAAATTGGCTTTGGATGGCATAGTCAATTCCACTTAAACGCTTGTTTTGCGCTTTTGCTTTTGAATAGTTTGATCAAGACTGCTCGAAAATTCGCGTTTATCACGCTCTGAAATTGGTGGTGGTCCGCCAGTTTGTACGCCCGCCCCTCGCAAGGTGTCCATAAAATCACGTAAATGTAAGCGTGCTTTGACATTAGCCGTCGTATAAATTTCACCCCGAGGATGAATCGCAATTCCCCCGTTCTCAATCACCTGAGCCGCCAAAGGAATATCTTGTGTCACCACAATGTCATTGGCTTGCATACGCGACACAATTTCTTGATCGGCAGCATCTGCACCACTCATCACTTGTATGGAGTTAATACGGACAGAAGGCGTAATCCCCACGTTTTGATTGGCAACAAAGGTTACTTCTAACTGATAGCGATCTGAAGCACGTAAAATGACTTCACGTAAAATTTTTGGTAATGCATCGGCATCAACCCAAAGTTTAAAAGGCAGCACAGGCATCTACGATATTAAAAAATTCCACTCAGTGTAGCAAAAAGCCAAGCATTACTCTGCTGTTCATTTTAAATATACTTGAAAAGTATAATATTATTAAAAAAGTAAATGAAAACAAATCGTTTATTTAAAATCAGGATAATCACAAATATACAACATGCTTTCCCTTCTCAGTCCAGATTCATCACTTAGTTTATATTTTTATCCTTATTTTCATTCAGATAGACTTGAAATCTTCAAATCACCCTCGATTAATAGATTAAAGCCACTGAACATTCAAAATTGTGCTTATGAAAAATCAAAACAGACCAGAAATGATCAGCATCGAAGATCAAAACTTCGGTAGCCATGTAGAGCATTGGAATCTGCTGACAGAAAATCCAACCACTGAAGTTCCCAAATGGTTAGGTCTGGCACTTGATGCACCCATTATGCCGATGGGACTTTGCCGTGAAGAATGTGATATGGATGCATCTGTATGGCTGATTCAAGGTCCGAGCAAAGAAAAAGTACAACTATGCCAAGTCATTGCAGTGGAAAACAACAAACCTAAAGCGGTTAAAACTGCTTTTCCAAGTTTTGAAAGCCCCTACAAAGTCAAAGCCTCAATTGAGCGTATTATTACCTGTGAATCCAATACTCAAGCGGTACTGCGTTTAAATTTAGGTGACAACAGCATTGTCTATGCCTTTGATAGCCTCTATAGCGTGAACCATGATCAATACCAAAAAGATCAAACGTACTTAGTCCAATTAAATGCATGGGCCTATGAATTAGAAGCAGTTTCTGAACATGAGCAACTGGTTGTAGATGATCCAGCTTCAATTAAGCACCATCGTGCCTTGAACGATATTCTTGCAGCCAATGATGGCATTGCACCAGCCAACCTACAAGAACAAATCGATGCTTGGGAACCTAAGTGTGAAGATGACAAAGCACCTGTCACAGTAGATTTCTCCAAAATGGTTGCTTATTTGTATGGCGAAAAAATGGGGCAGGAAGATGAAGCTTGGTTCCAAGGTAATATTGTTGGCAAAACCAGCCTACAATTTATGGGACAAGAATATACACTCTATGATGTCACGCTCATTCATGATGAAAACCAAGAAGCCACGCTGATTCGTATTGCGACCAAAGATGATCAATATAAACATTTTAATATTGGTCAATACATTCGTGGCAATATTTGGGTTCAAGTGAGTATTCACTCAAAAAATTAGTTTTTTCATTAAGATAGCGTTAAAAGAACGGAATACAAAGCATCATTGCTCAATGACGATCTGTATTCCGTTCTTTCGTATTTATTCTCATCAAAAGCATAGTCTCATATTTCTACTTATATTTTATCCACATTTTTTATTTTAAGATTCTTTTTTAAATTCAAATAAAGCTGAGTTATCCACAGTTTTAAATTTATTTACCTATTCATTCAAATTAAAATAAAAAGATAAATTAAAACATAGAGTTATTATAATATTCATTTAATATACGATTTATCTAATATGGATGATTTATTTAAGTTTTAAATATGACGGATTTGCGAATTAATGCCAATTAGTACTTTATTTAGTCAATTTTTTATGCTTATAATATGAACAAGCAATAGGATTTAACGATAATATAGATCGGAATGAAATATCTATGAAAATCGTACAAGAAGAAAATTTACAGCGCGTTGAAACACAACTTGAACAACGCTACCCACTTGATATGATGTCATGCATTTTTTTTATTTTTGGCATGATGTCATCGGCTTATATTCTGCACCACTTTATTCTTTAATTTTACGCTTAAAATAAAAAAACCCATCTTATTCAGATGGGTTTTTGCATATTGGGATTAACCATTACGTTTTGCGAAGTCATCCATAAAGTTAACCAATGCTTGCACCCCTTCTAAAGGAACAGCATTATAAATACTTGCACGCATGCCTCCGACAGAGCGGTGACCTGCCAAATTCAACAAGTGGTTTTCTTCAGCTTCTTTCAGGAATAACTTTTCTAAGTCAGGATTTGCCAAAGTAAATGGTACATTCATGATTGAACGGTTAGCTTCTACAATTGGATTTGCATAGAAGTCACTTGCATCAATATAGCCATAAAGTAATTGGGCTTTTTGTAGATTCACTTGATGCATGGCATCTACACCACCATTTTCAAGTAACCATTCAAATACCAAACCAGATAAATACCATGCATAAGTCGATGGGGTATTTACCATAGAATCGTTTTTAGCTTGCGCTGAGTATTTTAGCAAACTTGGAATTTCTGGCTTCGCCTGATCCAATAAATCTTCACGAATAATGACCAGTGTTAAACCTGCTGGACCAATATTTTTTTGTGCACCAGCATAAATCAAACCGAATTTAGACACATCTAACGGTGCAGATAATATGCTTGATGACAAATCAGAGACCAATGGTTTATCTGTTTCTGGAATACCCGCAAATTGCAAACCCCCAATCGTTTCATTATCTGCATAATGCACATAAGCAGCATCGGCTGATAAATTCCATTGACTTTGTGGCGTGATGGCAAGTTTGCCGTCAATTTTTGTTCCAGCTTCTACAACATGAATATCGCCATAACGTTGCGCTTCTTGCAATGCTTTTTCAGACCAAATACCTGTATGGATATAGTCAGCTTTATTATTTTTACCTAACAAGTTTAAAGGAATGGCAGAAAACTGTAATGATGCTCCACCCTGTAAAAACAAAACTTTGTAATTTTCAGGAATGTTCATGAGCTTACGTAAGTCAGCTTCTGCTTTTTCTGCAACCGCAACATAGTCTTTGCTACGGTGGCTCATTTCCATAATGGACAATCCCTTGCCATGCCAATCCAACATCTCTTGTTGAGCTTTTTCTAAAACGGCAGTAGGTAATGCAGCAGGACCAGCACAGAAATTGTACGCGCGCATGATTTTTCCTTTCAGAGGTGAAACACAATAAAATGATGGCATTTAATCATATCTTGCTCAGGCTTGCAGTAAATTATCCTGAAAATATTTCAATGCAATCGGGTATTTAAAGTCAAAACATCAATAAAGATCAGTTCTTTTTTTAGGTTGAATGGCTTTAATGAAAGATTCACCAGCCACTAAGTAACTGACTATACGCACAATTAATGCTGGAATTACCACAATTGCATGAATCAACATTGCTACCATTAAATAACAGCCAAACTCCACATAACGCCATACCTGAATTTTATTCTTTTTCGGTTCAGCAAGATGTCGTGCTTTTAAATCTTTCAATAATGTTTCACTATGTACATCAATCCAGTGACGTGTAGATTGAGCATACAAATTTTGGCTAAACACCCCACGCTGAAATGCCAACCACATTTGTTGTGGTTTTAAGAAAAAACCCGTCGAAAGTGCTATTAAATTCATGATGCCAAGTATGGGATGATTCAACATAGAACCCGTTCCTAACTCCCAAGCACTGACCTCTCCCTCACCAATTCTACCGACACTATAACCTGTTAAAATATGGTGTAAGTCATGATATTTTAGATATTTATGTCTTACTGCAATATTTGGAAGCGGTACAAGTAAGCAACCATTATAAACATGAACAGTACAAGGCTCTTGTTCGGCTTGGATCGGGGCAAAACCATTGTTTTGATAAAATAAATCTAACGCATGATGAATACTCATCTGCTCTAATTGTATTGATGCCTGCACTTGCAAATTGGGAACATATTCAGTCATTACTATTTTTATCTATGTAATTTTTTTAAAGTTTAAATTTATCGTATTATATATTTATAGAAAAATGAGTCTAGCGTGAGCAGCACTCAAAATGTAAACGCGCGCGTTTACACCAATAAAATAAACATCTGTATAATTCATTACAACGACAATGCGAGTTTGATTAATGCCACAGCGTTTTCAATTAAAATCAAGAAAATTAACGCTTAGGATGAATCCCGTTTTTCCTGGTTTTATTTGCTTATGTGCGAGTGCGTTATTTCTTCATCCAAGTTATGCAAAATCGATCAGCTATATAGAAGCTGAACAAAGCATACTGACTCAATCCTATAGCACTCAAGCTGCTCAAGCCTTACAACAATCCGCACAACTGCAAGCCGAAGCAGTGAAAGGTCTCGGACTGCCGCGTATTGATTTAAATGTTCGTGCTTATGCCTTTCATAATGCAGTGGATGTGCCGCTAAATTCCTTAAAAAACAATTTAGATAATACCCTGACTCAGGGTATAAATAATCAAATTGATCAATGGCAAAATAATAGTGGAATACCCAATGACATAACCGATACATTGAAAGATGGTGTCGGCAACGTCATTGATCGTGGCGTTGGATTAATTCCCAATGAGACGACGATCAATTTGGATGACCAAGTTATACGCCCGACCGTTTCAGTATTCATGCCTTTATATACTGGCGGACTGACCACTAACGCCAAACAAATGGCAAAAATTCAGTCCGAACGCAGCGTTATCAATAATAAACAGCAACAAGACCTTCAGCGTTTCGAAATTATTCAGGCTTATTTTAACTCGCAGCTACAAACACAATTATTAGCGGCAAGTCGTTTTAATGCTCAAGCAATGCAAAGCCATTATCGAAATGCACTGAAATTAGAACAACAAGGCTTTATAAGCAAAGGGCAACGTATGCAATTTGAAGTTGCTAAAAACAATGCTGAACGTTTAGCACAAAATGCCCAAGCCAACCTACAAGCCAGTTTATTTCAATTGAATAATCTCCTGCAAAGCAGTGAAATAACAGAATTAAGCACGCCTCTTTTTGTCAATACAGCAAAAAATCATTCTATTCATCAATTATTAACGAGTTATCCAGAACAATCCTCTCTGGTTCAAAAACTGCAAAAAGATACTGAACTTGCTGGGGTAAAAGTGAAAGCAGAATCGGCCGCCAAAAAACCGACTGTATTTGCATTCGGTGAATACGGCTTAGATGAACATCAAAATTGGATTGTTGGCGTTGCAGCTCAGTACAATTTATTTTCAGGCATCGACAAACAAAAAAATATACAAGCTGCTGAGTTACAAAGATACGCTCTACAGCTCACTACTCAGCGTACTAAACAAGAAATAGAAAATATGATTTATAAATCATATAGCGAGCTTGAAACCGCTCAACAAAGCCATGCTCTACTGCAACAAAACATGTTAGCCACACAAGAAAATTTACGCATTCAAACACTTTCTTTCAAAGAAGATATGGGCACAGCCACTCAAGTGATCGATGCTCAAAATGCCATGACCGCGTTGAAATCTGAAATGGCACTGAATGCGTATAAATACGTCATGTCATTAGCCACTTTACTACAAAGCCATGGTTCGATTGCTGAGTTTCAAAGCTACGTAAATCAAAAAAATACGCAATTTATTCGTTAACTTTAATGGGGAAACCACATGCATCAAGATCAATCAACACCTGATCAAGAACCTAATGCTTCCTCATTGGAGGAAAAAAATACAGGGAAATCTGAAACGGATCTATCAGAGCAACTGACCGACAGTAATACTGAGACAGAAAATTCAGCAGAACACTTAAATGATGTCTCTGAAAAAGTGACTGATCCAACACCTAAAACTAAACTTCTGAAAAGCACAGGTATTATTCTAGCCATCTTACTGCTTGGGTTCATTGCATTTGGTTTGTGGAAAAGCTACCAACCCCAAATAGTTGAAATACAAGGAAGAGTTGAAGCGGAAACTATTCATATCAGTACCAAAATACCAAGCCGAATTGAAGAACTTTATGTACATGATGGTGAAAAAGTTCAAAAAAACCAGCTGCTCGTGCGTTTATATAGCCCTGAAATTGATGCTAAAAAGCAGCAAACGCTAGCGGGTTTGCAATCGGCACTGGCACTGCAATCGACAGCTGATCGTGGTTCGCAACAAGAAAATATTGATACGCTGTTTGCCAACTGGCAAGCCATGAAAGCTCAACAAAACTTGGCTCAAACAACTTACCAACGTGGGGCGAAACTCTTTCAAGAAGGTGTTATTTCACGTCAGCGTTGTGATGAAATGCAGGCTGCTGCACAATCCGCTGCTCAGTTGACTGAAGCTGCCTACCAACAATATGCTCGGGCAAAACGTGGAAGCACAACTGAACAGAAATCCACAGCGGATGCACAGGTCGAAATCGCCAAAGCTGCTGTTGCGGAGGCCAATGCGCTAGATGCTGAGACAAAATTATTTTCACCTGTAAATGGTACGATTTCCAAAACCTACGGCAAAGTCTCAGAATTAGTCGCGATTGGCGTGCCTGTTATGAGTATTATTTTAGACGATGAGCTCTGGGTGAGCTTAAATGTTCGTGAAGATCAGTATGCTCAAGTCTATCAAGCCAAAACTTTGGAAGGATTTATTCCCGCTTTAAATAAAACTGCACAATTTAAAATTGAAAACATTGATGCAGAGGGTGAGTTTGCGACCATCAAAACAACGCGACAAACTGGGGGTTACGACATACGTAGCTTTAAGCTCCACTTAACACCAAGTACACCCATCCCAGATCTTAAGGTTGGCATGAGTGTGTTATTTAAAGTCAAAGAGCAATCCTGATGTGGGCTGGTCTCTGGCGTGAACTCCGCTATTTAGCCACACACAAATGGGACTTGTGTTTAGTTACACTCGCCCCGCTATGTGTCATTGTGCTATTTAGCTGCATGTTTGCACAGGGAAAGCCTGAACATTTACCTATTGCGATTATTGATCAAGATCAGAGTAGTCTGAGTCGAAATATCGAAAAATATATATCCAGCAATCAAAGCTTGGCTATTTATACCGTAACGCCCGATTCCAATGAAGCTGAACGCCTACTGAATGAAACAAAAATTTGGGGTTATGTACTGATTCCTGAAGGTGCAGAACAACGACTGGTTCAAGCCAAGGATGCTGAAATTGCTCTTGCATTTAATCAAAGCTACTTCAGTGTCGGAAATTCTATTTCTTCAGCCATGCTCAGCAGTACTGTGCAAGCCATGGCAAATTACATGGGACAAAATTATTTAGAAAATAATATTCCCTATTTAGACATCCCTACCCCTAATGTGAAAATCTCGCCACTCTACAATCCGAGTCTCAGTTACGAATTTTATTTAGAACCTTTTGTCATTCCTGCTGTTCTGCATTTATTACTCTGTTGTTGTGTGGCATTTTCCGTAGGTCAAGAATTTCAATTTGGGTCTACAAAAGACTGGCTGAAATCTTCAACAATATGGACAGCGTTACTCAGTAAAGCTCTTGTGTATGTTTTTATTTTCAGTATTTGGACATGGTTATGGATGTTCTGGCTTATAGAAATTCGAGGGTGGTTTGTGGCTGGTCAACTCTGGCTATTACTTTTAGCTCAGTTTTTATTTTATTTTGCCTACGCTTTAATTAGTGCAACTGTAGTATTAGCTACCCATAATTTGGCCAAAACTTTTGGCTTTATTGCGGTATATGGCGGTTCATCCTTAAGTTTTGCAGGTGTGACACTCCCCTTAAATAATGCCCCTGCATTTACTAAATTTTGGGCCAATATTATTCCGTATACACCTTATGCCAAGCTACAAACTGAACAATGGGTCATTGGTAGTCCTGCACAACTTTCCTTTATCTCTTTAGCAATTCTGAGTTTTTATTGTCTCTTCTATTGGACAACTTCTTTCCTGTTATTAAAAAAACGTCGTGTAGAGGTACAGGAATGAAACAAACATTAAAGTCATTTATTTTTTACTTTGTAAAAACATTCAAAGATATTGCAAAAAATAGCTCCATTCTCACAACGATGGTGCTTTCTATCTTCTTTTATAGTTTTTTCTACCCAACAGCCTACAAAGCACAACACGCTCAAGCCTTACCCATCATTATTGTGGACGAAGAACAAAGTACATTAACTGCCAGTATCATTAATGCAGCGAGCAACAGTCCAAATATTCAGGTTCGTGCTGTAACAGGAAATTTTGCTGAAGCGGAAGCTTGGGTAAAGCAACAACGTGCCGATGGTATTTTGCTATTACCAAATAATTTATCTAATAGTATTCATCGGGGTGAAGTTGGTGGGGTTGGATTATATTTAAGTGCTGCTTATTTTTTAAGAACCAAACAAATTGGTTTGGGGTTGGCAACAGCCATTGAAAACACCTTAGCCGAACGTGCAGAAAAGTTTGGTCAGATTTCACATTTTTCACCCGCCCTTTCAGCTCATCAAATTCCATTATTTAATACACTTTCAGGCTATGGCAGTTATATTTTTCCTGCCATTGCCCCCTTAATTATTCATCAAACCATTGTATTGGGCTTATGTATGCTGGTTGCAGGTTATCGCAACTCAAATTGGCGGAGCAAAACAACTGAGTTTTGGGGATTATTTGCCGCTGCGCTGAGCATTGGTTGTTTGGGCTGCTTTTATTTATTTGGCTTTACCTTTTGGCTTTATGACTACCCACGTGGCGGAAATTTTTGGGGCATGCTAATTGCTGTTCCAATTTTTATAAGCAGTGTGATTGGGCTGAGCCTTGTCTTGGCTTCTTATTTAGATATTCCAGAACGTGCAGGTCATGTTATTGTCTTCACCTCCATTCCGCTATTTTTACTTTCGGGCACAGCTTGGCCACATGCCGCTATGCCTCAATGGATGCAATACTTAGGCTCAGCCTTACCATCGACTCAAGCCATTCAAATGTTTATTCAATTGAATCAGATGGGTGTACCTACGCAAATGCTTATACCTAAGCTCATTTATCTGAGTGTTTTTGCAGGTGTCTGTTTAAGCTGGGCATATTATCGTTTATGTAATGCACGCAACTAATCACTTATTCATCATTTTTATTTAACAAACTAATGACAAATTTAAGAACAATCGAATTATTAAATAAAACAGATTAAATAATAATCAATCAATAATAATAAATTAAAAAAAGATCGCTCATTCTTCATAATAACTTCACAATAGCCACCTTCCATCTGCCAGCATTCTTCTTTTTTTCATGCCACCGCATCTTGATGCAGCATAAGAGTTCTTGCAGATATTTTTTTGCCCCTAATTTTTTTTCTGAGCTGAGTATGAAAAAAATTAAGATAAGCCTTGCATGGCAAATTGTAATTGCACTCATTTTAGGTGTACTTTTAGGCTCTTTTCTGCACTATTCTCCTGAATATCGTGATGCCTTTGTAACTAATTTATTGAGCCCACTAGGTTCAATATTTATTAGCCTCATCAAAATGATTGTAATCCCTCTTGTGGTTTCAATGCTTATTCTAGGCATTGCAAATACAAGTCATGGTACCAATGTTGGTCGACTAGGTTTCAAAACTATTCTATATTTTGAAATCATTACAACCATTGCCATTATTGTTGGCTTGGTTGCTGCAAATGTATTCCAGCCAGGTGCTGGTATTGATATGTCGACTCTCACTCAAGTCGATATTTCTAAATATCAAGAAACCAGTCATGAAGTTAGCCAACATTCTCATGGTTTAGTACAAACCATTTTGTCGCTAATTCCACCGAACATCTTTGCTGCATTAACTAGCGGTCAAATGCTGCCGATTATTTTCTTCTCGGTATTGTTTGGTATTGGCTTAGGTTCTTTGTCTAAAGAAACTAAACAACCGCTAATTCAGGTATTGCATGGTGTTTCTGAGACAATGTTCAAAGTTACACACATGATCATGAAGTTTGCACCTTTAGGTGTATTCGGCTTAATCGCTGCGACCGTTGCAAACTTTGGCTTTAGCTCGTTACTTCCATTGGTAAAACTTGCAATATTGGTTTACGCAGCTATTTTCTTCTTCACTTTTATTGTATTAGGGTTTGTTGCCAAAATTTGCGGATTCAGCATTTGGACCATTATCAAAATCTTAAAAGATGAATTGATTTTAGCTTACTCAACTGCCAGTTCAGAAACCGTTCTTCCACGTATTATGGAAAAAATGGAAGCATATGGCGCGCCAAAAACAATTACCAGTTTTGTCATTCCAATTGGTTATTCGTTCAATTTGGATGGTTCAACACTGTATCAAAGTATTGCCGCGATTTTTATTGCTCAGCTCTATGGCATTGACTTAAGCTTGGGTCAGCAAATCATTTTAGTACTTACTTTAATGATTACCTCTAAAGGCATTGCAGGTGTACCTGGTGTTTCTTTCGTGGTGCTATTGGCGACTTTAGGCAGTGTTGGGATTCCACTTGAAGGTCTGGCATTTATTGCGGGTATTGACCGTATTTTAGATATGGCACGTACTGCATTGAATGTCGTTGGTAACGCATTAGCTGTTCTCGTGATCAGTAAATGGGAAGGCCAATTCGATACGGAAAAGCAAAAGAACTACAATGTACAACTGAATGATACTTTGTAATTTAAATTGCATATAAAAAAGGACGCTGCGGCGTCCTTTTTTATTTAACATAGCTTTTGATTATTCAATTTTCTCGCCAAATACTGACACGCTAATGTCTCGAATTTTGCTACTGCCATTGGGTTTATCAAAACTCACGTCATACTGTACTAAGTTTTTATCATAGGCATATTCATAGGTCACCGTATATTTACTTGGCTGATTGCTGTCATTCAGTAATTTTTTTGACACGATTTTCTTGGTTTTATAATTCTCTTGAGGTAAACCGCGTGCAAATTTTTGCATGTTCTTCTGATCACCTTGATAACGCGCTTGCAGCTCAGGTTCAAAATGCGTCATCAATTGGTCAAAATTCTGTGCACGTAAATTATCATAAGCGTCTTGAGCAACTTGTGCTTGCTCCTTACTCGGGTCAGCAATATTCGCCTGCTGTCCCAGCTTATCGCATCCACTGAACACCAATACCGATGCTAAAACCGCATATTTCATCTTCATCATCGTTGTTTTCCCATTATTTATGCAACAAATCATATAGAAAAAGGACGCCTAAGCGTCCTTTTTGTTTTAGACCATGACTTATTCTTCTTCAGATTCATTCAAATCTGATTCATTTTCAGTTTCATCGACAATCATTTCTTCATCAACTAACTTTTCATTAGCCAATACTGATTCTATAGTTTCGATTTCATCTTCTTCTACAGCATCAATCGCTTCTACACCCACCAATGTTTCATCTTCCCCTAAGCGGATAAGACGAACACCTTGTGCATTACGACCTGTTTGAGCCACTTCTGAAGCGCGAGTACGCACTAAGGTACCCCCATCTGAAATCAGCATCAGTTCTTTGGTTTCATCAATAGAAACTGCACCGACCAATTCGCCATTACGCGCTGAGGTCTTAATGGCAATTACCCCTTTCCCACCACGTTTTTTGGTTGGGAAATCACCAACTGGGGTACGTTTACCATAACCGTTAGCAGAAGCACACAACACTTCACCTGTTTCAGGAACGACTACCAAAGACACGATACGGCTAATGAAGTTTGCATCTGCATCATCGTCATCCGATTCAACTTCTTCTGACTCATCTGCTTGGGCCGAACCAATCGTGACACGCATACCACGTACACCTTTGGCAGAACGACCCATTGCGCGTACATCAGTTTCAGCAAAACGAATTGCTTTACCTTCATTTGAGAACAACATAATTTGCTGTTCGCCATCAGTAATCGCAACACCAATCAAGGTATCTTCTTCATTCAGCTCAATTGCACGTAAACCATTTGAACGTACATTACTGAATTGTTCCAGCTCTACACGTTTCACGGTGCCTGATGCAGTTGCCATAAATACAAAGAAGTTTTTACGTAACTTTTCAGTCAATTCTGCAAATTCAGCAACAATTTCATCATCAAGATCTGTTGCAGAAAGCTCGACACCCAACTCTTTTAATTGTTTACGCAATGCATCTGATAATTCATCCGCATCTTCAGCCAATCCATCAAATGATGCTTTTAACGCATCATAATGTGCTTCGATGATACTGTTTTCACGTAGTTTCACCACATGAGCACGAACGAAAGCTTTAAAATCGGCTAAACGATCTTTAAATTTCTTCGGCGCATCAATTACAGGCAAAATTGCAGTAATCGTTTCATCTGCCTCTAACGGCAGTAAGTTCACCATTGGGCGACCTTTTGCACCGCGAGAAGCTTGTGGCACTTCAAACACTTTCAGGCGATATACTTTACCCACATTGGTAAAGCATAAAACCGTCGCATGGTTTGAGGTAACAATCAAATGCTGAATGTAATCATCTTCCTTCATTGACGTCGCAGATTTACCACGTCCGCCACGACGTTGTGCAGCATAGTCAGACAATGGTTGAGTTTTCGCATAACCTGTTTTCGAAACAGTTAATACAACTTGCTCTTCTGGAATTAAATCTTCACGAGAGAAGTCAATGCGCGATTCTACAATTGCCGTACGACGAGCATCGCCATATTGCTGAAGAACCAAAGCCAACTCTTCTTTAATTACTGCCATCAACAAATTAAAATCATTCAAAATTGCTGTTAACTCAGCAATTTGTCCTAAAATTTCGGTGTATTCAGCATGAAGTTTGTCTTGCTCTAAACCTGTTAAACGGTGCAAGCGTAGCTCTAAAATCGCACCGACTTGGGTCGGAGACAAACGATACATATCACCATCTAAACCAAATGGACGGTTCAGATCTTCACCGTCAATCACTTCAGGGCGAACGGAAACCGAACCAGCTTTTTCTAGGAGTGCAACCACACCACCCGCAGCCCACTCACCTGCTTGTAAACGTTCACGCGCTTCAGCTGGGTTAGCAGAGGTCTTGATCGTTTCGATGATGGCATCGATGTTCGCCAAGGCAACCGTTAAACCTTCTAAGATATGACCACGTTCACGTGCTTTACGTAATTCGAACATGGTACGGCGAGTGACTACTTCTTGACGATGGCGAATAAATGCCGCAATGATATCTTTAAGATTCATTAATTTTGGCTGTCCGTTGTCCAGACACACCATGTTAATGCTGAAAGAGTTTTCGAGTTGCGTATTCAAGAATAAGTTGTTCACCACAACTTCAGCATTCTCACCACGTTTTAAATCAATCGCGATACGCATCCCGTCTTTATCAGATTCGTCGCGTAGTTCTGAAATACCTTCGAGTTTCTTCTCTTTTACCAACTCAGCAATACGCTCGATAGTTCTCGCTTTGTTGACTTGATATGGAATTTCAGTGAAGACAATGGTCGTACGACCTGTTTTTTGATCTTCCTCAAAGTGGTATTTACCACGGATATGCAAACGACCTTTACCCGTACGGTAAGCATCTACAATACCCGATTTACCATAAATAATGCCGCCAGTCGGGAAATCTGGACCCGAAATATGCTGCATTAAACCTTCAATACTGATATTTGGGTTTTCAGCATAAGCCAGACATGCATTCACGACTTCAGTCATGTTATGTGGCGCCATATTGGTCGCCATACCCACTGCAATACCTGTCGTACCGTTAATCAACAAATTCGGAATACGCGTTGGCATCACTTGCGGGATACGTTCTGAACCGTCGTAGTTGTCTTCCCAGTCTACGGTATCTTTTTCGAGATCCGCCAGAATTTCATGGGTAAGCTTTTGCATACGAACTTCGGTATAACGCATTGCTGCTGCACTATCACCGTCGACAGAACCAAAGTTACCTTGACCATCTACAAGCATATAACGCAAACTAAAATCTTGCGCCATACGAACAATAGTTTCATAAACAGCAGAATCACCATGCGGGTGATATTTACCGATTACGTCACCGACAACACGGGCAGACTTTTTGTATGCTTTGTTGTAGTCATTACCCAATTCGTGCATTGCAAAAAGCACACGACGATGAACAGGTTTTAGACCATCTCGTACATCAGGTAAAGCGCGTGATACAATCACGCTCATTGCATAATCCAAATACGAGTGCTTGAGTTCATCCTCAATGGCAATCGGTCTAATTTCCGATACGCTCATGCATACTCCTTGTTATACAAGCAGGAATTCTGCCCGCATTTATATCTTAAATCTTGCAAAAATTTAACTCAGGGAATTGAGCTAAAAAACTAAAATACAGCCGTAAATTATAGCATAAAAGGCTCACTAACAGGGAGTTTAGTAATCTGAAAAATAGCATTTTTTTACAATAAAAAGTTTATTAGAATTAATAAGTTAAAAATCTAATTTTCTACTTTTTGACGAACAGAATAAACGCTTATTTTTTAATCTAAAATAACGCTCTTTCTAATAGAAAAAGTCAGCGTAAATTAAAAACCATCATTTATGGAAATGGGCATTTTCTCTTTGGAAAAAAATTAAATCCAACTCTAACGATTTACCGGTCAGTTGAAAAACCATGCTATGCATCTGTCCTCGATGATGAGTTTGATGATTAAATAGATGCGCTAATATCTCGATTAACGGTTCAGTATAAGCTTGACCACGACGAATGTAGGTAATAAGCCTGTTAAATGCAGCTTCGTCGTATTCATTGAGAAAGCCAATTAAACGCTGATCATGCTCAAACCTTGCAGGTATCAACGCACTGATCTGAGGGTAAAGGATCTCATCTAAGGCGTAATTGGAGGCCACTCCCCCCTTAATACGTTCAAACCAAAGTAAATCACCTACCAGTAGATGATTTGCCGTTTGCATAAGCGATTTGAAATAGGCTTTGCAATCTTGATTTAACTGTTCTTCTGTTAGCGTGGTTAAAATAGAAAATAACCTCTGGTTTGCCCACTGATTATAATGAGCTAACATTAGAAAATAGGTTTTAAAGCTATAATTCATCTACAATCCTCCGTTTATTTGTTGTTTTTTAACACAAAAAAACGCTCCTTTCGGAGCGTTTTTTATTCAAACACAAGTTCAGAAATTAGATTTTAGATACTAATTCAGGAACAACAGTGTTCAAGTCGCCAACTAACCAGTAGTCAGCAACTGCATTGATTGGTGCTTCTTCGTCTTTGTTGATCGCAACGATCACTTTAGAGTCTTTCATACCCGCCAAGTGCTGAATCGCACCAGAGATACCTACAGCGATGTAAAGGTCAGGAGCAACAATTTTACCTGTTTGACCCACTTGCATGTCGTTTGGAACGAAGCCAGCATCAACCGCTGCACGTGAAGCACCTTGTGCAGCACCAAGCTTGTCAGCTAATGGGTCAAGTACTTTATGGTAGTTCTCACCAGAACCTACACCACGACCACCAGAAACAACAATACGTGCAGCTGTTAATTCAGGACGTTCAGATTTCACGATCTCTTCAGAAACAAACTTAGAGATACCAGCATCTTTTGCTTCGCTTACAGCTTCAACCGCAGCAGCACCGCCTTCAGCAGCGACTGGATCAAACGCTGTACCGCGTACTGTACCCACGATGATTGCTTCATCAGATTGAACAGTTGCAATTGCGTTACCCGCATAGATTGGACGCTTGAACGTATTTGCAGATTCAACCGCAATGATGTCTGTGATCATGCTTACGTCAAGAAGCGCCGCAACGCGTGGAAGAATGTTCTTACCCGTCGTTGTAGAAGCAGCCAATACGTGCTTGAAACCACCTTTCGCTACATCAGCAACTAAAGCTGCAACGTTTTCAGCCAATTGGTTTGCATAAGCAGCGTTGTCAGCAAGTAATACTTTGCTTACGCCTGCAACTTTTGCAGCAGCATCAGCAACTGCTTGCGCGCCAGAACCAGCTACCAATACAGTGATATCACCACCGATTTTTTGTGCCGCAGCAACAACGTTTAAAGTTGCACCGTTAAGTGTCTTGTTGTCGTGCTCAGCGATAACTAAAATACTCATGATTTTATCCTTCTGTATTAGATCACTTTCGCTTCGTTTTTCAATTTTTCAACAAGCTCATCAACAGATTTCACTTGTACGCCCGCTTTACGGTCAGCAGGTGGTTCAACTTTAACTGTTTTAAGCTTAGTTGCAGTAGAAACACCAAAATCAGCTGGTGACTTCATATCAAGCGGTTTTTTACGCGCTTTCATGATGTTTGGAAGCGCAGCATAACGTGGCTCGTTCAAACGTAAGTCAGTGGTGATAATTGCTGGAAGTGATAATTCAACAGTTTGTAAACCACCGTCAACTTCACGAGTCACTTGTACTTTGTCGCCATCTACTTTTACTTCAGATGCGAATGTACCTTGACCTGCACCCAATAGCGCACCAAGCATTTGACCAACTTGGTTAGAGTCATCATCAATTGCTTGCTTACCAAGAAGGATTAATTGTGGTTGTTCAGCTTCAACAACACCTTTAAGGATTTTAGCAACTTCCAAAGCACCAAGTTGGCTGTCATCAGCTTCAACCAAGATACCACGGTCAGCGCCAAGTGCCATTGCAGAACGAATTTGTTCTTGAGCTTCTTTAGGACCAATAGAAACAACGATGATTTCTGAAACAGTTCCTTTTTCTTTTAAGCGAACCGCTTCTTCCACTGCGATTTCACAGAATGGGTTAATTGACATCTTAACGTTAGTAAGGTCTACCCCACTATTGTCCGGTTTAACGCGAACTTTAACGTTGGCATCAACCACACGTTTTACAGCAACAAGAGCCTTCATGTAATCCTCGGCTGTTTTAGCAAAAGTAAATGTTGAGAAAAGTTATATTAACTCTTCACTTAAAATTTTTTAGGTGTCCTATCTTGCAATTGTATGGCATTTCGGTCAAGTCACAATTACTGAATCCACTGTAAAAATGCGTAAAAAGGGCTGAACGTTGCGTTCAAAGTTTTATTTGCATGAATTTTGATTCTAAAATAGTGGTTTTAGTGTACTAATTTTAAACATTGATTTTTATTATTTTTTTACTTTATTTACTACATAATTTTTTCTGATCAATTCCTTAAATTTCTGCTTTATCTGTTCGGATAAGTGACCAAGCACGGCTGCAAAATCAAACAAATGACTTGTCAGTTTTGACAGAACCATATTCCTGATTAAAATTTTATTCCCCAGCCACGTTAGAGCAGCAGTCCAATCAAACTTATTGCTCCGACATTATAAAAAATCTGCTGTTGTACATATAAAAAAGCACACTAATCAAGAGCATGCTTTTTAGTTTCAATTAATTGGCAATTAACCAAGTCGCAGCTATCATCAATAAACCACCCGATCCTGCATCAATCCATTTTTGCTTTTTGGCATCTAATTGGGCATTTTGTGTAATTTTGGCCACCGCAAAACTCAACCCGCTATACACCACTAAACATAAACCAATAAAAATAGACGATAAAATAAGACCTTGAGTGACTGTATTTTCTGACTGGTTTATAAATTGTGGCAAAATTGCAAAGTAGATGAGCATGCCTTTGGGGTTCAGTAATGCTGTAAAAAAACCTTTGGTAATTGGGCTACCCGCTTGTGCTTTCGGCACTTGCAGCGATTTAGTATTAAAAACCGACTTTAATAAGCTGAAAGCAAGATACAACAGATACGCGATACCTAACCAACGAATTGTTTCAAACAATAACGGAAAAGAAATAAGAATTGCCGCAATACCGACTGCAACCAAAACTGAATGTATTAAATATCCCATGCAAATACCAAGGGTTGCCATAATTCCAGCCTTTACCCCTTTCGACATGACTTGTGAAAAGATAAATAGCATGTCGGGACCAGGGGTAAAAACCAGAGGCAAAACGGTCAGTGCAAACAATAAATATACAGACATATCCTTTTCCCTTTCGAATAGGCTGAAAGTGAAAATTAGTATCTGCGAATTTATACAAAATAGGATTGCAAATATTCTATAATTAGGTTTAATTTTCGAATTTAATTCTATTTTATGAAATCATCTTCCAAGAATATTTTAATCAAACTCGATCGCATTGATAAAAGTATCATTCGTGCTTTGCAGCAGAATGGTCGTATTCAAAATAATGATTTAGCCAAAGAAGTTGGGCTGTCACCTTCATCTTGTTTAAGACGGGTCAAACTATTGGAAGAAGCTGGAGTAATCCAGAATTACACCACTGTGGTTGATCCACAAAAGATTGGTTTTCAACTGATTTTGTTTTCACGTATTTGGTTGGTGGGACAAGATGCGGAAACCATTGATCGTTTTATTGAAGCCATGAAAGAACTGCCCCAAGTCATGGAGTGTTATATTATTTTGGGTGAGTGTGATGCCATGCTGAAAGTGGTAGTGCCTGATTTAGAAAACTATCGAAAATTTCAGTCTACCCATTTGACCAAGAAAAATGGCATCACCAGTGTAAAAACTGATTTGCCTAGCCAAATTATTAAGCAAAGCTTTCAACTTCCACTTGAAGATTTATAAGAGATGCTATGCAGAATACTCTAGAAAGTACGCGCTTAATTTTACGTCCATGGCAAGAGACTGATCGGTTGCCATTTTCTCAACTCAATGCTGATCCTGCCGTCATGCGTTATTTTCCGAAATGCTTGTCTCGTGCTGAAAGTGATCTGCTCATCGATAAATGCCAAGCGTTAATTGAACAGCGTGGCTGGGGTTTTTGGGCGGTCGAATTAAAATCTGAACAACGTTTGATTGGTATGACAGGATTGCATGATCAACCCAATCAATTTAGTTTTTCACCGTGTACCGAAATTGGCTGGCGCTTACATAAAGATTATTGGGGGCAAGGCTATGCGACAGAAGCAGCGCAACTTGCTTTAGATTTCGCGTTTCAAACACTCAATTTAAAGGAAGTCGTTGCTTTCACAGCCTCAATTAATCACCCTTCACAAGCGGTAATGAAAAGGTTAGGTATGCTATATCAACAAGAATTTCTACATCCTGCACTAAGCACCGACAATATTTTGCAGAAGCACGTACTGTATTGCATTGATTCAAGTGAATTTAGCTCAGACGTGCACATTACCTAAAAAGTCGCGATGTACATGACTCAGTTCAATCAACTCATAAAGGGACAAATCAAAAATTTCCCACACCGATTGAAAGTCATCGGTCGTATCCATAATTGGAATATAGCTTGCAGATACATTCCACGTTGTCCCATCCCAGACATAGCACTTGAGGGTCTTCTGTTGTAAAGCTTGTACCATGCCAGAGGTGTTAACCCCTTCAATCACTGAATTTTCAGGCAATAATGGTTGTACTTCAGGTAAGCAATATTCAATAAAATGTTTAATCTGGCGCAAACCATATCCTGCAAAAATATCCTTTTGCACTGAATTTAATTGATTATATTTTTCTTGTATGTTTGAAATCATGGCTTGCAATCCTCTTTCATTCTACGTTCAAAATTCACAATCGGTATATTTATGTTTAATACCGCATGCCAAGCGACACTTATACTGCATCTTTTGATTTTTTATTATTCTACAATAGTACAAATAGGCTCCTTTGCATTTTACTTATGCCATGACTACAGCAAGTTCCGTACCAAAACAAAAGCATTCAGCAGAATGATGAGCATATATCTACACTGAAATTGTTACTGTTTTTTGAATTGAGCACGCGGATGTGCTTGATCGTAGACATTGGCCAGCCGATCAAAATCGACATGAGTATAAATTTGGGTGGTACTTAAATTACTATGCCCCAACATTTCCTGCACAGCTCTTAAATCACCACTATTTGAAAGCATATGACTCGCAAAGCAATGTCTTAACAAGTGTGGATGTAAATCAACACTCACCCCTGCACGTTGCGCTTGAAACTTAACCCGATTTTCAATTTGTCTCGCACTCAGTGGATTACCTTTACGACTAATGAAGACATGTGCATCAGGAACAAAATCACCATGCCACAATGGATACAACTTTAGCCATTCCATTAACGCATCTCTAGCTTTGGAACCAAAAGGCACTACACGGGTTTTGTTACCTTTACCCGTAATCCGCAATAAAAGCCGATTAAAATCAATATCTTTAATTTTAAGGCTTTGTACTTCAGCTAGTCGTAATCCACTTGAATACAATAATTCTAAAATTGCCTTATCACGCAGCCACAATTCTTGATCTGACTCTTTTTCAGGCTTCGTCTGATCTAAAATTTGCTGAATGGTTTCAATATCCACCATACCCGGCAAGGGTCGCGGTTGGCGCTTTAACTGGAAATCATCGGATGGATTAAACGTCAGATAATTCCCTTCTTTTGCCCATTTCATAAACTGACGAATCGCAGACAATAATCGCTGTAAACTACTAGAACTTAATTGCTGTTGCTCTACTTTTACTGCCAAATATTCACGCAAATCTGACGTTTCGATATCTTGTAACAGCAATTTTTTCTGATCACAAAACTGTAAAAAATCACCAACATCACGCTCATACGCCAGTAAAGTTAATTTGGACTGATTTTGTATTTCCCGTGCTTTCAACCACATGGCTAATAATTGTTGGGATTCTACAGACATAATACCCATCCTAAACTTTAAAATTAAAGTGAGTTAAATACTGTTGAATGTGTGCTGCAACTTCTTCTGCATGGTGCTCCCCAAAGGCATGATCACCCCCATGAATCAGGTGTAGCTGTGCTTGTGGCAGTTTTTGCTGCAATGTTTGTCCAACGGCTATGGGACTAATTAGATCTTGATCACCCCACAATAACAATATTGGTATCCTGATCTTTTCAAGGTGTTGAGATAAATCTATCTGTGTAGCCATAAACCAGTCTGGATAGTTAAGATATTGTTGTTGATAGGCGGTTCGCCAATCCAGTACCTGAAATGGAGTTAAATCAATTCCGCCCGAAGTTGCTAAAAGCACTAATCCCTTGACCAAATCTGGACGTGCTATTGCCGCCTGTACAGCAAAAATTCCGCCCATAGACTGTGCAATCAAAATAGATTCAGACTGAATCTGTTGCAAAACATAATTCGACAAACTGGCAAAATCATAAACACTCTCTTGGCTTGGTTCCTCACCAAAACTCGGATAGGCAATCACTTGTTTAGATTCTGCATGAGATAATTTATTGATTAAGGGATTCCAGAACGTAGTACTTCCCGATGCGCCTGGTAGAAAAATTAAATTTGGCATGTCTACACTTTATATCTATTTATCTTTGGCTTCAGCATAGCCGATTTTAATCCATAAAAAAGCACCATCATGGAGACAGTGCTTTTTTAACATCAATACAGATTTAGCCTTGGAAATAACGCAGGTCAATACGTCCTTCATAAACGTTGGCTGTCGGACCTGTCATCCAGACCACATCGCCATCACGCCATTCAATTTGTAATTTCCCACCCGCCAATTCAATTTCAACCTGATTCGCCAATAAACCACGACGGATGCCTGAAACAGCAGCAGCACATGCGCCTGTACCACAGGCTAAGGTTTCACCGACACCACGTTCGAAGACACGTAAACGTGCATGTGTTTCATCAATAATCTGCATGAAGCCTGCGTTCACACGTGCAGGGAAACGCGCATGCGACTCTACTTGTGGTCCGATTGATGCCACATCAGCCGTAATCACATCTGGAACAATGGTCACAGCATGTGGATTACCCATATTCACCACATCAATTTGAATCTGTTGTTGATTTGCCAACTCTAGATCATACAGACTTGCTGGTTCATCGGCCAAAAATGGAATTTCCTGTGGCAGGAACTTTGGATACCCCATATTGACGCGTACCCAACCATTTGAACCCAATTCAGGTTCAACAATGCCTGCTTTGGTTTGTACTTTAATTTTGGTTTTCGTCGTCAATTGTCGTTCATGTACAAAACGAGCAAAACAGCGCACGCCATTCCCACATTGTTCAACTTCTGAACCATCGGCATTAAAAATACGATATTTAAAATCCGCTTCTGGCATATCAGGTGGTTCAACAATTAACAATTGATCAAAACCAATACCAAAATGTCGATCGGCAAGACGTTGGATGGTCAGTGCATCTAAGTAAGCGCGCTGACTAATTAAATCTACAACCATGAAGTCATTGCCTAGACCATGCATTTTAGTAAATTCTAAAAACATTTTTAGTGACTCCTTAAGGCAATAAACGCTCTTTTTCCCAAAGTGATTCGATGGTTTCACGTTCACGAATGAGATGTGAGTTCGCGCCATCGACCATGACTTCAGCCGCACGTCCACGCGTATTGTAATTTGAACTCATGACAAAACCGTACGCACCTGCCCCTAACACTGCAAGTGTATCGTTTTCACGGAGTGCTAAATCACGTTCTTTACCCAAGAAATCGCCCGTTTCACAAATCGCACCCACCACATCCCATTGCAAAGTTTCAACATCGTGTCGTGGCGTTACAGATTGGATATCCATCCATGCTTCATACAAAGCTGGACGAATCAAATCGTTCATTGCTGCATCAATAATGGCAAAATTACGATGATTGGTCGGTTTCAATAAATCTACTTTGGTCAGCAACACACCTGCATTGGCTGAAATACTGCGCCCTGGTTCCATATACACTTTTAGACCTAACTTTTCTAAAGCCGGTTTCAAAGCATTGGCATATTCTTCAACGGTTGGAGGAACTTCATCTTTATAAGTCACCCCCAAACCACCACCAATATCGACATGCTTTAATTCAATACCAAGCTCTTTCAGTTGCTCAATCATGAGCATGACACGATCAAGTGCATCGACAAACGGTTTGGTTTCAGTCAACTGTGAACCAATATGGCAGTCGATACCGATAATTTCTAAATTCGGTAGACTGGCTGCATATTGATAGGTTTCAAATACCGTATCTGAAGGAATACCGAACTTGTTTTCTTTTAATCCAGTTGAAATATAAGGATGCGTTTTTGCATCGACATCTGGGTTAACGCGTAATGAAATTGGGGCTTTTTTGCCTAACGCCGCCGCCACTTTCTGAATACGATCTAATTCGGCATAAGATTCAACATTAAAACATGCAATGCCGACTTCCAATGATTTTTGAATATCCGCTTCAGTTTTACCTAAACCTGAAAAGACAACTTTAGATGCATCACCACCTGCAGCTAACACACGGGCTAACTCACCACCCGTCACAATGTCAAAGCCACAGCCTAATTTGGCTAACACGCTGAGTACCGCAATATTTGAGTTAGACTTTACCGCAAAACAAATTTGATGATCGATAAAACCAAAAGCACGGTCCATATCTAAAAAATGCTTTTCAAAAGTTGCTTTTGAGTAAACATACAGTGGCGTGCCATATTGCTGCACAAGCTGTTCTAGGGAACACTGCTCTGCGTGCAATACCCCATTAATGCGGGTAAAACTCATGGAAGATGTCCTTTCAATGACAAGTTAAGGGGTAGAAGATTTTGATTCTGTAGTTGTCTGTTGTTCAACCGATTCAGTCGTTTGGACTTGCTCTTTTTCTTGAGCAGACTCTACATTTGGATATAACAAATATTTTGCACGTTTGTCATAATTTGAATCGCTTGGTAATTGCAATGCACCCGATTGACCACAACCGACTAATGAAGATCCCAATACCAATACACTTATGCAGCAAATGACGTGACGCATCTGACCACCTATCTCAAATTTTAACAAAGTATAACCTGATCAACGCATTGACCAAAGCATTAAACGCTAGAGATTATCCCCAGACATAAAAAAACGCCAGTTCTAAACTGACGTTTTTCTGTATATGCCGCGATTATTTATGTTTTGGCTTATAGAAACAGAAATAACCAATGGCAAGAATGATGAGCCAAATTGGGCTGACCATTAGCGCCTTCATGGTATCTGGTTCTAATGACAACACGTAAATCATGCCAACAAAGAACACTATCACCACCCAACACGTCAAAGGACCACCAGGCAATTTAAAAGTCGATTTCGCATGTAATTCTGGACGTGTTTTGTAGTAAACCAAATAGCTCCACAAAATAATCAACCACACCAAAATAAACAGAATCGTTGATAATGTCGTTGCCAAAGTAAAGGCTTCAACCGTATTTGGCACAAAGTACTGTAAGGCAGCACCACCCAACAAACAAATTGCAGAGAAATATAAAGCATTTGCAGGAACTGCACGCTTATTCAAATGACCAAAAGCTTGTGGCCCTTGCTTCTCACGCGATAAACCGAACAGCATACGGCTGGTCGAGAATACTCCACTGTTCATAGATGACATCACAGAAGATAACACCACAAGATTCATGATAATCGCCGCGGCTGCAATACCTGCCTGACTAAACAAATTCACGAATGGGCTAACTTCTGGATTGATCCTATTCCATGGTGTCACAGACATCACAATCACCAATGCCAACACGTAGAAAAAGATAATACGAATTGGAATTGAGTTCACTGCTTTAGGCAAGTTGCGCTCAGGATCTTTGGTTTCTGCTGCTGTAGTTCCCACCAATTCCACCCCAACAAAGGCAAAAATTGCAATTTGGAAACCTGCCAAGAAACCACTCATCCCCGTCGGGAACATCCCGCCATTCGCCCATAAGTGCGTGAATGATGCAACTTCACCCGTGGTTGAGGTAAAGCCTGTAAAAATCATCCACAAACCAACAGCAATGAGGACCACAATGGCTATGATTTTGACCAAAGCAAACCAGAACTCAAGCTCACCAAATAGCTTCACCGTCATGAGATTTAAACCCATAATGAAGACGATGGCAGCAACACTGATCATGGCACCTTCAACTGGGCTAAATGGTAGTCCATTGTTGAAGAATTGCAGATAATAAATAATGGCAGACAAGTCCGCGATACCAATGGTGATCCAACACAACCAGTAAGTCCAACCAACAAAATAACCCGCCCAAGGACCAATCAAGTCTGTCGAGAAATCAATAAACGACTTATATTTGAGGTTAGATAATAGTAGTTCCCCTAATGCACGCATTACGAAGAACACCATTAAACCGATGATCATATAAATAAATAAAATTGATGGGCCTGCCAAACTAATGGTTTTGCCCGACCCCATGAACAAACCCGTACCAATTGCACCACCAATCGCAATTAGTTGTAGATGTCGATTCGACAAACTACGATGCAGTTCGCCTTGTGCAGCCGACTCATTCGTGTTTTGATTTAACATCGCTATAAAAACTCTCTATTAATCCTTTAAGATTTTTTAACCAAATTAATCCAAATTACACATTTGCACTATTTTTAAGCACGCCTTCGCCATGTAAGTTTTTGGGTCAATCTAAGCTAAACAACTCTATCTGTATCGTTCAGCATTCAAGCCTTATACAATTGGGGCCGATAATACGCACTACATCAATGCAATACAATGCACCTTTTGGACACATCAGTTCATATAAATCTTATACCATTCAATAAAAAAAGCAGCCAGCTTGGCTGCTTTTTTAAGTTTTACTTCACATCAACACTTAATTATTCTGTTGATTGTTCTGTTGTTTCTTTAAACGCTCTTCCCAATACGTTGCATTACGGATACCCAGTTTCACAGGATCGAAGGTATATTCTGTTACCCCAGCTTTTTGTTGCTGCTCATAATCTTTCAATGCTTTGATGGTTGGTTTCCATACAAAGTAGGTCACAATAATACCGACAATGTTAATCCACGCCATTAAGCCCACGCCAATATCACCGATTCCCCAGATATAACCCGTTGCACTAATTACACCGTAAGCGACTGAAATCATGATAAAACATTTAGTAATAAACAATAACGATGGTGCTTTAGTGATATAACTGAGATAAGTAATGTTGGTTTCCGCAATATAGTAATACGCAACAATCGTTGTGAAAGCAAAGAAGAATACCGCCAAAGCAACAAAGATTTGACCGAAACCACCAAAGACAGTACTCACCGCCATTTGAGTAAATGCGGGTGAACCAATTTCGACAGTACCTGCAACGTTTTGAACAATAAATTGTCCTGCTTCTAAAGTGCCTTGAACGTTATACATGCCTGTAATTAAAATCATGAAGGCTGTTGCAGAACAAACAAATAATGTATCAACATAAATTGAGAAGGCTTGTACAAAACCTTGTTGCGCTGGATGTTGTACTTCTGCTGCCGCCGCGGCGTGTGGACCAGTACCCTGACCAGCCTCATTCGAATAAACACCACGTTTAACACCCCAACCAATGGCAGCACCCAGTCCTGCCATTGGGCTAAACGCATCGTCAAAAATAAGTTGCAGCACACGTGGCAATTCGTGAATATTCATTCCGACAATTACAAGCGCCATTAAAATATAGCCTAGCGCCATAAATGGAACGACAAACTCAGCAAAACGTGCAATACGCTTAATACCACCAAAAATAATGATGGCCAGCAAAGATAAAATCACTACTAAAGCGACTAATTTGAATGAACCTACATTCCCAAAGACGATAGACCCTTCACCTGTAATTTGTGTAAAGGCATTCCCCACCGCATTGGCTTGAATTCCCGGTAGGAACAAACCACAAGCAACAATGGCAGCAATCGCAAATACCACACCCAACCAACGCTGCCCTAAACCTTTATCAAAATAAAAAGCAGGTCCACCACGGTACTGACCTTGGTATTCCACCTTATAAATTTGACCCAAAGTAGATTCTACGTACGCTGTACTTGCCCCCAAGAAAGCCACGAGCCACATCCAAAACACGGCACCTGGACCACCAAAACCAATTGCTGCCGCTACCCCTGCAATATTACCTACACCCACACGTCCTGAAAGTGAAACTGCTAATGCTTGAAATGAGGAAATTCCTTGTTCTGAAGAGCCACCGTGTATTAATAATCTTGCCATCTCTTTCATTTGGCGAACTTGAACAAAGCGCGTCAAAATAGAGAAAAATAAACCTGCCCCTAAACACAAATAGATAAGAGCTTTGCTCCAAATAATACTATTAACCCAATCAACAATTTCTGCTGCACTCATAGACATCTACCTTTTTATATAATTTGAAAATGTTGCAACTGCTTTATTTTCATTTGTCTGAGCATGAGCAATATCTATGCCATCAAACTTCTAAGTCATGACAAGAAATGATCAAATGCTCAAACTCCTTCCATGGAAAAAGTGAACTGAACAAATCTCTTAACTCAAAAACACACTGTTTCTTACTTGTAAAAGTCTTATATCATGTTATTTTTCTGAGCAATTCCCTTTAACCCGTAATTACGATAAACCGCTTCGCCTCTTATTCCTTAAGAATGGCATTCGCTCTATTTAATAGTTTTCGCAACTATTACTTTTATCTAATTTACAGATTATTTTCAATTTTATTTATGGCAAAAATTAAAACTGTATATCGCTGCGAACAATGTGGCGCAGACCACTCTAAATGGGCTGGACAATGTGTTGAATGTGGCGAATGGAACAGTCTGGTCGAAGTCCGTATTGAACCTGTGGTGACGCATCGCGCCCAGCCTAAAATAGGCGGAGGTTATGCAGGACAAGCAGCCAATATCACGACTTTAAATCAGGTCTCCGTTTCACACGAAACCCGTCTTGCAACAGGGATTGGTGAATTTGACCGCGTACTTGGTGGAGGGTTGGTGACAGGTTCTGTGGTGTTGATTGGTGGTGATCCCGGCATTGGTAAATCAACCATTCTCTTACAGACAGCAACTTACATGGCGGCTGCTAAAAGTTCTGCGCTTTATGTTACAGGCGAAGAATCACTATCGCAGGTTGCACTGCGTGCACAACGTCTAGATTTGCCCACCGACCAATTAAAAGTCATGGCAGAAACCTGTGTAGAACGCATTTGTGAAGTTTTAGCACAAGAACGTCCTGCTGTTGCCATTCTCGATTCTATTCAAACCCTTTACACAGAAACCTTACAATCTGCCCCGGGTGGAGTCTCGCAAATTCGAGAATCGGCGGCATTACTCACACGTTTTGCTAAAAACAGTGGCACTGCACTTTTTCTTGTCGGTCATGTTACCAAAGAAGGCGCCTTGGCAGGTCCACGTGTACTTGAACATATGGTCGACTGCGTGCTGTATTTTGAAGGACAATCCGACTCACGTTATCGCATGATTCGTGCCGTTAAAAACCGTTTTGGTGCGGTGAATGAATTGGGGGTTTTCGGCATGACCGATAAAGGTCTTCGTGAAGTCGCCAACCCTTCGGCTATTTTCCTGAGTCGCTATGACGAAGCTATTCCAGGTTCAATTGTGATGATTAGTCGTGAAGGCACACGTCCGCTATTGGTTGAAGTACAAGCGTTGGTTGATGATGCACATGGGCAACCGCGCCGCGTTGCTTTGGGCTTAGAACAAAACCGCTTAAATATGTTGCTCGCAGTTATGCACCGTCATGGTGGTGTGCAAACCTCTGGACAAGATGTTTATGTCAATGTCGTAGGTGGTTTGAAAATTACCGAAACAGGCTCGGACTTAGCCGTTCTACTGGCTTGTGCTTCTAGTTTAAGAGGTAAAGCATTACCACAACAATTGGCTGTCTTTGGTGAGGTTGGATTATCTGGTGAAATTCGCCCCGTACCTAACGGTCAAGAACGCTTGAAAGAAGCCATTAAACACGGTTTTAAATACATTATTGTGCCGCGCGCCAACGCGCCACAAAAAACGATTGCAGGCGTACAGATTATTGCAGTGGCACGACTACATGAAGCATTAACCGAAGCGATGAATCTATCAGAATAGCCAAACGCCGCTGTTAAAATTTAACTGTGCAAAATTAAACAAAAAAATTGCTTTTTCTTATTGAAAAAATTGACAAATGCCTGCATAAATACAGGGCTATTTATCATTTTTATAGGAAAATTGAATGGAAGTTCGACAGCGTAGTTTAGTTGCAGGTATTTTAGCAGCGATGTTATTGGTAGCACCTTTGGCTGAGGCTAAACGTGCGGGTGGTGGTAAAAGTCATGGCATGAGCCGTTCTGCCACACCAACCCAGTCTTATCAACAACCTCGTCAAGCGACACCTGCACAACAACCTGTTGCCCCTGCGACTGCACCACAAAAATCTGGTCCAGGCGTAGGTAGTATGGTTGCTGCGGGTGTTGCAGGTGCTGCTATTGGTGCAGTTGCTGCAAATGCACTTGCAGATGATCATCCAGCAAGCCAAGCCGTTGCACCAGCAGAAGAAAAAGGTGGAATTCCAAGCTGGATTTGGATTTTACTTGCTGCAGCTGCTGCCTTCTTCATTTTCCGCAAGATGGGCGCAAAAAAAAAATTAACATCCGCTAACCCGTATGCACCAAATAATGGCGGTCAAGCTGCATCGCCATTTGGTCAAGCACCTGCTGCACCACGCGCATCTACTGACAACACCAATATTTTTGGTCAATCTGTAGCTGGCGGTGCGGCAACTCAAGCACCTGTCAATACTGCACCATTTGGTTCAGCCTATACCAACAGTGGTAATCAACTCCCTGATGGTACTGAACCTGCTGCATTCTTACGTATTGCGCGTCAACGCTTTAATCATATTCAGTCTATGAATACCGCAAGCAATATTGAAGAAATCCGTCGTTACCTCACGCCAGATTTATACCAATCAATGTATAACGACATTATGACCAACCGTGATCAAGATGTTGCTGAGTTCTCTAACTTAAATGCAATGGTGACGGATTCTGCGACTGAAAATGGTCAGTATGTGGTAAGTGTTCGATTTACAGGTACTGTCAGTGAAGACCTCAACAGTTTGCCGCAACCATTTGCCGAAATCTGGCATTTTGTTAAACCTGCAGGTTCAACCCAAGATTGGTTGGTTGCTGGTATTCAGCAGGCTTAATCATTGAAATATTTAAAAACAGCGACTTCGGTCGCTGTTTTTATTTGCCATTGAATCAAGCTAATATCGAATGAAGAACATAATTGAATAAAACTTATTTCTAGCCGAGATCAAGCACCAAATAGAAGGATACCAATATGCAACCACTGCTTTGCTATAAAACACTTCCCATTTGGAAGCATGACACCATTCCTCAAGCATTTCAGCAAGCTCATAATACCAAACAAGGTACATGGGCAAAACTCAATATTTTAAAAGGCGAATTAGACTTCGCCATGCTGAATGAACAAGGAGAAATCCTTTCTGAACTTCATTTTAGCCCAACCAAACAACCGCCGTTCATTGAACCTCAAGCTTGGCATCGTATTGTGGCATTCAGCCCTGATATTGAATGCCAACTCAGTTTCTATTGCCAAGCCAATCAATTATTCACTCAAAAATATCAACTTACGCCAACCCATTCCGAAATTTTAGCAGCCCTTCCACATCTTCAAGGTGGCAAAGCACTTGATGTCGGTTGTGGTTCAGGGCGTAATGCACTTTTTTTGGCTCAGTATGACTTTGAAGTTGATGCATGGGATGTAAATGTACAAAGCATACGATGCTTGGAACAAATAATTACGGCTGAGCACATACAACAGGTTCATACCCAGCTCCGTGATTTAAACGAAAATCAGCAGATTCAAGATCAATATGATTTTATCTATTGCACCGTGGTGATGATGTTTTTACAAGCACATACCATTCCACCGCTCATCGCACAAATGCAGCAAGCGACCAAGTCTGGCGGTTATAACTTGATTGTATGTGCGATGGATAGTGAAGATTACCCAGCGCAGTCCGACTTTCCTTTTAGCTTTAAGGCAGGCGAGCTGAAAGCATATTATGAAAGTTGGACCATCCTTAAATACAATGAAAATATTGGTGAACTACACCGTACAGATGAACAAGGACAACGCATTAAACAGCGCTTTGCTACGCTCTTTGCACAAAAAATCTAATGTTAGAGCATAAAAAACCCGCCAGATGGCGGGTTTCTTAGCATTGGATCTTATAAACGAACCAATTTTACAATTTGTTCTGCAAGTTCTTCTACTTGTTCAGCAGTAAAGCTCACATCAGTTGCATCAGTAAGGTCTGTAATCACAACCACACCCGTTTCACGCAATAAAGTAACTTGTTCCGAGGTTAAACCTGCTTTAGCGATTGCCACAACACCTTGTTGAATCAACAAGCTTTCTAAGATTTGTGCTTGCTCAAGTGCTTTTGCTGTTACAGTCACAACTGCTGGTTTTTGACCTAAACGTGCAGCACGATCTTCCGCAGAAACAGGGTTTGCATGTGCTGACCACTCAACAGATTCTTCCACCATACCCGCACCAATCGTTACGTTATTCAAACGATCAATGAAGATAAACGAACCTGTATAACGGCTGTCTTGATAACGGTCAAACACCACTGGTGCATCAAATTCAACAGTCACATTGGCAATCGCATTTAGATCAAGATGATCTACTTGCATTTGCTCAAGTGTGTTCACGTTCGTACGGAAGTTAATGGCAGTCACTTTCGCAGGAACAGTTTGAGTACCCACTTTTAAGTTATACAACTTACCAATCACGAGTGGCTGATCCGCCATCCATACCACAGTCGCTTTTACAGAACGAGAAATTGCAGGAATACCCTGATCCGCACGGACCAACATATTACCGCGTGATACATCAATCTCATCGTTTAGCGTTAATGTCACCGCTTGACCTGCAAATGCATGTTCAAGGTTGCCATCAAAAGTTACGATTTCTTTAACCGTTGAAGACTTACCCGATGGTAAAGCAACAACTTTATCGCCCACGTTAATTTCACCAAGGGCAATCGTTCCCGCAAAACCACGGAAGTCGAGGTTTGGACGGTTTACATATTGCACAGGGAAACGGAAATCACGCTTCGCAGTATCACGGTTAATTTGTACCGACTCCAGCGTACCCATTAAGGTTTCGCCTTTGTACCATGGTGTGTGTTCCGAAACATTCACCACGTTATCGCCATTTAATGCAGAAATAGGCGTAAAGATGATGTTGCTTGGCTTACGGTCACCCAATTGGCTAACGAAGTTGCCATATTCCGCTTGAATCTCATTGAAACGCGTTTCAGAGAATTCAACCAAGTCCATTTTGTTGATCGCAACAACAATGTTCTTAATACCCAACAAGCTTGCAATATACGTGTGACGACGTGTTTGCGTTTGTACGCCATAACGCGCATCAATTAAGATGATCGCAAGGTCACAAGTAGACGCACCTGTTGCCATGTTACGCGTATATTGCTCATGTCCTGGCGTATCAGCAATGATGAATTTACGTTTTTCAGTCGAGAAATAACGATAAGCCACATCAATGGTAATGCCCTGCTCACGTTCTGCTTGTAAACCATCGACAAGAAGTGCCAAGTCAGGTGCATCGCCCGTTGTACCCACTTTTTTAGAGTCACGAGTCACGGCTTGCAATTGATCTTCATAGATCAATTTTGAATCATAAAGTAAACGACCGATTAAAGTACTTTTACCATCATCGACATTACCGCAAGTCAAAAAGCGTAATAAGTCTTTGTTTTCGTGTTGTTTCAAATATGCCAAGATATCTTGGCTAATCAGGTCAGATTGATGAGACATTGCTCAAACTCCACAAATTCGTTGAAATCGTTTTAATCTCCCTAAATCCCTCTTTAATAAAGAGGGACTTTCATCAGGAAATTAGAAATAGCCTTCTTGCTTTTTCTTTTCCATCGAGCCTGCTTCATCATGGTCAATCATACGACCTTGACGTTCAGAGCTTGTGGCAAGCAGCATTTCTTGAATAATTTCCGGTAAGGTATTGGCAGTTGATTCAACCGCGCCCGTGAGTGGGTAACAGCCTAAAGTACGGAAACGTACCGATTTCATTTGTGGAACTTCGCCTTCTTTTAAAGGCATGCGCTCATCATCAACCATGATGAGTGTACCGCTACGTTCAACCACAGGACGTTCTGCAGCTAAATATAAAGGTACAAGTGGAATACTTTCCAAATAGATATATTGCCAAATATCAAGCTCGGTCCAGTTTGATAATGGGAACACACGAATACTTTCACCTTTGTTCACTTTACCATTGTAAAGATTCCAAAGTTCAGGACGTTGGTTTTTAGGGTCCCAACGATGCTTGCTATCACGGAAAGAATACACACGTTCTTTCGCACGTGATTTTTCTTCATCACGACGTGCGCCACCAAAGGCAGCATCAAAACCGTATTTGTCCAGTGCTTGTTTTAAGCCCTGAGTTTTCATGATGTCGGTATATTTGGAACTGCCATGATCAAATGGATTGATCCCAGCATCTTTACCTTCTTTATTTTGATGAACGATCAAATCGAAACCATGGGTTTTCGCCATGTTGTCACGGAATGTGATCATCTCTTTGAATTTCCAGCCTGTATCGACATGCAATAGTGGGAATGGAAGTTTTGCAGGATAGAACGCCTTCAAGGCAAGATGCAGCATGACAGCTGAGTCTTTACCAATAGAATACAACATCACCGGATTTTCAAATTCGGCAGCTACTTCACGAATAATGTGAATACTCTCAGCTTCAAGCTGTTTAAGATGAGTAAGTCTTTCCTCATTTATTGACATCGACAACACCGATTACTAATTCGTGCTTATTACACATTCAACAATTGATATTCATTATAGAGATTTACTAATCACAACTATTGCTTGTTTTATTATATTGATATGCAAAATTATCATATAGAGCATAACTAATAATAACTATAAGTTTTCAAGCTATAGTGAATCTCTACCCTTTCAAAATGATTGCAAAAACTTTAAAGATTTTAGCCTATTCACTCTTTGCCTGCGCGGCAGCTTCGCGCTGTTGCCTTAATTCAACACGCTTTTGAATTTCTGCACGCTCTAAATCATATTGCTTTTTATTCTCTGCATCGCTTTTTGCAGCTAAAAGTGCCATGCCAAGAATAAACACTGGAATAAACAGTCCAAATGCCATTAATTTCCAAGGTATGGGCTTTTTGTTCACTTCTGGTTGGCTCATAGGTGATTTAACTCAAATCTTGCATTCTTCATTACGCAACAATATAACAAAAAAGAGCCTCAATAATGAGACTCTTTTTCACCAAGATTGATCTAAAAATGACTTAGAAATTGCCCGTACATTGTGGGTTTTGACTTGCGTCTTTCTGTGCGTCAGTCAATACAATACCTGTAGCAGCGGACATATTTGCCTGAATGAAATCAACAGCATCTGCATTTTTACATACGATTGCTTGCGTATGTGTTGCATTCGGTACGATCGTCAGCTTGTAACCATCAGCATAATTATTTTGCGGGAAATAGTTTGTCGCCTGTGCTTGCATATTTGCATACAAAGCTTGTGTAACTACAGGCAATACTGCCTGATCTTTCTCTCCCTGAATAATAAATACAGGGGTTTTAATCACTTTTGCTGCGGTTGCATTAGTGGCTGGTTGATTATCTATCAAAAATTTCTGAACCACAGGATCGGTTTTAATTTTATTTAAATCAATGCCATATTGAGCAATTAAATGGGTAGGATCTTTTAAGAAATCAAGTACGCCGACTTTGAATAGCTCCTGCAAACCATTCGCACTATTCGGGTCTGCATAACCCAAACATGCACCATCATCACCCGTACGGCCATATGCTTTTTCTGCAATATCCGCAGCACCCGCTGTAAAGATATTTTTTAAATCGTAATTAGGTTGATATGCTTTAATACCTGAACTGGTCAGTGCCGCATAAGCCAACAATTCAGCATAACCATCTGCAATTTGATCAATTGCCGCTTGTCCTTGTTCTGCTGTAATGATGTTGTTTGCAACTGCATATCGAACTTTTAGTAATTGCTCATCTAATCTATTCACACCCTTAGATTGATTATTTTCATCAAGATTCAACTGCGGATCGAGATAAATTTGAATAATTCGACCTAAACTTGATGCTGGTGCACCCGCTACTGCACCTTTATAACTGCTATCGGTATTGGCAAACTCAGCAGTACCCAATGAGGCATGTCCACCTTGTGACTGACCAATTGACATCCATGCGCCATTTAGCTGCTTACCATAATGATCTTTTGCTGCTTTGACTGATGCAATTGCGGAATTTGCCTGACTAGATAAGTTCAAATAAGGATGTACACCTGGTGTACCCAACCCCTCATAATCCGGTGCAATGACTACATAGCCCGCGGCCAATAAAGTATCTACTAGAATTTTAAAGCGAGGGTTAAGTAGATTTTTACTTGGCGCACAGTCATCTCCTCCGCCAACAGTTCCATGTTCCCAGACCACTACACGATAACCATCTTTAGGCTGAATGGCTTTTGGAAACAAAACCATGGCAGTGGCTGTTGTGGTTTTCCCTTGAACATTGGTCATATTATAGGTCATGACTTTAATCGATGCGCTATTCTCTACTGTATCTAAAGAATAATTCCCTTCAGATAAATAGGTTTTATTTGAATCGGCTACCGTATTATCGTCATCATCATTACAAGCTGTTAAAAATAGACTTGAAAGTGTCAATGTAAGTGCCAAAGCTATTTTCGTGTGCTTCATAAAATATCCTTTTTTTAATCTTTATTTTTTGGGCATGAAACTACATGCAGAATGATTAAGGCATAAAAAAAGTGCCCTGTATAGGACACTCTTTAACCATATGGTCATTTTAAATCGTTAATTCTAAAAAAATTCCCATAAAAATTACCAATCCTACCCAACGATTGTGACGGAATGCCCAAAAACAAATCTGAGGATCACGATCTTTGGTTTTGGCAGCTTGATAAATAAAATCACCTGCAACGATCATTAAAGCAAGCAGGCCAAATGGCATGAATAACTGTTCTAAAAATAAAACCGTCCCTATTAAAATTACACTGAACAACTGCAACATGCCAATAATTTGAATATCATAACGACCAAATAAAATCGCGGTTGATTTCACCCCAATCTTTAAATCATATTCACGATCAGTAATGGCATATTGTGTATCATAGGCAACCGTCCAAGCTAAATTCCCAAAATACAATAACCAGCAGGTTAATCCCAAAGGTTCACCCACTGCGGTATACGCCATCGGAATAGACCATGAAAATGCAGCCCCCAGAAATACCTGCGGTAAATGGGTATAGCGCTTCATAAAGGGATAGATAAAAGCCAGAAATAATGCCCCAAAAGAACAATAAAAAGTCTCTATCGGTAAAAAAAACAACATACAGGCGCTGGCAAAAACCAAGATTAAAAAGACATAAATCGCTTCTTTTGCACTAATGACACCTGTTGCCAAAGGCCTATTTTTGGTTCGCTCTACGTGAGCATCGACTTTACGATCGGCGAAGTCATTAATGGCACAACCCGCAGCACGCATAAAAATAGTGCCCAAAATCATTGGAATTAAAATTCCTAAACCTGGCATGCCTTTATTCGCAATCCATAAAGCCCACATGGTTGGCCAAAAGACCAATTCGGTACCAATAGGTTTATCAAAACGACATAAATAATAATAAGCTTCTAAGCGTTCACGCCAAGTAATATGTTGCACCGTAGCCATGAAAATCCTTCAACAATTTCATAATTTGGTTTTGCGTAGATACTGCTCGAATGCAGGTAAGAACGTTTCTTGCACAATAAATTTACAACCATGCCAAGTATAACAACTTTGGCGTGTCCAACCATCTTCTAACCAAATCACACGGCGTTCACATGCTGGATTGGTACGCTGGAACAGAAACCAGCCAATAGGTTTTGTGCCAATATGTTTAAAAAGTCTGGCACGGCCTTGCAAACTCAGAATCGGAAAAATACTTTTCGCTTTAACCCAAGGCTGCGTATCATTGCCGTATAAAAAACTTTCTCTAACCCATGACGTATGCTGAAATGGCATTTCCATCCATTTTGCATCAATAAAATGTAGGCGTTGAAAATGCTCTTTCATAGGTTGTACCCTAAATTTTCCACCCGCCAAATCCGTGAGTTGCTGCGTCAATGAACCTGTAGCATACAACCATGTTTTCAGTTCAGTTGGAATCTGCTGCTGCATAACCTTACCTGTTTAATTGATCTGCTGTGCGCTTAAACGCTTTTTGCGTTATGAAGAATGTCGTTGATTCAATTCTAGGATCAATCTTTAACAATTATCTGTTTTTGCAATGGTTTCAAATTTACCTTGCGGCGTTTTCACCAAAATAAACCCTTCAGCGCTCAAGTAAAAACTTTGGGGATAATCATAGTCGAGTGCCAACTCAGGGCTTTTCAGGGCAACAAACTCTGCCTGCTTATAACCTTCTGGTGTACGCCCAACTTCAACATAAGTCACCATTGAAAAATTCAGTTTAAAACCTTTGTCATGGTCTTTGGGATCAATCCACGGATAAAAACTGGTATGTTTCTTACGCTGTGCCATAAAGCTGATCTATTTTTTAAATAAAACAGATAATACAAAAAAAACCCGCGACGAGCGCGGGTTTTTTACAGTGGAATTCAGTTCAGAATTACAAGCTGTAGTACATATCGAATTCAACTGGGTGAGTTGTCGTATTAAGACGACGAACTTCTTCAGTTTTAAGTTCGATGTACGCATCAAGCATTTCTTTAGTGAATACGCCACCTTTCAATAAGAATTCGTTATCCGCTTGAAGTGCTTCAAGTGCCATATCTAGGCTATGAGCAACTGTAGGGATTTTTGCTTCTTCTTCTGGAGGAAGGTCATACAAGTTCTTGTCAGCAGCTTCACCTGGGTGAATCTTGTTTTGGATACCGTCGATACCCGCCATTAACAATGCTGCAAAACCTAAGTACGGGTTCATCATTGGATCTGGGAAACGAGCTTCAATACGTTTGCCTTTAGGGCTAGAAACGTAAGGAATACGGATAGAAGCAGAACGGTTACGTGCTGAGTAAGCCAACATAATCGGAGCTTCGAAGTGTGGAACTAAACGCTTGTACGAGTTTGTAGAAGGGTTTGTAATTGCATTCAATGCACGAGCATGCTTGATCACACCACCGATGAAGTAAAGCGCCATTTCTGAAAGACCAGCGTATTCATCACCAGCAAACAAGTTCTTGCCATCTTTAGAGATTGACATGTGAACGTGCATACCAGAACCGTTATCACCAACCATTGGCTTAGGCATGAAAGTCGCAGTTTTTGCATATTGGTGTGCAACATTCCAAACAGCATATTTGAACTGTTGTACTTCGTCTGCTTTACGAACCATAGTATTGAAGCTCACACCAATTTCTAATTGGCAAGATGCAACTTCGTGGTGATGTACTTCTACACGACCTGGGCCCATGATGTCTTCAATTTTTGCACACATTTCTGCACGCATGTCGTGTGAAGAATCAACTGGAGGAACTGGGAAGTAACCACCTTTAACACGTGGACGGTGACCAGAGTTTCCGCCTTCGTAGTCTTTATTTGTTGACCAAGCAGCTTCTTCAGCGATTAATGTATGGCGTGCGCCAGACATATCGATTTCCCACTTCACTTCGTCAAATACAAAGAATTCTGGTTCAGGACCAAAGAATGCAGTATCACCAATACCTGTAGATTTTAGGTATTCTTCTGCACGGCGAGCAATAGAACGTGGGTCACGGTCATAACCTTGACCAGTTGATGGCTCGATGACATCACAAGTAACAACTACTGTAGGCTCAGCGAAGAACGGGTCGATAAAACCAGTTTCAGCATCTGGGCGTAAAATCATGTCAGACGCTTCGATACCTTTCCAACCAGCAATTGAAGAACCGTCAAACATTTTACCGTCTTCAAAAGTATCTTCATCAATTGTATCTGCTGGGTAAGTTACGTGCTGTTCCTTACCTTTAGTATCAGTAAAGCGGAAATCGACCCATTTTGCGCCACTTTCTTGGATGAGTTGAAGGACCTTGTTCGCCATGCTCATTTTGCTCCGATGATTTTTTGTTGCACCTGTGGAGTGCGTGTTAGTAGTTGGCAGTTATAAAGCAATTCTCATACCAACTTTAAAAAAACAAAGCTAAAACATTGAATTATTTATCAGAATACAAGATTTATAAACTTTGCTTCCACCCTATTATACTGTTTGAAAAATGAAATGCACCATATTCAATCATTTTCATTATTAAGAAATTAATCAAACCACAAAAGGAACCAAAATAGTGCATTTGAATACAAATGACATAATCCAGTGCATTTTTTAGCGCATTTTTTAATTCTTATGTCTTTTTTATTTATAGACTACTGATTCGTTCATCAGAAATGCTTATAAAAATATAAAATACGATCAATGCAACAATAAAAACGCATGCTTTAAAGCTTATCTAACAGTACACATCGTTCATCCGACCATTTAAAACCACGCTTATGTCTCAAAAGATGCACCACTTTATTGCTACTCATGACTCCCCTTACTCGGCCTCACTTTGTGTATCAAAAATCCCCCAACCGCATTAGAGATAGAGAAAATGCTGAATCTCTAATAAAAGTCAGTCTATTTTATAGACAATCAATAAATTTTGACCAATACTACGACAAACAATGATCAATTCAGATCTATATAAGTACAACACTGCAAAAATAAAGGTAGGACAAAAACACTCGCCTAAAATGCTTTGACGATATCAAAAAACGGGATCCTTTTAATATTTAAGTAAACAACAAATTAATACTGCTTTCTTCAGCTAACCCCACTTAATACCTTGTGAGAAGATAAAAATATAAGCAGGTTAACCAGAGGTAGAATATGAAAAAAAGTTTGTTTTTCGGTTTTTGTTCTCTATTTGCTGCAATCAGCCAGGTCCATGCTGCGGATACTGCTGATTTAGCAAAACAACTTTCTAATCCAGTCGCCAATATGGTCAGCGCACCTTTTCAGTTAAATTATGATGAAAAGATTGGTGCAGATGAAAATATTGAACGCTACCAACTCAATATTCAGCCCGTCATTCCAATCAGTTTAAATGAGGATTGGAATTTAATTTCACGTACCGTCCTTCCCGTGGTTTATCAAACTTATGGTGATAGCGCTAAATATGATGATTGGGGCACTGGCGATATCGTTCAAAGCCTATTCTTCTCTCCAGTTGAATCTGGCCCAGGAGGAATTATTTGGGGTATTGGACCTGCAATGCTATTACCAACCGCTTCTGAAAAAACCTTAGGTGCTGATCAATGGGGACTCGGACCAACTGCCGTTGTACTTAAACAAATGGATGGTTGGACCTTTGGGGCATTGGCCAATCATATTTGGGCAGTTGAACATAAAGATAATGCTGAAGGTGTAAGTAGTACATTCTTGCAACCTTTTGTCAGTTATACCTATCCAAGTAGTTTGACTATTGGCTTGAATAGTGAAGCCACGTACGACTGGAACAGCGAAGATGCAACTATACCAATCAATTTGACAGCAACCAAAATTGTAAACTTAAATGGGCAGTTGATCAGTGTGGGTGGTGGTGTGCGTTACTGGGCGGATGATACGACGGGTAGTGCAAAAGAATGGGGGGGCCGTTTAATTGCCTCTTTCATTTTCCCGAAATAATTTTGCATAACAATTACTGATCAACTGAATGGGAGATGCTGACATCTCCCATTTTTACGACCTAGTCCGTGTCGACCACCAACATAAAAACGAACCTAAAGTGACCAAAGCAGTACCTTGCCAAAATGCCCATGACAGCTCTAAATCAAGCAACTGCAT
Organism: Acinetobacter sp. ANC 4910; assembly: GCF_004331035.1. GTDB lineage: Bacteria > Pseudomonadota > Gammaproteobacteria > Pseudomonadales > Moraxellaceae > Acinetobacter. The sequence goes on from NZ_SJNT01000004.1 coordinate 339,680, forward strand.
AGCAATTAATGAGGAAATAATCGGTGTGAAATAAGATGCAGCTGTCAGTAATTGAATATTGCCATGCAAGATTCCAATGTTCCAAGCCGCATAACCCAATCCAAATGCAGCAGCACTAACCGCCAAATAAATAAAACTTTGGACTTGAAGATCAGGGATTTCAAAATCGCCTATCCAAAGATATTTAAACCATAATGCAAGAGCCGTTAGACAAAAAAATAGGGCAATCGCGTTCTGACCATTGCCAATTTTTTTCGTGAGAATGCAATACGCTGCCCAAATAAAAGCTCCAATAAATGCCAGAACGTAGCTGATGGGGTTAACCGTAATATTCTGTATAATCTGGTTTACACTAAACTCGCCACTTCCGATTTGAACTTGAATAATACCAAATAAAGTCAGTAACATTCCCACAATCACTAAAGGATGGAACTTTTGCTCTTTGGTTAAAATTAAAAGCAATACTGTCAGACTTGGCCACAAATAATTCAGAATACTGACTTCAACGGCTTGTTGATTGTTTTGAGCAAATGCTAAAGAAAGTGATAGGCATAATTCATAAGCAACAAACAAAATAGAGCCAAAAATCAGATAAGATTTAGGGAATAAATGCAATTTTGGTGGTTTAAATAAGATTAGTAAAATAATAGAACTTAAGCTGTAAATTAAACAGATACCCAAAATTGGACCAAATCCATCCGTAACTTGTCTCAATAACCCGACAATAGAAGCCCAGAACAAAATGGCACATAGCCCAATCATAGTGGCAAAACGATGTGACATAATCTCCTACTTAACCCGCGTAAAATTCATGTGAATGTAGCAATAGTCAAATGACGCGACAAGGTATTTAACTCTAATAGCATGGATAGTATCCATTCAAATTATATAAAACTAGGGTCTGTTAACATTTCATAATAGACAACTTGCATAACTCATAAACCGAACAATCATTTGCTGTAATTGTGCACCGACATTTTTTGATATTTCATGCATAATTTATGCATGAAATATATTGATATACAGAAACTGACTGATCCTCAGTTCAAACGCCTAACGGGAATATCTTGGTCTACTTAT